>NZ_JABFMP010000030.1 GCF_013359595.1 Pseudomonas sp. C1C7 | reverse complement strand
TCCGGCGTTTGCCAAAGGGAGTCGGCCGCCAGGCCGAAACAAAGAAAGCGGCCGCATCCGCAGCAACGGATATGTACACAACCGAAAAAGCATCGCGAGCAAGGGAATGCGGGGCTATCCCCGCTCAAGCGCCTCAGCCATCCGCACCAATTCCGCAAACGACTTGGCATGCATCTTCTTCATCGCATGAGAACGATGAATCTTGATCGTAATTTCACTCAGATTCATCTGCCCCGCAATCTGCTTATTCATCAACCCCTTGACCGCCAACGCCATGACCTCCTTCTCACGAGGAGTCAGGGACTGATAATCGGCATGCAGATTCGAAGTCTGCCGCTCAACCTCACGACGCTTGATATCCGCCTGCAGCGCCGCTGACACCGCATCCAACAGATCCTGCTCACGAAACGGCTTGGCCAGGAAATCCACCGCACCGGCCTTCATCGCCTTGACCGACATCTCGATGTCGCCATGACCGGTGATGAAAATGACTGGAATGCTGGAGTGCGAATCAACCAGCTGACGCTGAAAATCCAGGCCACTGCTACCCTGCAGACGTACATCCAGCACCAGGCAGCTGGCACCATCCGTCTTTGAACGCTGAAGAAATTCCGCCGTCGAGGCAAAGGTTTCAACCCGCATGCCGGCCGAGCGCAACAGGTTGCTGAGCGCATCGCGAATGGAAGCGTCATCGTCCACTACGTAAACAATGGAAACATTGTTTTGCGACTCATTGAACGGAGCATTCATGCACGACACTCTTCAACAAATGATGGGAAAAAAAGTGTAGCACAGTGCCTTACCCCAACCGGTCACCGCGGTCCCTACAAAAACCTTATGCAGTGAAGCCATCCTCCAGCCCCGACATCATCGAGAAAAAACCACGGGGCGAGTTCAGCAGAAGTTCGACCTGGGTACTGTGGCTCTTGCCACGGGTGCACCAGTTGCAGAAATGTTCGCAGTTGTTGGAAAAGATCCGGTAGTGCCGTTCGCCGACCCTCGAATACGCGCGACGGACGATTTCTTCGCCGCAATATTCACCCTGCTCGTCCAGCACCCAGACCGCCCGGCCATTGGCGAAATGCTCAAGATCGGTGACTTCGATGGGGCCCGGCGTAAAGGAACCGCTGTACCCGGCGTAATGGGCAACGCGCCCCGCGCCAAGGTAGATGCCGTGATGGATGTAGAACTTGCGCGCCGTGATCAGGTGGGAACCAACCGGTACCTGAAGCAGCGACTGTTCGATGTTCAGCAGGCTTTTCACGATGAAGTTCTCCGAAACCCTTGAAACGACTATATCGCCGGGGTTGCGGAGGCACATTTGTACAAGCGATTACTTCGTTCGACCCATTGATATGCGCCGGCTAAACCAAAGTATTAGCCGGCACTCATGGAAGGTTAAAACTCACGCCTGCATGATCGGTAGCGTGAACTGAACAGTCGCCCCACGCGGCTGATTGGCGCTCGCCCACAGCCGCCCGCCATGGGCCTCGATGATCGAACGACAGATCGACAAGCCCATGCCCAGCCCCGTGGCCTTGGTGGTGTAGAACGAGGTGAACACCTGGTCGGGGTTCTCCGTGGCAAAACCCGGCCCCGAATCACTGACGCTCACCAGCAGGTAACCCTCATCCCCCGGCACCGCGCTGATCTGCAACTCGCGCTCACCTTGCGGGGTCACGCCCATCGCCTCCAGCGCATTCATGATCAGGTTGAGCAGCACCTGCTGCAGCTCTACACGATCACCGACGATCAACTGCAAGCCGTCGGTGAGTTGGGTCTGCAACGTCACGCCGTTCTTCATGATCTGGCCACGGGTGAACTCGATCATCTCGCCGATGGCCACGTTGATGTCCAGCGGGCCTTTCTGCGGCGGCGCCTTGCGGATATGCCCGCGAATGCGCCCCAGCACATCGGCGGCGCGGTTGGCATCCTGGATCAGCCGGGCAAGCACCTGACGGACCTCGTCAAGCTCCGGCGGCTGGATGTTCAGCCAGCGCTGCGCGGCATTGGCGTTGAGGATCGCCGCGGCAATCGGCTGGTTGACCTCGTGCGCGATCGACGCCACCAACTGCCCCATGGTGGCGACACGGTTGGCGTGGGCCAGCTCGGTCTGCACCTCGCGATAACGCCGCTCGCTTTCACGGATCTGTTCTTCCGCCTGTTTGCGCTCGGTCAGGTCCAGCACGAAGGCGACCCCTTCCTTGCTGTCGGCTTCGAACATCGCCAGGCCAACGATCACCGGCAAGGTGCTGCCGTCTTTCTTGAAGTACTCCTTCTCGAAAGGTTGCGCGCGGCCGGTGCGCATCGCGTCCTGCACGGAGCGCTCGCTGAGTTCGCGATACTGCGGCACGGTCAGATCGCGCCAACGCAACCGGCCGGAATCGAGGTCCTCACGGGTGTATTCGAGCATGCGCAGAAACGCCTCATTGGCCTCGATGATTTCACCGTTGGCATTCCACACCACGATGCCGATGATGTTGGCGTCCACCAGACGCCGGATCTTCGATTCGCGCTCGGCGACCTCACGGTACAACCGGGCGTTTTCCAGCGAGATCGCCGCCTGGGACGCCACCAGTTTCAGCACGGCGATGCGGTTCGGGCTGAACACCCGGGCAGTCAGGTTGTTTTCCAGATACAGCGCGCCCACCAGCTTGGCCTGGTTCATCAATGGCAGGCAGAGAATCGAGCGGGCGCGCTGTTGGCGCACGTAGGGGTCGGCGGCGAACGGCGCTTCGCTCATGGCGTCGTCCAGGACGATGCTCTCGCGGGTACGCAGGACCTGATAGAGCACCGACTCGGGCAACAGCTCGCCACTGATCGCGGCATCGCGCAACTGCGTGGCGTCGTCGCCGGTGGTCACCTGGGCGGCGATCCGGTGCTCGCCGGCATCCGACAGAATCAACAGGCCACGTTCGGCACCGGCCTGTTCGATGGCGGTGAACATGACCGTGTCGATCAGCTTTTCCAGAACGATCTCGCCCGACACCGCCTGGGAAACCTTGAGCACGGTCGCCAGATCCAGGTGCTCGACCGCCGTGGCCATGGTGGTGGTCGGGCCGAGGGTGTGTTCCTCGGTGCGCAGCGACGGATACTTCGCGTCCAGCTGGCGCACCTTGCCATCGGCGCCCCAGCGCAGATAACCGTAGCGGGCATCCTGCAGGTAGACCCGGGCGATCTTGCCCAGGCCCCGCGCGGCATAGAAGCGCGACGCCAGCTCGTTGGCCAGTGCCTCGATATGGATGAAACCGCTGTTCTGCGCCAGGTTGATGGCTTGCTCGTAAAGCTTCTCGGCATCCACCACGCGCCCTTCGACACGGGCGATCTCGGCCGCGATCAAGGCCGCACGGCTGGCGAAATTTTCCGGACACTGTTGCGCCCAGCCGTGCAACTGCTGGTAATCGACACCCATGGCCGCCAGGTGCGGCGCTTGCTCGCCAGGCTCCAGGCCATCACAGCAGGCCGCCCGGGCCAGCGCGTCGTAGAAGTAGTACTCGGCTTCCTCGAAGAAGCCCTGGCATACCCAGAGCAACTGCTGCGCCTTGTCAGCGGCCTGCATGGCGGCTTCAGGCTCGCCGGCCATGTAACGGGCCTGGAGTTTGCGCACCCAGTACAGGCACTCGGCGAGCACCAGATCCGGGGTGCTGGACAGATGCGTTTCGGTTTCGGCCTCGTTGAATTCGCCCTCTTCCAGACGCCCAAACGTCGGGGTCAGGCCGCGCAGCATGCGGATCTGCACCAGCTGCGTGGAGATGAAATCGGTCACCAGGCCGAAGCGCACTTTGCGCGCATAGGCCAGGCCCTGCTCGGCCTCGCCCTGCACCTCGGGCAACGGCTCGCCGGCGAACAGCAGATCGGCGGTGAGGTTGTTGCCGGCATAGGCGCCGTAGGGCAGATCGCCGATCCGGTTGGCCGCCACGAACGAGCGGCGCAACAGGTCCCGGCACTGCGCCACGGGACGCATCCAGCGCACGGCAAAACAGGAGAAACACAGATAGGTGCTGGCTTCGAACCGTGTCAGTGCGCGTTGCTCGACCAGATCGCAGCCCAACTGGCCGAAACGGAACCCCACCTCATGGTCGCCGAAGCGCGGGCCGGCGACCCGAAAGACGTTGGCATAGAGCACACAGGACGCATCGCAGTTACCCCATTGGAGGCTCATGCTGACCGCCTTGCAGATCGACAGGCAGGACAGGTTGGTATCGGTCTGCAACGCCGGGGCGAACAGTTTGCCCAGGGCGTTGACGGTCACCAGGGAAGTGGCGTCCTCCATCAACGGCAGGTCAATAAGGTCTTCGATGACCCGGTCACCCAGCATCTCGCCGATGCGGTCGTACTCACGACGCACATCATCGTCGCTGGGGTGCGCCGACCATTCGATTCCTACATGCCGCAGATAGTCCAGACAGACCGCGACCGAGGCATCGCTGCGATCGAGCAGCAGATAGACATCCATGTGCAGGCAGGCGACGTTGGCGCGCTCGATGACGGTCGTGGCGCGTCCGGCCAACGCAGTCAGGCGCTCGTCGGCGATGGCGAGCTGGCCGGTGAGGAACTCGCATTCGGCGCGGTTCAATTCCAGGGCGAAGCTCAGCCCGTTGCGCCGCGTCCAGCAATCCACGCCCAACAGCTGGGCACCGGTGGTGAGGTAATTGAGTGCCGAAGCGTAGGCCGACGACGCCTTGGCGCGCTGGCCGGCAATCAGGTTGAATTCGGCCAGTTGCTCGCGCTCACGCAGATCGGTGAGCAAGGTCGCACCGCGATTGAGCTGGCCGACGATTTCGAAGATCGCCTCCTCCACGCCTTGCGCGGGTGTCTGCGCTGCCAGCAGCCGACCGATCCGCAGATGCGCCTGGGCCCGCGATTCCTTCGGGATCAGCGAATAGGCGGCTTCATGAATTCGGTCGTGAACGAAGGCATAGGCACCGTCCAGGCGCTCGACCAGTTCCTGGCGAATCGCCTCCCACAACACCGTGCGCAGTTGCGTCTTGGGCACTTCCATGGCGGTGGCCAGGGCGTTGATGCCGGCCACGTTGCCCAGGCAGGCGAGCTGCTGCAGCGCGTGCTGGGTATCGGCTGGCAGGCGGGTCAGCTTGTCGACCATCAGGTCGACGATGTTGTCGGTGTAGCCCTTGGCATGGATGCGATCCGGGTCCCAGAACCAGCGACTCAGGTGGTGATCGAAGGTCAGCAACTGTTCATCGGCCAGGGTTTGCAGGAACTGGATGACGAAGAACGGATTGCCGGCGGTCTTGTCCAGCACCAGCTGCGCCAATGGCTCGACCCGTGGAATCTGGTCATCCAGCGCTTCGGCGATCAACTGTTCGATGTGGGTCTTGGCCAGCGGCGCCAGGGTGATTTCATCGACCCTGCCACCGGCCTTGCGGATGGCCTCGATCTTCAGCGACAACGGATGCCCGGCGTCCACCTCGTTGCTGCGGTAGGCGCCGACGAGCATCAGGTGGCGGGTGTCCGAGCTGGTCAACAGGTCCTCGAGCAGGTCGAGGGTTGCCGCGTCGAGCCATTGCAGGTCGTCGAGAAACAGGGCCAGCGGATGATCGGCCTGGGCGAACACCCCGATAAAGTGGCGCAGCACCAGCAGAAAGCGGCGTTGCGCCTGCTGCGGGTCCAGCGCCGGAACGGGTGGCGGCTCGCCGATGATCAGCTTGAGCTCGGGAATCAGGTCGGTGATCAGCCGCGCGTTGGGCTCCAGCGCTTGCTGCAAGGCGTCTCGCCATTCGGCCAGTTCCGTGTCGTTCTTGCCCAGCAGGGTGCGGACCAGGCTCTGGAACGCCTGCACCAGGGTCGAATAGGGAATGTCGCGGCTGTATTGATCGAACTTGCCGGAAGCGAAGAGCCCCCGCGGCGGAACCAGCACCTTGTGCAGCTCGTTGACCACCGAGGACTTGCCGATACCGGAATAGCCGGTGACCAGCACCAGCTCCGGCGTGCTGCTGGTGATGATGCGGTTGAACGCGCTCACCAGGGTGTCGACTTCACGCTCGCGTCCGTAGAGTTTTTCGGGAATCAGCAGCCGGTCGGAGGCGCCGTGTTCGCTGAGGGTGAAGGGCTTGATCTGGCCGGTCTGTTGCCACTCGGTCAGGCAGCGGCGCAAATCGTGTTCGACGCCGGCAGCGGTCTGATAGCGCTCTTCGGCGGTCTTGGCGAGCAGTTTCCTGACGATGTCGCAGAGGACCTGGGGAATGCTCTCGACCCTGGAACTGGCCGGCACCGGCTTCTTCGCGATATGGCAATGCACCCATTCGATCGGGTCGACGGCGGTGAACGGCAGCGTGGCGGTGAGCATCTGGTAGAGGGTGACGCCGAAGGAATACAGGTCGCTGCGCGAATCGATCGAGCGATTCATCCGCCCCGTCTGCTCGGGTGCCATGTAGGCCAGCGTACCGGCGATGGTCTCGGGCGCCTGGCGCTCGCGGGGCAGTTGCGACGCCAGGCCGAAGCCGGTGAGCCGGGCCTGGCCGTCGGAGCAGTTGACCAGGATGTGGCTGGGCTTGATGTCTTTGTGAACGAGACCGCGCTGGTGGAGTTTGCCGATCGCGACGGCGATGCTGATGGCGTGATGCAGGAAAAAGGTGGTGTCCATGGGCGCCGTCAGCAGCTGCACCAGTGGCTCGCCACCGGGATCTTCCAGCACCAGCAGGACCTGGCCGCTTTCGCGCACGATCTCCAGCGGCCGAACCGCCCAGCTGCCGTCGAGTTCGTCCCTGAGGGCAAATTCGTGAGAGAGACGGCCAAGACAGGCCGGCAGCGGTTGCTCGGCGGCGGGTCGCGTGACCAGCACCGTGCTTTCGCCACCGGCACCCGAGCGAAGTTCGCGACAGAAGATACGCTCGCCGTCGTCCCATAGTATCTGCATGCTGTTATCCATCTGAATTGGAGGCCACCAGTCAGTTGCGCCACAACACTGTAGCAGGACCGGCAACTGCCATACCGGCAGCCCGATCAATCACCAAAGATGGCATTGAATGAGGCCCGCTACATCAACATATAGATCTTAGCGACCTATACCTAGATATGATTTTTCCTCGACAAAGACCGCGTATCGTGTGGGGACACCGGGCGCAGTAACGAGCAAATTCAATGACGCAAGACACTCACAAACGCACTGCAGCGAACATTGCAGTTGTGGATGATGACGATTCCGTTCGCGGTGCCCTGGAAAGCCTGTTGCGTTCCAGCGGCTACAAGACCCGGACCTATTGCAGCGCGCTGGAGTTTCTCGCTGCGAACGCCCTGGCTGAAACCGATTGCCTGGTGTCCGACATCCAGATGCCGGGCATGAGCGGTGTGGAGATGTTTGAGCAATTGATTGCGACAGGCATTCACATCCCCACGATATTGATCACCGCCTACCCCGCCGCCGCCCCGACCCCGGGCGCTCACTCACCGGAGCTGATCGCCTGCCTGCCCAAACCCTGCGACGCCGACAAGCTGCTGAACTGCATCGAAGCCGCCCTCACCCGGCATCACTGATGGCCGTTATCCGCGCTGGGACATCAGCGTCCCGATCAGCGCGGCGACCTTCTTCGCACCATAGCAACGGAACTTGACGCTGCCGGCGCGGGTGTCCAGGCGCACGATTTTGGTAATGAAGCCGCCTTCGACGGTGACCCTGCGGATCTGCGGCAACGGCAGTTCGATATCCAGGGCCCCGGACTGAACGGCGCGGTTCAGCCCATTGGCGCTCAGTCGAACGACCCGCGAGGTGATCACCAGTCCCCCGCCAACCCAGAGCCCGCCGTGCCTCTGTCTGAAAGACTCCAGCACATTGCCCAGCACATCCAGATTGATGATGTCGGCTTCGGTGTATTCATCGTTGGCGGATACGAAATCCACCTCGACATCGGCCACCAGAAAGTTGACCAGCTTCCACTTCAACACCCTTTCTTCCATTGCGGTATCTCCCTGATATGAAAAGCGAGGCTGGCCGATGATGCCAGTTGGATAAAAACAAAAAAACTGTGGGCGGGCTCGCGAAGGCGTCAGGCCTGCCAACACAGATGCCGGATGTGCCGGCCTCTTCGCGGGCAAGCCTCGCTCCTACAGGTTTCGCGGGGATTGCAACCTGCAGGGCATCAGCCCTTCAGGTTAGCCCGAGCGCTGTGCAGCTTCTTGTAGCTATCGATCAGGCGCAAATGGCGGTCCAGGCCTTCGAGCTTCATGCTGGTCGGAGTCAGGCCGTAGAAGCGGACGCTGCTGTTGACCGAGCCGATCGCGGCGTCCATGCGCTCGTTGCCGAACATCCGGCGGAAGTTGGCTTCGTAATCTTCCAGTTCCAGATCCTCGTCCAGTTCCATTTCCAGAACCGCATTCACCGCCTGGTAGAACAACCCGCGCTCGACCGTGTTGTCGTTGTACTGCAGGAAGGTTTCCACCGCCTCTTTCGCCTCTTCGAACTGCTGCAACGCCAGGTAAATCAGCGCCTTCAACTCGAGAATCGTCAGCTGCCCCCAGGCCGTGTTGTCGTCGAACTCGATGCCGATCAGGGTGGTGATGTCGGTGTAGTCGTCCAGTTCGCTTTCCACCAGACGCTCCACCAGATCCTTCAGCCCGGCTTCGTCCAGGCGATGCAGGTTGAGGATGTCTTCGCGGAAGAACAGCGCCTTGTTGGTGTTGTCCCAGATCAGGTCGTCGACCGGGTAGATCTCCGAATAATCCGGCACCAGGATACGGCAGGCGGTGGCACCGATGTGCTCGTAGACCGCCATGTACGATTCCTTGCCCATGTTTTCCAGGATGCCGAACAAGGTGGCGGCTTCTTCGGCGTTGGAGTCTTCGCCCTGCCCCGAGAAGTCCCACTCGACGAACTCGTACTCAGGCTTGGCACTGAAGAAGCGCCAGGACACCACACCGCTGGAATCGATGAAGTGCTCGACGAAGTTGTTCGGCTCGGTCACCGCGTGACCTTCGAAAGTCGGCTGCGGCAGGTCGTTCAAGCCTTCGAAACTGCGGCCCTGCAGCAGTTCGGTCAGGCTGCGCTCCAGCGCCACCTCGAAGCTCGGGTGCGCGCCGAAGGAAGCAAACACGCCGCCGGTGCGCGGGTTCATCAGGGTCACGCACATCACCGGGAACTCGCCGCCCAGGGACGCATCCTTGACCAGCACCGGGAAGCCCTGGGCTTCCAGGCCCTGGATGCCCGCGAGAATCCCCGGATACTTCGCCAGCACTTCGGCCGGTACGTCCGGCAGCGCAAATTCACCTTCGATGATTTCCCGCTTCACCGCCCGCTCGAAGATCTCCGACAGGCACTGCACCTGGGCCTCGGCCAGGGTGTTGCCGGCGCTCATGCCGTTGCTCAGGTAGAGGTTTTCGATCAGGTTGGACGGGAAGTACACCACCTCGCCATCGGACTGGCGCACGAATGGCAGCGAGACGATGCCGCGGGCTTCATTGCCGGAGTTGGTGTCGAACAGGTGGGAACCGCGCAGCTCGCCATCGCGGTTGTAGATTTTCAGGCAGTACGCGTCGAGGATTTCCTCGGGCAGCTCGTCCTTGCGTCCAGGCTGGAACCAGCGCTCATCGGGATAATGCACGAACGGCGCGTTGGCGATGTCTTCGCCCCAGAACTGGTCGTTGTAGAAGAAGTTGCAGTTCAGACGCTCGATGAACTCGCCCAACGCCGAGGCCAGCGCGCTTTCCTTGGTCGAACCCTTGCCGTTGGTGAAGCACATCGGCGAATGGGCATCGCGGATATGCAGCGACCAGACGTTGGGCACGATATTGCGCCAGGAGGCGATTTCGATCTTCATGCCAAGGTCGGCGAGGATGCCCGACATGTTGGCGATGGTCTGCTCCAGCGGCAGGTCCTTGCCGACGATGTAGGTGCCACCTTCGGACGTGGAGTTCGGCATCAGCAACGCCTGGGCGTCGGCGTCGAGGTTTTCCACCTCTTCGATCACGAACTCGGGGCCGGCCTGCACCACCTTCTTCACGGTGCAACGGTCGATGGAACGCAGGATGCCCTGGCGGTCCTTGTCGGAGATGTCGGCCGGCAGCTCGACCTGGATCTTGAAGATCTGGTTGTAGCGGTTTTCCGGGTCGACGATGTTGTTCTGCGACAGGCGGATATTGTCGGTGGGGATGTTGCGGGTCTCGCAGTACAACTTCACGAAATAGGCGGCACACAACGCCGAGGAAGCCAGGAAGTAATCGAACGGCCCCGGCGCCGAACCATCGCCCTTGTAGCGAATGGGCTGATCGGCGATCACGGTGAAGTCGTCGAACTTGGCTTCAAGTCGAAGGTTGTCGAGAAAGTTGACCTTGATTTCCATGGGGGAACACCAGAATAGCGAGCTAAGCGAAATTGGCCGCCATTATCCGGTTTTTCAGCGGCAAGTCTCGTGCTTTTCCTCGGTGGCCGCTGACCGGTTCCACGGGACTTGCCCTGCGCGGGGCCGCCCGCGCAGGGTTGAGGCTGCTTACTTGCGAATCGCGGTATAGGACTGGCGCAAGTCGCTGGCCCAGCCATCGAGCACCACCTTGACGTCATCCGGCGTCAGGACCTGCTTGTCGTCGTCCAGCGCCAGGCCTGTGCCCATGCGCACGACCTCGGCCACCACCTCCCCGGTCGCGCCGTCTTCGAAGGACACTTCGGTGGCGATCTCGCTGTCCTGGTCGCGGATACCGGTGGCCGTGCTCACCCCCGCCGCGACCAGCGTCACCGGCAGCCATTCATAGAACTTCAGGCCCTGGGGACTGGCCGCAACCCGGGTAATCGCGGGCCTGACGATCAGGGTGTCGGAATCGGGTTTGGTGACCAGGGGCAGCATCTTGCTCAGCTCGGATCGCAGCGCCGCATCATAGTAGTCGGTCACCCCGGACAGCGTGCTCAAGGGAATCCGCTCGGTCGGCTCAGGGCCCGGGTAGAACTGGCTCGGTGCCAGATAGACCGTGGTGTAGCGCCCGCGCTTCACCGCGGGGCTGACCCAGCTCAACACGGTCTGGCCGGACGGCGCCTGACGTTCCGACAACAGGCTGTAGTCATACAGAAAGCCGGTATACATTTCTGGGGTGACTTTTTTGCTGCTGCACGCCGACAGGGTCAGGGTGGCCGCGAACAACAGCGACAGCGAGCGAAGGGTTCTGATCATGCTGATTCCTTATCAGGCGTGGGCGTGAAATTGGGCGTGGGGGGCGTCTTCCGAGCACTCGATGCGCATCTGGCCATGGGTCATGATCCAGTGGATGAATTCGGCGGTCGGGATGGAGTGGATGTATTCCACCCAATGGGAGCCTTCCGGGCTGTAGCGCTCGAAGTAGCGGCGCATGACAATCTGGCTCTGATCACTGGCCAGCCCAAGGCACGTCTCCTGGAACAGGATCGACTTGTCGCCCCCGGGCAACGCGGTACGTTGGGTCAGGATCAGGGGACGCTCGGTGTTGCGCCCCACAGCGGTCGGGATGCCGTTTAAAACCTTCATGAATACCTCCGTCAATGGAATGCCGGCAGGGTGAAGGAAGGTTTTTGCCCGAGAATGTCCGCTTGATGTCTGTGTTGCAGGAATGTTGCTCGATTGAAATATATGACCCGGGCATCGAAATGGTTTTAGATGCCCTCCTTTTTTGAGCCCTGGACCCGGTAACCGTGAGCAGACTGCTGATCGTCGACGACGATATGGAAATACTGTCCCTGCTGAAGAAGTTCTTCGTTCAGCACGCCTATGAGGTGGAAGTGGCACCTCACGGTGACGCCATGTGGGCGGCGATCGCGCAGAATCGGCCGGACACCATCATCCTCGATGTGATGCTGCCCGGTGAAAGCGGACTGAGCCTGTGCCAGAAAGTGCGGGCGCAGACCGGGATCCCGATCATCATGTTGACGGCCATGGCCGAGCTGAGCGATCGCATCGTCGGCCTGGAACTGGGGGCCGACGACTACCTGACCAAACCCTTCGCCCCCCAGGAACTGCTGGCCCGGGTCCGCGCCCTGCAACGTCGCGCCGGTGAGCAGAAAAGCCCGGTCGGCGAGCCGTCCCGGCCGGTCAGCAGCTTCGCCGGTTGGCACCTGGATATCACCTGCCGCGAGCTGCGCTCCCCCGACAACGTGATGATTCCGCTGTCCGGTGGCGAATTCGACCTGCTGGTGGTGTTCCTCGAACATCCCCAGCGCATCCTCACCCGCGAGCAACTGATCGACCTGACCCACGGCCAGGGCCACGACGCCTTCGATCGCAGCATCGACGTGCAGGTCAGCCGTCTGCGACGCAAAATCGAACCGGACAGCAAGCGCCCGGACCTGATCCGTACCGTGCGCAATGGAGGTTACATGTTCACCGCCAAGGTCACCCGTTCGTGAT
This sequence comes from Pseudomonas sp. C1C7, assembly GCF_013359595.1. Taxonomy (GTDB): domain Bacteria; phylum Pseudomonadota; class Gammaproteobacteria; order Pseudomonadales; family Pseudomonadaceae; genus Aquipseudomonas. The sequence goes on along the minus strand of NZ_JABFMP010000030.1, from coordinate 73,319 downwards.
CGGCCGGATGTTTCGCCGCGACACCCTGAGGCGCCGGATTGCCCTGACCATTGTCGCCGCGATGGCCGCTTCGCTGACCCTCAATGCCCTGTTCGTGCAGGTCGCCGGCACCTGGGCCCGACCGCCCATCGAGCGCACCGGCCTGCTGGAACAGATTGCCGTGACCACCCGGCTGATCGAGGCGGCGCCGACGGCGTTGCGCGCGCAATTGGCGAGCGCGGCGAGCAATCCCATGCTCGAAGTGGCCTGGGGGACTGATCGCAGCGCGTTCGGCCTGCCCACGGGCGGCGCCCTGGTCGAACCCCGCAAGGTGCCGGTGCTGCACAAGTTGCTGGGGGATGATCGAGACATGGAGGTGTTCAATCCCGCAGATTGGCCGGATAACAGTGCCCAGGCGCATTACGTCGCGCTGGTGCGGCTGGTCGATGGCAGCTGGTTGACCTTCACCCCGCCTGAACGCAGCTGGGGTCTGGACACCGGCACACGAATCGCGGTGATCATCGCCCTGGGGCTGATCGCCACGCTGCTGGTGGCCTGGGTCGCCACGCGTCAGCTGGCGAGTCCCCTGCAGCGCTTCGCCGGCGCCGCGCGGCGCTTCGGCGGCGACCTGAGCGCGCCGCCCATCGCCATCGAAGGTCCCCACGAAATACGCCAGGTGATCATCGCCTTCAACACCATGCAGGCGCAGATCCAGCACTTCATCGGCGAACGCACGCACATGCTCGCCTCCATCTCCCATGACCTGCGCGCGCCGTTGACGCGGATGCGCCTGCGCAGTGAGTTCATGGAGGACCTGGACCATCAGCGCAAGATGATTCGCGACATCGAAGAGATGCAGTCGATGATCAACGCGGCCCTGGCGTTCTTCCGCGAAGACACGCACCTGGAGCAATCCACGGCGTTCGACCTGTCGGAACTGCTGCAGACCATCATTGATGACTTTCGCGACCAGGGCATCAACATCGACTTCACCGGGCCCGCGCATTGGGTGTACGACGGCCGGCCGCTGGGGATCAAGCGTGTGGTGGTCAATCTGCTGGAGAACGCGGTGAAGTATGGGCTGCATCCGGGCGCTGCGCTGAAGTTCGATGACGATTGGGTGTGCATCGAGGTCAGCGACGAAGGGCCGGGTATTCCCGAGGAGGCGCTGCAGCGGGTGTTCGATCCGTTCTTCCGCCTGGAAAGTTCGCGTAATCGCGATACCGGTGGGGTTGGGTTGGGGCTTTCGGCTGCCAGGGCGATTGTGCGCGAACAGGGTGGGGAGTTGAGTTTGAGTAATCGCAGTGGTGGGGGGTTGCTGGCGCGGGTGGAGTTGCCGCGTAACAGATGAGCGTGATTTCGACTTTTTCAGGCCACCGCGCCCCCTGTAGCAGCTGGCGAGCCTGCTGCTACAGGGGGCGCGGTGGCCTGGCATTAAGCCGAACGCGCAGGCTTTCTCCGTACTTGCTCCTCCTCCAACGCCTGACGAACCAACGCCCTCGCCGCCCAGGCCGCGGCACCCAGCGACTCCTCGACACTGGCGCCCCCCACATCCCGCACGGCAATCAACGCTTCGGTGCCCATGACGATCGACAGCGCCTGCTTCAGGCGCTTGCGCGCCCGGGCTGAGAGCCGATCCTTGAGCGAGTCGACAATCGGCTCGATGTAACTCATGCGTCGCCCCGGCCGCAGCGGCGTTTCGCCAGATTCATTCTCCAGCCACACGGTCATGAACGAACGCTCCATCATGCGCAGACCGACCTCGTCCCCGATCAACAGCTTGTTCAGCGCATTCGCCGCCAGCCCCACGCCCTTGACCGGGTCCTCGCCCGGCTTCCAGAAATGCTCCAGCGGCTGCATGTCCCGGTCGGTCGCCGTCTCGCTGATCAGCGCTTGCGGCGAGGGAAAGTAGCGATAGGCCGTGGCCCGCGACACCATCGCCCGCTCCGCCACCTCGGCGATCGTCGGATTCAGCCCCTCTTCACGCAACGCGGCAGCGGCCTCGATCAGTGCCTGACGGGTTCGATTGCGCTGGTTGGCACGCCCCTGATGACCGCTGGGGAGCAACGTGCTTGACTTCGTATTGGCCATGGAATAAATGATACTCCGTCTTGTAATGAGACTATTGTCTCATAATAGATATCAGGAAGCGCGCCAACAAGTGCTCGCCCTCAAGCGCCTAACCGCGCGTCAGAAGGACCTCATTTCAATCGTCCAGCAACTGAGCGCGCCTCAGGGCGCATGAGGTGAATGCCATGAGTTACAACTCCCGTTCGCAAACCTGGTTTCGGCTCGCTGTCGTCTACTTCGCTGTTGGCGTGGGTCTGGGCGTGACAATGGGCGCCTCCGGCGACCACTCACTCTTCGCGGTCCATGCCCATGTCAATCTGTTGGGCTGGGTATCGATGGCACTCTTCGGCCTCATCGGCACCGTTTGCCCGGCAACCACCGAGGGTCGCATCGCCACCGCCCAGTTCTGGAGCTGGAATATTGGTGTGCCGGTGATGCTGGGGGCGCTGACCTTGCGCATGAAGGGGTTTGCGTCCGTCGAGCCGGTGATTGCGGTTTCGTCGGTTCTGATTGGGATTAGTGTGTTGTTGTTTGTGTGGCTGGTTTTTTCACGCGGTGGAGCTACCGTTGAGCGTTTGATGGACGCAGCGGGCGAATCGCGGATGTCATAAAGAGAACAACCGGTAGCTGCCCTGCCACCGGGCAGCTACCGCATCCACTCAACTGGAACGGCGGTACCTGCTAAAAATCGGCCCAAGCCTTACAATCGCGCCCATTCATTGCAAAATCAGACAGGCAGCAAGGCTATGGCGCTCGACCCTCCCACAATGTTGACAATTTCAGTCGCTCTCGCAGCGGCTGCCGCGCTGTACCTGGCGGTGGAGTGGCGCAGCGTTCGGGAAACGTCTTTGCTGTGTTTCAGTGCGGGTTTTGCCACGATCACCGTCGGTTCCACCCTCGCCCTGCTGCGCATGAGCGGGCTCTTATTGATCGGTATCTGGTTCGCCAACGGTCTGCTGGTGCTGGCGCACTGGTTTTTCCTGCTGGGGGTGGCGCGGTTCACCAATGCACGGCTGGCCCGGGCCTGGTATCTGATATTCGTGGCCTGGATGGCTTTGCTGCTTCTGCCTGAGGATCCGTCCTGGTCGAAGATCATGCTGGTGGCCAATTCGCTGCTGGTGGCGCTGTTGTCGATCAGGGCCAGTTACCTTTTGCGGCCCCACGGCAAGTCGTTGAGCGTGGGCGCGGTGCAGTTGCGTTATGTGCTGATGGGGCACGGCGTTTTCTACATCGCCAAGGCATTGACGGCGGTGGTTCCGGGGACATTGATCGATCTGGCGTCCCTGCGCGGCGAGATCATTCAGATTTCGCTGGTCGAAGGGGTGATGGCGATCATGCTGATCGCGCTGTCGATGACCGGCACCGAGCGTTATCGGCGCGAGAAGAAGATCGCTCGCCTGGCCGAACGTGACCCGCTGACCGCCATGTATAACCGCCGCGCCCTAGAAGTGCGGGCTTTGCGCCTGTTGGGTGATGTGTCAGCCGATCGACCGGGCGCCCTGCTGTTGATCGATATCGACAATTTCAAACTGGTCAACGACCTGTATGGCCACACTGCGGGCGACCGGTTGCTGGTCACGCTGAGCGAGATGATCGTTTCGCAATTGCCTGAAGGTGCGCTGGCGGCAAGGCTGGGCGGTGACGAGTTCGTGATTGTGTTCACGGATGCGTCGGACAAGCGAATCGTCGAGCTGGGCAACACCCTGCGCGACCGTTTCTACGACGCGGCCTCCAAGGCCTTCGACACCCCGGAAGCGGTCACCCTGAGCATCGGCGCCCACCTGTTCGACCATCCACCGGCCAGTTTGACCGCGATCATCGAACAAGGCGATGTGGCGCTGTACCAATCCAAACGCGCAGGACGCGACACCCTGCGCCTGGTGGACGCGACCCAGACCCGCGCCGAGCCGCTGCGTACGGACTGAGGAAACGCGCAGTCTGTGGGAGCGGGCTTGCTCGCGAAGGGCGATGGGTCATTCAACGAATGTGTTGACTGACCTGGCCTATTCGCGGGCAAGCCTCGCTCCTGCAAAGGCGGCACATCCCGCTCGCGATCTGGAAAAAACATCAGTACGCTCACCCCCAACGACGTATTCCTTACAACGCAAAGGAGTGTGCGCAATGAAGATCAACTCTCTGCCTGTCGTCCTCAACCTGCTCGCGACATTGCCCCTGGCAACCACCGCCGTCGCCCAGAACAGCATCCGCTTCGAAGGCAGTATCGTCGAACGCCCCTGCCATTGCTCTTTCAGCACAGTCGGAGCGCTGACACTCAACACCTGCCCCGCCCTCGCCCGGGCCATGGCCTTCGATGCGGTCAACATCGATCAGCCCTCCTCGATGACCAGCGTAAAACTGCTCGCCGACAATGGCCCGGACCGCTATTACGACCAGCGATACACCCTGGTGGATCCCAAGGGCAAACCGATCCGCACCGGCAATTACCTGGTCACCATGACCCTGCCCTGACCCCAGCCGCCAGCTCCGCTGAACGGTCGAAGGCGCCGGCATTGCAGCGTCTAAGCTAATCAGACAGCCCGCCCCATCACGCGGCGGGCCTCTGGCCGAAGGGGAAACAGGATGCCCGGACTTTCTGTGCGCCCCTGCTCGTCATGGGCCCTGCTCTCGCTGCTCGCCGTCGATCTGCTGCTGACAGCAGGATGCGCGGGCAAACCTTCCACGGCTCGCCAAACGGTCGCGACCCTGGGCGATCCCTGCTATGCCAAGGCGCTCCCCACGGTGGGAGAAGGCGGACTGGCCTGGGGCTCTACCCTGAGCATGGCGCGCAAGAAATCCATGGATAACTGCATGCGTTACGCCGGTCGCTCCGGTGGCACGCCCGAAACCTGCCAGGTGGTGTTGGCTCAATGCAGAAAATGACTCGCCCATAAAAAAGCGCCCTGACCTTTCGGCCAGGGCGCTTTCAATCAATCAGAAGTCTTGCGCAGTCGGACGCAGGACGATCTCGTTGATGTCCACATCAGCCGGTTGCTCGATCGCGAAAGCGATGGCCCGTGCTACCGACGCGGCCGGAATGGCCTTCTTGTAGAACTCGCCCACCACTTCGGCGCTCGGCTGGTGGCCGCTGCCGAATTTCAGCTCGGACTCCACCGCTCCCGGCTCGATGGTCGTGGTACGGATATCACCGCCGACTTCGTGACGCAGGCCGTCGGAGATGGCGCGCACCGCGTACTTGGTGCCGCTGTAGACCGAACCGCCCGGGCTGAACACTTTGATGCCGGCCACCGAGGAGATGTTGATGAAGTGCCCGCTGCGCTGTTTTTCGAACACTGGCAAGGCGGCGGCAATCCCGTACAACACGCCCTTGACGTTGATGTCGATCATGCGATCCCACTCGTCGACGCGCAGTTCGTTGATCGGCGAGATCGCCATCAGCCCGGCATTGTTGATCATCACATCGACCCGGCCGAAGGTCTGGACAGCCTTGTCGACCAGTGCGGACAAGTCCTCCCGGCGGGTGACATCGACCGCCAGAGCGACCGCCTTGCCACCTTCAGCGCTGATCTCCCGGACAATCGTGTCGAGACGATCCTGACGACGGGCGCCAAGTACCACATGGGCACCGAGCGCCGCCAGATGACGTGCCGTTGCTTCGCCCAGACCGCTGCTTGCACCGGTGATGACGACCACTTTGCCCTGGATGTTGTTACTCATGGTTCAGTGCTCCTGTAGAGGCTTGCTTGGGTTGATGGGCTCAGTCTCTACTGGTTTTATTCGTCAGAAAATGGAAGAGTTCGGATTTGAGAATTCCATTTTCTGGAACGGAGTAGACGGCAATGCTCAACCGCATGGAGCTGATCCGGATCTTTTCGGTGGCAGCCGAATCCACCAACTTTCGTGAAGCCGCCACCCGCCTGGGCACTTCGCCACAAACTGTCACGCGAGCGATCAAGGAACTGGAGCGCACCTTCGGCGAACTGCTGTTCCATCGCAGCACCCGCCAGGTCCACGTCACCACCTTCGGCGCCGAACTGGCCCTGCAGGCCCGGGAAACCCTCGATCGGGTGGATCAGCTGTTCGTTGCCAACAGCAAGCAGCAGGAGAAAGGCATTGTCGGTCGCGTCGGCATCACGGCGCCGCATGCCATCGGCAGGCTGTACCTGACGCAGTTCCTCAGACCGCTGATGGAGCAAAACCCGGGGCTGAGCATCGACCTGAGCCTGGATGACCAGATCACCGACGCGGTGGCCAGCAGAATCGATATCGGCGTGCGCGTTGGCGCAGTGCGGGATCGGCGCTTCATCGCCAGGACGGTCGCCCGGGTGGTGCTGAAAATCGTCGCGGCGCCCTCCTTGCTCGACAGGGTTGCGCGGCCTGAAACGGTCGAGGAACTCAAGCGCCTGCCGCTGTCGATGCTGATGGATCGCAGCAACGGCCGCCCCTGGCCGTGGATGCTGGCCGAAGGGCAGACATTCCTGCCGGTGTCGCCGGCGTTCACCTGCGACGACCCGGAAACCGAGCGGGAAATCGTACTGGCTGGGTTCGCCTTCGGGCAGTTGCCGACCTATCTGGCCGAACCGTATCTGTCCGACGGGCAACTGGTGGAGGTCATGCAGGACGATGCGCCGGGGCCATTCGAACTGATCATGTATCGCCCGCACTCGGGACCTGTGCCACCGCGGGTGCGGTTGGTGTATGACCATCTGATGACGTGTTTTTCAGATCCCGGGATCTTTCCGCAAAGCTGAACGTGAGTTCGACGATAGGCGCCGATCAACACAATTTCCCCCCAACTTTCCCGCACGTACCCCAATAGTGAGCTATACCGCTGATTCCCCCATTGCAGTTCTTCGACACAGGAGTTTGGCAATGAAGCTCACAACCCCGCTTGCCGCCCTCATCATCAGCACCAGCCTGCTCGGCTGCGCCACCTCTTCGTCAGACTCCGGCATCAACGTTCCCCTGACGGCCACCCGGCATAACGCCGGTCAGATCGGCAACGTCACCCTGACGGATCTTGAGCAGAAAACCGGGCTCAGTTTCTTCATCAGCGGTGTTCCCAACGGCGTGCTCCTGCCCTTGCGGGTGCAGTCATTCATCTACAAGGGCAACTGCCAGCAGCCGGGCGCCGTCGCCTTTGGCATGAATGAACAGGTCAACACCGAACGCCAGCCCGTCAAAGGCTGGACCTTCTCGCGCATCGCACCGGTGGCAAGGTCCGAACTGCTGTCCGGCGATTACTCGGTGGTCGTGCGCAGTACTGCGGACAGCGGCAACCTCGATCTGTTTTGCGGGGATATCAAGCAGGCGAATCCGGTGAAATAGTTGCGCGATGAGACGGGGCCTTATGTCAGCCATTTTCGACTAAGGTCTACAGGTGTCTTTGCAACTTGATCTCATCTACAACGCCGTCATCGAAACAGGAGCTTGACCATGAAAACCATCGCTTCCTGGCTGACCCTATCCTTGTCTTTCCTGATGCTGTGCGCGTGTGTCGCGGTCGATGCCGGAAGCGGCGGCGCCGGTGAAATGGAGATTCGCTCGGGGAAAATCGAGCAGATCACCCAGACGCAGATGCAGACCAACCACGACAGCGGTGTCGGCGCCATCCTCGGTGGCTTGGGCGGTGTCGGCCTGGGCAGCCTGATCGGGCGCGGCACCGGTCGCGACGTGGCCATGATCGCCGGCGCCCTGGCCGGTGCGGCCGGTGGCAACTACGCGGAAAAGAAAGCCTATGACCAGCCCAAGGACGCCCAGCAGATCATCGTGCGCACCAAGAGCGGCGTGCTGGTGTCGGTGACCCAGCCGACCAATCCGGCGCTGACCAAGGGCATGGCCGTGTATGTCGAGGGTGCCGGCAGCGAAGCGCGAGTAGTGCCGCAGAGCTGAAGCGTCCGCTTCCCCCTGCAGGAGCGAGCTTGCTCGCGATGAACGTCCAGACACCGCGGGCATTCAGACAGCCAGCGTTATCGTTGACGACCATCGCGAGCAAGCTCGCTCCTACAGGGACGGCGTATTTCGGGCGAACAGATCGTCCAGCCAACCACAGCACTCCTGCGCCAGGCGCAACCGGTTGTTGACCTGCACATGACCGTCGGCACCGGTCTGCGCCGGCAGTTCCACCAGTGACTTGCGGGTTGAGGCGATGGTCGAGTGCCAGGCCCGCGACTGTCCGGTAAACAGGTCCGACTCGCCACCGCCGAGCAGCGACAGGAACGGCAGCTTCACCCGCTCGGGATCGGCGCGCATCAGGTCTGTGCGCTGAACCAGTTCCTCAGGCGTCGTCGCACCGGCTTTCCAGAAGGTCGTCTCATGATTGCGCATCCCCGCCGCGGAAATCGGGCCGGCGTTGTAGTCGTGGGTGACGGCCTTGACCGACCGGGCGAACATCTCGCCCGCATCGGGCAGCGGCGTGCTGGCCATCACCGTGGCCAATCGGCTTTCGTAACCGGCGGCGCGGCAGGCGAAGTAACCGCCCAGGCTCAGACCGAGCAAGGCGATATGCCCTGCTCGGGCACCAAAGTGCGCGACAAGATGATCGATCACGGCGGCGATCGGCTGTTCCGCCTGCGCCTCCCAGTACAACTCGCGGGCCTGTGAGTCGCCCTGTCCCGGCAAGTCGGCCAGGGCCACGCTGTAGCCGCGCTCCAGCAGATTGCGCCCCACGGTGAGGAACAGGTCTTCATGACAGGTATCGGAGCCGCCGATCACCAGCACCAGCGGCGCCTGGGTATCGGCATTGGCAAAGTAATGCCCTGCCAGATGACTGTGCTTCCAAGGGATTTCGAAACGGGTGCCCGCCAGTTGCAATTCGGCGATGGCCAGCTCGAAAGCGCGCTGATGCTGCGCGTACAACTCGCAGAAGCGCTCGCCAGGACCGGCAAACTGCCAGGCCGAGCGGTAACTGGCGAATGCCTTCAAACGCATCTCTCCCGCCGAGCGCCGCCAGCCTTTGGCCAGCCATTCGCTGGCCTGCCGATCCAGATAGTCACCGTAATCGCAGAAGGCTTTCACCCAGGTGTCGGGGTCGCCATCGACGATGTGTTCGGCGATGTAGTACGCCTGCCCGACATCCAGACCGCCGGACGGCCCCCAGCCCAGCGCAGCCATGAAGAACAGGTCCATGTGCTCGTCGGCGAAGCGATAGGATTTGCCCAGCCGGCGCGTCGGGTTGGTTTCGGTTGCAGGATCATTAGGCGTGCGGTTCATCTGTTCACCTTGCCGGTAAGTGATGGCTGCCATGCGATGGAACTGGCCGGTGTCAGCATAGGCACCGTGAGCCGCTATTTCCCTGACAGATCGCATTTACCAGACGAACCGGCCCCAGGCCCGCTCCTACGGGAAGGCATTGTGGCGCGACTACGCTATTAACTTGGCGCCTTGACGCAAGACACACCGCCGGCGCCTGACTAGCGTGTGCGTACATCAAGAACAAGGAAAACTCCATGAACGATTCACTCCCCCGACAGGTCGTCGCGATCACCGGCGCCTTTGGCAATCTGGGCGAGACCCTGGCCAGAATGGTCGCCGCCCAAGGCAATGACCTGGTGCTGATCGATCACGCGACCTGCAGCATTGCTTCATCGTCGCAGCGACTGATGCTGCCGGGCATCGACCTGACGTCGTACTCCGACTGTCAGGAGGTGGCGCGACGTATTCAGGAGCATTTCGGCCGACTCGATGCGCTGGTCAACGTGGCGGGAGGGTTCGCCTGGGAAACCGTGCAACATGGCGAAACAAATACGTGGGATCGACTCTATGAGCTGAACGTGCGCACGGCGTTGAACACCAGCAAGGCGCTGCTGCCGCTGCTGCTTGAATCGTCAGGCGGGCGCATCGTCAACATCGGTGCCGGCGCCGCGGCGAAAGCCGGCTTTGGCATGGGTGCCTATGCAGCGTCCAAATCCGCTGTCCTGCGCCTGACCGAAAGCCTTGCCGAAGAGCTCAAGGACAAGGGAATCACGGTCAATGCGGTGCTGCCGAGCATCCTCGATACACCGCAGAATCGCGAGGCCATGCCGGACGCCGAACATGATCGCTGGGTGACGCTGACGCAGCTTTCAGAGGTCATCCTGTTCCTGCTTTCCCCTGCCTCGTCAGCCATCACCGGCGCCGGCATTCCGGTCACCGGTCGGGTCTGATTCGCAGACGGGCGTCGCTCGCCGAGGCGACGTCCGTGCTGCTAGACTCCGGACCCCATCCGGATCGCCAGACCTTTTTGCCCCATGCGTCCCGCTACTTCCAGTGCAGCTTTCGTCAATCACGTTCTCGATGTCGCCGAGCAGCATGGCTGCGACGGTGATGTGCTTCTGCAGGAAATCGGCTTGCCACGCGATCGCTTGTCCGACCCGATCCTGCGCGTTCCCATGCATCAACTGCGGACCTTGCTGGCACTCGCGGCGCGCACCAGCGGCTTGCCGCATTTCGGCTTGCTGGTGGGTGCTTCGGTGCGCCCCGGCACCTATGGCGTACTGGGTTATGTATCGATGACCAGCGCCACCCTTGGCGAATCGCTGAGCATGATCCGGCGTTTCGGCAAGATCGTGTTCGACAGTCCCTCCAGCCAGACCCACATCGCCATCAACGATGGCCGCGTGCTGATCGAAGACCAGCGCATCAGCGAACTGGAGCCCTACTGCCCGTTCCAGCAGGAAGCCGTGCTGACTGGCTGGGCCGCGTTCGGCCGTTGGTTGATTGCCAGCAATGCGCCGCTGCTGGAGGTTACCCTCAGGCATCCGGCGATGGGCGATCCTGCGCTGTACGAGCAATTCTTCGGTTGCCCGGTCAAGTTCGGCGCCCAGCGCAATACCCTGGTGTTTCCCGAGTCGATGCTCACTGCCCGGGTACAGGGCGCCGACCCGCGCACCCACAAGAGCCTGCTGCTGGAGGCAGCCCTGCAACTGGGTCGCTCCTACGCGCCGCTGTCAGTGATCGGCCGTCTGCGCGCCTTGCTGGTGGAGCACCTGCCGACCGGCGAGGTCAGCCTGGAAAGCCTGGCCAGCCAGCTCGCCATGTCGCCGCGCACACTGCAACGCAAGCTCGCCGCCGAAGGTGAAAACTTCAGCCAGGTGCTGGAAACCTTCCGCATGGAGCTGGCCGATCATCATCTGCGCAGCACCGACGCCAGCATCATGGACATTGCCCTGACCCTGGGTTTCTCCCAGGCCAGCGCGTTCAGCCATGCGTTCCGTCAGGCCCGGGGAATTTCCCCGGCGGATTTTCGCAAGGCGCTGCACAAGGCATAGAACACGGCACAGATTGGCGCCATCCAACATGCACCCTGACGCCCAGCATCAAGCCGCAGGATAAGGATCGGGTTAGCTTCCTTGCTACATAACAAGGAGGCAGAAAATGCCCAATGCCATCGTCTATGCGATCCCCGCATTCTTCGTGTTGCTGTTGCTGGAACTGTTCTGGAGCTTCTGGCGACGCCGCCAGACCTTCGCCCTGAGTGACAGCCTGTCGAGCATTTCCCTGGGTCTGGGTGGCCAGGTACTGAACATCTTCGCCAAGGGGCTCAACGTCGGCATCTATCTGCTGGCGTACAAATACCTGGCGGTGTTCGAGCTTTCCCCGTCGCACTGGTGGGTCTGGGCCATCGGTCTGATCGGCTACGACTTCTGCTACTACTGGCATCACCGCATGGGCCATGAGACCAATCTGGTCTGGGCCTCCCACGTCGTGCATCACTCCAGCGAAGAGTTCAACTACTCGACCGCGATGCGTCAGACCAGCACCGGCTTTTTCACCAACTGGTTTTTCTACTGGCCGCTGGCGGTCATCGGTTTGCCGCCCAGCGTGTTCATCGTCAGCGGCGCCGTGGTGCTGGGTTATCAGTTCTGGATTCACACGCGCCACATCGGCAGCCTCGGCTGGTTCGACTACTGCTTCGCCTCGCCGTCCAATCACCGCGTGCACCACGGCCAGAATGAATACTGCGTGGACCGCAACTACGGCGGCGTGCTGATGCTCTGGGATCACCTGTTCGGCAGTTTCGCCAAGGAACGCCCGGCGCATCAGGAGCCGATCATCTACGGCATCCACGGCCAGCTCAAAACCTTCGATCCGATCAAGGCCAACCTGCACAAATACCAGGGCCTGCTGGAGGATTTTCGCCTCGCCGACAACTGGAGCGATCGCCTGAAACTGTGGTTCGCCCCACCCGGCTGGCGTCCTGCGGCGGCTCATCGGGTCAAGCCGCATCCACCCCATGACATCAGCGCTTTTCGTATCTACCGGCCACGTATTTCCAGTGCCACCGCCCTGTATTGCGTGTTGCAGATGGCCTTGGTGATGCCGCTTGGGCTGGGCTTCATTGCCTTCGCTTTTCAGCTTGACCTGAGCTGGCAAGTCCTCGGCGCGGTCTGGGTGCTGGCGTCGCTCTGGGTGCTGGGACGGACGCTGGAAAATGCGCCGGGCAATGGTCGCTGGCAGGTGCTGTGGTTGTGTTCGCTGGCGGTACCGGCGGCGATCGCCCACCTGCAATGGGGTCTGCCGATTGCCTGGGTGAGCGCACTGTTCTGCGGCGCCAGCCTGGTCTTGCTGGGCACGCTGGTGCGCTCGCTGCGCCAATCCTTGCCAGTGGAGGCCTGATCGATGTTAAGCGTGCTCTGCGAAGTGATGCTGTGTTCGGCATGCCTGTGGGCAGGCACGATCAGCCTCAAAGACCGACAAGGTTGGCGGGCGGCGGGTTTCCTGCTGATCGCCGTGACCGCACTGATGGGCGCGCTGGTGTTTGCCGGACTGGAACAGGTTCGACCGGCGCACCAGTTCCTGTCGGGTGTTAGCGCACGGATTGCCCTGCTGCTGATCGCGGTCGGCTGCCTGCGGCGGATCTCGCAGCGGTTGCTGCTGGTTGCCGCGCTCGCGTGCCTGCTGTGGGTCCCGAATCAGTGGGCGCTGGCCGGCAATCTGCTGGCATTGATCGCCATTGCCTGGCCTGGCCGATCGCAACGCTGGTCGTTGGCGGTCGCCGGAAGCCTGCTGTTCGCGTTTGCCGGCCTGGTCGTCGGTTCGCGCGGCGAATGGCAAGGCATCGCACGACAGGACCTCTATCACCTGACCCTGATGCTGGCGGCGCTTTCCTGGGGGATTGCGCGCCTGGTTTCCACTGGACCGCAATCACGTCTGCCGACGCCACTGGCGCGCTGATGGGGGCCCGAGCCGATAGGAGGAACCGTCTGGCGGCGTGAGAGCGACACGCCATTCCGCCACCGTATTTCGGGTGCCACGACGGCACCCCGCTAATGACACAAACAATAATAATCAGTCGTTGGAGCAGTTTCAGATGCCAGCCAAATCCCGCAAGCGCTGCGTGCAGGCCGGGTCCGCCCTTGCCTGTGTTGTACCCCTGTTGTTCAACGGTCAGTCCAATGCTGCCGAATTCAGTTTCCTCGACAACCAGATCACCGGTTCCCTGGACACCACGGTGTCCTACGGCGCGCTGTGGCGTGTGCAAGGTCAGGACAAGACCAACAATGACGTCAACTCGAACGACGGCAACCGCAACTTCGGTACCGGCCTTGCCTCCGAGGTGTACAAGATCACCTCTGACCTGGGCGCGGCCTACGAGAACTACGGCCTGTTCGTGCGCGGTTCGGCGTTCTACGACACGCAGATCATGGACAAGCGCAACGATTACTACGCGCACAACCAGCCGCCGCAACCGAGCCAATCCTTCCCGCAGGACAATCACTTCACCAGCCAGACCCGGGACATCGCCGGCAGCCGCCTGGACATCCTCGACGCCTATGTCTATGGCAACTGGGACATCGCCGAGCACCCGGTGACCGGTCGCCTGGGACGCCAGGTGTTCAACTGGGGCGAAGGCCTGTTCTATCGGGGCGGAGTGAACACCACCAACCCGGTGGACTCCTCCAAGTTCCGACTACCCGGCGCCGAGGTCAAGGAAGTGCTGATACCGGTGGAAGCCGTCAGCTTCAACATCGGCCTGACCGACAACCTGTCGATGGACACGTTCTACCAGTGGAACTGGAAGGAAACCCGACTCGATCCGGTGGGCACCTTCTTCTCCGAGACCGACCTGTTCGCCGATGGCGGCAACACCGGGTACACCCGGGTCAATGCGTTCTCCAATCCGCAATTCCAGCGCCTGTATCCGCAGTTGGCCGCCAGCCATTTCGCCGGCCTTCAGGGCACCCAGTACCTGGATTCCAACGGTTACTTCAAGGTTTCCCAGATCGGCCCGGACATCAACGCGAAAAATGATGGCCAGTTCGGCGCGGCGTTCCATTACATCGCCGAACAACTCAATTCCACCGAGTTCGGCTTCTACTTCGTCAACTACCACTCCAAGGATCCGGTCATCTACGCCGATCTGAACCCGGCCTATGCCGGCGTCAACATGAATCAGATGGCGGGCCTGGGCGGTTTCTCTTCCTACAACAACCTGATCAACGCGGCCGCCACCGGCAACGCCGCCGCGATTCAAACGCTGGGACTGGTCAACGGCATGGCCGCGGTGGACCTGGCGAACCAGACCACCGCCAAGCGCGAGTACGTCGAAAACATCCGCATGTACGGCCTGAGCTTCAACACCACCCTGGGTGACGCCTCGCTGTTCGGCGAGATCGCCTATCGCCCCAACCTGCCGATCGGCATCGCCACCACCAACGACCTGCTGGGGGACATGCTGGCCCAGGCCGGGCAGCTGGTGAATGGTCGCGCGGTCAACGTCGGCGGGCAGATGGTCTCGCTCGGCGGGCAGATTCACGACTACGAACGCGTCGAGGCCTACAACAGCTCGCTGGGCAGCCTCTACAACTTCGGTCCGGCACTGTCATTCGACTCGCTGATGGGGGTGATCGAGGTCGCCGCCGAGCAGATCCGCGGCAGCAGCTTGAAGTACACCGCCTACGACGGCTCGACCCGCTACTACTCCGGTCGCTCCAACGGTGCCTATGTCTCGGGCTTCGACCGCAGCGACCAGGTCAACCGCAACGCCTACGGCGCCACGGTCATGGTGACCGGCACCTGGAACGACGTCTTCGCCGGGGTGAACCTCTCGCCCTACGCCGTCTACAAGGACGACTTCAGCGGCAACTCCTACCAGGCCGGCAACTTCATTGCCGGGCGCAAGGCTTACAGCCTGGGCCTGAAGGCCAGCTACATGAACAGCCTGGAGGCAGAACTGCAGTACACCTCGTTCTACGGCGCCGGCCAGGAAAACGCCGCGCGCGACCGCGACAACGTCGGTTTCAACGTCAAGTATTCCTTCTGATTTCACGGAGAAACACCATGGGTAATATGCGAATTCTGGTCAGCACCGCACTGGCGCTGGCCCTTTCCAGCGCCAGTGCGCTGGCAGCGGTTTCTCCTGAAGTGGCGGCCGGACTGCAATCGAGCCTGACCCCGTTGGGCGCGGAAAAAGCGGGTAATGCGGCGGGCACCATTCCGGCCTGGACCGGTGGCATCACCCAAGCGCCGGCCGGCTACAAACCGGGGCAACATCACATCGATCCGTTCCCCACCGACAAGCCATTGTTCACCATCACCAAGGCCAATCTGGAGCAGTACAAAAACAACCTGACACCCGGCCAGATCGCCCTGTTCAACACCTATCCGGACACCTATCAGATCCCCGTCTACACCAGTCGACGCAGTGGTTCGGCGCCGCAGTCGGTGTACGACAACACCTTCAAGAACGCGACCACGGCAAAACTGGTGGCGGACGGCAACGGTTTCGTCGATGCCTTCGGTGGCATCCCCTTCCCCATTCCGCAAAATGGCGTGGAAGCGGTGTGGAACCACATCGCCCGTTACCGCGGCGTTCATGCCGTGCGCCGCTCCGCCGAAGCCGCCGTTCAGCGCAACGGCGACTACACGCCGGTGGTGAGCGAACAGGAAGCCTTCTTCAAGTACTACCAACCCGGCGGCAACTTCGCAGGGCTCGACAACATCCTGTTCTATTACCTGGCCTTCAACAAAAGCCCGGCACGCCTGGCCGGAAGCGGTTCGCTGATTCATGAAACCCTCGATCAGGTCAAGGAACCCCGTCAGGCCTGGGCCTACAGCGCCGGTCAGCGTCGGGTTAGACGCGCGCCGACCCTGGCCTACGACACGCCCATCGCCTCCTCCGATGGCCTGCGCACCGCCGACGATACCGACATGTACAACGGCGCCCCTGATCGCTTCGACTGGAAGCTGGTGGGCAAGAAGGAAATCTACATTCCCTACAACAACTATCGCTTGTCCGCCGCCGACGTGAAGTACAAGGACCTGCTGACGCCCAATCACCTGAACCCGAAATACACCCGCTATGAACTGCACCGCGTGTGGGTGGTCGAGGGCACGCTCAAACCGGGCGCGCGACACATCTATTCCAAGCGCGTGATGTATCTGGATGAGGACAGCTGGGGCGCGGCCGAGGTCGATCAATACGACGGTCGTGGCGAGATGTGGCGGGTGTCGGTGGCCTATCTGAAAAACCACTACGAACTGCCGACCACCTGGACCTCGATCGATGCCTTCCATGACCTGCAGGCCAGGCGTTATGTGGCGTTGAACCTGGACAACGAAGAAGCCAACAGCATCGATTTCAGCCAGCCGGTACCGGATGGCGAGTACTTCAGCCCGGCGGAGTTGCGGCGTCGCGGGACCCGTTGATCTATTTGCCCCTGTAGGAGCGAGCTTGCTCGCGATGGTCGCCAACGATGACGCGGGGTGCCTGATACCCCTCGGCGATCTTGGGTGCATCGCGAGCAAGCTCGCTCCTACAGGGGGTATGTGTTTCTCATTGAAGGATGCCTCTCATGTCCCGCGCCGCCCGGTCGCTCAAGTATTTTGCGATTTACCTCATGCTGCTGGGACTCGCCCTGGTGCTGGTCCCCAATCTGATCCTGACGCTGTTCAAGATGACGCCCACACCTGAGGTGTGGATCCGCGTGGTCGGCGTGCTGGCCTTCAACATCGGCGTTTATTACTGGTACGCCGCGCGCAGCGAGTGCCGCCCGCTGTTCTGGGCCTCCGTTTATACCCGCGCCGTGGTACTGGCCAGCTTCGCTGTTTTCGCAGCACTTGAAATGAGCGAGCCGGTGCTGGTGCTGTTTGGTGCGGTAGATTTTTGCGGTGGGCTTTGGACGTTGTGGGCGTTGCGGAGCGAAGGCACCTTGTGGCGGACATCCGTCGCCAGCAGCAACGTGCCGCCAAAGCTGTAATACACTGCGACTGATCGAACTGCGGACAGCGCGGAATGCATTCCATGCGAAGCACGAGCGCATGCAAATACACAATTCGTGATCTTCTGCGCTCTGCCCTCAACGTCAACAATCGAGCGAGATTCGCCCATGCCTCACACGCCCTGCGGACAGCTGCACTGGACCGAAGCCACTTGCGATACCGCCACGCAAACCGTTGTTTTGCTGCATGGCCTGGGCGGTGACGCCGGGTTCTGGGCCAATGAGCAGCAGGCGTTGGCCCGGCATTTCCGGGTACTGGCCCTGGACATGCGAGGGTCGGGACGCAGTGCTGCCTGTAGCGGTCCGCTGTCGATAGAGGATCTGGCCGCGGATGTGGTCACCGTGCTGGATGCGGCGGGTGTTGAGTCTGCCCACGTGGTCGGCTTTTCCATGGGCGGTCTGGTTGCCCAGGCGCTTGCCGTGACTTTTCCCCAGCGAGTAAGCCGCCTTGTGCTGGCGGCCACCTTCGCCACCACCAATGTGCAGGCCAGGCATTTCCTGAAGGCTGTCGCTTCGGTCTACCGAAACGACGCCAGTGCCAGGCTGATGTACGACCTGATCGTGCCCTGGCTGTTTTCCCTGCCTTTCCTCAGCGACGAACGCGCAGCGCCCTTCCTCAGCTACCCGGAAGACGGCGCCGACGATCAGTCGCGGGAAGACTGGCTGTGCTTGCTGGACGCGGACCTGGCGTTCGACGGTCGTGACCGACTCGCCTCGATCAGGACGCCAACGCTGGTACTGGCCGGCGCCGATGACGCGCTCGCGCCGCCATCGGACGCCGAACAACTCGCCCGGGGTATCGAAGGCGCCGTGTTGCGCGTTATCCCGGGCGGGCATCTGTTCAACATCGAATCGGCCGATGCTTTTGAACGGGAACTGCTGGGGTTCTTTCAAGCTCACACGGATTGATCGTCATGATTGCCGATGTCGTCCTGTGGTTAAGGGAACGACGGTTCACGGATTACCCACGAGGAAAGAGGGATGAAAATCGTAGTCACGAGTGTGATGGTCGATGACCAGGCCAAGGCGCTGGCCTTCTATCGGGATGTGCTGGGTTTCGAGCTCAAGCATGACATTCCGATGGGGCAGTTCCGCTGGCTGACGCTCACGTCTCCCGGCGATCCCCATGGTGTGGAATTGTTGCTCGAGCCCGACGCACATCCGGCGGCGAAGCCATTCAAGGCGGCGGTGAAACAGGATGGCATCCCCTTCACGTCCTTCGGAGTCGAGGACGTGCACGCCGAGTATGCGCGGCTCTGCGCAGCGGGTGTGCGCTTCACCCAGCCGCCGACGGCCATGGGGCCGGTGACTACGGCGGTGTTTGATGATACTTGCGGCAATCTGATTCAGATCATGCAGAAGCATTGAATCGGGCGCTTTCGCGGGCAAGCCTTAATACCAGTCAGTTAAGAGATTCAACTGGCGATGAGCACATTGTGGCGAGGCTTAACTGACTGGCATAAGGGCGAGCCCGACACCACAAAACCCGGATCAGCCAACCGCCGAAAGCTGCGCAAACGCCAGGTAATACCCATTGCAATCGCGCACGCCGAACTCCCGTGATCCGTACGGCATGTCCTGCAACGGCCAAGCAATCTCGACCTTGTCCTTGACCGAATCGTAGTACCGATCCACTTCGGAAATCGCGCAGTAGATCGTGCCGGAACACGCCATCGCAGTGCCCCACAGGTCCTGCTGGGTGAAGGTGATCCGACAATCCTCCAGCACCACGGTAAGGGTCGACTGCGCGGAGTCGAACACGGTGAAGCCCAGTGTGTCGCGGTAGTACCGGCGCGTGCCGTCCAGATCGCTGCAGCGCAGCAAAAGCGTCAAAGCCATGTTGACCTCAAGGAATGAATCAATCCCGGTCAATCATAGCCAGCTTCCCTCACACTGGCGAAATCGTCGCCAGCAGGCCAATCAGAATGGTCACCACCAGAAAGCCACCCAGAAAAATCGCCATCTTGCCCATAAGACCCCCTGCACATTGAGTTTTGCGGT
Organism: Pseudomonas sp. C1C7; assembly: GCF_013359595.1. Lineage (GTDB taxonomy): Bacteria > Pseudomonadota > Gammaproteobacteria > Pseudomonadales > Pseudomonadaceae > Aquipseudomonas. Next base: position 54,111 of record NZ_JABFMP010000030.1, on the reverse strand, counting down.
GCACCGCGAGTGTGACTGCGGAACGTGCCGCTATTGTGCGGGGTGAACTGAGTGCATTACAGAGGCAGAAAGCGATGAAAAATACGGATCAGATGAGATTCGGGGTGCTCACTTCCCGTAGGAGCTGTCGAGTGCAACAAAGCTGCGGTTTTTCAAAAGCAGTCGCAGCCTTCGGCAGCGCCTACCCAGACAGTGTTAACCCAGGATTTATCGCGAGCAGGCTCGCTCCCACAGTGGTTTTGGTTGGTCGCAAAATTTGCGTGAGTCTACAAAACCTGTAGGAGCGAGGCTTGCCCGCGAAGAGGCCGGCAGATCCAACATTTTCATTGCCTGAAACACCGCCATCGCGGGCAAGCCCGCTCCCACAACGGCTTGGGTTGGCCGCAGGTTTTGCGTACACCCACTGAACCTGTGGGAGCGGGCTTGCCCGCGAAGAGGCCGGCAGATTCAACATCTTCATTGCCTGACACACCGCTTTCGCGAGCAAGCTTCGCTCCTACAGAGGCGGGCCAGATTCCGAGCAATAAAAAGCCCGCTGACCGTCACCGATTCAGCGGGCTTTCCTTTCAGCAGTTCAGCGTAAAGGCGAATTACAGCGCCATGTCGTTCGCTGCACTCTCTTTCACAGGCTTGGCCTGTTCGGCTTCAACAGCCGGCGCTGGCTGGCCGATGACCGGTGGGGTTGGCAGTTCCAGCACCTTGGCGGTGTAGGCCCACTCCTCGGCCACTTTGGCCGGGTCGCTGTTCAGCTGGGTGCCGTAGCTCGGGACGATCTTGTGCAGTTTTTCCTGCCACTCAGGGGTCGCGACCTTGTCCTTGAACACCTTCTGGATCACCGACAGCATGATCGGCGCAGCGGTCGAGGCACCTGGGGAGGCGCCCAGCAGGCCGGCGATGGAGCCGTCGCCGGCAGCGACGATTTCGGTGCCCAGCTTCAGCACGCCACCGGCGGCTTCGTCACGCTTGATGATCTGCACGCGCTGGCCCGCTTGCCACAGACGCCAGTCTTCAGCCTTGGCGTTCGGGAAGTACTCCTTCAGGGCGTTGAGGCGGTCTTCGTCAGACAGCATCAGTTGGCCGGCCAGGTACTCCACCAGCGGGTATTCCTTGATGCCCACGCGGGTCATCGGCCACACGTTGTGGGTCGTGGTGGTGGTCAGCAGGTCCAGGTACGAACCTTCCTTGAGGAACTTGGTGCTGAAGGTCGCGAATGGGCCAAACAGGATCACGCGCTTGCCGTCGAGCACGCGGGTGTCCAGGTGTGGAACCGACATCGGCGGCGCGCCGACGGAGGCTTTGCCGTAGGCCTTGGCCAGGTGCTGCTCGGCGATGGCCGGGTTATCGGTCACCAGGAACGAGCCACCCACCGGGAAGCCGGCGTATTCACGGGCTTCAGGGATGCCCGACTTCTGCAGCAGGTGCAGGGCACCGCCGCCGGCGCCGATGAAGACGAACTTGGCGTCGGTTTCGGACTTGCTGCCGTCTTTCAGGTTTTTGTAGCTGACGCGCCAGGTGCCGTCTTCGTTGCGGGTGATGTCCTGCACTTCGCTGGACAGCTTCAGGTCGAATTTCGGCGTGGTCTGCAGGTGCGCAACGAACTGGCGAGTGATTTCGCCGAAGTTCATGTCGGTACCCAGCGGGCTCCAGGTGGCCGCGACTTTCTGGTTCGGGTCACGCCCTTCCATCATCAGCGGGACCCACTTCTTGATCACAGCCGGATCTTCGGAGTACTGCATGCCGGCGAACAGCGGGCTGGCCTGCAGGGCCTCATAGCGCTTTTTCAGGAACTTGATGTTGTCATCGCCCCACACGAAGCTCATGTGCGGCGTGGTGTTGATGAACGAGCGCGGGTTCTTCAGCACGCCCTGCTGGACCTGCCAGGCCCAGAACTGACGGGAAACCTGGAACGCTTCGTTGATTTCGACGGCCTTGGGAATCGACACGTTGCCCTTGTCGTCTTCCGGGGTGTAGTTCAGTTCGGCCAGGGCGGAGTGACCGGTACCGGCGTTGTTCCAGCCGTTGGAGCTTTCCAGGGCGACGCCGTCCAGACGCTCGATCATTTCCATCGAGGTGCCGGGCTCCAGCTCGTTGAGCCACACACCCAGGGTTGCGCTCATGATGCCGCCGCCAACCAGCAACACATCGACTTTCTTGGCTTCCGCGGCCTGGGTTGTCGTCATCCCCAACGACAAAGCCAGACCCAGCAGGGCCGTATTCACTTTCTTAAACATCTGTAACACCTTTGATAAAACGTCATCCGCCCTTTTGATCCTTAGCTCGCGAGCCCCTTGTTTCACGGCATTCAGGCAAATGTCGTGGGCGCTCGGTCACAAGTTTCGCAGGGTGGGCACACAAGGCCGACGAACTGCATCGACCCCCGTTATAGGTCCCTACTGAACTGACTTTTTATCTTTTTTGGCTTCAGCTACTTGAGCGACAGTGATTCCGTTCGCCCGCCTCGGAGGCAGGAAAACTGAATAGGTCAAACCAAGTTGGCGCGAAGAATATCACGACACGGCAAACCCGCGCGTCTGTTGATGACCGGATAGTCCGGGGAGCCGCCCCTGGCGCTCTATACTTGTTCAGACTTTTACATCGAATCGGCTCGACGAACGTTTGAGGTGAAGTCATGAGCGACAAAGACGATTTGCGCAAATATTCCTCCGAAGTCATCGACGGCGTCGAAGCCGCCCCGGCCCGGGCCATGCTGCGGGCCGTGGGCTTTACCGATGAAGACTTCACCAAGCCGCAGATCGGCATCGCCTCCACCTGGGCCATGGTCACGCCGTGCAACATGCACATCGACAAGCTGGCCCTGGAAGCGGAAAAAGGCGCGAATGCCGCCGGCGCCAAAGGGGTCGTGTTCAACACCATCACCATCTCCGACGGCATCGCCAACGGCACCGAAGGCATGAAGTATTCGCTGGTATCGCGCGAGGTGATCGCCGATTCCATCGAAACGGTGGTCGGTTGCGAAGGGTTCGACGGCCTGGTGACCGTGGGCGGTTGCGACAAGAACATGCCCGGCTGCCTGATCGGCATGGCGCGGCTCAATCGGCCGTCGATCTTCGTCTACGGCGGCACCATCCGCCCGGGTGCCGGCCACACCGACATCATTTCCGTGTTCGAAGCCGTGGGCCAGCATGCCCGGGGTGACATCAACGCGATCCAGGTCAAGCAGATCGAGGAAGTGGCCATTCCCGGCCCCGGCTCGTGCGGCGGCATGTACACCGCCAACACCATGGCATCGGCCATCGAAGCGCTGGGCATGAGCCTGCCCGGTTCCAGCTCCCAGGACGCCATCGGCAGCGACAAGGCCTCGGACAGCTTCCGCGCCGGGCAGCAGGTGATGGAACTGCTCAAGCTCGACCTCAAACCCCGGGACATCATGACCCGAAAGGCTTTCGAAAACGCCATTCGCGTGGTGATCGCCCTCGCCGGCTCCACCAATGCCGTGCTGCACCTGCTGGCCATGGCCCACGCGGTGGACGTCGAACTGAGCCTGGATGACTTCGTCGAACTGGGCAAAATCTCCCCGGTGGTCGCCGACCTGCGCCCCAGCGGCAAGTACATGATGAGCGAGCTGGTGGCCATCGGCGGTATCCAGCCGCTGATGAAACGCATGCTCGCCGCCGGCATGCTCCACGGCGACGTGATGACCGTGACCGGCAAGACCCTCGCCGAAAACCTCGCCGATGTCGCCGACTACCCCGACGGCCAGGACGTGATCCTGCCCTTCGACCAGCCGATCAAAAAGGACTCTCACCTGGTGGTGCTGCGCGGCAACCTCTCGCCCACCGGCGCGGTGGCCAAGATCACCGGCAAGGAGGGCCTGCGCTTCGAAGGCAAGGCGCGGGTGTATCACGGCGAGGAAGGCGCGCTGGCCGGCATTCTCAACGGCGAAGTGCAGCCTGGCGAGGTGATCGTGATCCGCTACGAAGGCCCCAAGGGCGGACCGGGCATGCGCGAAATGCTTTCACCGACGTCGGCGGTGATGGGCAAAGGGTTGGGCAAGGATGTGGCGTTGATAACCGACGGGCGTTTTTCCGGTGGTTCCCATGGTTTCGTGGTGGGGCATATCACCCCGGAAGCCTTTGAGGGCGGGCCGATTGCCCTGGTCGAGGATGGCGACAGGATCACCATCGATGCCGAGACGCGGGAAATTACCGTGGATGTGTCGGACGCGGTGTTGGCCGAACGCAAGGCCCGCTGGGTGCGGCCCCAGTCGAAGTATCGGCGCGGGGTGCTGGCCAAGTATGCGAAGACGGTGTGCAGTGCTTCGGAGGGGGCGGTGACGGATAAGTATCTTTGACCCTGAGTTATGGATTGGCCTTTCGGGCCTCATCGCGAGCAGGCTCGCTCCCACAGATTCGTTCGTGAGCAAAAAATGTGTGGTCAACACCGAACCACTGCAGGAGCTGCCGAGTGCAACGAGGCTGCGATCTTTTGATCTTCAAGATCAAGATCAAAAGATCGCAGCCTTCGGCAGCTCCTACACGGGACCGCGATCAGGCCGGCCGGTAGACCGCCTCGCTTTTGATTTTGATGCGCCCCGTCGGAAGGCCGAGCCTAGGCGAGGCACCGGACGTCAGGGGATAAAAGCGCTTGGTTACTTGGCGCTCTTCCAAGTGACCCGCCGTAAGGTCGGAACCAATAGCGGCCGTTACCGCAGAAATGGATATGTACCCAATAAGAAAGCCTTCGCGGGCAAGCCTCGCTCCTACAGAAAACCGGGTACATCCTGGCAATCGGGTCGCCCGCCTTCGCGGGCAAGCCCGCTCCCACATTTGATCGAGTTCCTGCAGGAGAACGCGGTGGGCGCGCGAACTTTAGAGCCTGAACCGATCCACCGATTGCGACAACCTCCCCGCCAGACTCGACAACTCATCGGTAGTCGAAGCCGTCTCCCCGATCACCTTGCTGTTGCCCTCCGACATCCCGGCGATCATCTCCACCTGATGGGCAATCTCGTTGCTGGCCAGGCTCTGTTCGCCGATGGTGCGGCTGATGTCGTTGACCAGTTGCGTGGTGTTGAGGGTGGCGTCGAGGATTTCGCGGATGGCGCGTTCGACTTCGGCGGTGACGGCCATGCCTTTGTCGACCTGGGCCACGCCCGCCTCCATGCTGGTCACCGCTTCGCGAGTGTTTTGCTGGATGCGCGAGACCATGGCGGCGATTTCCTGGGTGGAGGCGCTGGTGCGGCCGGCCAGGCTGCGCACTTCGTCGGCCACCACGGCGAAACCGCGGCCCTGCTCACCGGCGCGGGCCGCTTCGATGGCGGCGTTCAGTGCCAGCAGGTTGGTTTGGTCGGCAATGCCCTTGATCACCTGGATAATGCTGAAAATCCCCTCGGATTCCTTGTCCAGCGTGCGGATCACCTGGGCCGACTGCTGCGCGGAGCGGGCGATACCGTCCATGTCGTTGACCACCTGGTGGATCACCCGCCCGCCATCCTTGGCCAGGGTCTCGGCCTGATTGGCCATGTCCAGGGCGCGCTCGGCGTGACGGGTGATTTCTTCGATGCTCGCGGTCATTTCGCTGGCGGCCGCGGCCATGGTGCTGGCGGCGGCGCTCTGTTGCTGGCTGCTGCCGGCGACTTCGTGGCAGCCGTTGCTCAGCCGTTCGCTCATGCCACTGACGCCATGGGCGTTGCTGCGCACCACCTCGATCATGCCGCGCAGATCCCGCTGCATGGTGGCCAGGCTTCGGATCAGCTGGCCGGCTTCGTCGTTGCGTCGAGTCTCGGTGATCGGCTCGCTGAGGTTGCCGTGTGCGATGCTGTCGGCGATGCGGCTGGCGGTCTGCAACGGCCCCATGATGCTGACGATGGCCGAGCGACCCAGCAACAGCAGCAACAACAGGCTGGCGATGAGCACCGCGCCGACGGTGAGGTTGGCATTGCTGATGGCCTGCGCCGTGCCCTGGCTGGTGTGCTGCGTGTTGGTTTCAATCAGCTCGCTGAGCGCCGCCATCTGGTCTTCCAGTTGGCTGAACGTGGCGTTGAAGGCGCTCAATTCCTTTTGCGCGGCGTCGGGATTTTCCAACGCCAGGCCGACAATGCGCTCGGCAGCCCCGATGTAGGTGTCCAGGCTGGGTTTGATCTGGTTCAGCGCGGTCTTGAGGGTGTCGTTGACCGGCAGCTTCAGGTTGTCCCCAAGCATCTGCCGGAAATGCGCGGCGTGCTCCTCCAGGGAACCGCGCACATCGGCCTTGCTGCTGGTGCTTTTGTCCAATCCCACCAGCATCGCCGAGAGCACGTCGGCGCGCAGGGCGTCGTGCATCATGTCGGCTTCCAGATGATTGCGCAGTGCGGACATGCTGACGTCATTGTCCTGCACCGCCTGGGCCATCTGGCCATTCCCAAGGTAACTCACCAGCCCCATGATCAACGCGGTGAGCACGCCTGTCCCGATCAGCAACAGTAAACGCAGTTTTATGGACACTCTGTGGTTCCTCTTTTCGCACGCTTTCGAATGATGCAAGCCCATTGCTGAAAAGGTTATCGGCGCGCATCTGCGGTTGTTGAAAGCCTGCATCCGGTTATAGCGGGTTTTACGACGTGCGGTAGTCGTGGTTTCGGACCGATCCCCTTTGCCCCGTCTTCCATTTCAGAGAAAACCTGATAGGTTGTACGACGACCTACAACAACAAGGAAATACCATGAAAAGAGTCAAAGTGCTGGTTGGTTTTCTCTGCCTGTTCAGCGGCTACGTCGCCGCCGCCCCTTCCACCAGTGACAAGGACGTTGCCCAGGCTGTCGATCATCTGACCGACGCGATGCTGCACAAGAACATCGCGCAACTACAGGCCCTGACCGCCGACAACCTGACCTACGGGCATTCCAGCGGCAAGATCCAGGACAAAAAGGCGTTCATCGACGATATCGAAACGGGGAAAAGCGCGTTCAAGACCCTGGAAATGCAGAACCAGACCATCACCGTTTCCGGGGATGTCGCACTGGTCCGCCACCACTTCTCGGCGCAGGCGATCAAGGGCAATGATGTGGTGCCGACCGAGATCGAGAACTTCCAGATCTGGCAGAAACAGGGTGGAAAATGGCTACTTGTAGGACGACAGGCCTATAAATTCTGATCCATCGGTTTCGGTGCTCAACCGCCGGATTTGTGAACGACACAACCCCTGTAGGAGCAAGGCTTGCCTGCGAAGGCGTCTGGTCAGACAGCATTGATGTTGGATGTGCCGGCCTCTTCGCGGGCAAGCCTCGCTCCTACAGGTTTGGTGTACAACCGCCGGAAATTGTGAACGGCACAAAACCCTGCGGGAGCGGGCTTGCTCGCGATGGGTTTCAGGACAACGCGAGCATTCAGGCAGTGCGCGTTATCGTTGACCTTCATCGCGAGCAGGCTCCCACACAGTGGGTCTGGTTTGTGCCAAGGTAAGTAATCAGGCCACACCCACTTCCACCCTGCCCTCATTCAACCGCGCCGGCCACACCCGCAGGCGCTGTTCCGGGTATTCCAGGCAGCTGCCGTCTTCCAGACGGAAATGCTGTTTGTAGATCGGCGAAGCCACCACCAGATCGCCCTTGATACTGCCGACCAGGCCGCGACCAATTACATTCGCCCCGGATTGCGGATCGTGGTTGTCGATCGCATAGAGGGTCTTGCCCTCCGCCCCCGGCAGGTAGAACAGCGCCACCTGCGCGCCGTCCAGCCACACCACCACGCCGGAGTCATTCACCAGATCCTGCTGGCTGCACACCGACTCCCAGACATTGACATTTTCTGCACGGGCAACGCGTTGGGTATTGGACTGATTCATCAGACACGCTCCTTGACGGGGATGAGGTTGAGTTCGGCGGCCATGATCGGGCGCCGCTGGCCGCGTTCCTGGACAAAGTGGATGTCCGGGTCCGGGCGTTTGTCGTTGACGAAGGTGCGGAAGCGCTTGAGTTTTTCCGGGTCTTTGAGGGCATTGGCCCACTCGCATTCATAGCGATTGACCACCAGTTGCATCTGCGACTCCAGTTCTTCGCCCAGGCCCAGGCTGTCGTGGATGATCACGTCCTTGAGGTAGTCCAGGCCGCCTTCCAGGCTTTCGCGCCATACCGAAGTGCGCTGCAGTTTGTCGGCGGTGCGGATGTAGAACATCAGGAAGCGGTCGATGTAGCGGATCAGCGTCGCATCATCCAGGTCGGTGGCGAACAGCTCGGCGTGGCGCGGGCGCATGCCGCCGTTGCCGGCGATGTACAGATTCCAGCCCTTCTCGGTGGCGATTACCCCCACGTCCTTGCTCTGCGCCTCGGCGCATTCACGGGTGCAGCCGGACACCGCGAACTTGAGCTTGTGCGGCGAACGTAGGCCCTTGTAGCGGTCTTCCAGGGTCAAGGCCATCTGCACGCTGTCCTGCACGCCGTAGCGGCACCAGGTGCTGCCGACGCAGGATTTCACCGTGCGGGTCGACTTGCCGTAGGCGTGGCCGGTCTCGAAGCCGGCCTCGATCAACTCGCCCCAGATGTCCGGCAACTGATGCAACTGCGCGCCGAACAGGTCGATGCGCTGGCCGCCGGTGATCTTGGTGTAGAGGTCGTATTTTTTCGCCACGACGCCGATGGCAATCAGCTTGTCCGCAGTGATCTCGCCGCCGGGAATGCGCGGCACCACCGAGTACGTGCCGTTCTTCTGCATGTTGGCCATGAAGGTGTCGTTGGTGTCCTGCAACGGCACCAGCGACGGGTCCATGATCGGCTGGTTCCAGCACGACGCGAGGATCGAGCCCACGGCGGGTTTGCAGATGTCGCAACCGGTGTGGCCGCGACCGTGCTTGGCCAGCAGTTCTTCGAAGGAGATCACCCCTTCCACCCGCACCAGCGCATACAGCTCCTGACGGGTGTAGGCGAAGTGCTCGCACAGGCTCTTGTCGACGCTGACACCACGGGCAATCAATTCGTGCTCGAAGACTTGCTTGAGCAGCCCGGCGCAACCGCCGCAACCGGTGCAGGCCTTGGTCTGCGACTTGAGTTCGCCCAGGTCGCTGCATCCACCGTCGATGGCCGAGCAGATCGCGCCCTTGGTCACGTTGTGGCACGAGCAGACGGTAGCCGATTCCGGCAAGGCGCCTGGGCCGAGGGTTGGCGCCCCTTCGGACGACGGCAGGATCAGGCCCGCCGGTTCCGCCGGCAAGGCAATCGCGTTCTGCATGTATTGCAGCAGCGTGTCGTAGTAGCTGTTGTCGCCGATCAGCACCGCACCGAGCACGTGCTTGCCGCTGGCGTCCACCACCAGGCGGCGATAGCTGGCCGAGGTTTCATCGATGAACTGATAGCTGCGCGCACCCGGGGTGTTGGCGTGGGCGTCGCCGATCGAACCGACGTCGACACCGAGCAGCTTGAGCTTGGTCGACATGTCGGCGCCACGGAATGGTTCGGCGGCGTCATCGCACAGGCGCGCGGCAACACTGCGCGCCATCTGGTAGCCAGGGGCGACCAGGCCGAACACGCTGCCGTTCCACGATGCGCACTCGCCGATGGCGTAGATGTTGGGGTCGCAGGTCACGCAGGTGTCGTCGATCACCACCCCGCCGCGCGGACCGATCTCCAGCGCGCATTGGCGGGCCAATGCATCCTGGGCGCGGATACCGGCGGAGAACACCACCAGGTCGGTTTCGAGGAATTCGTCGTTGGCGAAATTCATCCGGTAGCGATACTGCTCCCCCGCGCTGATCGATTGCGTGGCGCGGGACAGGTGCACACCGACGCCGAGCCGTTCGATCTGCGCCTTGAGCGCCAGGCCACCGAGGTCATCCAGTTGCACCGGCATCAGGCGCGGGGCGAACTCCACCACATGGGCTTCCAGGCCAAGACTCTTCAGGGCGTTGGCCGCTTCCAGACCAAGCAGACCACCGCCCACCACCACACCGCGCCGGGCGTTGGCCGCCGCGGCACGGATGGCGTCGAGATCTTCCAGGGTGCGATAGACCAGACGCGACTCGCCTTCGGCGCCTTCGATCGGCGGAACGAACGGATAGGAACCGGTGGCCAGCACCAGCTTGTCGTAAGCCAGGCGACCTTGGGCGGTCACCACCTGACGCTGTTCGCGATCGATTTCCAGCACCGGCACACCCAGATGCAGGGTGACGCCCGGCGTCTCGTACAAGGACGCCTCGCTCAATGCCAGCGACTCGGCATCGCGACCGGTGAAGTATTCGGACAGGTGCACACGGTCGTAGGCACGCATCGGCTCTTCGCTGAAAACATGCAGGCTATAGCGGTCAAGGGCACCGCGCTCGATCAGTTGCTCGACACAATGATGTCCGACCATGCCGTTGCCGATCACGACCAGCGTTTGCAGCTTGTTCAACGTGGCTACATTGGAATTCATAAACGACCCTGCCAATCACGGTTCAAAAAGCAAAAAAAAAACGCCTGAAACCTTACGGTTCCAGGCGTCTTTGCCTGTTCTTTTGCGGTGTCGAAACCAGACGGCCATGCCTGATCCACCGATATTGCCCACGACCTGTGCGGTTGATCGATCGTCGTTGACCGAGAGGGCTTGAGGGGGTTAATGCAGGGGTTGTGCCAGTTGGCTTATTGGCGTTGGAGAGATCGGCTGGAGGGTGCGGTTTATATGGGTTTCGAGGCGATGATGCGGATGGGCGATGGCGGGGTTTGAGCGAATTCTGGTGCGGGGAGCAGCCTGGAAATCGCTACGCGCTGGTGCACGCTGGCGAACCTGGCGCTTTATAAAAGTGCAAATACTCTTTGGTCGAACCAAGAACCTCTGGCGAGCGGACCCCATCACCTGCCCGCTCCGCCGTTTTCAGCAACACCGCGTATTGCACTTCCCCCGCCCGAACCGGGCTTCCTGGCGCTCGCGGAAGAAGTCCTCATAACTCATCACCGGCTCGCCTGGCGACTTGAGGGCCATTTGCGCGACGTAGTTGTCGTAATCGGGGACGCCCACCATCAGCCGTGCGCTCTCGCGGAAAAACCGGGTGGCCTTTTGCAGTTTGCCGAACATGACAATGAACTCCGTGGGGATTGGACGCCCCCATGAAAGCGCAGGAATGTATCTGCAATGTGTCCGCGCGACGGGCTTTTGTATGCCTGTGTAGCGCGTGCCCGCGACCATTTGGCGCAGTACCGGCGGGCGATCGATTAGGCGCAATCGGACAACAGTTTGTTAACATCCCTGCGCTTTTTTCCGCCTGGTCTGTCAGGCACTGTGTTTATTTCTGTCGCTACACAGGAAGCTTTATTTCCATGAGTACGTTGTATTCCCGCCGTTCGGTCCTGCAGGGCATGAGCCTGCTGAGCCTCGGCCTGCTTGCCGGCTGCGATGACAGCAGCAAGCTGTCGTTCAAGTACGGCAAGGATCTGAGCGACAAGATCATGGGCCGTTCCTTCAAACTCACGGACTCCCAGGGCGAAACCCGGATGCTCGGCAGCTACCGGGGCCTGATGCCGATGATCTTCTTCGGTTTCACCCAATGCCCGGCGGTCTGCCCGACCACGCTGGCCCGCGCGGCCCAGGCGAAGAAACTGATGGGCCGCGATGGCGAGCGCCTGCAGGTGGTCTTCATCACCCTGGACCCGGAGCGCGATACCCCCGAGTTGCTCGACAAGTACGTCAAGGCCTTCGACCCGAGTTTCGAGGCGCTGTACGGCACGCTGGAAGAAACCGCCGCCGTTGCCAAAGAGTTCGGCGTATTCTTCGAGAAGGTCCCGAGCGGCGACACCTACACCCTGTCCCACACCGCCACCAGTTTCGTGTTCGACTCCCGGGGCAATCTGCGCCTGGGCCTGTCCGCGTCCCTTACCGCTCAAGAGTGCGCAGAAGACCTGCTCACCGTCATGGAGGTCTGCTGATGACTTCGCTTTGCGCAGCACGTATCAAACAGCTTGTGCTGGGAATGTCCCTGATTGGCCTGGCGTGGCAGGCATCCGCGCAAACCCGGGTGAATGACGCCTGGGTCCGCGCCACCGTGACCGGCCAGCACTCGACCGGCGCGTTCATGACCCTGCAGGCCGACAGCGACAGCAAGTTGGTGAGCGTCGAGTCGCCGGTGGCCAAGCTGGTGCAGATTCACCAGTCGACCATGAAGGACGACGTGATGAGCATGCGTCAGGTCGAGTCCGTCGCCCTGCCGGCCGGCAAGCCGGTAAGCTTCGATCCGAATGGTTATCACATCATGCTGATGGACCTGACCGCCCAGGTGGCCGATGGCAGCAAGGTGCCGCTGACCCTGACCGTGGAAAACGCCAAGGGCGAGAAGGAAACGATCAAGGTCGAGGCGGACGCCCGTGCGCTCAACACCATGGATCACAGCAAGATGGACCACAGCATGATGGATCACGGCAAGATGCAATGATGGTCTGACGGCCCCGATCACCGGGGTCGCTCACTGACGGGAGATGCGTACATGACGACGAACACCGAAACCGCCATCCTGGCCGGCGGCTGCTTCTGGGGCATGCAGGATCTGTTGCGGCGCTACCCCGGCGTGCTGGCCACGCGGGTGGGCTACTCCGGCGGCGATGTAGCCAATGCGACCTACCGCAACCATGGCACCCACGCCGAAGCGATCGAAATCATCTTCGATCCGGCGCGGATCAGTTATCGCAAGATCCTCGAGTTTTTCTTCCAGATCCACGATCCGAGTACGAAAAACCGCCAGGGCAATGACCTGGGGACCAGCTATCGCTCGGCGATCTATTACCTGAGCGAAGAGCAGAAGCACGTCGCGCAGGACACGGTGGCAGACGTCGACGCCTCCGGCCTCTGGCCCGGCAAGGTGGTCACCGAGATCGAACCGGCCGGCCCGTTCTGGGAAGCGGAACCGGAGCACCAGGATTACCTGGAGCACTATCCGAACGGCTACACCTGCCATTTCATTCGGCCGAATTGGACGTTGCCCAAGCGGGGTTGATTCAGCACCTGTGGGGCGCTGGACCTGTGGGAGCGAGGCTTGCCCGCGAATGGTCGTTAACGATAACGCTGGCAGCCTGATGCCCCGCGGTGCCTGGGATTGCATCGCGAGCATGCTCGCGCCTACAGGGGACAGGTGTAGCGGGCTATTTGTGTTTGGCGATGTTGAGTTGTATGGCCGCGCGGATCAGGGCCTCGAGCGCGGCTCCGTCGATGCTGTCGCCTTCATGCAGATCGATCGCCCGCCGGGTATTGCCTTCAAGGCTGGCATTGAACAACCCCGACGGATCCTCCAGCGCCGCGCCCTTGGCAAAGGTCAATTTCACCGCCTGCTTGTAGGTTTCACCGGTGCAGATGATCCCGTCGTGTGACCAGACCGGCACGCCCCGCCACTTCACTTCCTCCACCACATCGGGGTCGGCCTGCTTGATGAGCGCCCTCACCCGGGCCAGTGTCTGACCGCGCCAGTCGTTGAGTTCGCGGATTTTCCCGTCGATAAAATCAGAGGCAGAGTCCGTGCCCTGCGCGGGTGTCGAACCCGTGATGTCCTTGTGCATGATGCTTTTCGTCTTCTTCGGCAGGCGGCTCAATCCCCGAGTAAGGCACAGCCCGGCGAAGTCCGCCATGTCGTCTGTCGCCCCACCCCGCGCCAGTAAAATACGTGATTGGCTTCACACAATTTGAACATCAAGCCGCCATTTGCAAACTAGACTTACTCAAGGGACGAAGCGCAGCACTCACCAGCAAAGTAAAAAACCAATAAAAACAAGGATATAACCTTGAACATCTCGACGCTTTGTCTCTTGGGAAGCCTGGTGGTGTCCGCCGGCGCGCTCGCCAATGGCAGCATTCCCGTCCTGGAGCTGGACTTCACAAGGTCGGCCACCGAGACCTTGAAGAAACACGGAATCAACGACGCCTGCATCATCGTCGCCTCCAATCCGAGCGGTTTCACCTATTGCCGGGAAGGCTCGGCCACGCTCTGGAAGTATCAGGCGCGGGACCTCAACCTGCCCGGTGGCCAGGGCCCGTTGCTGGCCTCGCTGGATGACGGGCGCATCAGCATCGCCGAAGACTTCAGCACCGCCTGCGAAGAAGAATTGCCCAAACCCACGGTCGATCCGACGATTATCCAGGCGATCGTCATCAGCCTGATCGTGCTGTTTCTGATCATCGGCCTGCGCTTCACCTACAAGGCCACCATGGACGGCTACTTCAGCCGCCCGGTGTATTCCGGCACACATCTGCCGCGATCGACCGGTTCTTCCCGAGCGCATCGTTTCGCCTCCAAAGCCCTGGGCGCGTTCGCCATTGCCGCAGCCGTGACCTTCATCTATTTCGGCTCCGGCGCGTTTTGAGTCTCGCGCCTCGTAACGAACCTGCCACGCTGGAGTCGGCCACCCCTGTCCAGGCAGCGATCCTGCTGGCGACAGCGGTGGCCATCGTCCTGGCTGCCCCTGTTAGTACCTGGGCGACGATCAGGCCGAAGCCTTCGTCGCTACCCAGAAGGACATCTGGGATTCGCAGAAGGACATGGCGTTGGCGTTTCTCGGGGCGATGATTTGCCTTGGGTTGCGGGCGGTCTTCCAGCGTCGAACAACCGGCCGGCGATAAACTCGAACTCGCCCCGTGGTGCTTCATCCAATGTGAACACACTGGAGGAAGCCCTCATGAACGACCATGATCCTGCTGACATCCCGGATGAACCCCTGCCTGCCACTCCGTCTTCCGACGACGAACCCGAGGCTGATGAAGTCCAGCGCAAGGTTGACGAAATCGAGCGCAAGGTGGCCGACGGCAACTGACATTCCGCGCCCCGCCCCCTGTAGGAGCGAGGCTTGCCCGCGAAGAGGCCGGCACATCCAACATCGATGTCGACTGTGCTGACGCCTTCGCGGGCAAGCCTCGCCCCTACAGGTATTGTGTTGTCCCACAAATATCGCGCCAACCTCAGGCTCGGTGGCATGACCGCACTGCCGCTCGTCCGCTGCGCTGCACTTTCACTCCGGGCGATTCTTCCAATGGATACATCCACTCAGCAAGGAAGACTCAAATGATCAACAGCAAATTAATCGCCCTGGCACTCGCCGGCCTGTTGTCCGCCAGTTCCCTGAGCGCCCTGGCCGCCGAGAAGACCACCGAGGGCTCTGCCCTTCCACCCGGCACCGCACAGCCGCAAGGCGATGAATCGAACAGTGTCGGCACCGGCACAGATGGCGGCAGCATGACCAAAGGCATCGATGGCAAGACC
Source organism: Pseudomonas sp. C1C7 (assembly GCF_013359595.1). GTDB lineage: Bacteria > Pseudomonadota > Gammaproteobacteria > Pseudomonadales > Pseudomonadaceae > Aquipseudomonas. The sequence continues at coordinate 38,973 of NZ_JABFMP010000030.1, read as the reverse complement.
GGCTCGGCAACCAACGGCGCCGATGCAGGCACCACCGACAACGGACCGGCTCCGGCAGGCGGCTCCAAAGGCGGTGGTGATGGCAAGGGCACCGGGAGCTGATCGGTGAAAGGCCCCACTTGGCAAAAACCGCAAAGCCCGCGCTATTGATGGCGGGCTTTTCAGTTGATCGCTTACAACACGGAGGACCGCACCATGATTGCTCCAGCCACCGGCATGAAGCCGGGCGAGCGTTACGTCGTCGACAGTGTCGAGCGCGCGCATCACTTTCCGGGTTTTTTCCTTGATGGCAAATACTACCTGGGCCCCGAACTGCAGACCGCCGTCGGCTGGCTCGAGGGTCAGCAGTTTTTCTACGATCAGCTCGACCCGACGGGCGAGCCGGTGTTTCCCGGCCGGATTGCCGGCATTGTCGAGGACCTGACCTTGACCCTGGGCGATGGCGCACGCCTGGAACTGAGCCCGGAGCCCTTTCGCGCCCGGGTCGATATTGCGCTGGCCAGGATAGATGCACGGCCGCTCCAGACATTCGCGCAACGCCCTTCCCCTTTGCTCGTGGCCGCGGCGGCGTTGCTGGTCGGAGGTTGCTTGCTGTTGATCAATCGCATTGGCGGCCGAAACCGCCAACGCTGAGCCATGAAGCGGCCTTACTTGCCTGCAAGCGGTCCCGGCAACGCGGCGCCTTGCTGGAAGATCACCGTCTGCGCCGGCATTGGCGCCGGGAAACCGGCTTCGCCGAGGGCATCCTTGATGATGCGGTTGGTGTCGAAATACACCTGCCAGTAATGCTCGTTGTGGCAGTACGGACGCACCGCCAGCACCGGGCCGACCAGGTTGAACTCGAGAATCTCCACGTCGATCGCCGGGGTTTCCAGCACGTTGGGAACGGCGGCGATTTTCTCTTTCAGCAAGGCCGCCGCGGCTTTCCAGTCAGCGGCACCGGACAGCTGAGCCTTGAGCTCGACCCGGCGGAACGGGTTGTGGGTGTAGTTCTGGATGTTGTCGCTGAAGATCTTGTTGTTGCCCACCAGGGTCAGCACGTTGTCCGGGGTGTTGATCGAGGTGGCGAACAGGCCGATCTCCATTACCGTACCGGTCACGCCGCCGGCACAGATGAAATCGCCGACCTTGAACGGCCGCAGCACGATGATGAAGGCGCCGGCCGCAAGATTCGCCAGCAGCCCCGACCAGGCCATGCCGATCGCCAGGCCGACCGCGGCGAGCAGTGCCGCGAAGGTGGTGGTCTGCATGCCCAGGTAGCCGAGGATGGCGATGACCAGAATGATGTTCAGGGTGACGGTGATGGCCGAGCCGACATAACGCAGCACGGTCGGATCGACCTTCTGCTTGCCGAGGGCCTTTTGCACCATGCCGACGGCAAATCCGATCAGCCAGCGGCCGACGATCCAGAAACCGATGGCGACCAGCACTTTGACCGCAAAAGCGACACCATAAGCCTGCACGACTGCAATAAGTGCGTTGAACTTCTCGGTGGTTACATTAACGATTGTCTCGTCCATGGCAGAAGCTCGCAAATAAGGGATGACCTCAAGACGCTAGCACAGCCTTGGCGGGCCGCCAGTTTGGGGGGGGGCAGAAGGCATCGCGAGCAGGCTCGCTCCCACAAGGGGACGCGACATAACGCATTATTTCTGTAGGAGCTGCCGAAGGCTGCGATCTTTTGATTTTGCTTTTAAACAATTAAAAGATCGCAGCCTCGTTTCACTCGACAGCTCCTACACAGCTCCTACACAGCTCCTACACAGCGCCTGCAGGTAGCCGAGTGGACTTAGTGCGGGGCGCGGGGGATGGTTTTGAGCAGGTCTTCGGGGCTGATGTAGCCGACCACGGGCTGCACGCTGCCAGGCTGCGGCATGTTGAGGATGTGGCCTTTCATCTTGCCGATGATGTGCATCTCGCACGGCTTGCAGTCGAACTTCAGGGTCAGCACTTCATCGCCGTGGATCAGTTGCATCGGTGCGACCTTGGTCTTCACGCCGGTCACGCCCTTGGCCTGTTTCGGGCACAGGTTGAAGGAGAAGCGCAGGCAGTGCTTGGTGATCATCACCGGCACTTCGCCCGGCTCCTCATGGGCCTCGTACGCCGCGTCGATCAATTTCACCCCGTGACGGTGATAGAAATCCCGGGCCTTCTGGTTGTAGACGTTGGCCAGGAACGACAGGTGCGATTCCGGGTACACCGGCGGTGGCGTGGCCTCGGCCTTGCGACCGCCGCGCGGATGCGCCTTGACCCGCGCCACGGTCAGCGCCTCGATCACCTCGCGGCGCAGGGCCTTGAGCTGCGAGTTGGGGATGAAGAACGCCTGCGGCGCGTCCAGCTTGATGTCGGTGGCGTGGTACTCGGTGGTGCCGAGTTGGCCCAGCAAGTCGCGCAACTGCTCCAGCGCCTGCTCCGGCTTGTTGGCCACACCGAACGGACCGTTCAGGGTCACGCTGGCGCTGACGCCCTCCTCGCTGGTGGCGGTCAATTGCAGGCGCTGCTCGTCCAGACGCGCGACCCAGGCCACGCCGATGCGACGCTCGGCGGAGGTCTTCTGCAAGGCCTGCTGCCAGTTGTGGTCCAGGTTGCGGCTCAACGGATGGTTCGGACGCAGCTTGTACAGGCCTTCCGGCATTTCGTTGGGCTCGACGCGGTAGCGGTAGCGCTTCTCGCCGTCTTCCTCGAATTCACCCTTGGGCTCGGCGATGTTGGTACGCCAGCCGACCACTTCACGCTTGAGCAGCACGTTGAGGCCGTCGCCGTTGGACAGCGGCTCGTGGGTGACCACTGTCAGATCGCGCTTGCCGACCTTTTCCACCACACCCACCGGCAGGCCGGTGAAGGTCGGCGAATCGAAGGCGCCGATGTCGACCTTGCGGTCGGTCACGAAGTAGTCGGTGCTGCCACGGTGGAAGGTCTTGTCCGGATCGGGCACGAAGAAGTGCGCGGTGCGGCCGCTGGAGGCGCGGGCCAGGTCCGGGCGGTCTTCGAGCACATCGTCCAGGCGCTGGCGGTAGTAGGCGGTGATGTTCTTCACGTAGCCCATGTCCTTGTAGCGCCCTTCGATCTTGAACGAGCGCACGCCGGCTTCCACCAGGGCGCGGATGTTGGCGCTCTGGTTGTTGTCCTTCATCGACAGCAGGTGTTTTTCGTAGGCGACCACACGACCCTGGTCGTCCTTGAGGGTGTACGGCAGACGGCAGGCCTGGGAGCAGTCGCCACGGTTGGCGCTGCGCCCGGTCTGCGCGTGGGAAATGTTGCACTGGCCGGAGAACGCCACGCACAGCGCGCCGTGAATGAAGAACTCGATCGCCGCCTCGGTCTCGTCGGCGATGGCGCGGATTTCCTGCAGGTTCAGCTCACGGGCCAGTACCAGTTGCGAGAAACCGGCCTGATCGAGGAATTTCGCCCGGGCCAGGGTGCGGATGTCGGTCTGGGTGCTGGCGTGCAGCTCGATCGGCGGGATGTCCAGTTCCATCACGCCCAGGTCCTGGACGATCAGCGCATCGACGCCGGCATCGTACAACTCGTGGATCAGCTTGCGCGCCGGCTCCAGCTCGTTGTCGTGCAGGATGGTGTTGATGGTGGTGAAGACCCGCGCGTGATAGCGATGGGCGAATTCCACCAGGCCGGCGATATCGCTCACCTCGTTGCAGGCGTTGTGGCGTGCGCCGAAGCTCGGGCCGCCGAGGTAGACGGCGTCGGCACCATGCAGGATCGCCTCGCGGGCGATGGCCACGTCACGGGCGGGGCTGAGCAATTCCAGGTGATGTTTGGGCAAGGACATATGTTTTTTTAGTCAGGCGGTCACGGTCGAGGGGCGCATTGTACCGGCGAATTGCCTGACGGGCATCTGTGTGCTGCCGGGTGGTGGGGAGAATGCACAAGTGAGGAGGAAATTGTGGCGAGGGGGCTTGTCGAAACGTCGCACCGCCCCCTCGCCACAGGTAAGTGCGTCTGGCTTTACTGACCAGGTTTGGCGGGAATCAGGCCTTGGCGGCCATGGCCACGACTTCCACGCGCATGCCTTCCACCGCCAGGGCGGCAACGCCGACCGCGGCGCGTACTGGCCATGGCTTGGCGAAGAAGCGCTTGTAGACTTCGTTGAACGCGGCGCGGTCGGTCATGTCGGTGAGGTAGATGGTCAGGTGCATGACCCGGTCCATGGAGCTGCCGGCGCCTTCCAGTGCAACCTTCAGCGCTTGCAGGGTGCATTCGCTCTGCACGGTGATGTCGCCCAGTTCCAGGGTACCGTCGAAGCGGGTCGGGATCTGCGTGGTCATCAGGATGCCGTTGAACTCGGCAACATCGGAGGAAATGGAATCCTGGTCGGGATCGGGATAGAAGACGACGTCTTGATTGGCCATGGGGCTCTCTTGTTCGAGGAAGGTAAAGGGACGTCCGCCAGTCTAACAGACGCCCCCACTCCCCCTGCTAGACCCTTGGCTGATGACTGGTCACACAGTGAATGCCCCCGCCACCGGCGGCGATGGCGTCGATATTGAGCTGCACTACTTCGCGATCCGGATAGAGCCTGGACAGCAGGTCGAACGCCTTGCGGTCGGCCTCCTTGTCACCGAACTGCGGTGCGATGATCGCCCCGTTGATCACGAAATAGTTGATGTAACCGGCGGCAAAGTCGTCATTGCCCTGGCTGAACTTGCTCTTGCGCGGCTTGAGCGGCGGCGACACGGTGTGCACCTGCAGCTTGCGACCATCGGCGTCCGTGGCGTTCCTGAGGATCTCCAGATGGGCCTTGGTGACCTTGTTGTCGTAGGACCGCGGGTCGGTGTCGAGGTTGGCGATCACCACCCCCGGCTTGACGAAACGGGCATAGAAATCGACATGGGCGTCGGTGATGTCCTTGCCCTTGATCCCCGGCAGCCAGATGATCTTGCGCAGGCCCAGACGGAATTTCAGCTCTTCCTCGACCTCGGCCTTGGTCCAGTCGGGATTGCGGTTGGCGTTGATCCAGCTGCTTTCGGTCATGATCCCGGTGCCGTGACCGTCCACTTCGATGCCACCGCCCTCGCCCACCAGCTCGCTGCGCAGGTAGCTGGCCTGCTCGTTCCTGGCGATCAGCGCCGCCAGCCGCGCATCCTTGCCGTGCCGCTGCTTGTTGCCCCAGCCGTTGAAGTTGAAATCCACGGCGCCCAGCCCGCCCTTGCCATCGACCACGAAATTGGCGCCGATGTCGCGCATCCAGATGTCGTCCAGCTCGGTGATGACGTAGGTGACATTGGCGCTGCCGCAATGCGCCTCGGCCAGGTCCCGTTCGCTCTTGCGGCAGAACACGGTCAGCGGCTCATAGTCGGCAATGGCCCGCGCGATGCGCCCGAGCGCCGCTTGCACGTCCGGGGTGAAGTCTTCCCAGACCGCGTCCTGGGCGCCGAAGGCGATGAAGGCCTGCTCATGTTTGTCGCCCTCATCGGGCATGTACCAACGCTCTGCGCTGGCCGCCAGCACGGCGGCGGGTGACAGGCCGAGCCCGGTGAAAGCGGCTCCCATACCGGCAAGCACCGATACCTGTTTGATGAATTCGCGACGCGTCGACATGTAGGTGTTCCTGAAAATGGGCCGGCAGATCGTGCCGGCCTTTGACTACGGGTTCGGGTTTACTGGCTTGTGGCCGTTTTGAACTTGGTCCAGGTGCGCATGCGGGCACGCATGTCGGCCTGGGGAATATCCTTGCCCGGGATCAGGCGCGCGTAGGTGGCTTCATCAATATAGATGTCCGGGTTGTCGCGCATGCTCGCATCCACACCTGGCCGCGCCTTGGCGTTGGAAGTCGGGTAGCCGGTGAAGTTGCTGATGGCCGCCATGTTCTGCGGGCGCATGACGAAGTTGATGAACGCATAGGCGTATTCCGGGTGTTTGGCGTCCACGGGAATGGCCATGGTGTCCATCCACACCGTCGTGCCTTCCTTGGGAATGCGGTACTGGAAGGTGGTCTTCTTGCCGGCCGAATCCGCGGTGCGCTGCGCCTGGGTCATGTCGCCGCTGTAGCCCAGGGACAGGCACAGGTTGCCGTTCACCAGGTCCGTCACCGGTTGCGACTGGAACTTGCGCACGTACGGCCGCAGTTTCTGCAGCAAGGCGCTGGCTGCCTTCAGGTCCTCCGGCCTGGCGCTGCGCGGTTCGCGGCCCAGGTAGTGGAGCACCACCGCCAGCACCTCGTCAGGGGAATCGATCACCGAGATGCCGCAATCAGCGAACTGCGCCGCCAGCTCCGGTTTGAACAGCATGTCCAGGCTGTTGACCGGGGCATCGGGCAGGCGCTTTTTGATCTGCTCCTGGTTGTAGGTCAGGCCGATGGTGCCCCAGGTGTAGGGCACGGTGGCCGCGCTGGAGTGCTCGTATTGCCCGCGCAGTTTTTGCAGGCCCGGCTCGATGTCCGACAGTTCGGTGAGTTTCGAGCGGTCCAGGGGCAACAGGCTGCCGGCGCGCATCAGGCGCTCGGCCACGGTGTCGCCGGGGAAGATCAGGTCGTAACCGCTGCCACCGGCGAGCATCTTGGCTTCCAGGGTTTCGCTGCCGTCCATGACGTCGTAGATCACCTTGATCCCCGTTTCAGCAGTGAAACGGCTCAGGGTGTCCTCGGCGAAATAGTCGGCCCAGTTGTACAGCCGCAGGGTTTTCTCCTCGGCATGCAGCGCAGGTGCCGCGGCGCTGACCGCCAGTGCGAGGACGGCGGGCAGCAGTCGATTGAAGGTACGCATGTCAGACCCCCTGGGCATTCCAGCGTGCATGGATGTGGCGACCGTCCAGGCCCAGCATGGCCCCGTACATTTCCGGGCGACGGTCGCGGTAGATGCCCCAGCTCAGGCGCTCTTCGCGCATGGCCGCAAGGTCCAGGCCGTGCACCAGCACACCGGTGCTGTCGCGGTCGGCCTCGACGAGCAGTTTGCCCTTGTGGTTACTGATGAAGGACGAGCCGTAGAAGCTCATCTGCAAGGTCGGATCCGTGGTCGCCGTTTCCCGGCCGACGCGGTTGGACGCCACCACCGGCAGAATGTTCGCGGCCGCGTGACCGCGCATGGTCATCTGCCAGTGATCGCGCGAGTCCAGCGTCGCGCAGCCAGGCTCGGAGCCGATGGCCGTCGGGAACAGCAGCACTTCAGCGCCCATCAGGGCCAGGCAGCGGGCGGTTTCGGGGAACCACTGATCCCAGCAAATGCCCACGCCGATGCGCCCGAACGCGGTGTCCCAGACCCGGAAACCGGTGTCGCCGGGGCTGAAGTATTCCTTCTCCTGATAGCCGATGGCGTTGGGGATATGGGTCTTGCGGTACACCCCCAGCAGGCGCCCGTCGGCATCGGCCACGCACAGGGAATTGAAGTAGGCGTTGCCGGCCTTCTCGAACCAGCTCAGGGGCAGCACCACGCCCAGCTCCCGGGCCAGCGCGGCGAAGCGCTTGAGCACGGTGCTGTCGCCGAAGGTCTCGGCCAGGGCCAGGTGCTGGTGGCTTTGCTCGATGCAGAAATACGGCGTGGCGAAGAGCTCCTGCAACAGGATCACCTGGGCTTCCTTGGCGGCGGCTTCGCGGACCAGTTGCTCCGCCTGATCAAGGTTACCTTTCAGGTCCCAGGTGCAAGGCATCTGGGTGGTGGCGACGGTCAGAATCGTCATGGCATCAACCCTCCACCGGCCAGGCCGGTTGCTGTTGGGTGATGCAATGCACCCCGCCGCCGCCATGGGCCAGATGGTTGATGCGCACCGGCACCACTTCGCGCCCGGGGAAGGCCTGGGCCAGGGTTTGCGCGGCGACGTCATCGGCGGCGATGCCATAGGCCGGCATGATGATCGCGTCGTTGGCGATGTAGAAGTTGGTGTAGGAGGCGCAGAACACTTCGGCTTCAGTGTCCACCGCTTCGCTGGCCTCGAACAGCTCGATCATGTCGAACTTGCGCCCACGCGCATCGGTGGCCAGTTCCAGGGCGCGGCGATTTTCCCGGGCGACTTCGGCGTACACCGAGTTCTGGTCGCGGGTGGCGTCCACCAGCAATACACCGGGGCGAGCGAAGGCGCAGACGCCATCGACGTGGCCGTCGGTCATGTCGCCGGTGACGTAGTCCGGATCGCCCGGCAGCCAGATGGTTTTCTTCACGCCCAGCAGGCGGCTGAAGATCTCTTCCATCTCGGCCTTGCTCACGCCCGGGTTGCGGTTGGGGTTGAGCAGCACCGATTCGGTGGTGATCAGCGTGCCTTCGCCGTCGACATGAATGGCGCCGCCTTCGTTGCTCAGCGGCGTGCCGAAGCACGGCAGGCCCAGATGATTGAGCACGCGACGCGCCAGGCCTTCGTCCAGGTCATGGGCCGACTTGCCACCCCAGGCGTTGAAGCGCCAGCTGACCCCGGCCAGACCTTGTTGCGGGTGGCAGACGAAGCTTGGACCGGAGTCGCGGCACCAGCTGTCGTTCACCGAAAGTTCTATCAGCTCGATGTTCGGACCGCACAGGGCCTTGGCGCTGGCGACGGCGGACGGATCGACGACCATTTTCACCGGTTCGAAACGGGCAATGGCGTTGGCCACGCCGGCGAAATCCTGCTGAACCTGGGCCAAGGTCACACGCCAGCCCGACTCCCAGAGTTCCTTGTTGTGCGGCCAGACCATCCAGGTGGCGGCATGGCGGACCCACTCCGCCGGCATCATCCAACCGCTGTTTCCCATCTCGTTCTGCTGCATGATAAAAAGCCCTTTAGTTAAGCCATTGTGTTCAATGAAAACTGCCTTGACAGTCTTGGCATGCATGCTACGGCGCGTAAAACGGGCGAACAAACGATGGATTTTGCAGAAAAGTGATTAGAGGAACTTATCAATATGCTCAAGCACTGGCCGCCGCTCAGCACCCTGCGCGGCTTTGAAGCCGCCGCCCGCCTGGGCAGTTTTCACAAGGCCGCCGAGGAGCTGCACCTGACCCAGTCGGCCATCAGCCAGCAGATCCGCAGCCTCGAGGCGTACCTTGAGCAGCCGCTGTTTTTCCGCAGCGGACGCAGCGTCAGCCTGACCGACGCCGGCCACGACCTGCTGAGCACCACCCAGGCGATGCTGCAGCAACTGGCGGTGGGCATTCGCAGGCTCGGGCAGTATCAGAAACCCAACCAACTGGTGCTCAACACCACCCCGGCCTTCGCCCGTCACTGGCTGCTGCCGCGTCTTGGGGATTTGCGCCGTCGGCATCCGCAGGTCGATCTGTGGATTTTCAGCACCGATGAAGTGCCGGACATGGCCACCCAGACCATCGACATCGCCGTGCGTGATGACATCAGCTCCCAGGCGGAGTGCAGCTTCAAGGTGCTGTGTACCGATCGGCTTTATCCGGCGTGTCACCCGGGTTTGTTGGCGCTACCGCTAGAGCAGCGCACGACCCTGCATGGCGAACGGGAGATGGATTGGAGTCATTGGGCGGTGGAATCGGGGATTGATGTCGGGCAACAGGACCAGGGGCTGAACTTCTCCGATCCGGGGTTGCTGTTGGATGCGGCTTGTGCGGGGCTTGGGATTGCGTTGGTCAGTCAGTTGTTGAGTCGGCAGGCGCGCGCGAATGGGCAGTTACAACCACTGGTGGAACAAACCATCCGCGGCCCCAATTGGGCGCTGCTGACGCATCGGGACAGTGAGACCAATGCGCGCAGCTTCAGCGAGTGGCTGATCGAGAATCTGCAGACTCAATAGCCATCCCTTGTTAGAGCGGGCTTGCCCGCGAAGGCGTCGGGTCAGCCACTGCTTATGTCGACTGACACACCGCTTTCGCGAGCAAGCCCACACAGTGGTTTTGGGTATATCCGTGAAATCGAGCTGGCTGTCAGGCCGCCATCGCTGGCAAGCCAGCTCCCACAGGTTTTGTGGTGAACACAAAATCTGTGATCCACATCGAACCAATGTAGGAGCTGCCGAAGGCTGCGATCTTTTGATCTTCAAAAGCAAAATCAAAAGATCGCAGCCTTCCGCAGCTCCTACACGGGACCGCGATCAGGCCGTAGACATGGCAATCGTGATAAACACCGTAGTAACAGTCGTAAGCGTAAGCCCAAACAAAAACAATCCATCCGCAATCCGCTCCAACCGGTGATTGCGCTTGACCTTGCGCGTACGCAGCGCCCAATACGCAATCAAACAGGTCATCAGATAAATGATCGCATTGACCGCCAACAGATTCTGCCCGATCAAATCCTCCTGGCGAATATTGATCACCACTCGAAGAATCCCCACGACCGTCAGACACACCCCCACCATTGCCCCGGACGAGGCGAAGATGTGGACGCAGATGTCGTCATCCAGCGCACTGTTGCGCTCGTCTGTCATCGATGCACCTCGTCATCAAAAAGAACGGCACCCCACATACCCCGAATAGCGTAATCCACCTCTTTGAATCGGCCCTCCCCGCCCCGGAAATTCTGATAGTCGGCGCACTTGCCCAAACGACCAATGGCTTGGCGACAAACACTGGTTGCAACTAGTTTTTATTCTCTAATACAAACACTGGCGCGGAACAAAACAGGAGCCGACAAACATGCGAATGCTCAAAACAATCCTCATTGCCTCACTGCTGGTCACGGGTGCAGCCTCTTACATAACCATCGCCCACGCCGAAGACGATATTGAAAAGGACGTGCGTGATGGCGTCCGAGACCTGGACCACGATGTCGATCGCGATGGAAAGGATATCGATAAGGAAGCCAGGAAACTGGATAAGGAACGGCACAAGGAAGACAAACATCTGGACAAGGAAGCGAAGAAAGATCTTTGAGTGTTTCAACAAAACAACACTATTTGATACTCAGCCTTTCCATCGCCCACTGATGTAAATGACAGGGTCAACTTTTAAAACATGCAACTCATCGGATAGTAAATAGCATCAATTCGCAAAAACTTGCGTGCCAACATTGCTGTTCTAGACTGCGGAAAGTTGCGCGCAACAGCCTCTACTTCATACAGGGTGAGGCTTGGCGCGGTGTGCCCGCGGCTCAGCTTCGGCAACCCACAGGCAACCCACAGGCGAACTGCATTCGTAGTTCATCGCCAGGCCAACGAAGGTCGCGATCATGCCCAGAGCTTTCAGCGTCCGTTCCCTTGCACTGCACGCAAACCTGCTGGCTATCGCGTTGACCGGTTGCTCAACGCAGCACGCCAGCGAACCCGCCTCGCCACCTCTGCGACAGAACCCCGAATTCACCTACGATGCCAGCGGCGTGACCCATGCCACGCTGACGGCCGCCGAGCAGCAGGTGAATGTGGGCAATGAGCGCTACGTGTCCCTGGTGTTCAACGGCGATTACGATTCGCCACTGATTCGCACCCGGCCGGGCGGAACCATGGCGATTCGCCTGGACAACCGCATGGACGAAATCACCAACCTGCATTTCCACGGCATGCAGGTGTCGCCACTGGACGAAGGCGACAACATTTTCCGCGTGACCCAGCCGCACAAGATCGGCGAGTACAACGTCAAGCTGCCGCTGGCTCACAGCCCCGGCGCCTACTGGTATCACAGCCATTTCCACGGCGGCTCCCAGCGCCAGGTCTCGGCGGGGATCGCCGGGCCGATTCTGGTGGACGGCATGCTCGACCCCTTCCCCGAACTCAAGGGCATCAAGGAACAGGTGCTGGTGCTACGCAATTTCCAGAAAACCCTGACCGGAAAAGTCGCCAGCGAAATCATCACCAGCGCCCCGTCGATCCGCACGATCAATGGCCAGGAAGTGCCCACCATCGACATCAGGCCCGGGGAAACCCAGCTCTGGCACTTCATCAACATTGCCGCCAACCAGTATTTCCGCATCAGGATCAATGGCCAGTCGATGCAGGTGCTGTCCCGGGACGGCAATACCGTGACGCGCCGGGTCGACACCAAGCAGGTGCTGATCGGGCCGTCGGCGCGCTTCAGCGTGCTGGTGGTCGGGCCGCCCGCCGGCACCTATGAAATCGAAGCAGGCTCGGGCAACACCGGGCCGGCGGGCGACCAATACCCGGGCGTCAAACTGGCGATCCTGCGCTCCAGTGGCGCGCAGGTGGCGACCAAGCAGATCACCAGCGCCTACCCGCCCGCCGAAGACTTCAGCAAGATTGCGGTGAACAAAACCCGCCAGTTCGCCTTTCAGGACTCGGACACCGACCCCAATGCGTTCCTGATCAATGGCACGCGCTTCGAGCTGGACCGGGTCAACACCACGGTGAAACTCGGCGACGTCGAAGAGTGGCGGCTGTTCAACCCGTCCCAGGAATTGCACCAGTTCCACATCCACCAGGTCGATTTCCAGGTCACCGAGATCAACGGCAAGAAGGTGGAGTTCAGCGGCTACCGCGACAACGTGTTCATCCCCGCCACCGGCTCGATCACCGTGCGCATCCCCTTCCGCGATCCGGTGATCCTCGGCAAGTTCGTCTACCACTGCCACATCCTCGAACACGAGGACGGCGGCATGATGCAGGCGATTCAGGTGGTCAAGCCCGAGGACTACGAACAGGCGGTCAAGCTCGAACCTTTGGGCGGCCTGTACGGTGAAAACAACCAGTTGTGCTCCTACCTGCGCAACACCGGTCAGGACCCGAAAGCGTCCAGCCCGCTGGTCAAGTCGCAGGTCGATAAGGGGTTCGCGCCATGAACAACTATCGCCTGGCAATGTTAGTGATGGGATCGGTGTGCGGCATCGAAGCGACCCTGGCCGATGACGGGCAGTACCCCAACGTCGGCATGGATTACGACGCGACCTTCCAATACGACCACGTGCATTCCGACTCGCCCCAGGGCGGCAACCGCAACAGCACCGACGCCTACCCGGACATCAACGCGACCTTCTACTTGCGCTTCACCCATGACCAGCAGATCCAGCTGTCCGCCGAGATCAACCCCATCGACGGGCCGGAGCCTGGGCAGAAGCGTTTCTTCGAGGACGTGGGCCTGGTGATCAACGACCTCAACTACTACCAGAACAACGCCAACTCGGCGTTCATGGTCGGCAAATACCACGTGCCCTTCGGCCGCGCCCAGGACCAGGCACCGGGCCTGTACACCGAGGATTTCGTCAGCACCTACGACCTGGACGGCATGCTCGGCGGCACCGTGGCGTACCGCTTTTTCGATCAGCGCCTGGGGATGATCGAGCCGAACGTGAGCATCTACACCGCGGACAATTCATTCCTCGGTCGTCCGTACTTGCGCCATGGCGAGAAGCTGGAGCGCAGCGACGGCGGACCTTCCAACACCGGCAAGCTCGACTCTTATGCGGTGACAGTCAACTGGCTGGCGATTCCGGCGATTCCGTATCTGGAACTGCAGGCCGGCTACATGTTCAACAAACAGGCCGAGGACGAGACCCAAGCCACGCCGCCGGGCGAGGACGATGAGACCATCAAGATCGCTTCGGCCCGCTACATCTGGGCCTGGGAGCCGAGCACCGATCTTGAGCCGACGCTGGAGGGTCGTTACTTCGATATCGTGCCCTTCATCGAATTCGCCGATGTGGAAAGCGAAGGCGGGATCAAGGGCAACGACACCCGCTACCTGACCACTTCGTTGACCTTCGATTTCGGCGACTGGTCCGTCGGCGCAACCCGCACCGACAAGCATCGCGAATCAACGGGTGGCGCGGATCGCCAGGATTATCTGAACGAACTGAGCGTGACCTACAACATCACCGGCCAGATCAAGCTCGGGGTGTCCGCCGGCACCCAGAAAGAGGACGGCCAGATGTCCGAACTGGTCGGCCTGGCGCTGACCTATTCCGGAGGGTTTTGAAGGATGAAGTGGCTGATCGCCGTGCTGTTGACGGCAATGACCGCGAGCACCCTGGCCGCGACCCGCACCGATATCGGCGGGCCGTTCCAGCTGACCAATCAGAATGGCCAACGGGTCAACGAACGCAGTTTCGGCCAGCCGGCGCTGCTGTATTTCGGCTTCATGACCTGCCCGGCCATCTGCCCCACGGACCTTGCGAAAATGGCCCGCATCAGTCGCCAGCTACAACAGCAGCAAGGCATCAGCGTGCGACCGATCTTCGTGACCATCGACCCGGAGCGAGACACGCCGAAAAAGCTCAAGGAATACGTGAATTTCTTCGCCAGCGATTTCGTCGGCCTGACCGGCTCGGCGCAGGAGATCACCCGCATCACCGATGCTTATCACGTGTATTACAAGAAAGTGCCCACCGGGGATAAGCCGGGGGATTACATGATGGATCACTCGACCATTCTGTTCCTGCTCGACAGCCAGGGGCGCTACCTGAAGCATTTCGGGCGGGGGCTGGATGAGAAGGAAATCGAGAAGCAGGTGGCGGCGGCGTTGGCGGATGCGGCTGGGCGATGAACATCCACGCAACCTTTTATGAATGCGTACCCTCGCCACAGGGTTTTTCATCATCCGCAAGATGCATGTCAGTGCCGCGACATCAGGCCATGAAGAACCCCGAAACGCAGACCGGGCTCCGACGGGGTCATGTGATTGATACCAAACACCTTGAACGCCGCCAGCATCAGCACCAACCCACCCGGCAGGATGCTCATGCGATGGGCCTGCAACCCCGCCAGCTTGAGCTTCTTCACGTGACCCACCTCCAGCAGCCGCAACGACAGGCGCAGCAAACCGCTGTAGGTGATGCCGTCCTGCCCCGGATCATTCAGACCATTGGCATTGAGAATCCGCGCCAGCATGCGTGCCGTGCCTGAAGAACCAATGGTCTGCTGCCAACCCTGGGCACGATAACGCCGGGCAACCTTGTCGAACTCGAGGGTAGCGACCAGTTCCGCTTCGAGCAGCGCCTGGGCGGTGATGCGTCCGCCGGCAAAGTAGCGCGCACCGAAAGTGCCGCTGCCGATGGCGATGCTCTGGGAGACCAGCGGCTCGCTGCCGCGCCCCAGAATCAGCTCGGTCGAGCCGCCGCCGATATCCACCACCAGCCGCATGCTCTCGGCACAGGGATTTCGATGGGCCACGCCGGCGTAGACCAGACGGGCTTCTTCCTGCCCGGAAATGACGTCGATGGGAAACCCCAGGTGGCGTTCGGCGCTGGCCAGGAACAGATCGGCATTTTCTGCTTCGCGCAACGCGCTGGTTGCAACGGCCCGCACTCGCCCTTGCTCAAAACCCCGCAATTTCTTGCCGAAGCGCGCCAGTGCCTGCCAGCCGCGATCCAGTGCCAGCTCATCCAGCGCCCCGCCCTGAAACCCTTCGGCCAGCCGCACAGGCTCACGCAGGGTTTTCAGCTCCCGAATCATGAACGCCTGGTTGCGTTTGACCGGCTGGCCGATCATCAGGCGAAACGCATTGGAGCCCAGGTCAATGGCAGCAAAAAGGGAGGCATCACCTTTCATGGTTGAGGTTCCTGGCAGTTTTCTTGTCGGCCCGGCAGCGGCGTTGCACCGCACGCTGAAGCTGTTTGCGACGATCCTGCCACGCACTTGGTGACATCCCGATGACAAGCCAATTAAATCTGCCATCACCTGTTCGTCACTACGCCGTCACATACCGCGGCATAGCATGCTGATTTCCACCTTCGTCGGAGTTCTGACCATGTTGTTGACCAACGACACCCTGATGCAACGCATCCACCGCGAGCTGCTCGACCACAGTGACGAAGAACTGGAACTGGAGTTGATGGAGGACGATCACGACCTGGGCTCACTGTTCAGCGATCACCTGGGCGACAGCCCGCAACGGCAGGAGCGCCGCCGCTACTTCAGCGAGTTGTTCCGCCTGCAGGGTGAACTGGTGAAGCTGCAGAGCTGGGTGGTGAAAACCGGCCACAAGGTGGTGATCCTGTTCGAAGGTCGCGATGCGGCGGGCAAAGGTGGCGTGATCAAGCGCATCACCCAAAGGCTCAACCCGCGGGTCTGCCGGGTCGCCGCCCTGCCCGCGCCCAACGACCGCGAACGCACCCAGTGGTATTTCCAGCGTTATGTCTCGCACCTGCCGGCCGCCGGCGAAATCGTCCTGTTCGACCGCAGTTGGTACAACCGCGCCGGCGTCGAGCAAGTGATGGGGTTCTGTAACGAAGACCAGTACGAAGAGTTCTTCCGCACGGTGCCTGAGTTCGAGCGGATGCTCGCGCGTTCCGGCATTCAGTTGATCAAGTACTGGTTCTCGATCTCCGATCAGGAACAGCACCTGCGCTTTCTCAGCCGCATCCATGACCCGCTCAAGCAATGGAAGCTCAGCCCGATGGACCTGGAGTCCCGCCGTCGTTGGGAGGCCTATACCAAGGCCAAGGAAGTCATGCTCGAACGCACCCACATCGCCGAAGCGCCGTGGTGGGTGGTGCAGGCTGACGACAAGAAGAAGGCGCGGCTCAACTGCATTCATCATCTGCTGAGCCAGATGCCGTATGAGGAAGTGGAGTTGCCGGCGATCGAACTGCCGGAACGCGTGCGCCAGGAAGACTATTCGCGCAATCCGACGCCGCCTGAAATCATCGTGCCGCAGGTTTACTGAGGGTCAGGCCGTAATGAATTTGTAACCTTGCTGCCGCAATACTGGCGGCATACACCGCGTGCTTTTTCCCGCCGTCCTTTATGGGCGGCTTTTTTTTGCCCGTTTTTTACCTGTGGGAGCCTGCTCGCCCCCACAATCGGTGCGTTGGGGTCAGGGATCGACTTGCCCCATCAGCTCCGCCACCGATTCCTGGCGCCTGGCATAACGCTGCGCCAGCACCGCACACACCATCAGCTGAATCTGGTGGAACAGCATCAGCGGCAAGATCAGCACGCCGATGGTGCTGCCGGCGAACAACACCTGTGCCATCGGCACCCCGGTCGCCAGGCTTTTCTTCGAACCGCAGAACAGGATGGTGATGCGGTCTTCCTGGTTGAAGCCGAAGGCCTTGCCCAACACAGTGGACGCCACCAGCACCAGACCCAGCAACACACAGCAGGCCACCACCAGCCCCGCCAGATCCCGGACCGGAATCTGATGCCAGATGCCCTCATTCACCGCTTCGCTGAACGCGCCGTAGACCACCAGCAGAATCGAGCCCTGATCGACGAACTTCAGCCAGTTCTTGTTGCGGCCCACCCAGTCGCCGATCCAGCGACGGGCGATCTGCCCGGCGATGAACGGCAGCAGCAGTTGCACGCTGATCTTGAGGATCGCATCCATGGTCGAGCCGCCGTCACCATGCACATTGAGCAGCAGGGTCACCAGCAGCGGCGTGAGGAAGATCCCGAACAGGCTGGACGCCGCCGCGCTGCAGATTGCCGCCGGAATGTTGCCCCGCGCCAGGGAGGTAAAGGCAATCGCCGACTGCACCGTGGCAGGCAATGCGCACAGGTAGAGCATGCCCATGTACAGGTTGTCGCCGACCAGCGGTGACAGCACCGGCTTGAGCGCAAGCCCCAGCAGCGGGAAGAGGATGAAGGTCAGGCTGAAGACCAGCAGGTGCAGGCGCCAGTGGCCGGCGCCGGCAATGATCGATTCGCGCGACAGCTTGGCGCCGTGCAGGAAGAACAGCAGGGCAATGGCGATGTTGGTCAACCAGCCAAAGCCCACCGCCACCTGGCCGCTGGCGGGCAGGAAGCTGGCGAGAAGGACCACGCCGACCAGGGTCAGGGTGAAGTTGTCGGGTAAGAAGCGGGGGCGAGTCATGGGGGTCATCCGGGTTTGCCAGGAACGTGGGGACGACTCTACTCCCCGGCGCAGAGGCCGGCTAACGCTAGTAAGCCAGTACATGTCGCGTAACGGACAAATCTCATCGTACACAAACATCTGGACCGACACTGCCCGCTCCCGCAGGGATCCATGACATGCCCGGGACCTGCAACAGGCACCCGCACAGCGCTTTTCATCGCCTTGCGACCAGAAACTCATTCTAGCCTCTTGCACAACCGGTATTATGGTATACCATCAGACGCACAGACACTCTTAAACCCCAGTACGGAGCAGCTCATGAGTTTCGAAATCCGCAAGATCGTCAGCTATGTCGAAGAAACCTTCATCGAAGGCGGCAAGGCCACCGACAAACCCGTGACCATGGTCGGGCTGGCCGTTGTGATGAAAAACCCGTGGGTCGGCGGTTTCGTCGAAGACCTCAAGCCTCAGATCCGTGCCAACTGCTCTGACCTGGGCGCGATGATGGTCGAGCGCCTGACCGGCATCATCGGCGGGGCCGAGAAGATCGAGGCCTACGGCAAGGCTGCAGTGGTCGGGGCTGACGGCGAAATCGAACACGCCTCCGCCGTGATCCACACCCTGCGCTTCGGCAACCACTATCGCGAAGCGGTCAAGGCCAAGAGCTACCTGAGCTTCACCAACAAGCGCGGCGGTCCGGGCACCTCGATCCAGATCCCGATGATGCACAAGGACGACGAAGGCCTGCGCTCGCACTACATCACCCTGGAAATGCAGATCGAAGACGCCCCGCGCGCCGACGAAATCGTCGTGGTCCTGGGTTGCGCCGACGGCGGCCGCATTCACCCGCGCATCGGCAACCGTTACATCGACCTGGAAGAACTGGCCGCTGAAAAAGCCCAGTAAGACGGTCGGTCACTAAAACAAAAAGGTATGCAGGAGCGCTCCATGATTCGGCTCACCGCTGAACGCACCCCGGCTGGCACCAGTTACCTGGCGACCGGCCAAGGCCAGCCCGTGGTCTTGATCCACGGCGTGGGCCTGAATAAAGAAATGTGGGGCGGCCAGATCGTTGGCCTCGCCACCCAATACCGCGTCATCGCCTACGACATGTTGGGCCATGGCGCCAGCCCGCGCCCGGAAAGCGGCACGCCCCTGCTCGGTTACGCCGATCAGTTGCTCGAGCTGCTCGATCACTTGCAGTTGCCCAAGGCGGCGGTGATCGGTTTTTCCATGGGCGGGCTGGTGGCGCGGGCCTTTGCCCTGCACTACCCGCAACGCCTGCAAAGCCTGGTGGTGCTCAACAGCGTGTTCAACCGCACCGCGGAACAGCGCGCAGGTGTCATCGCCCGCACCGCCCAGGCCGCCGAACACGGCCCGGATGCCAACGCGGAAGCGGCGCTGTCGCGCTGGTTCAGCCGCGAATACCAGGCCGCCAACCCCGCACAGATCGAAGCACTGCGTCAGACCCTGGCGCAGAACGACCCGCAGGGTTACCTGACCACCTATGAGCTGTTCGCCACCCAGGACATGTACCGCGCCGACGACCTGGCCAGTATCCAGGCCCCGACGCTGGTCGCCACCGGCGAGCTGGACCCGGGCTCGACTCCGGAAATGGCCGAGCAACTGGCTGCGCGCATTCATGGCGCCAGGGTTGCCGTGCTCCCCGAACAGCGGCATATGATGCCCGTAGAATCGCCGCGCCTGGTCAACCAGCTGTTGCTGGAGTTTCTCGACGAGGCGCACTCCCGACCCAACCATTTGAAGGGGATCGTTGCATGACACTCGCACGTTTCCAGATGTGCATCGGCGGCGAATGGGTCGATGCCCTCTGCGGCAAGACTTTCCAAAGCCTGAACCCGGCCCTGGCCGAAGCCTGGGCTGAACTGCCCGATGCCGACGAAGCCGATGTCGAGCGCGCCGTACAGGCTGCGCAGACCGCCTTCGACAGCCCGGCGTGGCGCGGCCTGACCGCCACCGCTCGCGGCAAATTGCTGCGTCGTCTCGGTGACCTGATCGCCGAAAACAAGGAAAAACTGGCGCAGCTGGAAAGCCGCGACAACGGCAAGCTGATCCGCGAGACCCGCGGCCAGGTCGGCTACCTGCCGGAGTTCTTCCACTACACCGCGGGCCTGGCGGACAAGCTCGAAGGCGGCACCCTGCCGCTGGACAAGCCGGACCTGTTTGCCTACACCGTGCATGAAGCCATGGGCGTGGTCGCCGCGATCATTCCCTGGAACAGCCCGCTGTACCTGACCGCGATCAAGCTGGCCCCGGCATTGGCGGCGGGCAACACCATCGTGATCAAGCCGTCCGAGCACGCCTCGGCGACCATTCTGGAGCTGGCGCGCCTGGCCCTGGAAGCCGGCATTCCGCCGGGCGTGGTCAACGTCGTCACCGGTTACGGCCCGAGCACCGGCGCTGCCCTCACCCGCCATCCGCTGGTGCGCAAGATCGCCTTCACCGGCGGCGCGGCCACGGCTCGCCATGTGGTACGCAGCAGCGCCGAGAACTTCGCCAAGCTGTCGCTGGAACTGGGCGGCAAGTCGCCGAACATTATCTTCGCCGACGCCGATCTCGACAGCGCGATCAACGGCGCCATCGCCGGCATCTACGCCGCCTCCGGGCAGAGTTGCGTGTCCGGTTCGCGCCTGCTGGTGCAGGACGAGATCTACGACGAATTCGTCGGCCGCCTGGTGGAACGCGCCCAGCGCATCCGCATCGGCAACCCGCAGGACGACAACAGTGAAATGGGCCCGATGGCCACCGCGCAGCAACTGGCTGTGGTGGAAGGCCTGGTGGCCGATGCCATCGCCGAAGGCGCGCGCCTGCGCATCGGCGGCAAGCGTCCTGCCGGCGTCGGCGATGGCTGGTTCTACGAGCCGACCCTGTTCGAGTGCGACCGCAACTCGATGAAGATCATGCAGGAAGAAGTCTTTGGCCCGGTGGCTTCGGTCATCCGTTTCAAGGACGAAGCCGAAGCGCTGGCGATCGCCAACGACTCGCAGTTCGGCCTCGCCGCCGGCATCTGGACCCGCGACCTGGGCCGTGCCCATCGCCTGGCCCGTGACGTGCGTTCGGGGATCATCTGGGTCAACACCTACCGCGCGGTCTCAGCCATGGCGCCGATCGGCGGCTTCAAGAACAGCGGCTATGGACGCGAAAGCGGCATCGATTCGGTGCTGGCCTACACCGAGCTGAAAACGGTGTGGATCAACCTGTCCCAGGCACCGATGCCTGATCCGTTCGTGATGCGCTAGGAGATTAGGAAAATGATCGAACCCGGCATTTACAAAGACGTCATGGGCTCCTTCCCGTCCGGCGTCACGGTGGTCACCACGCTGGACCCCGACGGCGGCATCGTCGGCATCACCGCCAGCGCCTTCAGTGCACTGTCGATCGACCCGGCGCTGGTGCTGTTCTGCCCCAACTACGCCTCCGACACCTACCCGGTGTTGCGCGACAGCAAGCAGTTCGCGATCCACCTGCTGTCCGCCGACCAGACCGCCGAGGCCTATGCCTTCGCCGGTAAAGGCAAGGACAAGGCCAAGGGCATCGACTGGCACTTGAGCGATCTGGGCAACCCGATCCTGGGCAAGGCCACGGCGATCATCGAGTGCGAACTGTGGCGCGAATACGACGGCGGCGACCACGCCATCATCGTCGGCGCGGTGAAGAACCTGATCCTGCCGGCGCAGCCGGTGACGCCGATGATCTACCACAAGGGCAAGCTGGGGCCGTTGCCGGCGCTGGGCTGACAGACACAACGCCCCGTGTAGGAACCCGCTTTTCTGTAGGCGCTGTCGAGTGAAACGAGGCTGCGATCTTTTGATTCTCAAAACCAGGATTAAAAGATCGCAGCCTTTGGCAGCTCCTACACAGGATTTTGTGGTGATGTGAGGAGCAATGATGAGTAACGAAAAGTACGAACAAGGCCTGAAAATCCGCACCCAGGTGCTCGGCCAGGACTATGTCAATCGCTCGATCCAGAACGCCGACGACTTCACCCGCCCGCTGCAGGAGATGGTCACCGAGTATTGCTGGGGTCATGTCTGGGGCCGCGACGGTTTGTCGCTCAAGGAACGCAGCATGATCAACCTGGCGATGATCTCGGCCCTCAATCGCCCGCACGAACTCAAGCTGCATGTGCGCGGCGCCTTGCGTAACGGCTTGAGTCGTGAGCAAATACGCGAAATTCTGCTTCAGGTCGGCATTTATTGCGGTGTCCCCGCAGCCGTGGACAGTTTCCGGCTGGCCCGTGAAGCCTTCGCCGAAGCCGACGCAGAGGCCTCCAGTTAACCCCCGGCCATGTCGATGCCCATCTGGCGTCGACAGCCATCTTTAGAGCGTACCCCATGAAACGCCTGCCACTCGACGACAGCTTCAAGGTAAATCGCAACCCCGTTACCCTGCGCGAAATCGTGCTGGATAAACTGCGAAGCGCCATCATGAACTTCCAGCTTCTGCCGGGAGACCGTCTGGTCGAACGCGATCTGTGCGATCGTCTTGGGGTAAGCCGCACATCGGTCCGCGAAGCCTTGCGTCACCTGGAGTCCGAAGGCCTGGTGGAATTCGCCGACGCCAAGGGCCCGCGCGTGGCCATCATCACCCTGGAAGACGCCGTCGACATCTACGAGCTGCGCTGCGTGCTCGAAGGCCTGATCGTCCAGCTGTTCACCCTTCGCGCCAAGGCCAAGGACATCAAGGCCCTGGAAAAAGCCCTGGAAGACAACCGCCAGGCCCTCAAGGAAGGCGAGCTGCAGCAGGTCATCGATTCGGTGCAGGGTTTCTACGACGTGCTGCTCGAAGGCTCCGGCAACCACGTCGCCGCCACTCAGCTGCGCCAGTTGCAGGCGCGCATCAGCTACCTGCGCGCGACGTCGGTATCCCAGGAAAACCGTCGCGGCGCCAGTAACCAGGAAATGGAACGCATGGTCGAGGCGATCAAGAGCGGCGATGCGCTGGCCGCCCATCAAGCCTGTATCGATCATGTGCGCGCCGCCGCCACCGTCGCCCTCGAATACCTCAAGCGCAAGCAGGAAGAGACCGGGCCGATCCCTGAGATCGTATTGCCCATCGCCCTCAAAGAACCTCGCATAGGTCGCTAATCATGTTCAGCCCGAGCTTTTGTCCGAAGTGCGGCGCCAATGACCTCAAATCACAGCTGCCGCCGGGCGATACGCACGAGCGCCTGATGTGCCGCGGCTGCGGTTACATCCACTATGTAAACCCGAAAATCATCGCCGGTTGCATCATCGAGCAGGACGGCAAATACCTGCTCTGCCAACGGGCAATCCCGCCGCGCCCGGGCACCTGGACACTGCCGGCGGGCTTCATGGAGGCCGGCGAGACCACCGAGCAGGCGGCCTTGCGCGAAGTCTGGGAAGAGAGCGGCGTGCGCGCGGACATCGTCTCGCCCTACTCGATCTTCAGCGTGCCGAAGATCAGCGAGGTGTACATCATCTTCCGCGCCGTCGCCCTGGAGATCACCGGCGAGCACGGGCCGGAAACCATGGACTACAAGTTCTTCGCCCCTGAAGACATTCCGTGGGACAGCATCTATTACCCGGCGATCCGGCAGATCCTCGAACGCTATATCGAAGAGCGCCAGGCGGGGGTCTACGGGATTTACATCGGCAATGACGATAGCGGGAAGATCCACTTCATCCGCTAACCAACGCAATTCCCCGTGCAGGAGCTGTCGAGTGCAACGAGACTGCGATCCTTTGACTTTTTAAAAGCAAGATCAAAAGATCGCAGCCTTCGGCAGCTCCTGCAGTGGATCGTGTGCACCGGCACGTATCAGGCCGGCGCGATGCCTTCAACGATCACAATCTCTGCCCGCCCCGCGCCCTCGCGATGCCGCTTCGCCTCCTGATACTCCGGCGAGCGATAACAGGCCAGCGCCTGCTCATACGAGTCAAACTCGATCACCACGTTACGCTGCGCCCCCTGCCCCTCGAGCACTTCGCTGCGCCCGCCGCGGGCCAGCATGCGGCCGCCGTACAGGGCGAAGGCCTGCGGGGCCCGCTGGGTGTATTGGCTATATTGATCAGGATCGGTGACATCCACGTGAGCTATCCAGTACGCCTTCATAGTGACCTCTCGGTTTATTTTGTATCATGGTATACCATAATATGAATCTACCGCACACTGAGACTCCATCATGGCCTTCAACACAATCGAAGAAATCATCGAAGATTATCGCCTCGGCAAAATGGTGCTGCTGGTGGATGACGAGGACCGCGAAAACGAGGGCGATCTGTTGCTGGCAGCCGATTGCTGCAGCGCCGAAGCCATCAGCTTCATGGCCCGCGAAGCCCGTGGCCTGATCTGCCTGACCCTGACCGACGAACACTGCCAGCGCCTGGGACTTGAGCAGATGGTGCCGAGCAACGGCAGCGTGTTCAGCACCGCCTTCACCGTCTCCATCGAAGCCGCCGTCGGCGTGACCACCGGCATTTCCGCCGCCGACCGCGCGCGCACTGTGCAAGCCGCCGTCGCCCCCGGCGCCACGGCCGTCGATATCGTCCAGCCCGGCCACATCTTCCCCCTGCGCGCCCGGGAAGGCGGCGTGCTGACCCGCGCCGGACATACCGAAGCCGGTTGCGACCTGGCGCGCCTGGCCGGCTTCACCCCGGCCTCGGTGATCGTCGAGGTGATGAACGACGACGGCACCATGGCCCGCCGCCCGGACCTGGAAGTGTTCGCGCGCAAGCACGGGATCAAGATCGGCACCATCGCCGACCTGATCCACTACCGCCTGAGCAACGAACACACGGTCGAGCGCATCGGCGAGCGTGAATTGCCCACCGTGCACGGCACCTTTCGTCTGATCACCTTTGAGGATCGCATCGAAGGCGGTGTCCACATGGCCATGGTCATGGGCGAACTGAGCCGCGAAGAGCCGACGCTGGTGCGGGTGCATGTGATCGACCCGTTGCGCGATCTGGTCGGCGCCGAATACAGCGGCCCGTCCAACTGGACGCTGTGGGCCGCCTTGCAGCGCGTGGCCGAGGAAGGCCGCGGCGTGGTGGTGGTGCTGGCCAACCATGAGTCGTCCCAGGCGCTGCTCGAACGCGTGCCGCAACTGACCCAGCCGCCCCGCCAGTTCAGCCGCTCGCAGTCGCGGATCTATTCGGAAGTGGGTACCGGTGCGCAGATTCTGCAGAACCTCGGCGTGGGCAAGCTGCGGCACCTTGGCCCGCCGCTCAAGTATGCGGGGTTGACCGGGTATGACCTGGAGGTGGTGGAGAGCATTCCCTTCACCGGTTGACTCACCTCCCTTCCTGCAGGAGCGAGGCTGCCCGCGAAGAGGCCGGCACATTCAACACCTCTGGTGCCTGAAACACAGCCTTCGCGGGCAAGCCTCGCTCCTACAGGGGATTTGTGTCAGTCAGGGAATTGGCAGGACAGATAAAAAACCAGATTTGCCAGATAGCCGGTACGGCAAAATGCTTGCACAAAGTTTGGAATACCATAATATGATATTCCATAGACCGGACAGTCCCAGCGACTGGACGGACCTGATGCTCCCGATAGGCGGGCACTGAAAGCCCCGCTCATAAACACAACAATGAGGGCGTAAAAATGGTGTTGAACAAACGTGTATCCGCAGTGCTGTTCGCGGGTCTGCTCAGCGTGACCAGCCAGGCGTTGATGGCGGCTGAAAGCGTCAACTTCGTCAGCTGGGGCGGTACGACCCAGGACGCGCAGAAGCAGGCCTGGGCCGATCCATTCAGCAAGGCCAGCGGCATCACCGTGGTTCAGGACGGCCCGACCGACTACGGCAAACTCAAGGCCATGGTCGAAAGCGGCAACGTGCAATGGGACGTGGTTGACGTCGAAGCCGACTTCGCCTTGCGCGCCGCCTCCGAAGGCCTGCTCGAACCCCTGGACTTCAAAGTCATCGAGCGCGACAAGATCGACCCGCGTTTCGTCTCCGATCACGGCGTCGGTTCGTTCTTCTTCTCCTTCGTCCTGGGCTACAACGAGGGCAAGCTCGGCGCCGCCAAGCCAACCGACTGGACCGCGCTGTTCGACACCAAGACCTACCCCGGCAAACGCGCCCTCTACAAATGGCCAAGCCCAGGCGTGCTCGAACTGGCCCTGCTGGCCGACGGCGTTCCGGCCGACAAGCTCTACCCGCTGGACCTGGACCGCGCCTTCAAGAAACTCGACACCATCAAGAAAGACATCGTCTGGTGGGGCGGCGGCGCTCAGTCGCAGCAACTGCTCGCGTCCGGTGAAGCAAGCCTTGGCCAGTTCTGGAACGGCCGCATCCACGCCCTGCAGGAAGACGGCGCCCCGGTTGGCGTGAGCTGGAAACAGAACCTGGTGATGGCCGACATCCTGGTCGTGCCAAAAGGCTCGAAGAACAAGGACGCGGCGATGAAGTTCCTGGCCAATGCCAGCAGCGCCAAGGGACAGGCCGACTTCTCCAACCTGACCGCCTACGCCCCGGTCAACGTCGACAGCGTGGCGCGCCTGGATTCGGCGCTGGCACCGAACCTACCGACGGCTTACGCAAAGGATCAGATCACTCTTGATTTCGCGTACTGGGCCAAGAACGGTCCGAGCATCGCGACACGGTGGAACGAATGGCTGGTCAAATGAAAATGACGGCAACCGCGTCCCGTCAATCCACGGCCACCGGGAGCGCCTCTGGCGCTGCCGGACAGGCTTGCGTCAAGGCCGCTACCATGAACCAATCTCCGACTTTGGCACAACGCTGGCGTGGTTCGAGCAACCTGATCCCCGCCCTGCTGTTCCTGGGCCTGTTCTTCCTGGCGCCACTGATCGGCCTGCTGCTGCGCGGCGTGCTGGAGCCTGTGCCAGGCCTGGGCAACTACACCCAGCTGTTCGCCAACTCGGCCTACGCACGGGTATTGCTCAACACCTTCTCGGTAGCCGGCCTGGTGACGATCTTCAGCCTGCTGCTGGGTTTCCCGCTGGCCTGGGCGATCACCCTGGTGCCGCGCGGCTGGGGTCGCTGGATCCTGAACATCGTGCTGCTGTCGATGTGGACCAGCCTGCTGGCCCGCACCTACTCCTGGCTGGTGTTGCTGCAAGCCTCGGGCGTGATCAACAAGGCGCTGATGGCCATGGGCATCATCGATCAGCCGCTGGAGATGGTGCATAACCTGACCGGCGTGGTGATCGGCATGAGCTACATCATGATCCCGTTCATCGTGCTGCCGTTGCAGGCGACCATGCAGGCCATCGACCCGATGATCCTGCAGGCCGGCTCCATCTGCGGCGCCAGCCCCTGGACCAACTTCTTCCGGGTGTTCCTGCCGCTGTGCCGGCCGGGGCTGTTCTCCGGTGGTCTGATGGTGTTCGTGATGTCCCTCGGTTACTACGTCACCCCGGCACTGCTTGGCGGTGCGCAGAACATGATGCTGCCCGAGTTCATCATTCAGCAGGTGCAGTCGTTCCTCAACTGGGGCCTGGCCAGCGCCGGCGCCGCGTTGCTGATCGTCATCACCCTGGTGCTGTTCTACTTCTACCTGAAGCTCCAGCCGGAATCCCCGGTTGGCGCCAGCAACGCGAGGTAAGCCGTCATGCTCCTGACTCCCAATGCCATGAGCCGCCGGATGCGCTTGGGCCTGTACGCCACCACCGGGCTGATCGGACTGTTCCTGCTGCTGCCGATCGTGTTCATCGTCCTGTTGTCGTTCGGCTCGTCCCAATGGCTGGTGTTCCCGCCTCCGGGCTGGACCGTGAAGTGGTATACCCAGTTCTTCTCCAAC
The DNA here is from genome assembly GCF_013359595.1 of Pseudomonas sp. C1C7. Lineage (GTDB taxonomy): Bacteria > Pseudomonadota > Gammaproteobacteria > Pseudomonadales > Pseudomonadaceae > Aquipseudomonas. The sequence continues at coordinate 11,663 of NZ_JABFMP010000030.1, read as the reverse complement.
GCCGACTGGATGAACGCCGCGCTCGCCAGCCTCAAGGTCGCGGTACTGACCACGATCTTCGCCGTCGCCCTGGGCCTGCCCACCGCGTTCGCCCTGGTGCGCGGCCGCTTCCCCGGCCGGGAAATGCTCTACGGGCTGTTCACCCTGCCGATGATCGTGCCGCTGGTGATCATCGCGGTGGCGGTGTACGCCTTGTTCCTGAAACTGGGTTACACCGGGACCATGTTTGCCTTCGTGGTCAGCCATGTGATCGTCGCGCTGCCGTTCACCATCATCTCGATCATCAACTCGCTGAAGCTGTTCGACCAGTCGATCGAGGATGCGGCGGTGATCTGCGGCGCTTCGCGGCTGCAAGCGGTGTTCAAGGTGACCTTTCCGGCGATCCGTCCGGGCATGGTCGCCGGCGCCCTCTTCGCCTTTCTCGTCTCGTGGGACGAGGTGGTGCTGAGCGTGATGATGGCCAGCCCGACCCTGCAAACCCTTCCCGTGAAAATGTGGACCACTCTGCGCCAGGACCTGACGCCCGTGATCGCCGTCGCCTCGACGCTGCTGATCGGCCTTTCGGTATTGGTCATGGTCATCGCCGCTGCCTTGCGCCGGCGCAACGAAATCAGCGCCTGAGCGCCAGGAGTACGACATGAGTGCAGTGATCAAAGATGCCGCGCAGCAGAACGACAAGCCCCTGGTGAGCCTGCGCAACCTGAACAAGTTCTATGGCGACTTCGCCGCCGTGGACAACATTTCCCTGGACATCAAGGACGGCGAGTTCCTGACCTTCCTCGGCTCCAGCGGCTCCGGCAAGAGCACCACCCTGTCGATGCTCGCCGGCTTCGAAACCCCGAGCAGCGGCGAGATCCTGGTCAACGAGCAGTCGCTGGTGAACGTGCCGCCGCACAAACGCGACATCGGCATGGTGTTCCAGCGTTACTCGCTGTTTCCGCACCTGTCCGTTCGCGACAACATCGCGTTTCCCCTGAGCATTCGCAAACTGGATGCCGCCGAGCGTGATCGCCGGGTGGATGCGATGCTCAAGCTGGTGCAGCTGGAAAAATTCGCCCATCGCCGCCCTTCGCAACTCTCCGGCGGCCAGCAGCAGCGCGTCGCCATCGCCCGGGCGCTGGTCTATGAACCACGCATCCTGCTGATGGACGAACCCCTCGGTGCGCTGGACAAGAAACTGCGTGAAGACCTGCAGGATGAACTGCGTCAACTGCATCGGCGCCTGGGCATCACCATCGTCTACGTGACCCACGACCAGGAAGAAGCCATGCGCCTGTCCCAGCGCATCGCGATCTTCAGCCACGGCAAGATCGTCGGCCTGGGCAGTGGTTATGACCTGTACCAGAATCCGCCGAATGCGTTTGTCGCCTCGTTCCTGGGCAACTCGAACTTCCTCAAGCTCAAGGCCCAGGGCAATGCGGTGGCGACCTTCGAAGGCCAACCGCTGTCGATCCGCCTGACCGCGGGGCTGCAAACCGACCAGGATGTGCTGCTGATGGTGCGTCCGGAAAAAGCCCTGGCGTTGAGTGTGCAGCAGGCTACCGATGAGCCACTGGCCGCTGGCTGGAACGAAGTCTCGGCCAAGGTCGTGGAAGTGTTGTTCCTCGGTGAAAGCCAGACCTGCAGCGTGGTGACGTCCGGCGGCACCTCGATGACCGTGAAAGCACTTTCGGCTGCCGGCATGCCGCTCAAGGCGGGCGATCCGGTGAAGGTTCGCTGGGCCACGGCGGATGCCTGTGTGTACACCGAATGGGCGGAAAGCGATTTGAACAAGGCCGCCGGGGCCCATTGATGTAGAGCGGTCCATGCCAGTGGATCGCTATTGAAGCGTCACCCTCGGGTCGCCGCAACGTCGGGTTGCGGTGGCCTTTTTTTTGCGTGTTGATCCGGGATTTATGTTGTTGCACAGGCGCCTGCGGTGCCCTTGGCGCAAAAAAAATCCCGCCCGGAAAACCCGGGCGGGACTCGCTTGAACATTCAGCGATACGGGAAAAACGAATCAGGCAATCGGGATCAGCGGGTCCGCAGCAGCCCAGGCCACATCACGATCGGCCACCGGCGGGTAGATCCACACGGTGTTGATCTGGGTCTTGAGCTCCTTGCCTTCCTGCTTGGTCAGCTTGACCTGGCGATCCCAGCCTTCGGTGTACACCGCACCCCAGGCGCCGAGGTCCAGGCAGGTGACGTACTTCGGCTGACGGTAGGCGGTCGGGTCCACGCCGAGGATCTGCGCGGCGACGTTGTTGCCGGCATAACGGCCCAGCATGATCGCGTGCTGGCAGGTCATCAGCGCGTGGTTGCCGATGTCATCGGTCGCCGCGTAAGCGACGTCGCCGGTGGCGTAGACATCGTCCTGGCCGATGACTTTCAGGTTGTCGTCGACATGCAGGCGGCCAAGGTGATCGCGCTCGCCGGGGATCTGCTCGGTCAGCGAGTGGGCGCGCACGCCGGTGGTCCAGACAACAGTCTTGGCTTCGATACGCTGACCGTCGGACAGGCTCACACCGTCAGCATCCACCGCGTCCACCGAAGCATTCAGGTGCCACTTCACACCGGTCTGAATGCTGGCTTCGGCAATCTTTTCAGCGATCTCGGGGCCCATCGAACCACCGACCTTGTCGCCGCGATCCACGATGATCACATTGAAGTCTGCGTTCTCGCCCAGGATGGCGCGCAGGCGGTTCGGCATTTCAGTCGCCGTTTCGATCCCGGTGAAACCGCCGCCGGCAACCACTACGGTGTTGCGCGCCTTGCTTTCAGGCTGGCTGGCCAGGGATTTGAGGTGGTTCTCCAGGCGTACGGCCTGTTCGATCTGGTCGACGTCGAAGGCGTGTTCAGCCACACCCGGGGTGTTGGGCAGAGCCAGGCCGCTGCCGGTAGCCAGAACGAGTTTGTCGTAGATAACTGTTTGTTTGTTGCCCGAAGCATCGGTGTAGCCAACGCTTTTGTTGGCAACGTCGATGGAGTCTGCTGCGCCCTTGATGAATTTCGCGCCGACTGCATTGAGCAGATCACCGATGGGAGCCGCCAGGGTGTGTGCGTTCGGCTCGTAGAAACGTGGACGAATCCGCAGCTCGGCCTGGGGCGCCAGAATGGTGACTTCGGTGTTGTTGTGATCATGAATGTTGAACAGACGGGTCGCGCTGATTGCCGTCCACATGCCACCGAAACCTGCGCCGATTACCAAGATGTGTTGTTTCATTTTTAACTCCGGGGAAGAAACCAGGCATTGGAAATTGTTTAGGGGCCGAGAGGTCGATGTCGCTTCTCGCTTGAGCAGCTTGTCTCACTGCCGCCCTGACAACTACGACTATATTGATCCGAGTTAATCCCCGCAACGGATTTTTATCAATGTTCCCCATCGATGTTATCGATACACCCTGGAAAACCCACACCCCGCGCGTACCAAAGCACCGCTCGTAGAAAAGGAAAAAGCCGCTCGTTGTCCATCCAGCCGCCAGTTGGTAGCATTTGCGACAATATTAGTCGGAGATATCTAATGGCTCTTTACAGCGCAGGCGTCGAGTACGGCATTCACTGCCTGGCGTTCCTGGTCGGCAATTACGGCGACACCCGCGAAGCGAGCGTGCGCGACCTGGCCGAACTGCAAGGCGTGCCGCTGGACTATCTGGCGAAGATCTTCACCAAGCTGGCCAAGGCCAAACTGGTGGCCGCCACCGAAGGCGTGCGCGGCGGCTTCAAGCTGGCCCGGCCGGCGGACGAAATCACCCTGCTGGACATCGTCAACGCCATCGACGGACGCAAGGCGATTTTCGAATGCCGGGAGATTCGTGGTCGTTGTGCATTGTTCGAAGGCGAGACGCCGGATTGGGCGGTGGAAGGACGCTGCTCGATCCACGCCGCCATGTTGACGGCGCAAAAGCGCATGGAAGAGGCCCTGGCCCAGCAGACAATTCTGGACATCGCCCGCAAGGTCGGACGCAAGGCGCCGGCGGAGTTTGGCGAAAAGCTGGAAAACTGGATGAACGATCGTCGGGAAAGGAAAGGCAGTGGCGGTGCCCAGACGAGTGACGATCAACTCATCCAGGTCACCGAAATCACCAACTGACGGTTACAGGCAGTCGCGCACGGCCTTGCGCATGGCGCCCGACTTCGCCCAGGGCGGGCCCTGATACAGCGAGACGCGGCTGCCGTCCTTGTATTTGACGATGTCCAGAATCTCGTCGGCCGTGATGACGCTTGGCGCGGTGATCCGGTAGCCGTTGGAAATCGACGTCTGTGTCGTGTGCGAGACCTCCTGCTGCCAGGCGGGCAACACGCAGGCCGCGACCTCCTTCGGTGGTTTGTCACTGTACTTGCCCATGTTCGGTTCGCCCGGTACCAGCGACGCCGGCAACGAACATCCCGCCAACAATGCCGCCATTCCCAGCAGCATCCCCGCCCCCATCAACATCCGACTCTGCATGAAGCGCCCTTAACTCCTGAAAAAAACAAATGTAGCCTGCCGCCGACCGGACATCCATGGGCTGTAACGGTTTTCAGCGACTGGCGTTCTGATTGCCGGATCCGGCGTATGACTGTTCGTTCAAATAACTCATCCAGCGCTCGTACGCTTCGTGCTGCCACTGACTGACCCGCTCCCACTCCGGCCCGCTGAGCCGGTGCTCGGAAATGAGATTCATCATTTCGCTGGTGGCCGCATCCAGGTCGGCAATCAGCAGATGGGCATGCGCTCGAAAGTCATCGGTTGCCGTCATGTTGAACGTCCCCTGCCCTGGCGAAAAATCGCTACCTCACTACGACAGCGAATTTTGCGTTTGTCGCAAATTTCCCGACCAAAGGAAGTGCCACCGCCGCGGACGAAGACAACGCCCGGTCGCGCAAATGGGTCTAACCTTTTAGCGCAGAGATAGAGGAGGTTTTCATGTGGCTTAACGAATCGGAACAAGCGCTGCGGCGCGATCTGCAAGGCTTGGCGTCGGACCTTCGCTGGTCGGCGGTCGAGCTGCTGCGCATCGCGCAACAGTTGCGCCAGGCTGGCAATGAAGTCGATGCACAGGCCGTCCAGCGGCTGTGCGATCTGTTTCAGGGGGACGAAGAGCGGCTGCTGGGCTACGCCGAAGAGGTCAAGGCGAAGGTCATCAGCCGCAACAAGCCTCAGTGACACAAGCCTCAGTGACATAGGAGCCCGACCATGAACAGAACCCTGCCTGTGATCGTCATCACGTTAATGACGCTGGCAGGCTGCAACACCGACTCGCAGATCTTCCGCGATCAACCCCTGGTGGCCAAGGTGGAGATGGGCATGAGCCAGGAACAAGTCCAGCAAATCGGCGGTGCGCCGTTATCGGTCAGCAATCGCACGGCCGAAGCAGGCACCTGCTACGACTACAAACTGGTCCAGCCCGAGCATCGACAACCCTACAACGTCAGCTTCGACAGCCGTGGACGGGTCGATCACAAGGGATTCATGACATGCGCCGAATGGAGCGTCGCCCAGCAGAAGGCGCGCGAGCCCGCGCGATCGAGTGGGGGTGGTGGGTACTGAATGTGGAATGAAATCTTGTGGCGAAGTGAACACTTTGTGGCGGGGGGGCTTACCCCCTCGCCACAGGGTCTCTTGCTACAAGACCGTTATTGGTTAGCCTGCTTGTTCACCCGCGCCCTGTAGCCAGGCAACGAAGCCGCAAACGCCATCGCCTCCTCCTTGCTGGCAAACGACCCGAGCCGATCACCTTTGGTGCAGACCCTCCATGGGCCATTGTTTACGCTGAGTACGTCATAACCGTTCATATGCATTCTGTTCAGCATCGGAACACTCATGGTTACCTCCTTCTCGGCAAGTTTCCAAAGCTCACGCCGCCTACCTTACACCCGCACTTCGCGGCGAAAACGACCGAACGTCGCCTCAAACCTTGTTTGAATCGCACTTTTGCACCGTAAGGCCGCTCAACATGATCAAGGCCGAAGGGAATGGATCCAGCTTGACTATTGCTTTTTTGTTACACTTTTATGACAACCGCATCGAGCAGCCCATGAAAGTACGCGCCACCGTCATTTGCGAGCAGGACCACCACATTCTTCTGGTCAGAAAACCGAAGAGTCGCTGGATGCTGCCTGGCGGAAAGGTCGAACGGGGCGAGACCCATGCCGGTGCCGCCGTGCGAGAGTTGGCGGAGGAAACCGGGCTGGGCGTGGAGGAAATGCTGTATCTGATGGAGCTGCAGTCGGGCAACACCCGGCACCATGTCTACGAAGCCTCGCCCCTGGAGGCGGATCGGGCCCGGCCGTTGAACGAAATAATCGATTGCATCTGGTTTCCGCTGAATGCGATCCAGAACCTGGATACCAGCGACGCTACGCTCAAAATCATCCGGGCGTTTCAGCGTCGCCTCTGAAGCAACTGGAACCTTGTGGCGAGGGGGCTTGAAGGCACCGCGGTTCATGTAGCAGCTGGCGAAGCCTGCTGCTACATGAACCGCGTTCTGCCTTACCTGACTTGCACCCCAGGTCCGTGGTCGGCCTGCCCAAACCTTAACCTTGATCCCCACCACCCACCGGCATGACCATCCCGGTGATATAGGACGCTTCATCACTCGCCAGGAACAGAATCGCCCCCGCCTGCTCATCCAGCGTGCCGTAACGCTTCATCAGGCTGCTGTCGAGGGTCTGGTCGACGATCTGCTGGTACCAGACTTTCTCCTGGGCACTCTGTTCGGCGCTGTTGCGCGGGATGACCCGGGGAGGTGCTTCGGTGCCGCCGGGCGCAGTCGCGTTGACCCGCACGCCGCGGCCGGCGGTTTCGAAGGCCAGGCAGGCGGTCAGGGCATTTACCCCACCCTTCGCCGCGCCGTACGGCACGCGGTTGACGCTGCGGGTGGCGATGGACGAGACGTTGACGATCGCGCCACTGCCCTGCTCCAGCATGAATGGCAGCGCAGCATGGCAACACCACAGGGTCGGGAACAGTGAACGCCGCACCTCGGCCTCGATCTGCGACGCTTCGTAGTGCTCGAACGGCTTGGCCCAGATCGTGCCGCCGACGTTGTTGATCAGCACGTCGAGGCGGCCGAAACGCTCGACGGCAGTCTGCATCACCCGGTTGCAGTCCTCGTATTGCTCAAGATCGGCGGTCAGGGCCAGCACCTGGCTGGTCGAGGCCAGCTCCTTCTGCACTTCGAACACCAGCTCCGAGCGATCCACCAGAATCAGCTTCGCCCCTTCCGCCGCCATCCGCTCGGCCACCCGCCGCCCGATGCCCTGGGCAGCCCCGGTGATCAGCGCGACTTTTTCGTGAAATCTGTTCATGTGTACCTCATGCCGAAGTTCGAATTCACAACACCCTTCTGGTGCAGGAACTGCCTGTAGGAGCTGTCGAGTGAAACGAGGCTGCGAACTTTTAAAAGCAAGATCAAAAGATCGCAGCCTGCGGCAGCTCCTACAGGGGGATTGCTTACGCCGCGCTCGCCGCAAACTTCTCGTAGTAGAAATTCGCCGGCCGGATCCCCTGCTCCCCAATGTACTTGCTCACCGCCTCAACCATCGGCGGAGGCCCGCACAGGTAGACGTCCACATCACCATCGTTCAGGTGCTTGGGCTCGATGTGCTGGGTCACATAACCCTTGCGCGGATGCTGGCTGTCGGGGCTGGCCACGCAGGCGCTGTAGGTGAAGTTCGGAATGCGCGCGGCAAAGGCTTCGAGGCGATCCATTTCCACCAGGTCGAAATCGTTGGTCACGCCGTAGATCAGATGCAACGGATGCTCGCTGCCCTGCTCGGCGATTTTCTCCAGCATCGCGGTGAACGGCGCCAGGCCCGTGCCACCGGCCAGCAGCAACAGCGGCCGGCGGATATCGCGCAGGTAGAAGCTGCCCAGCGGCCCGGCCAGGCTCATGCTGTCGCCCGCCTTGGCCATGCCGGTGAGGAAGCTGCTCATCAAGCCGCCTGGCACGTTGCGAATCAGGAAGCTCACCTCGCCGTCACGCTGCAACGAGCTGAACGAATAGGCGCGGGTCTGTTCGCTGCCGGGAATCCCCAGGTTCACGTACTGCCCCGGCAGGAACGCCAGCTTGCTCAGGGATTCGCCCTTGATCGACAGCGCGATGGTGCTGTCGGACAGCTGGCGCACGGCGCTGATGGTGGCGTCGTAGCTGGACTGACGGGTACGGCAGACTTGCGAGGAGGTCGGCACACGCACCACGCAGTCGCTCTGGGCGCGCATCTGGCAGGTCAGGACAAAACCCTGCCTGGCCTCTTCAGGGCTCAAGGCGTCTTCGATGTACTCCTCGCCCAGGTCGTACTGACCGGCCTCGGCGAAGCACTTGCAGGTGCCGCAGGCGCCGTCGCGGCAGTCCAGCGGAATGTTGATGCCCTGACGGTAGGCGGCATCGCCCACGGTTTCGCCGACATTGGCTTCGATGAACCGGGTGACGCCATCTTCGAAATTGAATGCGATGGAATGAGTCATGACCGCGCCCTCACAAATGGTAGACATCGATGACCTGACGAACGTAGTCGTTCTTCAGGATCACTTTCTTGGCCTTGATCAGCGGGTTCTCACCGCGCGTGTCGAGGGTGTAGAAGCTGCTGCCGAAGTAGCTGTCGACGGTCTTGTAGCGGAAGCTCAGGGTGTGCCAGTTGAAGCGCACCTTGCACAGTCCGTCGGCCTGCTCCAGCAGTTCGATGTTGCTGATGTTGTGGGAAGTGCGAGTGTCCGGAATGCTCGCGCTGGAACGCTCGGTCTTGATCCGGAAGATGCGGTCTTCCAGGCCCGTGCGGTTGCCGTACCAGATCAGCGAGATTTCCCGCTGCGGGTCCTCGGTCAGCTCGTCGTTGTCGTCCCAGGACGGCATCCAGAAGGTCGCGTCGGGGGCGTACAGCTCCAGCCATTCATCCCACTGGCGGTCATCCAGGTAACGGGCTTCGCGGAAGAGGAAGTCGCGCACGTCGTCATAGGAAATGGTCATTGCACGTCCTCCACGGCGATCAGCTTCGACTGTTCGGCTTCCAGCGCCTTGAGCATGGTCTGCTGCCAGTACTTGTGTTGCAGCACGAACAGGCCTTCGTCTTCGGTGCGCACGCCGGACAGCAGCGGATGCAGGTCGATTTCCTTCGCCGCGTCGTCGGCGCCTTCGATCCAGTGTTCGGCGCCACGGGACATGTCGTTCCAGGTGGTCACGCTGCCCTGGTAGCTGGTCTGGCAGGAGCGGAACTCCTCCAGGTCGTCCGGGGTGGCCATGCCGCTGACGTTGAAGAAGTCTTCGTACTGGCGGATCCGGCTGGAGCGCGCATGGTCGCTTTCGCCCTTTGGAGCGATGCAGTAGATGGTGATTTCGGTGCGATCCACCGAGATCGGCCGGGCGATGCGGATCTGCGAGCTGAACTGGTCCATCAGGTACACGTTCGGGTACAGGCACAGGTTGCGCGAGTTCTCGATCATCCAGTCGGCGCGAGCCTTGCCGAAGTCCTGGGCCAGTTCGTCGCGACGCTCGTACAGCGGGCGATCCTCGGGGTTGGACCAGCGGGTCCAGAGCAGCATGTGGCCCTTGTCGAAGGAATAGAAACCACCGCCCTGCTTGGCCCAGCTGCCGGCGCTCATGGTCGGGTTGCTGTCGCCGGCCTCGCGCTGCTTGCGCTGGTTCTGGGTGGCGGCGTAGTTCCAGTGCACGGAGCTGACGTGGTAACCGTCGGCGCCGTTTTCGGCGGTGAGTTTCCAGTTGCCTTCGTAGATGTAGCTCGAGGAACCGCGCAGCACTTCCAGGCCGTCAGGGGACTGGTCGACGATCATGTCGATGATCTTCGCCGACTCGCCCAGGTGTTCGACCAGCGGCAATACGTCGGGGTTGAGGCTGCCGAACAGGAAGCCGCGATAGGACTCGAAGCGCGCGACCTTGGTCAGGTCGTGGGAGCCTTCGCAGTTGAAGCTCGACGGGTAGCCGGCGTTGGCAGGGTCTTTGACTTTGAGCAGTTTGCCGGAGTTGTTGAACGTCCAGCCGTGGAACGGGCAGGTGTAGGAGCTCTTGTTGCCGGACTTGTGCCGGCACAGGGTCGCGCCGCGGTGACTGCAGGCGTTGATGAAGGCGTTGAGCACACCGTCCTTGTTGCGCGCGATGAAGATCGACTGGCGCCCCATGGTGGTGGTGTAGAAATCGTTGATGTGGGGGATCTGGCTTTCGTGAGCCAGGTACAGCCAGTTGCCTTCGAAGATGTGTTTCATCTCAAGGTCAAACAGGCGTGGATCGGTGAACATCTCGCGCTTGCAGCGATACAGGCCCTGCTCGGGATCGTCTTGAAGCAGGGAGTGAAGGTATTCGGGTCGCAGGGTCATGGCCGCCGCCTCCATTGTTATTGTTCAGGCAGGGTCATCCTAGAACCGGGCAATGGGGCGGACTATCCGCGGGGTGCAGACCTTTATCCGTTTTGTGCAGAGGGAATGTGGCACTGAATGGTTTGGATTGAAGTCCGGGACTCTGTAGCAGCTGGCGAAGCCAGCGGCTACAAGGATCGCGCCTCGCCTAAATCCCGCGCCAGCATCGAGACTTCTGGCCGCTATTGAATCAGTGCCGTCGCTTGAGGGTGTCCGAAGGCAATTCGCCGAACTGCTTGCGGTAGCTGTCGGAGAACCGGCCCAGGTGCAGGAAGCCGTAGTCCATGGCCACTTCGGTGACGTTGCGCACGTTGCAGGTCGGGTCGCTCAGACAGGCGTGGATGCGCTCCAGGCGCTTCTGGCGGATGTAGTTTTTCGGGGTGGTGTCGGCGTTGCGTTCGAACAGGGCATAGAGCGAACGCAGGCTCATGTGCGCCTGGCGCGCCAGCTCTTCGCTGTCCAGGCTCTGCTTGAGGTTCTTGCCGATGTAGTCGGCGATGGCTTCGAAATTGGCAGTCTGCGAGCCGATTTCCAGGCGGCTGACGTTGGTCTTCATCAGGCTGAGCATCTTGCTGGCGATGATCTGCGCGTAATGCTCCTGCACCCGCGGGATCTGCTCGGTCGACTCGGCCTCCTGGCAAATCATCGCCAGCAGGTTGACGAAGCCTTCCAGCTCATTGAGCTGATAACGGTTTTCCACAAAGCGCACGCCCTGCCCCGGATACCGCCAGCGCTGCTCGTCGCAGACCGACTCGAACAGAGAGGTGGGGACTTTGAGGATGAATTTTTCGCAATCGTCGGAGTACGTCAGGTCCACCGGATCGTCGGGGTTGATCAGCAGCAACTCGCCGGGGGCGAAGTAATGTTCCTGACCGTGGCCGCGCCACAGGCAATTGCCGCGCAACAGCACTTGCAGGTGGTAGATGGTTTCCAGCGCGCCGGAGGTGACCCGAACGCTGCCGCCGTAGCTGATACGGCACAGGTCGAGGCTGGCGAACTTGCGATGGTTGAGACTGGCCAGGGGATGCCCGGCGCGAGGCATGAGAATGCAATGGTTACCGACGTGCTGATTGACGTAGCCCGACACCGCGTAAGGGTCGGCATGGTCGAAAATCGTACTGCGCTGACTCAGCAGTTGGGCTTGCATCATCGGCTCACTCTCGTTGTTGTTATGAGTTACGTCGGATCATTCTAAGTCAGGACTGGTGGCGGTGTGTCAGCAGACTGATCGGTGGGCTGTGATGACCCCATCGCGGGCAAGCCCGCTCCCACAGGGGAATGCATCCAACCTGTGGGAGCGGGCTTTGCCCCGATGATGGCATCAACCGCGTCATCA
>NZ_JABFMP010000002.1:48129-329368 GCF_013359595.1 Pseudomonas sp. C1C7 | reverse complement strand
ATGAATGCCGGAGCGAAGGGATCCCGAGCTTTAGCGAGGGACCGAACGTTGGGGCGAGACTTTTGCTTCCTTTGGGCTGGGCCGGCACTCCGGCGTTTGCCAAAGGGAGTCGGCCGCCAGGCCGAAACAAAGACAACGGCCGCGCCCGCAGCAATGGATATGTACACAGCCTAAAAAGCTCGCGAGCAAGCTCGGCTCCTACAGGAACAGCGAACTCAGTGCGCCGTCACGCGCTGCCGCATGCCAGAACTACTGGGCGACAACGCCAACGCCAACTGCGTCCGATTATGCATATGCGTCAACCGCAAAACCTGCGACACATACAACTTCACCGTGTTCTCGGTAATCCCCAACTCACAGGCAATCTGATAATTGGTCTGCCCCTTGCCCACCAGTTGCGCCACTTCCAGTTGCCGCGGCGAGAGCTGATTGAAGATCGACGGAATCTCGATCCGATCCACCTCACTGACCTCACCCTCCCCCGCATCCGCCGCATAGGGCGCCCGCCGGACCCTGTCCAGATCCTGGTAAAGATCATCGATCGACTCGGACAAATACTGCAGCTTCTGATTCAGATGCCCCAGTTGCATCGCCTTGTTGCGCTCCTGCAACGCCGCTTCCTGACGCTGCAAGCCTTCGAGCAACTCATTGGGATCGACCGGCTTCTGGAAGTAGTCGGCAAAACCCGCACGCAGCGCCTTGATCACATCCTGCTTGTCCGCGCGCCCGGTCAGCATGATCGCCTCGAACGCCCGGTGCTTGCCGCTCAGCCGCTGCAGTTCCTGAACCAGTTGAATGCCATCCATCCTGGGCATGTGCAAATCGCACAGCACCAGGCCAATGGCCGGATCTTCGTTGAACAGTGCAATGGCCTTTTGGCTGGACTCACAAGGAACAGACCGATAACCGCTGTCCTCGAGAAATTCGCAAATGGATTCGACGATCGCTGGTTCATCGTCGACCACCATGATTTTTACCGCGGAGGTACGCTTGTTCACGTGCAACTCCCTGCCAGGTCAGACACCGACCGTTCCTCTACTTGAAAACCGTTTTGTACAACTCATGTTGAAAGTAGACCCACTCCGGGCGCTCTACAAATAGTGGATCCAAATCAAAGTCAGCAAAAAGCCCACCAGCAGGAAGGGTGCGAAGGGCTGTTTATTTGACATTCCAGGCTGTAAATGACGAAGACGTTCCCTAAGCCATTGACCTGTATGCAGCCAGACTCTTGGCGCTACCAGCAGCCACAGCACACTGGCCAATCCGGCACCGATAAACACGCCCAACACATACCGACCGTCGGTCGCGAGGCCAAGCGCTGTCAGAAGTTTCACATCGCCGGCGCCGAGCCGACGCAGTGCATAACCGGGCAAAGTGAAGGCCAACGCCAGCAACGCCGCCCACCCGCCCTGCGCGGCGGTCGCACCCAGCCAGGTGGTGCCGCTCCACAACAGCCAGGTCAGGGCCAGCGCCCCGACACCCAGGGTCAGGCCATTGGCGATGTGGCGCTGCCGGGCATCCTGCGCGGCGCACAGCGTCAGCCAGATCAGCAGTACAAAACTCTGCATCCTGTAAAAAACGTCCCTTTTGCCTGAATGATTCTATGCTGATATTACGCAGTGACTGTCAGGGTAGACGCACTCATGAAAACCGGCCTTCCCCGCAAACAAAAAGGCGCCGCGGCGATTGAATTCGCCCTGGTGTTCGTCATCTTCTTCGGCGTGTTCTACGCCATCGTCACCTACAGCCTGCCGCTGTTGCTGATGCAATCCTTCAACCAGTCCACCGCCGAAGCCGTGCGCCGCAGCGTCGCCCTCGACCCGGCCACACCCGGCTACGACGCTGCGCTGAAAACCCTGGTCAAGGACGAGGTGAGGCGGCAACTGGCGTGGATTCCCGCCGGTTTCAATTTCGATCCCGACACCGACGTGACCACCACCTTTGCCGCCGGCCTGCTGAAGGTCAGCATCAACTACCCCACCAGCAAGTTGAACGCGGTGATTCCGTTCCTGAACCTGCCAGGCCTCGGTCCGGTACCGAACCTGCCGGCATCGCTCACCGCCAGTTCGAGCCTGCAATTTTGAGTGCCGGCGACAAGCTCTTCGGGCGCCTGCTCCACCGCCACCCGCCAGCGCCGCAGCCTGTTCTGGAGCCGCCGAGCGTACGCAGTGTCGGTTTGCAGATGCAGCTCGACGCCCAAGGTCGGGTGCTGCGCCTGAGCGGTCCGTTGCGGCATCAGCTGGCGCAACAGACGCCCGGCGCAGAAGCACCGCACCTGATCGATTACCTCCTGCCCCACAACAGCCTGACGGTGGAAGGCTCGCCTGCGGACTGGCAGGGGCAATTGCTCGATCTGGATTTCTACAGCCTCACTGGCCAGCCCCTGCACCTGCGTGGCTGGGTCCAGTCACTGAACGATGCCTGGCTGCTGCAATTGCTGGACATCAGCGACCTGTTGCTCGATCGCCGGCAAGCGCGCCAGCGCGAGCAGTGCCAGACGCTGGCGGTGCAGATCGGCGAGCAATTGCGCCTGTGCAGCCTGTCGCGTCTGCCCGAGGTATTGAGCGAGCAACTGCAAAGCCTGGCCCAGCGCTTTCGCATCCCGTGCATCGCCCTGGCGTTGCTCGATGAAGAGGAACAGGGTTGGCAGATTCACCAGCACTACGCCAGCCCCGGCGCGCCGCAACTGTGGCAGAGCGGCCAGCGCCTGGGCACCGGCCTGGACAGCCTCAGCGGCTCGGCGCCCCAGCATCCGAACCTGCTTCAGCACCCGCGCCTGCAGGACGCCTTCGGCAATATCGAAGGATTTGCCGTGCCCTATCACGACGCGCAAGGCGTGGCGGCCTGGTTACTCTTTGGCTACTTCGGCACGCAGCAACGCCCGCCGGACGTCAGCGAGCGCGACTGGCTGCAATTCGCCGCCGCACTGGCCAGCCCCGTGCTGGAGCGACTGCGCGAGCATCGGCATCACCTGCAACTGGAGCGTCTGGAATCGCTGCAAACCCTGCTCGGCACCGGATGGTGGGAGGTGTTCGGCGACACGGCCCAGGTGCAATTGGCGCCGTCGCTGGTCAAGGCCCTGAACCTTGCCAGCGCCCGCTTGCCCTTGTCCGACTGGCTCGAACAGGTGCACCCCGCCGACCGCGAAGAGCTGCGCAGTCGCCTGCACGCCCTGCAGGACCAAGGCACGCCGCTGCTGCTGTGCGTGCGCATCTATCACCCCGACACCGGCGCGCCGCCGGACTGGTTTCGCCTGCAAGGCCAGGCCCTGGGCATCGGTAAAAACCGGCGTGTCGTGGGGTTCATGCTCGACATCAGCGACATCAAGAATCAGGAACAACAGGCAGCCGCGGCCCATGCGCGGCTGGACAACCTGATCGCCCGCTCACCCGCGGTGATTTACGTGCAGCGCTATGTCGAAGGTGTGCTGGAACCGACGTTTTTCAGCGACAGCCTGGCGCCCCTGCTCGGCTGGACACTCGACGATTGCGCCGGTGCCGCGCTGATCGAACGCCTGCACCCCGAGGACCGCGAGCGCTACTTCGAGCGCACTCGCCAACTGTTGCGCGAAGGTGCGGTGAGCACCCGCTACCGGCTGCGCGACAGTCGCGGCGATTACCACTGGCTGCTCGACGAAGCCAAGCTGCTGCGCGATGACCTCGGCCTGCCGGTAGAGGCCGTGGGGCTGTGGCTGGATGTCACCGAAGCGACCCAGGCCGCCGAACGGATCGAACAGAGCGAGGAACGCTACCGGATTCTGGTGGAGGACTCGCCGGCGATGATCTGCCGCTACCTGCCGGACCTGACCCTGACGTTCGGCAACCAGCCGCTGGCGACGTATCTGGAGTGCTCGCCGGACCAACTGCCAGGGATCAACCTGGGCAGCTGGATGTCCGCGGAACAGCGCGATGCATTCACCCAGCGTTTAGGCCAGTTGAGCCCGCAATGCCCGGTCAGCAGTGCCGAGATCAACCTGCAACTGCCCGGCCGCGAACACGCCTGGTGGATCTGGTCGGATCGCGGGGTGTTCGATCAGCAAGGCCACTTGCTGGAGATTCAGGCCGTGGGCCGCGACAACACCGAAGTGCGCCGCTCGCAGATGCAACTCACCCAAAGCGCGAAAATGGCCACCCTCGGCGAAATGGCCACAGGCCTGGCCCACGAAATCAACCAGCCGCTGAACGTGATGCGCATGGCCATCGTCAACGTGCTCAAGCGCCTGGAAAAAGGCGACGCGCAGATCGACTACCTGACCGACAAACTCAAACGCATCGACGCCCAGGTACAGCGCGCCGCGCGGGTGGTGGATCACATGCGGGTGTTCGGCCGGCGCTCGGAGATCGAACAGCAACCGTTCAACCCGGCCCAGGCCATCGAAGGCACGCTGTCGCTGCTGGCCGACGGCATGCGCGGCAAAGGCGTCGAGTTGCGGGTCAGCGCGCCCGACTTCGAGGTGCTGGTGCTGGGGCACATCGATCAGCTGGAACAGGTGCTGATCAACCTGATGGTCAACGCCCGGGATGCGCTGGTCGGCAAGTGCGAAAAAGATGCGCAGTTCGAACCGTGGATTTCACTGTCCGCGGAACGCGATCAACAGTCGGTGCGCCTGTGGGTCGAGGACAACGGCGGCGGCATCGATCCGCGTCTGCTGGAGCGGATATTCGAGCCGTTCTTCACCACCAAGCCGGTGGGGGTGGGTACGGGGCTGGGGTTGTCGGTGAGTTACGGCATTGTCGAGAACATGGGAGGCAGGCTCAGTGTGCGCAACTCGAGCGAGGGTGCGCGGTTCTGCATTGAACTGCCCATCGCTTCGACGGTTTAGATCGCCAGCGTTGGCCGGCCGGGCGGTTTGCAACTCAGGTTGGCGCCGACATCGACCTTGTTCAGGGTGATGCCGAGGTTGGCCAGCAAACCGTCGAGAAGCGGGTCGACCACTGGCGCCAGCAGCAGCTGGATCACGCTGCCCAAGGTGCTGTTGACGCCATTCAGGGTACCGCTTGTGGTGACCAGCAAATCCCCCAGCACACTCGAACCGGTGGGCTTGTAGGCCTCGACCTGGACGCCGCTCAAGGTGGTTTTCAGGCTGTTGACGATGCCTTGGGTGCCGAGGCTGTAGTACATCGGCGGCTTCTTGATTTCCGGCGGCTGACTGTAGACATGACTGCTTTGGGTGCTGGCGATAGAGGTGTCGATTTTCACGCCCAGGCCGCCGCCGTAGAAGGGTTTGCGAGTCGCCGGATCGCAAGTCGGCGAGCCCAGCCCCAGCAGCGGAATGGTGCAGGTGATCACGCCGACATCGATCAGCGCCAGCGGCTGCACGGTGACATCAGCCGCCGACGAAAAGGCGTTGGCCGTATCGACCTTGCCGACTTTCAGTTTGACCAGAGAGGTATTGGTCTGGGTGGTCAGGCTCTTGGAGGCATCGCTGGCACAGTTGTAGGCCGTGACCCGACTGTCGGCGCTGGCCACTTCGAGCACCACGTCGATCGAAGAGGTGGGAAGGATTTTCAGGTCGGTGCGCTGGCAGGTTCCGCCCAGCGTACAAAAAATCGAATTCAACGCGCCGGCGATGTTCAGGTGCAACACATTGTTCAGGGTATCGGTCAGCCCGCCGACCAAGGTGTTGCTGGTGATGGCGTTGGTCAGGCCACTGATGGTGGCCAGCACCGGCAGGTTGAGAGACAGGACGGTGCGCACCTGAGCCGTACGCACGAAGATCCGGTTCGGATCATTGAGCTGACCATTGATCAGCGCCGGATTGCCGATGGCCGACAGTTGCGGCGGTTCGATGACTTTGGTTCGGACCACGCCATTGGCCAGGCCCGGGATGTTCAACGGAATATTGGCGACGGCGGCGTTCTTGCTGTTGGCCAGTTGCACGAAGGCCTCTATCAGCTGGAACACCTGCAGATTGGTATTGAGCCCCGATGAAACCGCGCCGGTCTGCAATTGCAGCAACTGGCCCAGGACAATCGAGGTACTGCCGGCGGCCGCCTTGAGTCCGGTCAGGCCGCTGACCGCCACGCTGGCAGTGGGTCCGCCGGCTTGCATGACGGTGATTGCCGTATCCAGCAATTGGGTCAGCGCGATGTTCTTGCTCAGCAGTTCGGTGTAGTTGCCGGCAGTGACATTCACGTCGATGGCCAGTTGGTTGAGGTAGCTCAGCAGGTTGATCTGCGTGTTCACCAGCCCCTGCCAACCGGCGATGCTCAAGTTGAGACTGCCGCCCAGCATCTGCCCCAGCAACAGATTGAGGGCGGCGGATTTGCTGGCGTCGACCACCAGTGCCGTGCTGCCGATGGTCAGGCTGGCCAAGGGCGGCAGGACCGCCGGTGCGCTGACCGCGGTGGCCGTGAGTTGTGTGGTCAGGCTGGTGGGGCCAGGGCTCAGCAGCGCATAGACACCCGCGGCAATGCTGGTGGTGACCGTATGGGTCGCGATTACGCGAATCGCTTCGGTCTTGCTGGCATCGACCACAAAGGCCCGCAGATTGTCAGCCCCGGTCTGCAACGAGCCGCAGGCCGTGTTCAGGGTCATGCCATCGCTCGCCTTGTAGCCATTGCGGGTGGCGCTTTCCAGGGCATAGCCGGCGGCGCTGAGGTTTGGCGACTGGCAGTCGCCATTGCGGCTGACGGCTTCCAGCGCGGCCACATCGGCCACTCGCTGCAACTTGCGCTTTTCCAGATAAAGCCGGCCGGAGTCGATCACCAACAGCGTGAAACCCAGGGCCAGCGCCAGGGTTCCGGCCGCCATCAAGCCAATCGCCCCCCGTTGCCGGGCCGGGCCGCTAAATTCCTTGCGGG
Source organism: Pseudomonas sp. C1C7 (assembly GCF_013359595.1). Taxonomy (GTDB): domain Bacteria; phylum Pseudomonadota; class Gammaproteobacteria; order Pseudomonadales; family Pseudomonadaceae; genus Aquipseudomonas. The sequence goes on along the minus strand of NZ_JABFMP010000002.1, from coordinate 322,565 downwards.
GCGACATCGTGCACTCCTTGTCCGGCTCACTGCCGAGCACTGCCTCCATGGATGTGGAGCAGTGTAGTCAAGGGTGGGGATGGCTGCTGGCAACTCGCCAGCGCCGGCGACAAAAAACCTGTGTAGGAGCTGCCGAAGGCTGCGATCTTTTGACCTTGATCTTAAAAACCAAGATCAAAAGATCGCAGCCTTCGGCAGTTCCTACAGGGTGATGTGGGGATTATCTGTGAGGGGGATAGTTGGCCAGGATGCGGGTGACCGTTTCGTGTATCGCGGTGCTGCGATCTGTGGGATTGGGTGTGCGGCTGAGGATCTGTTCGTCACTGCCGCGCCACACCAGCTTGCCGTCCTTGCCGTCGAGCATGTCGATCTGGATGGTCGCGACCTTGTAGGACACCAGGCGCGTTTCGTTGTACATCGGCGCGCCCCAGTAGCCGTACCAGGGGTTGCCCCAACCGCCGCCATAGTTGGTGGTCACCTGTTGCTGGCGTTCCTCGACAATCAGGTAGGTCTGGATACTCAAGTCGCCCTTCGTGCCCGCTGCAGCAGGGCGCAGGCCGCGCTGGTCCAGTTGTTCGGAGACCGACTCGCGGATGCGCTGCTCGGTCAGGTCGCTTTTGATCCGAGGGTCGTCGGGACGGTATTGCAGCGCGGGTTCTTTCCAGCTCCAGCTGCGGTAGGCCGCGAAGTCGCGGCTGGCATCGTAGTCGTGATTGACCTGGTTGGCGGCGCAGGCACTGAGCAGTGCGATCACTGCCAGTAAAGCGAAACGGCGGAACATGATGATTCTCCGATAGAAGACATGACCCAGCGAAATGCTTCTCATCTACAGGAAGCTAACTGGGAGGATACGCCGACATCGCCTTTTCCACAGCCTCCCGAATGGCATCCACTTGCTGGCTCTGAGTGCCACGATGACTGGTTTCGGCGCTGGAACTCCAGATCGGCTGACCGCTCTGCGCGTCGAACAGGTTCACATGCACTACCACGACCTGTTCCGAATAGGTGCGCACCACCGGCACCGAGCCGTAAACGCCGTAACCCGGTCCGTAGCCATAGCGGTTGTAGCCGCCATAACCCCCATAGGCGCCGTAATCGTCCTGAACCTGGCGCAGGCGGGTTTCCAGGCGCAGGTCGGCGCTGACGAACAGGTCGGCCGGGCGATTGTCATGCAGCGGGCGCAAGCCCCGTTGATCGAGGGCGCTGCTGACCGCTTCGGCCACCTGCTCCGAGTCCGCCCAGCTGGTGCCCGGCGGCAGGTGCCCATCCAGCCACGCCCAGCTGCGATAGCGCCCGTAGTCCCGCGCCGGGGCCGGGTAAGCGCTGCGGTCGAAGGTGTTGGCAGCCTGCGGCGGCGCCGGAGGCATCGGATTGGAAGACGCCACATAAGGGTTGGTGCCTTCGCAGGCGGCCAGTCCCAGACAGATCAGCAGCAACCCTGAACGACTCTTCATTTCACACTCCGATCAGACCGGCCGACAGATCCAGTGCAGATAACGCCCAAGCCCGGCGAAGCTTGGGTGGCGGCGGTGCGCCAGTTCCATTTCGAGCAGGTCTACCAGCTCGGCACGGGCCTGGAATTCCACCGGCATGTAATCGTGAAAAACCCGCACGCCACTCTGTGTTTCGACCTGCCACAGGCCTTCAAGTTGCGCCGCCAGTTCCCGGGGATCAAGCGGTTGTTGAGGGGTCAGGCTCTGTCTCTCGCCAGCCATGTCGTTCTTGCGCATCTTGCGGAAATGCCCCTTGAGCAAGTTGCGGTAAATCAGCGCATCGCGGTTGTAGAACGCCAGGGACAACCAGCCACCAGGTTTGGTCAGCTGATGCAGGACCGGCAGGATCGCGTGGGGTTCGGCCAGCCATTCCAGCACGGCGTGGCACAGCACCAGGTCATAGGGTTCGTTGAGCTGGCCGAGCAGGTCCTGCCACGGTGCCTGGATGAAGGTTGCGCTTTGCCCGGCGTCAGTGAAACGCTGGCGCGCGCCTTCGAGCATCGGTTCGGCGGGTTCGGCCAGGGTCACCTGATGCCCGCGCTCGGCCAGCCACAGCGACATATGGCCAAGGCCGGCGCCAATGTCCAACACCCGCAGTGGGCGATCCGGCAGGGTTTCGGCCAGGTCGGCCTGCAGCACGGCCAGACGAATCGCGCCCTTGGCGCCGCCGTAGATTTTTTCCGCGAAGCGCGTGGCCAATTGATCGAAATGACGGTCACTCATCAACTGAACCTCCGCTCACTGTCGGCCAGCTTGCTGCGCACCACCTCATTCATGTCCAGGCCCAGTTCGCTGCACAGCAGCAACAGATAGAGCACGATGTCGCCGATTTCCTGGCCGGCATGGGCGAGTTTGTCGGCAGGCAGTTGCTGGGACTGGGCTTCGGTCAGCCACTGGAAAATCTCCACCAGCTCGGCCATTTCGACGCTTGCGGCCATGGCCAGGTTTTTCGGGCTGTGAAATTGCCGCCAGTCATTGCGGTCACGGATGGCGTGCAGGCGTTGTGTCAGTTCAACAAGGTTCATCGGGGTCTCCTGAAGGCGTATAGCTTCGGGGGGATCAGAGGGGATGGCAAGGTCTATGTAGCAGCTGCCGAAGGCTGCGTCCGGCTGCGAAGCAGTCGTAAAACACGTCAGCGCCGTCTGTCTGTCAGAACGGGGATTCAAGATTGACGACTGCTGCGCAGCCTTCGGCAGCTGCTACAAATTGTTTTGCGCCATACTTGGGCAGTCGGGAACCTGAGGCGGTGATCGATAGCCCAACCCACGCCCTCATTTCATCAGGACACTCATTCCATGCAGGTAGAAGGTTTTTTCGAATGGCTCGGTCAGGCGCTTGGCACAGTCATCCGTTTCATCGTTGACGCCCTCAGCGGCCTTTTCCAGATGGTGAGCCGTGCGAGCAGCAACTTTGTCGACGGCCTGTCCCGCGCGCTGGGCATGGACACGTCGATCATTAGCATCGCGGTCCTGATCATTGGCCTGGTGTTGTTGTGGTCGGCGATCCGCGCGTTCATGAATGCGTCGATCATCATGGGGCTGATCTGGTTGATGCTGGGGTTGTGGTTGCTGAGCTGGATCATGCACTGAGCCCCCCCGACTGCCCCTGCAGGCGCTGGCTAACACCTATACAGCGGGCTGCGATCTTTTGATTTTGATTTTTAAAAGCAAGATCAAAAGATCGCAGCCTTCGGCAGCTCCTACATTTGGTCTGTGTCGCTACAATGCCCGCTCCCAAGGAGCCCGCATGTCCAACCTGATTGCCGACTGGCGCGACCGCCCTACCCATCGTCGGGTCTGGGCGCTGGCGGCGCCGATGATTCTTTCCAACATTTCCGTACCGCTGGTGGCGCTGGTCGACAGCACCGTCATCGGGCACCTGCCCCATGCCCATCAGCTCGGCGCCGTGGCGGTCGGGGCCAGTCTGTATACCTTCCTGGCCTGGGCGATGGGCTTTCTGCGCATGGGTTCCACCGGTTTTGCCGCCCAGGCCGCCGGGCGCGGGGATGGCGCGGCGCTGCGGCAGATTCTGTTGCAGGGGCTGCTGCTGGCCATGGGGCTGCCGATTGTCCTGGGCGCGGCGGGCGTGCCGCTGAGCGGGGTGGCGCTGCATTTCATGCAGCCGTCGGCGGAACTGGACCAGATGACCCGCGAGTTCTTCCATACGCGGCTGTTCGGCCTGCCCGCGGCGCTGGCCAGTTACGCGCTGGTCGGCTGGTTCCTCGGCACACAGAACGCCCGGGCGCCGCTGGTGATCCTGCTCACCACCAACCTGGTCAACATCGCGCTGAACCTGTGGTTCGTTCTCGGTCTGGAATGGGGCGTGGTGGGCGCGGCTCGGGCCTCGGTGATTGCCGAGTGGACCGGCGCCCTGATCGGCCTGCTGATGACCCGCCAGGCCCTGCGCGCCTATCCGGGGCAGATCGTCTGGGCGGCGCTGCGGCTGTGGCAGAGCTGGCGTCCGCTGCTGGCGGTCAACCGCGATATCTTCCTGCGCAGCCTGGCCCTGCAATCGGTGTTTTTCCTGATCACCGTGCAAGGCGCGCGACTGGGGGATGCCACCGTCGCCGCCAACGCCCTGCTGCTCAATGGCCTGCTGCTGACTGCCCATGCCCTTGATGGCCTGGCCCACGCGGTGGAAGCTTTGTGCGGACACGCCATTGGCGCCCGCGACCGCGATACCCTGCGCCGCTCGCTGGTGGTGGCCTGTGGCTGGTCGCTGCTGGCGAGCCTGGGCTTTGCCGTGTTCTTCCTGTTGGCCGGGCACCTGTTCATCGAAATGCAGACCGACATCGCCAGCGTGCGCGACACCGCCTTCATCTACCTGCCCTACCTCGCCGCCCTGCCGCTGATTGCGGTCTGGAGCTACCTGCTCGACGGCTTGTTCATCGGCGCCACCCGCGCCCGGGAAATGCGCAACGGCATGCTGCTGACGGTGGCCTTGCTGGTGCCGTTCGCCTGGGCGCTGCAAGGGTTCGGCAACCACGGCCTGTGGATAACCTTTCTGCTGTTCATGGTCCTGCGCAGTCTGACCCTGGGCCTCATTGCCTGGCGCCTGCGGCGCAATGACGGCTGGTTCACCGGCGCGCACTGAAGCTCGAAAAATCAGAGGCTCGAAAAATCAGGGCCGAGGGTTCTGCCAGCGGTCGCGCAAACTGTCGAGGCGTTCCTGCTGGGTGCGCCCCGACGATCGCGCGGGCACCGCGTCAGGGTGTTGCAGACGCAACCACAGCCAGGCATCCAGCACGGGGCGCTCGCTGAAGCCCAGCGCCAGGCCTTCCTGCAAATGCGCCCAAAGGCGCGCGTATTCGGTGGCGGTGGAGCGGCTCCAGTGCCAGGCATGCTGCTCGAGCAGGCAGGTCTGCAGTTTTTCCCGCTGCCGTGCGCTGAGGGTTTCCTCGATGGCCAACGGGCTGACGGCCAGACCCGGATTGAGCAACATCTGCCAGCCCTGGTGGCCTGCCGCCCTGTCCGCCCAGGTGCCGCCAAACCAGCGAATCTGTTTGATCGGCCCCATCCAGCGGCTCAGTTGCGCGGCATCGCAGGCATCGAAAAAGTAACTGGCGGTATTGGGGTTGTAGTAGCTGAGCAAGGCCCGGTGATGCACATCGAAACTGACGGTGAGCATGCGCCGCAATTGGGCCAGCAAGACCGTCGCTGACGCCTCGCTGATCAGCAGCAAGCCACGCCAGTGCTGCGCATCGCGCTGGCAGGCTTCGGCCAGCATCGGGCAGGTGAGCAGATTGACCAGTACCGGGCCCTGGTCCCGCAGGGCATGCCATTCGGTCCCTTCGAACAACCGATACCAATGGGCCTGGTCGAACCCTTGCTTGAGCGCTGCTCCCGCTTGCGGTGCACTCGGCACATCCAGCAACAACCAGCGCGGCGGCACATCGGCCGCATACACCGCCATCACGCCGCTCCGCTTCGAGCCAGCCCCATGGCCGCCCGACAAGTACAGATCGCCTGCTCACACTGCTTGAAAGTGCCTCCGCCCGGCATCAGGCACAACATCAGCAAGGGTTCTCCCGAATGCAGCCATTCCTGCACAGCTTCCGGCGGACATTGCTCCGTTTCAAGCGGCGTCTCGGCCTCTTCCAGCGCAGCGGGTTGATGAAGAATCCCGGTGATCATCGGCTGGTCCGGGTCGCCGTCGACAAAGCTCACCACCACTTCCGTGCCTTCGCGCAACGTTGCGGCGCCTGCGGATTGCAGGGTCGGCGCCAGCGGCAGCCAGCAGTGACTGGGCGTTGCGCCTTCTCCCTCGTACAGCCAGTCGAACTGCACGGCGACCGGACGCGAGCGCGCCGGCTCTGGCTCGTCGACGCTCACCACCCACGCCCGTTGCAGGCTGTGCATGGCGGGCCGTGGCGATTTCGCTGGCGGCGCAAACGGCGCCATGCCTTGCATGGCACGCACCTGGTTGCGGTAAGGGATCGACAGGTCCTGGTTGCCCTGATGTTCGACGTGGGTCAGCAGCCACTGCCGATTCCACTCCGCTACCGGATGCCCGGCCAGCGCCATCGACTGGCCGCTGCGCAATGTCGCCAGATCGGTCTGGCACTCGGCCTGCGAATACCGGTTACCGGCGCCATGTCGAACTTCGAAGCGCCGCACCGCCGGCTGCGCCCCTTCGGGCCTGAACATCGTCATGTCCCCGACTCGAAACGGCCCCCGTCGATCGCTGAACACCACGCAGTGCCCTCCCGCCCGGTGCTCGAAGTGGTAGTCGATGCGCGCCCGGGCACACAGGCGCTGAAGAAATTGCAGATCGGATTCGCGGTACTGCGTGCAGAAATCCAGCAGAGGGTAATCGCCGCTCAACTCGAAACGCCGGTCGTCGCCGACAATGCCGTGCTGCCTGAGTACCCGATCGAGGATCTGCGGCACCGAACGGCCGCTGAAGATGCGCTGGCTGAAACGCTGGGCCAGACACGAAAGCTTCGGCACCAGGCGCACATGGCAAAGCCTGACGGTCGTGCCGTGGTCGCGCTGAAACAGTTCGTGAAGTTGTCCGTGAACGGTGTTGCCCTGCGGCCCGAAACGCAGACTGGCCGAGCGATACAAGAGGCTTGCGAGATCGAGCGAGGGATCATCGATCAGCAGGTCCACGTCAAACGCGAAGGGTTCGCTGAGCGCTTCCCTGCCGGTAAAGGCCAGGACCTCGAAGGTGTCGGACAGACCAGCTACGTCCAGACGAAATGACGGTTCGTTGACTGGTTCGAACATGGGCGATTCTCTACAGGAGGGTCGGCCGAGGATTTTCGCCGAGTGGCAGGGCCGAGTAGAGAGGGGAAATACAACTTGGGAAATGGCCTACGCGAAAAGAGGACGAATACCTGAAATAGCCGAGGACACAGGTATTTTCGCGCGGGAAAAAGAGAATTGCCTCACCAGGCCATCTGAAAATTCCGACGCTGTCGGTACATTTTCAGACAACCTGATGGGAGCAGGACTTACCTCAAGACGACAGGTAAGAAGAACGGGTCAGGCCCAGGCGCAAGGCATCGAGGAACTGGGTGCGCTCGGTGGCGCTGATGCGGGCACTGGCGCACTTGTCGCGGTAGTGGGTCATCAGCTCTTCGGGCGACAAGTGCACATAGCGCAGCATGTCTTCGATGGTGTCGTGGGTTTCGATACCGGCGTGGTACACGCTGCCGTCGGCGTTCTGGTAGATGTTCACCGAGTCGGTGTCACCGAACAGATTGTGCATGTCGCCGAGAATTTCCTGGTAGGCACCGACCAGGAACACGCCCAGCAGGTAATCCTCGCCTTCGTTCAGCGCGTGCACCGGCAGGCTGGTTTCGATGCTCTGCTCGTCGACGTACTGGTTGATCTTGCCGTCGGAGTCGCAGGTCAGATCCTGCAGCACCGCGCGGCGCAGCGGCTCTTCGTCGAGACGGTGCAGCGGGATGATCGGCAGTACCTGATCGATGGCCCAGGTGTCCGGCAGGCTCTGGAACACCGAGAAGTTGCAGATGTACTTGTCGGCCAGCTTGTCGTTGAGTTCGTCCAGCACCTGACGGTGGGAACGCTGGCGCGCCTTCAGCGAGTTGTGCAGGCGACGGCACACGGCGAAGTAGCACTGCTCGGCCAGGGCTTTTTCGGCCAGGGTCAGCTTGCCGTCGGCGTACTGGGCAGCGACGTCGCTCATGTAGTGCGTGGCGCGCCAGTAGGTTTCGGTGACCATCTCGATGTCGGTCGGACCCAGCAGGTCCACCAGCCACTGCACGGTTTCCGGCAGCGCTTCCTTGTTCTCGATCTGCGGCACTTCGTCGTTGTGGCGCTCGACGTCAGTCACCTGGACCACCAGCATCGCGTGGTGCGCAGTCAGGGAGCGGCCGCTTTCGGAGAAGATGTTCGGATGCGGCAGGCTCTGCGCATCGCAGAATTCCTTGAGCATGCCGACCACGACACCGGCGTAATCGTCCATGTCGTAGTTGATCGAACTGGCGTTACGCGAGTGCGTACCGTCGTAGTCCACGCCCAGGCCGCCGCCGACGTCGATGTGGTCCACCGGCAGGCCGAGGTTGCGCAGTTCGCCGTAGTAGCGGATCGCTTCCTTGAAGCCATGCTGGTAGTCCGCCAGGTTGGCGATCTGCGAGCCCATGTGGAAGTGCAGCAGGCGAATGCCCTGGTCGAGGCCCGCGGCGCGGAAGCGCTCGACCACCGACAGCAGCTGCGCCGCCGACAGACCGAACTTGGATTTTTCGCCACCGGTGTCTGCCCACTTCGACGACGCCAGGGACGACAGGCGCACCCGCAGGCCGACCTGTGGCTTGACCTTGAGCGACGCCGCTTCTTCGATCACCAGGCCGACTTCGGATTCTTTCTCGATCACGATGAACACGTTGTGGCCGAGTTTCTGGCCCATCAGCGCCAGGCGGATGAACTCGCGGTCCTTGTAACCGTTGCAGACGATGGTGCCGCCCTTCGGCGCCAGTGCCAGCACCGCCAGCAATTCAGGCTTGGAGCCGGCTTCCAGACCGATGGAGACGTTCTGGGTGGCGATGATGTTCTCGATCACCGCTTCCTGCTGGTTGACCTTGATCGGGTACAGCGCGGTGTACTTGCTCTGGTATTCCAGGCGCTCGATGTTGGCGTCGAATGCGCCGGTCAGCTGACGCACGCGGTCTTGCAGAATGTCGGGAAAACGTACCAGCAGCGGCAAGGACAGGCCGCTCTTGCGCAGCTGGTCGACTTGCTCGAACAGGTCGATGGGCGAGCTGTTCGGACCGTTCGGACGAACTTCGACGCGACCGGCGTCATTGATCGCGAAATATCCGGCCCCCCAATGGCGAATCCCGTAAACACTGCGGCTGTCCGCAACTGTCCATTGGCTGCCATCGTCTTTGCGTGTGCGTCGTACGGACATCGAAGTCCCCTATAAAGAAGTCATAGTGCGTCGCCTGGATTTCAGGCCGGCGCAGTCTAAAGAATGAAAATGACGGTTCGTCAACGAGGGAGTAGACCCCGCCGACCGCAACGAGTTTAGAAACCGGTCATGAACAGGCTCTGTGAAAACCATGGTGACGACGCCGGGCCTTGAGGTTTCAGGACCGGATCAAGCCACAGGTGGTTTTCACAGAGGCTGCTAGCCGCCGGATTTCTTCGCTTTGAAACCGAGCTTGATCAGTTCAGCCAAGAGTAGCTCGACATGATCGCCCTGGATTTCGATGACACCGTCTTTCAGCGCCCCACCGGTGCCACAACGTTTCTTCAACGTGGCAGCCAGGTCCTTGAGGGCGTCTGCGGCCAGCGGCACGCCGGTGATGGTGGTCACCGTCTTGCCGCCACGGCCCTTGCTTTCGCGACGCACGCGGGCAATGCCGTCGCCGGCCGGGATAACGGTCTGTTTGCAGATGCAGGCGTCCACCGGCTTACTGCATTCCGGGCAATGACGACCTGCGTCGGTGGAAAATACCAGGCCGCCCAGGGCGGCGAAGGATGCGGCTTTTTTGGCCACCGGCAATCCTCTATGGGAGGACAAAGACTGGTCGCAGCACTTGGGCAAGGCTATCGACCGCGAAGCCCCACTCAGGCAGGGGCAGCGCTACTGCAACGGTTGGATCCCTGTAGGAGAAGCCATACCGTTACAGCTTGAAAAGGTCGCGCAGTGTAACGGCAAAAACGCCGATTGCTAAGAGCCAATCGGCGCCAATTTATAGCGCTTATGCGACGTCTTCGCCGCGAGAGCGCAGATAGCGTTTCAACGCGGCCAGAGAGTCCGGGCAATAAGGCTTTTGCTGGATTTCCCGCAGCACTTGTTCAACGGGCAGAAAGCGCGCTTCCAGCACTTCTTCCGGCTGCAAAATCAACGGGCCATCCCACACCGCCGAAAAGGCCGAACACCAGAGGCGATTGCCGGTGTCTTCGAAGAAAAAATGATCATGGGCGGTCAGCTCGACGCCGCTCACCCCCAGTTCCTCTTCCAGCTCCCGGGCCGCCGACTCGGCATAGGTTTCGGTGGCCAGCACCATGCCGCCGGCCGCCACGTCCCAGTAACCGGGATAGATCGCCTTGCTCAGGGTCCGCCGGTGCACGCACAGCTCGCCGGCGGAATTGAACAACATGATGTAGGTGCCCCGCCCGATCAGGCCGCGCTCGCGCAGGTCGGAGCGCACCAGGGCGCCGAGCAGGTTGTCCTGCTCGTCGACCCAGGCGATCTGCTCGGCGTCGGAGGCCGCCCGATGGGCCGCTTCGCGCAGGTTATCGTTGGAACTGTCGACCATGACTCAGCCCTGATTCAGCAGTTGACGCAAATCGATCACCGCCGCGTTGGCCCGGGAAATGTAGTTTGCCATGACCAGCGAGTGGTTGGCCAGCACGCCGAAGCCGCTGCCATTGAGGATCATCGGGCTCCACACCGGTTCCTGCGACGCTTCCAGCTCACGAATGATCTGGCGCACGCTGACCGTGGCGTTCTTCTTGGCCAGCACATCGGCGAAGTCGACTTCGATGGCGCGCAGCAGGTGCGACAGGGCCCAGGCCTGGCCCCGGGCTTCGTAGAACACGTTGTCGATCTGCATCCATGGGGTTTCGACGATTTCTTCGTCGACCTGTGGCGCCACGCCCGGCGTCACGGCTTCGGTCTTCAACGCGGTGTTGAGCTTGACCCGGCCAACGCTGGCCGACAGCCGCTGCGACAGCGAGCCCAGGCGCGTGCCGACGTCACCCAGCCAGTTGTTCAGGTTGTCGGCGCGGGCATAGAACAGTGCGGTTTTCTGGTTCGGATCGGACAGGCGAGCCTGATAGCGGCTCAGGGAGTTGATGCCTTCCTGGAATTCGGATTCGCTGGACGGCAGCATCCAGCTCTTGTTGTCGAAGTTGAAACGCGGCTCGGCCTTGGCCAGATCGGCGTCTTCGGTCGATTGCGATTGCGAACGGGCGAAGTCCTTGCGCATCGCGCGGCTCAGGTCACGCACCTGCACCAGCACGCCGTATTCCCAGCTCGGCATGTTGTCCATCCACAGGCCCGGCGGGAAGCGGTCGTTGGAAATGTAGCCGCCCGGCTTGTTGAGCAGGGTGCCGGCAACGGTCTTGAGGGTTTCGACAGTGGTATAGCCGACCACCATCTGCTTGCCTTCTTTCTCGGCCGCCATCTGCGCGTTCTGCTGCACCGGGAACAGCGCAGGCTCTTCGCTCCAGTACCAGCCCAGCGCAATCGTCACCAGCAGGTAGATACCGACCAACGTGGCCAGCGCCCGGCTGAACACCAGGCCGCCCAGGTAACTGCGGGTAGCCGATTTCGGTTCGGCGGCACGTTCGGGCGCGCTACCGGCGCGGTTCTTCCAGTCCAGCATGGCGATTTCCTTTCAAGCTCTTGGGTTCAACGGTTCGACCACAACCATACAACAACGTGCCTTGGCCCGGCACCCGCCGTTGGGTTCATGTCGGAAATAAGCTTGTGGATGGCTATAAACAGACCACGCCGCCCGCTTTTTGTAGCAGACGGCGCAAGACTCAGGGAATCCCTTAGACCCCAAGGTAAGAAATCCCGGCTTGTCTGGCGTTGGCACACCATCAGAGACCACGGCCCATCATCTGCGCCGAATCCACTGCGTGCCCACTAAGGAAATCCCTGAAAGCCCCGTCCCACGGGCCTCAAGCGCGAACAACCAGCCAATTACAGACCGGTCGGTCACAAACTGAATACGGTCACTCAGCAGATTATTGGTGTCAGGTACTCATCCAATCGAAAAGAGATGCTAGCATAGAGCCACCAGTCGACCTCAGCGTGCCCCCTAACCAGTAGTCAGGATATGACCGAGCCAGAAGATCCCAGCCGCGAGCGCCTCAAGCACCACTTTGCCCAGCGGGTAATTCATCAGGCACGTCAGATACTTGAGATATGGCAGCGCCTGCAACGCAGCGAGTGGTCGACCAACGATCTGGCGGAACTGAGCGAGGCCAACCTGCGCCTGCTGCGTTTCGCCGAGCGCTTCGAACAGCCGGAACACATTCAACTGGCGCGCCAGATCGCCCTGTCGCTGCAGGCGGTCGACGCCAACCGCGGACGCCTGAGCAGCGGCCTGATCACCGATCTCAACCGTTTGATGCAGCGCCTGTCGCGCACCGGCCTGCGCCACGGCGACCAGCTCGATCAGACCTTCCTGCCGCCACTGCGCAAGCCGATCTACGTGATGCTGCAGGATCACGATCGCGCCGAGCGCCTGGCCAAGCAACTGGAATTCTTCGGCCTCAGCGCCCAATCCCTGGACAGCGTGTCGGCGTTTCGCTCCTCGATGGTCGAACGCCTGCCGGCGGCGATCGTCATGGACGTGGACTTCAGCGGCCCCGGCGTCGGCCTGAAACTGGCCGCCGAAGCCCAGGAAGGCCTCGACCAGCGCCTGCCGCTGCTGTTCTTCAGCCTGCACGAGACCGACACCCCGACCCGCCTGGCTGCGGTGCGCGCCGGTGGCCAGGAGTTCCTCACCGGCACCCTCGAAGCGTCGAGCCTGCTGGAGAAAATCGAGGTCCTGACCAACGTCGCCCAGTACGAACCCTATAAAGTGCTGATCATCGACGACTCCCGCGCCCAGGCCCTGCACACCGAGCGCCTGCTTAATAGTGCCGGCATCGTCACCCGCACCCTGATCGAGCCGATCCAGGCCATGGCCGAGCTGGCGGATTTCCAGCCGGACCTGATCATCCTCGACATGTACATGCCGGCCTGCACCGGGACCGAGCTGGCGAAGGTGATTCGCCACAACGACCGCTACGTCAGCGTGCCGATCATCTACCTGTCGGCCGAGGATGATCTGGACAAGCAGCTCGATGCCATGAGCGAAGGCGGCGACGACTTCCTGACCAAGCCGATCAAGCCCCGGCACCTGATCACCACCGTGCGCAACCGGGCGGCGCGGGCGCGCAACCTGAATTCGCGGATGGTCCGCGACAGCCTCACCGGCCTGTACAACCACACCCACATTCTGCAATTGCTCGAGGACTGCTCGTTCCGCGCCCGCCGCGAAAGCAAGCCCTTGAGCTTTGCCATGCTCGACATCGACCACTTCAAGCGGGTCAACGACAGCCACGGCCACCCCATGGGCGACCGGGTGATCAAGAGCCTGGCGCTGTTTCTCAAGCAGCGCCTGCGCAAGACCGACTTCATCGGCCGCTATGGTGGCGAAGAGTTCGCCATCGTCATGCCCGACACCGACCTGGAAGCGGCGCACAAGGTGCTGGATGAAATCCGTCAGCGTTTCGCCGAAATCCACTATCCCGCGCAGCCCGAGGACCTGTGGTGCACCTTCAGCGCCGGCGTGGTGGAAATGTCCGACGACACCGACAGCCTGCTGATGGCGAGCCAGGCGGACGAGGCGTTGTATCGTGCGAAAGCAGCCGGCCGCAACCGTGTGCAAGCCGTGCTTGCGTCAAAGCAAAGTGCCACTTTTTCATCCCAATCGACCCATTCCGTCATAACCGTGTAACAGAACCGCAATAAATTCAGGCGCTTACCGTTTCGCCACTGGTAGTCCCGCGATGCGCCTGAAGCTGCTGACCAATTTCAATACTCTCCTTTTAGTCGCCGTGTGCGTGGCCCTCGGCGCCACGCTCTGGTGGTCGCAAAAAGCGCTCGAACGCCCCTATCTATTAATGGAGCGCTATCTGGGCCTGTCCCAGCAGTTTCAGGATGACGTGGCGCGCAACATCGAGGACTACCTGGCCAGCGGCGACGCCCTGCGCCTGAGCAGCGCCAGTCAGGCGATCGACAATCTGCAAAAGGAACTCGGGGAATTGCCTCCCGCGCTGGCTGAAACCCTGCGTCCGAGCCTGACGAACCTCAACGATTTCAGCAAAACCGACTTGCTCGCCGCCGGCAAACTCGCGGGCGATCCGCAGGCTCTGCTGCTGCAAGCCGAGCGCGAACTGGGCGCCAGCCTTGATCAACTCAGCCAGTACGCCAACGGCAACGCGGCGTACCTGACACCCCTGCTCGCCGCCGCCCAGCACCTGGGCAAACTGTCCCTGGCCCGGGACAAGCTGGTGAGCAGCGGGCGCAGCGAACTGGCGGCGGATGTCGAGCGCGAAGTCGGCAACATCCGCACCCAGGCCAGCCAACTGGATGCCTTGCCATTGCTGGGCGTGGCGGCCAGCAGCGAATCGAACACCGATGACTTCGCCGCAATGATGGGCCTGGAGAACACCGAGAAAGCCGCGGCCGAAGACGCCGGCGTGGGTTTCAAGCGCGAGCTCAATAGCCTGCTCACCCGCTACCCCGCGGAACTGGCGCGCACCCGCGACCAGATCCAGAAACGTGCTGACCTGAGCGCCGCGACCCACCTGAAAATCGCCGACGTGCAACAGGCCATCGCCGGCCTGGAACCGGTGGTGCGAGCCCAGCATGGGCAGATCCAGGGCGAGGTGCGCCTGATGCAAGGGGTGATGATCGGCCTGATCCTGCTGATCGCCCTGCTCATCGACACCCTGCAACGCAAGCTGGCCCGGACCCTGACCAACCTCGCCCCGGCCCTGTCGACCTGGGCCGAAGGCGACTTCAGCCGCGACATCCAGCTGGGCAAGACCAACCGCGAACTGCACGACATCGAAGCCTCGCTCAATCGCCTGCGCGCCTACCTGGTGGACCTGGTGGGCACCATTCGCCTGAACGCCGAGCAGGTTGCGGGCAGCAGCCGCACGCTGGCCGAGCTGAGCAACGACCTGCACAGCGGCGCCGAACATCAGGCCGGCGACACGGCGCTGATCCGCGATTCGCTGGGTGAACTGGAAGCGACCATCCAGCAAGTCGCCGGCGACGCCAGCCAGGCCGCCGACGCCAGCCGCCATGCGGGGCTGGCGGTGGAACATGGACAGAAAGTCATCGGCCAGAGCCTGACCGGGCTGCATGCGCTGGTGGATGAAGTCCAGGGCAACGCACAGATGATCGAGCATCTGGCGCAGGAGTCGGCGACCATCGGTGGCGTGCTGACGGTGATCCGCTCGATTGCCGACCAGACCAACCTGCTGGCACTCAACGCCGCCATAGAAGCGGCACGGGCCGGGGAAATGGGCCGTGGCTTTGCGGTGGTCGCCGAGGAAGTGCGCTCCCTGGCCATGCGCACCGCCGGTGCCACGGCCGAGATCCAGACCCTGATCGCCGGCCTGCAGGCTGCGGCGCGACAGTCGGTCGAAGGCATGCGCGCCCAGGTCGAACACGCCGAAGCCACCGCCAACCAGGCCCAGGCGGCCGACGGCGCGCTGGATAAAATCGTCGGCGCGATCCAGACCATTTCCGACACCGCGGTACGCATCGCCGATGTCACCGCGCAGCAGAGCGGCGCGGTCAGCGAGATTCGCGATCACAGTGAGCGGATTCATCAGTTGGGTGGGGATAACTTGCTGCGCATTGGTGAAGGGCGCGAGCAAGGGGAAAATCTGCTGGTATTGGGTGGACGTTTGCATACAGCCGTTCAAGCCTTCCGCGTCTGACGCCTTACCCTGTAGGCGCTGCCGAAGGCTGCGCCTACACGGGAAGCGGTGTAGATGCATGGGCTCAGCTATGATGGCTCCAAGCCCCATACGCGAGACTGTCATGCGCCGCTTGCTCTGCCTGCTGCTTCTAGTGTTCGCCTTGCCGGTCGCAGCCACCGGCCTGCTGGAGAGCCGGCCCAGCACCACCCTGGGGTCGATCAACAACAGCGCCGACTTCCTGCCCGTTCGCGAAGCCTTCAAGTTGAGCCTGGTGGACAGCACGCCGCAATCGATCAAGCTGCGTTTCATCGCCACCGAGGGTTATTACCTCTACCGCCATCGCTTTCAGTTTCGAGCGGATCCGGCGGATGTCGCCCTCGGCCCGGCGCAACTGCCCAAGGGCGAGCAGAAGCACGACGAGTACTTCGGCGACGTCGAGGTCTACCACGGCATTCTCGATGTGGAACTGCCGCGCACCGATCAACGGGCATTCACCCTCGCCGTCACCTATCAGGGCTGCGCGGACAAAGGCCTGTGTTATCCCCCCGAAACCGAACGCCTGACGATCGATGGCAATGGCACGAGCACGGTGGTTCATGACTGGGGCTGGCGCGAACTGGCGCTGTTCTTTCTCGCGGGCCTGGGCCTCACCTTTACCCCGTGCGTGCTGCCGATGCTGCCGATTCTTTCCGGCGTGGTGCTGCGCGGTCAGGTCGGCGGTCTGCGCGGCTTCAACCTGTCCCTTGCCTACGTCCTGCCGATGGCTGCCTGCTTTGCCCTGCTTGGCGCCCTGATGGGCCTGTTCGGTGCGCAGCTCAATTTGCAGGCGCGACTGCAGTCGGCCTGGGTGCTGGTGCCGTTCGCGATGTTCTTTGCCCTGTTCGCCCTGGCGATGTTCGGCGTCTTCGAACTGAAGCTGCCGCAGGTGATCAGCAGCCGCCTGGATCGCATTGCCGGCCGCACCGAGGGCGGTTCGCTGTGGGGCGCGGCAGTATTGGGCGTGGTCTCCAGCCTGCTGGTTTCGCCCTGCGTCTCGGCGCCACTGGCAGGAGCCTTGCTGTACATCAGCGCCAGCGGCGATGCCTTGGGTGGCGGTTTGAAGCTGTTCATGCTCGGCCTCGGCATGGGCGCGCCGCTGTTGCTGGTGGCGACGGGCGGCGCGGCGTGGCTGCCGAAAAGCGGGCCGTGGCTGGTCTACGTGAAAAACGCGATTGGCGTTTTGCTGCTGGGGCTGGCGATCGGCCTGCTCAGTCGGGTGCTGCCCGGCCAGGTCACCTTGCTCCTGATCGGCTTGCTGGCCGCTGGCGTCGGTTTGTTCCTGGGGGCGCTGGAGTTCGTCTACAAACCGCCGAGAAAACGCCTGGGCCAGCTGCTCGGCATGTTCCTGCTGTTTTATGCCCTGGCCTGCTGGTACGGCGGCTTCAGCGGCCAAAGCGACCCGTTCAACCCGATTGGCCAGCCACGAACCGCCGTGGTCGAGGCATCCGCGTCCGACGCCGGCGCGTGGCAGACCGTCAGCACGGCGCAGGATCTCGACCGCCTGCTCGCCGAAGCCCGCGCCTCCGGCACCCCGCTGCTGCTCGACTGGTACGCCGACTGGTGCATCAGCTGCAAAGTCATCGAGCGCGAAGTGCTGGATGACGCGATCGTCGTCGAACGGCTCAAGGGTTATCGGCTGGTTCGCTTCGATATCACCGCCAGCAACGCCGAACAGCGGGCGCTGCTCGACCGCTACAAACTGTTCGGGCCACCGGCGCTGATGTTTTTCGGCAAGGACGGCGTTGAACTGAGCCAAGTGCGGGTGATCGGAGAGATCAACGCCCGGGACTTCGCCGAACGTGTCGCCAGAGCGAATGACCGGATTTAATCAAGCGGTCATATATTTCGCGCAAACATCGGACATCGTGCTGGCTATTGCAGAGAACTGGACAGTCACAAAGGCTTTGCGGCATAGTCGCCGGGTTCTGACAATTGCTCACCGACAACATGGGAACAACCGATGGCGACGCTACTGGTTCTGCACGGACCCAACCTGAACATGCTCGGCACCCGTGAACCGGGCACCTACGGCGCCACGACACTGGCGCAGATCAACCAGGACCTGGAGCGCCGCGCCCGAGAAGCCGGCCACCATCTGATGCACCTGCAGAGCAACGCCGAATATGAATTGATCGACCGTATCCATGCCGCTCGCGGCGAAGGTGTCGACTTCATTCTGATCAACCCGGCAGCTTTTACACATACAAGTGTCGCATTACGTGACGCGCTGCTGGCGGTGAGCATCCCATTCATCGAAGTGCATTTGTCCAACGTGCACAAACGCGAACCTTTCCGCCATCACTCTTACTTCTCCGACGTAGCGGTGGGAGTGATCTGCGGCCTTGGCGCCAGCGGTTATCGGCTGGCCCTGGAGGCCGCGCTAGAACAGCTTCAAATACAGGCAACAGCTTGACCAACAAGCGGTAAACGCCCCTGACCGACCCTTGGGAGTTGATGATTCATGGATATCCGTAAAGTTAAGAAACTGATCGAATTGCTGGAAGAGTCCGGCATCGACGAGCTCGAGATCAAGGAAGGCGAAGAGTCCGTACGCATCAGCCGTAACAGCAAGGCTCCAGCCCAGCAGTACTACGCACCGGCTCCAATGGCAGCACCTGCTGCCGCGCCTGTCGCTGCCGCCGCTCCGGCTGCCGCTGCCGCCCCTGCTGCCGCCGCAGCACCGGCACTGAACGGCACCGTTGCCCGTTCGCCGATGGTAGGTACCTTCTATCGCAAATCCTCGCCAACCTCGCCAGCCTTCGTTGAAGTCGGCCAGACCGTGAAGAAAGGCGACACCCTGTGCATCGTCGAAGCCATGAAGATGATGAACCACATCGAAGCTGAAACCAGCGGCGTGATCGAATCGATCCTCGTTGAAGACGGCCAGCCGGTTGAGTTCGACCAACCGCTGTTCACCATCGTTTGAACCGCGGAGAGCCTTTGATGACTGCGAAGTTGGAAAAAGTTCTGATCGCTAACCGCGGTGAGATCGCCCTGCGGATTCTGCGTGCCTGCAAAGAGATGGGCATCAAGACCGTCGCCGTTTACTCCAAGGCCGACAAAGAGCTGATGCACCTGGGCCTGGCAGACGAATCCGTCTGCATCGGTCCGGCTTCTGCCGCGCAATCCTACCTGCACATCCCGGCCATCATCGCCGCAGCCGAAGTGACCGGCGCCACCGCCATTCACCCAGGCTACGGTTTCCTCGCGGAAAACGCCGACTTCGCCGAACAGGTCGAGAACTCCGGCTTCGCCTTCATCGGCCCGAAAGCCGAAACCATCCGCCTGATGGGCGACAAGGTTTCGGCCAAGCACGCGATGATCGAAGCGGGCGTACCGACCGTTCCAGGTTCCGACGGCCCGCTGCCGGAAGACGAAGAAACCGCTCTGCGCATCGGCCGTGAAGTCGGCTACCCAGTGATCATCAAGGCCGCCGGTGGCGGTGGTGGTCGCGGCATGCGCGTGGTGCACAAGGAAGAAGACCTGATCGCCTCGGCGAAACTGACCCGCTCCGAAGCGGGCGCAGCGTTCGGCAACCCGATGGTCTATCTGGAAAAATTCCTGACCAACCCGCGCCACGTGGAAGTTCAGGTTCTGTCCGACGGCCAGGGCAACGCCATTCACCTGGGCGACCGTGACTGCTCGCTGCAGCGTCGTCACCAGAAAGTTCTCGAAGAAGCGCCGGCACCGGGCATCGACGAGAAGGCTCGCCAGGAAGTCTTCGCCCGCTGCGTCCAGGCGTGCATCGACATCGGTTACCGTGGCGCAGGCACTTTCGAGTTCCTGTACGAGAACGGTCGCTTCTACTTCATCGAGATGAACACTCGTGTCCAGGTAGAGCATCCGGTTTCGGAAATGGTCACCGGCATCGACATCGTCAAGGAGATGCTGAGCATCGCCGCCGGCAACAAGCTGTCGTTCACCCAGGATGACGTAGTCATCCGCGGTCACGCGCTGGAATGCCGGATCAACGCCGAAGACCCGAAAACCTTCATGCCGAGCCCGGGCACGGTCAAGCACTTCCACGCTCCAGGCGGCAACGGCGTTCGCGTCGACTCGCACCTGTACAGTGGTTATGCCGTTCCGCCGAACTACGATTCGTTGATCGGCAAGCTGATCACCTACGGCGCAACCCGTGACGAAGCCATGGCGCGCATGCGCAATGCGCTGGACGAAATCGTGGTCGACGGGATCAAGACCAACATCCCGCTGCACCGCGACCTCACCCGCGACGAAGGCTTCTGCAAAGGGGGCGTGAACATTCACTACCTCGAGCACAAGCTGGCTGGCGAGAAGCACTAAGCTTCGACCGGCACACGACAAAGCCGCCTTCGGGCGGCTTTGTTGTTTCTGGAGGTTTCGCCGGCCGCTCCCCGGACTTTTATGACCGGCGGCGGCCTGCGCAACCCAACAGTCGATTGCAACGCTATCGTTTGGCGGAAAAGGGCCATCTTTGGCTCAAACTCAACGATGCTGGCAATCAGCACTAAGATCAAAAGATCGCAGCCTTCGGCAGCTCCTGCATAACTACACTCTGTAGGAGCTGCCGAAGGCTGCGATCTTTTCGCTCGGCACCCCACAGTCGTCTTCTGTCTCGCGCTCGCGTAAACTTGCGCGTTTCTCGCGGCCCGCCAGGCTGCCATCAATATTTTTCAAAGGTGCCCGCCATGCCTTGGCTGCAAGTCCGTCTCGCCATCAGCCCAGAACAAGCCGAAACCTACGAAGACGCTTTCCTTGAAGTGGGCGCCGTGTCGGTGACCTTCATGGACGCCGAGGATCAGCCGATCTTCGAGCCGGAACTCAACACCACCCCGCTCTGGTCACACACGCACCTGCTGGCCCTGTTCGAGGGCGGCACCGAGGCCGCTCCGGTACTCGCTCATCTGGAATTGTTGACCGGCAGCCCGCTGCCCGAGCATCACAGCGAAGTGATCGAAGACCAGGACTGGGAACGTAGCTGGATGGACAATTTCCAACCGATGCGTTTCGGCCAGCGCCTGTGGATCGTGCCGAGCTGGCACGCCGCGCCCGAGCCTGATGCGGTGAATCTGCTTCTGGATCCAGGCCTGGCGTTCGGCACCGGCACTCACCCGACCACCGCCCTGTGCCTGGAATGGCTCGACGGCCAGGACCTCAAGGGCTGCGACGTCCTCGATTTCGGCTGCGGCTCGGGCATTCTCGCGATCGCCGCCCTATTGCTCGGCGCCAAGCAAGCCGTGGGCACCGACATTGACGTGCAGGCGCTGGAGGCTTCCCGCGACAACGCCGGGCGCAACAACATCGCCGAAGAGCTGTTCCCGTTGTATCTGCCGCAAGACATGCCGCAGGTTCAGGCCGACGTGCTGGTGGCGAATATTCTTGCCGGTCCTCTGGTGTCGCTGGCGCCGCAACTGTCCGGCCTGGTCAAATCCGGAGGCCGTCTGGCCCTGTCGGGCATCCTCGCCGAGCAGGGTGACGAGGTCGCCGCGGCCTACGCCAAGGACTTCGACCTGGACCCGATCGCCAATCGCGATGGCTGGGTGCGCATTACAGGCCGTCGGCGCTAGAATGAGCGCCTGCACAGACCGGATCGCCGCATGACCGACAGCTTCGTCACCCAGTGCCCGCATTGCCAAACCAGCTTTCGCGTCAGCCATGCTCAGTTGAGCGTGGCTCGCGGTGTCGTTCGCTGCGGATCCTGTTTGCAGGTATTCAACGCCGCCAAGCAACTGCTTGAGCAGGCTGGCAAGGAGCCGGTCGCCCCGGTCACGTCGCCCGTCACCACGGCATCCGCCGCCGAAGCCCCGGCCCCCGCCGAGCCTCGGGCGATCAGTCAAAAGCAGTGGACGGCGACCGAGCTGGACCTGGACAGCCTCGATCTCGACCAGGAACTCGCCCGGCTCGAACAGCGGGAAATCCAGCCGACCACCGAGTTCGGCCGGCACCGCGAAGACAGCCTCAGCGCCCGTCGCGACAGCGTCGAAACCGACGAAGAGCCCTGGGCTTCCGACAGTCTGTTCAGCGAACCCGCAGCAGACCGCGCACAAGCGATCAGCGATCGTGATGAGCTCGATACGCTCGACGTGCTCGACACCCCGGTGACAGCAG
Organism: Pseudomonas sp. C1C7; assembly: GCF_013359595.1. GTDB lineage: Bacteria > Pseudomonadota > Gammaproteobacteria > Pseudomonadales > Pseudomonadaceae > Aquipseudomonas. Next base: position 301,033 of record NZ_JABFMP010000002.1, on the reverse strand, counting down.
AACCGGAAATCGAGCCGGACAAATACACTCGCACCGAACCCTCGCTGTCGCTGGAGCCCGTGGAGCTGGACGACGAACCCCAGCCGCCGCAACTTCGCCTGCATGATCCACTGGACACCCCACAGCATCACGAACGCCTGACGGCAACGGCAGTCGATGAAGCCGAGGACGACCTGCCCTCCATCGAACCCCAGCGCAAGCGACGCGAACGCGCCGAGCCGGGTGTTCGTGCCGAGGTCCTGCAGGACCTGACCGACGATCCGCTGCAACTGGACTGGCAGAAACGCCGCTCCCCCTGGGGCCGTCGTTTCTTCTGGCTGGTGCTGATCCTGCTCGGTGCCGGCGCACTGGTCGGCCAGTACGTCGCTTACCACTTCGACGAACTGGCGCGCCAGGACCAGTACCGTCCCTGGTTCCAGCAACTGTGCCCGCAAATCGGTTGCACCGTGCCATCGAAGGTCGACATCGCGAAAATCAAGAGCAGCAACCTCGTGGTGCGCAGCCATCCGGACTTCAGCGGCGCCCTGGTGGTCGACGCGATCATCTACAACCGCGCGCCCTTCTCGCAGCCGTTCCCGTTGCTGGAACTGCGTTTTGCCGACCTCAACGGCCATCTGATCGCCAGCCGTCGTTTCAAGCCCGGCGAGTACCTCAACGGTGACCTCGAAGGCATGGTGGAAATGCCACCACAAACCCCGATCCACATCGCGCTGGACATCCTCGACCCCGGCTCCAAGGCGGTCAACTACAGCCTGAGCTTCCACTCCCCCGAGTGAAACGATTAATCGCTGCCGTCCTGGCGACGGCATCCTGACGCGCCCTGCCTGGACCAAACCGCTGGTAATAACAAAATAACTGTTCAGATTTTGTTCAATTCAGCCTTTATCCGGTCATCGAGAGCGGGTATCATGCCAACCCTTTTTCGAACTCTCATGATCCGGCCCCACAACAGGGAAGTCCTATGTCGGCGGTACGCATCGGTCCATACACATTAAACAACAGCCTGATTCTCGCCCCGATGGCGGGCGTCACTGACCAGCCCTTTCGTCAGCTGTGCAAACGATTGGGCGCCGGGCTAGTAGTCTCGGAAATGGTCACCAGCGACATGAGTCTATGGAACACCCGCAAGTCGCGGATGCGCATGATCCACGAAGGTGATCCCGAGCCGCGCTCGGTACAGATCGCCGGTGGCGACGCGCAGATGCTGGCGGATGCCGCTCGAGCCAACGTCGAGCTGGGCGCGCAGATTATTGATATCAACATGGGCTGCCCGGCAAAGAAGGTCTGCAACAAGGCCGCCGGCTCTGCCCTGCTGAAGGATGAAGCACTGGTAACCGAGATCCTGCAGGCCGTCGTGGCTGCGGTCGATGTGCCGGTTACCCTGAAGATCCGTACCGGCTGGGACCGGGACAACAAGAATGGCCTGACGGTGGCGAAGATCGCCGAGCAGGCAGGCATCACGGCGCTGGCGGTCCATGGCCGCACCCGGGCCGACCTGTACACCGGTGAAGCCGAGTACGACACCATCGCCGCGATCAAGCAGGCGGTGTCGATGCCGGTCTTCGCCAATGGCGATATCGATTCGCCGGAAAAAGCCCGGTACGTGCTCGACGCGACCGGTGCCGATGGCCTGTTGATTGGCCGGGCCGCCCAGGGGCGGCCATGGATTTTTCGCGAGATCGACCATTTCCTGCGCACCGGCGAGAAGCTCCCGGCGCTGGAGTTGGTCGAGGTGGAACGCATTCTGCTAGAGCATCTGGCTGCGCTGCACGCTTTCTACGGAGACGTGATGGGCGTACGCATTGCTCGAAAGCATGTGGGCTGGTATCTCGCAACCCTGCCGGGCGCCAGGGAGTTTCGCGCCCACTTCAATCGTTTGGAAGATACGGAAGCACAATGCGCCAACGTTCAGGCCTTCTTCGCCGAACGTTACAAGAGCCTGACAGGGGACGGAGAGGGGGTGGCCGCATGACGATGATGACCGAGACTTTAGTGAGTGGAACTGCACCCGTGAGCGACAACGTGAATTTGAAACAGCACCTCAATACCCCGAGCGAAGAAGGTCAGACCCTTCGCGGGAGTGTCGAGAAAGCGCTGCACAATTATTTCGCCCACCTTGAGGGCGCTGCCGTCACGGACGTGTACAACCTGGTGCTCTCCGAAGTCGAGGCTCCCCTGCTCGAATGCGTGATGAACTACGTCAAGGGCAACCAGACCAAGGCCAGCGAGATGCTCGGACTCAACCGCGGCACGCTGCGCAAGAAACTCAAGCAGTACGATTTGCTGTAAGCGTTCAATCAAACCAGAAAGGCGCCCGCGTAAAACCGGTCGCCTTTTTTGCTGACTCCCTTGCTTTTGATGGAAATTGAGATGACCGACCAGACTACCCGCCTGCCGATCCGCCGCGCCTTGATCAGCGTTTCCGACAAGACCGGGATCCTCGAATTCGCCAAGGAGCTTGAAGCCCTGGGCGTCGAGATCCTCTCCACCGGCGGAACGTTCAAGCTGTTGCAGGACAACGGTGTCGCCGCAGTTGAAGTCGCCGATTACACCGGCTTTGCCGAAATGATGGACGGTCGGGTGAAAACCCTGCACCCGAAAATCCACGGCGGGATCCTCGGTCGTCGCGGTACCGACGACGCCATCATGAACGAGCACGGCATCAAGCCGATCGACCTGGTAGCGGTCAACCTGTACCCGTTCGAAGCCACCATCAGCAAGCCGGGCTGCGACCTGCCGACCGCCATCGAGAACATCGACATCGGCGGCCCGACCATGGTCCGTTCCGCAGCCAAGAACCACAAAGACGTGGCCATCGTGGTTAACGCCAGCGACTACGCCAACGTCCTGGAAAATCTCAAGGCCGGTGGCCTGACCTACGCTCAGCGTTTCGACCTGATGCTCAAGGCGTTCGAACACACCGCCGCCTACGACGGCATGATCGCCAACTACATGGGCACCGTGAACCAGGCCGCTGAAACCCTGTCGACCTCCGGCCGCAGCGAATTCCCGCGCACCTTCAACACCCAGTTCATCAAGGCCCAGGAAATGCGCTACGGCGAGAACCCGCACCAGAGCGCGGCGTTCTACGTTGAAGCAAAACCTGCCGAAGTGGGCATCGCCACCGCGACCCAACTGCAAGGCAAGGAACTGTCGTACAACAACGTGGCCGACACCGACGCCGCGCTGGAATGCGTGAAGAGCTTCGTCAAGCCGGCCTGCGTGATCGTCAAGCACGCCAACCCGTGCGGCGTGGCCGTAAGCCCGGATGCCGAAGGCGGTATCCGCAAGGCCTACGACCTGGCCTACGCCACCGACACCGAATCGGCTTTCGGCGGCATCATCGCCTTCAACCGCGAGCTGGACGCTGAAACCGCCAAGGCCATCGTCGAGCGTCAGTTCGTCGAAGTGATCATCGCCCCGAGCGTCAGCGAAGAAGCCCGCGCCATCGTCGCAGCCAAAGCCAACGTGCGCCTGCTGGCGTGCGGCGAGTGGTCTGCCGACCGCGCCGCTGCCTGGGACTACAAGCGCGTCAACGGTGGCCTGCTGGTGCAGAGCCGCGATATCGGCATGATCGGCGCCGATGACCTGAAAGTGGTGACCAAGCGTGCACCGACCGAGCAGGAAATCCACGACCTGATCTTCGCCTGGAAAGTCGCCAAGTACGTCAAGTCCAACGCCATCGTCTACGCCAAGAACCGCCAGACCATCGGTGTCGGCGCCGGCCAGATGAGCCGCGTGAACTCCGCGCGTATCGCCGCGATCAAGGCCGAGCACGCCGGTTTGCAGGTACAGGGCGCCGTCATGGCCTCCGACGCGTTCTTCCCGTTCCGCGACGGCATCGACAACGCGGCCAAGGCCGGTATCACCGCGGTGATCCAGCCAGGTGGCTCGATGCGTGACAACGAAGTGATCGCTGCGGCCGACGAAGCCGGCATCGCGATGGTCTTTACTGGCATGCGCCACTTCCGGCATTGAGAAGCAGCCGTAAGCTTCAAGCTGCAAGCTGCAAGAAAGAGCAGACAGGTGCTGCTGTTTCTTGCGGGTGCAGCCTAATTAATTTAAAGCCATAAGCTGCAATCAAGTTCCGTGCGTACCCGCTCTGACTTGCAGCTTGTAGCTTGCAGCTTCTCCGAAGGAGTCTCTTTTGAATATTTTGATCATTGGCAGCGGTGGCCGTGAACACGCCCTGGCCTGGAAAGTGGCTCAGGATCCCCGCGTGCAGAAGGTGTTCGTGGCGCCGGGCAACGCCGGCACCGCCATTGAAGCCAAGTGCGAAAACGTCGCGATCGACGTGCTGGCCCTGGAGCAACTGGCCGATTTCGCCGAGAAGAACGTTTCCCTGACCATCGTCGGCCCTGAAGTGCCACTGGTCGCCGGCGTCGTCGACCTGTTCCGCTCCCGCGGTCTGGACTGCTTCGGTCCAACCGCCGGCGCTGCCCAGCTGGAAGGTTCGAAAGCCTTCACCAAGGATTTCCTCGCCCGTCACAAGATTCCGACCGCCGACTACCAGAACTTCACCGAGATCGAGCCGGCCCTGGCTTACCTGCGTGAAAAAGGCGCCCCGATCGTGATCAAGGCCGATGGCCTGGCCGCCGGTAAAGGCGTGATCGTCGCCATGACCCTGGCCGAAGCCGAAGACGCCGTGCGCGACATGCTCGCCGGCAATGCCTTCGGCGACGCCGGTTCGCGCGTAGTGATCGAAGAGTTCCTGGACGGCGAAGAAGCCAGCTTCATCGTCATGGTCGACGGCAAGAATGTCCTGCCGATGGCCACCAGCCAGGACCACAAGCGCGTCGGCGACGGCGACACCGGCCCGAACACCGGCGGCATGGGTGCCTACTCCCCCGCCCCGGTCGTGACCAGCGAAGTGCACCAGCGTGTCATGGATCAGGTGATCTGGCCGACCGTTCGCGGCATGGCCGAGGAAGGGAACGTCTACACTGGCTTCCTGTACGCCGGCCTGATGATCGACAAGGCTGGCAATCCGAAAGTCATCGAGTTCAACTGCCGTTTCGGCGACCCTGAGACCCAGCCGGTCATGCTGCGTCTGCAGTCGAGCCTGGTATTGCTGGTCGAGGCGGCGCTGGCACAGGCACTGGACAAGGTCGAGGCACAATGGGATCCACGTCCGAGCGTCGGTATCGTCCTGGCGGCCGGCGGCTATCCTGGTGACTACGCCAAGGGCGCGGCCATCAAGGGCCTGGACGCGGCGGCCGCACTGGAAGGCAAAGTCTTCCACGCCGGCACCGCGCTCAAGGATGGTCAGGTAGTAACGGCCGGCGGCCGGGTGCTGTGCGCCACCGCCATGGGTGCCAGCGTCGATGCCGCTCAACAGCAGGCATACAAGCTGGCGGCCAGCATTGATTGGGAAGGCTGTTTCTATCGCAAGGACATTGGCTACCGTGCCATTGCCCGAGAGCGTGGCGAAAATCAGGAATAAGCTGTTCATTCGGTCGGGCAAGGGCATCGCGCCCTTGCCTGACTATTCCGGCGCCGCGCATAGTTATATTCTGGCATCAACCTACGAAGGGATTTCGCCGTGCGCTGGCTCAGGATTGCCATAGGTTTAACCGTCACTCTGCTGACCCTGCTCTGCATGTTCCCGGCCCAGGCCGGTCAAGGCAGTGCGCTGGCGATATTGTTCGACGAACAGGGCGACCTGCAGTTGAGCGATGTGCGCTCCGCCCGCTACACCAATCAATTCAGTCCCATCGACCTCGAACGCGTCACCGCGGCCGAGCCCGGTGGTGCGCTCTGGCTGCGCTTTCGTCTTGCACCGGGTCCTCATGAGCAGGTGCTGAAAGTCTTCGCACCCGACCTGCTGCAACTCAATTTGTACGTGCTGGACGGCGACAAGCTGATCGAGCAGTCCAACACCGGCAACAAACAACCCCGGGCCGACCGGCCACTGCCCAGCAGCGATTTCATGCTGCCGTTGCCGCAAGTCAACAAACCTCTCGACGTGTATCTGCGCCTGGTCTCCGAACACCAGCTGCGCCCTTATGTGTCCCTGGAACCGGCGGTCCTGGCCGCTGCCAGTCAGGGCCAGTCTCTGATCTATGGCCTGTTGCTGGGCTGCATCGGCATGCTGATGCTGTACAACCTCATCCGCTACGCCTACACCCGCTCGCGCAGCAGTGCGTGGCTGGCGGCGTGTGAAGCGTTGCTGATGCTCAGCACGGTCCTGCTGCTGAACCTGGCGGGCGGCGTGCTGCCCGACTGGCAGGCCCTGCAAACCCCCGGCGCTTATCTGGCCTTGCTGCTGACCGCGCCCTGCGGCCTGATGTTTGCCTATTGCTTCTATTCCCCGCTCGGCCCGCATCCGCTGAACAAACTGCTGCTGGGTGAAATTCTGCTGATCACGGTCTGTGGTCTGTTGCTGCTGTTCGTCAACACGCTGCCGCTGAACCTCATCACCTACGGCCTGGTCGCCCTCGCCGGCCTGACGATGCTCTTCGTCAGCGCCCATCACTGGCAGAAAGGCTACCGCCCGGCCCGACTGTTCGTGGCGGCCATGGTGGTCTTCAACCTCGGCACGCTGATCATTCTGCCCGCCCTGCTCGGGCTGACCCTGACCGAACCCCATGGCCTGATCAGTACGCTGCTGGGGTTCATCTGCATCAGCGGGTTGCTGATGAGCATTGCCTTGAGCGAACGTCAGCGCCGCATCGTCGAAGACCGTTTCAGCGTCAGCCGCGATCTGGCGGCCAGCAACGCCGAAATGAACGCCAAGGCCGAATTCCTGGCCAAGATCAGCCACGAAATCCGCACCCCGATGAATGGCGTGCTGGGCATGACCGAGCTGTTGCTGGGCACTCCGCTGTCGGTCAAGCAGCGCGACTATGTCCAGACCATCCACAGCGCCGGCAACGAGCTGCTCACGCTGATCAACGAAATCCTCGACATCTCCAAGCTCGAATCCGGGCAGATCGAACTCGACGATGTGCAGTTCGATCTCAACGCGCTGATCGAAGACTGCCTGAGCATCTTCCGCGCCAAGGCCGAACAGCAGAACGTCGAACTGATCAGCTTCATCCAGCCCCAGGTGCCACGGGTCATCAGCGGTGACCCGACACGCCTGCGCCAGACCCTGTTGAGCCTGCTTGAAAACGCCCTGAAGAAAACCGATGAAGGCGAAGTGCTGATCGTCGTGGCGCTGGACGAGCTGGGCGCCAAACCTCGCCTGCGCATCGCCGTGCAGGACAGCGGGGAACCGATGGAAGCCGATGAGCGCGAGGCGTTGATGCATGCGGAACTGCACAGCAAGAACTTCCTTTCGGCCAATCGCCTGAGCGGCAACCTGGGACTGGTCATCGCCCGCCAACTGATTCGCCTGATGCACGGCGAGTTCGGCATCAAGAGCGGCACCAACCAGGGCAGCACCCTGTGGCTGACCCTGCCCCTGGATCCCGATCGCCTCGAACACCCGACCTCCGACCTCGATGGCCCGCTGCAAGGCGCACGGGTATTGGTGGTGGACGACAACGACACCTGCCGCAAGGTGCTGGTCCAGCAATGCAGCGCCTGGGGGCTGAACGTCAGCGCCGTGCCGTCCGGCAAGGAAGCACTGGCCCTGCTGCGCACCAAGGCGCATTTGCGCGATTACTTCGACGTGGTCCTGCTTGACCAGAACATGCCCGGCATGACCGGCATGCAACTGGCCGCCAAGATCAAGGAAGACCCGAGCCTGAACCACGACATCCTGTTGATCATGCTCACCGGCATCAGCAACGCGCCGAGCAAGATCATCGCGCGCAACTCGGGGATCAAACGCATCCTGGCCAAACCGGTGGCCGGCTACACCCTCAAGACCACCCTGGCCGACGAACTGAACCAGCGCAACAAAGGCCACGTGACCATCGCCCAGGCGCCGTCCGGGCAGGTGATGCCGATCAAGGTGCCGAGTGATTTCCGTATTCTGGTGGCCGAAGACAACAGTATCTCGACCAAGGTGATTCGCGGCATGCTGGGCAAGCTCAATCTGCAACCGGACACAGCCAGCAATGGTGAGGAAGCGCTGCAGGCCATGAAGGCCCAGCGTTATGACCTGGTGCTGATGGACTGCGAAATGCCGATCCTCGACGGTTTCTCGGCGACCCAGCAACTGCGCGCCTGGGAAGTGGGTAACCAGCGGACTCGCACCCCGGTGGTCGCACTGACGGCACATATCCTGGCCGAGCATAAGGAGCGCGCGCGCCAGGCCGGCATGGACGGGCACATGGCCAAGCCGGTGGAGCTCTCGCAACTGCGCGAATTGATCGAACACTGGGTTGCCCAGCGAGATCTGCAGAGCCGCACCGCGACGCCAACGTCCTGAGCCGACAGACCTCGAAACGCCTGATAGACTCCGTCTCGACGTCCCTCGCCAGTGAGCCTGCACCATGCTTCACGAGTTGTTCAGTGTTTACCTGAAGATGCTGGTGCTCTATAGCCCGTTCTTCGTGCTGTCCTGTTTCATCACCCTGACCCGTGGTTACTCACGCAAGGAACAACATCGCCTGGCCTGGAAAGTGGCCATCGCGACGCTGGTCTCCAGTGTCCTGCTGTATTTGTTCGGGCGGATGATTTTCAGCGTCTTCGGCATCACGGTGGATGCCTTCCGCATCGGCGCCGGCAGCGTGCTGTTCATCTCGGCGCTGGGCATGGCCCAGGGCAAGTCGGCGGTGCAGGCCGACAACGTGCAGCAGGACGTGACCATTGTCCCGCTGACCATCCCCCTGACGGTCGGCCCCGGCACCATCGGTGCCTTGCTGGTGATGGGCGTGAGCCAGCCGCATTGGGACGACAAGCTCATCGCGATTGTGAGTATTGCACTGGCCAGTTTCACGGTCGGCGTGGTGCTGTATCTGTCCAACCGGATCGAACGCATTCTGGGCGATCAGGGGTTGCAGATTGTCAGCCGGTTGATGGGGTTGTTCGTGTGTGCGCTGGCGGCGCAGATTATTTTCACCGGGGTCAAAGGCTACCTCGTTCCCTGAACGAGATGATCCTGCAGGAGCGAGGCTTGCCCGCGAAGGCGTCCTTGAAGGCGCCAAAAGCTTCGCGGGCAAGCCTCGCTCCTACATTAGGATTAGGGGGATGGGGTTATTTACGGCGGGCGAAACGCTTGACCAGGACTTCCTTGCGATGCACGCCAAGGTACTCTTCGATTTCGGTCTTTATTTCCGCATACCGGGCGGGATTGAAGGTGATGAACGACGAGCCTTGGAAAATATCCAGGGAAGACGTCTTCCAGTCAACGAACAACACGCCTCCATCATTGCTCCCCCCCTGATGATCAATGGCCGCAATCGCGATCAGAATAATTCCATTGCTCATCTGCTCGACGGGTATCGTTGACATCCGAACGCCTTCCGCCTTGTTCGATTCGACGTTCAACAGGTTGATCGCATCAGGCTCTTTTTTCAGTGCGTCCAGAGTGGAGCTGGTGACCGCACTGAGTACAGCAGCACCCGGAACGGCCGCTTTTGCGGCTTCGACGGCAGCCTGAATAATATCGACCATGACATTATCCATTGTCACCTTGAGAGCACTGGCGCTGTACTTGGAATAGCCCTTGTCCGCCACAAAACAGCCAAGATCTTCCATGCACTTGGCGAAGGCGTGATACCAGGCCTTAGGGTCGGAGTTACCGGGTACTTCGTAGTGGGCTTCCATCTTCGACATGGTGATCAGGTTTTCAATGATCGCCATGTTCCCGACACTGATCTTGTCGCCGTAACCCACCAGGCTATTACCCAGAACCAGTGCATCCAGTTCCCTGGTCGGGCTGGTCGCTACCGCGGAAACCAGGGACCGGGCGCGGTTGCCGGCAGGTAACGCCGCCTTGCGTTTTGCAACGCACTCCCTGATGAAATCAACACTGTGCGAAACACTGACCGAGCTTTCAAAAACGTCCATGTATAAATTCCCTTTATTGAATAATTGGCGTTCCATCCAGGAACGGCAAAAACCTACTCCAACTTATCCAGAGCAGCAACTTCAACCAAATACAGCATATGTACGCGCGCAAACATAAACCGGATTGCCCAACAACTTGAGCAATCCGGTTTGTTCTAAAGATGATTATTGGATAGGCGTAAGTTTGTCGCCGTAACTGCGCGGCGTATAAACCCAAGGACGACCGTCGGCACGAGGAATTACCCGCGTCGTCGAAGACCCGATGATCACCATGGTCCGCATGTCCACCTGATCGACCGTCAGCTCACCCAGGGTGGTGACACGCAACGTCTGTCCCGGACGGCCAATGTCCCGCCCCAGCACCACCGGCGTTTGCGGCTCACGATGACGGACGACGATCTCCAGCGCCTGCCCCAGTTGCCATGGGCGCGAACGGGAGATCGGGTTGTAGAACGCCAGGGCCAGATCGGCCTGGGCCGCCAGATCCAGGCGCTTCTCGATGATCGACCAGGGCTTGAGGTTGTCCGACAGCGACAGCACACAGAAGTCGTGCCCCAGCGGCGCGCCGGCCTGGGCCGCGGTTGCCAGTGAAGCGGAGACGCCCGGCAGCATTTCCAGATCAACGCTGTGCCACGCCGGGTCAGAAGACTCATGAAGCGCCTCAAGCACGGCGGCTGCCATGGCGAAGACACCCGGATCGCCCGACGACACCACCACTACCGATCGCCCTTGGGCTGCCAGCTCAAAGGCATGGCGCGCCCGCTGCATTTCTTCGCGGTTATCGGTGCAGTGCAGTACCTGATCGTCGCGGAAGGGGCCGGCCATGCGCACGTAGGTTTCATAACCCAGCACATCATTGGCCCGCGCCAGCTCTGCCTTCACCGCCGGCACCATCAACTCGGCGGCACCCGGGCCAAGACCGACCACGGCCAGACGTCCGCGGGGGCGACCGATCTTCGCCAGGTCCAAGGGTTGTTCGGCGACCGCGATCGCAATTCGCTCATCACCCAGCATGGAAACCGGCTGCGGGATCGCCTTAGCCAGATCATCGCTGCCAAAGCGTAGCGGCACCCCCAGCTCGAGCGCAGCTTCATGCAGCTGCACGCTGGCCATTTCCGTATCCGCCGCCAGCAGACACGCCACCGATTGCACGGCGATCTGCGCCTGATGCAGCGCTTCGCGAATCGCCTTCGCCAGGCCCTCGGTCCCAGTGCTGACTGCAACCACCACGCTTCGTGGATAGATCAGCAATTCATTGGCCGACGGCAGGCGCTCGCCAGGACCGACATGCACCGCCAGCCGCGCCTCGGCATCCTCAGGCAACTGCGCCTGAGCCAACCAGGGCGCCGAGCCTTCGATGCGCACCGTTTCGCCAGCCAGCAAATCGGAGACAAAACGCTTGCCCAGTTCGAGGTCCGCCAACGCGTAGCCGCTCGGCGGGTTGAGCAGGCACGTACCGAAACGCAGCTCGCCGCTGGTGGTAATCGCAGCCGCCACGTTCAACCCGGCACCGATCTCCCGCGCCATGACGTTCACGCCGCCCAGGCCACCGAGCAGCGGAACCACTGCACTGCCATCTTCCGCCACAGCCAGTACCGGCGGCTCGGCGCCTTTTTCCAGCAGCAAGGGCGCGAGGGTGCGAATCACGATGCCCGCCGCGCACAGGGCGATGATGGGCGTGTCCTGCTGATAAAGCTCACGCAGAGTCGCGCCGAACTCGTGATAAACACGGTCCGCGCCATCGACCCGCCCCGCCAGCCCGTGGATCAGGGCACCGGGGTAAATCTGCGCGATCTTGCGTGCGGTGGCGAGGCTGCCATTGCCGAGAATGACAATCGCCGGGACTGGACGGGTCATCAGCCTTGCCACCTTTCGCCGGGAACGATGATCAACGAGAAGTACGGCGACGACATCGGCTCGACCTCATCCAGCGGGACGATTTTCTGGTTGGCCATGGTCGCGCGCTCGACGTACAGCGCCCGCTCGGCCAGACCCAGTTCCTCCAGTACCTGACGCACCTTGGGAAAGTTGCGGCCCAGTTTCATGATCACCGCGGCATCGGCATCGGCCAGGCGACGCTTGAGTTCGTCGTGGGGCAGTACGCCGGACAACACCGACAGGCTCTGGTTGCGATACACCAGCGGCGCGCCGAGCACCGAAGCGCCGCCGAGCATCGAGCACACGCCCGGCACCACTTCGGCCTGATAGCGCTCGGCGAGCCGGTCGTGCAGGTACATGTAGGAACCGTAGAAGAACGGATCGCCCTCGCAGATCACCGCCACGTCGCGGCCCGCGTTCAGATGTTCGGCCAGTTGCTCGCTGGCGGTGTCGTAGAAATCGCTGATCACCTGCTCGTAGGACAGCGGCGCCGGCAGCACTTCGGTGGTCACCGGGTAAACCAGCGGCAGCAGGGTCTGCGCATCCTGCAGGTGCGCCTCGATGATGCCGAACGCATTGCCCTTCTTGCCCTTGGCGACGAAGTACGCCACCACCGGCGATTCGCGCAGCAGGCGCAGGGCCTTGACGGTAATCAGTTCCGGATCACCAGGGCCCACGCCGAGGCCGATCAAACGTCCAGGTTGCTGCATCATTCGATCTCCGTGGCGAGGGCATTGACGGCAGCGGCGGCCATGGCGCTACCGCCCAGGCGACCCTGCATGATGACGAAAGGTACGCCACGGCTGTCCGCCGCGAGCATGGCCTTGGATTCGGCGGCGCCGACGAAGCCTACCGGGAAGCCGAGGATCAGCGCCGGTTTCGGCGCGCCGGCGTCGAGCATTTCCAGCAGGTAGAACAGCGCGGTCGGCGCATTGCCGATCACCACCACGCTGCCTTCCAGATGCGGGCGCCACAGTTCCAGCGCGGCGGCGGAACGGGTGTTGCCCAGTTCGCGGGCAAGCTCGGGCACGCTGTCATCACGCAGGGTGCAGATGACCGGGTTGTTGGCCGGCAAGCGCGCGCGGGTCACGCCTTCGGAGACCATCCGCGCATCGCACAGAATCGGCGCACCGGCGGCCAGCGCATCGCGCCCGGCCTTGCCCGCGCCTTCGGAAAACTGCAAACCGTCGATGGCCTCGACCATGCCGCAGGCGTGAATCACCCGCACCGCGAGTTTTTCCAGATCGGCCGGGATTCGCGCCAGGTTGGCCTCGGCGCGAATGATCGCGAAGGAGTTGCGATAGATCTCCTGACCGTCGCGGATGTAATCAAGCATCGAAGGGGCTCCGTGAGCGGGCGTCGAGCAGGGCCGCGACCGCTTCAATAGTAAGGTTGCGTGCGTGCAGCGTGCCGAAGCCGGCCTGCGCTGCGTCGCGAAAATATAGATCGTAGTGGCCGGGCGCGACGGCCAGCAGCGTGGCCGGCGCGGTGTGCGCGGCGGCGCAGGAACGCGGGCAGCCGCTCAGGTGCACGCTCAGTGCCAGGCCGTGGCGGTGCAGCAGTGCGGCCAGTTGCAAGGCGTCGCCTTTGGTCTCGGCCGAGCTTTTGCCGCAGCCGTTGGAGCCGGTGCAAGCGATCATCCGTGTCAGCGCCTGGTCGGCGTGGCACAGCAGGCCCAGTTGTTCCAGGCGCTGGATGACCTGCACGCAGTGCTCTTCGGGGATGTTGGGCAGCAGCAGGCTTTGCCAGGGGGTAAGTCGCAGGGTGCCGTCGCCGAAGGTTTCGGCCAGTTGTGCCGCACCGCGCAGTGTTGCGGGGTCGAGGCGTCCCAAAGGCGGCACCGCGCCCACATAGGCGAGGCCGGTCTCAGACTGGGAATGAGCGCCGATGTGCAGAACGCCGGGGTCAGCAATGCGCCGCCAATCCGTCACAGCCTGAATGGACACGCGCTCGGACAATCGCACCCGCAGATTTTCGAGGGTTTGCTCGGCCAGCAAATGACGCATCCGCGTTTGCTCGGGACGCGCGAGTTCCAGGAACAACTCAAGCACCGCGACCACCAGGGCATGACCGTCTTCGAGCGCGACGGAACCTGCGGGCGCCTCTGTCGGGCAGCCGGCCAGGCCGAATGCCAGGCGCAACTCGCCCTCTCGTGCAAAGGTCGAGAGCCACAGGTCATGGGGATGTTCGAGCATGGCCAGGGCCTCGCCGCCATCGAGTTGCACGGCAAACTTGGCGCTGAGGTCGTGAAAGCGTTCGTCGCCTTGCAGCGTGGCGAGAATCTGCCCGGCCAGCGGCCGGGTGTCGATCAGCCGCTGGCGATCGATGCCGGCGGCGGGGCTGAGCATCAGGTTGCGCACGTCATCACTGGCGGCGTTGCGCGGCCCCAGATCGGCGGCGAGCAGGCTGTCGATCAGGGCGCTCTGTTCGCTGCCGATCCCGCGAATCTGCAGATTGGCGCGGTTGGTCGCCTCGATCACACCACCGGCATGGCGCTCGGCAGCATCGGCCACCACGACGGCCTGCCGCGCACTGATCGCGCCACCGGTGAGTTTGACCCGGCAGATACCCCCATCCAGTGCCCGGACGATACGCAACAACCCGGGACAGGCCGTAGGACGCAAAGGGTTGGATGTCTGAGGAGCGCTCACAGGATGACCGGTACGAAATGAAGGGCAGCATTATGCCTGCTTTGTCCGCCGGGATGAAAAGCCCGCGGCACTTGGCGACGAATAGTGCGCTGCAACAATCACTGACAGCCCGAATCAATTCGCCAAATTGCTCTCGTTTGAAGCCGGTGAATCAGCCTGTACTTTTTGCCGGCAAGACTTCACTTCATATATCTCGGAGCAACTCATGGACAGCAAGCATTCAAATGGAATTTTGACCGGGCACAATCTGGTTTCCTGTATCGACGAACTTTCACCGCAGGATTATCTCGACCTCAGTCACTGCACGCAGATCGCCACCCGCTCGGCGGACATGGTCAGCAGCCGGTTTGCCGACTCGGCGGCGTGGCTGAACGAATACGTCTCGGCCCTGAATTTTTTGGGCTGGTCGGTGTTTCAGGATGCCATTCACACTCGCACCCGTTACGACGTGTCTAGCAGCGTGGCGGAGTATCTGGTCAAGAGCGCCCACGGCATGCAGGACAACCGCCAGGGCAACGCGATGATCGACACCCTCGACGCGCTGAAGCCCGACAAACCGGCGCTGAGCTCGCTGGATGAGGAAAGTTTGATGGGCGAACGTTTTCAGGT
The DNA here is from genome assembly GCF_013359595.1 of Pseudomonas sp. C1C7. Classification (GTDB taxonomy): domain Bacteria; phylum Pseudomonadota; class Gammaproteobacteria; order Pseudomonadales; family Pseudomonadaceae; genus Aquipseudomonas. The sequence continues at coordinate 285,992 of NZ_JABFMP010000002.1, read as the reverse complement.
GATTCCAGCGCGATATGACGCGAAGGGTTTTCTGGAGATAGCGGTGTTCAATCTTGAATTGGTGGCGGACACGAGGAAGAGCAGTTTTCTGTTCTTGAGTCTGGAGAAGCAGGAGGCGAAGATCATTCAGAGCCGGGCTTTTCTCAAGTTGGACAAGCGTGTTCTTGAAACAAACAGGACGCTGCTTGAAAAAAAGTGTCGTGAGCTTGTGATGAAGCGGTTCGACCTGCGCAGATAGCCGACCACATACCTGTGGCGAGGGGATACCCCAAGCCATCCGAGTCTGGGCCCACTACAATTTCGGCGGATGCCTTTCCCTCCACGCTATGATGCGCGGCCGCCAGCGCGGCGATGACTTGGCTTCGATACAGAAAAGAGGAACAGCATGACCCCCTGGCTGACAGTGATAGGCATTGGCGAAGACGGCTTCAAGGGGCTCGGCAAAAATGCGCGGCACGCTCTGCTCAAGGCGTCGCGGATCGTTGGCGCGCAGCGGCAGCTGGATCTGTTGCCGGTCTGCCTCCGTGGCGAGCGGCAATTGTGGCCCAGTCCCTTTTCTCTTGAGCCGGTGCTGGCCCGTCGTGGCGAATCGGTCTGTGTTTTGGCCAGTGGCGATCCGATGTTCTTCGGCGTCGGCGCCAGCCTTGCGCGACAAGTCGCCAGCGACGAAATGCTGATCCTGCCTGCGCCTTCTTCCTGCTCGCTGGCCGCCGCCCGCATGGGTTGGCCGCTGCAAGACGTGGTCACCCTGTCGGTGGTGGCCCGTCCTGTCGCCGCGCTCAATGCCCAGTTGGCAAGCGGCCAGCGTCTGCTGGTGCTGAGCAATGACGGCAGCAGCCCCGCCGCCGTTGCCGCACTGCTGCGCGAGCGCGGTTTCGGCCCGAGCCGCCTGTCCGTGCTCGAACACCTGGGCGGTGAAGCCGAACGGCGGATCGACGGCACCGCCAGCGACTGGAGTGACGGCGCCGTTGCCGATTTGAACCTGATCGCCATCGACTGCATTGCCGACCCCGGAGCACCACGCCTGTCGCGCCTGGCCGGGTTGCCGGACAGCGCGTTCAAGCACGATGGCCAACTGACCAAACGCGATGTGCGGGCAATCACCCTCGCCCGCCTCGCACCGACGCCCGGAGAACTGTTGTGGGACGTCGGCGCCGGCAGCGGCTCGATCGGCATCGAATGGATGCGCGCCCACCCGAGCTGCCGGGCCCTGGCTATCGAGTCCGACGACGGGCGCCAGCAATTGATCGAACACAACCGCGAAGCCCTCGGTGTGCCCGGCCTGCAATTGATCCGCGGCCGCGCCCCGCAAGCCCTTGAGGACCTGGAGCGCCCGGACGCCATCTTCATTGGCGGCGGCGTCACCCGCGAAGGTGTACTGGACAGCTGCTGGAGCGCCCTGAAACCCGGCGGCCGACTGATCGCCAACGCAGTCACGCTGCAAAGCGAAATGACCCTGATGGCCTGGCGCGAAAAACACGGTGGCGAGCTGACGCGTATCCATATCGCCCAGGCGCAACCGTTGGGCGACTTCGACACCTGGCGCCAGGCATTGCCGATCACCGTTCTGGACCTGACCAAACCGCTCGCGCCCTGACCCGTCCTACAGACGGCATGCCCCCCGTCGGAGATTTTCAATGAAGCGCATTCTGTTGCTGGGCGGTGTGACCGAGGCACTGGCCATCGCCCGAACCCTCGGCCCTGAACACATCTACAGCCTGGCCGGTATCGGTCGGGTGCCGACGGATCTGAGCTGTCAGGTACGTGTCGGCGGTTACGGCGGTGCCGAAGGCCTGGCGCAGTTCATTCGCGACGAGCGTATCGAACTGCTGCTCGACGCCACCCACCCCTACGCTGCGAAAATCAGCCACAACGCCGCACAGGCCGCACACCTGAGCGGCATCCCCTGCTGGGCCCTGCGCCGCCCGGCGTGGCAGCCACAGGCCGGAGACGACTGGCGCGAAGTCAGCGACTGGCCCGAACTGATCGAAGCCCTCAAACCCTTCCACCGCCCGCTGTTCACCCTCGGCCGCGAGCCCCTGCAGCATCTCGACGAAATCCCCGCGAACCAGTTCTGGACCCTGCGCGCCCTGGACGTATACCCCGGCAACGAGCGCTGCGAAGTCATCGGCGCCCGCGGCCCTTTCCTGATCGACGACGAACGCGCCCTGTTCCAGCGGCGCCAGATCGACGTGTTGATCAGCAAAAACAGCGGCAGCGCCGCGACGGAGCCGAAGCTGGAAGTGGCACGCGAGCGTGGGGTGCCAGTGTTGGTGTTGAAGCGGCCGGTTTTGCCGGTGGTTGAGCGGGAGTTCGGATCGGTACATGACCTGTTGGCCGCACTCGCAGCACAAACCACCACATAACCTGTAGCCGCTGGCGAAGCCTGCGCCCGACTGCGCAGCAGTCACCAGCCCTGCACACGCGGTGAGCCAGACAGATCCGGGCGCCTGACTTCACGACTGCTGCGCAGTCGGACGCAGCCTTCGGCAGCTGCTACAAAGGGGCGGCGTACAACACGCTCCCACAGGGTTCTGCGGTTGAGTCTGGAATCGGTGCAGGCAATTCTGAACAAAGCTCAACCAATACTGGCAATCTGCAATTCACCGCTATCATCTAAGCTATGGAAACGTTCTGCGACACCATACCGCACGGCGTTTTTTTACTTATCGGCATGGTCAGGCTAAATTGCCGCGCTTGACCACCCACTGAACCGGAACTGCCCCATGTCCCGTCAACGGCTTGCAATTGCCTGGATAGCCTGCTTCGCAGTGCTGTTCAATTTGCTCGCCATGCCGATGAGTGGTGCGATGTCGCAGTCGACGAAATCTCCGGTCGAGCAGTTGTTGTGGGGCAGTTTCTGTACGTCCGGCGGCAGCAAGATGGTGGCGATATCCCTGGGGGATATCGAGCAGAAGGCGCCGCAAGGCGACGATCATTCCAACATGCAGCATTGTTGGTGCTGTTCCGGCTCGGCGCCAGTGGTGGCGCTGCCCGGGCATGTACCGCAGCTGTATTTCGCGCAGTTCGAGTCCAATCGAAGCCTGCCTCCCGCCTCACTCGATACACCGACACCCCGCCAGCAATGGCCCAGCCTGAACCCCCGCGCCTCCCCTCTGGTGTGATTCCTACCCGCAATTGATCTGCGTCTCGAATCACTCTGGAGAACCATCATGCTGAACAAACTCATCGTTATGGCCGCCCTGTTGCTGCCTGCCTGCTTTGCCAATGCCCACGAATACAAGGCCGGGGAACTGGAGATCGCGCATCCGTGGTCCCAGGAACTGCCGCCCAACGCGCCGAACGTCGCGGCTTATTTCGTGATCCACAACGAAGGCAAGACAGCCGACCGCCTGCTCAGCGTCGACTCGCCGATTTCCGGCGACGCGCAATTGCATGAGCACGTGATGCAGAACGACGTGATGAAGATGCAGCACGTTCCAGCCGTGGATATCCCCGCTGGCGGCGAGGTGACCTTTGCCCCCATGGCCTATCACGTGATGCTGCTGAACCTGAAAGACCGCAGCCTGCTGACCGACGGTAAACGCTTCCCGATGACCCTGCACTTCGAGAAAGCCGGCGACGTGAAGGTTGAGGTGGTGGTGCAGAAGCAGGCGCCACAAGACGGCGAAAAACACGCCCACGCCCAGTAACCGACAGAGCAGACAACGCTCATGCGCCCGCTTAGCGCCAGGTCATGCAGCCCCCGTCGTCAGTCATCGAGCCTGACACGCGGCAGCTGGATCAGCCTGTTCGCCATGTTGATGATCTTCATCGGCCCGCTGGTTTCCCAGTCGATGCCGATGGACTCGCACGCCACGACCATGGCCATGAGCATGTCGATGGACATGCCGGCGATGGATCACGCCGAGCACGACGCGCAACCCGATGCCGAACACTGCCCGCCCCACGCCGGCCATCATGCCCTGTGGGAAAAATGCGGTTATTGCAGCCTGTTGTTCAACTGCCCGGCCCTGACCGGCGGCGCGTCCTTCACGGCATTCGACACGCCACCGGCAAGCACCTACACAACACCCTCCCCCCGCCTGGGCCATGCCCGGACAGCCTTCTTTCCCGGCGCCCGCACCCGCGCCCCGCCGATCAACACGTAATCCCGCGCCCCATAACTAAAAGATCCAAGCTTTCGCGGAGCACACGTGATGAAACAGCCCAAAGTGAATTTCTACAATCTCGCCTGGCGCTGGCATTTCTATGCCGGCCTGTTCGTGGCGCCATTCATGGTGATGCTGGCCCTGACCGGCACCATTTACCTGTTCAAGCCTCAACTCGATTCATTGATGTACAGCAGCCTGCTGAACGTACCGGCCGGCCATCACACCATCCCCGCCGATGATTTGCTCAAGCGCGTGAAAGACGCCTATCCGCAAGGCACGATCAAACAGTACCTGCCACCGGTCGACGCCGAACGCAGCGCACAGTTCGTCGTGCTCGACAGCGGCAAGGAGCTGAACGTATTTCTTGATCCCTACCACGGCGACATCCTCGGCGAACAGGACGCGAAGAAGAACCTGCAGGCCATCGCCCGGGCGATTCACGGCGAGTTGATGATCGGCACCGTCGGCGACCGCCTGGTGGAAATGGCCGCCGGCTGGGGTGTGGTGCTGGTGGTGTCCGGGGTCTTCCTGTGGTGGCCGCGCGGTCAGGCCGCCGGCATTTTGTGGCCGCGCCTGAGCAGCCGCGGACGGGTGCTGTGGCGTGATTTGCATGCCGTCACCGGCTTCTGGGGCGCTTCGCTGCTGCTGGTGATGCTGCTCAGCGGCATGACCTGGACCGGCTTCTGGGGTGCGCAATACGCCGCGGTGTGGAACGTCTTCCCGGCAGCGATGTGGGACAACGTGCCCAAGTCCGATGTCGAAGCGCGCAGCCTCAACGAAGCCCACCGCCAGACCGTGCCTTGGGCCATGGAAAACACGCCGATGCCGATGTCCGGCGACCATGCCGAGCACATGAGTCACGATGGAGCACACGCCGGTCCCGCGGCGCCGACCATCCGCCTGCAGGATGTGCAGAACATCGCCACCCGGAGCAAGGTCGAACCGGGTTACAGCATCACGATGCCGACCACCGCCACCGGTGTGTTCACCATCGCGGTATTCGCCGATGACCCGCGCAACGACGCCACCCTGCATGTCGATCAGTACAGCGGCAAGGTCCTGGCCGATGTGCGTTTCGAGCAATACGGCACCGTCGCCCGCGCCACGGAAATCGGCGTGATGCTGCATGAAGGCAAGATGTTCGGTGTGGTCAATCAGATCATCGTGCTGCTGATCTGCCTGATGATTCTGCTCAGCGCCGTCAGCGGCGTGGTGATCTGGTGGAAGCGTCGCCCGCAAGGCAAGTTCGGCGTGCCGCCACTGCGTCATGACCTGCCGAAATGGAAAACCGCGATGGTGATCATGTTCGCCCTGGCAGTGGCCTTCCCGCTGGTGGGGGCTTCGCTGGTGGTGGTCTGGGTGCTCGACAAGCTGCTGCTGTCGCGCTTCACCCGGCAAACTGAGAGCGCTTCAACTTCATCATGAAACAGGCGAGATGCGCGGCACTTGATGAGCTGTAAACTCCCCCGCGCATCACCCTGACAATTTAGTGCTGCCAATACCGCCATCGCGGGCAAGCCTTGCTCCCACAGGGTTTGTGTCGAACGCAATTGTTGTGTTTGACATAAAACCTGTGGGAGCAGGGCTTGCCCGCGATGAGGCCATCATCTGCACCTCAAGAGCAACTGCATGACCTCGCTGAACCTCACAAACCTCACTTGGTCTCCCTTGGGCCACGGCCACTGTCATCATCAATTCCAGCTGCGTGATGCCTCGCTGCAGGTGGCCGCCGGTGAATTCGTCGGCTTGATCGGGCCGAACGGCAGCGGCAAGACCAGCCTGCTGCGTTGCGCCTGGCGTTTCAGCAAACCGGAAAGCGGCAAGGTCATGCTTGATCATCACAACGTCTGGCAACACGCCTCACGCTGGTGCGCGCAACGGATCGCCGTGGTATTGCAGGAGTTTCCCGAGGCCTTTGGCCTGACCGTAGAAGAGGTGGTCGCCATGGGGCGCACGCCGCACAAAGGCCTGTTTGACGGCGACACCCTCGAAGACCGAAATCTCGTGACCCAGGCGCTGGATTCCGTTGGCCTGAAGGGCTTCGAAGACCACGCTTTCTCCCCCCTCTCCGGCGGCGAGAAACAGCGCGTGATCCTCGCCCGCGCCCTGGCCCAGCAGCCTCAACTGCTGATCCTCGACGAACCGACCAACCACCTCGACCCGCGTTATCAGCTGGAGCTGTTGCAGCTGGTCAAACGCCTGAAGATCGGCACCCTGGCGAGCATTCACGACCTCAATCTAGCCGCCGCCTTCTGTGATCGACTGTATGTGATCGACCACGGCCGCATCGTTGCCAGCGGCTCACCGAAAGACGTTCTGACCACCGCGTTGCTGCGCAATGTATTCGGTGTCGATGCCCTGATCGATGAGCACCCCTTGCACGGCTACCCAAGAATTACCTGGATAACCCAACCATGATTTTGCGTTTCCTGCTCAACCTTTCCCTGTTGCTGGGCAGCGCCCAAGCCTTTGCCGAGGCGACGCACTACCCGCTGACGATCCAGAGCTGCAACCGCGAAGTGACCTTCCAACAGGCACCGAAACACGCGGTCAGCCACGACATCAACATGACCCAGATGATGCTCGCCCTCGGACTCAAGCCGCAGATGGCCGGCTACAGCGGCGTGTCCGGCTGGAAGTCTGTAACGCCGCAAATGCACAGCATCCTCGACGGCTTGCCGGAGCTGGCGGCCAAGTACCCGTCGGTGGAAACCCTGCTCGATGCCAACGTCGACTTCTTCTTCGCCGGCTGGGATTACGGCATGCGCGTGGGTGGCGATCTCACGCCGCAGACCCTGCAACCGCTGGGCATCAACGTCTACGAATTGACCGAGTCCTGCGCCTTCGTGATGAAGCGCCCACCAGCCACGCTGGAGGACACTTACAACGACCTGCGCAACCTCGGGAAAATCTTCGACGTGCAGGATCGCGCCAATGCCCTGATCAGCCAGATGCAGATGCAAGTCGCAGTGGTTGGCAAAAACCTGCCCGCCGACAAGCCACGGGTGTTCCTGTACGACAGCGGCGAAGACCGCGCCATGACCTCGGGTCGCCTGGGCATGCCACAAGCGCTGATCGATGCCGCTGGCGGACGCAACGTGCTTGACGATGTCGAGGCGAGCTGGACCCGGGTCAACTGGGAGAACGTGGTCGAACGCAATCCGCAGGTGATCGTGATCGTCGATTACGGTGAAGTGAGCGCCGAACAGAAAATTGAATTCCTGCGCAACAACAAAGCGCTGCAATCGGTGGATGCGATCAGGCACCAGCGCTTTATCGTGATCCCCTACGTACAAGCCACGCCCGGGATCGACAATGTGCTGGCGGTGCAAACCCTCGCCAAGGGTTTCCACGGCGGATGATCGATCGTCGCTATACGTTGTTACTGATGGCCCTCGGCGCGCTGTTGCTGGTGTCGTGTGTGGTGTCGCTGGGTTTTGGTCCGGCGCGGGTGCCGGTGGACGTGGTCTGGCGAATACTGCTGCACAAGCTGTTCGGTTTCGGCGTGCCCGACTGGAGCGCCGGACAGGAGCACATTGTCTGGCTGATCCGTGTGCCGCGCATGCTGCTCGGTGCACTGGTCGGTGCCGGATTGGCGTTGATCGGTGCGGTGCTGCAAGCCGTAACGCGCAACCCGCTGGCTGATCCGCACTTGCTCGGCGTCACCTCTGGCGCGACCCTGGGCGCGGTGATCGTGGTGCTGCATGTGGGGGAAATCGTCGGCCTGCTGACCTTGCCCATCGCCGCCTTCATCGGTGCCCTGTTGAGCATGCTGATGGTATTGCTAATCGCCAGTCGCCATGGCCGCCTGGACAGTGATCGTCTGCTGCTATGCGGCGTGGCGGTGTCGTTCGTGATGATGGCGATTGCCAACCTGTTGCTGTTTCTCGGCGATCACCGCGCCAGCTCCGCGGTGATGTTCTGGATGCTCGGCGGTCTCGGGCTGGCGCGCTGGGAATTGCTCGCCGTACCGGCTGTCAGTGTATTGCTCGGCTTGGTCTTGCTGCTGGGTATGGCCAGGTCGTTGAACGCCTTGATGACGGGCGAACAGACGGCTGTGACGCTGGGGTTGAACGCTCGAACGGTGCGGTTGTGGGTGTTTGTGATTGCCTCGCTGATGACTGGAGTGCTTGTGTCCATCAGCGGCTCCATCGGTTTTGTCGGGCTGATGGTGCCGCATATTGCGCGGCGGCTGGTCGGAGCCGAACACCGTCGACTGCTGCCAGTGTGCGTATTGATCGGCAGCCTGTTTCTCGTTTGGGTAGACGTTGCCGCACGAACGATGATCGCCCCGGAAGACTTGCCCATCGGTGTTGCCACCGCCGCCATCGGCGGTCTGTTCTTCATCGGTCTGATGCGTCGCCGCTGATACATACGTCTCAGAACCTGTGGGAGCAGGCTTGTCCGCGATGAGGCCGGCATGTCCGACATCATCGTCACAGACCCACCGCCATCGCGGGCAAGCCCGCTCCCACAGGTTACATGCAAGCCGACAGATCTGCGCCCCAACGTGGCGCAGCGCGGCGCACCACTGCACCGACCTCGTCCCTTCATGGTGCGCCGCCCACCCGCACAACCGCTCTAAACCGGCACTTCAACACCTTCTCAAAACCGGGCACAGCCCTTGCTAAAGACCCTTCAGTCGTCCGCATCTGCCAACCAGAAAAATTAAACGTTCATGGAGATCGCACAATGAAGCGTCGCAGTTTGATCAAGGCTTTCACGCTCTCGGCCAGCATTGCCGCAATGGGGTTGACCTGGACTGTCCAGGCCGCCGAAACCATCAAGGTCGGGATTCTGCATTCGTTGTCCGGGACCATGGCGATCTCCGAAACGTCGCTCAAGGACATGGCCTTGATGACCATCGACGAGATCAACGCCAAGGGTGGCGTCAACGGCAAGATGCTGGAGCCTGTGGTCGTGGACCCGGCCTCGAACTGGCCGCTGTTCGCCGAGAAAAGCCGGCAGTTGCTGACCCAGGACAAGGTCGCGGTGGTGTTCGGTTGCTGGACCTCCGTGTCGCGCAAATCGGTGCTGCCGGTGTTCGAGGAACTCAACGGCCTGCTGTTCTACCCGGTGCAGTACGAAGGCGAAGAGATGTCGCCGAACGTGTTCTACACCGGCGCCGCGCCGAACCAGCAGGCTATCCCGGCCGTGGAATACCTGATGAGTGAGGAAGGCGGCGGCGCCAAGCGCTACTTCCTGCTGGGCACCGACTACGTCTACCCGCGCACCACCAACAAGATCCTGCGCTCGTTCCTGCATTCCAAGGGCGTGGCCGACAAGGACATCGAAGAGGTCTACACCCCGTTCGGCCACAGCGACTATCAAACCATCGTCGCCAACATCAAGAAGTTCTCGGCCGGCGGCAAGACCGCGGTCATCTCCACGGTCAACGGCGACTCCAACGTGCCGTTCTACAAAGAGCTGGCCAACCAGGGCCTGAAGGCCACAGACGTTCCGGTGGTGGCGTTCTCGGTGGGCGAAGAAGAACTGCGCGGCATCGACACCAAGCCGCTGGTGGGCAACCTTGCGGCGTGGAACTACTTCGAGTCGGTGGAGAATCCGGTGAACAAGAAGTTCGTCGATGACTGGAAGGCCTACGCGAAGAAACACAACCTGCCGGGCGCCGACAAAGCGGTGACCAACGATCCGATGGAAGCCACCTACGTGGGCATTCACATGTGGGCGCAGGCGGCGGAAAAAGCCAAGTCCACCGACGTCGACAAGGTCCGCGAAGCCCTCGCCGGCCAGACCTTCGCCGCCCCGTCGGGCTACACCCTGACCATGGACAAGACCAACCATCACCTGCACAAGCCGGTGATGATCGGCGAGATTCAGGCCGACGGTCAGTTCAACGTCGTCTGGCAGACCGAAGGGCCGCTGCGCGCCCAGCCGTGGAGCCCGTTCATCCCGGGTAACGACAAGAAGCCGGAGTATGCGGTGAAGAGCAACTGAGCCATTGGATGTCGGGTGTGAACACCGTGCTCATGCCCGACACAATTCCCTGTGGGAGCTGGCTTGCCAGCGATGGCATCACCTCGGTACATCAAACACACCGAGTCGCCTGCATCGCTGGCAAGCCAGCTCCCACAATGTCCGCGTCAAGGCGACTGTCTATGTCCACTGCCCTTTATCGCTTCATTCTTGCCATCGCACTTTTGCTGCCGATGGCCACTTTTGCGGGCGACGCCGAAGACTTCGTCGCCGCCAACCCCACCCAGCAAGCCAGACTCCTGGAAGCCTGGGCCGCACAACCCGACCCTGCGCGCATCGAACTGATCAACGCCCTGCAACAAGGCGAAATGACCGTCGATGGCCAGCCGAAAACCCTGCGTCTGAACAACCGCCTGCGCGGTCTGATCGACACTGCCCTGGCCAGCCACCAGTTGCTCGCCGCCGACGCCAAACTGCGTCTGGCCGCCGCGCAGCAATTGCAGAAAAGCGCGAAACCCGCGCAGCTGAAATTCCTCGACCGGCAACTCGCCGGCGAAACCGATGAAAACGTCCACGCCGCCCTGAGCCTGGCCCTGGCCAATCTGCAACTGGTGGACGCCGACCCGGCGATACGTCTTGCCGCCGTGCGCCTGCTCGGCGAAACCGGTGACCCGCTCGCCCGCACCCGCCTCGAAAGCCTGCTGGAACCCGGCGCCGAAACCGACGCCACTGTGCGCACCGCCGTGGAAACCAGCCTCGCCCAGGTCAAACGCAAACTGCTGATGGGCGAACTCCTCGGCCAGGCTTTCAGCGGCATGTCTCTGGGTTCGATCCTGTTGCTCGCCGCTCTGGGTCTGGCGATCACCTTCGGCCTGCTCGGGGTGATCAACATGGCCCACGGCGAGATGCTGATGCTCGGCGCCTACACAACCTACGTGGTGCAGCTGATGTTCCAGCGCTTCGCCCCACAGGCCATCGAGTTCTATCCGTTGATCGCGCTGCCCGTGGCGTTCTTCGTCACCGCCGCCATCGGCATGGCGCTGGAGCGCACGGTGATTCGTCACCTCTACGGTCGTCCCCTGGAAACCCTGCTCGCCACCTGGGGCATCAGCCTGATGCTGATTCAGCTGGTGCGCCTGGTGTTCGGCGCGCAGAACGTCGAGGTGGCCAACCCGGCGTGGCTGTCGGGCGGGATTCAGGTGCTGCCCAACCTGGTGCTGCCGTACAACCGCATCGTCATCATCGCCTTCGCCCTGTTTGTCGTGGTGCTGACCTGGCTGTTGCTGAACAAGACCCGCCTGGGCCTGAACGTGCGCGCGGTCACCCAGAACCGCAACATGGCCGCCTGCTGCGGCGTGCCCACCGGGCGCGTCGACATGCTCGCCTTCGGCCTCGGCTCGGGCATCGCCGGCCTCGGTGGCGTGGCGCTGAGCCAGATCGGCAACGTCGGCCCGGACCTCGGCCAGAGCTACATCATCGACTCGTTCCTGGTGGTGGTGCTCGGTGGTGTCGGTCAATTGGCCGGTAGCGTGTTCGCGGCCTTCGGGCTGGGCATCGCCAACAAGTTTCTCGAACCGCAGATCGGTGCCGTACTCGGCAAGATCCTCATCCTCGCGCTGATCATTCTGTTCATCCAGAAACGTCCGCAAGGTCTCTTCGCACTCAAGGGAAGGGTGATCGACTGATGAATCAGCCTCTATTGGTCACGGCCACGCAAAAGGCCGGCCCCAAAGTCACCATAGCCGTCGGCGTCGTAGTCCTCGCCTTGTTGCTGGCGTTGCCACTGCTGTCGCTGTTGCCGGCGGACAGCGCGCTGCATGTTTCGGCCTACACCCTGACGCTGGTGGGCAAGATCCTTTGTTATGCCATCGTCGCCCTGGCGCTGGACCTGGTCTGGGGATACGCAGGTCTCCTGTCCCTCGGCCACGGCCTGTTCTTCGCCCTCGGCGGTTACGCGATGGGCATGTACCTGATGCGCCAGGCGTCGGGCGATGGCTTGCCGGCGTTCATGACATTCCTGTCGTGGACCGAGTTGCCTTGGTACTGGACGGGTACCAGCAGCTTTCTCTGGGCCATGTGCCTGGTGGTCCTGGCACCGGGGTTGCTGGCGCTGGTGTTCGGTTTCTTCGCCTTCCGCTCGCGGATCAAGGGCGTGTATTTCTCGATCATGACTCAGGCCCTGACCTTCGCCGCAATGCTGCTGTTCTTTCGCAACGAGACCGGGTTTGGCGGTAACAACGGCTTCACCAATTTCCGCACGATTCTCGGCTTCGGCATCGCCGAACCGGGCACCCGCGCGGTGCTGTTCCTGGCCACGGTGTTGTTGCTGGTGACCAGCCTGTACATCGGCTGGCGTCTTGCACAGAGCAAGTTCGGCCGAGTGCTGACGGCCCTGCGCGACGCGGAGAATCGCCTGATGTTCTGCGGCTACGACCCGCGGGGCTTCAAGCTGTTCGTGTGGGTGTTGAGTGCGGTGTTGTGCGGTCTGGCCGGCGCGCTGTACGTGCCGCAGGTGGGCATCATCAACCCGAGTGAAATGTCACCGACCAACTCCATCGAAGCCGCCGTCTGGGTGGCACTCGGCGGTCGCGGCACCCTGATCGGGCCGCTGCTCGGCGCAGGCGTGGTCAACGGCATGAAGAGCTGGTTCACCGTGGCCTTCCCCGAATACTGGCTGTTCTTCCTCGGTGCGTTGTTCATCGTCGTGACCCTGTACCTGCCTAAAGGCGTGATCGGTCTGTTGAAAAAGCGGCCTTTGGAAAAGCGGCCTTTGGAAAAGAGAGGTGAACAATGAGAACCCTGGCCACCGGTGAGTTCATGCTCGAACCGGTCTTTTATCCACCGCAGCCGAACAAGGATGCGGGCAGCAGTCGCGATGCCATCGGCCTCGGCCAGCGCGTCGGTCCCGGCCTGGATACGCGTCACGGCACCATCCTGACCCTGGAAGACATCAGCGTCAGCTTCGACGGTTTCAAGGCGCTCAATGATTTGAACCTGTACATCGGCGTCGGCGAGCTGCGCTGCATCATCGGCCCCAATGGCGCAGGCAAGACCACACTGATGGACGTGATCACCGGCAAGACTCGCCCCAGCCAAGGCAAGGCCTGGTTCGGCGAAACCCTGGACCTGACGCAGATGAGCGAAGTGCAAATCGCTCAGGCCGGCATCGGCCGCAAGTTCCAGAAGCCAACGGTGTTCGAGGCCCTGAGCGTGTTCGAGAACTTGGAGCTGGCGCAGAAAACCGACAAGTCGGTGTGGGCCAGTCTGCGGGCTCGCCTGAGTGGTGAACAGAAAGATCGCATCAGCGACGTGCTGGAGACCATTCGCCTGGGCACCTCGGTCAATCGCCCGGCCGGCCTGCTCTCCCACGGGCAGAAGCAGTTCCTGGAAATCGGCATGTTGCTGATGCAGGACCCGCAACTGCTGCTGCTCGACGAACCGGTGGCAGGCATGACCGACGCCGAGACTGAATTCACCGCCGAGCTGTTCAAGTCCCTGGCGGGCAAGCATTCGCTGATGGTGGTGGAACACGACATGGGCTTCGTCGGCTCGATTGCCGACCACGTCACCGTGTTGCACCAGGGCAGCGTGCTGGCCGAAGGGTCGCTGGAACAGGTGCAGGACAATGAGCGGGTGATCGAGGTTTATCTCGGTCGCTGAGATTTGCGAACACAAAAACTGTGGGAGCTGGCTTGCCAGCGATGGGGCCGGCACCCGCAACATGAATGTTGGCTGATCCACCGCGATCGCTGGCAAGCCAGCTCCCACAGGGTTCTGCGTGGAACAGAAGGAATTTTGACATGCTGCAAGTCGAAAAACTGCACCAATACTACGGCGGAAGCCACATCCTGCGCGGCCTGAGCTTCGACGTGAAGGTCGGCGAAGTCACCTGCCTGCTCGGGCGCAACGGCGTGGGCAAGACCACCCTGCTCAAGTGCCTGATGGGCCTGTTGCCCGCCAGGGAAGGCGCGGTGAACTGGGAGGGCAAGCCTATCACCAGCTTCAAGCCACACCAACGGGTCCACGCCGGGATCGCCTACGTGCCCCAGGGCCGGGAAATCTTCGGCCGGCTGACCGTGGAAGAAAACCTGCTGATGGGCCTGTCGCGCTTTCCCGGCAGCGAAGCCAAGGAAGTCCCGGCCTTCATCTACGAGCTGTTCCCGGTGCTGCTGCAGATGAAACACCGACGCGGCGGCGACCTGTCCGGCGGCCAACAACAGCAACTCGCCATCGGCCGCGCACTGGCCAGCCGCCCGCGCCTGCTGATCCTTGATGAACCTACCGAGGGCATCCAGCCGTCGGTGATCAAGGAGATCGGCGCGGTGATCAAGAAACTCGCAGCCCGGGGCGACATGGCGATTCTGCTGGTGGAGCAGTTTTATGATTTCGCGGCGGAACTGGCTGACCAGTATCTGGTGATGTCCCGTGGTGAAATCGTGCAGCAGGGGCGTGGTGAAAACATGGAAACCGAGGGTGTGCGCGGGCTGGTCACGATCTAAGCTCGTGAACCATTTTGTTGCATCACACACCGCAAGACGCCTCGTTCTGGTGCACCCAAAGATCAGCAGCCATCCTCCCGCCCAAGCCAAACCACGATCCCTGTAGCAGCTGGCGAAGCCTTCGCAGCCGGACGCAGGCTTCGCCAGCTGCTACAAGGGCATTCGCATTCCGGCCTGCGGCATAGCCTTTGCAACCGCTCGAACAAGCCCACCACAAGCACTCACCATGACTCTTCCCGCTTCCGGCGCCTTGTTCACCCCCAGCTGGCACGCCGAGCTGGATCTGGGCTACGCCCGATTCGGCGACAGCACGCGTCCGGTTCAGCGTCGGCACAAGGGGCCGCTGCGGGTGCAGAAGCATCTGTATGCCGAAGGGCCCGAGGTGTGCCAGCACATCATCGTCCATCCGCCGGGCGGTATCGCCGGGGGTGATCGCCTGGACATTTCAGCCAGCGTCGGCCGCGACGCCTGGGCACAGATCACCAGCCCCGGCGCCGCCAAGTGGTATCGCGCCGCAAGCGCCGCGTATCAGCGCCTGGCCTTGAAAGTGGCGGCCGGTGCCACACTGGAATGGTTGCCTCAGGAGACGATCGTTTTCAGTGCAGCCCAGGCAGAGTTGCGCACCTGCATCGACCTTGAAGGCGATGCCCGGTTGTTCTATTGGGACGTGGTGGCCCTGGGTCGTCCGGCCAGCGGAGAACGCTTTGACAGCGGGCATTTTCAGGCACAGCTGGATATCCGCCGCAACGGTCGGTTGCTCTGGCATGAGCGTCAGCGCATTGTCGGCGGTGACGGGTTGCTCGACTCGCCCATTGGCCTGGACGGGCAGCCGGTGTTTGCGACCCTGTTGGTGACGGGCGAGATTGAGAGCGAACTGTTGGAACAGTGTCGTTCGCTGCCCAATGAGGTGCGTGGGGATCTGACTCAGTTGCCGGGGTTGCTGGTTGCCCGCTGCCTGGCCAGAGAGGCGCTGTTGGCGCGCGGCTGGTTGATTGAATTGTGGCGACTGCTCAGGCCGGCCCTGCTCGGCCGCGAAGCCGTCCCGCCGCGAATATGGAGCACCTGACATGCCGTTGCACACAATCGATGTAGCAGCTGGCGAAGCCTGCGTCCGGCTGCGAAGCAGCCGCAAAACATGAATGCGAGGTCTGCCTGAATCACCGCGTTGGCTGATTTCACGACTGCTTCGCAGCCGGACGCAGGCTTCGCCAGATGCTACAGAAAACGATTCGCTTACGATTTCTTATATGCCGAGATGGATTTTCAACGATGGACCTGACCCCACGTGAAAAAGACAAGCTGCTGATCTTCACCGCCGGCCTCGTGGCCGAGCGGCGGCTGGCTCGCGGTTTGAAGCTCAATTATCCGGAGGCCATGGCCTATATTTCCGCGGCGCTGCTCGAAGGCGCCCGTGACGGCCAGACCGTGGCCGAGCTGATGCACTACGGCACTACCCTGCTGGATCGCGATCAAGTAATGGAAGGCATCCCGGAAATGATCCCGGAGATCCAGGTCGAAGCCACCTTTCCCGACGGCACCAAACTGGTCACCGTCCATCAACCGATTGCCTGAGACACCCTCATGACCTACACCATCCGCGATGCCGTACCCGCCGATCTGCCGGCCCTGCGCGACATCTACAACGACGCCGTGCTCAACACCACCGCGATCTGGAACGAACAACCCGTGGACCTCGGCAACCGCCAGGCCTGGTTCGACGCCCGCCAGGCCCAGGCCTATCCGATCCTGGTGATCGTCGACGCTGAAAACACCGTGCTGGGCTACGCCTCCTTCGGCGACTGGCGGCCGTTCGAGGGCTTTCGCCACACGGTCGAGCACTCGGTCTACGTGCGCAGCGACCAGCGCGGCAACGGCCTGGGTCCCAAGCTGATGGACGTGCTGATCGAGCGCGCCAAAGGCTGCGGCAAACACGTGATGGTCGCCGCCATCGAAAGCGGCAACGCCGCGTCCATTCGCCTGCACGAGCGCATCGGTTTCATCACCACCGGGCAGATGCCGCAGGTCGGCATCAAGTTCGGTCGCTGGCTGGACCTGACCTTCATGCAACTGACCCTCAATCCTGGCGCCGAACCTCCACTGGCCAGCAAGGAGTGACACCCTATGAACCCCGCCCAACTGCGACGCGTCAATGTTGAAAGCTTTGCGCACTATCGTCAGGGTTTGATTGACCTGCTGCTCGATGCCGTCGGTTATGGCGCCAGCGTTGGCTTCATGGCCGATCTGGACGCCAACCAGGCCCATGCGTATTTCGATGAAGTCCAGGACAACCTGAAGAAAGGCCATGTGTTGCTTTGGGTGGTGGTCAAGGATGAACAGGTGCAGGCCAGCGTGCAGCTCGGTCTGTGCCAGAAAGCCAACGGCCTGAACCGTGCCGAAGTGCAGAAGATGCTGGTGCGCGAACACGCACGGCGCCGTGGCCTGGGTCAGCAGTTGATGGCGGCGCTGGAACAGGCGGCCCTGCAACACAAGCGCGGCATGCTCTATCTCGACACCGAGGCCGGCTCCCCCGCCGAAGATTTCTACAAGACGCTGGGCTACACCCGCGCCGGTGAAATCCCCGATTACGCCTGCGACCCCAACGGTCGCTACAAACCCACCGCGCTCTATTACAAGATTCTCCAGGGGGCCCATTGATGATTCCCGGTGAATATCAGATCCAGTCGGGCGACATCGAGCTCAATGCCGGCCGCCGCACCCTCAGCCTGACCGTCGCCAACAGTGGCGACCGGCCGATCCAGGTCGGTTCGCACTATCACTTTTTCGAAACCAACGACGCCCTGACGTTCGATCGCGCCGCCAGTCGCGGCATGCGCCTGAACATTCCCGCCGGCACCGCGGTGCGCTTCGAGCCGGGGCAGAGTCGGGAGGTGGAGCTGGTGGACCTGGCCGGGCATCGGCGGGTGTTCGGGTTTGCCGGGCGGGTCATGGGTGACCTTTAGGTTTTGCGTTGTCAGTACCGACCTCATCGCGGGCAAGCCCGCTCCCACAGTTGACCGCGCCCCCCTGTAGGAGCTGTCGAGCGCAGCGAGGCTGCGATAGCGAGTAATGCGAGCGGTCTCAAATTCAATTGAATCTCAAGGCGAACGAATGAAAATTTCCCGTCAAGCCTACGCCGACATGTACGGCCCCACCGTCGGTGACAAGGTTCGCCTGGCCGACACCGAGCTGTGGATCGAAGTCGAGAAGGACTTCACCACCTACGGCGAAGAAGTGAAATTCGGGGGTGGCAAAGTCATTCGCGATGGCCAGGGCCAGAGCCAGTTGCTCGCCGCCGAAGTGGTCGACACGCTGATCACCAACGCGCTGATCATCGATCACTGGGGCATCGTCAAGGCCGACGTCGGCCTGAAGGACGGGCGCATCGCGGCCATTGGCAAGGCCGGCAATCCGGACGTCCAGCCCAACGTGAACATCGCCATCGGCGCCAGCACCGAGGTCATCGCCGGAGAAGGCATGATCCTCACCGCTGGCGGCATCGACACACACATTCATTTCATCTGCCCGCAGCAGATCGAAGAAGCGCTGATGAGCGGCGTTACCACCATGATCGGCGGCGGCACGGGGCCGGCCACCGGCACCAACGCCACCACGTGCACCTCAGGCCCCTGGCACCTGGCGCGCATGCTCCAGGCCGCCGATGCGTTCCCGATGAACATCGGCCTGACCGGCAAGGGCAACGCCAGCCTGCCGGAGCCGCTGATCGAACAGGTCAAGGCTGGTGCCATCGGCCTCAAGCTCCACGAAGACTGGGGCACCACGCCGGCGAGCATCGACAATTGCCTGAGCGTGGCCGATCAATATGACGTGCAGGTCGCGATCCACACCGACACCCTCAACGAGTCCGGCTTCGTCGAGACCACCCTCGCCGCCTTCAAGGGCCGCACCATCCACACCTACCACACCGAGGGCGCGGGCGGCGGGCATGCCCCGGACATCATCAAGGCCTGTGGTTTTGCCAATGTGCTGCCGAGTTCGACCAACCCGACCCGGCCGTTCACCCGCAACACCATCGATGAACACCTGGACATGCTGATGGTCTGCCACCACCTGGACCCCAGCATTGCCGAAGACGTGGCTTTTGCCGAAAGCCGCATTCGCCGCGAGACGATTGCCGCCGAAGACATCCTGCATGACCTCGGCGCGTTCTCGATGATCAGCTCCGACAGCCAAGCCATGGGCCGCGTCGGCGAGGTCATCACCCGCACCTGGCAGACCGCCGACAAGATGAAAAAGCAGCGCGGTCCGCTACCAGGCGATGGCGCTGGCAATGACAACTTCCGCGCCAAACGCTACATCGCCAAATACACCATCAACCCGGCGATCACCCACGGCATCAGCCATGAAGTGGGCTCGGTCGAGGTGGGGAAATGGGCGGATCTGGTGCTGTGGCGGCCGGCGTTTTTCGGGGTCAAGCCGACGCTGATTCTCAAGGGCGGGGCCATTGCGGCCAGCCTGATGGGAGACGCCAACGCTTCGATTCCGACACCGCAACCGGTGCACTACCGTCCGATGTTCGCCAGTTACGGCGGCTCGCTGCACGCCACCAGCCTGACGTTCATCAGCCAGGCGGCGCAGGAAGCGGGATTGGCCGAAGCCCTGGGTTTGAAGAAGAAAATCGCTGTGGTCAAAGGCTGCCGCGAAGTGCGGAAAACCGATTTGATCCACAACGATTATTTGCCGAGTATCGACGTCGATCCGCAGACCTATCAGGTTAAGGCCGACGGTGTTCTGCTGTGGTGCGAACCGGCGCAAACGCTGCCGATGGCGCAGCGTTACTTCCTGTTCTGACAGATCGGCCCCTTGTCAGCGAGCCTGCTCGCAATGGACTCATGGACAACACGTTGAGCCTGAAGGTAATCGTTGCCATTAACGTCCATCGCGAGCCAGTGCTTTCCTACAGATTGGCGCGCTGCAAGGCTTCACCGGTCAACTTGGCAATCAGCGCCTTTTCCTGCGCGGCGATCGCCTCCATCTCGGCAAAATACTGCGCATCACTCATGACTACCCCTGGCTTCACTTCGCTGTCAGGCTTGCCCAGAAGTTTTGCCAGCCGGACAACTTCCGAGCGCCAATGAATTTTTTGCACGCTCGACTCGCTGTCCAGCCAGGCTTGTTGCGCTGCCTGCAAGTCCAATAGAGGCTCGCCTCTGGCGCGCAAGGCCGTGAACGCTTGCGAATGCTGTCGCTTGAGGTATTCAACCCAGAAGGGTTGCTCGATGAGTCGCTCCTGCAGCAGCGGCCCCTTTTCCTTTTCCAGCACTCGCTCATAGGCACTTGTGATCATCTCGTCGGTGACACCGTTTGCCCTGAACATCATGTCCCGGGATTGCCAGGGCAGTTCCAGGCGCTGCGCCAATTGAGTGGGATAGACCATATGAATTTCCACCTCATCAATGTCCTCCAGAGTCTGTCCCTGCGCATCCACGTGAGTGACCAGATAACCGTCTTCATCGAGCTCGGTAAACTGATGCCCCTGCGCCAACAGCTCGCTGATCCGCTCCCGAGCGACCTTGCCCAACTCGTCGAGACGCGATTTGCCCCGCGCCAATGTCACTAATCGGGTTTCCATTTCCTCCGCGCCCAAATCGTAGGCTTGAGAAATCAGAACCTCGACGCCCATGGCATTGAACAATTGCGCGCCCGCATCCACGCAGGTTGTTGGGGCGGCAGCCATTCTGAACAGCTTTTCCCTTAGAGCAGTGCTCGCCACCGCGGCTTCAACCATTGACCAGACCTTCCCACACAATTCGATTCGTGCCGCTTCATCGGAAGACTCCGAATCAGCAGACTGGTCGAGTTTTCTCAACTCATTGAAAAATGGCTCCGATCCGGGTTCACGCTCAAGGTCTGCCCAAGCATCCTGCTTTTCCTTCCATTGAGTCTCCGTCAGCCCCGTTTTCCAGAGCTGACTGTCAAATACGCCTTGGGGCGGAGAAGGTCGATCCGACTCGAATCCGACCGATTGGCGATAGTCTCTGATCCTGCGCAGATTTTCGGGGGAAATGGACTCGGATCCTTGGCTGATGAGCGTGCGCGCCAAGACTTCCGCTTCCTTTGATCCCAGCTCCGCCTCTGGGACGATTTCAAGCGTGTTGCCCCTCATATCCAGGTGCATTGTGCGACCCCTGGTCTGCTCAAACAGACCCTCGGGCCATGTATTGATTTCGGTATCGGCCAGCAAAACAAATTGCAAGTTGGGCATAAACCCGATGTCAGGAGGCAACTTCAAAGGATTTCCTTCGAGCGCCAGATATTCGAGTTGAGTCAGCTCGCTCAACTGGTCCACGGCGGGCTCGTCGAACTCGATCAAGTTGTCGGAGAGGTCCAGGTCGATCATGTGAACCATTCGCCCCAAGGGCTCAGGGATCTTTTTCAGTTCATTATCACTGAGGTTCAGCTTGCGCAAACGCTTGAAGTTCTTTAGAAAACCGTCCGCCTCGACAATGCCCGTACCCGATAGATTCACGTAGCTCACGTGATTGAAATTGGCCGACAACGCAGGCAATTCTGCGAGTTGGCCATGAAGGGGAGTGTCGGATAAATCGATGAACTGGCCCTGCCGCCTCCCGGTATTGTTCAGGTCCACCTTTCCCGTGTACCTCCACGCGTCATCGAGGGCCTTGATAATCGCCAGCCGTGCGCTCCGACGCTGGCGAAAAGCTGGCGTCAACCGTTCTTCTTCCGACACGCCCAATAGCTGCGTGTTGCTCCAGTTGTGCAGGGTACGCTTGAGTGACGCATATTCGCGCTCACGGTTTCTCAGATGCGTTTCGCGGCTGGCCCCCCAACTCGCAATACCCGCATCCATCTGCTCCTGCGTGGCTGTCGGGTACAGCTCACGAAAACGTTGCTCGAAACTCGGGCTCCATTTGCTCACGTCAGGATGATCACTCAACGGATATCCGATACGTTCGCCTGACAAGCGCTCGGGTACCCGGAAGAAAGGCTGTAGACGCGGTTGCATCTTCAACAGCGGACGTAGTTGATCACGGGTCAGTTGATGTTCAATGATCTTCGCCCTCAGTTGCGCACCCTGGCCGACATGGGGCAGCCCGATGGCCTCGCGCTGCTTGTCGGG
Organism: Pseudomonas sp. C1C7; assembly: GCF_013359595.1. Lineage (GTDB taxonomy): Bacteria > Pseudomonadota > Gammaproteobacteria > Pseudomonadales > Pseudomonadaceae > Aquipseudomonas. The sequence goes on along the minus strand of NZ_JABFMP010000002.1, from coordinate 264,342 downwards.
CAATGCGTGTTGTATCGCGCAATAAAGGTCATCGGCGCCATGCAAGTGTTCGTCGCGAGCATTGCGCGTCTCATAGCGACCGTCGTTCATTCGCAGCAGCACTTTACGCTCACCGGGGTCATCTGCACCGACACTGGCACGCAGCTCACCGTCGATGCCACCCTCGCGTATCTCCAGGCGCGTGTCGTCCATCCAGCCCGGCACGTTTTTCAGCGTATTGAGTATCAGGATCTCGGTGTCCCTGTCGGTCATGCCGTCCAGGTACACCCCCTCATAGGCACGGGTCAGGCGCATCTGCTGCTGTAAACGGCGCGCACCTTCGGCAAGGCGCAATGGAACGCGCTTGTCGGTATTTAGAGTGACGAGCTCTGCAGGCGTCGCGTCGGCCAGCAACTCCTCGATCATTGATGCGGGCAAGCTGCCGAAATCTCGCTGCACTACCGCAACGGCCGCGTTGGCGGGTGGCTGTCGCTCGGCATAAAGGCTACGCATTATTCGCGCCCGGCCACTGATCGCCTGCGCTTGCAGTTTTTTTTGTAACGCAGTGATCTGTTCCTCAGGCGTTCTGGGTGTGTAGTGAGGCAGGAGCGATTTGATTTGCGCCTCGTTCAAGGAATCGACGATACGTTCAGGCAGTCGACCATTCATGAGATCGGAACGGGTGACCTTCAGGGTGTTTTGGGGTGAGGCTTCAGGGTTGCCGTACTTGACCGAAGGCCCGTTCAACCTGTCTCCCGAAAATGCTTCTATCGCTTTATCTGCCGGCCATCCCGGCAGTTCGACCGCCAGGGAAGCGGCAAAACCGCACAACGCGCTGGGCAGGGAGCCCTCACCAATCCCCTGAGCGACCTTCGCCGCATCAGCATGGGCCCTGAATCTCCTGATGGTGTCGAGCAGGATGGCCGGGACGGGTTCGCTTTCGACGTGCAAGCGGCGCAAGACGTCGTTTTCAACACCACTGACCTGCCGAATCCGTTCAAGCTCGGTATCGCTCAAACCCTCCACCATAGGACCGAGGCGGCGCATCAGGGTCGTATTACTCCAGCTCAGAGGCCGCTCCAGCTCGTGGCGCCAGGCGCCTTCGCCGTTGTGCGCAAGTTCCGGGGAATAGGCGCCAGGACGAGTCGGATGCTGGATTCGGTATTGCTCACTCACCGGATCCTGCTGGACAAGGTAGTGGTCCTTCTGAAGTGGCAACACCGTTTTCCCCTCGTGCGCATGCAAACCCAACTCGTTCGGGGTGGCCTGCGAGGGCAGGGTGACGGAAGCCTTGTAGGGTTCAAGATCGGGCTTCCACAGCTTCTGCTTACCATCGGCCAACGTGACCGGTTTGAGCTTGTCCACGACCGACGAGACATGGATCTGCGGCAGGATCCCCGCCCCGCCGCCGACAAATGCCACATTCAATGCAACGCTGGAAAAATGCGCCCACATCTCCTTTGGTTCGCCCCGTTCGTACGCCTCGATGCCCTCGAACGCGTCATCGCACATCTGTGCGGCACCGACCGTCAACATGATCGGACCCAACCCGGGGACCACAAAGGCAGCGAGGTTGAACACGTTGGTGACTGCGTCCATATAACTTTCCAGCCGGGCCGTACGGGCATCGCGGTCCTCGTCTTCGGTCGGTACCGCAATGGCCCGCGCATCAGCGTACAGTTTGGCGACAGCCCGTTGACGCAGCTGCTGCCACAGATCGCCTTCGATGGAGGCCCCGCCCACAGGCAAGTTTACGGGCTTGGATTGCAGGGGATAGTCAGACTGGGGAGTGAGTCCGGAAGGCTGATACAGCGTGTTGAACTGCGAGAAAAAAACACCCTGTTGCCGCATCGGTATGAACCGGCTGAAGAAGCGTCGATAGTCACCCTTGTGCAAGCGGGCCACCAGATCGGCTACGAAGTCGGCGCTGGAGGCGTATTCCTTCAAGGGTTGCTGCGGATCATTGGGCAAGTAGACGGCCAGACGCTCGACACGATCGGAGCTCTCGCGGTCAGGCCCGATCAACAATGGTCCAACCAGCTCGATGCCGAAGACCTTCAATGCCTCGAACTTCACCTGCTTGCCGTCCAGTGTCCCGCCACTGCCGCTGGCAATTAATTGTTTGAGCATCTGGCTCATGTCGGCACTGATACCGGACTCGACTTTAGAACCAGCCTTGGTTGCAAACTGTTGGCTGGCCAGTTCAGTGGCCATTGCCAGTTGCTGGCGATGGTGCTCCTGCAGTTGCTGCTCCAGCGATTCGCGCGCTGTGGTGTCCTTGGGCTGCACGATTTCTTCAATGTGTGCTTGATATTTCTTCCCCAGGTCGAGGGTACGGCAAAGCCTGGCAAAGTCGTGGGGAGCAATGGGCCGGGCATTGGACCTGAGCGATTCGAACGTTGGAATGACGTCGCCGTCGTAGCTATCCCAGTCGGTGATGATCTGACAATCATTGCAGCGCAGCGGCTGTTCTTCGTCTGGAGTGAAATTGGCCAGGGCCGCCTCGAGCAAGGAAATGCCTCGATATTCCACATTCAGGCTTTGATCAAGTTGCTGGTCCAATACAAGGAAACCATACAAATCGTCCCTGCTTTTGGGTGCGTATTTGCGGGCAAGAAATACATTTCTGACGTCCAGGTCCTGCTTGAATCGCTCTTTGATTGCGGCTTTGAGCAGCGGCTCGGCAAACTCAAAAACATCCTGGATACGGCCCAGCCGGGCGTCGATCTGATTCAAGGTCTCGCGAAAACGCGTGTGCTGTTCTCCCAGAGCTGTCTTTTGCTCGGGCGTCGCCGTCCGATACCAGGCTGGAAGTTGCATTTCGTGGCTGCCCAGCTCCGCCTGGCGCTGGGTCGAGGCTTGGGAAAACCAGGCGGGGATGCGGTCTTTGAGGAAGTCGTAGTGAACGCCACGAAGGTCGCTGTTGAATGCGCCCTCGGGCTTTGAAGGGAGTTGAGGATTATTGGTCATGACGGGTCATCCGTGACTGATTGGAGCACTCAACCTAACGAACGACACCGACAAATAAACCTAGATATGTACCGCCTCCGTCAAAGATGCCCGACGCCCTATGCGCGACGTCGGGCATCACGATTAACGCGTAGGGCCTCCCGTCATTTCTCTTGATGGACCGGGTCGTTGTGCATCAGGTCTGCCAGGCGTGATTGCCCCGGTCTCTCGTCGAGACAGTTCAATCAGTTTCTGATTACGCTCGACAGTGACATCAATTCCCAACATTTCCATGGCTTGTACATAGTCCTGACCACCAATGTCTTCATGCTCATCTTCGACGCGACTTTGCTTTTCAGCAATGTTTCGCTCAAGGGCACTGAATTCGTCGGGGTATTTTTCCTTGAGGTATTGCACCCAGTAGTCTCGATGGATGAGGTCCTCATAAAACGCCTCGCCATTTTCCAGCTCCATGATCTTCGCGCGTGCCTCTCTCAGGGTTTCCCCGCTGATTGGCCGACCGAAAACCATGTTCCTGGGTTGCCCCGGAAGTTCCAGCCCGTCGCTCCATCCACGGGTCAACCCCAAACGATATTCCAGGCGCACCTCCGCCGGATCAGACCCCGTGCGCAGCGCTGCATTGGCCAGCCTCTCGGCTTGGTCGAGCCGAAACAGCTGCCGGGACAACCGCAGCAAGGCGATGCCTTTCTGATCCAGGCGACCGTCTGCGACACCTCGCAAGGCGTTGTGCTCGAACACCTTGACCTCCAGGTTGCTGAACGTAAGGATCCGCCCATCCACACACGTCCCATGGGAGCTGGCCTGGGCAAACAGGGTTTGCCTGAGTTCGGTGTCACCTGTCGCCGCGCTCACCACATCCCACATCCGTCGGGTCAGATCGGCGCGCGCCAATCTGAATTCGCCGGTATCTTGCAGCCGTGCCAACAAATGGAAAAACGCCGTATTGTCCGGTTCATCCCGAAGTTGGTTCCAAAGGATTCGGTGACTGGCCTGCAGCTCGGGCTCGAGCATTTGCAGCCATGGCTCGACTCGTTCAGGCCCGGCCTCCACCTCACCGATCACCTCGTCAGGCAATACAGCTGCAGGCTCATGTTCATCTTCACTTGAGCTTGCACTATCAATTTCGCTGTCGCTGGCCAGATAGTCGATCTGGTCACGGAGCTCTGCGTCGCTATATCCCATCCACCGTGGGGCACCGAGGGTGTCCATGTAATCGCTGATTCGCTCGAGGTCACTTCGCGACAATTGATTGCCGCTCAGGTCCATGTTCTCCATCAGCGTATTGTGCTGCTCGTTGAAGATATCTTCAGGAATCGATGCGATCCGATTGTCACTGAGATTCAATGTGCGCAGATGCCTGGCCTGCAGAGTTCCCTCCGGACATTCGGTCAGCTCATTGTTGCGCAAATCCAGCTCCTCGAGATGCGGCAGTGAATTGACATCGAAGGTTTGCAGATCGTTTTGTCTCAGATCCAGCGAGCGTAGATGGTCCAGTGATCCCAGGGATGAATACAAAGGCTCGGGATCGGCAAAACCACAGGCACTCAAGTCCAGCCGCTCGAGCTGCACCATGTCGCCGATTGCCTGCGGAAGGGCACGTAATTGCTGACCGCCGAGCTCCAGCACGCGCACATTGGCAAAAGCCCGCAGGAAACCGTTGGAACCTTGTTCGGTGATACGGGTGCCGGTGAGGATCAATTCCCGTACATGAGGGAATTGCACCGGTAATTCAGGCAGATCGCCCAGTTGCAGGCCATTGAATGAGAGGCCACGGTCAGCGACGCCGTCCCAACGCGCCGCCCCTTCGATCCAGCATTCAAGGACTCGCCGCGACGCCAGTCCCCGTGTGTGCGAAGACACAACCCAGCCCGATCCCCGGGACTCGCGAATAAACATCCAACTGTTGAGCTGTCGCGTCAGGGTTTCCAGAGTCCGATGCCAGCCGCCGATTCGCTCACTGATCACCTCATCACTTGCTCCCCGGGCACGCATTTGTTCAATGGCTTGCGAGGCCTCATTGTCAGTGAAACCGGGGTCTATCTGCTGCAAACGTCGGGCGAGCCAGGCCAGGCCTTCTCCCGCCGGCACTTCCTGGGGCATTGGCAAAAGACGCTGGGCGATTGAGCTCGCCGTCTCCTGGGGTGGAAAGAGCGGGGATTCGGTTTCCATCGCAAAACGCTCAAGTGTTCCGGGGAGCAATCCCCTTGCCAGCTCTATCCGCCCACGGGCCGAGCTCAAGGCCGTTAGCGCTTGCGGGGTCAAAGGTGCGCCGGTGAGATTGACATTCAGAATCAGCTCGTCCCTTGCCAGCACCGACTCAGGTAATGCAGTGATCCGGGTGTTGCTCAACTTCAGCCAAGTCAGACCTGGCAGGTTTTCGGCACCGGTGGGCCAGGCGCTCAAGTTCGTTCCGCTGAGGTTCAACGTCTTGAGTTGCCCCATTGCGCTGACATCCAGGTGCTCCAGTGGTGCATAGCGCAAATCCAGGTGTTGCAGCACAGGCAGATCACCAGGTGTGATCGGCGAGTCCATCAGGTTGCTGTTGCTCAGATCCAGCGTTTGAGTCTGACTGAAGCGACCCACGAAACGCCGAACCTGTTCGACAGGTGCGCGCAAACCTGACAGGCGTAATGTGTTGACATGGGAGAACCCGTCACCGGGAAGATCCGGAAGCTCGTTGAACCGTATCCCGGACAGATCAAGTACCGTGGAATGAGACGTAGAGCCATAGCGCCCCATAAGCCCCTCATCCAACGCTGTCTTGTACTCATAAAGCGAATTCATCCGCCGATCGAACTGTTTGAAACGCGCCCGGTTCGTTCCCTCCACCCAGGATTTCCAGAACGGTTGTGCGGCGATCGAATCACGCAGCAGATCGCCTTCTTCCAGCGCCAATACACGCAAGCGGGCACTTTCGATCATCGGCGCGGTGACCCCGGCGATACCGCGAAACTGCATGGTGCGCGATTGCCAGGGCAGGTCCAGCCCACCCTCTTCCTGCGGCTTTGCCAATTCGGTGGTAAACGCAAGGTGGACCTCGACGACATCAATGGAGCCCGTCACGTCGCCATCGGCATTCACTCGACGGAACTGTTCGCCGTTGGCGATACGTTCAGCAATATGTTGCTCGGCAATTCGCTCGATTTCGTCCAGGCGCGATTTGCCCTTGGCCAGTTCGACCAGCTCGGCCTCGATCAATCCCGGATTTGCCAAACCGTAGGCCTCTTGGACCAACACCTTCATGCCCAGGACATTGAACAGTTGCGTCGCGCCATCGACACACTGGGTTCGCGCCACCGACTCGGCGAAAATCGTGGTGCGCAATTCGCTGTCCTTCGCCATGGCTTCCAGCATTCGCCAGACCTTGGCGGTCAGCTCTTGTCGATAGCGGCCACCGGCCTGGAAATCGGCGGATTGCGTCAGGCCCCTGATTTCATCGAAAAACGACTCGGAGTTGTATTCATCCTCGACCGCATCCCAGATCTTCTGCCTCTGCTGCCATTGCTCCGGCATACCCTCGCCCCATTTGACGCTGTCCAGAGTTCCTCGGGGTGGATAGGCGCGGTCGGGGTCCAGGCCGACCGACTCGGAGTACCTTCTGAGCGTGTTCAGATTCTCGGGTGATATCCAATGCGGTTCGCGGCTCAGCAGCGTGCGGGCCAGCAATTCGGCCTGGGCCGAGCCAGGCTCGACATCCGGTATGTGACTGATGGGGTTGAGTCGAAGGTTGAGCTGTATGTTGCGAGGACGAGTTTGCGCGAACAGACCTGTTGGCCACCCATCGATACCGGTGTTCTCCAGGCTCAGCGTGTGCAAGTGGGGCATTTGACTGATATCGGGTAGCAGTCGCAGCGGATTGTCCCTGAGCACCAACGATCCGAGACGGGTCAGCCCGCGCAAGCCTGACAGGTCTGGAGGAGTCAGTTCGATACTGTTGTCAGTGAGCACCAGATCCTCCAGGTAGCGCATGACACTGATTGACGGCGGCAAACGGTCCAGCAGATTGCCACTGAGATCCAGAAAGCGCAGGCCGCGGAAGGGTTCCAGAAAATGCGCCTGGCTGGAGAGCAGATCGGTTCGGCGCATGCTCAGCGAGGTCACGTGATCGAAATTGGCGGTCAGCCTGGGCAAACTGGCGATGTGCCGACTCATCGTGTGCCCGTCGAGGTCGAGCCTTTGCGGCCTTACAATGCCAGGCACGTCGAGCCCCCGCGGCCCCGTCCTTTGCCAGCATTGTTTGAGCGCATTATAGAGCCGCTGCCTGGAGTGGATTTCAATTGCGGCACTCACATCGCCATACCGTTGGCTTAGTGCGGAGTTCACCCAACGCTTGAGGGAAAGTTCGAACTGGACGAATTCGTCCTCCAGCGCCTTCAAGCGTTCCTGGGCCTGAGCGCCGAATCCATCTATCAGCGAATTCAATTCTGCTTGCGAACAACTCGGATACATCCAGCCCAAGCGTTGCTCAATTGTCTCCCGGCTCATCCGCCGCGCGTACCCAGGCATGCCGCCGCGAAGCCGCATACGTTCGGGGTCATAGGCCAATTTACGGTTGGGATGCTGCTCGAGGATCGATGCGAAGCGCTCATGACTCAGTGGCGAGCGCTGCAGCGCCTGTTTGAGTTTTTCACCTTCATAAATCTCGAACCCAAGAGCCTCGCGCTCGCTGTCCGGCAAAGCATGCAACAAGGCATCGTAAAAGCTGTCGGCGCCGTGCAGATGCAGCCCTTGCTCATCCCTTGCCCGATAAAGGCCTCGCCCATCACTGATCAGGACTTTGCGAATCGGAGCGTTTTCGGCACCGACACTGGCCAACAGTTCGCCGTCGAATGTAGAAGCCCTGACTTCCAGACGAAGGCCGCGGGACCAGCCGGGCATGACAGCCAGCGACTCGAGTTCCAGGCGGCGGGTATCGGTGTCGGCTATGGCCTCCAGATAGAGGCCTTCGTATGCCCGACTCAAACGCAAACGAGCTCGTGCCGCTTCGCCCCGCTCATAAAGGCTCAGTGGAACCCGCCGCTTTTGCGACAGACGCCTGAGTTCATCAGCGTTGGCATCGCGCATCATTTCTTCGGCAACCGCCACGGGCAGCTTCGGGTAGCCCTCACGCAGCAACTGCACGTGAGCATCGCCGGAAACGTCCTGTTGGTTGTAAAGCGTCTCGAAGGAGCGTTGGCGATTCGCATCGGCGCAGTCCGCCAGACGCTTGCGCAACTCGCTTATCCGTACTTGCCGGTCGCTGGAGATGCCTTGGCCGAGCAGCTCATGGATCTCTTGTTCATTGAAGTGCTCAATCACCCGTTGCGGCAGCAGCCCGTTGCGCAGTTCGGCACGGGTCAGCTTGATCTGTCGTTCAGGCTGTACCTGGGCATGACTGAAGTTTCGGGATGCGCCTTCCAGCGCTGGACCGTCGAACAGCACGATGGCACGCAACTCGGGCCAGCGAGGCAATTCGATCATGTATTGCGCAGCGGCGTTTTCCAGCGCCTCGGGAATCCGGTTTGCCTGTATCTGTTGTCCCAGTTCGCCGGCCTGGGCATAAAGTTTGAAGCGGCTCAGAGTATCGACCAGTTGAGCGGGCGGTGTTTCATGCTCCACATGCATCCTGCGCAGGGAATTTTCATGTACGCCACTGGCAGTCAACACCTGCTCGAGGGACTCATCGGACACCGTATCCGTCATCGCCCCCAGACGCCTTAGCACTTGGCTCTTGTCCCACCCCAGCGGCTGGTCGATTTCAGTTTTCCAGCTACCGGCGCCGTTATGTTCCACCAGGGGCTGATAAGCGCCTGGACGGTCCGGATGCTTGAGGCGGTGCAAGCCGGTCTCCGGGTCTGTCGCCACCACATAGTGCCTGTCTTCGAGGCGCAGTATGTTCTTGCCCTCATGCCGGTGAAGTCCCAGTGCATCTGGCTGCGATGCAGGTCGCAGGACCACCGGATGTTCGTACGGCGTGAGGTCGGGGTTCCAGAGTCGCTCCTTGCCATCGACCATCACGGGTTTGAGGTTTTCCATGAAGGGAGAAATGGCCAGAGGCGCCTTGGGAATGGCATGCCCCGCGCCCATGAGGGCCAATTGCGCGAAATTGATCAGCACACCATTGACGCAGGACGCAGCTTCGTCCTTATCGCCCTTGCTCCAATCCTCGATGCCTTCAGCCAGCTCCGCCAGCATCTGCGCAACCATGATGCCCAGCACCGCTTCGCCCAATCCGGGGACCAGCATCGCGCCGAAGCTGAACAGGTTCCAGCCGACGTCCAGGTAGCTGGCCAAGCGTTTCCAGCGCGTGGTCGCATCTTCATCGCCAGTGGGCACGGCAATGCAACGGGCGTCACGCATTATCTTGTCTCGACGCTCTTTGAACAGCTCGGTCCAGAGATTGCCGCTCCTGACATTGGTGATGGGTTCTGCGTTGGGATTCTCGATCGCGGTTTCACGCCACCATGGCCCCATGTCGAGCGGTGCGCGCTGATGCCAGGTCATGGTCTTGAGTCGCTCGTTGACCCTCGAAAAAAAATGCCCTTTATCTTTCTGCGCCACGAAACGGCTGAAAAAAGCCTGGTATTGCGGGTCGCGCAGCTGGCTGATCAAGGTCTTCATGAAATCGGCCAGCGAGGCATATTCCCTTAGCGGATGGTCGGGGTCATCCGGCACGTAGGCGATCAGCGGGCCGCTCAATCGGCTTTGTTTATAAATATCGTCCTTGCGCAGCATTTCATCGACAACGCCCGCGGGGCCGTTGGCGAAGAAAGCCTGGATCAACTTGAACTGGTCATATTCACGACCGGGCAGCGACGGGATGCGCCGGGACCAATCTGTCCAGAACTCAACGCTCTTTGGCGTCAAGTCATCGATGGCCTGCTTCATTGCCGACGCCTCACCCACAGCGCTGAACAACACGATTGAAGTCAGACGAAACCCCATCAGCGACAATCGGTGGCTGTGCAGTGGCGCACCATGGAAACGAATATTTTTGTTTTCCTGGATGACCTCCTGCAATCGGTCAAAGGCGTGGGCAGAGATGTCGCCTTTGAGACGCGCGATCAATGCCGATAACTTGAAGGCAGCTTTTTCACTGGCCTGCGCGCGCTGTTGCAATTGCCATTTTGCAACGGTGTCCGTTGGTTCCAGCTTGTTCTTGAGGTGTGTTTGATACTGCCCGCCGATATCCAGCCTGCGGCAAACACTGGCGAATTTTTCCGGGGTGATGGCGTTGACGCGCTTGGGGCTTGTCTGGGGAGTATTGCGAAAGACACCGGAGCCACTTCTGAACGCGCCCTCCAGGGTTTCCGTTTCTTCAAAGTTATGTATAGCGGCAGCCAGTAATGAACTTTGCCGAATACGGCTGGCACCCGTGTCGATGCCGAAAATAATGCGATCCGGAATATAAAGATGCAGGGAAAGTGAGCGGGGATCTTCGTAAGTATTGAAGTTCGCTTGCAAAGCTGTCGCGAGCAACGGCTTGGCGAAAGCATCGATATCGTGTTCCAGGCCGGTCAGCAGCTCATCGACAGCACCTTGCAAGCGCCAGTGGTCGTCGATCAACGCCTTCAAGCGCTGCCGATCCACTGCCGACGCCCTGAAGTACCACTCAGGCATTTTTGCCTGCTGATTCAACAGTGACTCAAGGAGGGCCGGCGGCGCATTTCTTACTGCATCCGGAATGGCCTTCGATACACGTAGTTCATGAACACTCTTTTGAGCTCTGGAGGGGGTAATCGTCGAGCTGCTTCCTTGCAAATCAGACATGGTTCAAACCTTCAAATGGATACGGAGGTCGATAGACTAATCATGCGCTGACAAGCAATGGATATATGCCTCTACCACCCCTGAACGGTGCTTCGTGTATCCCTCCTGCCGCAGGTTTACAGCTGATTTAAAGGATGCGCTCTGTACAGGAGCCGTCTATCGGGGGGCTATCTGTTCTGCTAGTACCCGAAACACGGCATCGAGAGCAGACTGGGGCTGGATCAAATTTCTGCGCTGGATGACCTGGACATGTCTCGTACTTTACTGCTGGCTGCCGACCACCAAAATTCAATACTTGCTGAACTTGCTGCAAGCCAGCCCAATTCCATCGCTTACGCCGCTTATGGGGGAGAGTCCGCACCACAGGCGATTGCCACACACTTGGGGTTCAATGGCCAATTATGCGAAAGGAAGATCGGCTGGTATTTGCTGGGAAAGGGCTATCGGGCTTACAACCCGATTTTGATGCGGTTTCATAGCCCGGACGGTTGGAGTCCGTTTGGGAGCGGTGGACGGAATGCGTATATGTATTGCGCAGGGGATCCGAGGAATTTTACGGATCCGACGGGGCATATGCTTAGCAAAGTCAAACTATTGCTTAAACCGAAGAAAGCTTTAACTGGAGCAGCGAGTACTTCCAGCTTAAGTCCGCTCACTTCCAACGCCGCAGAAATGGCTACTTCAGCCCCACCCCAGACCATACCAGCGCTCGCTAGAGAAACTCACACAAAGCCCATTGTGACCGAAAGCCACTTCATCGACTACGGCCCTTGGCGTGAAACTCCTCTTCCGATTCCGTCAAAGAAAGCTCCTCGTTTTAATGACACTGGTGGACAAGTCAGTATCCTCAGTCCCAATCAGACTCCAGGTAAGCCTTCGAATTATCATGAAGCATGGAAAAGTCAGCCATTTAAATTTCCTTACGCTCCTGTTCCCCCAAGTAGAACACTAAAAAGTGGCGCCACGCGTGAGTACTATGTGACGTACGACGCGAATGGGAATCCAACGCAGAGCAGCGTTCAGAAAATGACTCTGCCCCAACTACAGAGCGGAATCCGAGCCGCAAAGAAGTAGCCCCGAAAATCCGAATCATCAATGATGACGACCAAATTGTCTGCATTCACGGGCAACCGGCTCTAGGAGTAGCAGTGTTGTTAGACGCTACTCCACCACCAACCGCCCCAACCGCTGCTTCAACATCCGATTCTCCGCCCTTAACTGCTGGACCTCTTCCAAAAGGTCCAGCGCCAGGGCAACCCCTTCCCAGTCCAGCTCCAGATCGTTGCGCAGCTTGGCGGCGCGTTTGGCCAGGGCCAGTTCGTAATCGGTGAAGCGCCAGTCCTTGGGCACTGTCCCCTGAGGTTCGAGGATGCCGTGCTCGACGATTTCGATCACGTAGACGTCCGACAGGTCGGTCGCCTCACAGAATTCTGTCAGGTCCAGTTGAACGATCAGGGGTGTGCTCATGATGGGCTACTCCGGATTCAGAAATTTTCTCTCGGGTCGAAGGCGGCTTTCTTTGCCAGCTCCTGCCACAGGGCCTTGATGTCATCGTCGGATTTTTTCGGCATGACGGCCTTCAGCTGCACGAACAGATACCCGCGCTCACCTGCCTTGTTCATCAAGCCATGGCCCTTGGCGCGCATGCGCTGGCCGTTCTGGCTGCCGGCGGGGACCTTGAGGTTGATCTTGCCGGTCAGGGTCGGCACCGCCACTTCAGTACCCAGGGCCAATTCCCACGGTGCCAGCGGCAGCGTGATGATCAGGTTTTCGCCTTCGACGTCGAATTTCGGGTGCGGCGCAAAGCGAATGGTCAGATACAGGTCGCCATTGGCGCCACCGCCAACCCCCGGCGCGCCCTGCCCTTTGAGGCGGATGCGTTCGCCGTCGCTCACCCCGGCGGGGATTTTCACGTTCAGGCTTTTAGGCGTGTTGCTGACGTGCTGGCCCGCCGCGTTGTACTGCGGTACCTGGAAGGTGACCTTCTTCGATTCGTTCGACAGGGTTTCCTCGAGGAATACCCCCAGTTCCATTTCCACGTCCTGGCCTTTGCGCCCGGTGCTGCGACGCGACTGTCCGCCACCAAAGCCGGGGCCACGGTTACCGAAAATGGAACTGAAGAAATCCGAGAAATCGCCCGTGTCCTGACCGCCACCAAAACCACCTCGGCTCTGCCAGCCCGGTGGCCCCTGGAACGGTTGGCCATGCTGGCCATAGCGGCGCAGGTCATCGTATTCGGCGCGCTTGTCGGCACTTTTCAGCGCTTCATAGGCTTCCGAGGCGTCCTTGAACTTGGCTTCGGCGTCCTTTTCCTTGCTGACGTCGGGGTGGTATTTGCGCGCCAGCTTGCGATAGGCCGCCTTGATCGCCTTGTCGTCGGCTGTCGGTTCCACACCGAGTATCTTGTAATAGTCTTTGAAGTCCATCGCGGGAATCACCATCCGTTATCGAAATCGCGCCACCTGCCACAGCATGCGCCTGTTGGGCACGCAGAAGTTGACCGATCTCAGGATTGTGACCGGGCAGCGCATCAGAAGTTTATCGGCAGCAGGCAGGACGACTTGCGTTCGCCCGGGGCTGGCCGGTTGATGCAGGGTAGTTTGGGGGTGATGGCACATCTTTCAAGGCGTTGAGCGGCAAGATTTAGCGGATAACCGGCCTTCGATTCTGCGCCGCACTGACATACACTGCGCGGCCGTTTTTTAACCGGAACCTGAAAGACATGAAAAACGCCTCCCCAGCCCGTGCCTGCGGTATCGACTTCGGCACGTCCAACTCCACCGTCGGCTGGCTTCGCCCCGGCATGGAAACGCTGATTGCGCTGGAGGATGACAAGATCACCCTGCCGTCGGTGGTCTTCTTCAACCTCGAAGAACGCCGCCCGGTCTACGGCCGTCTGGCGCTGCACGAGTACCTGGAAGGCTACGAAGGCCGCCTGATGCGCTCGCTCAAGAGCCTGCTGGGTTCCAAGCTGATCAAGCACGACACCAGCGTGTTGGGCACGGCGATGCCGTTCAAGGATCTGCTGGGCCTGTTCATCGGCCAGCTCAAGAGCCGCGCCGAAGCCACCGCCGGTCGGGAATTCGAACAAGTGGTGCTGGGCCGCCCGGTGTTTTTCGTCGACGAGGACCCGGTGGCCGACAAGGAAGCCGAAGACACCCTGGTGGAAGTGGCGCGCAAGATCGGCTTCAAGGACGTCTCGTTCCAGTACGAACCGATCGCGGCGGCATTCGACTATGAATCGACCATCGAGAAGGAGGAGCTGGTCCTGATCGTCGACATCGGCGGTGGTACGTCCGACTTCTCGCTGGTGCGCCTGTCGCCCGAGCGTCGGACCGTGGCCAACCGTCAGGACGACATCCTGGCCACCGGCGGCGTGCACATCGGCGGTACCGACTTCGACAAGCAGCTGAGCCTGCAGGGCCTGATGCCGCTGTTCGGCTACGGCAGCCGGATGAAGAGCGGCGCCTTCATGCCCACCAGCCACCACATGAACCTGGCGACCTGGCACACCATCAACTCGGTGTACTCGCAGAAGTCGCAGCTGGCCCTGGGCAGCATGCGCTACGACATCGAGGACACCGGCGGCATCGATCGCCTGTTCAAGCTGATCGAACAGCGCGCCGGGCACTGGCTGGCGATGCTGGTGGAAGAAACCAAGATCGAGCTGACCTACTCAGACGTCCGTCAGGTGCCGTTGGACCGCATCGAGCCGGGCCTGAGCGTGGACCTGAGCCGCGCGCTGTTCGAATCGGCCATCGAGAACCTGCTCGAACGCGTGCGCAACAGCGTCAGCCAGCTGCTGACCGATGCCAATGTCGGCTTCGATCAGGTGGATACGGTGTTCTTCACCGGCGGTTCGAGCGGGATTCCGGCGCTGCGCAACAGTGTGTCGGCGATGTTGCCGAATGCTCGGCATGTCGAAGGGAATATCTTCGGCAGCATTGGTAGCGGACTGGCGATTGAGGCGGCGAAGCGTTATGGTTGAGGAGCAGTTGCGAGCTTCAAGCTAAAAGCTAAAAGCTAAAAGCTAAAAGCTGCAAGTAAGAGCGAAGGCAGACCGCATTTGCTCTTGCCTCTACTTGCAGCTTGCAGCTCGCAGCTCGCATCTCCCCCTATACCATCCCCACCTGCTTCAACTCACTCTTCAGATACGCGTAGTAAATCGGCCCCGCCACCACCCCCGGCAAGCCGAACGCCGCTTCGAACACCAGCATCGCCAGCAGCAACTCCCACGACTTGGCACTGATCTGCCCGCCGACGATGCGCGCGTTGAGGAAGTATTCGACCTTGTGGATCACGATCAGGTAACCCAGCGCCGCCACCGCCACCCAGATCGACAGCGAGAGGCCGACGATGGTGATCAGGGTGTTGGACATCAGGTTGCCGATCACCGGCAGCAGGCCGAGCAGGAAGGTCAGGACGATCAGGGTCTTGGTCAGCGGCAGCTTGATGCCGAACATCGGCAGCACCACCGCCAAGAAGATCCCGGTGAAGGCGGTGTTGAGCAGGGAAATCTTGATCTGCGCGAAGACGATATTGCGAAAGGCCTGGACCAGCAGGTGCAGGCGGTCGAACAGCGCGGCGGCCAGCGGCTTGCGCTTGGTCAGGTCCGGCACGCGCTGCAGGGCGATGATCGCGCCGAGCACCATGCCGATCAGCAGCGTCACGAACATGTGCGCCACGTCCTTGCCCACCAGCTGCAAGTCGCTCAGGTGCTTGCTCATCCACTCACCGATCGCCACCCGGAACTCCGCGGCGCTGGCCGGCAGGTAGGCGTCGATGAACGGCGGCAACTGACTGCGGGCGCGGTCGACCACGTGCATGAATTTGTCCAGGGATGCGCCGGGGTTTTCCGCTTCGTGCAGCAGGAAGCTGAAGGCGCCAGCGAAGATCAGGGTCAGCACACTGACCACCAGGGTCCCCAGCAACGCCACCGCCAGCCAGCGCGCACGCCGGCCTTCGATCAGCCGCTGCAATTGCGGGGTGAGCATGTTGACCAGCTCGAACACCAGCAACCCGGCCAGCAGGCTGGGCAACAAGCGCAGGGGGATCACCAGCAGCAGTCCGCCAAAAATGATGATCCAGCTGATCACCAGCAATACATGACGTTGAGAAAACGTTGGCATACAGCCTCAAAACGAACAGCGTAAAAGGATTGGCAGTCTGCCAGCGTTCCGGTGATGAAGCGAGCGCATGAAAACGCGATCGGCGGCGCGCCGAAAAGATCGCAGCCTGCGGCAGCTCCTACAGGGATCGCGTTCTCATGTAGGAGCTGCCGAAGGCTGCGATCTTTTGACTTTATTTTTTCTTGAGGCAATCACTCATGAACGCCTTGCGCTCATCGCCCTTGAGGGCTTTGGTCGCGGCGTCGGCGTTGCAGGTCTTCATTTTTTCCTGCTGCGGAGTCAGGGCCTTGGCGTCGTTGGCTGCCGGAGCCGCTTTGAGGCAGTTGCTCATGAAGGCTTTGCGTTCATCGCCCTTGAGGCTTTTTGCGGTGGCGTCGGCATTGCAGGTGGTCATCTTGTTCTGTTGTTCAGTGGCGGCGAAGCCCTGGGAGCAGAGCAGCAACCCGATCATCAACAAAGGGACACGCAGCATCTTCATGGAGTTTTCTCCTTGTCGCCGCACCGAGGGGGACGGCCATGCTGTGGAGTGTAGACAAAGCCTGTTACACCTTCCTGCTGTCCAGATGGCTGCGTCGATACTGCTCCGGCGTGCACCCGGCCTGACGCTGGAACATCGCGATAAAGGCCGAACCGGTGCTGTAGCCCATGTCGAAGGCGATTTCCTGAATGCTGCGCGGGCTGTCCAGCGCCTCGATGGCGGCGAGAAAGCGCAGGCGCTGGCGCCACTCACCGAAGCTCATGCCCAGCTCGCGGACAAACTGCCGCGCCAGAGTGCGTTCGCTCACATAAATCCGCGCCGCCCAATCCGCCAACGGCCGGTTATCCCCGGGCTCGTTCTGCAGGGCTTCGAGAATCCCCAGCAGGCCAGGACTGCTGGCGTAGGGCAGATAGCACTCGTGCATGGGCGCCTGTTGCAACTGGTCCACCAGCACCTGGGCCAGACGCCGGTCCGCGTCCCGCTCGGGCACTTTTACATCCCGGGCGGCGAAATCCTTGAGGATGGCCTTGAGAATGTCGTTGATGGCCAGCGTACAGGCCTGGGGCGGCAGATCGCGGCAGAGCGACGGCGCCAGACAGACCGCGCGGTAGTTCACCGGTTCGTTGATGTAGAAACTGTGCTCGGTCTCGGGCGGCACCCACACCGCGTATTGCGGCGGCGACAAGTAACGGCTGCCACCGATTTCCATGTGCAGCACGCCATGGGCCACATATTCCAGGGTCCCCCAGGGGTGGCGATGGGGCGAGGCAAAGCGGTGCGCGTCAAAATCGGCGTAGCGGAAGTACACCGGGGCGGGCAATTCGCTGAAGCTCAGAAGGTCGACGTGTTGGCTGGTCATGCTGTCCGAAATCAGGGGCGGGTTGTCTGGATCGAAGTATAGGCCTGTAACCGGACAAGGGATAATTGCCCCTCATTAACGTTCTGGTTTTTCCCGATGCAATACGCATATCCCCTGCTGGCCATCCTTATCTGGGCCGGCAACACCGTCGTCACCAAAATGTCGGCCGGCTCGATCTTCCCCGCGCAGATCGGTTTCTACCGCTGGCTGCTCGCCGGACTGCTGTTCACGCCCTTCATGCTTAAACCGGTGACTGCCCATTGGGCGGTGATTCGCCCCAACCTTGGCAAGGTGTTCATCCTTGGCGTGCTGGGCATGGCGGTCTATCAGAGTCTGGCGTACTTCGCCGCCGGCCTGACTTCGGCCACCAACATGGGGATCATCCTGTCGCTGATGCCGTTGATGTCGCTGGCCATGGCGATCATCAGCCTCGGCCAGCGCCTGACCGCCGGCGCGCTGGTCGGTGCGGTGCTGTCGTTGATCGGGGTGTTGGTGGTGGTCTCGTCCGGCAGCCTCGCGCTGTTGCTGGAGCACGGGGTGAACCTGGGCGACGCGATGATGCTGATCGCCACACTGGCCTACGCGGTCTACAGCACCCTGTTGAAAAAATGGCATCTGAAGTTGCCCAAGCTGGTGCTGCTGTATCTGCAGATACTGGTGGCGGTACTGGTGTTGTTTCCGCTGTTTGTCCTCTCACCGAAAACCGGCCTGACGGCGCAAAACATTCCGCTGGTGCTGTATGCCTGCCTGTTGGCCTCGATGCTCGCACCGCTGGCGTGGATGCAGGCGGTGGTGCGCCTGGGGCCGAGCCGGACCACGCTGTTTTTCAACCTCCTGCCGGTGATGACGGCGCTGATTGCGGCGCTGGTGCTGCGCGAGCAGTTGGCGATGTATCACCTGGTGGGCGGGGTCCTGACCTTGGGTGGGGTGATTGTTTCGGAGCGGTGGACCACCGTGTTGGGTCGCAAGATTAGCGTTGCCTGAAGCAGAAAAGATCGCAGCCTTCGGCCGCTCCTGCACCGATCAATGCAGGAGCGGCCGAAGGCTGCGATCTTTTGATCTTACAAACCGGCCGCCTTGAGCCGGGCCCCATGCTCGACAAACAACCGAATCGGCTCCGCCCCCTTCCCCACCAACCCCAGCGACTGATTGACGATGTCGAAATGGTCCAGCGGGTATTCATCGCCAATCACCGTCCCCAAATGCGAGCTGTAGCGCCCGACCATCCCGTCGCAATGCCCCGCTTCGCGCACGAAGGTCCTGGCGAACAACCGGCAACTGCGGCTGGTGCCATCGAGCAGGTTGCGTCCGCGGTTGGTCTTGCCCGGTTGCAAGGTGCCCGACCAGGAGTAATAGCGCACGCCATTGACTTGCGGCGGCCCATGCCCGCCCCAAGTCTGCGGCAGCCCCTGTGGATAACGTTGATTGAACAGCGCCACCCCTTCGGTGGTGAGCGAATGGTGGGAAGCGTGAATATCCACCGGCAGCTTCGGACCGCGATAACCGGTTTCCAGCAGGCTCATCAGCGCCGCAATCATCCGGATCAGAACGCTCAGCAGCCGACCTCGCACACTGTCATGGGGATAGTGGGTGTGCAGGTAATCGGCGAGCTCCGAACCGTGATTCGGTCCCGCCACCGAGGTCACCGACGCCACTCGGTCCGGTCGCTTGGCCGCCGCATAACGCGCCGTCAGCGCGCCCTGGCTGTGACCGATCAGGTTGACCTTTTCGGCCCCGGTCTCACGCAGGATTTCCTCGATCCGCGCCAGCAATTGCTCGCCGCGCACCTCGCTGGAATGCACAGGCGAGACCTGCACCGCGAACACCCGCGCACCGTCCCGGCGCAGCGCCGGGATGATCCCGTACCAGTACGGATAGAGCAGCACCCGGACAAACCCGAGCATTCCCGGGACCAGCACCAGCGGGTAACGCGTGGCCGAACCGTGCGACATGGGCGGACTTCCTTGTGATCGAAGGCTGGAGCAAGGCGCGATGCAGGACCTGCGCCAAGCATCACCAGCGAAGATGACAACTCGACGACCAGTCTAGGCCATCCGCCTCACTTCAAACCCACGACGCCCGCCACGATCAATCCCACCGACAGCAATTTGACCGCGCTCAGGCTTTCCCCCAGCAGCGCGAAGCCGAGAAACACCGTGCCCAGCGAACCGATGGCGGTCCAGATCGGGTAGGCGATGCTCACCGGCAACTCGCGCATGGCCAGGGTCAGGAAGTACACCCCGCCCACGGCCGCCACCACCGTGATCAGCGACGGCCACAGGCGGGTGAAACCCTCGGCGTACTTCATGCCCATGGCGAAGGTGACTTCGAAGCCGGCGGCAATCAGAAGAAACAGCCAGGCCATCTAGAACTCCCTGGCCAGCGCGACCAGCCGTTGTTCAGCCTCGGCGGCGGACACCGCGAACGTGCGCGCCTCGGACTCTTCGCCCTCGGCGGCGACCACCGTGACATCGGTGATGCCGATGAAACCCAGCGCCGTGCGCAGCAATGGATCGGCATGGTTCATGGCTTCCAGTTCACCGCCCGGACCGAAACCGAAGCCGCCGCGACTGGTGACGATCAGCGCCTTTTTGCCGTGCACCAGCGGCTCGTACTGGGCCACGCCGTTGTCCAGGGTGTGATTGAACGTCAGGCCGATGCGCACGATCTGATCGATCCAGGCCTTCAAGCCGCTGGGCACGCTGAAGTTGTGCATGGGCGTGGAGATCACCAGCAGGTCGTGGCCCAACAACTCGCCGACCAGTTCGTCGCTGAACGCCAGATCTGCCTGCATCGAGAGCGGCCGCGCCTCGGGCTGTGGATAAAACGCCGCGGCCACGAACGCCTCGTTGACCGGCGCAATCAACGCCCGCCCGACTTCACGGCGGGTCAGCGACACCTTCGGATTGCGCGCCTGGAACGCCGACAAGAACGCTTCCGCCAACCGCCGCGAATGCGACCGCTCACCCCGTGGACTGGCATGAATCGCAAGAATCTTACTCATCTGTATCTCCTCAAGGACTAGACTGGAACCACTTGTGGTTTGCAGCTTGAGGCTCGCAGCCGCGTCCCAACAACTGATCAGAAATCAGTCAGGATGAATCCATTTCATCCATGGAGTGTTCATGTTTGCCTCACTGCCGCTGACCGCCCTGCGCGCCTTCGAATCGGCCTCGCGCCTGTTGAGCTTCAAGGCTGCCGCCGAAGAGCTGTCCGTGACCCCCACGGCGGTGTCCCATCAGATCCGTTCGCTGGAAACCTGGCTCGGCGTGCAGTTGTTCGAGCGCCTGCCACGCCAGGTGCGCCTGACCGAAGGCGGCGAGCGACTGTTCCACAGCCTGCACGGTGCTTTTCTGGAGGTGGCGCAAAGCGTCGACACCCTGCGCCCGCAACGCAGCGGTACCAGCCTGACGATTTCCACCACCGCGGCCTTCGCCGCCCTATGGCTCGTGCCGCGCCTGGGCCGTTTCTATGCCCGCCATCCGAACATCAGTCTGCGCCTGGACACTCATTGCGAAGTCATCGACTTGCATCAGGACGCCAGCGTCGACCTGGTGGTGCGCTACAGCCTGGATGACTACCCGAACCTGTATGGGCAATGCCTGTTCGATGAAACCTTCGGTGTTTATGGCTCACCGGAACAAGTGAGCCTGGCCGCCACGCGCGTGCCTACGCTGATCAGCGTGCGTTGGCACAACTCCAAACTCTATGCCCACGGCTGGGAGGCCTGGTGCGCGCAATCCGGCGAGACGTGGCTGAGCGCCCGGCCCGCCATGCGCGAATACGACGAGGAGCATTACGCCCTGCAAGCGGCGATTGCCGGGCAGGGTCTGGTGCTGGCGAGCAATATTCTGGTGTCGGACAACGTCGCCAGCGGCCTGCTGGTGCCCTATCGCGGCGACGTGCAGGTGGATGGCGCCGGATACAGCGCGCTGTGTGTACCGGGACGGGAGCGGCATCCACCGGTTCGGGCGTTTTTTGCGTGGTTGCAGGAAGAGACATCAATATCGGGGCAAGTTGCGTTAACCACCTCAACATTCCGACCTCGTCATATTACTTAAATAACACCCCACCGCTAACAACTTATCGATAACTCAAGTTACAAACATCGCTTTGATTTTTATCAGCACAAACTTACTCTAACTCCTACCAGTCACCCGACTGCATGCAAACACGTAAAGGAATACACCATGAACTTTGAACAACGGCTTGAATTTATTGACTCCCTGCCAGCACTGCCAAAAATAAACATGCCACGAGCATTTACCAGCGCCCCGCTTAATCAACCACCTCACGACCCCAGCAAGGCAACCGCCAGTGTAATGCCCGACACAATAAACACGTTTCTCCCAGGAGCCTCACAACAAATAATTGATGATGTGAATCTCTGCAAGCTAGTAATGAAGCACGCCGCCGACAGTAAATACGACGACAAAAAACAGAAAAAAGAATGGTTTCAAGAGTACGTAACTGGACTTTCAAAGATCGGCTGGGCTTTTCAGAATATGAGCAGCCAGGAATCCACCATCAGACGGGTCGGCTTGACGATGGATCAGGTTGCCTTTGAGATTGCTCGCAATTTGCTTACCGCTGACGCTGCCTCGATCTTGTCTAAAGTTGCGAAAGATGCTGTAGGCGCTGTCAAAGAAAGACCTCAAGCCATCTCTATCTTTAACCGTAACTACAAACTTGGCCTTGAAACCAATTTCGACATTTCGCCTGCCTGGGTCGATAACTACGGCCAGGCGAACATGGTCCTCAACTGCATCTCCCTTAATGCGCGGGAGAGCACTCGCGGGGTACTATTCTGGAAATCCACCACAAAGTCCACAACCGTACAAACCAGCGCAGTGCGGGTTTATCTGGACAACAGAACTTTCTCCGGGCTACGCGCCAAATTGATTAGCAAATATACCGACGCCGCCAATAAATTTATCGACAACCTTCCGGATTTTTAAAAAAATCAAAACAATTAAATCGGCAGGTACCTGCCGATTTAATTTTATCTGACTGCAGAAATCGAGCACAAACATCATGGAAACTTCAAATCACAAGACATACCTGGTCAACGGAAACATTGTTGTCTTTATTGGTACACATGACGAAAGTTTTGAAAAAGACATTTTGACCTCAACCCTTATCGGAGAACTCGTATCAAACTCAAAAAACATCCGCGACCCCGAAAAATCAATATCCGAATACGAAGCTTTGGTCGGAAGATTAGGCTGGGTTCAGAATAGCGAACGATTCAAGAAAATCGAATTTTTCAAAAAGAGCCTTTGGAACCTGGTGGATCTAAGTATAGGGACATCGCTGACCGAAAAAGAAAAACAGACGCTATATAAAGTTTTCTTGCAACTGAAAGAGCCGTCCTCCGAACCACTCGTTATCCAAACCATACTCGACAGATTGAACGCCAACATGATTGCCTTCAGTGATGAAACCAATGGCGCTTTCAAAATTGGAGAAACGATTGCTACATCGACACGACTGACCATTGTTCGAAATGACGCAAGTATCATTACAGTCCAGATCGCGTTCAAAACAAACAAAGGGATCAATATCGATATTCTGGATCAACCGCTTCTCAGCTCCATCAAAAACGGGAAGCCCAATATATGGACCTCGGTCAGTTCACTGGCCGCACGCGAGTACGAAAAGCACAGGGCCCTCGTCATAAAAAAAATCGGCAATCACATCCACACAAGTGTATTGCGCGTCCCAACACCTGATGGTGTAAGTTGACCCAATTAATCGCTCCCGGACTTGGCTTCGAGAGCGATCCCCTCCATACCTCTTTCAGTTCTTGACGGTCTTCGGCGCTTTCCCCGCCTTCATCTGCTCCAGCAACGGCGCGCACTGATTCGGCTCTCCCCCGCTCGGAGCCACCAGTGCCAGCAATCCGGCCGCCGGCGCGGCGATCACGCCCAGCGCCACCATCCCCGCCCCGCGCAACATCAACGGCACGGCTTTGACCCCCGCATCGGGCTTGATGAACTTGCCCCGCACGTACAGCGGCGAGCGCAACGAAATCAGGCGCCAGCCCTTGGATTCCGGGGTTACGGTCAAGTCCAGTTGCTCGGTCGCCATGTTGGCCGTGCCGTCGACGTAGATGATCGCGTTCTCGGTATCGAAGACAAACAGCCGCGTGGTCGCCAGGCCCGTCTTGATGTCGAAGTCGGCGGCAGCACAATTGATCTTCACTTCCTTGTCGCCAAAGATCTTGCCCACGACGTAGTTGCCGACGTTCAAACCGGCCAGCTCCATCAACTCGCGACTGATGGCGCCATCGTTGATCAGCATCTTCAGATTGCCGTTGGCGGTACCCAGCAGCTTGGCCACCGAGTTGCCGCGTCCGCTGATGTCGGCATCGCCGTTGAGCTCACCGAAACTGGTCTTCATCGGCTCGAAGGTGGGGAACAGCTGTTTGAGCTTGAAGCCCCGGGCGGTGAGTTTTGCGTGTCCCTCCAGCGGTTCGGTGTGGCCATTGAGGCGAATCTGCGAATCCAGCTTGCCGCCTGCCACGCCGAAACGCAGCGGTTCGAGGCTGAGCACGCCATCGGTGAGGACCAGGTGGGTATACAGATCGGTGAACGGCAGTTTTTCGCTGTGGACGATGCGTTTGCCGGTGAACTCGACGTCGGCGTCCATATCGCGCCAGCGTTCGGTCTTGAATTCCTCCACCGGCAACACCTTGTCCGCCGGTTGCTTGCTCTCGCCGCCGCGAGCCTTCTGCTTGGCGTTGGAGTCGGCACCGATCAACGGCGCGAGGTCGGCGAACAGCAGCTGATTGGACAGCAGCGCACCGCTGAGTTTTGGCCGCGGCTGGCTGGCGACATAGCTCAGGTTGCCGTGAATATCGCTGGAACCGATGGTGCCGTTGAACGCTTCATAGCGGAACACGGCGCCGCCCGGCTCATGCAGCTTGGCAATCAGGTGGCCGTCGGTGGCATAGGGCGGGGTGTCCGGCAGGGTCACGCCGGTCAGCGGGTAGAGATTGCCCAGGCTGGTACCGGCCAGCTTCAGGCGCAGGTCCAGAGCGCCTAGATTCAGCGGATCGGTCAGGGTGCCGGCCAGTTCGACGCTGGTGTCGGCGATCTTCACCTGGGCCTGCAACGGAAATGGCCGGGCTGCATCCTGCAAGGCCAACAGGCCGCCGATCTTGCCTTGGCCCGCCAGTTTCTGGCCGTGATACTGGCCTTTGACCTTCAGACCAAACGCATAGTCCTGAGGCGCGCCGCCCTTCTCCTGAGCGGTTTTCGCGGCCTTGTCGCCGACGATCTCGCTGAACGGAATGGGTTTGCCCAATGGATCGATCAGCACGTCCAGCCGGGTCTTCAGGTTCTGATCGTCAAGGGTGACATGGCCTTTGTCGAAGCCGATCGCGCCGATGTCCAGCACCCAGGGTGACGGCTCGGCATTGGGGTCTTTCGGGTCGAACTTGAATACCCAGTTGGCGCGCCCGTCCGCCAGACGTTGCAGCTCGGCATTGGGTTCGGTCAGGTCGATGCGCGGGATCACCACCCGCTGCGCCAGCAATGCCAGAGGCGAGATGCGCAGTTCCACACGCTTGAGCGTGGCCATGTTCGGCGCTTTCGACCAGTCCGGGTTGCCCAGACTCAAATCCTCGGCCACCACATGCGGCCACGGCACCCAGGCCCGCCAACCGCCCTCCTCCAGCTCGCGACGCCAGACTACCGAGAGGTTGCCGTTGATCGCGAACGGTCGGTGCAATTCCTCGGAAACCTTGGCGTTGAGGGGCGGTTTGATCCGGTTCCAATCGAAGAACACGATGAACAGCACCAGCACCGCCAGTACGACGACCAGGGTGCTGAAGGTCCAGGCGAGAATTTTACGAGTGCGCGTCATTGCACAGAACTCCTGATACGGCTGGGCGCCCCGACCAAGACGCCCATGAGAAACGCAGGGCCCGAACGGCCCGCCATGAAATCTACGACTGAAAAACGGCGCGCAGGTTTAATCGAAAGCGGCTTTTGGCGCAATCGAACGGTCGATTTCTGCTATGCCTGGCACCCGCAGCGTTACCGGCCCCGCACTTTTGTGCGGCACAAGTGAGTCGAAAATACCCACCTCGGTGCAAAATCGTCGGCCTGAAAGGCCCGGTTTAGAGCCTTCGCCGAGAACAATCAATTCCGTTGATTATTAACATTGCGTTTATGAACTTTTATATCGACTTCTCGGAGGTAACAATTTAACCGTCCCTACTTTATCGCCCTGTCACGGAGCACAGATCATGAAACGCCAATTACTGCTTAGTCTTTCCCTCTCTCTGCTGGCCAGCTCTGCCTTCGCACTGCCGGCCGCTGAACAGGCTACTCCGCAAGTCAAAGACAGCCACTCGGTATTCAGCCAGACCGTCGCCGCCGATGGTTCCGATCGCACTCCGGGTCAGACCCTGGCCGAAGGTGGCAACGATCGCCTGAAAGAAAAAGGCCTGATCGCTGAAGACGGCTACGACCAGACCAAAGGTTCTGTTGCCGCCGATGGCTCTGACCGCACCCCTGGTCAAACTCTGGCCGCCGACGGTTCCGATCGCACCCCCGGTCAAACCCTGGCCGCTGACGGTTCCGATCGCACCCCTGGTCAAACCCTGGCCGCTGACGGTTCCGATCGCACCCCTGGTCAAATCCTGGCCGAAGGTGGTGGTGACCGTGTGATTGAACGCAACAGTTCGATGAGCTAAGCCTGATGGCCGCCTTGAAAAAAAGCCCAATCCCCGGATTGGGCTTTTGATTTTCCGGCCTCCCCGGCCGTTCGATGCCTGACCTCCCCGCCTTTCCCTATCGTTGTTCGACGCCGGCAAAGCCTATTTGCTAGAGTGCGCCGCTCTCCTTTCTTAAGAAACGCCTTAGCGATGCTGCCCCGCGCTGAACAGAAACAACAAACTCGCGTCGCCCTGATGGACGCTGCCCGGCACCTGATGGAAGGTGGCCGCGGATTCGGCAGCCTGAGCCTGCGTGAAGTGGCGAAAACCGCCGGGATCGTCCCGACCGGTTTCTACCGGCATTTCGCCGACATGGACGAACTGGGCCTGGCGCTGGTCTGCGAGGTCGGCCAGACCTTCCGCGAAACCATTCGCCTGGTGCGCCACAACGAGTTTGTCATGGGCGGAATCATCGATGCGTCGGTGCGCATCTTTCTCGACGTGGTCAGCGCCAACCGCTCGCAGTTTCTGTTCCTGGCCCGGGAGCAGTACGGCGGCTCACTCCCCGTGCGTCTGGCCATTGGCCGCCTGCGGGAAAACATCAGCTCCGACCTTGCCGCCGACCTGTCGCTGATGCCCAAGCTGCAGCACCTGGACCACGCCGGCCTGAGCGTGATGGCGGATCTGATCGTCAAAAGCGTGTTCGCCACGTTGCCGGACATCATCGACCCGCCGGCCGAGGCGTTGCCGGAGCACCTGACACCCCAAGCGAAGATTACCCAGCAGTTGCGGTTTATCTTCATCGGGTTGAAGCACTGGCAAGGGCTCGGCAGCACCGAGTAAAACCTGCAGAACCACATTCCCATGTGGGAGCTGCCGAAGGCTGCGATCTTTTGATCTTGCTTTTGAACAATCAAAAGATCGCAGCCTCGTTTCACTCGACAGCTCCTGCACGGGGCATCGCAGTCGCTACAAAATGGTGCACCAGACGAAAAGCCTGCACCAATTCCAATCAGTTCCCACAGCCCTTTGAGCCCCTTCCCACGCTTCCGACGGCCATTTCCTACACCTCCCGCCGATTGGCGCGTCCCTTGCTCTAGCCTCTGCAACGTCCATTGCTGGAAGCTTTCCGATGCTGGTGATCCACCGCAGAATCGACCCTCAACCCGTCTGGGCCGCCGAGTTGCACTTGAACTTCGAAGCGCGGAGCAAAAGCCGTTTGCGCTGTTTCAGTGCCGAGGGCGAAGACGTCGGGTTGTTTTTGGAGCGCGGTCAGTCGCCGCTGTATGACGGCGAGTGCCTGCAAGCCGAAGACGGGCGCATCGTCCGCGTCTGTGCCCGCCCCGAACAGCTGCTGCACGTCACCTGCGCCAACGCCTTTGAACTGACCCGCGCGGCCTATCACCTGGGCAATCGCCACGTTGCCTTGCAGGTGGGCGATGGCTGGCTGCGCCTGCTCGACGATTACGTGCTCAAGGCCATGCTCGAACAGCTGGGCGCCAGCGCCGAATCCATCGAAGCGCCGTTCCAGCCGGAGCACGGCGCCTACGGCGGCGGTCACCACCATTCGCGCCACGGCGATGAAGATTTCAACTATCCACCCAAGCTGCACCAGTTCGGCGTGCGCCTGTGAACCCGGCCTGGGCGCTGCTGCGTCTGGCCAGTCCGCAATTGCCGATTGGCGGCTACAGCTATTCCCAGGGGCTGGAAATGGCGGTGGAAAACGGTCGCGTCCACGACACCGACAGCGCGCGACGCTGGATCAGCGATCAATTGCTGCTCAACCTCGCCCGCTTCGAAGCCCCGCTGCTGCTCGCCCATTGCCTGGCCGCGCAGGAAGAAAACTGGTGCGAACTGCTGCAGCGCTGCGAAGAGCACCGCGCCAGCCGGGAAACCCGTGAGCTGCATCTGGAGAGCCGGCAGATGGGCTACTCCCTGCAACAGTTGCTCAATGGCTTGCCGGAACTGGATGCCGCCGCCCGGGCCTTTCTCGCGCAACGCCCGGAGCCGCACCTGGCGCTGGGCTGGGCCCTGGCGGCCCGTGCCTGGCGGATCAGCCCGCAGGACGCGCTGGCCGCGTGGCTGTGGAGCTGGCTGGAAAACCAGCTGGCAGTGCTGATGAAAACCCTGCCACTGGGCCAGCAGGCCGCCCAGCGCCTGACCAGTGAATTGCTGCCGCTTCTGCAACAGGCACAGCTCAACGCAAGCGTTATCAACCCCGAACACATGGGCAGCGCCGTTTTCGGCCTGTCCCTGGCGTGCATGGCCCACGAGCGCCAGTACAGCCGCCTGTTTCGCTCATAAGTCCCCTGTCTGGAGAACCCCATGAACACACAACCCCTGCGCGTCGGCATCGGCGGCCCGGTCGGCTCCGGCAAGACCGCCCTGACCCTGGCCCTGTGCCTGGCCCTGCGCGAGCGCTACAACCTGGCCGTGGTGACCAACGATATCTACACCCGTGAAGACGCCGACTTTCTGGTGCGCAACCAGGCCCTGGCGCCGGAACGCATCATCGGCGTGGAAACCGGCGGTTGCCCGCACACGGCGATCCGAGAAGACGCCTCGATCAACCTGGAAGCCGTGGACCAACTGAACCGGCGCTTTCCGGGGCTGGACCTGATCCTGGTGGAGTCCGGGGGCGACAACCTGTCGGCGACCTTCAGCCCGGAACTGTCCGACCTGACCATCTATGTGATCGACGTGTCCGCCGGTGACAAGCTGCCGCGCAAGGGCGGCCCGGGGATCTGCAAATCCGATCTGCTGGTGATCAACAAGATCGACCTGGCGCCGCTGGTAGGCGCCTCCCTGACCCTGATGGACAGCGACACCACGCGCATGCGCAACGGCAAGCCGTTCGTCTTCAGCAACCAGAAAACCGGCCAGGGCCTGGAAGAGATCATCGCCTTCATCGAACGCCAGGGCCTGCTGACCGCCGCCTGAGCACCACTTATCAACAAGGAAGCTTATCCATGACACTCAAACGCATTCTCGGCGCCCTGGCCCTGCTGCTGACCCCCGCCCTCGCCTTCGCCCACCCGGGTCATGGCGACAACGGCCTGATCGCCGGCATCAGCCACCCGATCGGCGGGCTCGACCATTTGCTGGCAATGCTGGCGGTGGGCCTGTGGGCGGCGCAGCAGACAGGCGCGGCGCGCTGGGCGCTGCCGTGCACCTTCGTCGGCACCATGCTGCTGGGCGGGGTGCTGGGCTTTGAAGGGTTGAACCTGCCGGCGCTGGAAGGCGGGATCGCGGCGTCCGTGCTGGCCCTGGGGCTGGCGGTAGCGCTGGCGGTGCGTCCGCCGTTGAGCCTGGCGGTGGCCGCAACAGCGTTGTTTGCGCTGTTTCACGGTGTGGCCCATGGCCTGGAATTGCCGGACATGTCGAGCCCGTGGGCGTATGCGGCCGGGTTTGTGGCGGCGACGGCGGCGTTGCATGGGGCGGGTTATCTGCTGGTGCGGGTGTTGCCGCAAGCCGCTGCGCCGTTGGTGAGATTGGCGGGTGCGGCTTCGGCGGCGACTGGGGTGTGGTTGCTAGCGGGTTAGTTTTCCATCGTCTGAGATGGCCTCTTCGCGAGCAAGCCCGCTCCCACAGGTTTTGTGGTGAACACAAAATCTGTGATCCACATCGAACCAATGTAGGAGCGGAACCATAAGTTGCCGTTACCGAAGAAATGGATATGTACCCAAAAGCATCGCGAGCAGGCTCCCACAGTTGGTTCGGGTACATCCAAGGAAATCAGGTCGGCTGTCAGGCCGCCATCGCTGGCAAGCCAGCTCCCACATTGGACCTGTGAACACAAATCCAATGTGGGAGCGGGCTTGCTCGCGAAGACGGTATGACAGACACCGCCGATATCTGGCCGGTCTCTCTGCTAACATGTCGCGCAATCCACCCTGCCGTGACGACGCCAGCCAATGCCGCAAGCCTCCCGCTCCGCCTCCCAGCCTGAATTGACCGCCCTGTTCAGCGATGTGCAACAGCACTTCCTGAATGTGATCGTGCCGCTCTGGCAGGGTCCTGGCTGGAATGCCGACATGGCGTTGCCCCATGAGGCGCTGGATGCCGGGCATCAGCCACTGCCAGCCCAGCGTTATCGCGCCATGGCCTGTGCGCGGCAGCTGTATCTGTTTGCCAGCCTGATCGGCCAGGTGCCGGGCGCCGAAGAGCGCGCGGCGGCGCTGTTCCGCTCGTTGCAGCGGCATTTCCACGATGCCGAGCATGGCGGCTGGTTTTACAGCATCGACCCGCAGGGCGCGCCGCTGGACACCCGCAAAGATCTCTACACCCACGCCTTCATCCTGTTCGCCTGCGCTCACTACTGGGGCAAGGTCCGCGAGCCGCTGGTGGAATCGGTGCTCAACGCCAGCCTCGAAGTGATCGCCCAGCGTTTCGCCACCGACGACGGCCTCTACGAGGCCAGCCTCGACCGCGACTGGTCGTCCCTCGATAGCGGACCGCTGCAAAACCCCTTGATGCACCTGGCCGAAGCCTTCCTCGCCACCCTGTCCGTTCGCGAAGACTGCGCGGTGCAACGGGCGCTCGTCGAGTTATGCACAGGCATGCAGAAGCGTTTTATCGATCCGCAGAAAAGCGTATTGATGGAGAAGCCGCTGGGAGCTGTGGATAACTGGTTCGAACCGGGGCATCAGTTCGAATGGTATTTCCTGCTGGAGTCGTCCGATGTGCTGCGAGGTTCTGCGCTGCACGCATCCTTGGAGCGGGCGTTTGCCTTCACCGAGCAACAGGGTGTGGATAAACAGACCGGCGCGGTGCGGGCCATGCTCGATCTCGGTCCGCAAGGTGGTTCGCGGGATGCGACCCAGCGTATCTGGGCTCAGGCGGAGTACCTGCGGGCCTTGACCTTGCGTCCGGACAGCGAGGCGGCGGTATTGCGTCAGCTGCGCGCATTGCAGCAGCGTTCGCTGCATGCGGGGGGCTGGTATGAGTGCCGTGATGAGCATGGGGAAGTGAGCCGGCGCGACATGCCTTCGACCACGCCTTATCACCTGGCAACCTGTTATCGCGGGTTGGCCGATTATCTTCGCTGAATGACAGAAAGCATTCGCGGGCAAGCCTCGCTCCTACAGATTTCGTGTGAACACCTGTAGGAGCGAGGCTTGCCCGCGAATGGCCGTTATGCGGTCTTAAGCCTTGCCACCACTGCGATCAATCGCAAACCCGGCCCAGCTCTGGCTCACCGGCATCAACTCCAGGGTATTGATGTTGATGTGCGCCGGCGCATTGAGAATCCAGAAGATGGTGTCGGCGATGTCCTGCGGCTGGATCGGTTCGGCGCCGGCGTAGGTGGCGTTGTAACGCTCCTGGTCACCGCCGAAACGCACCAGCGAAAACTCGCTCTCGCACAGGCCCGGGTCGATGTTGCTGACCCGCACGCCGGTGCCTTGCAGATCGCAGCGCAGGCTCAGGGAGAACTGCTGGACGAAGGCCTTGGTCCCGCCATACACGTGGCTGCCCGGGTACGGATAGCTGCCGGCGACCGAGCCGACGTTGACGATACCGGCGCCACGACCGTGGGCGATCAGGCGCGGCAGCAGCAGGCGCGTGGCGTACATCAGGCCCTTGATGTTGGTGTCGACCATGGTGTCCCAGTCGTCCAGGCTGCACTTGGGCGCAGGGTCCGCTCCCAGGGCCAGGCCGGCATTGTTGATCAGCCCGCGCAGCTTGGCGAAGCTCGGCGGCAGGTTGGTAACGGCCTCTTCCATGGCCTTGCGGTCACGCACGTCCAGTACCAGGCCATGCACTTCGGTCTGCTTCGACAGCTCGGCGCACAGCGCGTTGAGGCGTTCCTCACGACGGCCGGTCAGCACCAGTTTCCAGCCAGCCTCGGCAAAACGACGGGCGCAGGCTTCACCAAAACCGGAAGTTGCGCCGGTGATAAACAGGGTGTTGGACATCGTGTTCTCCTTGCTTCGGCTGAGGAACAGCCATTGGAATGGACAATCAGGTGGAAGCATGCCCGGCTGGGCACTCACGGGCAACCACGTACACGTGCACGAGCTGCCGAAGGCTGCGATCTTTTGACTTTAAAGAGCAAGATCAAAAGATCGCAGCCTTCGGCAGCTTCTACACGGGGCGTGTCTGTACAAAAAACAACCAACACTCTGATAGGCAAGCCCGCCGAGGCCTGCAGCCGATTGCGCGCACGTTATCCACAAGCGAATCCACAGTCTCTGGGGGCAAGTGGAAAAGCTGCAAGCCGCTATCCACAAGGCTTTGCGCGGAGTTTGAAAACTTTTTTGCTTGACCCTCATCAACCTGCCGTGTAGCCCTTGGCGACTGTCATGACTGGACGGTCAAGGCGGCGATGGCCGCGAGCCAGTAACTGCGGCCTTCAGCGCGGTCTTTCCAGAGTTTAATCACAGACTTATCCACAGGCTTACCCACACCCGTTGGCGGTACTTTCGCCCTCAAGAAAAGGGTTGACAAAGCCGACCTGAAGACCGCCAAAATCGACTGATCAATAAATAACCACATCGCTGCAAGCCCCGGTTTTAAAGGCTCGCAGCCGAATGCCACCATGTTATTCACAGCCCGCTCCACAGCAAACGGGGACAAGTCAAAAGCGTGACAAAACAGCAGTTTGCAGCGGTTTTATGTCGCACTTCGGTAGCTGCGAAAATTTGTTTTCCACAATTGGCTTTACCTCACGCCATCACTCCTGTAGGAGCTGCCGCAGGCTGCGATCTTTTGACCTTGTTTTTAAAAGGCAACATCAAAAAATCGCAGCCTGCGGCAGCTCCTGCAAAAGCAAAAAAGCCCTGACGCTGTGAACGTCAGGGCTCTTTTGTTCAGCGCTAAGGCTTAGTGCCCGCCAAGATAGGCGTTACGCACATCCTCGTTCACCAGCAGCTCCTTGCCGGTACCACTCATGCGAATCTCGCCGTTGACCATTACATAGGCCCGGTCCGACAGCCTGAGCGCGTGGTTGGCGTTCTGCTCCACCAGAAAGATCGTCATGCCGGTCTTCGCCAGTTCCCGCAAGGTGGCGAAGATCTGTTTCACCACGATCGGCGCCAGGCCCAGGCTTGGCTCGTCGAGCAGCAACAGCTTCGGCCGGCTCATCAGGGCGCGGGCGATGGCGAGCATTTGCTGCTCGCCGCCGGACATGGTCATCGCACGCTGGTTGCGCCGCTCTTCGAGCCGCGGGAACAGCTGGAACATGCGCTGCATGTCTTCCTTGGCGTACTTGTCACCGATCGGGATGGTGCCCATCAGCAGGTTTTCCTCGACGGTCATGTCGGGGAACACCCGCCGCCCTTCCGGCGACTGCGCGATGCCGTTGGAAGCAATGTAGTGCGACGACTTGTGGGTAATGTTCACGCCCTGATAGACGATCTCCCCGTCCGCCGCCCGTGGCTGGCCGAAGATCGACATCAGCAGGGTCGACTTGCCGGCGCCGTTGGAGCCGATCAGGCTGACGGTTTCCCCTTCGTTGATGTGCAGCGAGACTTTCTTCAGGGCCTGGATCGGCCCGTAGAACACATCCAGCTCCTTGAGTTCGAGGATGGGTTTGCTCATACCACCTCCTCTTCGTCGGCGCCCAGGTAAGCGGCAATCACTTTCGGATCGTTGCGGATGTCGTCGGGACCGCCCTCGGCGATGACGACGCCGTGGTCCAGCACCACGATGTGGTCGGAAATGCTCATTACCATGCCCATGTCGTGTTCGATCAGCACCACGGTCAGATCGTGCTCGTCGCGCAGCAGCCGGATCATCGCGCTCAGCGCTTCGGTTTCC
Organism: Pseudomonas sp. C1C7; assembly: GCF_013359595.1. GTDB lineage: Bacteria > Pseudomonadota > Gammaproteobacteria > Pseudomonadales > Pseudomonadaceae > Aquipseudomonas. The sequence goes on along the minus strand of NZ_JABFMP010000002.1, from coordinate 230,755 downwards.
TGAGGGTTGAGGCCGGCGGCCGGTTCGTCCAGGCAGATGATCTGCGGACGGGTACACATGGCCCGGGCGATTTCCAGGCGACGCTGCTGACCGTAGGACAGTTCACCGGCCAGACGGTTGGCGCAGTCCACCAGGTCCACCACTTCCAACCAGTAGAAGGCGTGGTCCAGCGCATCGCTTTCGGCCTTGCGATAGCCCTTGGTGTTGAGGATGCCCGCCAGCATGTTGCGGTTGACCCACATGTGCTGGGCCACCAGCAGGTTTTCCAGCACCGACATTTCCTTGAACAGGCGAATGTTCTGGAAAGTCCGCGCCAGACCCGCACGGTTGACCAGATGGGTGCCGCCGAACGCCTTGTACCAGAGGCGACTGCCGAAGGATTTCGGCGAGACGAAGTCGGTCGGCTTGAACGATTCGCCCAACAGCTTGATGACGTTGGTCTGCTGGCCACGCAGGTTGAGTTCGATCTTGCCGCCGGAAGCCTTGTAGAAACCGGTCAGGCAGTTGAACACCGTGGTCTTGCCGGCGCCGTTGGGGCCGATCAGGGCGAAGATCGAGTTGCGTTTGACCTTCAGGCTGACGTCGTTCAGCGCCTTGATGCCGCCGAAGTGCATCATGAGTTTTTCGACGTTGAGTACGACTTCGCTCATGGCGCTACTCCTTTTCGCGGCGTCACACCGGTGCGGCTGATCCGAATCAGTCCGCGCGGTCGCCAGATCATCATCAGCACCATCAGCATCCCGAACAGCAGGACGCGGTATTCGGCAAAGCCACGCAGCAGCTCTGGAGCCACGGTCAGCACGAATGCGGCGATCACTACGCCGATGGTCGAACCCATGCCGCCCAGTACCACGATGGCCAGGATCAGTGCCGATTCGAAGAAGGTGAACGAGGTTGGGTTGACGAACCCCTGGTAGGTGGCGAAGAACACACCGGCCAGGCCCGCGGTCGATGCACCGATGGTGAACGCCGAGAGTTTGACCAGCACGTGGTTCAGGCCCATGGAGCGGCAGGCGATTTCATCTTCGCGCAGCGCTTCCCAGGCACGACCGACCGGCATCTTGACCAGACGGTGCTTGATGTACAGCACGGCCAGCACGACCAGGAACAACACCGCGTAGATGAAGTAGTACTTCACGTCGGGGTTGTAGGCGATACCGAAGAACTCGTGGAACGGAACCCCGCCGTCCTTGGCGCGCTTGCCAAACTCCAGGCCGAAGAAGGTCGGCAGTGGCGCCGGCATGCCGTTCGGGCCGCCGGTCAGCGACAGCCAGTTGTTGAGCACCAGACGAATGATTTCACCGAAGCCCAGGGTCACGATCGCCAGGTAGTCGCCGTGCAGACGCAGCACCGGGAAACCGAGGATGCAACCGGCAAGGCCGGCGGTGATCGCCGCCAGTGGCAGCACGGTCCAGAACCCCAGCCCCAGGTACTGATAACCGAGCGCCAGGCCGTAGGCACCGATGGCGTAGAACGCCACGTAACCCAGGTCGAGCAGACCGGCCAGGCCGACCACGATGTTCAGCCCCAGGCCCAGCAGCACGTAGATCAACCCGAGGATGACCACGCCCAACAGGTAGGAGTTGGAGAAGAACGGCAGCACGATGGCCACGACGATCATCAGCGGGATGATCCAGCGCAGACGTGATTTGTAATCCGGCGGCAGCACGTGCACGCCCGAGCCCGGGCTTTCGAAACTCTGGAGAATCTTTTCACCCTTGGCGGTCTGCAGGAACGTGCTCAGGACGAAACGACCGGCCATGACGATGGCGACGATCCAGGCCACCCGTGAGGTTTCCAAGTTGAAGCCGTAGCCGTCGAGCACGACGCCGACGATTGGCCCGAACACGATCAGGGCGATGAGGCCGGAGAGAATCGCATCAACCAGACTTTTTTTGAGATCAATGGTTTTTTTAGTGGTTGAAGACATCGCTTACACCTTCGACACGAGAGGACGGCCGAGCAGGCCTTGAGGCCGAAAGACCAGAACGAGAACCAGCAGCGAGAAGCTGAAGACGTCTTTGTAGTCCGAGTTGACCAGACCCGAGAACAGCGACTCGGAGATCCCCAGGATGATCCCGCCGAGCATGGCGCCAGGCAGCGAGCCGATCCCGCCGAGTACCGCGGCAGTGAAGGCCTTGATGCCGATGACGAAGCCCGCGTAGAAGTCGAACGTGCCGTAGTTCATGGTGATCAGCACGCCGGCCAGGGCCGCCATCGCTGCACCGATGATGAACACGTAGGAAATCACCCGGTCGGTGTTGATCCCCAGGATCGAGGCCATCTTGCGGTCTTGCTGGGTCGCGCGGCACATGCGGCCGAGCTTGGTGTACTTGATGATGTAGGTCAGCGCCGCCATGCCGGCAAATGCCGCGACCAGAATGAAGATCTTGGTGTAGGTCAACTGGACGAAGCCGGTGCCTACGTCGATGCGCCATGCGCCGGTCAACAGTGTCGGAACACCTTGCTGGCGAGCGCCCTGGGAGATCTGTGCATAGTTTTGCAGGATCAGCGAGATACCGATGGCGCTGATCAGCGGTGCCAGGCGGGTGGAGTTGCGCAGAGGTTTGTAGGCGATGCGTTCGATGACCCAGCCATAGACCCCGGTGACGACAATGGTGAACACCAGTGTGCCGAGCATCAGAAGAGGGAAGGATTCAATACCGAAGTAAGCCAGCAGTGCCAGACTGATTGCCGCGAGGTAAGCGGAAATCATGTAAACCTCGCCGTGGGCGAAGTTGATCATGCCAATGATGCCATAGACCATTGTGTAGCCGATGGCGATCAGGCCATAGACCGACCCGAGGGTCAGGCCGTTGACCAGTTGCTGCAGGAAAATACCATCCATAACGCAATCTCACGCATTTGAGAGACTGCACAGAAGCCGCTTGTGACGGACCGGGGTTCAGCCGCCGACGCAAGACGGTAGTGTGCAGCTCTACGAGAAAAGACAGGTACTGCACGGACATGTTTCAGGATTGCCCGGCGCGCAAGGCGCCGGGCAATCAGCAGGTCATGTCACTTCTGTTTTTCCAGTTGGTGGTATTTACCGTCCTTGTCCCATTGGTAGACCACGTAGTCGGAGACCTTCAGGTCGCCTTTGGCGTCCCAGGTCTTCTCGCCCATCACGGTTTTGACCGGGTTGGCTTTCAGCCACTTGGCAGCGTCTTCGCCCTTGTTGGATTTGGCACCATTGAAGGCGGCAGCGAGAGCCTGGACAGAAGCGTAGGCGTATAGGGTGTAGCCTTCAGGCTCGTAACCAGTCTTGCGGAACGTGTCCACCACGGCCTTGCTGTCCGGCAGCAGACGCGGGTCGGCGCCGAAGGTCATCAGCACGCCATCGACGTATTGCGGGCCGCCAGCGGTGGTCACCAGCTCGTCGGTCACGATGCCGTCGTCAGACATGAACTTCACATCTTTCAAGCCTTCGGTACGCAGTTGTTTGACCAGTGGACCGGCTTCCGGGTGCAGGCCACCGAAGTAGACCACGTCGGCGCCAGCGGCACGGATCTTGGTGACGATGGCGCTGAAGTCTTTCTCGCCGCGGGTCAGGCCTTCGTACAGCACGGGCTTGACGCCGCGTTTTTCCAGCTGTGCCTTGGTGGCGTCAGCCAGGCCCTGGCCGTAGGTGTCCTTGTCGTGCAGCACGACGACTTTCTTGCCCTTGAGCACGTCGACGATGTAGTCGCCGGCCACGATGCCTTGCTGGTCGTCACGTCCGCACATGCGGAACATGGCGCTCAGGCCGCGTTCGGTCACCTGTGGGTTGGTGGAACCTGGAGTGATGGCGATGATTCCGGCTTCGTCGTAGATTTCCGATGCGGGAATAGTGTTGGAAGAGCAGAAGTGACCGACAACGCCGGCGACTTTCTGGTTGGTCAGGTCTTTGGCGACCGTCACAGCCTGTTTAGGTTCGCAGGCGTCGTCGCCCTTGACCAGTACGATTTTTTCCCCGTTGACGCCGCCTGCCGCGTTGACCGCATCGGCCGCCGCCTGTGCACCCTTCATGTACTGCTCGCCAAATGCCGCGTTGGCGCCCGTCATTGGACCCGCTACGCCGATCTTGATGTCAGCCTGAGCAAACGCAGAAACACCCAACGCAGTAGCCACTGCGAGGGCCAAAAAGCCTTTTTTGTAAAACGTCTGGGACATGAGGTGGTGCTCCAAGGTTTTTTTTAATTGGCACTGCGACTTCACTGAATGCTCAGAGCAAGGGCCGTGCCATCGGTTTTTTATTCTTCAAAAAGTCGCTGCATTATTGTTTTTTCGACTGTTTCGGTCCCATTTTCATTGGGCGTGCAACCGTCTAAACCGCGGAAGGTGAAACCATTTATTTTTTGAGGCGCAACCCTGGTGCGCCATCATTGCAACCGCGGCACTAAACGACGTGCAACCAGCCTGTAACAACGCGCGTCACCGAACTGCACACTACCGGTGCGCAACTGCTACAACACGCACCACTACAGGCTAGTCGCTGCGCCGAAAAGCGCCGCTTTCAACAACGAATTTCGATCGTCAGATGACGATCCGCAAGCACTGGCCCGCGTGATACAGCGAGAAACCGGCCTCGTACAGACAACTGCGCAACCCTGCTCCCGTCAGGGGCTGCATCGGTGCGAAGGGAATCGGTAGCGCTTGAGGATTTTTGTTACACAAATAGTCGGCGAACGCCTTGCCGACCACTGTCCCGGTGGTCACGCCACGACCGTTGTACCCGGTAACTGCCACTATGCCCGGGGCCGGTTCGAACAGGCGCATCAGGTGATCGGGGGTGAATGCTATGCGCCCCGTCCAGGTGCATTCCCACTCCACCGGTTTCAGATACGGGAAGTAATGCTGCTGGACGCGGTCGGCCCAGGCCTTGAGGAACCAGGCCGGTTTCTGATTGCCGTTGCCCAGGCTGCCGAGCAACAGACGGCCATCCTTGTCGCGACGAATGCTGCTGAGCACCTGGCGGGTGTCCCAGGAACCCTGTCCGCCGGGCAGGATTTGTTGCGCGGCTTCTTCGGTCAGCGGCACCGAGGCCACTTGATAGTAATAACCGGGGAAGAAGTTGCGCTTGAGTTCGGTCCAGTCGCCTTCGGTGTAGGCGTTGGAGGCGATTACCACCTGCTCGGCCAGCACCGAACCCTGCTCGGTTTGCACCGACCAGCGCTGGCCCTGGCGTTCGAGCCGGGTCACCGGGGAATGGTCGAACACCTGAGCGCCCAGGCTTACAGCGGCCTTGGCCAGTCCGGTGACGTACCCCATCGGATTGAGGGTGCCGGCCCGGCGATCGAGCAGTGCGGCGGCAATTTTTTGGGTGCCCGTGGCTTGTTCACAGGCCTGGCCGGTCAACAGCTCCACCGGCGCGCCGCGACGCTTCCATTGTTCTTCACGACTGCGCAGATCGGCTTCGCCACGGGCGTTGTGCGCCATGTGCAGCGTGCCTTCGCGGCGCAGCTGGCAATCGATGTTGTATTTGTCGACCAGGCTGAACACCAGCGCCGGCGCCGCACCCAGCATGCTATTGAGCTGGCTGCCAACCGCCTTGCCAAACCCGGCTTCGATCTCGTCCGGCGGGATCCACATGCCGGCGTTGACCAGGCCGACGTTGCGCCCCGAACCGCCATGGCCGGCGCGATGGGCTTCCAGCACACAGACCGTCTTGCCCTGTTCCCGCAAATGCACCGCCGCCGACAGCCCGGTAAAACCGGCACCGATGACGCAGACATCGACCGTCAGCTCACCCTTGAGCGCCGCATTGTCGGGTCTTTGCGGCGTCAGTTTTTCCCACAGACACTCTTCGCGTAATGGCATGTTAGCTCCTGGGGAGCAGCTACAAGCCGCAAGCTACAAGCTGCAAGCCAACTGCTTGAAGCTTGTGGCTTGCAGCTTACGGCTGCTCAATCAAACGTAATGCCTTGTGCCAATGGCAGCTCGAGCGAATAGTTCACGGTGTTGGTCTGACGGCGCATGTACGCGCGCCATGCGTCGGAGCCGGATTCGCGGCCACCGCCGGTTTCTTTCTCGCCACCGAACGCACCGCCGATTTCCGCGCCGCTCGGGCCGATGTTGACGTTGGCGATGCCGCAGTCGCTGCCCACCGCCGACATGAACTGCTCGGCTTCACGCACGTCGGTGGTGAAGATGCACGAGGACAGGCCTTGCGGCACGGCGTTGTTCAGACGCAGCGCTTCCTTGAAATCGCTGTAGCCGACCACGTACAGGATCGGGGCGAAGGTTTCGTGGCAGACCACATCGCTCTGCTCCGGCATTTCGACGATGGCTGGCGCGACGTAGTAGGCGTTCGGGAATTTGTCTTCCAGCTGACGCTGACCGCCGAACACCCGGCCACCTTCGCTCAGGGCACGCTCCAGGGCGTCCTGCATGTTGTCGAAGCTTTGCTTGTCGATCAGCGGGCCGATCAGGTTGCCTTCCAGCGGATGGCCGATGCGCACCTTGGAATAGGCGGCCTTGAGGCGGGTGACGATCTCTTCCTTCACCGATTCGTGGGCGATCAGACGACGCAGGGTGGTGCAACGCTGGCCGGCGGTGCCGACGGCGCTGAACAGGATCGCGCGAACGGCCATGTCCAGGTCGGCGCTCGGGCCGAGGATCATCGCGTTGTTGCCGCCCAGTTCCAGAATGCTGCGGGCGAAGCGTGCAGCGACTTTCGGCGCCACTTCACGGCCCATGCGGGTGCTGCCGGTGGCGCTGATAAGGGCGACGCGCGGGTCATCGACCAGGGCTTCGCCGGCGTCGCGACCGCCAATGATCACTTGGCTCAGGTACGGCGGGGCATCGCTGAAGTTCTTCAGCACACGCTCGAACAGCGCCTGGCAGGCCAGCGCGGTCAGCGGGGTCTTTTCCGACGGTTTCCAGACCACCGGGTTGCCGCAGACCAGCGCCAGCGTGGTGTTCCAGGCCCAGACCGCCACCGGGAAGTTGAAGGCACTGATGACACCGACGACGCCCAGCGGATGCCAGGTTTCACGCATGTGGTGACCAGGACGCTCGGAGGCGATGGTCAGGCCGTACAGCTGGCGCGACAGGCCGACGGCGAAGTCGCAGATGTCGATCATTTCCTGAACTTCACCCAGGCCTTCCTGAGTGATCTTGCCGGCTTCCCAAGACACCAGCTCGCCCAGATCGGCCTTGTATTCGCGCAGGACTTCACCGAATTGACGCACCAGTTCGCCACGGCGCGGCGCCGGAACCTTGCGCCACTGTTCGAACGCATGATCCGCGCGACTGATGTGCTGCTCGACTTCAGCGGCGCCTTCCCAGTTCACGGCGGCGATGCGGCTGCCGTCGATGGGCGAATGCACAGGCACTTTGCCGTTCTGGTACAGGGCCGGGTTCACACCAAGACGATCAAGCAATGCGGCAACCATGGGTTACTCCTCAAGCAGAAAACGGTACGGGTGCAGTCGCGCATTCGCGACTGATCAGACCTGTAGTTTTAGCGCTCCCGAGGTTACTCAACAAACGACCATTAAGAGAGATATCATTCCGTTTATTCATGCTGTGCATTGCAGGCAATAAAGAGACAAGAACAAAGGACCGCCCATGCTGAACAAACGCTATCTGCCCTCGATCGCTGCGCTGCAGTGTTTCGAAGCCGTGACCCGGCATCTGAGCTTCACCCGGGCCGCCGAAGAGCTGAATCTGACCCAGAGCGCCGTCAGCAAGCAGGTGGCGCAATTGGAAGAGTTGTTGCAGCACTTGTTGTTCCGCCGGGTGCGCCGCCGCCTGCAAATGACCCCGGCCGGGGATTTGTACCTGGTGGAAGTCCGAAAAATCCTCACCCAGGTCGAGATGTCGACCCATTACCTGCGCTCCTACGGCGGCGAGACGGAAGTCCTGCGGGTTTCCACGCCCCCGACCTTCGGCGCCCGCTGGCTGGTGCCACGCCTCAAGGGCTGGCGCCTGCGTCACCCCTCGATTCATCTGGACCTGTGCAGCGAGCAGGAAGCGGACGACCTGCTGCAAGGGCGCAGCGACCTGGCGTTCTACTTCGGCCAGGGCTCACGGCCGGGCACCGAATGCCTGAAACTGTTCAGCGAGGAACTGGTGCCGGTCTGCTCCCCCGCCAGCCTGCCCGCCGAGCCCTTCACCGACCCGACGCAACTGGCCGACCTGGTCCTTTTGCAAAACGCCTCCCGCCCCCAGGCCTGGCATGACTGGTTCGACAATCAGGGCTACCACACCGAGCACAGCTACCACGGCCCACGCTTCGAAACCTTCTATATGTGTATCCGCGCCGCGCAGGTCGGCTGCGGCGTGGCGCTGCTGCCACGGTTCCTGGTGGAAGAGGAACTGGCCGAGGGCAAGCTGGTCATTCCATGGAAGCATGCAATGCCGAGCACCGACGCCTATTACCTGGCCTACCCGGAGCATTCGGCGGAAGTGCCGAAGGTGCGGGATTTCGTGAAGTGGATGTTGGAGCAGATCGATACACCTACCACCGTGTAGGAGCTGCCGAAGGCTGCGATCTTTTGATCTTGCTCTTTGAACAGAATTAAAAGATCGCAGCCTCGTTTCACTCGACAGCTCCTACAGGGCTTCGTCAGTACAAAAAACGCTGGCATTTCCCGGCACCGATATGCGCCACTATCGCTATTCAATGTGGAGACCCCCTTTATGAGCGAGAGTGTGTTTGCCGATCGCATCGTGCAGAACCTGCTCGACACCGACTTTTACAAGCTGACGATGATGCAGGCGGTGCTGCACAACTACCCCAACGTGGAAGTCGAATGGGAGTTTCGTTGCCGTAACAGCGAGGATTTGCGTCCGTACCTTCAGGAAATCCGCCTGCAGATCGAGCGCCTGGCCGAGTTGAGCCTGAGCGCCGATCAGTTGAGCTTCCTGGAGCGCATTACCTTTCTCAAGCCCGACTTCCTGCGCTTTCTCGGCCTGTTCCGCTTCAACCTGCGCTACATCCACACCGGCATCGAAAACGGCGAGCTGTTCATCCGCCTGCGTGGCCCGTGGCTGCATGTGATCCTGTTTGAAGTGCCGATCCTGGCCATGGTCAGCGAAGTGCGTAACCGCTATCGCCACAGCGAAATCGTCCTGGAGCAGGCCCGCGAACAGCTGTATCGCAAGTTCGACTGGCTGAGCGCCAACGCCAGCGCCGACGAGCTGTCCGAACTGCAGGTCGCCGATTTCGGCACCCGCCGTCGATTCTCCTACCGCGTGCAGGAAGAAGTGGTGAACGTGCTCAAACACGATTTCCCCGGACGCTTCGTCGGCACCAGCAACGTGCACCTGTCCCGGGAGCTGGACATGAAACCCCTGGGCACCATGGCCCACGAGTGGATCATGGCCCACCAGCAACTGGGGCCACGGCTGATCGACAGCCAGATTGCCGCCCTCGATTGCTGGGTTCGCGAGTACCGCGGCCTGCTGGGGATCGCCCTGACCGATTGCATCACCAGCGATGCGTTCCTGGGCGATTTCGACCTGTTTTTCGCCAAGCTCTTCGACGGTCTGCGCCACGACTCCGGCGATGCGGTGCTGTGGGCGGAAAAGGCCATCGCGCACTATCACAAGCTGGGCATCGACCCGATGAGCAAGACCCTGACCTTCTCCGACAGCCTGACGCTGCCCAAGGCCCTGGATATATTCCGTGCGCTACGGGGCCGGATCAATGTCAGCTTCGGTATCGGCACCAACCTGACGTGTGATATTCCGGGTGTCGAACCGATGAGCATCGTGCTTAAAATGACCGCCTGCAACGGTGCGCCCGTGGCCAAGATCTCCGACGAGCCCGGCAAGACGCACTGCAAAGACCCGAATTTCGTCGCCTATTTGCGACACGTTTTCCAAGTACCTGCCCCCCTTTCCGGCACATCCGGTCCATCTAGCAAGGAGTGAATTCATGCAAGCCGTACAGCGTGAGATTGCTGAGCAGCTCAAGGTTCAACCGCCGTTCGCCGACGAGGCCGCTCTGGAGGCGGAAGTCGCCCGGCGCATTACCTTCATTCAGGACTGCCTGGTCAACTCCGGGCTCAAGACTCTGGTGCTGGGCATCAGTGGCGGTGTCGATTCCCTGACCGCGGGCCTTTTGGCCCAGCGCGCCATGCGCGAACTGCGTCAACGCACGGGCGACGACAGCTACAAGTTCATCGCCGTGCGCCTGCCGTACGAAACCCAGTTCGATGAACACGACGCCCAGGCCTCGGTGGATTTCATCAAGCCCGATGAGCGCCACACTGTGAACATCGGCCCGTCGGTCAAGGCCCTGGCCAATGAAGTCGCGGCATTCGAAGGCAAACACGCGGTCTCGGTGGACTTCGTGCTCGGCAACACCAAGGCGCGCATGCGCATGGTCGCCCAGTACACCATCGCCGGCGCGACCCAGGGCCTGGTGATCGGCACCGACCACGCGGCGGAAGCGGTAATGGGCTTCTTCACCAAGTTTGGTGACGGCGCCTGCGACCTGGCACCGCTCAGCGGCCTGGTGAAAAACCAGGTCCGGGCGATCGCCCGCAGCTTCGGCGCGCCGGAATCGCTGGTGGAAAAAGTCCCGACCGCCGACCTGGAAGACCTGTCGCCAGGCAAACCGGACGAAGCCTCCCACGGCGTGACCTACGCCGAGATCGACGCCTTCCTGCACGGCAACCCGGTGCGCGAGGAAGCATTCAAGATCATTTGCGATACGTACAGAAAAACCCAGCACAAGCGCGTGATGCCGTTCGCGCCGTGAAGTGCTGACCTTTATGTAGGAGCTGCCGAAGGCTGCGATCTTTTGATCTTGTTTCTAAAAAATCAAAAGATCGCAGCCTCGTTTCACTCGACAGCTCCTACACGAGCAAAAAAAAGCGCCTGTAAGGGCGCTTTTTTATGACGACAATTCGATCACTTCAGCGTGACAGTGCCTTTCATCATCGAGATATGGCCCGGGAACGAGCAGAAGAAGCCGTATTTCTCGTTGGCATCGAGCTTGGACACATCGAAGGTCACCGAGTCTGTCTCCTTGGCACCGATGATCTTGGTGTGCGCGATGACGCGGGCGTCGCCGTCTTTCAGGTAGTTCTTGTCGATACCGGCGCCCAGGCCGTCAGTGGCGATTGGCTGCATGTCGGCTTCTTTGCTCAACACCCAGTTATGGCCCATGACGTTCTTCGGCAAGCTGCCGGAGTGGGTCAGTTCGACGGTGAAGGTTTTGCAGCTCTTGTCGATTTCAATGGCCTTCGTGTTGAAGGACATCTGGTCTGTGGAGTCAACGGTGACTTTGCACTCCGCAGCCATCAATTGGCTGCTGGCCAGTGTCAACAGGGATACCGCAACGAGTTTGGCAAACATGGTGAATCTCCAAGGCAGGGTTATCGGGAATTGCGAATGGACAGAAGACTGCCTGAAAACTTCGCAAGTTCATATGACCTGAATCAAAAATTGTATACAACTTTTGGGCTATAGCCCCCATCGAGACAATCTACCAGCCAGGTTTCTGCCCCGGACCTATGATCGAGCCATCATCACTGACTGGAGCTTTCGACATGTACCTCAACAGCCTGTTGTGCAGCCTGCTCGCCGCCTACGCCTGTGGCGCCAGCGGCACCTATGAAACGCCAAAACGGGAAGTTTAGTCCTTGGAGCGCGGTACGCATGCCTTTACTCTGTGGCCCTGATCGACCCTGGAGTAAGGCATGTCTTTAGCATCCGTTTGTGTATTTTGTGGGGCCAGCACCGGCACCCATCCGGCTTACCGTGAAGCAGCCGTGGCCCTGGGCCGCGCCTTGGCCGAACGCAAGATGACCCTGGTCTATGGCGGTGGCGCCGTGGGCCTGATGGGTATTGTGGCCGACGCCGCGCTGGCGGCCGGTGGCGAAGTGATCGGCATCATCCCGCAAAGCCTCAAGGACAAGGAAATCGGCCACAGCGGCCTGACCCGCCTGGAAGTGGTCGACGGCATGCACGCGCGCAAGGCGCGGATGGCCGAACTCAGCGACGCCTTCATCGCCCTGCCGGGTGGCCTGGGCACGCTGGAAGAATTATTCGAAGTCTGGACCTGGGGCCAGTTGGGATACCACGGCAAGCCGTTGGGCCTGCTGGAAGTGAACGGTTTCTACAGCAAACTCACCGGTTTTCTCGATCACATCGTCGAAGAAGGTTTCGTGCGCGGGGCGCATCGCGACATGCTGCAGGTGAGCGAATCGCCGCAGACGCTGCTGGATTCGCTGGAGAACTGGCGCCCGAGCGTCGCGCCGAAGTGGGTCGAGCAAAAGCCCGACTGAAGATTCCCCCTCCCCTGCAGGAGGCATTCCCACGCGGAGCGTGGGAACGATCAGGAGATGAGGCTTAGCGCGGCACCACCGGCTTGCGCCCGGCCTTCTGCCCTTTGCCGCCTTTGGCCGCTTCCTTGCGCTCCTTGGCCGCCTGCTGGTTGCGGGCGAATGCCGCCGCCTTGGCCTGTTCACGCTTGTCCCACGGGTTGCCGCCGTCGCTGGCGCGCGGTGGCAGGCCAGTGTGCTGGGTCAGGATCTTGGTGGTCTTTTCACCGGAAACCTTATGACTGCCAGCCGGCGTCGAGTTCTTGCGACGGGCGCTCTGGTAGCTGTCGGTCGACGGCTGATGCAGCGGGATCAGCTGGTTCTTGCCCGGGCCGATCAGGTCGCCGCGCCCCATGCGAGTCAAGGCTTCACGCAGCATCGGCCAGCCTTTCGGATCGTGATAACGCAGGAACGCCTTGTGCAGGCGACGCTGCTCTTCGCTCTTGACGATGGTCACCGGGTCGCTCTTGTAGGTGACCTTGCGCAGCGGGTTCTTGCCCGAGTGGTACATCGCGGTGGCGCTGGCCATCGGCGACGGGTAGAACGCCTGCACCTGGTCGGCACGGAAACCGTTGCCCTTGAGCCACAGCGCCAGGTTCATCATGTCTTCGTCGGTGGTGCCAGGGTGCGCGGCGATGAAGTACGGAATCAGGTACTGCTCTTTGCCCGCTTCCTTGGAGAACTTCTCGAACATGCGCTTGAACCGGTCATAGGTACCAATGCCCGGTTTCATCATCTGGTTGAGCGGACCTTCCTCGGTGTGTTCCGGGGCGATCTTCAGGTAACCACCGACGTGGTGGGTCACCAGCTCCTTCACATACTCCGGCGACTCGACCGCGAGGTCGTAACGCAGACCGGACGCGATCAGGATCTTCTTCACACCCGGCAAGGCGCGGGCGCTGCGATACAGCTGGATCAGCGAAGAGTGGTCGGTGTTCAGGTTCGGGCAGATGCCAGGGAACACGCACGACGGCTTGCGGCACGCGGATTCGATTTCCGGGCTCTTGCAGGCGATGCGATACATGTTCGCGGTCGGGCCGCCGAGGTCGGAAATCACGCCGGTAAAACCCGGGACCTTGTCGCGAATTTCTTCGATTTCGCGAATGATCGACTCTTCGGAACGGTTCTGGATGATCCGGCCTTCGTGCTCGGTGATCGAGCAGAAAGTGCAGCCACCGAAGCAGCCACGCATGATGTTCACCGAGAAACGGATCATGTCGTAGGCCGGGATTTTCTCCTTGCCATACGCAGGATGCGGAATACGCGCGTAAGGCATGCCGAACACGTAGTCCATTTCTTCGGTGGTCATCGGAATGGGCGGCGGGTTGAACCAGACGTCGACCTCACCATGCTTCTGCACCAGCGCACGGGCGTTACCCGGGTTGGTTTCCAGGTGCAGCACGCGGTTGGCGTGGGCGTAGAGCACCGGGTCGTTGCGGACCTTCTCTACCGACGGCAGACGGATCACGGTCTTGTCGCGGGTCATCTTCGGGCTTGCCAGGATCTGCACGACCTTGGCTTCCTGCGGGTCCTCAACCGGCCCCTTTTCCTGCTCGATGGCGCAGGCTTGGGTGTCCTGAGTATTGACGTACGGGTTGATGATCTTGTCGATCTTGCCCGGACGGTCGATGCGCGTGGAATCGACTTCGTACCAGTCTTTCGGCGTGTCGCGACGGATGAACGCGGTGCCGCGCACATCGGTGATGTCTTCGATCTTCTGGCCGTAGGACAGGCGCTGGGCGACTTCGACGATCGCACGCTCGGCGTTGCCGTAGAGCAGGATGTCGGCGCTGGCGTCGATCAGGATCGAGTTGCGCACCCGGTCCTGCCAGTAGTCGTAGTGGGCGATGCGGCGCAGGGAGGCTTCGATGCCGCCGAGCACGATCGGCACGTGCTTGTAGGCTTCCTTGCAGCGCTGGCTGTAGACCAGGCTCGCGCGGTCCGGACGCTTGCCCGCCATGCCGCCTGGCGTGTAGGCGTCGTCGGAACGGATTTTCTTGTCGGCGGTGTAGCGGTTGATCATCGAGTCCATGTTGCCGGCCGCGACGCCGAAAAACAGGTTCGGCTCGCCCAGCTTCATGAAGTCGTCTTTGGATTGCCAGTCAGGCTGGGCAATGATCCCGACGCGGAAGCCCTGGGCCTCCAGCAGACGGCCGATGATCGCCATGCCGAACGACGGGTGATCGACGTAGGCATCACCGGTGACGATGATGATGTCGCAGGAATCCCAGCCAAGCTGATCCATCTCCTCCCTGCTCATCGGCAGGAATGGCGCTGGCCCGAAACATTCGGCCCAGTACTTGGGATAGTCAAATAACGGCTTGGCTGATTGCATGTCGATAACCGGTGTTGGCTTTCATTGAATTTCGCGGGCGCGGAATATAGCACAAATTTTGATCAATTCCGACGGCTGTGGTCGGAAATTGCGGTGACCCATTCGCGGGCAAGCCTCGCTCCTACAGGTCAGCGCGATCTGTAGGAGCGAGGCTTGCCCGCGAAGAGGCCAGGTCAGACGATGAAGATCTTATTCGTCATCATCGAAGTTATAGCTACCCGGCGCCAGGTTCTCGAACCGGGTGTATTTACCGATGAACGCCAACCGGATAAAGCCGATCGGGCCGTTACGCTGCTTGCCGATGATGATCTCGGCGATGCCCTTGTGCTCGGTTTCCGGGTGATACACCTCGTCGCGGTACACGAACATGATCACGTCGGCGTCCTGCTCGATCGCTCCGGATTCCCGCAAGTCGGAGTTCACCGGGCGCTTGTTCGGCCGCTGTTCCAGGGAGCGGTTGAGCTGGGACAGTGCCACCACCGGGCAGTTGAATTCCTTCGCCAGGGCTTTCAGGGATCGGGAGATCTCGGAAATCTCGTTGGTCCGGTTATCACCGCTGGAGCCCGGGATCTGCATCAACTGCAGGTAGTCGATCATGATCAGGCCGATTTCGCCATGCTCACGCACCAGACGCCGGGTGCGGGCGCGCATCTCGGACGGGCTGATACCGGCGGTATCGTCGATGAACAGCTTGCGGTCGTTGAGCAGGTTCACCGCAGAGGTCAGGCGCGGCCAGTCATCGTCTTCCAGCTGGCCGGAACGGACCTTGGTCTGGTCGATGCGCCCCAGGGACGAGAGCATACGCATGATCAGCGATTCGCCTGGCATCTCGAGGGAGTACACCAGCACCGCCTTGTCGCTGCGCAGTACGGCGTTTTCCACGAGGTTCATCGCAAAGGTTGTCTTACCCATCGACGGACGGCCGGCGACGATGATCAGGTCGGCCGGCTGCAGGCCACTGGTCTTGTCGTCCAGGTCGGTGTAGCCGGTGGACAGGCCGGTAATGCCTTCACCGGTGTTGAACAGGGTGTCGATGCGGTCGATGGCCTTGGTCAGCAAATCGTTGACGCCTACCGGGCCGGTGGTCTTGGGGCGGGCCTCGGCGATCTGGAAGATCTGCCGCTCGGCCTCGTCGAGGATCTCTTCGGCGGTACGGCCTTCGGGGTTGAAGGCGCTGTCGGCGATCTCGTTACTGATGCCGATCAGCTGGCGCAAGGTCGCACGCTGGCGGACGATCTGCGCATAGGCCTTGATGTTGGCGACCGAAGGCGTGTTTTTCGCAAGTTCCCCCAGGTAACCGAGGCCGCCGACCTGGGACGTCTGCCCTTCCTTGTCCAATTGCTCGGCCAGGGTCACGACATCGATCGGCATGTTCTGATCGGCAAGCTTGGAGATCGCACGGAAAATCAGGCGGTGGTCATGTCGATAGAAATCACCGTCGGAGACTTGATCGAGCACGCGCTCCCAGGCGTTGTTGTCCAGCATCAGACCACCAAGTACAGCCTGTTCGGCTTCGATGGAATGCGGCGGCACCTTCAGCGCAGCAGTTTGCAGATCGTATTGCTCGGGAACTGAGATTTCGTTCATGGCCACTTGGTTTTGGGAAAGCAGGGTTGAAAAACAGGCGTTGCCAGAAAGACAAAGGGCACGACCTGTAAACAGGATCGTGCCCGATGTTAACCGGCTGACGGACAAGCCGCCAGCCGGTCAGGGTGTTGCTTAAGCAGCTACTACGACAACGCGTACGGTAGCTTCGACTTCAGCGTGCAGGTGCACGGCTACGTCGTATTCACCAACCTGACGGATGGTGCCGTTCGGCAGGCGAACTTCGCTCTTGGCAACTTCAACGCCGGAGGCGGTCAGTGCGTCAGCGATGTCGTGGGTGCCGATCGAACCGAACAGCTTGCCTTCGTCACCGGCAGTGGCAGTGATGGTCACTTCCAGCTCAGCCAGGTGAGCAGCGCGGCTTTCAGCCGATGCTTTACGGTCAGCTGCAGCTTTTTCCAGCTCAGCGCGACGCTCTTCGAACGCAGCCAGGTTGGCAGCGGTCGCAGCGGTGGCTTTGCCAAAAGGCAGCAGGTAGTTACGACCGTAGCCAGCCTTAACTTTTACTTTGTCGCCCAGGTTGCCCAGGTTGGCGATTTTTTCCAGCAGGATCAGTTCCATTTGGTATTAACCTCTTAACTTTTAACCTTCACCGTTCGCGTTATCGGCGTCTTTCGGCGCCAGACGACCGCGAAAATCAATCAGGCTGTCGACGATGGCCAAGACCACCAGCAACGGATAGATCAGCTGCATGAACAGCAACAGCGTTACGTACAACCCCACCAGCCAGAACCTGGCCAGTCGCTTTTGCGCCACCAGCCCGTGAATCAGGGCCAGCCCGGCGAAAACCAGCGGTACGCTGCACAACGGCACAAGCATGGACATCTGGGCACCGAAGTTCGGTGACACAACCATGCCCGCCAGCAGCAACATCGCGGGCCCCAGCGGGATTCTCACGGCGCGAAACTCGCGACCGAAACCACCTGGGTTGTACAACAACGCCTGCCAGTAGCGCCCGACAATCAGGCTCAGCACACTGACGATTTGCAGCAAGGCCGCTATCAGGCCGGTCAGGATAGGTGCAATCAGGGCCGCGAAACGCGCTTGCTCGTCTACCGACATCTGCTGGTAGACCTGACCGAGTAGCGACGGCATGACTTTGATCAAAGCCTGCGCCAGCATCTCGATCTGGGGACCAAAAGCCGTCCCCAGCACCACTGAAAACACCACTCCCATCGCTATGCTGACCAGCAGCACGCGGAGCCAGGACTCGCTTGCGCGCAAAACCAACGCAAGGCTCGCAGACCCCAGCAGCACCAGAAGTGCCCGTGGGTCGTCGGAGTACAGCCACCAGATCAACGCCGGCAGCAGTCCCAGAGCAAGAACGCCCAGGGCGTCCTTCATTCCGCGCCGCAGGAGCACAAGGCATCCGGCGGCAGCACCCAACCAATACAACAGCGGCAACGCCGCGCATCCAGCCACTACCAGAGTGGCCTGCATACGGCCCCGCATGATGAACTCAGCTAAGGCACGCATACATTCAATCCTTTGCTACGTGTCGACTGCCCGGTCTCAGCGGCCGTGGCTGTCGGTGTAGGCCAGCAGGGCCAGGAAGCGGGCGCGCTTGATAGCGGTGGCCAGCTGACGCTGATAACGAGCTTTGGTACCGGTGATGCGGCTTGGAACGATTTTGCCGGTCTCGGATACGTAGGCTTTCAGAGTGTTGAGATCTTTGTAGTCGATCTCTTTCACGTCTTCAGCGGTGAAGCGGCAGAATTTACGACGACGGAAGAAACGTGCCATTTGATAGGCTCCTTAAAAGGTCCGTGGATTACTCGTCAGCGTTATCGCTGTTGTCGCTGTCATCACCCTCAACGCCATCAGCGTCGGAGTGCTCAGGACGGTCGCGACGCTCACGGCGCTCACTGCGGTTTTCTTCAGCCTTGAGCATCTCGGACTGGCCGGTAACGGCTTCGTCGCGACGGATGACCAGGTTACGGATCACTGCATCGTTGTAACGGAAGTTGTCTTCCAGCTCGGCCAGGGCCTTGCCGGTGCACTCAACGTTCAGCATCACGTAGTGAGCCTTGTGAACATTGTTGATTGCGTAGGCCAGTTGACGACGGCCCCAGTCTTCCAGACGGTGGATTTTGCCGCCGTCTTCTTCGATCAGCTTGGTGTAACGCTCAACCATGCCGCCGACTTGCTCGCTCTGGTCAGGGTGGACCAGAAAGATGATTTCGTAATGACGCATGAATGCTCCTTACGGGTTGTAGCCTGCCGCTCAAA
The DNA here is from genome assembly GCF_013359595.1 of Pseudomonas sp. C1C7. Taxonomy (GTDB): domain Bacteria; phylum Pseudomonadota; class Gammaproteobacteria; order Pseudomonadales; family Pseudomonadaceae; genus Aquipseudomonas. The sequence continues at coordinate 212,326 of NZ_JABFMP010000002.1, read as the reverse complement.
AGCGATCAGACAAGGAGTGAATGACACTTGTGGACTTGCGTGGACGAGGCACATGCGCGCCTGCCGTCACAGCAAGGGGCGCAATTGTAGAGAAGGGGCGTGGGAGGTGCAAGGTAATTGGTGATTATTTGAACAATGACACCCAAATCTGTAGGAGCTGCCGAAGGCTGCGATCTTTTGATCTTTAAAAATCAAAAGATCGCAGCCTTCGGCAGCTCCTACAGGGGGATCGCGATCGGTCAGGGCTTTTTGGCGGCAGCCTTGGCCTTGGCGCCGCGCTGGCGCTGGGCTTCGAACAGGCACACGCCCGTTGCCACCGACACGTTGAGGCTGCTGACGCTGCCGGCCATCGGCAGGTGCACCAGGTAGTCGCAATGCTCGCGCGTCAGGCGGCGCATGCCCTTGCCTTCGGCACCCATGATCAGAATGGTCGGGCCGGTCAGGTCCTGCTCGTAGAGGCTGGTTTGCGCCTCCCCTGCCGTACCGACAATCCACAGACCGCGCTGCTGGAGCTTTTCCAGGGTGCGGGCCAGGTTGGTCACGGCGACCAGCGGAATCACTTCGGCGGCGCCGCAGGCGACTTTTCGCACGGTCGGCGTCAGAGTGGCCGACTTGTCCTTCGGCACGATCACCGCCAGCGCGCCCGCCGCATCGGCGGAACGCAGGCAAGCACCGAGGTTGTGCGGGTCGGTCACGCCATCGAGCACCAGCAGCAGCGGCGCGCCTTCGGTGCGATCGAGCAGCTCGTCGAGCATCGCTTCGCCCCAGACCTGGCTCGGGCTGACTTCCGCGACCACGCCCTGGTGCACGCCCTCGACCCAGGCGTCCATTTCCCGGCGCTCGGCCTGACCGACCTGGACACGGTTCTCGTTGGCCAGCTCGATCAGCGCCTGCACCCGCGGATCACTGCGGCCTTCGGCCAGCCAGATCTGCTTGACGCGCTTGGGGTGGTGACGCAGCAACGCTTCTACAGCATGTACGCCGTAGATTTTTTCCAACTGACTCATGACTTCGCCTTGGGTTTACGTGCCCCGCCGCTCTTGGCCGGGGCCGAGCCCGCTTTTGGCGGACCTTTACGATGTTTGCTCGGTTTGCCAGGTTTGCCACCGACAGCCTTGTCGGATGCCGAGCGACTGCTCTTTCCCGAAGAGGTCGCTTTGCCACTGCTCTTGGCTTCGGACAGCAACGCCTTTTTCAGCTCGCGACTCTTGCGAACTTCGGCGTTTTTCGCCGCGGCATCGCTCGAACGGTAGGCCTCGACAGGCTTTTCCTTGGCAGGACGACGGCCGATTTTTGCCGGTGCAGGTTCCGCTGCGGTTTTTGCCGCTGGAGCCGACGTTTCGGTACTGCGCTTCTTGCGGCCGATCGGCGCATTGATGGTCTTTTCAGCCATCTCGAAGTCGATCTTGCGTTCGTCGAGATCGACGCGCATGACCCGCACTTCAACGGTATCGCCCAGACGGAAGCTGCGACCGGTGCGCTCACCCGCCAGGCGGTGGTGCACAGGGTCGAAGTGGTAGTAGTCGCCCGGCAGCGCGGTGACGTGCACCAGACCTTCGACATAGATGTCGGTCAGCTCGACGAACAGGCCGAAACCGGTCACGGCGGTGATCACACCCGGGAACGACTCGCCCACGCGATCTTTCATGAACTCGCACTTGAGCCAGTTCACCACGTCGCGGGTCGCTTCATCGGCACGACGCTCGCTCATCGAGCATTGTTCGCCGAGTTGCTCCAGCGCCGCCTCGTCGTACGGATAGATGCGCGCCTTCGGAATGGTCATCGCACCGGCACGGCGAACGTGCGGGGTGTCCTGCCTGGAATGGATCACGCTGCGAATCGCGCGGTGCGTGAGCAGGTCCGGGTAACGACGGATCGGCGAGGTGAAGTGGGTGTAGGCCTCGTAATTCAGACCGAAGTGGCCCTGGTTATCGGAGGTGTACACCGCCTGGCTCAACGAGCGCAGCATCACGGTCTGGATCAGGTGGAAGTCCGGACGGTCCTTGATGCCTGCCAACAGTGCCTGGTAGTCCTTCGGCGACGGACCGTCCTTGCCTTTATGCAGGGACAGACCCAGCTCGCCCAGGAAGGCGCGCAGTTTTTCCAGACGCTCCGGCGGCGGGCCGTCGTGAACACGGTACAGCGCAGGGATTTCGTGCTTCTGCAGGAATTCGGCGGTGGCCACGTTGGCGGCCAGCATGCACTCCTCGATCAGCTTGTGCGCATCGTTGCGCACGGTCGGCCGGATTTCGGCGATCTTGCGCTCGGAGCCGAAGATGATTCGGGTTTCCTGGGTTTCGAAGTCGATCGCGCCGCGCACGTGACGGGCCGCCAGCAACACCTTGTACAGCGCATACAGCTGCTTGAGGTGCGGCACGAGGTCGGTGTATTCGCCACGCAGCTTGCGCGCTTCGGCCAGTTTCGGCGTTTCGAGCATGGCGCTGACCTTGTTGTAGGTCAGGCGCGCATGGGAGTGGATCACCGCTTCGTAGAAGCAGTAGTCGGTCATTTCGCCGGATTTGGAGATGGTCATCTCGCAGACCATGGCCAGACGGTCGACCAGCGGGTTCAGCGAGCACAGGCCGTTGGACAGCTGCTCGGGCAGCATCGGGATCACGCGCTCGGGGAAGTACACCGAGTTGCCGCGCACCTGGGCCTCGGCATCCAGCGCCGAACCGAGTTTCACGTAGCTGGAAACGTCGGCAATCGCCACGTACAGCTTCCAGCCGCCGGAGAACAGGCGCAGCTTGCCCGGACGGGCTTCGCAGTAGACCGCGTCATCGAAGTCGCGGGCATCTTCGCCGTCGATGGTGACGAACGGCAGATGGCGCAGGTCGATGCGCTTCTCTTTGTCTTTCTCTTCGACTTCCGGCTTGAGCTTGCCGGCTTCCTTGAGCACGGCGTCCGGCCAGACGTGAGGAATGTCGTAGGTGCGCAGGGCGACATCGATTTCCATGCCCGGCGCCATGTAGTTGCCTACGACTTCGATCACGTCGCCTTGCGGCTGGAAGCGTGGTGTCGGCCAGTGAGTGATCTTCACTTCGACGAACTGACCGATATCAGCATTGGCGTTGCGACCCGGGGTCACCAGCACTTCCTGCTGGATTTTCGGGTTGTCGGCCACGACGAAGCCGATACCGCCCTCTTCGAAATAACGACCCACGATGGTTTCGTGAGCACGGGAGACCACTTCGACGATCATGCCTTCGCGGCGACCACGACGGTCCAGACCGGAAACACGGGCCAGCGCGCGGTCGCCATCGAACACCAGGCGCATCTGCGCCGGACTCAGGAACAGGTCGTCGCTGCCGTCGTCCGGCACCAGGAAACCGAAGCCGTCGCGGTGACCGCTGATGCGGCCCAGGATCAGGTCGAGCTTGTCTACCGGCGCATATGTGCCGCGGCGGGTGTAAATGAGTTGAGCATCGCGCTCCATCGCGCGCAGGCGGCGGCGCAGGGCTTCGATCTGGTCTTCCGTGGTCAGGCCAAATTCTTCGACCAGTTGCTCACGGGCAGCAGGCGAACCACGATCAGCAAGGTGCTGAAGGATCAGTTCGCGGCTAGGGATGGGGTTTTCATATTTTTCCGCTTCACGAGCGGCCTCGGGATCGAGGGATTGCCAATCGGCCATTAGAGAGTTTTCACCTTGTCTATATGCGGGTTAGTTTGGCATAGGCGTAATGAAACAGGAAATTTCGGACTATATAGAGGCCATATGACGCCTTGTATCGACGCATCCAAAGCGTTTTGAACACCGCTGGTAAAAAAAATCATTTTTTTGGGCGACGGGGGTTTACAGTTAAAAAAGCGCTCCGTATAGTGCGCGCCATCGACACGCAGACATGCTGTTGATGATGCCCAGGTGGTGAAATTGGTAGACACGCCAGCTTCAGGTGCTGGTGACCTTACGGTCGTGGAAGTTCGAGTCTTCTCCTGGGCACCAATTTCGAGTGTGAGACTAGATCAGTTTCAGGACTCACACAAAAAACCCGCGAAAGCGGGTTTTTTGCATTCTGGACGAGCATTTTGTCAGAACTGATTTATTAAAATTAAATCAGGGGTTTACAGATCAAAATGCGGTCCGTATAGTGCGCCCCATCAACAGCGACATCGCTGAAGATGAAGCCCAGATGGTGAAATTGGTAGACACGCCAGCTTCAGGTGCTGGTGACCTTACGGTCGTGGAAGTTCGAGTCTTCTTCTGGGCACCAATTCAAATTCAAGGTTACGATCTTGAATCTCACAAAAACCCGCGAAAGCGGGTTTTTGCGTTTCTGGCCTCCGGAAATTTTCACCTCCCCTGCAGGAGCCGAGCTTGCTCGCGATGGAGGACCAGACACCGCGGGAAACCAGACAGCCTGCATCATCGTTCACCTCCATCGCGAGCTCGGCTCTTACAGAAAAGCCGGCGGCCATGCAAGGCGCATTTGAGAACAAATATCGTTTATCATTGTTGCAAGTTTTTGCAATGCGACAGTGAGGAACCCTGCGAATGATGTTTCGAAATACCCTGCGCCGAGGCTTGACCTTCACCCTGCTCGGCCTGGCTCTCGCCACCCCCCTCACCCAAGCCGCCGACAAGGTTTCCTTGACCCTCTACAACGGCCAGCACAAGGAAGTCGGTGACGCCGTTGCCAAAGCCTTCGAAGCCAAGACCGGGATTCACGTCAACGTGCGCAAGGGCAGCAGCAACCAGCTCGCCAGCCAGATCGTCGAAGAAGGCGATCGCTCCCCCGCCGACGTGATCTACACCGAAGAATCGCCGCCGCTGAACAAACTCGGCGAACAAGGCCTGCTGGCCAAGGCCGATGACGCAACGCTGGCAGTTCTGCCCAAGGACTATGTCGCCAGCAACGGCACCTGGATCGGCGTCACTGCCCGGGTTCGCGTCGTCGCGTTCAACCCCAAGCTGGTCGATGAAAAGGACCTGCCGAAATCGGTGATGGAGTTCTCCGACCCGAAATGGCAAGGCAAGGTCGGTTTCGTGCCCACCAGCGGCGCTTTCCAGGAACAGGCCGTGGCGATCATCAAGGTGCACGGCATGGACGCCGCCGAAGAATGGCTCACCGGCCTGCGGGCATTCGGCAAGACTTACAGCAACAACATGGTCGCCCTCAAAGCCGTGGAAAACGGCGAGATCGCGACCGTGCTGGTCAACAACTACTACTGGTTCGCCCTGCAACGGGAAAAAGGCCAGCTCGACTCGAAACTGCACTATTTCACCGGCGGCGACGTCGGCGGGCTGATCACCGTTTCCAGCGCGGCCGTGCTGAAATCCAGCAAACACCCGCAGGAAGCCCAACAGCTGCTCGCCTACATGGCCAGTGAAGAGGGTCAGCGCGTGATCACCCAGACCACCGCCGAGTACCCGCTGCACAAGGGCATGGAGTCGGATCGTGGCCTCAAGCCATTCAGTGAGCTGGAAGCACCGAAGGTCACGCCGGCCGACCTGGGCAACGCTGAAGAAGCCCTGGACCTGGAACGCGACGTTGGCCTGAACTGATGAGCGCCTCGCTAACCGCCGCTGCGCACGGCGACTACATGCCGCGGCGCAAGCGGCCATCGATCTGGCTGTTGCTGCCGGTTTTGCTGCTGGTCCTGCTCAGCCTGTTGCCGCTGGCCTATGTCGGGCTCAAGGCCTGGCAGGCTGGCTGGGCCGAGGCGCTGCACCTGCTGTGGCGGCCTTATGTGTTCGGCCTGCTGCGCAACACCCTGGCACTGATGGTCGGGGTGACGCTGGCCTGCGGCGTGATCGGCCTGTCGCTGGCGTGGCTGCTGGAACGCAGCAACCTGCCGGGGCGGCGGTTGTGGGGCGTGATCCTGTGCCTGCCGTTCGCCGTGCCGGCGTTTGTCAGCAGCTTCACCTGGGTGTCGCTGAGCGCCCACTTTGAAGGGCTGGGCGGGGCGATCCTGGTGATGACCCTGTCGAAGTACCCGCTGATTTTCCTGCCGGTGGCGGCGACCCTGCGTAACCTCGACCCTTCACTGGAAGAGTCCGGACGCACCCTGGGGCAGAATCGCTGGGGCGTGTTCTTCAAGATCACCCTCCCCTTGCTCTGGCCGTCGCTGCTTGCTGGCTCGCTGTTGATTGCCCTGCACATGCTGGTGGAGTTCGGCGCGCTGTCGATCATTGGCCTGCAGACCTTCACCACCGCGATCTATCAACAGTTCGAACTGGAGTTCAGCAACGCCAACGCGGCGATGCTGTCGGCGGTACTGCTGATTCTGTGCCTGCTGTTGCTCTGGCTGGAATTGCGCGTGCGCGGCAAGGCCCGACATGTGCGTACCGGTCAGGGCGCGGCTCGACAGGCCGAACAGGTTCGCCTGGGGCCATGGGCGTCAGTCGGGCAACTGTATTGCCTGACGCTGGCGATCGTCGGCAGCGGGATTCCGCTGGGCATGCTGGGTTATTGGCTGGCGGTGGGCTCGTCGGCAGCCTTTCCGGTTGCCGCTATCGGTGAGGCATTGCTGTCATCCCTGGCATTGTCTTTGGGCGGCGCGGCGCTGTGCCTGGTGCTGGCGGTGCCCGTCGGGCTGCTGGTGGTGCGCTACAAGGGTCAGCTGGCGATCTGGGCCGAACGCCTGCCGTATCTGCTGCACGCGCTGCCAGGCCTGGTGATTGCCCTGACCCTGGTGTATTTCGCCCTGCATTATGTGCCGGCGCTGTACCAGACTTCGGCACTGCTGCTGATCGCCTATGCGTTGCTGTTTCTGCCACTGGCCCAGGCTCCGATCCGCACGGCCCTTAACAAGGCCGCACCGCAACTGGAAGAGGCCGCCCGCACGCTGGGCGCGTCATCGTTCACCGCCTTTTGCCGGGTGACCTTGCCGATCATCTTCCCGGCACTGGGGGCGGCGTTTGCGCTGGTGTTTCTGGATGCGATGAAGGAGCTGACGGCGACCCTGCTGCTGAGCCCGACCGGGCTCAACACCCTGGCGACCGAGGTCTGGGCACATACCGCGAATGTGGAGTTTGCGGCGGCGGCGCCTTATGCGGCACTGTTGATTGTGGTGTCGGGGTTGCCGGTGTATCTGCTGACGACGCGGATGTATTTGAGCCGCTGACAAAGCAAAAAAGATCGCAGCCTTCGGCAGCTCTTACAGGGGAATGTGCGTTTCCTGCAGGAGCTGCCGAAGGCTGCGATCTTTTGATCTTAAGCCCTGAACTGCCCCAGGCTCGCCTTCAACTGCGCCGCCAGCCCGTCCAGCACCTTGCCACTCGCCGTGGTTGCCACCACGGCCTGAGCCGCCTTCTCGGCCTGGGCATGAATCGTCTCCACGCGACCCCGCACCGCCTGAGCACCTTGGGCCTGATGCGCGGCCGCCTGGGTCGCCAGGCCAATCGCCGCATGCACCTGCTCCACAGAAGCCTGCACCGATTGCTGCAACCGCGCGCTGTCACGCAGCACCAGCAAGCCTTCGCTGGCCTGACGCCCCGCCTGCCCGATGGCCGCCACCGCTTCCCGCGCGCCCTGCTGCAAGGCCACGATGTGCGCCTGAATGTCGCCAGTGGAGCTTTGAGTCTTGCTCGCCAGCGCCCGCACTTCGTCGGCCACCACCGCAAAGCCGCGACCGGTCTCGCCGGCGCGCGCCGCTTCGATGGCCGCGTTCAATGCCAGCAGGTTGGTCTGCTCGGCAATGCCATGAATCACCGTCAGCACCACCTCGATCTGTTCGCTTTGCTGCGCCAGCCGCTCGATCACCTGCGCACCGGTATCGACCTGCCCGGCCAATGCCTCGATCAGGCTACCGACCTTCGCCGACGTCCGGGTGTTTTCATCGGTGGCCTGGCGGATGTCCACCACCTGCTTCAGCGCCGCCTGCATGGCCTGGCTTTCGGATTGCGCCTCGTCCGCCATCTGCGAAAGCGCCCGCAGGCTCTCGGCCACTTCGTCACGCTGCATGCCCGCGGCCGCATCGGCACCGGCATTGCGCAGGGTCATGGCACCGATTTCCACGCCGGTACGCTGCGCCACGTCACCCGCTTCGCGCACGATCGGCTGCAACTTATCCACAAAGCGATTGACCGCCGAGGCCATCGCGCCGATTTCATCCTTGCTGTTGATCTGCACGCGCTTGGTCAGGTCGCCCTCACCGGCCGCCAGATCATCCATGGCGACAATCAGCATCTTCAAGCGATTGACCACGCGACGCCCCAGCACCACGGCGAGCAACAGCAGAACCCCGGCCCCCACTAGCGCCAGGCTCGCACCGATGCGCCAGCGCAGGGTCGCCGCCGCTTCCTGCACGGTACCGGTGGTATTGGCTTTCATCTCGGTGGCGGTGGATTGCGCCGACTGCAGACGCGCCCGCATGGCCGCCGCGCTGTCGGCCGCAGCGCCCTTGAGGCTGTCGCCCACCAACTGGTCGCTGCTGGCGATCAGCGCGGAGAAACGCTTGTCCAGCGCGGCAAGGTCGGTTTCCACCGAGGCGGTCGAAACCCCCATCAGGACTTTGCCGATCTCCACGCCATTGGGGTTGATGGACGATTCGACGTAGTAGACCGAAGGATCGGACTTGGCCGCATCCAGCACCTTGTCCAGCGCTCGCTCGCCCTGCCCCTTCTCAAGCAAGGCCTTGTTGATCGGGTTTTCCCGGTTCAGGTAGCGCGTCAGGTGCTGGCCGGTCGCGTCGTCATAGACCACGAACAGCACATTCGGATTGCGCTGCGCCCGGCGGGCGAATTCGGAGAGGGTTGGAATGTCGTTGTCCCACATGGCGCGGGGTGCGACCGAAGCCAGGAGCTGCGCCATATCGTTGGCGGAGTCCTTCAGGTCTTTTTCCAGGGTAGCACGCAACTGTGCCTGCTCTTCTTCCAGGCGCGAGGACAAGCCGGCCGTCAGCCGTTGCCGCGTGCTGGCAGAAAGGTTGTCGAGGCTGGAGGTGACTTCACGCCCCGCCTGCTCCAGTTCGCCGGAAAGTTTTTGACTGTCAGCTCCCAGGCGCGAACCCAGATCGGCTTCCAATGCGGTTACCGTGCTCCGGGTCAGAGCAACGGCTACCAGCACCTGCACCAAAAGGGCGATACCGAGAGTAACGAATACAGGCCGCAAAAGACGGCTTTGTAACAGGGAGAGAACGGCCGACATGGAAATCCCTCTGCTTTGGCGCCATTAAATTGATAGCACGCCGGAAGCAATGCTTTTTTCAATGTTCGCTGCAAAGGTCATGCCGCGCGACGGGCATATACGACAAAGGCCCCGATTAAGGGGCCTTTGTGTTTTACATCAACAACTTATCAGGCGAACGGGTGACGCAGAACGATGGTTTCGTTGCGGTCCGGACCTGTCGAAATAATGTCGATCGGCGCGCCGACCAACTCTTCGAGACGGGTGATGTAGTTGCGTGCCGCCTGCGGCAGCTCTTCCAGGGTCTTGGCGCCCAGGGTGGATTCTTTCCAGCCCGGCATCTCTTCGTACACCGGCTCCAGGCCGATGTAGCTGTCGGCGTCGGTCGGCGCGTCGATCACTGCACCGTCCTGGTTCTTGTAGCCAACGCAGATGTTGATGGTTTCCAGGCCGTCCAGTACGTCCAGCTTGGTCAGGCACAGGCCCGAGATGCTGTTGACGTCGATGGCGCGACGCAGGATGACGGCATCGAACCAGCCGCAACGACGGGCACGACCGGTGGTAGCACCGAATTCGTGGCCACGCTTGGCCAGGAACGCACCCACGTCGTCGAACAGTTCGGTCGGGAACGGACCGGAACCGACGCGAGTGGTGTAGGCCTTGGTGATACCCAGGATGTAGTCGATGAACATCGGGCCCACACCGGAACCGGTGGCGATGCCGCCAGCGGTGGTGTTGGAGCTGGTGACGTACGGGTAGGTACCGTGGTCGATGTCCAGCAGGGAGCCCTGGGCGCCTTCGAACATGATGTCCTTGCCGGCGCGACGCAGTTCGTGCAGCTCGGCGGTGACGTCGAGCATCAGCGGCTTGAGCAGCTCGGCATATTCCATGCACTCGTCCAGAGTCTTCTGGAAGTCGATCGCAGGCTCTTTGTAGTAATTGACCAGCACGAAGTTGTGGTAATCGAGCAACTCGCCCAGCTTGGCGGCGAAACGCTCGCGGTGGAACAGGTCACCGATACGCAGGCCGCGACGTGCAACCTTGTCTTCGTAGGCCGGGCCGATGCCGCGACCGGTGGTGCCGATCTTGTGCTCGCCACGGGCCTTTTCACGGGCCTGGTCCAGCGCTACGTGGTAGGACAGGATCAGCGGGCAGGAAGGGCTGATGCGCAGGCGCTCGCGCACCGGTACGCCTTTCTCTTCCAGCTTGTTGATTTCCCGCAGCAGGGCGTCAGGTGCAACCACCACGCCGTTGCCGATCAGGCACTCTACGCCTTCGCGCAACACGCCCGACGGAATCAGGTGCAAGACGGTTTTTTCGCCGTCGATCACCAGCGTGTGTCCAGCGTTGTGGCCACCCTGGTAGCGCACTACGGCGGCAGCATGTTCGGTCAGCAGATCAACGATCTTGCCTTTGCCCTCATCACCCCACTGGGTGCCCAGGACTACGACATTCTTACCCATAACACTTGTCCTCATTCGCGCAAACTTGGTGCCGGCGGCGGCCGGCAGGAAAACTCAAGAAGCCAGTGGCGATACTTGCCAAAGCCCGTTCTGCTGAATCAATTGCCGGTCGCAGTCCGCTTCACGGGCGGCGGCCAAAGGTTGCCCAGGCAAGGCCTGAACGACACGCTGACCCTCACTGCGCAACTGGCAAACCTGCTGCCAGAGTGCCGCATCCGTACTGTCAGGCATCCAGATACCGCCAGACGGTAGCTCGATCTCAGCACGCCCCAGGGTCACCAGGGTTTTCAAATCGGTAGAGAAGCCGGTTGCCGGACGGGCGCGACCGAAGTCGGCGCCGATGTCGTCGTAACGACCGCCCTGGGCAATGGACTGGCCAACGCCCGGCACGAACACCGCGAACACCACACCGGTGTGGTAGTGGTAGCCACGCAGCTCGCCAAGGTCGAAGTACAACGGCAGTTCCGGGAAACGCACGGACAGACGCTCGGCAATCGCCAGCAGGTCGTCCAGAGCCGCCAGCACCGGAGCCGGCGCCTTCGCCAGGCGCTCGCGAGCCGCTTCCAGCACTTCGCGACCACCGCACAGATCCACCAGCGCGCGCAGCATGTCCGACAGATCCGCTGGCAGACCTTCAGTCAAGGTAATGACCTCGTCGATGGCCTTGCGCTGCAATGCATCGAACAATTGCTGCTCGACTTCACCGGACAAGCCGGCGGCGCGCGCCAGCCCGCGGTAGATGCCGACATGCCCAAGGTCCATGTGCACGTCCGGCACATCGGCCAGTTGCAGCATGGCCAGCATCAGGCTGATCACTTCGACGTCGCTGCTCGGGCTGGCATCGCCGTACAGCTCGGCGCCCAGCTGGATCGGGCTGCGCGAGGACGACAGGGCGCGCGGCTGGGCGTGCAGTACGCTGCCGGCATAGCACAAGCGGTTGGGGCCTTCGCGACGCAGGGTATGCGCATCGATACGCGCTACTTGCGGCGTAATGTCGGCACGGAAACCCATCTGCCGACCCGATTGCGGGTCGATGACCTTGAAGGTGCGCAGATCCAGGTCCTGACCTGCGCCGGTCAGCAGGGATTCCAGGTACTCGATATGGGGAGTCACGACGAACTCGTAACCCCAGCTCTGGAACAGATCCAACACCTGACGACGCGCGACTTCTATGCGCGCCGCCTCCGGTGGCAGTACTTCTTCGATGCCATCTGGCAGCAGCCAGCGGTCTACCGTTGCCATTACGCCATTCCCCTTTGATCCGGGCGGCAAGCCGTTGGGCGAGCCTTGAGTGAAGCAGAAAATGATCCGCCCAGCGAAAGCAGCGCGCATGGGCGACGAAGCGAAAAGCCTGAAATAGGCTTCGCCAAGCACTTTCCTCGTAAACCTGTCGAGCCATCAGGCCCTGGCATCCGCACAAAAACAGCAATCAAACATGCAGACGCAAAAAAGCCGGGAATTTCCCGGCTGCCGCATCATACACACGTTTTCCCAAAGGATCACCCCGCCAGAGGTTTTAACCGCCGGGCGGGGTGATTTGAGTCAACGCCGTATCAAGGCTTGGCTTTTTCCAGGTAGTGGAAGAAGTCACTGCTTGGGTCCAGGACCATGACGTCGGATTTGTTCGCGAAGCTTTCACGGTAAGCACGCAGGCTACGGTAGAACGCGTAGAACTCCTGATCCTGACCGTAGGCCTTGGAGTAGATCGCAGCGGCCTGGGCGTCGCCGTCACCGCGAATCTCTTCGGATTCACGATAGGCTTCAGCCAGCAGCACGCGGCGTTGACGATCGGCGTCGGCACGGATGCCTTCAGCCAGCTCGTTACCCTTGGCGCGGTGCTCGCGAGCTTCACGCTCACGCTCGGTGCTCATACGTTCGAACACGCTGCGGTTCACTTCCTTGGGCAGGTCGATGGTCTTGACGCGAACGTCGACCACTTCGATACCCAGTTCCTTTTCAGCCATCTTGTTCAGCGACGCGGTGATGTCGGCCATCAGCGCATCACGCTCACCCGATACCACTTCGTGCAGGGTGCGCTTACCGAACTGGTCACGCAGGCCCGATTCCAGACGGCGGGACAGACGCTCGTCGGCAATCTGCTTGAGGCCGGAAGTCGCGGTGTAGAAACGCTCGGCGTCCTTCACACGCCACTTGGCGTAGGCATCGACCATCACGGCTTTCTTTTCCAGGGTCAGGAAGCGTTGTGTCGGCGCATCCAGCGTCATCAGGCGAGCGTCGAATTTGCGCACCTGGTTAACGTAAGGCACCTTCACATGCAGGCCTGGCTGAACATCGGTCTGGACCACGCGACCGAACTGCAGCAACACCGCGCGCTCGGTCTGAGCCACGATGTAGAAGCAGTTCCAGGCAGCGATGGCCACGACGACGCCGACAATAAGGGCGATCAGCGATTTATTGCTCATCAGCGACTCTCCCTGGTACGTGCTGGCTGTTGTTGCAGATCAGCTGCTGCACGCGCATTCGCTTCATTGCTGCTGGCTGCCGCACTGCTCATCGGCGAGCTGGTGCTGCGGCCACTGCTGTCGATCATCTTGTCCAGCGGCAGGTAGAGCAGGTTGCTCTGGCCGTTCTTGTTGCCGGTCACAAGAACCTTGCTGGTGCTGCTGAAGACTTCCTGCATGGTGTCCAGGTACAGACGCTGGCGGGTCACTTCAGGTGCCTTGCGATACTCGGCGACCAGCTTGGTGAAGCGATCACCCTCACCCTTGGCGCGGGAGATGGTTTCATCTCGGTAACCGTTGGCATCTTCGAGAATGCGCTGGGCCTGACCACGGGCCTCCGGCACGACGCCGTTGGCATAGGTTTCAGCCTGGTTGCGCGAACGCTGCTCGTCTTCACGGGCACGGATCACGTCATCGAAGGCTTCCTGCACTTCACGCGGTGCCGCTGCGCTCTGTACGTTGACCTGGGTCACGGTGATACCCGTGCGGTAGGTGTCCATGAAGCGTTGCAGACGCTCCTTGATTTCGCTGGCCATCTGCTCACGACCTTCGGTCAGCACCTGGTCCATCGCGGTGGAACCCACCACATGGCGCAGGGCGCTGTCGGTCGCGTGCTGCAGGCTGATCTCCGGCTGATCGACGCTCAGCACGAAGTCCTGCAGGTTGCTGATCTTGTACTGCACGGTCAGCGGCACTTCGACGATGTTCTCGTCTTCGGTCAGCATCTGGCCCTGCTTGGTGTACGCACGCTCACGCGTGACGTTTTCCATGTACTTCTTGTCGATCGGCGGGAAATAGATGTTCAGGCCAGGACCGACGGTCTCGTAGTACTTGCCGAAGCGCAGCACCACGGCTTGCTCCTGCTCGTCGACGACATAGACCGCGCTGTACAGCCAGACTGCGGCGGCAACGACCAGGCCGATGCCGAGCAGACCGCCGAAGCCGCCACTCTTGCCCGAACCACCACCGTCATCCCCACCACGTTTCTTACCACCACCGAACAACCCGTTCAGGCTTTCCTGCAGCTTTCGGAAGGCCTCGTCGAGATCCGGCGGCCCCTTGCGATCGCCGTTGTTACGACGCTTGCCACCCCAAGGATCCTGATTATTCGAGTTGCCACCCGGCTCATTCCAAGCCATAGCGCTCTCCATCTGATAAAGCAAAGACGCACCCACGGCGCGCCGACCAATGCTACAGAATGCCTGTCACCACGACACAACCGCTTTTTCAGGCTTTTATTGCAAAGTGTGTTGCTCGATGAAGTCCAGCGGTTGCAAACCTTCGCGGCTCACCAGTCGATTCAATTCGACTCGCGGCAAGCGAACGGCCAGCAGGCTGATGCCTTCCTCGTCGTGTTCTTCCTTTTGTACCGCACCGACTTCGAAAAACTGCGCACGCAGTCGAGCAAAACGTTGCGGCAAGCGCAAGGTACCTACAAACAAATCCTCGCCGAGCAGTTCGGCCACGGCCTGCTTGAGCAGGTCCAGACCGGAACCGTCCTTGGCCGACAACCAGACCCGCTGCGGCTTGCCATCGGCATCACGCTGGATCTGCGGCTCAACACCCTCGAGTAAATCGAGTTTGTTGTATACCTCAAGTATCGGCAAGTCTTGGGCCCCGATCTCGCCGAGCACCACCATCACCTGTTCGATCTGCGACATGCGATCGGGCTCATGGGAGTCGATCACGTGCAGCAGCAGGTCGGAGTTGCTCGACTCTTCGAGCGTAGCCCGAAAAGCCTCGACCAGTTTGTGCGGCAGGTGGCGAATGAAGCCCACGGTGTCGGCCAGCACGATCGGCCCGAGGTCATCGAGCTCGAGTCGACGCAAAGTCGGGTCGAGGGTGGCGAACAGCTGGTCGGCGGCGAAGACGTCGGATTCGGTGACGGAATTGAACAGCGTCGATTTGCCGGCGTTGGTGTAGCCCACCAGTGAAACCGTCGGGATCTCCGCGCGCTTGCGGCCGCGACGCGACTGCTCGCGCTGGCTGCGGACCTTTTCCAGGCGCCCCTTGATCTGCCGCAGGCGAACCCGCAACAGGCGTCGGTCGGTTTCCAGCTGGGTTTCACCCGGACCACGCAGACCGATACCACCTTTCTGGCGCTCAAGGTGAGTCCAGCCACGCACCAGCCGCGTACTCATGTGCTCAAGCTGGGCCAGTTCGACCTGGAGCTTGCCTTCATGGGTGCGGGCGCGTTGGGCGAAGATATCGAGAATCAGACCCGTGCGGTCGATCACGCGACACTCGAAAACACGTTCGAGGTTACGTTCCTGACTGGGCGTGAGGATGTGATTGAAAATCACCAGATCGACCTGTTCGGCCTTGACCAGGTCGCGCAGTTCCTCGACCTTGCCACTGCCAATCAGGTATTTGGCGGTTGGCCGATTGCGCGGCACGTTGAAAAACGCGGCGGTCTCGGCGCCAGCCGACGTTGCCAACTCCTGAAACTCCTGCGGATCTTCGCGCGCCTCAGGGTCCTGACCATCCAAGTGAACGAGAATGGCTCGCTCACCACCACCGTGGCGCTCAAAGAACAAAGGAGACTCCTATCAGGCGTTACCTGGCTCAGCATCACCAGATTCGTTATCACCTGCGCTTGGCAGACGAATCGGGCGAACCGGCACTACTGTAGAGATAGCGTGTTTGTAGACCATCTGGCTTACGGTGTTTTTCAGCAGAATAACGAACTGGTCGAAAGACTCGATCGTGCCTTGCAGTTTGATACCGTTGACCAGGTAGATGGACACCCCAACTTTCTCTTTACGTAAAGTGTTCAAGTAAGGGTCTTGTAGCGAATGCCCTTTTGACATGTGCCGCACTCCTTTAAGGATTCAATAATAAAAATAGGTAAACAGATGACTTGTGGCCGTCACACCCCCAAGGATAGACGGCAATTGCAAGGACTCAGCTCAATATGGAGATGGTCCCCAAGTATTTCAAGGCGCGCGGCAGATTGTCGCAATCCAGGCTGTCCAGCCAATGTAAATCAGCCCAACTGCGCAACCATGTGAACTGACGCTTGGCCAATTGGCGCGTGGCGATGATTCCCCGCTCCTGCATCTCGGCCGCCGTCAGCTTGCCATCCAGGTAATCCCAGACTTGTCGGTAGCCTACCGCACGTATAGACGGCAACCCGGCATGCAGGTCACTTCGCTCACGCAGGGCTACGACCTCGTCGATGAATCCCTGTTCCAACATTAAAGTGAATCTTTGTTTAATTCGCTCGTGCAGTACCTGGCGATTTGCCGGGGCAATGGCCAAGTTCGCGACAGTATAGGGCAATTGTTGCCGTCCCGAAGCCGCAGCTTCAGTACTTTGCGCAGATTGTTGCAGGCGCAGGTCAGTCATGCTTTGACCACTGACGCGATAAACTTCCAGTGCTCGACTGAGTCGCTGCGGATCGTTCGGGTGAATGCGCGCGGCAGACACCGGATCGATCACCGCCAATTGATCATGCAGGGCCTGCCAGCCAAGGCGCGCGGCTTCTTCTTCGATCTGCGCACGGACTTGCGGATCGGCTGCCGGCATGTCCGCCAGACCTTCGATCAACGCCTTGTAGTAGAGCATCGTGCCGCCTACCAACAGCGGAATTTTTCCCCGCGACGTGATATCGGCCATCGCTTCGAGGGCATCGCGGCGAAAATCCGCTGCCGAATAGCTCTCCGCCGGGTCGAGAATGTCGATCAGACGGTGCGGAAATTCCGCCAGCAGCTCCTTGGATGGCTTGGCCGTGCCGATGTCCATGCCACGGTAGACCAGGGCCGAATCGACACTGATCAGCTCGCAGGGCAGTACCTTGGTGAGCTCGATGGCCAGATCGGTCTTGCCCGCCGCGGTCGGGCCCATCAGGAAAATCGCGGGTGGGAACTGGCTCATCAACGACCGCGCAAGAACAGTTTGTCCAGATCATCCAGACCCAATTGAGTCCAGGTTGGCCGGCCATGGTTGCATTGGCCGCTGCGTTCGGTGTTTTCCATGTCCCGCAGCAGACCGTTCATTTCCGGAATCGCCAGGCGCCGGTTCGCTCGCACCGCGCCGTGGCAGGCCATGGTCCCGAGCAATTCGTTCAGGTGCGCCTGAATGCGGTCGCTGGTGCCGTATTCCATCAGATCGGCCAGGACGTCGCCCACCAAACGGTTGGCTTCAGCCTGCTTGAGCAGGGCCGGAATCTGCCGGATCGCCAGGGTTTCCGGGCCCAGGCGCTGCAATTCGAAGCCCAGGCGCTGGAACCAGGCGGCGTGTTCTTCGGCGCAATCGGCTTCACGTTGACTGACCGCCAGCGACTCGGGCACCAGCAGCGGCTGGCCGCTCAAGCCTTCGCTGGCCATCGCGATTTTCAGGCGTTCGTACATGATCCGCTCGTGTGCGGCGTGCATGTCCACCAGCACCAGACCCTGGGCGTTTTCCGAAAGTATGTAGATACCTTTGAGCTGCGCCAGCGCATAGCCCAGCGGCGGAATATCGCCCTGCCCGGCGGGCAAGGCGGTCGCGTTGGTTTCGGGCAGCGGCGCGTAGAACTCGCGATAGGCCGCCTGCGCTTCAGCGGCAGGAACCGGGGACTGCGGACGCGGGGTGTACTGATACTGATACCCGCCACCTGAACCCGCGCCCGACGGCGTATTGAAGGAAGGTTGCGCCTGCGGCTGCTCCAGAAGCGCATTGGCCGCCAGGCTCATTTCACCCTGGGGTCCGAACTCGCCAGCCTCCAGACCCGTCGGCCGCACGATGGCGGTCGCAACCGGCGCGGCCAGCTGATCTTCAGGCCGCACATCACCCAACGCGCGATGCAGGGTGCCATAAAGGAAGTCGTGAACCATGCGCCCTTCACGGAAGCGCACTTCGTGCTTGGTCGGGTGCACGTTGACGTCGACGCCGGTCGGGTCGACCTCGAAAAACAGCACGAACGTCGGGTGCCGGCCATTGAACAGCACGTCGCGATAGGCCTGGCGCACCGCGTGGGCGACCAGTTTGTCGCGCACCGCACGGCCGTTGACAAAGAAATACTGCAGATCCGCCTGGCTGCGGTTGAACGTCGGCAACCCGACCCAACCCCACAAATGCAGGCCATTGCGCTCGATTTCGATCGGCAGCGCCTGCTCAAGGAAGCCGGGCCCGCAAATTGCCGCTACCCGTCGGGCACGGGCGGCATCGTCACGGGCTTCGTGCAGGCTGAGGATGGTCTTGCCGTTATGGCGCAAATGGAACGCCACGTCGAAGCGTGCCAGGGCCAGGCGCCGAATCACCTCCTGCAGATGATCGAATTCGGTTTTTTCGGTCTTGAGAAACTTGCGCCGCGCCGGGGTATTGAAAAACAGGTCGCGTACTTCGACGGACGTCCCCACCGGATGCGCGGCCGGCTGGACCCGGGGCGACATTTCGCGACCTTCGGTTTCGACCTGCCAGGCCTGATCGGCATCGCGGGTACGCGAGGTCAGGGTCAGGCGCGCAACGGAGCTGATCGATGCCAGCGCCTCGCCGCGAAAGCCCAGGCTCATCACCTGTTCGAGGTCTTCCAGATTGCGGATTTTGCTGGTGGCGTGACGGGCCAGGGCCAGAGGCAGGTCATCGGCGGAAATGCCGCTGCCGTCATCCCGCACCCGCAGCAACTTGACGCCGCCCTGCTCCACGTCGACATCGATACGCCGGGCGCCGGAGTCGAGGCTGTTTTCCAGCAACTCCTTGATCACCGACGCCGGACGCTCGACCACCTCACCGGCGGCGATCTGGTTCGCCAGCCGTGGGCTGAGCAGCTCGATGCGAGCACTGTTGATCACGGCCTCACTCATTCCTTGGCCGCCAGTTCCGTACCCGGAATGGTCAAATGTTGACCTACTTTGAGCTCATCGCTGGAAAGTTTGTTCGCGCTACGCAGCGCAGCTGGCGAGATCTGATAACGCACGGCAATCATCGCCAGGGTTTCGCCCGGGCTCACCCGGTGGTCACGCGGCCCCTGGGCAATCTTGCCGGAGTCGCGCAGCCAGGCGATGTAAGTGCCCGGCGGCGGGTTCTGCTGGAAGAACTGGCGCACGCCGCTGCTGATGGAACGCGCCAGCGCCTGCTGGTGGCTCGAAGCGGCAAGCTTGGAGGCTTCGTTGGCGTTGGAGATGAACCCGGTTTCCACCAGGATCGACGGAATGTCCGGCGACTTCAGCACCATGAACCCGGCCTGTTCGACCCGCTGCTTGTGCAGCGGCGTGACCCGGCCGATGTTGCTCAGGACTTTCTGGCCGACGTTGAGGCTGGAGGTCAGGGACGCGGTCATCGACAGGTCCAGCAGCACGCCAGCGAGCATGCGGTCCTTGTCATCGAGGCTGACGTTGCCGGCACCACCGATCAGGTCGGAGCGGTTTTCACTGTCGGCCAGCCAGCGCGCGGTCTCGGACGTGGCGCCGCGATCGGACAGGGCGAACACCGAAGCGCCGAAAGCGGCAGTCGAAGGCGCGGCGTCGGCGTGAATGGAAACGAACAGGTCGGCGCCCTTCTTGCGGGCGATCTCGGTACGTCCGCGCAGCGGGATGAAGTAGTCGCCGGTACGGGTCAGTTCGGCGCGGAAGCCTTTCATGCCGTTGACCTGACGCTGCAATTCGCGGGCGATCTGCAGCACCACGTCTTTTTCACGCTGACCGCGAGAGCCGGAAGCACCCGGGTCTTCACCGCCGTGACCGGCGTCGATCACCACAATGATGTCGCGCTTGCCGGCCGGTGCCGGTGGCAGCTTGATTGCCGGCTCCGCAGGCGTGACCGGCACCGCCGGAACAGTGGCCACCGACGGGCTTGGCGCAGGCGGTGGCGCGGCATCCGCCGGGTTATCGAACAGGTCGACCACCAGTCGGTTGCCGTACTGGGCATTCGGGGCCAGGGAGAAGCTTTTCGGCGTGACGGCCTTTTTCAGGTCGATGACCACCCGCAGGTCGGTCGGTGTGCGCTGTGCGGAGCGCATCGCCGTGATCGGGGTATTGGCGCTGTTGATGTTCAGCGGCGCGCCCAGGGTGGCGCCGTTGATGTCGATGACCAGACGATCCGGGGCCGTCAGGGTAAAGACGCTGTGTTGCACGGGGCCGCTCAGGTCGAACACCAGTCGCGTGTTGTCCGGCGCCCGCCACAGGCGCACGCTGTTGACCTTGGTCTCGGCCATGGCGTCTACGGTTACAGCCAGAAACAACACCCCAACGGCAGCAACCAACGCGCGAAAGCGCATACCTAACCCCATCATCTATATAGATTCCAATGCCAAAGCGGCACACCAGGACTCGCCACGCGAACCCTGGGACAAAATTTTCAGCGAACGCCCGCTGTCTTGCGGGCTAATGGTAATGGTCAGGTCGGGCTTTGGCAAAAAGCCTGCACCTTTATCCGGCCACTCGATCAGGCACAGGGCGTCGTCTTCGAAATAGTCGCGGATACCGAGGAATTCCAGCTCCTCCGGGTCGACCAGACGGTACAGGTCGAAGTGGAAGGCGCGAATGTCGCCGATTTCATAGGGCTCGACCAGGGTAAAGGTCGGGCTTTTCACCGCGCCGACGTGCCCAAGCCCCCGAATAATGCCCCGGGACAGGGTGGTCTTGCCCATCCCCAGGTTGCCCTCGAGAAAAATCAGGCCGTGCCCTTTCGTGATCTGTGCGATACGCGTGCCGAACGCGGTCATCGCCTCTTCATCCGCCAGGTACAGGGTTACTTCAGACACGGTGCATGCTCCTCCAACAACTGACGAATGGCTGGTATCAGATCACTGGCCGCCAGCCCACGGCCGAATTTACCTTGTTGCTCACCGGCATTGGCATGCAGCCAGACCGCCAGGCAGGCTGCGTCGAAAGCCTCCATGCCCTGGGCCAGCAGCGCGCCGACCAAGCCGGCGAGCACATCACCCAAACCCGCGGTGGCCATGGCCGGGTGCCCCTGATGACATACCGCCAACCGTCCGTCGGGACTGGCGATCAGGCTGCCGGCTCCCTTTAGGATCACGACCGTCGAGTATTTTTTGCTCAGCGCATGGGCGGCGGCCGGGCGATTGGCCTGAATTTGGGCGGTGCTGATACCGAGCAGTCGCGCCGCTTCCCCGGGATGCGGCGTGATCACGCAATCCCTGGGCACATTCACCCGTTCTTCGGCCAGCTGGTTCAGCGCATCGGCATCCCAGACTTGCGGCAACGGTGCGTTGGCGGCTGCGGACAACAGGCCACGCCCCCAGGCAGCCTGTCCAAGGCCGGGACCGACGACCAGCACAGAAACTTTTTGAAGCAATTCCATCAGCTGATTGGCCGACGAAGTCCCCAGCACCATCGCTTCGGGGATTCTGGCCAGGGCGGCGGGCACATGCTCGCTGCGAGTCGCCACCGAGACCATGCCCGCGCCGCTGCGCAACGCACTTTGCGCGCTCAGCAGGATCGCCCCGCCCAAACCGCGATCACCACCGATCAGCAGCAGATGGCCGAATTTGCCTTTATGGGAGGTCGGTGGCCGGGCGGCCAGGCGCGGCAGATTGCCGGAAGTCAGGCGCAGCGCGCTGATTGGCGAAGCTTCTAGCAGTTGCGGATCGGCGTGCAGGTCGTTGAAAACCAGCTCCCCCACTACATCCGGCGCATCGCCGGTGAACAGGCCCAGTTTCAAGCCGATGAAAGTGACGGTCAGATCGGCCTGCACTGCGCAGCCGAGGATGCGACCGGTATCGGCGCACAGCCCGGAAGGGATATCCACCGCCGCGACCGGCAGGCCACTGGCGTTGATCGCGGCAATCACACTGGCGTAGGGCTCGCGCACCTCGCCGCTCAGGCCGATGCCGAGCAAGGCGTCCAGCACCAGGCCGCGCAATTCGGCTTGCACCGTCCAGGGCTCGATGGAAACTTTTTCCCCCAGGGCTTCGGCATGGGCGCAAGCCGCGTCACCGCGCAACAGTTGCGGATCGCCCGCCGCCAAGACCCGTACCGTCCAACCGGCACGCTTGGCCAGCACCGCCACCAGATAACCGTCGCCAGCGTTATTGCCGTGCCCGGCAACCACGGTCAGTTCGTTCGCCGCCGGCCACTGGCGCACCAGCGCGCGCCATGTGGCCCGCGCGGCCCGCTGCATCAATTCGAAGCCCGGCGTACCGGCCGCAATCACGCTCGCATCCAGTGCTCGCACTTGCGCGGCGCTGTACAGCGCGTCGGGGAAATCATCTTTAGTGTGCGGCATGCGTCTTCGGGCTCCGATGTCTGGCAGAATTATACGCACCTCAGCTCCCGGTTTCTCTCGCCTCATGCCCGCCATTACCACAGACCTGCCCGCCCTCGCCCAATCCATCAAGGACTGGGGCCGCGAACTGGGCTTCCAGCAAGTCGGCATCAGCGGCCTGGACCTGGCCGAACACGAGCAGCACCTGCAACGCTGGCTCGAGGCGGGCTACCACGGCGAAATGGACTACATGGGCGCCCATGGCAGCAAGCGCTCGCACCCCGAAGAGCTGGTACCGGGCACGTTGCGCGTGGTTTCGCTGCGCATGGACTACCTGTCGGGCGACACCCAAATGGCGCAGCTGCTGGCCCAACCGGAAAAAGCCTACGTCTCGCGTTATGCCTTGGGCCGCGATTACCACAAATTGATCCGTAAACGCGTGCAGCAACTGGCAGAAAAAATTCAGGCGCAGATCGGCCCGTTCGGTTTTCGCGCCTTCGTCGACAGCGCTCCGGTGCTGGAGAAAGCCATTGCGGAACAGGCCGGCCTGGGTTGGATCGGCAAGAACACCCTGGTCTTGAATCGAAAGGCGGGAAGTTATTTCTTCCTTGCCGAGCTGTTCGTCGATTTGCCACTGCCCGTGGACCCGCCCCACGCCACTGAACATTGCGGTCGATGCAGCGCCTGCCTGGACATCTGCCCGACCAATGCCTTCGTTGGCCCTTATGTGCTGGATGCCAGGCGCTGCATTTCCTACTTGACCATCGAGCTCAAGGGCGCAATTCCCGAGGATCTGCGACCGTTGATCGGCAATCGGGTATTCGGTTGCGATGACTGTCAGATCGTCTGCCCGTGGAACCGTTTTGCCCGGCCGTCCGGGGAGAGCGATTTCAAACCACGGCACAACCTGGACAACGCCGATCTGGCCGAATTGTTCATGTGGGATGAAGACAAATTTCTCGGCAGCACCGAAGGTTCGCCGTTGCGTCGGACGGGTTATGTGAACTGGCTGCGCAATCTGGCGGTGGGGCTGGGCAATGCGCCGTCGACGATTCCGGTGATTGAGGCTCTAAAGGCCCGCCGCGATCATCCTTCGGAAATGGTCCGCGAACACGTCGAATGGGCCCTCAAACAACACGGCCTCCTGTAGGAGCGAGCAGGCTCGCACACAGAGAAACATCAGGCTTCGTCGTTGTAGACGAACTTGGGCATTTCCCAGTGGAAACGGATCGCCAGCAAGCGCAGCAGGAAGCCGCCGAACAGCGTGATCAGTAGCGCCTGCTCGCTCGGCACGTTCAGATACAGGCAGAGCATGTAGCACCAGGCCGCCGCGAAAGAGACGCTGGCGTAGAGCTCGCGACGGAAGATCAGCGGAATGTCGTTGCAGAAGATATCCCGCAGGATACCGCCGAACACCCCGGTGATCACCCCGCTGACGGATGCGACCAGCATGCCGTGGCCCATTTCCAGGGCGGTCATGCAGCCGATCAGGGTGAAGGCCACCAGACCGACGGCGTCGAGCACCAGAAACAGCGAGCGCAGGTGGCGCATCCAGCGGGCGGTAAACACCGTGAACATCGCCGCGATGCTGGTCAGCACCAGGTATTCCGGGTGCTTGACCCAGGTCAGCGGATAGTGACCGAGCAGCACATCCCGCACCGAACCGCCGCCCAATGCCGTGACGCAGGCGATCAGCACCACACCGAACCAGTCCATGCCGCGACGGCCCGCGGACAGGGCGCCAGTCATGGCTTCGGCGGTGATGGCGATCAGGTAGAGCATCAACAGCATGGTGGCGATCCTTGCGAAAAAGGCGCGCAGTCTACGCATTTCACCACTGGGTTGTGTAGGCGCTGCCGAGGGGGGCGATTTTTTAGATCAAGATCAAAAGATCGCAGCCTTCGGCAGCTCCTACAGATCAGAACTTGATGAAGTGCTTGCGGTAGTGCTGCAGCTCGGCGATGGATTCGCGGATGTCGTCCAGGGCCAGGTGGGTGCTGCCCTTCTTGAAGCTGTCGCGCACGTCCGGCGCCCAGCGTGCCGCCAGCTCCTTGAGCGTCGAGACGTCGAGGTTGCGGTAGTGGAAGAAGCTTTCCAGGGATTTCATGTGCGTATAAAGGAAGCGACGGTCCTGGCAGATGCTGTTGCCGCAGATCGGCGACTTGCCCCGTGGCACCCACTTTTCCAGGAACTCGATGGTCTGGGCTTCGGCTTGCGCCATGCTGATGCGGCTTTCGCGCACGCGCTGGGTCAGGCCCGAGTTGCCGTGGGTGCGGGTGTTCCACTCGTCCATGGTGGCCAGGACTTCGTCGCTGTGGTGGATGGCGATGACCGGACCTTCGGCCAGGGTGTTCAGGTCACTGTCGGTAACGATGGTGGCCATTTCGATGATGACGTCGGTGTCCGGGTTCAGACCGGTCATTTCCAGGTCGATCCAGATCAGGTTTTGCGAACTTTGCATGTGTCGGCTCCTAGGCAATGCTGCGCAGTTTAGCCTAGGCCGGTGGCCGGGCGTGCTAAACTCGCGGCCGTTTTACCTAATCGCTGCATTCTTTCAATACGGAACACCCATGGCCAAACGCCAACTCAATCGTCGCCAAAGCTGGCGCATCGAAAAGATTCAGGGCGAACGCGCTGCCCGCGCCGCCAAACGCGAGTCCTCGGCTGTCCAGGCACTGGAGGGCGGTGATCTGGGCCCGGAACAGCACGGCCTGGTGATCGCGCACTTCGGTGTGCAGGTCGAAGTCGAGGCCCGCGATGGCGAACACGCAGGCCAAGTGTTCCGTTGCTACCTGCGCGCCAACCTGCCGGCGCTGGTGACCGGCGATCAGGTGGTCTGGCGTGCCGGCAACCAGGGCATCGGCGTGATCGTCGCGCAACTGCCGCGCCACACCGAACTGTGCCGTCCGGACAGCCGCGGCCTGCTCAAGCCGGTGGCGGCCAACGTCGACATGATCGTCATCGTGTTCGCGCCGCTGCCCGAGCCCCACGCCAACCTGATCGACCGCTACCTTGTCGCCGCCGAACACGCGGGCATCAAGCCGCTGCTGTTGCTGAACAAGTACGACCTGATCGACGAAAATAACGCCCCGGCGCTGAATGCCTTGCTGGGCGTCTATCGCACCCTGGGTTATCCGGTGCTGGAGGTGTCGGCCCACCACGGCAACGGCATGGAGCTGCTGCAACAGAAGCTGGACGGACGCATCAGCGTGTTCGTCGGCCAGTCCGGCGTCGGCAAGTCGTCGCTGGTCAACAGCCTGCTGCCGGACGTCGAAACCCGCGTCGGGCCGTTGTCCGAGCTGTCCGGCCAGGGCACCCACACCACCACGACCGCGCGTTTGTTCCACTTCCCCGGCGGCGGTGAGCTGATAGACTCCCCGGGCATCCGTGAATTCGGCCTGGGCCATGTCAGCCGTGCCGATGTCGAGGCCGGTTTCATCGAGTTCAACGACCTGCTCGGCACCTGTCGCTTCCGCGACTGCAAGCACGACCGCGAACCCGGTTGCGCCCTGCTCAAGGCCCTGGAAGACGGCCGCGTGCAGCAACAGCGGATGAACAGCTACCGCTCGATCATCGCCAGCCTGCCGGAGAATGGCTACTGAGCCTTGGTTTTAGAAACGAAAAAGCCGCGATGATCTCGCGGCTTTTTCGTTTCTGAATGCATTCCCCCTGTAGGAGCTGCCGAAGGCTGCGCCTACAGGGAAAGCGTCAAGGCTGCTTCGGCGCCTCACCCGGCTTTGGCGGCGGGTTGTCGAACAGGTTCAACCGCTCGCGCAGCTCATGGGCCGGCAACGGCTCCTTGTCCGCCGGCAACGCGTTCGGATCGGCAGGTGGCGCAGCCGGTTCTGCGCCCGGTGTTGCCGGCGGCGTCTGCGGAGCCGGTTCCGCGCCTTGCGAACCTTCGATGGCCCGCTGGGCCTTCTTGGTCAGCACGATGATGTCGATACGACGGTTGACCGGATTGAACGGATGCTCGCGGTCAAACAGCGCCGACGATGCATAACCCACGACCCGCGCCACTTGCTGATCCGGATAACTGCCCGCCACCAGCGCACGGCGAGCGGCGTTGGCGCGGTTGGCCGAAAGCTCCCAGTTACCGAAGTCGCCGGTGCCGCTGTACGGCTTGGCATCGGTGTGACCGCTGATGCTGATCTTGTTCGGCACCGCCTTGATGGTGTCAGCCATGGCCAGCAGGATGTCTTCGAAATACGGTTTCAGACGCGCAGAGCCCGAGTCGAACATCGGCCGGTTCTCGGCGTCCACGATCTGGATGCGCAAGCCGTCCGGGGTGATCTCGAACATGATCTGGTCTTTGAACTTCTGCAGCTGCGGATTCTCTTCGACCTTGTTCTGCAATTCCTGCAGCAACAGTTCGAGACGCTCCTTCTCCACCATCTCGGCCATGCCTTCGACCTGTTCGGCGTCGACCGTGACCTTGTCCGGCTGCGGCTGGGACTTCACCTCGGGGTTGAGGGTGTTTTCCGGCGCCAGGGTCGGCGTGCCGCCCAGGTCGATGATGTAAGGCGTGCCGCTTTCGGAGAAGCCGATCGGGTCCTTGAAGTAACCGGCGATGGCGATCTTCTGCTCCGGCGTTGCGGTGGACAGCAGCCACAACACCAGGAAGAACGCCATCATCGCCGTGGCGAAGTCGGCGAAGGCGATTTTCCAGGCGCCCCCGTGATGCCCGCCGGCGATGCGCTTGACGCGCTTGACGATAATCGGCTGGTTATTTTCCATGGAGAGTGCTCTGTCTCACAAATACTGTTCCTTTTTGACGGTGTCTGTTGTCGCCATACGGCGTTGCCGCTCCTCGCCATAGCGAGCTATGACTCGTCGCGGCGCCTTGTCTGGCGACACCAGCCACTCGCCAAAAAAGGAACGTATTTGCGAAACAAAGCACTATCGACCGCGAACCGCTTGTTCCAGCTCCGCGAAGCTAGGACGGTGCGCCGGGTACAGAACCTTGCGCCCGAACTCCACGGCCAGCGACGGCGGCATGCCGGAAGCCGAAGCCACCAGCGACGCCTTGATGGCTTCGTAGATGTTCAGTTCTTCCTTGGCATCGTGGGCCAGGGAATGGGCCAGCGGGCCGAAGAAGCCGTAGGCGGCGAGAATACCGAAGAAGGTACCTACCAGTGCCGCACCTACGTGCAGGCCGATGGACTTCTGGTCGCCGTCGCCCAGGGAAGCCATGGTCACCACGATACCCAGTACCGCCGCAACGATACCGAAGCCGGGCATGCCGTCGGCGATGCCGTTGACCGCGTGGGAAGGATGCTCCAGTTCTTCTTTGAGGCTGTACAGCTCCATGTCGAACAGGCCTTCGAGTTCGTGGGGAGCCATGTTGCCGGAGGACATGATGCGCAGGTAATCGCAGATGAACGCGGTCATGCGCTCGTCTTTCAGGACCGAAGGGTACTTGGCGAAGATCGGGCTCGCGGCAGCATCTTCGATGTCGCCTTCGATGGCCATCATGCCTTCGCGACGACTCTTGTTGAGGATCTCGTAGATCAGGCCCAGCACTTCAAGATAGAAGGCGTGGCTGAAACGCGAACCGAACATGCTCAGGGACTTCTTGAGCACGTGCATGGTCATATAGCCAGGGTTGGCCTGCAGGAATGCGCCTAGGGCCGCACCACCGATGATCATGACCTCGAAGGGCTGGATCAGGGCGGCGATTTTGCCGTGGGAAAGCACGTATCCGCCGAGCACGCTCGCGAATACGACGATGATGCCGATTATTTTAGCCATAGGTAGGGGAGCACTTACTGAGTCGGGTTCAAGGTCATATTCGGAAGTTAATAAATCTCTTCTTCTACTTATCGGCAAAACTGCGCCAGACTAAAGGCAGTTCAGGCGAAAAGCCAATTTGACCCACTCTGGGCCCCGGGAATGCTGACGATGATCGCCTCCAGACATGGCTAACGAAACCAACGCTGCGACTCAAAAACCGACAACCCTCGAAGGTTGGGTCAAACTTCTGGATGGCGTGCGACTGCCGATTCCCCAGGCCAGCCACGACCGTGTCTGCCGGGCGATCCGCGACAGTCGCAGCTCGTTGCGCAACATTGCCGAACTGATGCAGGACAGCCCCGCCCTGGCGCTGAGCATCTTTCGCGAAGCCAACCGGCACAACCACGGCAGTTTGAGCGAGCCTGCGGAAAACCTCGAAGTCGCGATCAGTCGCCTGGGCCTCAAGCGCACCGAAGAGTTGCTCGAACGCCTGCCCGCCGTGCCCCAGAACGAAATCCCCAAGGCCCTGCGCCAACTGCAGATGATCAGCCAGCACGCCACGCAACAGGCCAACGGCTTTTTCGCCAGTCGCCTGGCGCGGCTGTGGCAGGACATCCACTGGGGCAGCCTGCTGTTTCTTTCGCCATTGTGGCCATTGGCGCTGACCCATCCGCAGTTGCTCGAGGACTGGGAGCTGCGGGTCATCCATAAGGGCGAGTCGGCACGCAAAGTCGAAAAACAGCTGTTTGGCGTGCGCCTGCTGAAAATCGGCCTGGCGATGGTGGACCTCTGGCGCCTGCCGATCTGGGTCCAGCAGGGTTACAAGCTGCTGCTGAGCGAGCAACGGGAACTGGTGAAAGTGCTGCGCATCGCCCGCGACAGCGAACACCCGCTGCGCCAGCAGAACCGCCTGGACGAAGACCCGACCCTGCGCACCTGGCTCAATCAGCCGGCCAACACCGTGCTGCTGGCCAACGGACTGGCGCTCTCGGCGCAACAGGCCTGGGACAGCCCGCACAGCCAGCGCTGGCAGTATCTGACCAGCCTTTATCTGCAAATTTCGATGGACGAGGTGCAACAGCAGTTGCACCAACAGGCGGCCAACAGTGCGCGTCACCACGCCATGCCCGACCTGTGGCACCCCGCCGTCGCGCTGCTCTGGCCATGGGGCACGAACCGGGTCCATGCCGGCCTGCTGCCGGCCGCGGCGCCTACCGCCGAAGACCTGGCCAAGTGGCGCAGCCAGTGCGCCGAACTACTGGTCGAACCGAGCCGCTTCACCAACGCCATGCACCTGACCACCTCGGCCCGCGATGCCCTGATTGCCTGCGGCATGCGACGGGTGATGATCCTGATGGCCGACCGCACCCACGCCAACCTGCGGGTCCACCAGACGGCGGGCCTGCCAAAGGAAGCCGCCGGCCTGAATTTCGTGGTCAGCCAGAGCAACGTGCTGCAACGTTTGCTGGCGCAACAGGCGCAGGTGCGGATCACACCGGACAACAACGCGCAATTTTCCGCGCGCCTGCCCAACGGCCTGCGGGCGCAGTTCGGCGGTGAACATCTGTTGATGCGATCGCTGGTCAACAACGGCCGGGTGATCATGATCGTCGTTGCCGATCAGGGTGGCGGACCGTTTTCCGAGATCACCGTACAAGCCTTTGGCAAAACCGCGCAGTGCATCGAGAAGGCACTGCACAGCTTTAGTCAGCGCGGCAAATAAGCCTGCGTTACAATCCCCGTTTTTTGTGCTCTGGAGACCTCACATGTCTGACTTCTCTGGCTTGCCGCTGGTCATCGAGCCGAGCGACTTGCTCCCTCGCCTCGAATCCCGCGAGCTGATTCTGGTCGACCTGACCAGCAGCGCCCGCTACACCGAAGGGCACATTCCCGGTGCACGCTTCGTCGACCCGAAACGCACCCAACTCGGCCAGGCGCCCGCGCCGGGGCTGATGCCGCCGCAAGCGGCGCTCGAGGCCCTGTTCGGCGAACTGGGCCATAATCCCGACGCAGTCTACGTGGTGTATGACGACGAAGGCGGTGGCTGGGCCGGACGTTTCATCTGGTTGCTGGATGTGATCGGTCACCACAAGTACCACTACATCGACGGTGGCCTGCCGGCCTGGCTGGCCGAAGGCTTGCCGATGTCGATCCAGGTCCCGACGCCGGTGGGCGGCCCGGTGCCGTTGACCCTGCACAACGAACCCACCGCTACCCGTGAATATCTGCAAAGCCGACTCGGCGCCGCTGACCTGGCGATCTGGGATGCGCGCGGGCCGCTGGAGTTCTCCGGCGAGAAAGTCCTGGCCGCCAAGGGCGGACACATCCCGGGCGCGGTCAACTTCGAATGGACCGCCGGCATGGATCAGGCGCGCAACCTGCGCATCCGTACCGACATGCCGCAGATCCTGGAACAACTGGGGATCAGCAAAGACAAAGAAGTCATCACCCACTGCCAGACCCATCATCGCTCTGGCTTCACTTATCTGGTGGCCAAGTCCCTCGGTTATCCGCGGGTCAAGGGCTACGCCGGCTCCTGGGGCGAATGGGGCAATCATCCCGACACCCCTGTAGAGATTTAAGGTCTTAAGGACAATTAATGAACAAGCGTCTGTTTATCATCAGCCAGTACCTGCTGCCCCACCACTTGCTCTCGCGCCTGGCCGGCTGCATCGCCGAGTGCCGCGTGCGCTGGTTCAAGAATGCGTTCACCGCCTGGTTCGCCAAGCGCTATCAGGTGGACATGTCCCAGGCGCTGGTCGAAGACCTGACCGCCTACGAACACTTCAACGCCTTCTTCACCCGCGCCCTCAAAGACGGCGCGCGTCCGCTGGACGAAACCCCGGGCGCGATCCTGAGCCCGGCCGATGGCGCGATCAGCCAGCTCGGCCCGATCGAACACGGTCGCGTGTTCCAGGCCAAGGGCCACAGCTTCAGCGTGCTGGAGTTGCTCGGTGGCGACGCCGCCAACGCCGCGCCGTTCATGGGCGGTGATTTTGCGACCATCTACCTGTCGCCGAAGGACTACCACCGCGTGCACATGCCGCTGGCGGGCACTCTGCGTGAAATGGTCTACATCCCCGGGCGGATTTTCTCGGTGAACCAGACCACCGCCGAAAACGTTCCGGAACTGTTCGCCCGCAACGAGCGTGTGGCGTGCATTTTCGACACCGAGCGCGGGCCGATGGCCGTGGTGCTGGTGGGTGCGATGATCGTCGCGTCGATCGAAACCGTATGGGCTGGCCTGGTCACTCCACCGAAGCGCGAACTGAAAACCTTCCGCTACGACGAGGCCGCCCGCGCGCCGATCCACCTGGAAAAAGGTGCGGAGCTGGGTCGTTTCAAACTGGGTTCGACCGCTGTCGTGCTGTTCGGGCCGGATCAGGTGAAATGGGCTGAAGAACTGGCGGCGGGATCGCCGGTGCAGATGGGTCAGGGCCTGGGCACGCCAAAGGCCTGAGTCTGACGCAAACCCATGTGGGAGCGGGCCTTTGTGGCGAGCTCCCACATGGGGTTTGCAGTGTTAGAGCTGCCCGTCGCGATCGCGGAAGCCCAGCAGGTACAGCACACCATCCAGCCCCAGGGTCGAGATCGCCTGCTTGGCCGACTGTTTGACCAGCGGCTTGGCGCGGAACGCGACGCCCAGTCCGGCAATCGCCAGCATCGGCAAATCGTTGGCGCCGTCGCCGACCGCAATGGTCTGCTCCAGACGCAAACCTTCCTTGACCGCCAACTCCTTGAGCAGATCAGCCTTGCGCTGCGCATCGACAATCGGCTCGACCGCGACACCGGTCACCTTGCCGTCCACCACTTCCAGCTCGTTGGCGAACACATAATCGATGCCCAGCTTGGCCTGCAATTGCTTGGCGAAGTAGGTGAAGCCGCCTGACAGAATGGCGGTCTTGTAGCCCAGGCGCTTGAGTTCGGCGAACAGGGTTTCGGCGCCCTCGGTCAGACGCAACGAAGCGCCGATCGAGTCCAGCACGCTGACATCCAGGCCCTTGAGCAAGGCCAGGCGCTCCTTGAAGCTGGCCCGGAAATCCAGTTCACCAGCCATGGCCCGCTCGGTGATTTCCGAGACCTTGTCGCCCACGCCGGCGGCCTTGGCCAGTTCGTCGATGACTTCGGCTTCGATCAGGGTCGAGTCCATGTCGAACACCGCCAGACGGCGATTACGACGGAACAGCGAATCTTCCTGGAAGGCGATGTCGACGTTCAGCTCCTGGGCCACGCTGAGGAATTCGGCGCGCAGGGCCTGCGGATCGGCCGCTTCGCCACGCACGGAAAACTCGATGCAGCCCTTGCCCTTGTCGGCCGGAGTATCCAGCGGCATGCGCCCGGACAGGCGATCGATGTGATCGATGTTCAGGCCGTACTTGGCGGTGATCGAGCTCACGGCCTGCAATTGACCGGCGGTCACCTTGCGGGTCAGCAGCGTCACGATGTGGCGCTTCTTGCCCTGGTTGCCGACCCACTGCTGGTAATCCTGCTCGGAAACGGGCGTGAAGCGCACCTGTTGATCCAGTTCATAACCTTTGAACAGGATGTCCTTGAGGACCGACTTGCCCTGTTCGGTGTCGGGAATTTCAACCAGGATGCCGAACGACAGGGTGTCGTGGATCACCGCCTGACCGATGTCGAGAATGTTCACACCACCCTGGGCCAGAACGCCGGTAATGGCCGCAGTCAGACCCGGACGATCGGATCCGGTGATG
This sequence comes from Pseudomonas sp. C1C7, assembly GCF_013359595.1. GTDB lineage: Bacteria > Pseudomonadota > Gammaproteobacteria > Pseudomonadales > Pseudomonadaceae > Aquipseudomonas. The sequence continues at coordinate 179,735 of NZ_JABFMP010000002.1, read as the reverse complement.
TTTATCAGGACGATTTCGCGCAAGGCGCACCCCCGCAAGTGGAAAAAAACCGCATTCTACCCACTTTCAGTGACCATCGGGCACCGCGAGCGCTTTGCCGGTCTAGGGCCTGTCGCTATACTGCGCGTCAACTTCACGGACAAAAGAGCCGAGCTCAAGTGAACCGGCCCACGCCAGTAAAAACCGATAACTTCTTCCTGCTGATCTTCCGGGCACTGCGCCACCGCCGTGTACCGATTGCATTGCGCATTGCCAGCCATAACGTGATCCTGGTCGCCCTGGCCCTGGTGATCTATGCCGGTGTGATGGGCTTGCAGTTCAAGCAGGCCATGCACGAGCAGGCGGATGCGCTGGGTGAAAGCCTGACCACGCAGACCGCCACCTCCGCCACCGAGCTGCTGGTGTCCAACGACATTCTCAGCCTCAATGTGCTGCTCAATAACCTGACCAAGAACAAGCTGGTGGCCCACGCTGCCATCTACAGCATGGATAACCGCATCCTTGCCGAAGCCGGTCAGCGTCCCAAGCACGGCCTGCTGGGCGAGGCCGAAGGCATCTATCAGAGCAAGATCACCTTCCAGGACGTGACCGCCGGCCAGCTGCGCATCAGCCTGGACATGGACCAGTTCCAGCAGCCGATGACCATCAGCCTGCAGAGCATGGGCATCCTGAGCGCGATCCTGCTGGCACTGTCGCTGGCCTTGAGCCTGCGCCTGGGCCGTCACATCACCACGCCTCTGTTGCAGTTGCGGGTGTGGTTGCGCCGTATCGACGAGCACACCCCTGGCATCGAGCGTCAGGACGAGATCGGCGACCTGGCGCGCCAGCTGCACGCCGACTTCGCACCGGAACCTGCCGAACCGGAGCCTGAACCGGAGCCCGAGTTCGACGACAACGGTTACGACGATGCAGAACCTGGCTTTGACGAAGGCCGTCCGTTGACCGCCGTCAAGGCTGCGCCACGGCGCGCGGTCAGCACCGTCGATGATGATGACGATGATGCGTTCGCCGATCTGCTCGATGAGTCAGAGGACAGCCCGGTAAAAACGCCGGTCAAATCCAATGTGCCGCAACACAGTGCCGTTCTGGCCGTGCAGCTGGGTTCTCAGGAGCAACTGCGTCGCCTGCCCCGCACTCGCCTGGAAGAACTGCTCAAGCGCTACCGCGACTGCCTTGATCAGGCCGCGTCGCTCTACCAGAGCGAGCTGCACACCCTGAACGATGGCAGCACGCTGATGCTGTTCCACACCGAGGACAGCGGCGACGACTACCTGACCAACGCCATTTGCTGCGGTGAGCTGCTGCGGGCGCTGGGTCATCAGTTACAGATCGAAGTCGCCGACAGCGGCATCACCCTGCAATTGCAGTTGGGCCTGACCCTGGGTGACGAGCTGTTCGGCCTGAGCCAGATCGACCTGCTGCTGACCGACCCGGCCCAGGACGCCCTGGCCCTGTCGCAGCACAGCCGTAACCTGCTGCTGGTGGAGCGCAAGATCAGCGACGATGCGTTGATTCGCCAGCGTGCGCGTATCCGGCCGATCGCCAGCCCTGAGGGGGCTTGCTGTGTGGAGCGGTTGATGGAGCCTTATCCGTCGATGCTTGAGCGGCAATTGGCGCGGATGCATGAGCGCCGGGCCTGACAGCCAGCCTTGATGTAGAAAAGCCCGCAGATGAGCGATTGTCTGCGGGCTTTTTTGTTGTCTGGAGTGGCGCTATCGCGGGCAAGCTCGCTCCCACAGGGTTGTTGTGTTGAACACAAATATTGCGGGCGACACCGCCCCCTGCAGGAGCTGCCGAAGGCTGCGATCTTTTGGCTTCTTTGTTGGCTGCACCGGCCTCTTCGCGGGCAAGCCCGCTCCTGCACGGGTGGACGTAGCTGAGTCCGTGCTCCTGTAGGAGCGAGGCTTGCCCGCGAAGGGGCCGGAACAGCCACTGAAAATCTCAACCCTGCAGAAACAACAAAGCCCGCACAAGGCGGGCTTTGGAATGAATCAACGACCTTAGAAGCGGAACACTTCCATATCCGTGCGGATCGGCGCTGCCATCGGGATCTTCGGCTGTTTTTCCGCCTCGGCGGCAGGCGCCACAGGCTTGGCGGGTGCCTTGCGCGGTGCTGCTTCGGCCACCGGTGGCTGGTTGGCCAGCGGCTTGAGCGCCACCGACAGCTGTTCAGCGAGTTTCTGCAGCAACGCACCCTGCGCCTGAACCTGGGCGGCCGTGGTGCCGGCGTGTTGTTCCTGAAGGTGAATGATGCGGTTGTCACGCACCTGACCACGACGGTCAATCAAACGCCACTGCGCATCGAGGATCGCCGGTTGCTTCTGGCCCGAGTCCAGGCGAGTGATGGTCAGCAAAACCTGAACATCCGGGGTGAAGCCTGCGGTAGCCGGCGCCAGCACAACGCGTTGGCTGTCCAAGCGACCGGACACCTGACGCAACAGCAATTGATCAATGTCCGAAGACAGGCTACCCGCCCAGCGACCATCGGTCGAAGCCTGCAGGCTGCCGTCAGGCTGACGCTGCAGCAGGGTTTCACGCTGTAGATAGTCTGCAACGGTTACCGGACCCAGCAAAACTGCCATGCCCGCGCTTTGCGCAGGCTGAACCGGACTTCCGCTGTCCAGTTGATACAACGACACCGGCTGGTGCACGCTGCAACCCGCCAAGCCAAGAAGGCCGGCGAGCATGAGAATAAAAGGAAGGCGCAGAGCAGTCATCGTCCCATCCAGGTGATCGCCATAAGGCCGACCACAGTGAAAATACTCAATAAATATGAAGAACGCTCGGCCACGCCGGCGCTTGAAAGGGCATATCATCCGTGAATATGCGCTCCGACTCCAGCGCCAAAGCGCCGAACTACGCGTTAAATCGTAGATCCGGCGCTCTAGGACGCTTAATTGAGGTTTTCGACGAGCAGCGCATCCACCCGCTGGAAGCCACGTGGCAATTTGTTGCCACGACGCCCACGTTCACCCTTGTAGTGTTCGAGGTCGTCCGCTTTCAGCGACAAGGTACGTTTTCCGGCCTGCAGCACCAAGGTGGCGCCTTCCGGTATGACGGCGATGTCCGTGACAAACTCTTCGCGAGTGGCTACCCGCTCACCGGAAATCCCGATGATCTTGTTGCCTTTGCCCTTACCTAATTGTGGCAGATCGCTGATCTTGAAGATCAGCAGGCGACCTTCGGTGGTCACCGACGCCAGCCAGTTCTGCTCGCGATCGGCCACCGGGCGCGGCGCGATCACTTTGGCGTTGTTCGGCAGGCTCAACAGCGCCTTGCCCGCCTTGTTCTTGGCCTGCAGGTCTTCACCCTTGACCACGAAACCGTAACCGGCGTCGGAAGCGATGACATACAGCGCATCGTCTTCAGGCATCAGCACGCATTCGAAACTCGCCCCTGGCGGTGGCGTCAGACGACCGGTCAGCGGTTCGCCCTGGCCACGGGCCGAAGGCAAGGTATGCGCGGCCACCGAATAGCTGCGACCGGTGGAGTCGATAAACACCGCAAACTGGTTGGAGCGCCCCGCCGCCGAGGTCTTGAAGCCATCGCCGGCCTTGTAGGAAAGACCGGTGGCGTCGATTTCATGACCCTTGGCCGAACGTACCCAGCCTTTTTCCGATAGCACGACGGTGATTTTCTCGTTCGGCAGCAGCTCGGTTTCGGTCAGGGCCTTGGCTTCGGCGCGCTCGACGATTGGCGACCGACGGTCGTCGCCATAAGTTTCGGCGTCCTTGATCAGCTCGCTGCGCACCAGCTTCTTCAGCTTGGCTTCGCTGCTCAGCAGGGCTTGCAGCTTGGCTTGTTCCTTGAGCAGTTCGTCCTGCTCGGAGCGCAGCTTCATTTCTTCCAGTCGCGCCAACTGACGCAAACGGGTGTCGAGGATGTAGTCGGCCTGGATTTCGCTCAGGGCGAAACGCTCGATCAGCTTGGCCCGCGGTTGATCCTCGGTACGGATAATGTGGATCACTTCATCCAGGTTGAGGTAAGCGATCAGCAAACCGTCCAACAGGTGCAGGCGACGCTCGACCTTGTCGAGGCGGAATTGCAGGCGGCGACGGACGGTCAGCACACGGAATTCCAGCCATTCCACCAGCAACGCGCGCAGGTTCTTCAGCTGCGGCTTGCCGTCCAGGCCGATGATGTTGACGTTGACCCGGTAGCTGGACTCCAGATCGGTGGTGGCGAACAGGTGCTGCATCAGCGCTTCATGATCGACGCGGCTGTTGACCGGGATGATCACGATGCGGCACGGGTTCTCGTGGTCCGACTCGTCACGCAGGTCCGCCACTTGCGGCGCCTTGGACGGCTTGGCCTGCATCATCGCGGCGATCTGCTCCAGGACCTTGGCCCCGGATACCTGATGCGGCAGCGCGGTGACGACGATATCGCCGTCTTCGATGTGATAAACGGCGCGCATGCGCACCGAACCACGACCGGTTTCGTAGATTTTCTGCAGTTCGGCGCGCGGCGTGATGATTTCCGCTTCGGTCGGATAATCCGGGCCCTGGATGTGTTCGCAGAGCTGCTCGACCGTGGCCTTGGGCTCATCGAGCAGGCGCACGCAGGCGCTGGCGACTTCCCGCAGGTTGTGCGGCGGAACGTCGGTGGCCATGCCCACGGCGATGCCGGTGGTGCCGTTGAGGAGGATGTTCGGCAGACGCGCCGGCAACACCAGAGGCTCGTCGAGGGTGCCGTCGAAGTTCGGGCCCCAGTCGGCGGTGCCCTGACCCAGTTCGCTGAGCAGCACCTCGGAATAGCGCGACAGCCGCGCTTCGGTATAACGCATGGCGGCGAAGGATTTGGGATCGTCCGGCGCACCCCAGTTGCCCTGGCCGTCCACCAGCGTGTAGCGATAGCTGAACGGCTGGGCCATCAGGACCATGGCTTCGTAGCAGGCCGAATCGCCGTGGGGGTGGAACTTGCCGAGCACGTCACCGACGGTACGCGCCGATTTCTTGTGCTTGGAGTCGGCATCCAGACCCAACTCGCTCATGGCATAGACGATGCGCCGTTGTACGGGCTTCAGGCCGTCGCCGATATGCGGCAGGGCACGGTCCATGATCACGTACATGGAGTAGTTGAGGTAGGCATTTTCGGTGAAGTCAGCCAGCGATCGGCGTTCTACGCCATCTAAGCTGTCTGCAAGAATGTCGCTCATGCGGGCCTCATCGGTTCGTTGTCTGGCGCAGCAGCATGGTGCCACCGCGCTGGGTAAATTCAAGTTTGTTCAGGGCGCTCATGCCGAGCAGCACCTGGTCGCCATGCAGGCCGGGTGCCACCAGTGCACGGACGTCCCGCAGCACGATGTCGCCCAGTTGCAGGCGGTCGATACGGGTGCGATAGCCCTGGCTCAGGCCATTGGCCGTGCTCAAGGTCACACCGAAACCTTCTTCCAGCTTCAGGCGCTCGGCCAATTGCGCCGGGATCGCCACGTCAGTCGCCCCGGTGTCGAGCATGAAGTCCACCGGCTGGCCGTTGATATGGCCGCTGGCGACGAAATGCCCCTGGGCGTTGCTGGCCAGTTTCACCTCGATGAAACCATCGCCCTGCTCCGAGCTGACCACCACATTCGGGTTCTGCTGGCGCTCTTCCCACTGGCCAAAAAATCGCGTCGCCAGAAACAGCGCGGCACACCACGCCAGCACCAGCATCACCCGACCGGCACGCTGCCCCGGGGTTTGCCGGCTCACGGCTTGGCGCTCCAGCCGCCCTCGGGCGCGGCGAAACGCCAGACGATCGGGCGATCCTCGCCATCGGCGCGGGCATCGTTGTTGTTGTCGATGCCAATCCAGGCGCCCTGTTCGTCGATGACCAAAGCTTCCGCCAACCCGAACGACTGTGGATAACGACGATGTTCCTGCAACGCATCCTCGGCAAACGACCAGCAGCGCTCGACCTTGGCTGTCACCGTGTCACGACGGCAGATCTCGTACGCATTGCGTTCGAGGGTAAACAGCTTGCCGTTGTACAGCGACAGGTCGGCGAAATCCCGGGGCATCGGCTTGGCGCCCGGAAACTGCGCAGGCTGCATTTCCTTTCCGGCTTCGCTCAGCAGCACGCAGCCGCCATCGCAATCCCAGACCGTCTGCTTGCGCTTGATCAGCAGCAATCCGCGGCTCTCGCGCTCGGCGGCCAACCACAGTTGGTCACCTTCAGGATTGATCGCCAGGCCTTCGAACACCGCATTGAAGTTCAGCAACATGCCCCTGGCCCGCGCTTCACGAACCATCAGCGGCGAAATCTTCAGCCAGGAAGTCGGCCCCGTTGGCGGAATCTGCAGCACGGCGGCATGGGCCTCGCTGACCACGTAGCGATTGCCGGCGCTGTCGCAGGTAATGCCTTCGAAATCCAGATCGCCGCCCCGCACGAACGAGGCGACCCAGGCGCGAGCGCGCAGGCCCCAGGGCAAACCACTATCGGGCACCGGCGGGACACCAATGCCCACGGTTTCAGCGTGCCAGACACCGTCGCCAGTGGGCAGACGGTAAATCTGGTCGTCGTCGCGATCGGAAACCGCCCACAGCTCCTTGCCGCATTGGGCCAGCCCCGACAGGTTGCCGCCGCGCATGCCATCGACGGCATGCTCGGACAACAGTCGCAGTTGGGGTGCCGGTTCGGCAGAGACCGTGATCGAGGTCAGCAGCAACGCACACGCCAGGGCCAGGCCCTGACGCATCAGCTCAGCACCTCGGCCAGGTTGCCCTTGGACTCCAGCCAGGTTTTGCGGTCGCCGGCGCGTTTTTTCGCCAGCAGCATGTCCATCATTTCCGAGGTCGTGGCGAAATCTTCGCCCAGGGTCAGTTGCACCAGACGTCGGGTGTTCGGATCCATGGTGGTTTCACGCAGCTGCGGCGGGTTCATTTCGCCCAGGCCCTTGAATCGGGTGACCTGTGGCTTGCCGCGTTTCTTCTCGGCAACCAGACGGTCGAGGATGCCATCGCGCTCGGCTTCGTCCAGGGCGTAGTAGATTTCCTTGCCCAGGTCGATGCGGTACAGCGGCGGCATGGCGACGTAGACGTGACCGGCTTCGACCAGCGCGCGGAAATGCTGGACGAACAATGCGCACAGCAGCGTCGCGATGTGCAGTCCGTCGGAGTCGGCGTCGGCGAGAATGCAGATCTTGCCGTAGCGCAACTGGCTCATGTCCGCTGCGCCCGGATCGACACCGATCGCCACGGCGATGTTGTGCACTTCCTGGCTGGCGAGCACTTCGCTGCCGTCGACTTCCCAGGTGTTGAGGATCTTGCCGCGCAACGGCAGGATCGCCTGGAACTCTTTATCCCGCGCCTGCTTGGCCGAACCGCCGGCGGAGTCACCTTCCACCAGGAACAGCTCGGAACGCATCGGGTCCTGCCCGGCGCAGTCGGCGAGCTTGCCCGGCAATGCCGGTCCCTGGGTGATGCGCTTGCGCTCGACTTTCTTGCTGGCCTTCAGACGACGGCCGGCGTTGTTGATCGCCAGTTCCGCCAGCGCCAGGCCGGTTTCCGGATGGGCGTTGAGCCACAGGCTGAAGGCGTCCTTGACCACACCGGAAACGAACGCCGCCGCTTCACGGGACGACAAACGCTCCTTGGTCTGGCCGGAGAATTGCGGCTCCTGCATCTTCATCGACAGTACGAAGGCGATGCGCTCCCACACGTCTTCCGGCGCCAGCTTCACGCCGCGAGGCAGCAGGTTGCGGAACTCGCAGAACTCGCGCATGGCGTCGAGCAGGCCCTGGCGCAGGCCGTTGACGTGGGTACCGCCCTGGGCCGTCGGGATCAGGTTGACGTAGCTTTCCTGCACCGCGTCGCCACCTTCCGGCAGCCACAGCAGCGCCCAGTCCACCGCTTCCTTGTTGCCGGCCAGGCTGCCGCAGAACGGTTCGTTCGGCAGGCGTTCGAATTCGCTGACGGCATCGACCAGATAGGAACGCAGGCCGTCTTCGTAATGCCATTCGACTTTCTCGCCGGTGGCCTTGTCTTCAAAGCTGACCAGCAGTCCCGGGCACAGTACGGCCTTGGCTTTGAGCACGTGCTTGAGGCGGCTGATGGAGAATTTCGGCGAATCGAAGTACTTCGGGTCCGGGGAGAAGAACACGCTGGTCCCGGTGTTGCGTTTGCCGACGCTGCCGACGATTTCAAGCTCGGTGGCCTTGAAGCCATCGGCGAAGGTCATCTGGTATTCGTTGCCGTCGCGTTTGACGCGCACCCGCACTTCGGTCGACAGGGCGTTGACTACGGAAATACCCACCCCGTGCAGACCGCCGGAGAACTGGTAGTTCTTGTTGGAGAATTTGCCGCCCGCGTGGAGCTTGGTGAGGATCAGTTCGACGCCCGACACGCCTTCTTCGGGGTGAATGTCCACCGGCATGCCGCGACCGTCGTCACTGACTTCCAGCGAGTGGTCGGCGTGCAGGATGACCTGCACCGATTTGGCGTGCCCGGCCAGCGCTTCGTCGACGCTGTTGTCGATGACTTCCTGGGCGAGGTGGTTCGGTCGACTGGTGTCGGTGTACATGCCGGGGCGCTTGCGCACCGGGTCGAGGCCCGAGAGGACTTCGATGGCGTCGGCGTTATAGGAGCTAGCGCTGGGAGTGGCCATGGGGTCTCGTCGTCCTTCAGTGAAAAGCTGTTCAGTGAAAAAAATTCAGTGCCAAAAGTGGCAGGGTCACAGTGCCGCGAAATCGATCGCCTGATACTGATCCGCGCCAATGCCGGCAAAACTCAGCATCGCCGGAAGGCGTTCGGCAAAACCCTGGAAACCATGGTCGCCACCGGCCTGGATTCGCAAGGCGCAGGCCCGGTAATACTGCTGGGCGAGGCGATAGTCCAACGTTTCGTCCCCGGTCTGCAACCACACCTGATAACGACGCGGATCCTGCGGCGCCGGCACTTCCAGCTCGGCCAGGGCCGTCACGTGGTCGTGGGTCAGTTCCCAGGCCTCATCGGTATACAGGTTTTTCTGCGTTCCCAGAAATCCGTCGAACATCCGGTGCGGACTGACAGCAGGGTTGATCAACAGGGCTTTCAGACCATGACGCTCGGCCAGATGAGTCGCATAGTAGCCGCCGAGCGAGCTGCCGACCAGCAGCGGCCGACCGAGCTCGGCAATCGCCTGTTCCAGCTGGCCGATGGCCTGGCGCGGGTGGTGATGCAAGGCCGGCACCCGCAGATGATCGATCAGGCCCAGGCGTTCCATCACTTCGCTCAACACCGTGGCCTTTTTCGAGGCGGGCGCGCTGTTGAAGCCGTGGATGTAAAGGATCGAGCCGGACATGGGGACTCCCTGCGGGTCACGTAAAGAAGGAGGGAGTTTACTGTAGGAGCTGTCGAGTGCAACGAGGCTGCGATCTTTTGATCTTGCCTGCAAAAGACAAAGTCAAAAGATCGCAGCCTCGTTGCACTCGACAGCTCCTACAGGGGGGAGGTGTGTCAGTAACCGTTGGAACCGTAATCGACCTGGAAGTCGAACCCGGTCACCCGCTCCACGCCGGTTTCCAGTCGCCCATCCGGCAACAACCGCAACCATCGATACCCCGGCGCCTGCTCCCCGACCTTGAAATCCTCGCTACCCGGTTCGAACTGAATGCAGGTCGAGGGCGAAGCGATCAGGCGCACGTCGTTACGAAACTGATCGATCTCCTGGTGCACATGACCCCAGAGCACCGCGCGCACCTGTGGAAAACGATCCAGCACGGCAAACAACGCGTCGGGATTGCGCAGGCCGATCGGCTCCATCCAGGCACAGCCGATCGATACCGGATGGTGATGGAAGCACACCAGATGATGACGCTGCGGCGCCTCGCTCAACGAACGCGCCAGCAGCTGCAGCTGATCGTCCTGCAAATACCCCGGCACCGAACCCGGCACGGCCGAATCGAGCAGGGTTACGCGCCAGTTGCCGATGTCCACCACCGACTCCAGCAAGGCACTGCCCACCACGGCTTCGGCCATGATTTGCGGTTCGTCGTGATTGCCGGGAATCCAGCGCGCCGGCGCATCGAGCTGCCGGGTCGCGTCGCGAAACTGCTGGTAGGACTCCAGCGTGCCGTCCTGGGACAGGTCGCCGGTGGCCAGGATCAGATCGATCCGCGGCTGCTGCGCGCGCACCAGTTCGATGACTTTCTGCAGGCTGTCACGGGTATTCATGCCCAGCAGCGCACCGTCTGCCTCGGCAAACAGGTGGCTGTCGGAGAGTTGCACCAGCAGCGCCGGATCGGCGGTGGTCAATGTGGATACGCTCGGCAAGGCGTTCTCCCAGGGCGTGATCACGGGATGGGGTCAGTGGCGCAATTATGCTGGGGGACGAGGGAAAAGGGGAATCGGGCGAACCTGACGCAGTTCACAAGAACGTTAACGTACCACTTCGTACTCATGCCCCAGCGCCAGGCAATGGCTCAGCCATTCGCCCAGGAACATGTTCAGCTGAGCCTTCTCGTCAGGCTGATGCATGAAGGCATTGGGGTAAGGATAGATGCCGCGAAAGCGCCGCGCATGTTCGGCGCTGACCACTTCGGCCATGCAGGCGTCGTGATAGACCTGCACTTCCAGTTGCGGTACCGGCAGCCAGGGCAGGCTGTGTTCCTGGCGCACTTGCAGGGTGGTGGTGTACGGACAGACCTGCAGCACTTCCAGCGCCAGCACGCCGAGCATCTGGTCGCCATGGGTCACGGCGATACGCCGTGCCGCAGGCTCGGTGCGCATGTCCGGCAGCAGTCGCATCAAGCGCGCGTAGTTCGCCTCGCAGGACGCTTGCAGCCCCGCCAGATCCACCCGATAGCGCTCGCGCAGCTTGTTTACGACCATAGCCCCCTCACTTCAACGCGGTTCAAAGCCAGCCATTGCAAGGCAATGATCGTGGCCGCGTTGGCAATACGTCCGTCGCGCACGGCTTGCAGGGCATCTTCGAACGCCCAGACCGAGACACGAATGTCTTCTGCTTCTTCCTCCAGCCCATGCAGGCCGCCGACCCCGGCAGTCTCGCAACGCCCCAGGTACAGGTGTACGAATTCATCACTGCCGCCGGGAGATGGGAAATATTTGGTCATCGGCCACAGTGCCCCGAATACCACCCCAGCTTCCTCCTGACCTTCGCGGTGAGCAACTTCTTCCGGTTGTTCATCCTTGTCGATCAGACCAGCGACCAGTTCGAGCAGCCACGGATTGTCGGCCTTGCCCAGGCTGCCGACGCGAAACTGCTCGATCAGCACCACTTCATCGCGCTGCGGATCGTAAGGCAGCACGCACACCGCATCGTGACGGACGAACAACTCGCGGCTGATTTCACGGCTCATGCCTCCGGCGAACAATTCATGTCGCAAGTGCACGCGATCGAGCTTGTAGAAGCCCTCGAAGCACTTTTCGCGCCGAACGATATCGACGGCGGTCGGAATGGCATTGGCAAAATCAGTCATGTCGGTCCTCGTTGCTACACGTCCAAACGAGGTCCTTCTCCTGCAACCTCGACTTCGCGCCATCCTAACGCGCCCGCGCCGTTTGATGCAGCCCCTTTCCCGTCAGCGGGATAGACGGTGAGGACGAAACCCACTCTAATTAGCTTAGTGGCGAACTGACTGCGCTGTTGAGAGTCGAAGCGGGTAACTTTTTGCCTTTCCCTGTTTTATGAAGGACACCCATGTCGCTTTTTAAAATTGCCTCCGCGGCCGCTATCGCCCTGACTCTGGGCGCCTGCCAGAGCCTGTTCCAGCCCAACTATCGCGTGCCGCTGGAGACCACCCGCGACGCCACCGAACAGTTGAAACCAGGCTGCCCGGACCAGGATTGCCCGCTGGTGAACATCGACACCGTGCACTTTCCCGCCGAGCCTGCGCTGGACAGCATCGTGGAAAAGCGCCTGCTGCAAATGACCCGCACCTCGCCCGACGCTGCGGCCGCGCCGACGCTGGCGGCCTATCGCGAGCAGTTTTTGCGCAACGCAGGTCCCAAATACAGCAGCTATCTGCAGGCGAAAGTACGCGAGCAGCATGACGGTCTGGTGATTGTCGAATTGTCCAGCTACCTGGACACCGGCGGTGCCCATGGCACGCCGGGTCGCGGCTTCATCAACTACTCGCGCCAGGAGCACAAAGTGCTGACGCTGTCGGACATGCTGGTGCCGGGGCAGGAAGAAGCGTTCTGGAAAGCGGCGCAGGTTGCGCACAACAGCTGGTTGATCAGCACCAAGCTCGATCAGGAACCGGAGTTCGTGAAGAGCTGGCCGTTCCAGAAAACCCAGAACGTGGCGCTGACCTATGGCGGGGTGATCCTCAAGTACGAAACCAGCAGCATCGCACCATACGCGCTGGGCCATGTCGAACTGAAGATCCCCTACCCTCGCCTGAACGGCATCCTCAAGCCCGAGCTGTTTCCTGGCCGTAGCTGAAGGCACGACCCAGCACCAGCTGCAGCAGCCCTGCCAGGATCAATGCCGGCAGGGTTGCACCGACGTCCGGATACAGGTTGGCCAGCAGATGATAAGTGCTGATCCCGCCCAGCCAGGCCAGCAGCGCCGGCCAGCGCAATGCGGCTGACGCCACCTGGCCACTGCGCTTGCGCAGGATGAAGTGATCCACCAGCACCACGCCGAACAGCGGCGCGAACACCGAACCGATCAACAGCAGGAAGTTCTGGTACTGGGCCAGCGGCGCCAGCAAAGCGATCAGGGTGCAGACCACACCGATGGCCAGCGCCAGGTGTTCGACTTTCATGCGCAGCAGAATCCCGCTGGACACCGCCGCCGAGTGAATGTCGGCAAAGGCGTTTTCCGATTCGTCGAGCAGGATCAGCAGCAGCGGAATCCCCAGGCCCGCACCGGCCAGCGCCAGCAGCAGGGCATTGACTTCACCGCTCGGCGCGAACGCCAGGGTGTAGGCCACGCCCAGGCTCATCAGCCAGAAGTTACCGATGAAGAAGCCGATGGCGGTGCCACCGAAGACATTTTTCGCGCGCTTGCCGAAACGCGAGTAGTCGGCAATCAGCGGCAGCCACGACAGCGGCATGGCGATGGCGATGTCGAAACCCACGGCGAACGGCATCGAACCGTCACCGGCCTGAGCCCACAACGCCGCCAGGTCTGCCTTGGCGAACAGGTTCCAGGTCAGCCAGGTGCACGCGGCCAGCAGCAGCCAGATGCCCCACTTGCGCAGGATCTGCCGCACGAAAGTCAGCGGACCGCTGACGGCCAGAAGGGTTGCCAGACCGCCGAAGAACAGGGTCCAGAGCATGGGGTTCGACAGCAGGCTGCCTTCGCTGAAGGCACGGGCGCCCAACAGGCTGGCGGCGTCGCGCATGACGATGATTTCGAACGAGCCCCAACCGATCAGTTGCAGCAGGTTCAGCACCGCCGGAACGCTGGCGCCGTGGTTGCCGAGGCTGAGCTTGAGCGCGGCCATCGACGACAGGCCGGTGTCGCTGCCGATCACGCCGACCGCGGCCAGCAGCAGAACGCCGACCAGGGTGCCGAGGAAAATCGCCAGCAACGAACCGGACAGGCCAAGACCGGGCGCGAGCAAGGCGCCGGTCTGCAGGACCATCAGGCCGATGCCCAGGGAGAACCACAGGGAAAACAGATCGCGGCCGCCGAAGACACGTTTGTCGGTCGGCACGGCGATGTCTGGAGAGTAAGTGCTGGGTTGAATGCTCAAGGGTGTTGACTCATAGAGATGATAGCCACAAGCCGCAAGCTTCAAGCTGCAAGAAAAAGCAGGCGTTACGCGTGCTTCTAACTTGCAGCTTGCCGCTTGCCGCTTAAACCTTTTTATAAAGCTGACTGCCTTCCTGCTTGAAGCGCTCGGCCTGTTCGGCCATGCCTTGGGCGACGTCCACGTCGACCGCGTCGATCCGTTGGTTCGCCGCGTATTCGCGCACTTCCTGGGTGATTTTCATCGAGCAGAATTTCGGTCCGCACATGGAGCAGAAGTGCGCGACCTTGGCCGAATCCTTCGGCAGGGTCTCGTCGTGATACGAACGGGCGGTGTCCGGATCCAGACCCAGGTTGAACTGGTCTTCCCAACGGAATTCGAAACGCGCCTTGCTCAGGGCATTGTCGCGGATCTGCGCCCCCGGATGTCCCTTGGCCAGATCGGCGGCATGGGCGGCGATCTTGTAGGTGATGATCCCGGTCTTCACGTCATCCTTGTTCGGCAGGCCCAGGTGCTCCTTGGGCGTCACGTAGCAGAGCATGGCGCAACCGAACCAGCCGATCATCGCCGCACCGATGCCGGAGGTGATGTGGTCATAGCCCGGCGCAATGTCGGTGGTCAGAGGGCCGAGGGTGTAGAACGGCGCCTCGTCGCAGCACTCGAGCTGCTTGTCCATGTTCTCCTTGATCAACTGCATCGGCACGTGGCCCGGGCCTTCGATCATGCACTGCACGTCGTGCTTCCACGCGATCTTGGTCAGCTCGCCGAGGGTCTCCAGCTCGCCGAACTGCGCTTCGTCGTTGGCGTCGGCAATCGAGCCCGGACGCAGGCCATCGCCCAGCGAGAAGCTGACGTCGTAGGCCTTCATGATTTCGCAGATGTCTTCGAAATGGGTGTAGAGGAAGTTTTCCTTGTGGTGCGCCAGGCACCACTTGGCCATGATCGAACCGCCACGGGAGACGATGCCGGTCACGCGCTTGGCGGTCATCGGCACGTAGCGCAGCAGCACGCCGGCGTGGATGGTGAAGTAGTCGACGCCCTGCTCGGCCTGTTCGATCAGCGTGTCGCGGAACAGCTCCCAGGTCAGGTCCTCGGCCACGCCGTTGACCTTCTCCAGGGCCTGGTAGATCGGCACGGTACCGATCGGCACCGGCGAGTTGCGGATGATCCACTCGCGGGTTTCGTGAATGTGCTTGCCGGTGGACAGGTCCATGACCGTGTCCGAGCCCCAGCGAATGCCCCAGGTCAGTTTCGCCACTTCTTCTTCGATGGACGAACCCAGGGCGCTGTTGCCGATGTTGCCGTTGATCTTCACCAGGAAGTTACGGCCGATGATCATCGGTTCCAGTTCGGTGTGGTTGATGTTGGCCGGAATGATCGCGCGACCACGGGCGATCTCGTCACGGACGAATTCGGGGGTGATGATTTTCGGCACGCTGGCGCCGAAGCTGTGGCCGGCGTGTTGCTGGTCCAGCAGGCCGGCCGCGCGGGCCACCTCCAGCTTCATGTTTTCGCGGATGGCGACGTATTCCATCTCGGCGGTGATGATGCCCTGGCGAGCGTAGTGCATCTGGGTGACGTTGGCCCCGGCCTTGGCGCGGCGCGGGTTGTTGACGTGGGCGAAGCGCAGCTTGGTCAGCTCCGGATCGGCGAGGCGTTCCTGGCCGAAGTTCGAGCTCAGGCCGCTCAGGCGCTCGGTGTCGCCACGGGCTTCGATCCACGGCGAGCGCACGTCGGCCAGGCCTTTGCGCACGTCGATGATGACATTGGGGTCGGTGTACGGGCCGGAGGTGTCGTAGACCGTGACGGGCGCGTTGACCTCGCCGCCGAAGTCGGTCGGCGTCACGTCGAGGCTGATTTCGCGCATCGGCACGAGGATGTCGGGACGGGTGCCCTGAACGTAGATTTTTTTCGAACGGGCAAACGGCTGCACCGATTGCTGGTCGACCTTGGCCGAGTCACTCAGGTTGGTGGCGATTTTTTCTTTTATGGTCATCACGGTCTCTCCAGACGGCATCCAGGCAGTGGAATTTTGTCGGAGCGAACCTGTAACGAATGGACGCACGTGCGCTGGGAATGCCAGCTGTGCTGTGCTCAGTGCTCGAGGGGAGTTCGATGGTCGAACCACATCCCGGACGAAGCACAAGAGGACTCGCCGGGTGACGAGAAATCTTGTTCCCTACGCAGGCGTTAACCTGATCAGGTTCAACGGGATCCGAAATTATTCGATCTCAGCCTCATAGCAAGGCACCCCGACAAGAACGTGGCCAGTCTAGACACAACTGGCCGATAACGCCAACACCGCGATAAACACCGTGATGAATGGCGCAATTGCAGGATTGTTGCGCAGCGGGCGCACAACTACACTCGCTACGCCAGGCTGCGCATTGACGCTAAAGACGTCGAGCCGTAGCCTTGGCGCTCAAATTATCTGCGTAATTTTTGTAGGGATCGCCGAATGCTGCGCAAACTCTCACTGGCCGTTGCCGTGTCTTGTGCGTCCAATGGAATGGCCTGGGCAGCTGAGGCGCCCTTATCGACCAGGACCGACCTGGTCAGCGTTTATCAGGAAGCGGTGGACAACAACGCCGACCTCGCCGCTGCCATCGCCCAATATGGCGCACAGAAAGAAGTCGTGCCCCAGGCCCGCGCCGGATTGCTGCCCAATCTGTCCGGTGGCGCCGATGTCACCGCCGTGCGCACGAAACTAGACCAGCCTTCGGCCACTGCCAATCGTGACGCCCATTCGTACCAGGCCACCCTGGCACAACCGCTGTTCCGCGCCGATCGCTGGTTCCAGTTCCAGGCAGCCAAGGATGTCAACGAACAAGCTGCGCTGCAGCTCTCGGCGACCCAACAGAACCTGATCCTGCAAACCGCCGACAGCTATTTCAACGTGCTGCGCAGCCAGGACAACCTGGCCTCGACCAAGGCCGAGGAAGCCGCGTTCAAGCGTCAGCTCGATCAGTCCAACGAGCGCTTCGATGTCGGTCTCTCGGACAAGACCGACGTGTTGAACTCACAGGCCAGCTATGACACCGCACGGGCCAACCGCATCGTTGCGCAACGCCAAGTGGATGATGCTTTCGAAGCCCTGGTGACTCTGACCAACCGGCGCTACAACTCGATTCAGGGCATCAGCCACAACCTGCCGATCCTGCCGCCGGCACCGAACGACGCCAAGGCCTGGGTCGAAACGGCCGCTCAACAGAATCTCAATCTGCTGGCCAGCAACTACGCGGTCAGCGCCGCCGAGCAAACCCTCAAGCAGCGCAAGGCCGGGCATGCGCCGACCGTCGATGCGGTGGCGAGGTACGAAAAGGGCGACAACGATGCACTGGGCTTCGGTAACCCGAATGGCTTCCCGGTACCGTACGGTGGCAACGTCGAACAAACGTCGGTGGGGCTGCAACTGAACATTCCGATCTACAGCGGCGGCCTGATCAACTCCCAAGTACGCCAGTCGTATGCACAACTGGACCAGACTGAACAGCAACGCGAGTCCCTGCGCCGTTCCATCGTGGAAAACACCCGCGACCTGCACCGTGCGGTGAACACCGATGTCGAACAGGTCCAGGCGCGCAAGCAGTCGATCATTTCCAACCAGAGTGCGGTGGAAGCGACCGAGATCGGCTATCAGGTGGGGACACGCAACATCGTCGACGTACTGGATGCGCAGCGCTCGCTGTACACCTCGGTCCGTGACTACAACAACACCCGCTACGACTACATCCTCGACAACCTGAAGCTCAAGCAACAGGCCGGTACGTTGAACCCGGGGGATCTGCAGGACCTGGCGCGTTGGCTCAAGCCCGACTACAACCCGGACAAGGATTTCCTGCCGCCGGATCTGGCCAAGGCGGCTGCCGAGCAGCTCAAAGCCCGGCCATAAGAGCAAAAGATCGCAGCCTTCGGCAGCTCCTACATTGGAATGCGTTTCCCTGTAGGAGCTGCCGAAGGCTGCGATCTTTTTTCGGTTTAACGTTTGATCAACCGCCCCAACCCATCCAGCAATCGCTGCAACGCGCCCTGATTGCGGCGCATCACGGTCAACCCCGCCTCCGCCATGCGCTGAGCATCGCGCGGCAGTTCGAACAGGCGCTGCACCGCCAGCGCCAATCCCTCGGCATCTTCCACTTCCTGCAACGCTCCGGCACTGCGCAACTGCGCGGCGATTTCCAGGAAGTTGAACAGGTGCGGACCGCTGAGCACCGGCTTGGCCAGCGCCGCCGGCTCCAGCAGGTTATGCCCGCCATTGGGCACCAGGCTGCCGCCGACGAAAGCGCTGTCGGCCAGCGCATAGAGGAACAGCAACTCGCCCATGGTGTCGCCGAGCAACACCGACGTGGCCGAAGTGACCGTTTCGCCGCTGGAACGCCGGACCGTGGCGAACCCCTGCTGACGGCACAGTTCGAACACCGGATTGAACCGCTCGGGATGGCGCGGCACCAGAATCAGCAACGCATCCGGATGGCTCGCCAGCAGCCGGCGATGGGCCGCGAGCACCACCTCGTCTTCGCCGTCGTGGGTACTGGCGGCGATCCACACCGGGCGCTCCTGCGCCTGCCATTGCCCGCGCAAGTCGGCGGCGCGCTGCAACAACTGCGGATCGATGGTCAGATCGAATTTGATCGAGCCGGTGACTTCGACGGTTTCCGCGCGCGCGCCCAACTCGCGGAAACGCTGCGCCTCGGCTTCGGTCTGCACCGCGAACAGGCTCATCTCGGCGAGCATCGGCCCGGTCAACTTGCCGAAACGTCCATAACCTCTGGCCGAGCGTTCGGAGAGACGTGCGTTGGCCAGGGCCACGGGAATGCCACGCTTGGCGCATTGGTGGATATGGTTGGGCCACAGTTCGGTTTCCATGATCACCGCCAGCTTCGGCTGGACCCGGTCGAGGAAACGCCTGGCCGCGCACGGCAGGTCATAGGGCAGATAGCAGTGCTGGATGCGCGGTTCATTGGCGAACAGTGCGTGGATTCGCTCCGAACCGGTCGGGGTCATGCAGGTCACGGTGATCGGCAGCTGTGGATAACGCTGCAGCAAGGCGCGAATCATCGGTGCGGCGGCAATGCTCTCGCCCACCGACACGGCGTGCACCCAGATACCGCCGGGCTTCATCGCCGGCAGGCCGAAGGAGAAGCGCTCGCCGATGCGCTTGGCATAAGCCGGCGCCTTGCGCGAACGCAGCCACAGCCGAATCGCCACCAATGGCAGCCCCAGGTAAAACAGCGCGGTGTAGAGAGTTCTATTCATGGCGGCGGAGTTTATCGGGTTTTTCGCCGATCGCCTGCAAATGCACGGCAAAACGTTCAGCCAGCCAGCGCGCCGCCGGGCCCAGCGGTTCATCGCGACGCCAGACCAGTTCCACCACCAGCGCCGGCGGGGTCCATTCGCTGTTCAACTCGACCATTTGGTCCTGATAGGTCGGGTACTGCACCACATGGCGCGGCAGCCAGGCCCAGCCCAGGCCACGCACCAGCCATTCGGCCATGACGTAGAAACTGTCCGCCCGCCAGACTTCCGGGCTGGCGGGTTCGCTGCCGGGATAAATGCTCGATTGGGTCGACATCAGCAACTGGCGATGCTGTGCCAGTTGCTGGCAATTGACCTGCGCCAGTTTCGCCAGCGGATGGCCGACGCCACAGACGGTGACCATTTCCACGCTGCCGAGCACCCGCCGCTCCAGGGCTTCGGGGATCTGATCGTGAAAGAACAGCAAGCCCAGATCGGCGCGGCGCTCCACCAATTTGCGCGCCACTTCGCCCTGGGCGGCGCTGGTCAATTGCACCTCGAGGCTGGGAAACCGCTCGGCCAGGGCCTCGAAACTTTCGATGATCGGCTGATAAGGCATCGCCTCGTCCTGGGCCAACCGCAGGCGAGCCTCCTGGCCGCGCATCATCGCCAGCGCCCGGCCGTTGAGGCGCTCGCACTGGCGCAACACTTCCCGGGCCTCTTCGAGCAAGGCCGTGCCGGCTTCGGTGAGTTTCGGCTGGCGGCCACTGCTACGGTCGAAGAGGCTCACGCCCAAGTCTTCCTCCAGCAGCGCAATCGCACTGCTGACCGCCGACTGCGCCTTGCGCTGGTCCCGCGCCACGGCGGAAAACGAACGCTGCTCCGCTACGCTGACGAACAAGCGCAGCTGCTCCAGATTCCACTGAATGTTCATGACCAACCCATCTTCAGAACAGATAGGTAATGACTTTACCGCATCTGGAGAATCTCTAGAATGCCGCCTCAGAGAGCAACACTTCATACGAGGATTGAACCATGACCGCTTACTACTACTTGGCCATAGCCATCTGCGCCGAAGTGATTGCCACTGTTTCGATGAAAGCGGTCAAAGGCTTCAGCACCCCGCTGCCGCTGATCCTGGTGATCATCGGTTATGGCATCGCCTTCTGGATGTTGACCCTGGTGGTGCGCAGCGTGCCGGTGGGCGTGGCTTACGCGGTATGGGCCGGCATGGGCATCGTGATGGTCAGCGTGGCGGCGCTGTTTCTGTACGGGCAGAAGCTGGACCTGCCGGCGATGCTGGGGATGGCGTTGATTGTGTTGGGGGTTGTGGTTATTCAGCTGTTCTCCAAGACCGCAGGGCATTAGAAGCAGCTGCAAGCTTTAAGCTGCAAGAGGGATATTCTCCGGCTCTTGCTTGCAGCTTGAAGCTTGAAGCTTGAAACTTGCAGCTTCGTTCAAATGCCGAGGTCGCTGCATGCCATCCGTTATTTCCACCGACGTTCTGATTGTCGGCGCTGGTGTCGCCGGCCTCTGGCTGAATGCGCGCCTGCGCCGCCAGGGTTTTTCGACCGTGCTGGTGGAAAGCGCCACCCTCGGCGGCGGGCAGACCGTGAAATCCCAGGGCATCATCCACGGCGGCGCCAAATACGCGCTGCACGGCGCCCTGACCGGTGCCTCGGAAGCCATCGCCGACATGCCCCGCCGCTGGCGCGAGGCCCTGGCCGGCAATGGCGAACTGGACCTGTCCGGCGTGCGCCTGTTGTCCGAAGCCCATTACCTGTGGTCCCCCGGCACGATCGCCGGCAATCTCACCAGCTTCTTCGCCAGCAAGGCCGTGCGCGGACGCGTCGATCAGGTCAAGGGTGACCAACTGCCCCTCGCCCTGCAAGACAAGCGCTTCAAGGGCAAGGTCTATCGCCTGGCCGAACTGGTGATTGACGTGCCAAGCCTGGTCCAGCGCCTGGCCGAACTGGCGGGCGACGGCTTGCTCGCAGGGCAGAAAATCGAACCGTTGCTGGAAGGCGGCGTACTGGTCGGCCTGAAGGTGGATGAACGCGAGATTCGCGCGCAGCGCATCGTCCTCAGCGCCGGCGCTGGCACCGCCGCCCTGCTCGAAGCCCTGGGCCTGACCCAGCCAGCCATGCAACGCCGACCGCTGCACATGATCATCGCCAAGGGCCCGGGCCTCAAACCGCTGTACGCCCATTGCCTGGGCGGCGGCACCAAACCGCGCCTGACCATCACCACTCACCCGGCCTCCGACGGCCAGTGGGTCTGGTACATGGGTGGCGATATCGCCGAAACCGACGGCGTGGCCCGCGAGCCCGCCGAGCAGATCGCCACCGCGCAGAAAGAACTCGGCCAACTGCTGCCCTGGATCGACCTGGACTCCGCGCAATGGGCCACCCTGCGAGTGGATCGCGCAGAGCCCTTGCAATCGGGCCTGACCCGACCCGACAACGCCTTCCTCGCCGAAGAAGGCCGCCTGCTGGTGGGCTGGCCGACCAAACTGGCGCTGGCACCTGACTTCGCCGACCGCGTCATCGACAGCCTCGCCCGTGACGGCATCCAGCCAGCTGCGGCGGCACCGCTGCCGGAACTGCCAAAACCGCCCATGGGCGTACCGGCTTGGGAGCAACTGCTGCCATGAGCCAAGCAACCCTGCACGACCTTCATCGCCCCCTGGGCAGCACCGGCCTGCTTGTCTCGCCACTGGGCCTGGGCACGGTAAAGCTTGGCCGCGATCAAGGGGTGAAATACCCCAACGGCTTTCAGATTCCCGATGACGACGAAGCACGCATGTTGCTCAAACTCACCCGTGATCTGGGCATCAACCTGATCGACACCGCTCCGGCCTATGGTCGCAGCGAGGAACGCCTCGGCCCGTTGCTGCGCGGGCAGCGCAAGGACTGGGTGATCGTCAGCAAGGTCGGTGAAGAGTTCGCCGACGGCGTGTCGCACCACGATTTCAGCGCCGCCCACACCCGGCTGTCCGTGGAGCGCAGCCTGCAGCGCCTGGAGACGGATTTCATCGACCTGGTGCTGGTGCATTCCGACGGCAACGACATGGCGATCCTCAACGACTGCGAGGTTTATCAAACCCTCGCCGCGCTCAAGGCCGAAGGCAAGATTCGCGGTTTCGGCTTCTCCGGTAAAACCGTCGACGGTGGCTTGAAGGCGCTGGAGCAAGGTGACTGCGCGATGGTCACCTACAATCTGAACGAACAGAGCGAAAAGCCCGTCATTGACTATGCTGCTGCTCACGGCAAAGCCATTCTGGTGAAAAAAGCACTGGCCAGCGGTCATGTCTGCCTCAGTCCAGGGGTGGACCCGGTGCGCGCGAGTTTCGAATTGTTGTTCGAACATCCGGGCGTTGCCAGTGCTATTGTCGGGACCATCAATCCGCTGCACCTCGCCCATAACGTCTCGACCGTTGCCCAGGTCCTACGTAGCCACTGACGCCGCCCCACGCGGCCTAAAGCAGGAGCCGACATGCCGCGTACGCTCATCAGAAAGAATCCGAGCAACTTCAAGACCCTGCCGTTATTCGTCGAAGCGACTCCCGAAGGCCTGACTTATCAGAGCGTCGGGAGGCCGCTGAACTTCTCCCAGATCCTGCAGCGCCGCCGCCCGGTTTCCGTCGCCGACAGCCAGCGTTTCGCCCTTGAGTTGGCCAATCTCGGCGTGTCGGTGCGCCTGACACTGCATTGGCAGAACCGCGATTACTGGGTGCTGGTCCGCCAGCGCCGGCAGGACCGTGGCGATGTGGTGCTCAAGCTGATCTCCGGCTACGTGCCTGCCCACGAACTGAATCTGCCGCTGCACACGGCAATTCAGGAGATCGCGGAGGAATGCCTGCTGGAAACACCGGAAGGCTGGCTAAACGGTCGATTCAACGACACCTGGTTGCCGGCACCCTACTCCTCGGCGCTGCACTACCGCGAAGCGTTGCCCTTTCGCCTGTCGCCACTGTCGGGGTCGGCACGGCCGGTGCGCTGCGCCAACCTGCAATTGATCGAACGTCCGCGGGCCTATGTGCATTTACCCACGGCGTCGCTGCAGCTGATTTACGATTTGCGCCTGGATGTGCCCAAGGAAGCCAAGTCCCTGAGCCTGTTCCATGTCGACGAACGCCTTGAGGGCGATCAACTGGTTGCCCGGCTGGACCGCAAGCGTCCCGACCTGTACCTGATGCCTTTGCAGGACGGCCACCCGCTGGCCGAGCTCTATACCTTGAAGAAGGATCAGCTGTCCCCGGCGAGCACCCGCGGGCTGTACCTGGCCGAAAGCTTTGCCCGACAGGAAGGCTGGCTGGTGAAGGAGGAGCGGATTCGCTGGAAGGATTGGGTGCGGCAGCAGGGTTTGACGGAGCCCGGGAAACATTCGGGGCTGGCGGTGCTGGGTGGGAAGGCGAAGCAGTTGTTGAAGAAGATGGTGCCGCGCAAAAAGGTCAGCTCCTAAGAGCAAAAGTTCGCAGCCTGCGGCAGCTCCTGCAAAGGATGGTGTAATCCTGTAGGAGCTGCCGAAGGCTGCGATCTTTTAAAGCATCACTCGGACTTGCGGATCTTCTCGACAATTGCGGTCGTGGAGCTGTTCTCCACCAACCCCAACACTTTCACCGTGCCGCCATAAGCCTTCACGATGTCCGCGCCGACCACCTGGTCGATCCCGTAATCCCCGCCCTTGACCAGCACATCCGGCTTGACCTCGCGCAGCAGGTTTTCCGGAGTGCCTTCAGGGAAGCTGATCACCCAGTCCACCGCACCCAGCCCCGCCAGCACGGCCATGCGCCGGTCGACGCTGTTGATCGGGCGACCCGGCCCTTTCAGGCGGCTGACCGACGCGTCGTCGTTGATCGCCACGATCAGGCGATCGCCTTGCGCCCGCGCCTGCTCGAGGTAGGTCACATGGCCGGCGTGCAGAATGTCGAAACAGCCGTTGGTGAAGACGATCTTCTCGTTGTGCGCACGGGCATCGTCGACCGCCAGCAGCAGTTGTTCGAGACCCAGCACACCGCGCTCGGATCCCTCTTCGCGCTGGATGGCGCGGCGCAGTTCCGGTGCGCTGATGGCCGCGGTACCGAGCTTGCCGACCACGATGCCGGCGGCCAGGTTGGCCAGGCCGACCGCGTGCGGCAGTTCCTCGCCTGCGGCAATTGCTGCGGCCAGGGTGGAAATCACCGTGTCGCCGGCACCGGTCACATCGAACACTTCACGGGCACGGGCCGGCAGGTGCAGCGCCGGATGATCCGGACGCAGCAGGGTCATGCCGTGCTCGCCACGGGTCACCAGCAAGGCGCCGAGCTCCAGGTCGTGCATCAGCTTCGCGCCCTTGCTGACCAGTTCGTGCTCGTCGGCACAACCACCGACGATGGTTTCGAACTCGCTGAGGTTCGGCGTGATCAGGCTCGCACCGCGATAGATCGAGAAATCCTTGCCCTTGGGGTCGGCCAGGACCGGAATGCCACGGGCACGGGCGGCCTGGATCAGCACCTGGTGATTTTTCAGCGCGCCTTTGCCGTAGTCGGACAGCACCAGCACCTTGATGCCTTCGAGCAGATCGTCGACCTGATTCGCCAGTTCGAGGGCGTCGGTGGAGAACGGTTCTTCGAAGTCGATTCGCAGCAGTTGCTGGTGACGACTCATGACCCGCAGCTTGACGATGGTCGGCTGGTGCGCAATGCGCTGGAACAGCGCCCGCACGCCTGCGCCCTTGAGGCTATTGACCAGGCTGTCGGCGGCTTCATCGTCGCCGGTGACACCGACCAGCGAGGCCGGCGCGCCCAGGGCGGCAATGTTCAACGCAACGTTGGCGGCACCGCCCGGGCGGTCCTCGATGTGCTCGACCTTGACTACCGGTACCGGCGCCTCAGGGGAAATCCGTGAGGTACCACCATGCCAGTAACGGTCGAGCATGACATCGCCGACCACCAAGACAGGGGCTTGATCGAATCGCGGCATGGACAACTTCATGGAGCAACCCACATACAGAATGAACAGGGGCGCGATATTAGCACAGGGTAGGTGTCGGCTTGTGTGACGGCTGTAACGGGAGGGTTTTGCCGGGCTTTTTGCTCATTTTTTGAGCAGAAAACCTGCCAACTGCTCACAGGCCTGCGCCATGTCCAGCGCCTGGGTATCGATTTCGCATTCCGCGCGAAGCGGGGCTTCGTACGGACTGTCGATGCCAGTGAAGTCCTTGATCAACCCTTGCCGGGCTGCCAGGTAGAGACCTTTGGGATCACGCTGCGCGCACACGGCGAACGACGTGTTCACATACACCTCGATGAAATCACCCTCGCAAAACAGCTTTCGTGCCGCATCGCGATCGGCCCGGAACGGCGAGATGGCCGCGACAATCACGATCAGCCCCGCATCGACCATCAGCCGCGCCACTTCGGCCATGCGCCGGATGTTTTCCCGGCGGCAGTCGGCGCTCATCCCCAGATCACGACAAAGCCCGGCCCGCACATTGTCGCCATCGAGCACAAAGGTGTGTGCCGCGCGTCGATTGAGATAGACCTCCAGCGCATTGGCCAGCGTCGACTTGCCGGCCCCGGACAATCCGGTCAGCCACAGACACCGCGGTCGCTGCGCCTTGAGCGCGGCACGCTCGGCACTCGACAGCGACAACGCATAAGGACTGATTCGCGGATTCGATCTCGCCAGCGCCTCATTCATACCCGAGCATCTCGTAATCACGCTGATAGGCACGCCGAACCAGACGGCGGGTACGCGCCGTACAGAAATCACCTGCCGCTACCGAGCGGCGCAGCTGAGAACCGTTGACGTGCGGCAGCACCGCCTCATGCCCCATCTGCTCGCAGACCAGACTGAAATCCCGTTGCAGATGCTCTTGATAGCCGACGAAATCCAGTGCCAGATGCCCCATGGCATCCGTGAGGAAATCCGTCTGCGCAGCAAAATGCAACTGGCGCTGGATCGTCTCGGGATGCAGCCAGCGGGCGACAAAATCGTCGAAGTCACGGTAATGCCTGACCAGCCTTTGCGCGGGATGGTCCCGCTGGCTCAAGGCATTGCCTCGCAGGTAGGCGTAGGCCGAATACGCCCTTTCCAGCGGATCGCGGACGAAGGCGAACTTGAAGCTGCTGGCAAACTGTTCGGGGAATTGCTGTTCGTACCAGTACAGCGGCAAGTGTCCCGGAGTCCAACCTTCGAACAGCGCGACACAGACACTGCTACCAGCGCATTTGGGCACGTGGATGAACAGGCAGGAGCGCTGCTTGAAAGGCCGGGGAAAACGTACATTCGCCGACAGCGACTTGTTCACCACCTGCCGATCCACCACCGACAATCGGCCCAGCAGGAATTGCCGCTGCGCCTTGGGCAGCAGCTTCCAGAGATAACGTTGCAACATTCCAGCACCCGCGCGAGAGGGTTGGCCCTCTCGATTGAAATCAAAGTTCGTTCAGGAACCTTAACAAGCGCGCGGCGCAGATTTATTCAGGGTTGGTCAAGAAGGGTAAGGATCCGGATACAAACGCTTCGGCGCATTGCACGCCGAGCTTGCAACAGGGCGAGCCAGGCTCACCCTGTTGCAGCGGATCAGGCGATGTCTTCCGCCGGAGTGTCCAGGCCCATCGCGTGCAGGCGCGAGTAGTAGCCGTTCTGCGCAAGCAGTTCTGCATGGGTGCCGCGCTCGACGATCTGGCCCTGGTCCATCACCAGAATCAGGTCGGCCTTTTCGATGGTCGACAGGCGGTGGGCGATGACCAGCGTGGTGCGGCCCTTCATGACCTGATCCAGCGCTGCCTGGATGTGGCGCTCGGACTCGGTATCCAGCGCCGAAGTCGCTTCATCGAGAATCAGCAGCGGAGCATTTTTCAGCAGCGCCCGGGCAATCGCCAGACGCTGACGCTGCCCGCCGGACAGCAGCACGCCGTTTTCCCCGACCTGAGTGTCCAGGCCGTCAGGCATTTGCGAGATGAAGTCCATCGCGAAGGCATCGGTGGCGGCTTTTTCGATGTCGGCGCGGGGGGCGCCAGCCAGGTCACCGTAAGCGATGTTATTGGCAATGGTGTCGTTGAACAGGGTCACGTGCTGGGTGACCTGCGCCACGTGCCGGCGCAGATTGCGCAGTCGATAATCTTCGATTTCGACGTCATCGAGGAGGATTTCGCCGATATCGTGATGATAGAAACGCGGGATCAGGCTGGCGAGGGTCGACTTGCCGCTGCCGGAGCGACCAACCAGGGCAATCATCTGTCCGGGCGATGCCGTGAAGTTGATGTTTTTCAGCACCTCACGGTCAGTTCCAGGGTAAGAGAAGCTGAGATTGCGCACTTCCAGATGGCCGCTGATGCGCTCACGCTCGACGGTGCCGTTATCGACCTCGGGCTCGACGTCCAGCTGCTCGAAAATGCTTTCGGCACCGGCAACGCCCTTCTGGATGGTCGAACTGACTTCCGACAGCTGCCGGATCGGCTTGGGCAGCAGGCCCGCCGCAGTGATGTAGGCCACCAGATCACCGGCGGTAGCTTCACCGCGCAGGAACAGCACCAGGAACATCAACACGGCCATGGCGGTGTAGATCACCAGCTGCAGCATCGGCGTGTAGACCGCACCGGTCTTGGTCATGCGCAGTTGCTTGTCGGTGTTGCCCTGGCTCGCGGCGGCAAAACGCTGCTCTTCATAGCTCTCGCCGCCGAAGCTGCGCACCACGCGATAACCCTGAATGGTCTCGGAAGCGACATGGGTCACGTCGCCCATCGCCACCTGAATCTTCTTGCTCTGCTTGCGGAATTTCTTGCTGGTGTTGCCCACCATCATCGCGATCAGCGGCAGGATCGCCAGCATCACCAGGGTCAGCTTCCAGTTCATCCACACCAGGTAGGCGAACAGGAACACCACCGTCAGGCCTTCGCGGATCACCACCTTGATGGCATCAGTCGCAGCACCCGTCACCATGGTCACGTTGAAGGTGATACGCGAAATCAGATGTCCGGAGTTGTGGGTATCGAAATAGCGGTTGGGCAGGACCAGCAGTTTGTTGAACAGCTCGACACGCAGGTCATGGACCAGGCCCAGCGAAACCTTCGCCAGGTAGTAGTTGCCCAGAAACGAGCCCAGGCCCTGCCATGCCGCGATCAGGATGATCAGCAGGGGCACGGCCATCAGCAGCTGCAGGTCTTTGAGATAAGGGACGTTGGGGAAGAGCACCGCTTCGGGATTGCTCAAGCCATCGACGAAATATTTGAGAATCCCGGCGAGCATCGGCTGGGTGGACGCAAAAATGACGAAGCCCACGATACTCAGCAGGAAAAGGCCGATATAGGGTTTTACATACCCCAACAGCCGAAAATAGATTTTCAGGCTGGAATCCTGTCCCGCGTCTGGCGGTGCATCACTCATCGTAGGGCTCACTGGTTAGGAAGAACGCGAAATTTTATCACAAGCGCCGGACTTGGCCCGTGACCATACCAAGACACTGGCCAGGCCAATGGGTAGCCAGCTGATGAACCACTCGGCTCGCGGCGTGCCACTCATGCTGGCAGCGTCGAATTGCATGGCCAGGGTCGAGAACAGCCAGATGCCAATGGTGCCTTTGCCATACAGTGTGTCCCGAGCCTTCCAGGCCTCACGCAGGACACCCAGCCAGACCGCGCACCACAACAGCAATCCCGGAATGCCCAGCTCGATCGCCACATGGGAGAACAGGTTGTGCGCATGATCGAAATAGATACCGGAAGAGAACACCCTGTAGTCGCTGCCAAGGCCCAAACCGGTCCACGGGCGCTCGGAGATCATGTGCAGACTGGCCATCAGGATCTGCGGGCGATAGGACACGCCACGCGCGGTGACGAAAGATTCAAAAAACCAGAACGCCAGGAACGCCACGACCAGAGCAGCCCCTGCGACGACACGACTACGGTGATCGCGGCACCAGATCGGCATGGCGAGAACGGTGAAAAACAGTGCCAGGCCAGCGCCACGGCTCTGGCTGAGCAGCACGAACACGCCAAGCACCATCAACGCCAAAAACCAGACTGCCTGAGTCGGGCGGGTGCGAGGTGACCAGAGCAGAAGCCAGACCGCCGCCAGACCGATGACATAGCCCCCCAGAATCGGATGGGCCAACTCGCCCAGCCCCTCGGCCCGCGCACTCCAGGCGTTACCATCGATGCCGTAAAACCGGACGATCGCAATCAGCGCGGTGATCGCCAGCCCGACTCCACCCCATTGCATGATGCGAATCACACGATTGGGCTGGCCGTTGGCAAGAATCGGGAAAAACAGCAGAAACACCACGATGTACAACAAACGCTTGGGCTCGCGAGTTATGTCCGTCGCGCCCGACCACGCAAGACTGATGAGCGACCACGCGAACAGCCCGAGCAGAGGCAGATAGATCCAGCGCTGTGCGTAGAACAACTCCGCGAACCGGGCCCTCGCCGGCCAGGCGAAGGCCAGCGTCGGCAACCAGAGCAGGGCGACCAGCCCCTGTTGATAGATCTTGTTGGTAGGCGCGATGGCAATGGCCAGCAGAAACCACAGCAGGCCCATCGTCATCCATGCTTGCGCCCAACGTTTTTCGTGCATCAAATTGCTCCTGAGAGTGTTCACCCACCCAACCGGCATGGTTAAAGCTGAAACTTTTCGGCATCATTGCCCGCTACAGTGCCCCGTTTCTCCCAACAAGGCTTTCTACGATGCAATGTTCTCGGCTTCCGCAGGCCGCTCTAAATCAGATGATTGATGGTGCCAAGGTGCTGGAGGCCGATAGCTTCGGGCCGAAAGTCTACCTCTTGCAGGACGGGAATATTCTGAAACTATTCCGCCGCAAGCGTATTTTTTCGTCGGCCTTGTTTCGCCCGTATTCAAAACGCTTCATCGACAATGCCGTCGAACTGCAAAAGCTCGGCGTACCGACCTTGCAGGTGCTGCAATACTATCGACTGCAAACGCCAGGCATGACGGCAGTGCTTTACCAGCCATTGCCGGGTGAAACCTTGCGCCAGGTCGCCAACAAGGAAGGCTTCAGCTGGCAACAGGCCCTGCCGGACCTGGTCGGACTGATTCGCAGCCTTCATCAATCGGGGGTCTATTTCCGGTCCTTGCATCTGGGCAACATCGTGATCACCCCCGACCAGCGCATGGGCCTGATCGATGTGGCCGATATGCGATTTCTGCGAAAGCCGCTGCCTGCGCACTTGATCAAGCGCAACCTGCAGCATTTCGCCCGTTACATTGCACGGGAAAACCTGGACGAGAGCTTTCCGATGCAGGCATTGGAACAGGCGTTGCTGTCTTCAAAGTAGTAGTGAGCGGGCGGTCTGGCTGAAATTCTGCCAGGCCTTTTCCGGGGCCAGCACCTGATACTGTTGTGCCGCGATCGTCTGGGGAGCGGCTTCGAAGGCTCGCACGATGGCCGCGTGCCAACGGCTCACATCTTCAACAGGTGCATACCAGCCAGCAGCACCCAGTTGCTCGCGAAAGACCTCAAGATCGCTGGACAGGACGGGCACGCCCGCCAGGACTGCCTCCTGCATGATCAGCCCAAGCCCCTCGCTCAAGGAAGGAATGGCAATCCAGTCGAATGCCCGGTAAAGCTGCGCAGCGTCGTTCAAGTGACCGGGCAACGAGACGCTGTCTCGCAACCCCTTGGCCTCGATCTGCGCTTGCAACGCCGATCGCTCCGCGCCTTCGCCGACAATCACCAAACGCAGACTCGGCCGCTCGCGCAATGCCTCGGCGAACGCATTGATGAGGCAGGCAAAACCCTTTCCAGCGACCAGTCGTCCTACCGCACCCAGCACCTGTGAATCGTCAGCGGGCAATCCCAACCGCGAACGCGCCTGTTCGCGGGTCAGCAGTGCGGATTGGAAGGCGGCAGGATCGAATGCGCTTCGCAAGGTCACGACAGGCAGTTGCAGGTCCGCGCTCAGCGCTTGCGCCAGGGTGTTCGAGACGGCAGCCAATGTGAGCTGCGACGTCGGGGTCTTCTTGAAAAGCGCGCGATCGGCAGGAGAAAGCCGGGTCGAACCGTGGAAAACCACCACGGCACGCAATGACGGCAATGACGCAAGCAGCGGCACCATCGTGCGCGCAACGCCCAGGCCATCAAGCAGCATCAGGCGCACCTCGCTTTCCTTGAGGGCCTTCTTGAACCCTGCTTGCATCCAGGGTTTGGTAAAGCGCCAGAAACTCCGCCCCTTGAGCTGAGCCGAAGACAACCCCCATTCACGAACGTCACCGACAGTCGCCCCGGACTGGGAGGCGCTGCCCTGAAGCAACCAGGTATTGACCGGGACGGATGGCGAGGCGTGGGCGAGAATCTGCTGATGCACTTTATGAGTGGAGGCGAACGCAGCGCCGCTGGCCCACATGACGTTAAGAATGCTCATAGAACGAAAAGCCAGTGCATGGAATGCTGTTGTCAGATGCCCAGTTTCAGGCGGATTTTTTCGAGCAGGCTCAGCGGCGCGCGGGGACGCAATGCAGGCTCCATTTCCTCGACGATACGCTGGCCGATGCGGGCGAAACTGAATTGGCTCACCGCCAGTTCCCGACCGTTGTGCGCAATACGCTGCGCCAGTTCCGGGTCGTTGCGCAAGACGGCCAGCTTCTCCTGCAGTTGCGCAATGCTCTGGTAGAACACCACGTTGTGCATGTCCTGCAGGCCCAATGCCTGGCTTTCCGCCGCGCCCTGGTCAAAGGCCAGCAAGACACAGCCACAGGCCATGGCTTCGAAGTTCTTGATCATGAACTCGCCCATGCCGACATCGGCACTGACGAAAAAGCGGATGCGGTTGAGGGTGTCGCGGTATTCCTCGCCGGATTTGGTGCGGGTCACCACCAGAGGTTCGACCTGCCCCAACTCATCGAGCAGCGCCTTGCGTCCGCTGTAGGCGACGCTGTTGGTGCTGCCGACGAAGGCCAGTTCGATATCCCGCTCGCGCCCCTGATCTTCCAGCTGGGTCTGGTCGTAGCCCTTGGGCACGAACACCGCATCGAAGCCTTCCTGGCGCAGGCGCTCGGTGACCACGAAACCGGAGCTGATCACCCGCGCCCACGGCAGGCGGCGGTAATGCGCGCTGAACTTGCCGGTGTACTTGCAGGGGATGTAGTTCTGGTAAGCGTCGTGCTCGAGAATCACCAGGTTGGGGATCGTGCGGATGAACGAAGCCTGACGGATTTCCTGCTTGAAGCGCAGGAAAAACACGATGCGGTCGTACCGCGACACATCGACTTCACGCCGGAAATAGCTGCGCAGGTTGCGCTGCTCATCGCTGCTCAACCACCGCAGATCGCATTCGCAATGAGCCGCCACGCCTTCGTACAGACGGTCCAGGATGGCCCGCTGTTCTTTCTGCACCAGAAATAAAACTTTCATCGTTTTCCTTGCCGCAACAGGCAAACCGAGCAATACCTGAATGAACCCCGCCCGAAGCAGGCGCCCGTCAGGCCCGAAACACCTTACAAACGCCAGAACAGTTCGTGGCGACGCACAGCCTTGCGAAAAAACTCATTCTCGCCGTAAGGCGAACCGGAACGCCCCGCCAGCAGCCGCTGCAAACCGCGGCGCAAGCGGCGCTTGAACGGAGCGGGAGGTTGCAGGTCGTGCATCATGCCCAGGGCCATGGCCTTGTCATGCTGTTGCGCCGTGGACAGCGAGAGGCAGCAGGGATGCAGCGAAGCCGCCGGGTCGAATACAGGAGGAAGGGTGATACCGGTGCCGTTGTCACCCATCGGCCAGCGATCATTGTCGTGCAGGTGATTGGCGTAACCCAGCAGGGTCGGCTGCCATTCCAGCCCTTTCAGAGCCTCGAGAACTGCTTGCTGAGCGCAGATATGGTCGGGATGAGGATCGAGGGTCGGATGCGGCATCACGATCACTTCCGGCTGCGCCCGCTGCAACAGTGCTCGCAGATCGGCCACAAGATTGTTCCAGGTCGGCGCGCCGTCGACGTCGCCCGGCAGGGTAAACGGATTCAACTGACGGAACAGACGCGTGTCGCTCAAATCCGCTTCGCGAGAACCCACCGGCTGCGAAGGTGAGGCCTGCATGGCTTGCAACTGAAGACAGAAATAACCCAGCTGCACGCAGTGCGCCTCGGGCACTCCGGCCCAGCGCGGCACGGCAATGCTGTCCCAGGCACGCAAGCGGCCTTTGAGCCGCGCCGCCTCGACTTTGCCCAACCCCATCTGCTGATAGTGCTCGGCTTCGATTTCACCGGCTGTGAGGGTGACGATCCAGGCTTCTTCGGCCTGGCTGTACAAACCATAGGCTGCCAGCTCGGCATCATCGGCATGGGGAGCGATGACCATCACCCGCTGTCGACGGTAATCGGGATGCTCGATCGCCCACAGCACCGGCTCGCCGGACAACCGGCAGTGACGTGCGCGCAAACGCAGCTCACCCTTTGACAGCACCTGCGCCTGACCGCTGAGGTTCAGATAACGCAGCCCGTTCACACCTCGCTCGAAGGTCTGACGGTCCGGGTTTTCGCCGCCGACCAGTTCCACCACCGGATCGAGGAAACGCCCAAGCCAAGTGCTCTTGATCCGCAGCGCCAGCACCAGCGTCGCGTCGTCGACCAGCATCACGCCTTCATCCAGCCGCAGGTGCTCACCGTTCAGATGAACCTTGGGCTGCGGTGTGAAGGGAGGAAAGTTGTACTGGTAATCGTCTTTCGGCGAATAGAACAAATGGTCGGCGAACCAGGCTTCATGGGCGATCCAGCCCAGCACCGCCAGCAGCAGCGGCAACCACCAGGCCACCCAGATGCCGCAGACGATCAACAGCGCCAGGGCAACCAGCAGCGCGAGGCGTTTGTTGCGTCGATGGCGCTTGAGCAATTGTTGTTTGCGGCTCATGGGCTGACTCATACGGTGTAGACCGGCACAGGATTGCACCAACGATCCTTGTACTCCCGGTCGGCGCGGCCGAAGGAGAAGCGCAAGGGTTTGTCCAGGGCCCGGGCCTGTTCCCAGGCGCTTTGGGTGTTGAGGAAACTCAGTACGCTGCCGGGGCTGAACTCCCGGGTTTCAGGGTCGACGCCGCCATTGATGTATTCGACGCTGATCCACTGCGATGCCTCGACGCGGTACACCAACTGGATCGCGATCGGCGCATCGTTGAGGAAAATCACCGAGCCGATCAGCAGTTCGCGCAACAATTCGACGACATCGGCCATGCGCGCAGCGCCCGTGGCCGGGAAACCCCAGCGGCGCTGGAACAGATCGCAGTAGATCGCCGCCAGTTCGGCAGCGGAGAAATCGGAGACCGGTCGAACCACGCCCCCCGCCTCTTCCAGCAACCTCAGCTCGCGACGCTGGTTGTAGCGAAACTTCTTCGACAGTTCTTCCGGCGTGCGCGCCATGGCCAGTTGTTCGGCCTGCAACTTGATGCCGCTGAAGCGGTTTTCGTTCAGCGCCGACAGGTAGCGACCACGATGGCGCAACGGCGCCTGGGCATTTTCGGCGGCGGGCAGGATGATCTCGGCATTGCCCAGATCGAACAGGCCCTTTTTGCCGTTGCGTTTAAGCACGTCCTTGGACAGGGCCAGGTCGCGGCCCCAGGTCGGAAGCGCCGCCTTGATGTCGCCGCCCTGCTCCCAGACCAGATACCGGACGGGAATGCCGGCCAACTGCGCCAGTCGCTCGACCACCAGCGGATGAGTCGCGACGCTGCCGCCATAACGCTGCCAGGTTTCGGCGTAGGTCGAGGCATCAGTTACGGACCAGCCGCGTTCGCGCCAGCCTTGAAATCGGTTGAGCATCAGCCCCTCGGTGCCAGTTCTAAAACACGCGGCAGATGCCAGAAAGCATCACGAACCGCGCGGTCGGAGAAACGCTCGTGCAGGCGGTCGAGCATCAGCTCGGCGCATTGCTGACGTTGCCGAGCGTCCATCGCGGCCAGATGTTGCAGCCCCTGGGCCAGATGTTCGGCGTCCCCCAGCGGGAACAGAATACCGACGCCTTCGACCACTTCCTTCGCCCCCCCGCACGCGGTGGCCAGCAATGGCACGCTGGCGGCCATGGCCTCGAGCAGCACCATGCCGAACGGCTCGTGGTCGGAACTCAGGGCAAACACGTCGAAGGCACGGAAGTAGCGTCGCGCATCGGGCACCTGACCGAGGAACAACACGCGGTCGCCAATGCCCAGCTCGCGGGCCTGGGCCTTGAGGTCCTCCTCCAACCGACCTTTGCCGAGAATCACCAGCTGGCTGTTGGCCGGCAGGCCCGGCAATGCCTGGGAAAAACCGTCCAGCAGCGTGGCCTGATCCTTGTCCGGATGCAGACGCCCGACATTACCGACAATCCAGGCATCGCGTGCCAGACCGAGAGTTTCCCGAGCTTCGTCAGCCGATACCTGGCTTTGCTGCAATGCCGGCACGTCGATGCGGTTGTACAGCGTCTGGATCCGGGTCGCCGGCCACTTCGGCAGGCAACGGCGCATGTCGTCGCGCACGGCGTCGGAGACACCGAGCAGGCTCAGGCGCTTGCGGAAAATGTGGGCGAACAGTTTGCGCGAACCGCGTTTGTAATCATCAAACGCGTGGTGCACGCCAATCACCGGCAGCGAAGTGCCGAGCAAGGCGATGTAGATCGGCTTGAAGCGATGGGCGATGCAGAAACTGAAATTGCGTGAGGCGGCGATCTTGCGCAGATCGCCGATGGCACCCAGCTTCAGGCCACGAATGGCCTTGGAGCTGTATTCCATGAACAACACTTCATCGGAGGCGCAACCCGCGGCGACCTCGGCATCGGCGACCCCGGTGAGAAACACCGTGGTCACCCGATACCCGGTCCCCGCGAACAGGCTGGCGTACTGCCGGGCGCAGTCCAGGAACGGCCCGTCATAGCCGTGGCAGAACTGCAGCACATGGCGTTCAGCCGAGCGTGTCATAGGCGTTCGCGCCCTCTTTGACCACCAGGATGTCTTCCATGATCAGGTACTGCAGATCGGAGCCGAAGAACATGTTCAGGGCATCGGTCGGCGAGCAGATCATCGGTTCGCCACGACGGTTGAGCGAGGTGTTGAGCGACACGCCGTTGCCGGTCAGGTTCTCGAGCGCCTTCATCATGTCGTAGTAGCGCGGGTTGTATTCGCGCTTGAGCACCTGGGCGCGGGAGGTGCCGTCTTCGTGGACGACTTCCGGCACGCGGGTCTTCCACTCTTCCGCCACTTCGAAAGTGAAGGTCATGAAAGGCGCCGGGTGGTCGATCTTGATCATCTGCGGCGCGACGGTGTCGAGCATCGACGGGCAGAAAGGCCTCCAGCGCTCGCGGAACTTGATCTGGTGGTTGATGCGGTCGGCCACGCCGGCCACGCTCGGGCAACCGATGATCGAACGACCGCCCAGTGCGCGCGGCCCGAACTCCATGCGGCCCTGGAACCAGGCCACCGGGTTGCCGTCGACCATGATCTTGGCGATCTGCTCCGGCATGTTGTCGAGCTTGCGCCAGGTCGGCTTGTTCTCGTGACGGGCGCAGGCGGCGATCACGTCTTCGTTGCTGTACGACGGGCCGAGGTAGACGTGTTCCATCTTCTCGACCGGCACGCCACGGGCGTGGGACACATAGGCCGCAGCACCCACCGCGGTACCGGCGTCGCCGGACGCAGGCTGCACGAACAGTTCCTTGATGTCGTCGCGGGCGATGATTTTCTGGTTCAGCTTGACGTTCAACGCGCAGCCGCCGGCGAAGGCCAGCTTGCCGGTTTCCTTGAGCACGTCGCCCAGGTAGTGATCGATCATCTGCAACGCCAGTTTCTCGAACAGCGCTTGCATGCTCGCGGCGTAGTGGATGTAAGGCTCGTCGGCGATGTCGCCTTCGCGCTTCGGACCCAGCCACTCGATGAGTTTCGGCGAGAAGTAGAAACCCTTGCCCTTCTCTTTATAGCGACGCAGGCCGATCACGTTGGCGTATTCGGTGTTGATCACCAGCTCGCCGTTCTCGAACGAGGCCAGGCGCGAGAAGTCGTATTTGCTGGCGTCGCCGTACGGCGCCATGCCCATGACCTTGAACTCGCCGTCGAGCATTTCGAAACCGAGGAACTCGGTGATCGCGCCATACAGGCCGCCCAGGGAGTCCGGATCGAAGAATTCCTTGATCTTGTGGATCTTGCCATTCTGGCCGTAGCCGAAGAAGGTCGTGGCGTACTCGCCCTTGCCGTCGATACCGAGGATCGCGGTTTTCTCTTTGAAACCGGAGCAGTGGTAGGCGCTGGAAGCGTGGGCCAGGTGGTGTTCGACCGGCTCGATCTTGATTTTCTTCGGATCGAAGCCCAGTTGCTCCAGGCACCAGACGATTTTCTTGCGGTAGCGCTTGTAGCGACGGTTGCCCATCAGGATCGCGTCGAGGGCGCGGTCCGGGGCGTACCAGTAACGCTTGGCGTAGTGCCAGCGGGCCTTGCCGAACAGGCTGATCGGGGCGAACGGAATCGCGACCACGTCAACGTCCGAAGGCTTGATGCCGGCCTGCTCCAGGCAGAACTTCGCCGATTCGTAGGGCATGCGGTTCTTTGCATGTTTATCGCGTACGAAGCGCTCTTCTTCAGCCGCCGCGACCAGCTTGCCGTCGATGTACAAGGCTGCGGAAGGATCATGGCTAAGGGCGCCGGACAGGCCAAGAATCGTCAATGCCACAGGGGTCTAGCCTCTTTAGTCTGCATGTCAGGCGCCGTAGCGCCTCAAAAATGATCTGCCCTCGCCGGGAGCGTGGGGCAGCTAAAGGGCGGGATTATAGCTTAAAAGCAGCTGCAAGCCGCTAGCTGCAAGCTGCAAGGGGTTTGGGTGGCGGCTTTGAGGGCTCATCCGGGTGAGGAGCGCCAGTAAATGAGGATGTTGCCGTTGGTGGTCTGGCGATACAGGGTGTAGGGCAGGACCACGGTATCCAGGGCGCCGGAGAGGGCCATGTCGGCCAGAATGAAGGGCAGGAACATGCCTGTGGGGTCGGGCGGCGCGTTCAATACGCAGAAATCGTAGGCCAGGCCGCTGTAGGCCCTGGGGATGGATTGGCAATAGGTTTTCTGCTTGCGCAACCCCCGGGCTGCTTCGGCTTCGTCCTGAAATACCGTTGCGAAGGTGCCGCATCCGGTCAAAGTCAGCGAGATGACGCCTGCTGCGACGGCCATTTTGATGGTCAAGGTCTGTCCTCCATGAAGGACAGCCAAGCTAGCATCGCGGTCGATCAGGCCACAGTTCATGGTTTCCCAAGATTGTGTAGGACAGTTCCGGCCTCTTCGCGAGAAAGCCCACACAGTGGGCCGCGGCCAAATGTGGGAGCGGCGGTGCGACGATTCGACTTGCTCGCGAAGACGGATCAAGCAGCGCCGGAAATATCCTTGGGCAACCGCTGATCGATCACCTGATGCAGGGCACTGCTTTCAGGCCAGTTACGCATGAACCGCGCGCGGTCCTTGGCATAAGCCGGGGCAAAACTGCCAGGCGACTGATGCTGACACATCGAATCCAGATCGATCAGCGCCCAGCGATCCTCCTGCCAGAACAGGTTGTGCCCCTTGAAGTCGCCATGGCTGATGCGCAGACGAATCAGCTCGGCGAACAGCCGGTCCAGCGCCGCCAGCTCCGTCTCGGGGGCATCGCCGCTTTCCACGTAGGGCGCGAAGCGCTCGATGATGTCCGGCCCCGCCAGATGCTCGGTGATCAGGTAGGCCCGACCGCGCAGCCAGAGAAAACGCTTTTCCAGCAGCGCCAGGGGTTTGGGCGTGGCAATGCCGAGGAACGCCAGGCGATTGCCTTCGCGCCAGGAATGCCAGGCGCGGCTCGGGCGCCAGAAGCGCTTGAGCCAATGAGCGAAGCCCTTGATGTTGTAGCGCTTGATCACCAGCGTGCGGCCATCTACCTCGACCTTGCCAACGCTCGCCGCACCACCGGTTTTATAAAGGTGGCCTTGATCGAGCAACGCATCGGCCCGATCCAGAACCGGCAGCATCGAAGGCTCTTCCTCACGCCGGATCGCGCGCAAGCCGAACGCATCGCGCTGGACACTGAACAGCGTGCACTCGCGCCCGACCTTGATCAGGTAATCCTTGAGGCGCCAGCTGCGCACCTTGTCGATCTGCTTCTGCAAGGCTTCCATCGGCAAGGCATGCTCGCCGTTGCTCAGCAGGTAGTACACCAGCAACTCTTCGGTGAACGGCTCCAGCGCCTGGGGTAACTGGGCGAAAAACACCCCGAGGTTTTCCAGGACTTTCTGCCGCGACAGCGGCTGGCCCGGGGTTTCGGCGCGAATCCCCGCACCGTCGATCAAATACAGACGACTGCCCTGGCGCAGCAGGTTGTCGAGGTGCAGATCTTCCTGCCACAGGCCTTTGCGGTGCATCTGCCCGATCGCGCCCAGGGCTTCGGCCAGCACCGCCGATTGCTCATCGGCCAGCGCCGACAGGTGCTCGACCTGCTTCCAGGCGTCGCCCAGGCTCGCGGCCTCTTCGAGAAACTCGAACAGCAGCCAGCCGCCCTCGCCGTCCTTGAGTCCGTCGGCCAACAGCAGCGGCGTGGTCAAGCCTTGCGCCGCCAGCAGACGCACACCATCCAGCTCACGCTGGAAATGCCGCGCCGCCTTGCCGCCGACCAGCAACTTGGCCAGCACCGGACGACCGCGCCAGATGCCGGCGCCGACGTAGCGCTGCCCCGGCAAAACCCGCAACAGACTCAGCAACTGCAAATCCGCGGGACCGGCGGCATCGGCCAACGAAACACTCAGCGGCAACGTCGGGCTGCGACCGGCATTCTTCAGTTCGGACAAACGCATCAGCGCTTCTCCTTATGGCTGCGTCGCGCGGTCAGGCGTGTCAGCCAGCTGTCGATCAGCGTGCTGTCCTGAGGCTGGTCCAGATAGGCGCCCAGCAGAATGCGCAACTGCGCGTCACTCCACTCCGGCGCCCGGCGCAACAGCGGCTCCAGATCCTTGACCCGATCACGTTGCCCCAACAGCAGCGGCCGGGTCTTTTCCAGATCGATCAACTGCGCCTGGTAGCCGTCACCGGTGGCACAGAGAAAAATATGCTTGGGGTAAAAGCAGCCGTGCACCTGACGCACGCCGTGCAGGCGCCGCGCCAGTTTTCCACAGGCTTGAAGAATCGCGACATGCTGCGCCTCGCCCAGCTCCGACCAACGCTGCAGCAGCGAATCCAGGTCATCCCAGCCATCCAGGGCGCGGGTCAGCAGAATAGCCCGGACCTCGCCGTCGACCTTGCGCTCACCGAAGAACGCCGCCTTGAGCGCCGGAATACCGAGCTTTTCATAGCGGCTGATGTTGCGAAACTCACGGGCAAAGCTCGGCTCGCCAAACGGCGCGTGCAAGGTGTGCATCAGGTAGTTGCTCTGACGCTTGAGGTAGAACCCCTGACCCTCCAGATCCAGTCGAAACACGCTGCTCCAGCCACCACGGACGGTGTTGGGCTCATCCACGGCGTCGAGCTGCCGGGCCCAGAGTGCGTCGAAAGTGCCCAAGCCGTGGCGCTCGAGCAGCGCACGGTCTTCGGCAGCCAGAAAATCAGTCAT
The DNA here is from genome assembly GCF_013359595.1 of Pseudomonas sp. C1C7. Lineage (GTDB taxonomy): Bacteria > Pseudomonadota > Gammaproteobacteria > Pseudomonadales > Pseudomonadaceae > Aquipseudomonas. Next base: position 139,383 of record NZ_JABFMP010000002.1, on the reverse strand, counting down.
TCGCGTCCCTCGAAAAATCTCACCACGTGCCGGATCCGTTTCTTGTCGGCGTCGTTGAGCCGGTCCCGTTGGCGGTATTGCAGGTAAAAGCGCAGGCGCTGGGTGGCCGACAATTGATACTTGGCGACCTTGTCCAGGCAGGCCAGGTCCTTGGTGATGCGGTACTTGAGCCAGAAACCGCTCCAGAAATCACCGTTGGGGCAATCGATCAGGAACAGTTTGGCCTGATCGTCGATCAGCAGGTTGCGCCACTTCAGATCGTTGTGGGTAAAACGATGCTCGTGCATGGTCCGGGTGTGGCTGGCCAACTGACGGCTGACCTGGTCGACCCAGGCGCGATCCGCCAGTTTCGGGTCGTGGCGCTCGGCCAGCGCGGACAGGTCCTCGGTATGCGGCAGCTCGCGGGTGATCATCGCCCCGCGATCATAGGCTGCTCCGCGCCGCTCCAGGCCCCAGGCCACCACTTCGGCGGTGGGAATGCCCCACTTGGCGAAGCGCTTGAGGTTCTGCCATTCCATTTTTACCCGGGGCTTGCCCAGATAACGACGCAAGCCCTTGCCGGCCCCCGAGTAGCGCTTGACGTAATAGTTGACGCCGTTGCGCTGCACGCGGATGACCTCGGACAGCGGGTCGCGGGTCAGGCGCTCGCCCTGCAGCGCAAACACCGCATCGAGGCTGCCGAAATCTTCTGCCAGATCGCTGTAGGCCGGCTCCAGTGTCCAACCCGCCATCAGAGCGCATCCCCGTAGCGCTGCTTGCGATCGTAAAGCTTGTTGGCCTTGCCTTCGAGCCAGCTCAGCAGCCCGGCTTCTTCACTGAGAATCTGCCGCAGCGGTCGCTGGAAGTAGCCCTTGAGAAAGCGCAGCTTGTCGCGACGGGTCAGGCCGATGTCCAGGGCCGAAAAATACAGCGCCGCCAGATCCTTGTTGCGCCAGCGCGAAGTGATGGCCGGGCGGGTCTGGGCACGGTGCAGGTCGATCACCGAGAGCTTGAAGTCGTCAGCCGTCACCGGTTTGTCGGTGTGCAGCAGAAAATGGCAGATGTAGCAGTCGCGATGGTTGACCCCGGCGCGGTGCATCATCCCGGTCATGCGCGCCACTTCGGCGATCAGTGCGCGCTTGAGTCTCGGCTCCGGCGGCTGCTTGACCCAGTTGATGCTGAAGTCTTCGAGGCTGACGGTCGGCGCCAGCTCTTCGGTGACGATGAACGAATGCTGATCCGCCGGGTTGCTGCCCTTCTCGCCGTAAGCCACGGCGGTCATGGTCGGCACACCGACTTCCTGCAGACGCTGGATGGCTTTCCATTCCTGGCCTGCGCCGAGTACCGGCAACTTGGCGGTCAGCAGGTTCTTGAAGATCTCGCCCCAACCGATGCCGCGGTGGATTTTCACGAAAAAACCATTGCCGTCCACTTCAGTGCGAAGGGTCCGGCGCGCTTCCAGCTCGCGGTAAACCTCGCCCTGCAAACCTTCGACTTCGGTGAACGCATCGCGTCCGGCCCAAAGGCTCTTGAACGGTTCAGCCAGCATCAACTTCATTTAAGCGTGCTCCGCCAGAATCACATCGGCCGCGTGCTGCGGCATGCTGTAGAGGTCGGCCGTTTCGGCAAAGGCCAGACCGTTGCGGCTCCAGGCCGCCCGTGCTTGATCGTCGTTCAACATGCCGGTCAGGTATTGCGTCAGCTGCCCCTGATCGAACGGCTCGTCCAGCACCAGGCCGGCATCGGCCTCGGCAATGTAATGGGCATAACCGCAGACGGCGCTGACCAGCACCGGCAAACCGGCCACCAGCGCTTCAAGCAGCACGGTGCCGGTATTTTCGTTGTAGGCCGGGTGGATCAAAAGATCGGCGCCAAGCAGGAAACGCGGGATATCGCTGCGACCCTTGAGGAAGGTCACGTTATCGCCCAGGCCCAGTGTGGCGCTCTGCATCTGGAACAATTTGGGGTCATCCTGGCCGATTACAAATAGCCGGGTGCGTTTCTTCAGATCGGCGGGCAAGGCCGCCAGCGCCTTCAGGCTGCGATCCACGCCCTTGGTCTTGAACCCGGAGCCGATCTGCACCAACAGCAGTTCGTCGTCCTTGAGGTTGAATTCGGCGCGAAACCCGGCGCGGATCTGGTCGGCATCCGCAGGCCGGCGGCGGTCCTGGGCGATGCCCGGCGGCAGCAGGTGGAAGCGCTTGAGCGGGGTGTCGTAATGCTTGATGAACAGCGGCTGCTGAACTTCGGAAATCATCAGCACTTCGGTCTTGGCGTCCTTGGCGAACACCGCCCGCTCGTACTCGGCGAAGTGGCGATAACGGCCCCAGCGGCGATACAGCGAGTTGCGCAGGTTCTGCGCCTTGTCTTCGAAACAGCCGTCGGCGGCGTAGTAGACGTCCAGCCCCGGCATCTTGTTGAAGCCGATCAGACGGTCCACCGGGCGTTTGGCCAGGTCCGCCTCCATCCATTCGCTGAGCTTTTCATTGCGCCGATGATTGAAGAACGCCTTGACCGGCGCCACCAGCACTTCAAAGCCCGGCGGCACGTCGCCTTCCCAGATCAGCGTGTAGACGCGAATCTGGTGGCCGCGCTTCTGGCACTCCAGGGCAATGCGCATGAAGTCACGCTGCAAACCGCCGAAGGGAAAATACTTGTAAAGGACAAATGCCAATTGCATCAGCGCAGCTCCTCGGTGAGTAACAACGTGCTCAGCCGGCTGGCGACGCGTTCGGGATTCACACGGGTGAAGCACAACGGCCACTCGCGTTTGAGGTCGAACCGACGGGCATCTTCGGCCGTCGGTTGATAGGTGCATTTCTTCGACATGCAGGGCGCGCAAGGAAAATCGCTGGCCAGATGGATCTGCGACTTGCCGTAGGCACCGGTCAGCCCGGGATTGGTCGGGCCGAACAGCGACAGGGTCGGTACGTCCAGCGCGGCGGCCAGATGACCGAGGCCGGTGTCCACCGCCACGCAGGCCTGAGCGCCGGCCAGCACCTTGCCAACACCGGCCAGATTCAGCTTGGGCAGCACTTCAACGTGCTTCATGTCCTTGGCGATGCGTTCGGCGCGGGCCTTCTCGACCGCATTGCCCCAGGGCAGCTTGACCCCGACACCCAGGTATCCGACACGCTCGGCCAGCTCGCGCCAATAGGCTTCAGGCCAGTGTTTGGTGTCCCAGGTGGTGCCATGCAGGAACAGCACGTAAGGATTCTTGCGCGGCAACTCCACCAGGCGCTCGACGTTCAGACCGTAGTCGCCCAGGCCTTTGGGCAAGTCGTAACCCAATGCCACGGCGAACAGCTGGCGCACCCGCTCCACCGCATGCTGCCCACGGGCCACGGCCAGGCGACGGGAGTAGAAGCGCGCGGCAATCGGCTCGCGGGCCGAATCCTTGTCCAGCCCGGCGACCGGGGCTTTGACGTAGCGCGTCAGCAAGGCGCTTTTCAAAAGGCCTTGGGCATCGATGACCAGATCGTATTTCGTGGCGCGCAGGCTTTGCTTGAAGCGCTTCCACTCGCCGCTCTTGATGGTTTGCCAGATATTCTTGCGCCAGCGGCGGATCGCCACCGGGATCACCTTGCCAACGGCCGGGTGCCAGGTGGGAATTTCGGCGAAGCCCTCTTCCACCACCCAATCGAAGGTGATGCCGGGAATCGCCCGCGCCGCGTCGGTCAGCGCCGGCAACGCGTGAATCACGTCGCCCAGCGATGAAGTCTTGATCAGCAGTACCCGCAAACTATTGGACCTCGACCACAGTGCCCTGCAACCGCTGCAAGGCTTCGTTCACCGCTTGCGGCATCAATTGGCGCAGGCAGTTGTAATGACCGAACCGGCAGGTGCGATCGAAGCACGGGCTGCATTCGATGCCCAGGCGCACGATCTCCACCTGCTCGGCCAGCGGCGGCGTGAAGCCCGGCGACGTCGAACCGTAGATCGCCACCAGCGGGCGGTTCAATGCGGCGGCGACGTGCATCAGGCCCGAATCGTTGGACACCACCGAGTCGGCGCAGGACAGCAGGTCGATCGCCTCGGCCAGCGAGGTGCCGCCACTGAGGTTCATCGACTCTTCACGCAGACCGGGGATCAGCCGCGAACGGATGTCTTCGCCCACCGCATGATCGTTTTTCGAGCCGAACAGCCAGACTTGCCAGCCCTCGCGAATCTTCGCCTCGGCGACCTTGGCGTAATGCTCGGACGGCCAGCGCTTGGCCTCGCCGAACTCGGCGCCGGGGCACAGCGCCAGCACCGGACGATCGAGTTCCAGGCCGAACTTGGCCAGTGTCGCTTCGCGGGTCACCGGGTCGATCTGCAAACTCGGGCGAGGATAAGGCTTGGGCAGTTCCGCGCCCGGATCAAAGGCCAGGGCCATGAAACGCTCGATCATCAGCGGATAGCGTTCTTTGTCCAGCGTGCGCACATCATTGAGCAGGCCGTAGCGGAACTCGCCACGCCAGCCGGTGCGCTTGGGGATGCCGGCGAAGAACGGCACCAGCGCCGACTTCAGGGAATTGGGCAACAGGATCGCCTGGTCGTACTGACCGGCCAGGGATTTGCCGATGCGCCGACGCGTTGCCAGCTCCAGCACGCCGTGGCCGAGCGGAAAGCTCAAGGCCTGGCGGACTTCGGGCATGCGTTCAAGAATCGGCCGGCTCCACTCGGGGGCCAGCACGTCGATTTCGCATTGCGGGTGGCGCTGTTTGAGGCACTGAAACAGTGTCTGCGCCATCACCATGTCACCGACCCAACTGGGCCCAACGATCAGAATATTCATGTGGCTTCCATAAACGAACCGGGGAGGCATACGCCTCCCCGCCTCGATAATTCTACAAAACACTGCAGATCTACTGTGGGAGCGAGCCTGCTCGCGATAGCGGCGTGACAGTCAGCATATAGGCTGGATGTGACGACCTCATCGCGAGCAGGCTCGCTCCCACACAGGGGTTCGGGTGTAGCCGATACCCCGTTCAGCTTAGCCCCAGCTCTCGCCAGATCCGCATGACCTGTCGCCGTTCGTCCGCAAACTGATCGCCCGGTATCACTCCCGGATCCTTCTGCAAGGCCTGTCGGTGAGCGGCGGAGCGGTAAGCTTTATAGGCTTCGCGCAGCAGGCTGGCATCTTCGGCGGGCATCAGCCCTTCGTGTTCCAGCTCTTCCAGAATGCGGATATTGTCGGTCCAGCGCAGCAATGGCGGATGTGTTTCGGACCACGCCAGGGCCGCGTATTGCACCATAAATTCAATATCGACGATACCACCGGCATCCTGCTTGAGATCGAACGGCGCCGTGGCCTCGAAGGCATTTGCCCCGGTGCCGGCCGCCGTGCTCTTGCTGCCCAGGTTATCGCGCATCTTGGCGCGCATCTCGCTGACTTCCTGGCGCAGCTTCGCCAGATCCCGCGCCTTGCCCAGGATCGCCGCCCGCACCTGCTCGAACGCACGCCCCACATCTTCACTGCCCACCAGCACCCGCGCCCGCACCAGCGCCTGGTGCTCCCAGGTCCAGGCTTCACCTTCCTGATAACGGGAAAACGCACCCAGCGAACTCACCAGCAACCCCGCCGCACCGGACGGCCGCAGACGCATGTCCACTTCATACAATTGCCCGGAATTGGTCTGGGCCGTGAGCAAATGAATGATTCGCTGCCCAAGACGGGTGAAAAATTGCGCGCCATCGATGGATTTCGGTCCGTCGGTTTCCGCCTGCGGATCACCATCGTGGATGAACACCAGATCCAGGTCCGAACCATGCCCCAGTTCCAGGCCGCCGACTTTCCCATAACCGACAATGATGAAGCCGGGATCGCACAAGGTGCCGTCGGTGCGCAGCGGCGTGCCGTACTTGGCCACGGTCTGGCGCCAGGCCAGCGCCAGCACCTGCTCCAGAATCGCCTCGGCCAGCCAGGTCAGGTAGTCGCTGACTTTCATCAGCGGCAGGTGCCCGGCGATTTCCGACGCGGCAACCCGCAGGCGGTGCGCCAGCTTGAAATGACGCAGCGCTTCCATCTGCTGTTCGAGGTCGTCCTCGGGAATCCGCGTCAGGCGTTCGCGCAACTCGGCCGCCAGCTCCGGCGCCAGCGGCGGCTTGAACAGCCGTCCTTCGTTAAGCAGCTCGTCGAGCAGCAGCGGGAAGCGAGTGATCTGCTCGGCGATCCACGGGCTGGCCGCGCACAAGGTCAGCAGGCGACGCAGCGCGCCGGGGTTTTCGGTCAGCAACACCAGATAAGCCGAACGACGCGCCACGGCTTCCACCAGCGGCAGTACCCGCTCCAGCACCAGGTCCGGATTGGCGTGTTCCACCGCCTGCGCCAACAAGCGTGGAATAAAGGCATCGAGACGCTCTCGCCCCAGACGCTGCATCGCGCGCAACTGCGGGCTGCTGCGCAGGCCGGCCAGTGCCCTCAGGGCTTTTGGCGCGTCGGTGAAACCGCCTTCCTGCAATTGCCGGCAGGCCGCTTCTTCATCCTGAGCTTCTTCCCATAACGGCAGCCACTCACCGCCGACCACCACTTCGCTTTCGGCACCCTGCTCTTCATCGGGATCGGCAATGACCTGGCCGAAGTGCCAGGCGATACGGCCGCGCCAGAACATCAGCTTTTCATGGAAAGACGCCCAGTCGTCGAAACCCAACATAAAGGCAATGCGCGCTTGATCCTCAGCGCCAACCGGCAGCATCTGGGTCTGGCGGTCGGCAATCGCCTGGATCGCATGTTCGGTGTAACGCAGAAATTCATAGCCTTCGCGCAACTCGCTGACCACCGCCGGCGGCAGATAGCCCTGACCTTCCAGGGTACTCAGCACTTTCAACAGAGGACGCTGCTGCAGGCTCAGGTCGCGACCGCCGTGAATCAGCTGAAAGGCCTGGGCGATGAACTCGACCTCGCGAATGCCGCCGGAGCCCAGCTTGATGTTGTCGGCCATGCCCTTGCGCCGCACCTCCTGCTGGATCAGCTGTTTCATGGTGCGCAACGCTTCGATCGCGGAGAAATCCAGATAACGCCGGTAAACGAACGGCCGCAACATCTCTTGCAGTTGCGCGCCGGCCACCTGATCGCCCGCCACCACCCGCGACTTGATCATCGCGTACCGTTCCCAGTCGCGGCCCTGATCCTGGTAGTACTGCTCCAGCGCGTTGAAACTCAGGACCAGCGCGCCGGACGAGCCATAAGGTCGCAGGCGCATGTCGACGCGGAACACGAAACCGTCGACGGTCATCGGGTCCAGGGCCTTGATCAGGCGCTGGCCGAGACGGATGAAGAATTCCTGGTTATCCAGCGCCCGTTTCACCCCCACGGTTTCGCCGCCTTCGGGGTAGGCGAAGATCAGGTCGATATCGGACGACAGATTGAGCTCCACCGCGCCGAGCTTGCCCATGCCGAGCACGACCATCTGCTGCGGCTCGCCGCTGCGATGGCCGGTGGGCACGCCGAACTGCTGGCAATGCCGCGTGTACAACCATTGATAGGCCTGATCGATGCTGGCATCGGCCATGTCGGAAAGATCGCGGCAGGTCTGGATCAGATCGGCCTGGCGATTGAGGTCGCGCCAGATGATCCGCACTTGATGACGGGCGCGCTGGCGGCGCAGGGCACGGCCCAGCAGATCGTCGGTTTCGGCAACGCTCGCCGCGGCGGCGATCTGTGCGCACAGCTCGCCGGGAGCATAGGCGCGATCCAGCTCCCCGGAACGCACCAGCTCCAGCAGCATCACCGGATCACGCACGCATTGTTCGGTCACGAAGTCGCTGGCAGCGGTCACCCGGGCGAATTGCGCCCAGCGCTCGGGCGTCCAGGCAGACAGCCCGTGATCGTCATCCAACGCCTCGACGGCGGCACGGAACGACTGCTCGGCGCGGGTGACAAACGGCAGCAGGAGCGAGGGGAGTTGGGCAAGCAAAGGAAGGCTCATGGTCTATCCTTGATCGGCGTGTAATGGGCCGAATGTAGTGATTTGTACGAATGCACTACCAAAAGGACTGTCGAACAAAAGTTAGAAATAGCTGAAATTTCTTTATTTTTGGCAGCCAACATCAAAGTTTCACCTTTTCTGATTGGAAAAAGACCAACCTTAACGATTATTCTCACAACCCAGTCGGAGGCCACAAGCCAATCATCTGTAGTTTTACTACTCGTATATACATTCGGATAGCTGAAATGCCCGATGATTTGTAGTAAAACTACACGCCGCCGGAACCTACCTCTCGGCAATCCAAGAATTCATAACGTCTGCCCACAAGGCCAGTCGCTAACTCAGGCAACCGATTCTGGTAGCCTTTCCGCCCTGGAGCAAGCCATGCAAGACCTCGATCCCGTCGAAACCCAGGAATGGCTGGACGCCCTGGAATCGGTTCTCGACAAAGAAGGCGAAGACCGTGCTCACTATCTGATGACCCGTATGGGCGAACTCGCGACCCGCAGCGGCTCGCAACTGCCTTACGCCATCACCACGCCTTACCGCAACACCATCCCTGTTACCCACGAAGCACGCATGCCAGGCGACCTGTTCATGGAACGCCGCATCCGCTCGCTCGTGCGCTGGAACGCGATGGCCATGGTAATGCGTACGAACCTGAAAGATTCTGACCTGGGTGGTCACATCTCCAGCTTCGCATCCAGTGCGACCCTGTATGACATCGGCTTCAACTACTTCTTCCAGGCTCCGACCGAAGAACACGGCGGCGACCTGATCTACTTCCAGGGCCACACCTCCCCAGGCGTGTACGCCCGTGCGTTCATGGAAGGCCGCATCAGCGAAGAGCAGATGAACAACTTCCGCCAGGAAGTGGACGGTCAGGGCCTGTCGTCCTACCCGCACCCTTGGCTGATGCCTGATTTCTGGCAGTTCCCGACCGTATCCATGGGTCTGGGTCCGATCCAGGCGATCTACCAGGCACGTTTCATGAAGTACCTGGAAGCCCGTGGCTTCATCCAGCCAGGCAAGCAGAAAGTCTGGTGCTTCCTGGGCGACGGCGAGTGCGACGAGCCGGAATCCCTGGGCGCGATCTCGCTGGCTGGCCGCGAGAAGCTCGACAACCTGATCTTCGTCATCAACTGCAACCTGCAGCGCCTCGACGGCCCGGTTCGCGGCAACGGCAAGATCATCCAGGAACTCGAAGGCGTGTTCCGCGGTGCTCAGTGGAACGTATCCAAAGTCATCTGGGGCCGTTTCTGGGACCCACTGCTGGCCAAGGACGTCGACGGCATCCTGCAACGTCGCATGGACGAAGTCATCGACGGCGAATACCAGAACTACAAGGCCAAAGACGGCGCCTTCGTACGTGAACACTTCTTCAACACGCCAGAACTCAAGGCGATGGTTGCAGACCTGTCCGACGACGAGATCTGGAAACTCAACCGTGGCGGCCACGACCCGTACAAGGTCTATGCGGCCTACCACCAGGCGGTCAACCACAAAGACCAGCCTACCGTCATCCTGGCCAAGACCATCAAGGGTTATGGCACCGGTGCCGGCGAAGCGAAGAACACCGCGCACAACACCAAGAAAGTCGACGTCGACAGCCTGAAGTCGTTCCGCGACCGCTTCGACATCCCGGTCAAGGACGAAGAACTGGAACACCTGCCGTTCTTCAAGCCGGAGCCGAACAGCGCCGAAGCCCGCTACCTGAGCGAGCGCCGCGCCGCACTGGGCGGTTTCGTGCCACAGCGTCGCGCCAAGAGCTTCAACATCCCGACGCCGCCACTCGATACCCTCAAGGCTATCCTGGACGGTTCGGGCGACCGTGAAATTTCCACCACCATGGCGTTCGTGCGGATCCTCGCGCAACTGGTCAAGGACAAGGAAATCGGCCCGCGCATCGTTCCGATCATCCCGGACGAAGCCCGTACCTTCGGTATGGAAGGCATGTTCCGTCAGTTGGGCATCTACTCGTCCGTCGGCCAGCTCTACGAGCCAGTCGATAAAGACCAGGTGATGTTCTACAAGGAAGACAAGAAGGGCCAGATTCTCGAAGAAGGCATCAACGAAGCAGGCGCCATGAGCTCCTTCATCGCCGCCGGTACTTCGTTCTCCAGCCACAACCAGCCGATGCTGCCGTTCTACATCTTCTACTCGATGTTCGGCTTCCAGCGTATCGGTGACCTGGCCTGGGCCGCCGGCGACAGCCGCACCCGTGGCTTCCTGATCGGCGGCACCGCCGGCCGTACCACCCTCAACGGTGAAGGCCTGCAGCACGAAGACGGTCACAGCCACCTGCTGGCTGCCACCATCCCGAACTGCCGCACCTACGATCCAACCTACGGCTACGAGCTGGCGGTGATCATTCAGGACGGCATGAAGAAGATGACCGAAGAGCAACAGGACGTCTTCTACTACATCACCGTGATGAACGAGTCCTACCAGCAGCCAGCCATGCCGGCCGGTGCCGAGGAAGGCATCAAGAAAGGCATGTACCTGCTCGAGGAAGACACTCGCGAAGCGGCGCACCACGTTCAGCTGATGGGCTCCGGCACCATCCTGCGTGAAGTCCGTGAAGCGGCGAAGATCCTGCGCGAGCAGTTCAACGTCGGCGCCGACGTGTGGAGCGTTACCAGCTTCAACGAACTGCGTCGCGACGGCCTGGCCGTAGAGCGCAGCAACCGTCTGCACCCGGGCCAGAAGCCCAAGCTGAGCTACGTTGAAGAGTGCCTGAACGGCCGTAAGGGTCCGGTCATCGCCTCTACCGACTACATGAAACTGTTCGCCGAGCAGATCCGTCAGTGGGTACCGTCCAAGGAATTCAAAGTCCTGGGCACCGACGGTTTCGGTCGCAGCGACAGCCGCAAGAAACTGCGTCATTTCTTCGAAGTCGACCGTCATTTCGTGGTGTTGGCAGCCCTTGAAGCACTGGCTGACCGTGGTGATATCGAACCTAAGGTGGTGTCCGAAGCCATCGCCAAGTTCGGCATCGACCCGGAAAAACGCAACCCACTGGACTGCTGAGGAGAGTTTCCGTGAGCGAACTCATTCGCGTACCTGACATCGGCAGCGGTGAAGGTGAAGTAATTGAACTGTTTGTGAAGGTCGGCGACCGCATCGAAGCCGACCAGAGCATCCTGACCCTGGAATCGGACAAGGCGAGCATGGAAGTGCCTGCGCCGAAGGCCGGTATCATCAAGAGCCTGAAAGTGAAGCTGGGCGATCGCCTGAAAGAAGGCGACGAACTGCTGGAGCTGGAAGTCGAGGGCGCCGCTGCTGCGGCCCCTGCGCCTGCCGCTGCCCCGGAGGCCAAAGCTGCACCGGCTCCGGCCGCAGCACCTGCTGCCCCAGCGCCAGCCGCTGCCCCTGCAGCCGCTTCGGTTCAGCAAGTGCACGTGCCGGACATCGGTTCGTCGGGCAAGGCCCAGATCATCGAGATCCAGGTCAAGGTCGGCGACAGCGTCGAGGCTGATCAGTCGCTGATCACCCTGGAATCCGACAAGGCGAGCATGGAAATCCCGTCGCCTGCCGCTGGCGTGGTCAAGGCCATCAGCGTCAAGCTCAACGACGAAGTCGGCACCGGCGACCTGATTCTGGACCTGGAAGTGGCGGGTGCCGCGGCGCCTGCCGCTGCCGCGCCAGCCCAGGCTGCAGCGCCTGCACCAGCCGCTGCGCCAGCTGCGGCCGCCGCACCGGCAGCTCCGGTTGCCGACAGCGTTCAGGACATCCACGTTCCGGACATCGGTTCGGCGGGCAAGGCCAAGATCATCGAAGTACTGGTCAAGGCCGGCGACAGCGTCGAAGCCGACCAGTCGCTGATCACCCTGGAATCCGACAAGGCGAGCATGGAGATTCCATCGCCTGCCGCTGGCGTGGTGGAAAGCGTTTCCGTGAAGCTCGACGATGAAGTCGGCACCGGCGACCTGATCCTCAAGCTGAAAGTCAAAGGCGCAGCGCCTGCTGCTGCACCTGCCGCTGCTGCTCCGAGCGCCCCAGCGCCTGCCGCCGCTCCGGCTGCCGCACCGGCTCCGGCGGCTGCTCCTGCCGCCGCACCCGCTGCTGCTCCGACCAAGCCGGGCGCCAAGGTTCACGCCGGCCCAGCCGTGCGTCAACTGGCCCGCGAGTTCGGCGTCGAGCTGAGCGCTGTCGGCGCCAGCGGTCCGCACGGTCGCATCCTCAAGGAAGACGTGCAGGCCTACGTCAAGGCGATGATGCAGAAGGCCAAGGAAGCTCCAGCCGCTGCGGCCGGTGCAACCGGTGGCGCGGGCATCCCGCCGATTCCGGCCGTGGACTTCAGCCGCTTCGGTGAAATCGAAGAAGTGCCGATGACCCGCCTGATGCAGGTCGGCGCCGCCAACCTGCACCGCAGCTGGCTGAACGTGCCGCACGTGACGCAATTCGACTCGGCGGATATCACCGAACTCGAAGCGTTCCGTAACGCCCAGAAAGCCGTCGCAGAGAAGGCCGGCGTCAAGCTGACCATCCTGCCGCTGCTGCTCAAGTCCTGCGCACACCTGCTCAAGGAACTGCCGGACTTCAACAGCTCGCTGGCGCCAAGCGGCAAGGCGATCATCCGCAAGAAATACGTGAACATCGGCTTCGCCGTCGACACTCCGGATGGCCTGCTGGTACCGGTCATCAAGAACGTCGACCAGAAGAGCCTGCTGCAACTGGCCGCCGAGGCCGCTTCCCTGGCTGAAAAAGCCCGGACCAAGAAGCTCTCGTCGGACGAGATGCAAGGCGCCTGCTTCACCATTTCCAGCCTCGGCCACATTGGCGGCACCGGCTTCACGCCGATCGTCAACGCGCCGGAAGTGGCGATCCTCGGTGTTTCCAAGGCAACCATGCAGCCAGTCTGGGACGGCAAAGCCTTCCAGCCGAAGCTGATGCTGCCTCTGTCGCTGTCCTACGATCACCGTGTGATCAACGGCGCCGCTGCCGCACGCTTCACCAAGCGTCTGAGCGATCTGCTGGCGGACATCCGCACCATCCTGCTGTAACTCCCAAAAGGCCCTCCCTCACCGGAGGGCCTTTTGCGTTTCACGTTTCCGAGCGCCACGCTCGTACCTCAACCCCGCCAATTTGGCGGGGCTTTTTTTGCCTGCGCAAAACGCCTTCCTACGCTGGTGGCTGATATCCCCCACAACACACGTCGCACTCTGCCGCGCTTTTTCCCCGCCCAAGTCAGTAGGCTCGATTCCAAAGGACTCACACGTAACCTTCACGGAATCGAAGAATATGTTGATACCTACCGTCGGCCCGATCGTCGGCCATACGACATCGCACCAGACCCGCCTGTTTTTGCGTGGCGGCTGGCAGAAAGACACTCAGGCATTCGCCGCCGTTCGCTGTCGAAGAGCCGGTGAGGAGCACTGGAACAACGCGACTTTTACTCCGCTGTCGGAGGCGAATGACGGGGCCGCAGTGATCGACCTTCAGGGACTTGTCGCCGATACCGAATACGAATACCAGGCCGGCTGGTTCAGTTCGACGCTTGGTGTTGAAACATTGCGCGAATCGCCGCTGCAATGGCCCGAGCCCCTCTACCGCTTTCGCACGCAATCCAGTGCAGTCACTACCCCGCGTGCCTACATCGTCGGCTCCTGCCGCTACTTGCAGATGACCGCCGGCGTGCCCTGGGCTCCGCAACTGGGCGACCGGATCTTCGCCTCGATCAATACACTGGCCAGAAATACCAACCCGCCAATCAGCGCCCTGCTCATGACCGGTGACCAGGTTTACATCGATGATCTGAACTTCATCGCTCCCGACCGGGAGTACGAGGACATCCTCGCCAAATACCGCACCGCGTTTTCCCAACCGCATATCGCCGCCCTGATGTCCGGCACACCGACCTACATGATCCTCGACGACCATGAAATCGAGGACAACTGGCCGGCCAACAAGAGCCGGGGCGATGAGCACCTGTATGAGAACGCCACGCGCGCCTACGAGCTGTACCAGGCCAGCCATGGGCCTGCCGGCACGGGGGAAGGCCTCGGGCAACCGCTGGATCGATACTGGTATCAATTCAGCCATGGCGATATCGAATGGTTCGTCACCGACAGCCGTACCCGACGCGACCTGGCATCATCAGAACCGCGCATGCTCGATCTCGAGCAGGAACAGGCATTGTGCGAATGGCTGATCCAGAGCCCCGCCAGGGTCAAATTCGTGGTCACCAGCGTGATGTTCTACCCCGACCGCAAAAGCCTGCCGGACGACGCCTGGAAGGCCTTTCCCGAGCAGCGGCTGCGACTGCTGGAAACCATCCGGACTCACGGGATCAAAAACGTGGTCTTTGTCTCGGGCGACGTCCACGGCTCATTGACCAGCCGCCTGACCCACAGCGAAGCCCCGGACTTCGACGTCCACACCATCGTCTCCTCGCCGCTGTGCAACAGCAGACTGCTGCCCTACGCCAAGGCCTCCACCTTCATTCTCGACCAACCGCTGGTGCAAACCGCCGCCGGGGATTACCGGCATGAACTCATGAGCGGCGTGATCAGCCAGGACAACTTCGCCCACGTCATCGTCGATACCGAACAGATTCATGTGCGTTTTCATGACCGCGATGGCACCCTGCTGCAATCGACCAGTATTTCGTTGAACTGACCCTGCAGGAGCGAGCTTGCTCGCGATGATCGCCAGGACGCCGCGCAGTGTCAGGTTTCCCGCGTCATCGTTGACGATCCATCGCGAGCAAGCTCGCTCCTACAGGGCTGGGGAAAAAATTGCAGAAAACTTGTCTGCTGCCGACATATTCTTATAGCACTTGGCCTTCATCTCTCTTGTCAGTCGGTAGCGCAATGATGCAACCTTGCCGCAGGCAACAGTAAGAGGGCGTGAGCCCGGCGCGTTCAGCAAATTCGAAGCGAGTTTTCCTTCATATGAAAAGCCAACCCGATGCCGCCAGCCGAATGGTGGCCGAGGTAGTGACGCAGTTGCCTGTGCCCTCGCGGCTCGGCATGCTGCGTTTCGAGCGGCTGAATGAACCAAGCTGGGCGCTGCTGTTTCTCGATCCCAATTGCGAACGACAGTTCGGCTTGCCGGCGGTGGAGCTCTGCGCCCTGGTCGGCTCACCCTACGCCAGCCTGATGGAGCCTGAAGCGCGCTATGAGCTGCACGACGCGATCCAGCTGCAACTGAGCGAAGGCTCGCATTACCTGATCCGCTACACCCTGCACACCGCCACCGGCTCCTTGAACCTGCTGGAGCTGGGCGAAGCCTACAAACAGCACAATCGACACCTGTTGCGCGGCTACCTGCTGGTCATCGACGGCCTGTTCGAGGACGACCCGCTGCTGCCCGCCCTCGATCTGGAAACCCAGAATTCGCGCCTGCAAATCGCCCTGGAGCTCAACCAGCGCGCTCAGCAGGAGCAACTGCAGCATCTGGACCGGGTCCGCGCCCAGCAGGATCTGATCCTGTTGCTGACCCGCCAGCGCTACAGCAGCGGCAACTCCCTGCAGGAAGCGGCCGAGCTGATCACCCGCAGCGCCTGCGAGATCTACGAAATCGACTGCGCCAGCCTGTGGAACCTCGAAGGTTCGATGCTGGTGCCGATCTCCGCTTTCCACCGCGCCAGCCAGGAATACGTACTGCCGCAGCCGATCGACGCGAGCAGTTTCCCCGACTACCTCGACGCCCTGCACACCGGTCGTGCCATCGACGCCCACAACGCCATGCGCGATCCGCGCACCCGGCACATCGCCGAAGCCCTGCGCCCGCGCGACGTCAACGCCATGCTCGACGCCAGCATCCGCGTCGATGGCCAGGTGGTTGGCGTGCTGTGCCTGGAGCAGACCGGCGCCACCCGCGCCTGGCAGTCGGATGAAATCGCCTTTGCCGGCGAACTGGCGGACCAGTTCGCCCAGGTCATCAGCAACCACAACCGTCGTACCGCCACCAGCGCCCTGCACCTGTTCCAGCGTGCGGTCGAGCAGAGTGCCAACGCCTTCCTGCTGGTCAATTGCGATGGCGTGGTGGAATACGTCAACCCGAGCTTCACCGCGATCACCCAGTACAGCACCGAAGAGGTCCACGGCCAGCGCCTGTCAGAGCTTCCGGCCCTGGAAAACCTCAGCGAGCTGCTGTTCGATGCGCCTTCTGCGCTGGCCAAGAGCAACAGCTGGCAAGGCGAATTCAAGAGCCGCCGCAAGAACCTCGAACCCTACTGGGGCCAGTTGTCGATCTCCAAGGTCTATGGCGATAACCGCGAGCTGACCCATTACATCGGCATCTACGAAGACATCACCCATACCAAGCTCGCGCAGCAACGCATCGAGCGCCTGGCCTACACCGACAACCTGACCAACCTGGGCAACCGTCCGGCGTTCATCCGCAACCTCGACGAGCGCTTCGCCCGGGACAGCGATGCGCCGATCAGCCTGTTGCTGGTGGACATCGACAACTTCAAGCGGATCAACGACAGCCTCGGCCACCAGACCGGCGACAAGCTGCTGATCAGCCTCGCCCGACGGCTGCGCAACAGCCTCAGCCCGAGCGGCAGCCTGGCCCGATTCGCCAGTAACGAGTTCGCGGTGCTGCTGGACAATACCGACCTGCACACCGGCCAGCAGATCGCCAGCCAGCTGCTGACCACCCTCGACAAGCCGATGTTCGTCGACAACCAGTTGATCAGCGTGACCGGTTCGGTGGGCCTGGCCTGCGCGCCGCTGCATGGCCGCGACCCGCAGACCCTGATGCGCAACGCAGGTCTGGCGCTGCACAAGGCCAAGGCCAACGGCAAACATCAAGTGCAGGTCTTCACCGAAGCGTTGAACGCCGAGGCCAGCTACAAGCTGTTCGTCGAGAACAACCTGCGCCGCGCCTTGACCCAGAACGAGCTGGACGTGTTCTATCAGCCCAAGCTGTGCCTGCGCAGCGGTCGCCTGCTGGGCATGGAGGCCTTGCTACGCTGGGACCATCCGGAAAAGGGCATGATCCGCCCGGACCAGTTCATCAGCGTCGCCGAGGAAACCGGCCTGATCATTCCGATCGGCAAATGGATCGCCCGCCAGGCCTGCCGCATGAGCAAGGCACTGACCGCCGCCGGCCTGGGCAACCTGCAGGTGGCGATCAACCTGTCGCCCAAACAGTTCTCCGACCCGGACCTGGTGGCCTCGATCACCAACATCCTCAAGGAAGAAGCTCTGCCGGCGCACCTGCTTGAGCTGGAACTGACCGAAGGCCTGCTGCTGGAAGCCACCGAAGACACCCACCTGCAACTCGACCAGCTCAAGCGCCTGGGCCTGACGCTTGCGATGGACGACTTCGGCACCGGTTACTCGTCGCTCAGTTACTTGAAAAAATTCCCCATCGACATCATTAAGATCGATCGAAGCTTCATCCACGAAATCCCGGACAACCAGGACGACATGGAAATCACCTCCGCGGTGATCGCCATGGCCCACAACCTGAAACTCAAGGTCGTGGCTGAAGGCATCGAGACCGCCGAGCAGCTGTCCTTCCTGCGCCGCCACCGCTGCGACGTCGGCCAGGGCTACCTGTTCGACCAGCCGATCCCGGGCGCCGATCTGATCGAGAAACTCAAGCGCTACCCGCGCGGTCCGATCGCCTGATAGCACTGACCTGTGGGAGCAAGCCCGCTCCCACAATGGGTAGTGCGTAACTCGCGGGCATTGGGCACACTGACGACCTGCTTACTTAAATCCCATCCTGACTGAGGACTGATAATGGTTCTGCGCTCGGAAATTCTGGTGAACAAAAACGTGCTCCCTACCAAAGAACAAGCTCTGCCTGGCCGTGAAACCCCGATGGTCCTGCCCGAGAAACACTACGTTTTCGAAGACACCCCGCTGCTGGGCCCATTCTTCCAGGACGTCGATTTCGCCATTTTCGGCCTGGGCTGCTTCTGGGGCGCCGAGCGGCGGTTCTGGCAGCGTGAAGGCGTGGTGAGCACCGTGGTCGGTTACGCCGGCGGCTTCACCCCGAACCCGACCTACGAAGAAGTCTGCTCGGGCCTGACCGGCCACGCCGAAGTGGTGCTGGTGGTGTATGACAAGGACAAGGTCAGCTACGACGAGCTGCTGAAGATGTTCTGGGAACTGCACAACCCGACCCAGGGCATGCGCCAGGGCAACGACATCGGCACCCAGTACCGTTCGACCATCTACTGCACCAGCCCTGAGCATCTGGATAAAGCCCTGGCCAGCAAGCAGGCATTCCAGGCCGAACTGAACAAGTCCGGTTTCGGTGAAATCACCACCGAAGTCGAACAGGCACCGACCGTGTACTTTGCCGAGACCTACCACCAGCAGTACCTGGCCAAGAACCCGGAAGGCTACTGCGGGATCGGCGGCACCGGCGTGACCTGTCCTATTTGAAGCAGCTGCAAGCTGCAAGCTTCAAGCTGCAAGCGGGCGTTAGGCCGACCCGCTTTTAACTTGAGGCTTGTAGCTTGAGGCTCACCGCTGCTACTCAGCAATCAACCAATCCATCTTCCACCCACCCTGGGTCTGCCCAAGCTTCTCGGCCAACCACGGCAGCAGCTCGCGCAATTCTTCCTCCAGCCCCCACGGCGGATTGGCAATCGCCAGACCGGAACCGTTCAGGCTGTTGGGCGTGTCCAGCGGGTGCACCAGCAACTCCACGCGCAACAGCTTCGGCGCGCCGGTGCCGGCCAGGTCCTGATAGAAACGGCGCAGCGCGCGCTGATCCTTCACCGGATACCAGATGGCCGCCACGGTCTGGCGCATCCGGCCAATCGCTTCTTTCATCGCCAACGCACAGCGCTGCATCTCGTCGAGCTTTTCGAACGGTGGGTCGATCAGCATCACCGCGCGCTTTTCCGGCACCGGCAGCAACGCCCTCGGCACATGCCAGCCTTCGCCCAGGTGCACCTTGACCCGGCGATCACCAGCCATGTTCTCCTTGAGCAGTAGGCCGTCCTCGGGGTGTTTCTCGTTGATCAGCACGCGATCGTGCGCACGGGTCAAGCGCCGCGCCAGCTCCGGAGAACCCGGGTAGTAGCGCAACTGGCCGTCCGGGTTCATCTCGTGCAGCACCTGCATGTAGTCGGCGGTCAGGATCGGCAGGTCCGGCTGATTCCAAAGACGCGCGATGCCTTCCAGGTACTCGCCGGTGCGATTGGCCTGATCGCCCTGCAGGTCATACAGACCGATGCCGGCGTGGGTGTCGAGATAGGCAAACGGCTGTTCCTTGCGCGACATCAGGGCGATGAGGCGGGTCAAGGTCAGGTGTTTGAACACGTCGGCGTGATTGCCGGCATGGAAGGCGTGACGATAATTCATGGCTGCTCCTGCGAAGGCCGGGAAGTTTACCTTCTGCCGGCGTGCAAGTCAGGAGTTGGCGGCCAGGCGGCTTACCTGTGGGAGCGGGCTTGCTCGCGAAAGCGGTGTACCAGCCAAAAATATGCTGGCTGACACTCCCCCTTCGCGGGCAAGCCTCGCTCCTACAGATGCCACATTCCGCAGGAGCGAGGCTTGCCCGCGAAAGCATCAGCAAAAGCACCTCACCTCCAGCGCAAAAAAAACGGCCCACCTCCATCACGGAAGCAGGCCGTTTTCATTCAAGCCATCGGCTCTCGCCAATTACTTGTTCATACGATAATCAACCTCGGCCGCCGCAAAACGCTGCAGCATGCCGGCGGTCGGCGCGCCCATCTTGCTGACGATGTAGATCGCCAGGCTGGCGAAGATGAAGCCAGGGATGATTTCGTACAGGCCCAGCAGTTCGAAATGCTTCCACACGATCACAGTGATCGCACCCACCAGGATGCCGGCCAGTGCGCCGTTGCGGGTCATGTCTTTCCAGATCACCGAGATCAGAACCACAGGACCGAACGCGGCACCGAAACCGGCCCAGGCGTAGCTGACCAGACCCAGTACGCGGTTTTCCGGATTGGCAGCCATGGCGATGGCAATCAGCGCCACCAGCAGCACCATGGCGCGACCTACCCAGACCAGTTCCACTTGGGAAGCCGATTTGCGCAGGAAGGTCTTGTAGAAGTCTTCGGTCAGGGCGCTGGAGCACACCAGCAGCTGGCAGCTCAGGGTGCTCATCACCGCCGCCAGAATGGCCGACAGCAGCACACCGGCGACCCATGGGTTGAACAGGATCTTGGCCAGCTCGATGAACACGCGCTCGTGGTTCTCGGTCACGGCACCGGCAACCTCAGGGTGCGCCGAGAAGTAGGCGATGCCGAAGAAGCCGACAGCCACCGTGCCGCCCAGGCACAGGATCATCCAGGTCATGGAGATGCGACGGGCTTTGGCGATCGACTTCACCGAATCCGCCGCCATGAAACGCGCCAGGATGTGCGGCTGGCCGAAGTAGCCCAGGCCCCAGCCCATCAGCGAGATGATGCCGATGAAAGTGGTGTTGCGCAGCATGTCGAAGTTGCCAGGGTTCTGCGCTTCGATGGCCAGGAAGGTGGTGTCGACGCCGCCGGTGGCCAGCAGCACGATGATCGGCGTCAGCAACAGGGCGAAGATCATCAGCGTGGCTTGTACGGTGTCGGTCCAGCTCACCGCCAGGAAACCGCCGACGAAGGTGTAGGCGATGGTCGCCGCGGCGCCGGCCCACAGCGCGGTCTCGTAGGACATGCCGAAGGTGCTTTCGAACAGACGGGCACCGGCCACGATGCCCGAGGCGCAGTAGATGGTGAAGAACACAAGGATGACCACGGCGGAGATGATCCGCAGCAGGCCGCTCTTGTCTTCGAAGCGGCTGGAGAAGTAGTCCGGCAGGGTCAATGCGTCACCGTTGTGCTCGGTCTGCACCCGCAGACGGCCGGCGACGAACAGCCAGTTCAGGTAGGCACCGACGATCAGGCCAATGGCGATCCAGCTTTCGGACAGGCCGGACATGTAGATGGCGCCCGGCAGGCCCATCAGCAACCAGCCGCTCATGTCGGAGGCACCGGCGGACAGCGCGGTCACGACGCTGCCCAGGCTGCGACCGCCGAGGATGTAGTCAGATAGGTTGTTGGTGGAGCGATAGGCCATGAAGCCGATCAGCACCATTGCTGCGATGTAGATCACGAACGTGATCAGGGTTGGATTCGTTACGCTCATTAAGTTACGCCCTGGCTTTGTTTTTATGTCGCAGGCTTGTGAACTACCTGCAAACGTTGACGTTTGACAGACGGTTCGGGATGCCCCGCATTTATGACCGATGTTTCCCCAGGAAAGCCATCAGCCGGTACACCTGCCTTTTGACAGGTTGCACCATGGGGCACGCATGCTATTCGCCAATGCAAATAAGGTGCAACCCATTTCTCGAGAATTAGTTGCACCCACACCAAATCACCGCAAAACAGGGATTTTTGCTCCCTTTTTGCGCAGTCAAAGCGCTTTTCAAGAACCAAAAGCTCCAAGCAAGGGTTGCACTTTCGTACCAGAATTCATTTCCCGACGAGGCGCAGATTATTCCTGCAAAAAAGGGTTGCACCCGGTTGCACCTCTGTCGGCGCGCAGCTAATCTTGCCGCCAGCTGATGCCACGCGGTCGTGGCAAACATGAGGATAAAAACATGGCTACCACCACCCTTGGCGTCAAACTTGACGACCCGACCCGCGAACGCCTCAAGGCTGCCGCGACCTCGATTGATCGCACGCCGCACTGGCTGATCAAGCAGGCGATTTTCAATTACCTGGAAAAACTCGAGGGTGGTGCAACCCTGACCGAGCTGAACGGTTCGGTGACCGCCGCCACTGACGACGCCGGTGAAGTCCACGTCGATCACGCCCACCAGTGCTTCCTCGAATTCGCCGAAAGCATCCTGCCGCAATCGGTACTGCGCGCCTCGATCACCGCCGCTTACCGTCGCCCCGAGCCGGAAGTGGTACCGATGCTGATCGAGCAGGCACGCCTGCCGGCGCCGATGGCCGAAGCCACCAACAAGCTCGCCGCCTCGATCGCCGAAAAACTGCGCAACCAGAAGAGTGCCGGCGGCCGCGCGGGCATCGTTCAGGGCCTGCTGCAGGAATTCTCCCTGTCATCCCAGGAAGGCGTGGCGCTGATGTGCCTGGCCGAAGCGCTGCTGCGTATCCCGGACAAAGGCACTCGCGATGCGCTGATCCGCGACAAGATCAGCACCGGCAACTGGCAGCCGCACCTGGGCAACAGCCCGTCGCTGTTCGTCAACGCCGCCACCTGGGGCCTGCTGCTGACCGGCAAACTGGTTTCCACCCACAACGAAGCCGGCCTGACTTCGTCCTTGAGCCGCATCATCGGCAAGAGCGGCGAGCCGATGATCCGCAAGGGCGTCGACATGGCCATGCGCCTGATGGGCGAGCAGTTCGTCACCGGCGAAACCATCGCCGAAGCCCTGGCCAATGCGAGCAAGTTCGAAGCCAAGGGTTTCCGCTACTCCTACGACATGCTCGGTGAAGCGGCGCTGACCGAACACGACGCACAGAAGTACCTGGCCTCGTACGAACAAGCCATCCACTCGATCGGCAAGGCGTCCCACGGCCGCGGCATTTATGAAGGCCCGGGCATTTCGATCAAGCTGTCCGCCCTGCACCCGCGCTACAGCCGCGCACAGTACGAGCGCGTGATGGACGAGCTGTACCCGCGCCTGCTGTCGCTGACTCTGCTGGCCAAGCAATACGATATCGGCCTGAACATCGACGCCGAAGAAGCCGACCGCCTGGAGCTGTCGCTGGATCTTCTCGAGCGCCTGTGCTTCGAGCCGCAACTGACCGGCTGGAACGGCATCGGTTTCGTGATCCAGGCGTACCAGAAGCGTTGCCCGTACGTGATCGACTACGTGATCGACCTGGCTCGTCGCAGCCGCCATCGCCTGATGATCCGTCTGGTGAAAGGCGCGTACTGGGACAGCGAAATCAAGCGCGCCCAGGTCGAAGGCCTGGAAGGCTATCCGGTCTACACCCGCAAGGTGTACACCGACGTGTCCTACATCGCCTGCGCACGCAAACTGCTGTCGGTGCCGGAAGTCATCTACCCACAGTTCGCCACGCACAACGCCCACACCCTGTCGGCCATCTACCACATCGCCGGTCAGAATTATTACCCGGGCCAGTACGAGTTCCAGTGCCTGCACGGCATGGGTGAACCGCTGTACGAACAGGTTGTAGGCAAAATCTCCGAGGGCAAGCTGAACCGTCCGTGCCGCGTGTACGCTCCGGTCGGCACTCACGAAACCCTGCTGGCGTACCTGGTGCGTCGTCTGCTGGAAAACGGCGCGAACACCTCGTTCGTCAACCGCATTGCCGACCAGTCGATCTCGATCCAGGAACTGGTGGCCGATCCGGTGGCGAGCATCGAGAAGATGGCGACCGTGGAAGGTGGTTTCGGCCTGCCGCACCCGCGCATTCCGCTGCCGCGCGACCTGTACGGTGCCGAGCGCGCCAACTCCAGCGGCATCGACATGGCCAACGAACATCGCCTGGCGTCGTTGTCCTGCGCCCTGCTGGCCACCGCGCACAACAACTGGAAAGCCGCGCCGATGCTCGGTTGCACCTCCAGCAACGAAGCGCCGAGCGCCGTGCTGAACCCGTCGGATCTGCGTGACGTGGTCGGCCATGTGCAGGAAGCCACCGTCGATGACGTCGACAACGCCATTCAATGTGCCCTGAACGCCGCACCGATCTGGCAGGCCACTCCGCCGGCCGAACGCGCCGCGATCCTGGAGCGTGCCGCCGACCTGATGGAAGGCGAGATCCAGCCGCTGATGGGCCTGCTGGCCCGCGAAGCCGGCAAGACTTTCGCCAACGCCATCGCCGAAGTGCGCGAAGCCGTGGACTTCCTGCGTTACTACGCGGTGCAGGCACGCAACGATTTCACCAACGACGCTCACCGCCCGCTGGGCCCTGTGGTGTGCATCAGCCCGTGGAACTTCCCGCTGGCGATCTTCAGCGGTCAGGTCGCTGCGGCACTGGCTGCCGGTAACCCGGTACTGGCCAAACCTGCCGAACAGACGCCGCTGGTGGCGGCCCAGGCCGTGCGCCTGCTGCTCGAAGCCGGCATTCCGGAAGGCGTGCTGCAACTGCTGCCGGGCCGTGGCGAAACCGTCGGTGCCGGTCTGGTGGGTGACGATCGCGTCAAAGGCGTGATGTTCACCGGCTCCACCGAAGTTGCGCGTCTGCTGCAACGCAACATCGCCGGTCGCCTGGACAGCCAGGGCCGTCCGATTCCGCTGATCGCCGAAACCGGTGGCCAGAACGCGATGATCGTCGACTCCTCGGCGCTGACCGAACAAGTGGTCATCGACGTCGTATCCTCGGCCTTCGACAGCGCCGGCCAGCGTTGCTCAGCCCTGCGTGTACTGTGCCTGCAGGAAGATTCCGCCGACCGCGTCATCGAAATGCTCAAGGGCGCGATGGCCGAAAGCCGTCTCGGCAACCCTGAGCGCCTGTCCGTGGACATCGGCCCGGTGATCGACGCCGAAGCCAAGGCCGGCATCGAGAAACACATCCAGGGCATGCGCGACAAAGGTCGCAACGTGTACCAGGTGGCCATCGCCGATGCCGAAGAAATCAAGCGCGGCACCTTCGTGATGCCGACCCTGATCGAACTGGAAAGCTTCGACGAACTGCAACGCGAGATCTTCGGTCCGGTGCTGCACGTGGTTCGCTACAAGCGCAAGGACATCGACCAGCTGATCGGCCAGATCAATGCCTCCGGCTACGGCCTGACCCTGGGCGTACACACCCGCATCGACGAGACCATCGCCAAGGTGATCGACACCGTCAATGCCGGTAACGTCTACGTCAACCGCAACATCGTCGGTGCCGTGGTCGGTGTGCAGCCGTTCGGTGGCGAAGGCCTGTCGGGTACCGGTCCAAAGGCCGGTGGTCCGCTGTACCTGTATCGCCTGCTGTCGACTCGTCCTACCGACGCAATCGAACAATCCTTCGCCCGCGCCGATGCTGCCGCAGCACCGGATGTGCGTCTGCGTGAAGCCATGAGCAAGCCGCTGACCGCCCTGAAAGCCTGGGCCGACAGCAACAAGTTCGCCGACCTGAGCGCTCTGTGCGTGCAATTCGCCGCGCAATCGCAAAGCGGTGTCACCCGCGTTCTGGCCGGCCCGACCGGCGAGCGCAACAGCTATGCGATCCTGCCGCGCGAACACGTGCTGTGCCTGGCGGAAGTCGAAGGCGATCTGCTGAGCCAACTGGCGGCGGTCCTGGCCGTCGGCGGTTCGGCGGTATGGCCGGAAGGTGAATTGTCCAAGACGCTGTTCGCACGCCTGCCGAAGGACATTCAGGCGCGCATCAAGCTGGTGTCCGACTGGAACAAGGATGAAGTGGTGTTCGATGCGGTCCTGCATCATGGCCATTCCGACCAGCTGCGCGCGGTGTGCCAGCAGGTCGCCAAACGTGCTGGCGCTATCGTCGGTGTGCAGGGCCTGTCCCAGGGCGAGTCCAACATTGCGCTGGAGCGTCTGGTGATCGAGCGGGCGTTGAGCGTTAACACCGCTGCGGCGGGTGGTAATGCGAGCTTGATGACGATTGGATAAAAGCAGCTGCTAGCCTTGAGCTGCAAGCTGCAAGTAAAGGCAAACTGCTCTTACTTGCAGCTTGCAGCTTGCAGCTTGCGGCTTGCGGCTTGCGGCTTGCGGCTTGCGGCTTGAAGCTTGAAGCTTATG
The DNA here is from genome assembly GCF_013359595.1 of Pseudomonas sp. C1C7. GTDB lineage: Bacteria > Pseudomonadota > Gammaproteobacteria > Pseudomonadales > Pseudomonadaceae > Aquipseudomonas. Next base: position 113,887 of record NZ_JABFMP010000002.1, on the reverse strand, counting down.
ACTTGTACCGCCCCATCACCCTCATCTATCTTCCTTCCCCATTTTTATAAGCCTTCCTACACTGCGGCATACTTTTTCCAAGGTAGGCCGCCATGTCCGAGACGTTGCTCAGTTCCCGCAATCTGGCTTTCGAGCTGTACGAAGTCCTCGATGCCGAAGGCCTGACCCAGCGCGAGCGTTTCGCCGAGCACAATCGCGAAACCTTCGATGCCGCCCTTGGCACCGCCCGCAGCATCGCCGAGAAATTCTTCGCCCCGCACAACCGCAAGGGCGACGAGAACGAGCCGCGCTACGAGGACGGCCGGGCGATTCTGATTCCGGAAGTCAAACCAGCGGTGGACGCCTTCCTTGAAGCCGGCTTCCTCAATGCCGCGCGCAGTTTCGAGGCCGGCGGTATGCAGCTGCCTACCCTGCTGTCCCAGGCCTGCTTCGCGCATTTCCAGTCGGCCAACGCCGCCTCCACCTCGTACCCGTTCCTGACCATGGGCGCGGCAAACCTGATCGAAAGCTTCGGCACCGAGGAGCAGAAACGCCGCTTCCTGCAACCGATGATCGACGGCCGCTTCTTCGGCACCATGGCCCTGACCGAACCTCATGCGGGCTCTTCCCTGTCGGACATTCGCACCCGCGCCGAGCCTGCGGCCGACGGCACCTATCGCCTGAAGGGCAACAAGATCTTCATTTCCGGCGGCGATCACCCGCTGTCGGAAAACATCGTGCACATGGTGCTGGCCAAGCTGCCGGACGCACCGGCCGGGGTGAAGGGTATCTCGCTGTTTATCGTGCCCAAGTTCCTGGTCAACGATGACGGCAGCCTGGGCAAGCGCAACGACGTGCTGCTGGCCGGGCTGTTCCACAAGATGGGCTGGCGCGGCACCACTTCCACCGCGCTGAATTTCGGCGATAACGGTGAGTGTGTCGGTTACCTGGTGGGCAAGCCTCATCACGGCCTGAGCTACATGTTCCAGATGATGAACGAGGCGCGGATCGGCGTCGGCATGGGCGCGGTGATGCTCGGGTATGCGGGCTACCTGTATTCCCTGGAGTACGCTCGCGAGCGCCCGCAGGGCCGCGTGCCGGACAGCAAGGACCCGAACACCGCACCGGTGCCGATCATCCAGCACGCCGACGTCAAGCGCATGCTGCTGACGCAAAAGGCCTACGTCGAAGGCTCGTTCGACCTGGGGCTGTATGCGGCGCGGCTGTTCGACGACACCACCACCCTCGAGACCGAAGCCGAGCGCAAGCAGGCCCATGAGCTGCTGGATCTGCTGACGCCGATCGTCAAATCCTGGCCATCGGAGTTCTGCCTGAAGGCCAATGAACTGGCGATCCAGATCCTCGGCGGCCACGGCTACACCCGCGAATACCCGGTGGAGCAGTATTACCGCGACAACCGCCTGAACCCGATCCACGAAGGCACCCACGGCATTCAGTCGCTGGACCTGCTGGGCCGCAAACTGGCGCAGAACGGCGGTGCGGGCCTGAAGCAACTGATCCGCCTGATCGCCGAAACTGCCGGGCGCGCACAAGCGTTCGAATCCCTGACGCCACTGCGTGAACCACTGGAAAAACTCGTGGCCCGCCTGCAGACCGTCACCATCGGATTGCTGACGGACATGGCACAAGGCAAGGTCAACAGCAGCCTGGCGAACTCGGCGCTGTACCTGAAGGTGTTCGGGCATACGGTGATCGGCTGGCGCTGGCTGGAGCAGGCAATTCGCGCCGAGCAAGGTCTGGCCAAGGGCAATGCGGCGGATGTGGCCTTTTATAAAGGCAAGCTGCAGGCGGCAAGGTATTTCCTGACCTGGGAAATCCCGGCTTGCCACCATGAGCTGGCGATCCTCGAGGCGCGGGATGATGTGTGTTTGAACATGCAGGATGAGTGGTTCTAGCCAAACCTGAAAAGATCGCAGCCTGCGGCAGCTCCTACAGGGAAATGCATTCCAAAAGCAGGAGCTGCCGCGGGCTGCGATCTTTTGATCTTCAGCTCAACCGAAACCCACCCATCTGCCGCGCCAGGTCATCCGCCAACCGCTGCAACGTCTGGCAATCCTCGCGACAAGCCCTGACCTCCCCCGCCGTCGCCCGCGCCAGGTCGGAAATCCCCTGCACATTGCGGTTGATTTCCTCGGTCACCGCCGACTGCTCTTCCGTCGCCGTCGCCACCTGATGGTTCATGTCGCTGATGCGTTCCACCTGCCCGGTGATCGCGGTCAGCGACGCACCCGTGCGCTGGCTGGACTCGACGCCAGTGCAGGTGGCTGCCTGCCCGCTGTGCATCGACGACACGGCATTCTCCGCGCCCTGCTTGAGGCTGCCGATCATCTGTTGAATCTCGTCGGTGGACGACTGTGTGCGTCGGGCCAATGTCCGTACTTCATCGGCCACCACGGCAAACCCACGCCCCATGTCCCCGGCCCGCGCCGCTTCGATGGCAGCGTTGAGCGCCAGCAGGTTGGTCTGCTCGGAAATCCCGCGGATCACCGCCAGCACTTGATCGATCGACGCCACCTGATCGGCCAGCTCGCCCACGGCGCTGGCGGCGACGCCGATTTCGTCGGACATGCTTTCGATATGGCGAATCGAGCCGCCGACCACTTCCCGCGCCTGCATGGCTTCATCCCGCGCCGTTTGCGAGGCCACTGCCGCGTTTCCGGCGTTTTGCGCAATTTCCTGCACCGTCAGGCCCATTTCGTGGACAGCGGTGGCGACCATGTCGGTCATTTCCTGCTGGCGCCCGGAACGTTCGGCGGTGTTGTCCACCACCCGCGCCACCTGGCCCACTGCGGTGCGCAGTTGTTCGCTGGTGGTCAGCACTTCACTGATCATCCCGCGCTGGCTGTCGAGGAAGCGATTGAAGCCCCGCGCCAGGTCGCCCAGTTCATCGGCGCGGCTGGAATCTAACCGTTGAGTCAAATCTCCACCACCGCTACCGATGGCCACCAGCGCCGCTGTTACCTGACGAATCGGTCGCACCAGACCGCGGGCCAGCAATACCACCAGCAACAGGCACACCAGCGCCACCGCCAGGCCGATGCCGCTGCTCATCCACAGGGCGCTGCGAGCTTCGGCGTAGATCTGCGCCTGTGGCACTTCGGCCACCAGGGTCCAGCCCAGGTCCCGCAATGGCAGGCTCAGGGCCAGATAGTCTTCGCCGTCGCGGGTAAAGCTGCTGTTTGTGGCAGTTTTTTGACCAATGATCGCTTGGGCCGCCGAAGCGCCTATCTGCTCGGCCAGGGTGCGCTTGCCACTGAATTGCGCTTCGGGATGGACCTGGATCAGACCGTCGGAACGCACGAGATAGACCTTGCCGCGCTCCCCGAAGCTGAAGTTGTGAATCAGCTCCGAGAGCTCTTTCATGCTCAGGCCAAGGCCGGCGACCCCTACGACCTTGCCAGCCTGTTCGACCTTGAGGTCGATGAAAAGCGCCAATTCTCCGGTGGCGCCGTCATTGTCGATGTTCAGGGTGCGCGGCTGATTGCTGTCGAGAAAGGAATAGAACCAGGCGTCCTTGGGGTTGGCGCGACTGAGCGAGCGATCCAGGCCTTTTTCGGTGAAATAGTGATGGGTGGCGGTGCCGATGATCAGCGCGGTAAACGCCTTGTGTTCGGCGCGGATGCCTTCCAGATACTCGACGAATGCGGGGGCTTTGCTGCTGTCTTCGCCGCTGGCCAGCCAGTCGCGGACCATGCTGTTGCTGGCGATGTCCTTGGCGGCGGTAAGGGGCTGGACGAGGATGCGCTCGATGTCGTTGCGCATCGCTTCGATGCTCGACGGCAGCGCCTGTTCGACCAGATATCTCTGGGCAAGACGGTTGACCACAAGGGTATAAATGCCAACCACGATCAGGATGCTGAGCAGCAGGGCGGCGCCCATGCTCAGGATCAATTGCCATTGAATACTGCGTCGCCAGAACTGCATGGAGCACCCCCAAAGAATAAGAGGCTGAATCACTGCAACAGCCATGCCGAATGTATACAACCAGTTCGACAATTTATTCTTTGGTTGTGCGCAAAGCCGATCAGGCCTGATTGATCGTCTTGGAAATCACTTCAACCGTGGCGCTGACTTGCTCTTGGTAACGGTCAAGTTCGAGTTTGTGCTGCTTCTTCATTTCGATCTGCTGAGAACACAGGTTCATCGCGGCCAATACCAGCAGTCGGTCACCGATCAGGGTCGGGTACTTCTTCTTGGTTTCAGCCAGGGTCGCCTTGAGCATCAGTGCGGCGTCGAGCAGCGTCTGCTCCTCACCTTCCGGCGCCTTGATCGAATAGTCCTCCCCCAGGATCGAGACGACTTTTACCCCAGGACCGTAACTCATGCGCTGACGGGGCCTGCGCTGACGCGCTCGACCAGGGCCTGGATGCGCGCGGCGGTGGCGCCTTGTTTCTCTTCCTGTTCCATCAGGCTCAGCTGCAGGCTTTCGTTTTCATCCTTGGCCTGGGCCAGTTCTGCGCTCAGGGCTTGGTTGGTGCCGAGCAGGGTCTGGTTCTGTTGTACCAGGTCGCTGACCAGCTGTTCCAATTGGCTTAGGGATGCTTCCAACATTTTGATTTTCCAGGCATTTTCAAAGGGCGCGTACGATAAAGAAAAGTCACCGGGGATGCCAGGGTTAAACAGGCGCAAGGCCTTGATTTTGCTGGCCAGTGAGCTTTCTCGCGAACTTTAGAGACTGTGATTGGCGGATCTGGTTCCTGCACTTCGTCGCCAAAGCAACTCAGGCTCTGTGGCGAGGGGGCTTGCCCCTCGCCACGGAACCCACAGGGCTCGTGTGACCGGCGCCCGCAAAAAAAGCTTTTTGACAGCATCACATTTCAACAGGTTAGAATCGCTGGCACGCCGACTGCATGGTCAGTTTGTGCCCGTCTTTCAGCTTTCCGGAGTACTGCCTTTGAATGCGACGACCATCAACAGCCTGTTCTTGATCGGCGCGTTGCTGGTAGGTGCAAGCATTCTGGTGAGCTCACTGTCCTCGCGCCTCGGCATCCCGATCCTGGTCATCATCCTCGCCGTGGGCATGGCCGCCGGCGTCGATGGCGGCGGCATCATCTTCAATAACTACCCGACGGCTTATCTGGTCGGCAACCTGGCGTTGGCGGTGATCCTGCTCGACGGTGGCTTGCGCACCCGGGTCTCGAGTTTCCGCGTGGCGTTATGGCCGGCGCTGTCGCTGGCCACGGTCGGGGTGCTGATAACCACCGGGCTGACCGGCATGGCCGCGGCCTGGCTGTTCGACCTGAACATGATCCAGGGCCTGCTGATCGGCGCCATTGTCGGCTCCACGGACGCCGCGGCGGTGTTCTCGCTGCTGGGTGGCAAGGGCCTGAACGAACGGGTCACGGCGAGTCTGGAAATCGAATCGGGCAGCAACGACCCGATGGCGGTGTTCCTCACCGTAACCCTGATCGACATGCTCGCCAGCGGCCAGACCGGCCTGCACTGGAGCGTGTTGACCCACCTGCTGCGCGAGTTCGGCATCGGCGGCGTCATCGGCCTCGGCGGCGGCTGGCTGATGCTGCAACTGGTCAACCGCATTCAGCTGGCCACCGGCCTTTATCCGATCCTGGTGATCGCCGGCGGCCTGGTGGTGTTTGCCCTGACCAACGCCCTGCACGGCAGCGGCTTCCTCGCGGTGTACCTGTGCGGCTTGGTGATCGGCAACCGTCCGGTGCGCAGCCGCCACGGCATCCTGCACATGCTCGACGGCATGGCGTGGCTGGCGCAGATCGGCATGTTCCTGGTGCTGGGCCTTTTGGTCACGCCCCACGACCTGCTGCCAATCGCCATGCCCGCCCTGGCCCTGGCGCTGTGGATGATCCTGTTTGCCCGGCCGCTGTCGGTGGTGGTCGGCCTGCTGCCGTTCAAGGCGTTCCACGGGCGCGAAAAAGCCTTTATTTCCTGGGTCGGCCTGCGCGGCGCGGTACCGATCATTCTGGCGGTGTTCCCGTTGATGGCGGGCCTGCCCCACGCCCAGCTCTACTTCAACCTCGCCTTCTTTATTGTGCTGGTCTCGCTGCTGGTGCAGGGCACGAGCCTGCCGTGGGTCGCCAAGCTGCTGAAGGTAACGGTTCCGCCAGAGCCCGCGCCCATTTCCCGTTCGGCGCTGGAAGTGCACGTGACCAGCGAATGGGAGCTGTTCGTTTATCGCCTCGGCGCGGAAAAATGGTGCATCGGTTCCCCCCTTCGCGAGCTGAAAATGCCCGAAGGCACCCGTATCGCGGCCCTGTTTCGTGGCCAGCAACTGCTCCATCCGTCGGGTAGTACGGTGCTGGAAGTCGACGATTTGCTCTGCGTAATCGGCCACGAACACAACCTCGCGGCCCTCGGAAAACTGTTTAGCCAGGCGCCGCAACGGGGCCTCGATTTGCGCTTCTTCGGCGACTTCGTACTCGAAGGAGACGCCCAGCTGGCCGCGGTTGCCGCCCTCTACGGGTTGAAGGTCGAAGGCATCGATCCGGACATGTCCCTGGCCCGCTTCATTGCCCAGAAAGTGGGGGGCGCACCGGTGGTCGGCGACCAGGTGGAATGGAACAACACCATCTGGACCGTCGCGGTCATGGACGGGAACAAGATCGGCAAAGTGGGCGTCAGATTCCCCGAAGGAAGTCGCCCGGGTCCCGGACTCTTCCTCTAAACTTCATTCTTCGCCTCGTACTTCGATCGGTCTTTATGTCAAGTCTGCGCACCTTTTTCGCCCTGGTTCTGCTGGGGCTGAGTCTTTCCGTCGGCACGCTGCAAGCCGCCGAACCACCCACCCGCGAATCCGTGCAGACGAGTCTGGACAAGATCGCCGACCGCAAGCTGCCGGAGGCTGACCAGAAGGCCTTGCAGTCCGTGCTGCAAGGCACGCTGACCCAGCTCAACAACCGGCGCGATTACGAGCAGAAACTCAACGACCTCAAGCAGCAGCTGGCCAGCGCGCCCAAGCAGACGGTCGAAAACCAGCGCGAGCTGACCCGCCTCAAGGGCAGTGCCGTGGTGCCGGTCTCGCAACGTTTTACCAAAGAGTCGATCCAGCAGCTCGAGCAAATGCTCACCGAGCGCGCGACCCAGCAAAGCGATCTGCAAAAGGCCCTGGCCGATGCCAATACCCTGGTCATCACCTCCCAGACTCGCCCCGAGCGCGCCCAGGCGGAAATCGCCACCAGCCAGACCCGCATCCAGCAGATCAACAACATCCTCAAGGCCGGCAAGGACAGCGGCAAGGCCCTGAGCGCCGAGCAGCGCGACCAGCTCAACGCCGAGCTGGCGGCGCTCAATGCGCTGATTCCGCTGCGTCGCCAGGAACTGGCCGGCAACACTCAGCTGCAAGATCTGGGCAACAGCCAGCATGACTTGCTCTCGGAGCGCTCCGACCGACTGGATCAGGAAATCCAGGAGCTGCAGACCCTGATCAACCAGAAGCGTCTGGCGCAGTCCCAGGAAACGGTCACCCAGCAGTCCATCGAAGCACAGAAGGCCGGCGGCAGCAGCCTGCTGGCCACCGAGAGCGCGGCCAACCTCAAGCTCTCCGACTACCTGCTCAAGAGCACCGACCGTCTCAACGAAGTCACCCAGCAGAACCTGCAGACCAAGCAGCAACTGGACAGCGTGACCCAGAGCGATTCGGCCCTGGACGAGCAGATCAACGTGCTCAAGGGCAGCCTGCTGCTGTCGAAGATTCTTTATAAGCAGAAGCAAGCCCTGCCGCGCCTGAAGGTCGACAAAGATCTGGCCGACCAGATCGCCGACATTCGCCTGTATCAGTTCGAAGTCAGCCAGCAACGCGAGCTGCTCAGCAACCCGGCCACTTACGTCGACAGCCTGCTGTCCAGTCAGCCACCCGAGCAAGTCACCCCGCAGTTGCGCAAAAGCCTGCTGGAACTCGCGACCACCCGCGCCGACCTGCTGGAGCGTTTGAACCGCGAACTGAGCGCGGTGCTCAACGAATCCATCACGCTGCAACTCAATCAGAAACAATTGCTCAGCACCGCGCAAAGCCTGCGGGCGACGCTGGACGAGCAGATGTTCTGGATTCCCAGCAACAAGCCCATCGACCCTGAATGGATCCGCGCCGTGCCGGATCGCCTGATGCGTCAGGTCGATTCGCTGCCCCTGGCCTCCAGCCTGAGCGAACTGACCGACGGCCTGACCCAGCGCCCTCTGCTGTTCCTACCGTTGGCACTGCTGATCGGTGCCCTGCTGTGGCGCCGCAAGCAGCTGTATTCGCGCCTGAACAAGGTTCACCAGGACATCGGCCACTTCAAGCGCGACAGCCAGTGGCACACCCCGCAGGCGATCCTGATCAACATTCTGCTGGCGATGCCGGTTTCGCTCGCCCTGGCGCTCTGCGGCCTGGCCCTGCAGATCGACGCCCGCGGACAGAACGCCAACATGGGCGCGGCCCTGCTGCAGATGGCCCAGGCGTGGCTGGTGTTCTACACCGCCTACCGGGTGCTGGCGCCGGGCGGCGTGGCGGAGCTGCATTTCCGTTGGGAGAAGCCGCAGGTCGAATTCCTTCGCGGCTGGATCCGCCGGCTCGGCATGGTGGTAATGGCGCTGGTGGCGGTGGTGGCGGTTGCCGAACTGCAACCGGCGGCCCTGGCCGACGACGTGCTGGGCATGCCGGTGGTGCTCATCTGCTACGCCCTGATGACCTGGCTGCTCGGCCGCCTGCTGTTCAGCAGCCCGACCCACGAGACCGCGCCGCTGTTCCGCAAGGCGGTGGCCCTGATGTTCACCGCCCTGCCGGTGGCGCTGTTCGTGGCGGTGTGCTTTGGCTACTACTACACCGCGCTGAAACTCAGCGACCGCTTGATCAACACCCTGTACCTGCTGATGTTCTGGCTGGTGATCGAGGCCACCTTCGTGCGCGGCCTGAGCGTCGCCGCACGCCGCCTGGCCTACCAGCGCGCCCTGGCCAAACGCCAGGCCGCGAAGGAAGCCGGCGACGGCGAAGCGGTGATCGAAGAACCGACCATGGACATCGAGAAGGTCAACGAACAGTCCCTGCGCCTGATCCGCCTGGCCCTGCTCGGCGGCTTCATGGCCTTGCTGTACTGGGTGTGGGCCGACCTGATCACTGTGTTCTCGTACCTGGACAACGTCACCCTCTACGAATACACCAGCGGCACCGGCGCCAACATGAGCATGGTGCCGATCAGCATCGGCGACATGCTCGGCGCGCTGATCATCATCGGCATCACCTTCGCCCTGGCGCGCAACCTGCCGGGCCTGCTGGAAGTGTTCGTGCTGTCCAAGCTCGACCTGGCCCAGGGCAGCGCCTACGCGACGACCACGTTGCTGTCCTATGTGATTGCCGGCGTCGGTTTCGTCTCGACCCTGTCGACCCTCGGCGTCAGCTGGGACAAGTTGCAATGGCTGGTGGCCGCGCTGTCGGTCGGCCTGGGTTTCGGTATGCAGGAAATCTTCGCCAACTTCATCTCCGGCATCATGATCCTGTTCGAACGCCCGGTGCGGATCGGCGACACCATCACCATCGGCAACCTGTCGGGCACGGTGAGCAAGATCCGCATCCGCGCCACAACCATCACCGACTTCGACCGCAAGGACATCATCGTCCCGAACAAGACGTTCATTACCGGGCAACTGATCAACTGGTCGCTGACCGACACCATCACCCGGGTGACGCTCAAACTCGGTGTGGATTACGGTTCGGACCTGGATCTGGTCAAGGAACTGCTGCTCAAGGCCGCGCGGGAAAACCCGCGGGTGTTGAAGGAACCGGAGCCGCACGTGTACTTCCTGAACTTCGGTGAAAGCACCCTCGACCACGAGTTGCGCATGCACGTACGTGATCTCGGCGACCGCAACCCGGTGATCGATGAGGTCAACCGCTTCATCAACCGCGAATTCAAGAAGCAGCACATCAACATCTCGTTCCGGCAAATGGAGGTCTACCTCAAGAACCTGCACGGCCAGGAATACAAGATGGTGCCGATCGAGCCAGAAGCGAAAACCATCGTGCCACTCAACGATGACAGGCAACCGCCGCTCGCTCCGCCTGCCGCCAAACTCGACTAAGCGGCCATTCCCCAGCAGAATGCTCGGACATTCTGCTGGAGACGGCCTTTGAAAGCCCTCGACGAACTGACCTTCGATAACCGCTTCGACCGCCTGGGCGACGCGTTTTCCGCCTACGTCCTGCCCGAGCCGATCGACAATCCACGCCTGGTCGTCGCCAGCCCCGCCGCCATGGCGCTGCTGGATCTCGACCCGGCCGTGGCCGAAACCCCGGAATTCGCCGAACTGTTCAGCGGCCACAAGCTATGGGCCGATGCGATTCCGCGGGCAATGGTCTATTCCGGGCATCAGTTCGGCTCCTACAACCCGCAGCTGGGCGACGGACGCGGGCTTTTGCTGGGCGAGGTGTACAACGAGGCCGGCGAGCACTGGGACCTGCATCTGAAGGGCGCCGGGCAGACGCCCTTCTCGCGCATGGGTGACGGACGCGCGGTGCTGCGTTCCTCGATCCGCGAATTCCTCGCTTCCGAAGCCCTGCACGCCCTGAACATCCCGACCACCCGCGCGCTGTGCGTGATCGGCTCCGACACCCCGGTCTGGCGCGAGAAGCAGGAACGTGCGGCGATGGTCCTGCGCCTGGCACCCAGTCACGTGCGCTTCGGTCATTTTGAATATTTCTACTACACCCAGCGTCCCGAGCAGCAGAAAGCCCTCGGCGACCACGTGCTCGCCATGCATTTCCCGGAATGCCTCGAGCAGCCGGAACCTTATCTGGCGATGTTCCGCGAAGTGGTCGAGCGCAACGCCGAGCTGATCGCCAAATGGCAGGCCTATGGCTTCTGCCACGGCGTGATGAACACCGATAACATGTCGATCCTGGGCATTACTTTCGACTTCGGCCCGTTCGCCTTCCTCGACGATTTCGACGCCAACTTCATCTGCAACCATTCCGACGATCGGGGCCGGTACTCCTTCAGCAACCAGGTGCCGATCGGCCAGTGGAACCTGAGCGCCCTGGCCCAGGCCCTGACGCCGTTCATCAGCGTCGAGGCCCTGCGCGAAACCCTCGGCCTGTACCTGCCGCTGTTCCAGGCCCACTACCTGGACCTGATGCGCCGCCGCCTGGGCCTCACCACCGCCGAAGACGACGACCAGAAACTGCTGGAACAGCTGCTGCAACTGATGCAGAACAGCGGCGTCGACTACAGCCTGTTCTTCCGCAGGCTGGGTGAAGAATCCCCGCAAGCGGCCATCGCTCGCCTGCGCGACGACTTCGTCGACCTCAAGGGTTTCGATGCCTGGGGCGAGCTTTACATCGCTCGGGGAGCGCGCGAAGGCGAACTCGATCAGGAACAGCGCCGCCAGCGGATGCACGCCGTGAACCCGCTGTACATTCTGCGCAACTACCTGGCGCAGAGGGCTATCGAAGCGGCGGAAAAAGGTGATTACTCGGAAGTCCGCCGGCTGCACGCGGTGCTGAGCAACCCGTTCGAGGAGCAGCCGGGGATGGAGAGTTATGCGCAGCGGCCACCGGAGTGGGGCAAGCATCTGGAGATCAGTTGTTCTTCGTAGCTCACTCTTGAATGGACCATATAAGAATCAGTAAAAAGGTGCTTAACCAAGTTAAGCACCATCAGAACGACTCTTAATCGAAGCGGCTTGCGCAGCTTTTCGCTATAGCCTCTCCCTGTTGCACATCATTAAGGCTGTCTATACTGTCTCTTAATCGACTTTAAGATCAGTATGGTGATTCTTAATGAGCAACTTCTTCCCCCTCGACTGCTCTGAAACGCTTGTAAATATTGGCCTTAAAGCCAAGAAGAGGCGTCAAGAACGCGGCTTGAGGCAAAAGGATCTAGCGAACCTGGTGGGTGTTGCGCCCGGTACTCTGGCCAAGATCGAGGCAGGCGAGGCGGTGGTCGAGCTGCGTACGTTCATGCTGGTGCTGTGGCACCTGGGGTTGGTCTCCGAAGTATTCAACGATCAACCTGCCCACCCACAGACCCCTGAGCCGACAAGTCAGCGAGTGCGCGTCAAACGCATCTCGCAAGAGAGCTTCTGATGAACATCCCGGCGGCCTATATCTACATGCAGCATCCCATCACCGCCGAAACCGTCACGCTGGGACGCTTGAGCGGTGGGCGTAACGGGCGCGGAGAGTTTGTTTACTCGCCTGCCTATCTTGCGCAGAACGATTGGGTGCCCGATCCGATTCGCTATCCTGTCGGCGATCAGGTTTTCCAGGTAACGACCAACAACGGTATTCCGGGATTCATACGCGACTGCATGCCCGACTCATGGGGCGAACAGCTTCTCAAATCCCTGCATGGGCAGGCCATGAGCCCTGTCGAGATGCTGATCAGGTCACCCAACAATGACCGCATAGGCAACCTGATGGCCGGCATCGCCCGGGTGCCGCCTCCCGGTGTTGGTGGAGAACAGATTCCATCCCTGCAAGGCCTGTCGGAGTTCATCGACACCGCCGATATCATTCAAAGCCGCCAGCTCATCGACCCGGACCGGCAAAAAATCCTACTGGTTCGTCATCGATCGTCCCTGGGCGGCGCCCGCCCCAAACGTACCCTGCGCGATGGCAATACGCTGGTGCTGGCCAAGGCCAGGGATCGTTTCGATATCGTCGATATTCCGGCGATCGAACACGCCTGCATGACGTTTGCCACATCGAAGGGTATCGACACGGCCCGAACGCGATTGATTGCCGATGAGCGTTCCACCTTGCTGGTGGATCGATTTGATCGGGTTGAAATCGACGGGCGCATGCATCGGATCCCCATGCTCAGCGCACTGACGCTGTTGGATGCGGACTGGTCATCGACCGACCATAGCCGCTGGCGTTATGCGGGGGTTGCCGACGAAATGCGCAGGCGTGGAGTGCCGCTGAAGGACCTCGAACAGTTTTACATTCAGATGTGCTTTCACGTTCTGGTCGGGAACGATGATGCGCACGCCAAGAACCTCGCGATCATCTGGCGCGATGGCACATGGCGGCTTTCGCCCATGTACGACGTTGTTCCCTCGCCGCTGGAGTCACCGGCCACGATGGCCATGGCTCTGGGCAAGGAAGGAAAGCGGATCAGCCGCAGAAACATTCTCAGCCATCATCAGCACTTCGGGCTGGACCTGCTCAGTGCAGAGGCCTTGCTGGACAAGGTGTTGGGCTGGGAAAGTGAATTGCGCGAGCACTACGCCAGACATCTCACAGGCGAGGATCACGCTGCCGCCGTGAACGCCATCAGCAGCTCAAGAGTCATTTAGCGGCAGGCGATACTTGAGATCACCGTCGTCAGCCTCCAACTATCGAGCCATAGCCCTGATTCCACGGAACCGACCATGACCGACCCACTCCTCATCCCCTGCCCCCACTGCAACGGCCTCAACCGCATCCCCGCCGAGCGCCTGGGTGACCACCCCAAATGCGGGCGCTGCAAGTCCGAAGTCCTGCTGAACAAGCCTTTCGAACTGAAACAGGGCGACTACGCCAGTCAGATCAAGGGTGATCTGCCGTTGCTGGTGGACGTTTGGGCGGATTGGTGCGGGCCGTGCAAGTCGTTTGCGCCGGTGTTCGAGCAGGCGGCCGGGCAGTTGGCGGGCAAATGTCGGTTGGCCAAGCTGGACAGCGAGGCGAACCAGCAGTTGTCGGCACAGTTGGGGATTCGTTCGATTCCGAGCCTGATTCTGTTCAGGAACGGCCGGGAAGTGGCGCGCCAGAGTGGGGCGTTTCCGTTGCCGCAGTTGATGAGCTGGCTGCGTACTCAGGGGATCTGATTCAGCATTGAAAAAGATCGCAGCCTGCGGCAGCTCCTGCATGGGAAGCCACGTTTCCTGTAGGAACTGCCGCAGGCTGCGATCTTTTGATCTTCAGGCGTTTTCCAACAGGTTGTGCAGCTCGACAAACTGCTGCGTCAGCTTGTGCCGAGGATCGAGGTGGATCAGCGGCGTGTTGGCCTGGTGGGATTCGCGCATGCGCACCGAGCTACCCAGGTAAACCGGCAGCACCGGCAAGCCTTCGGCGATCAGTTCGTCGAGCATCAGCTGAGGCAGGCTGGCACGGGCCTGGAACTGGTTGACCACGATCCCTTCGACCGCCAGTTCTTCGTTGTGGTCTTCCTTCAACTCTTCGATTTCCGCCAGCAGGCCATACAGCGCCTGGCGCGAGAAGCTGTCGCAATCGAAGGGAATCAACACACGATCGGCGGCAATCAGCGCCGAAACTGCGTAGAAATTCAGCGCCGGCGGCGTGTCGAGATAGATGCGGTCGTAATCCTCGTCCAGCTCTTCCAGCAACTTACGCAGCTTGTTGATCTTGTGCTTGGCCTCGAGCTTGGGCTGCAAGTCCGCCAGTTCCGACGTGGCGGTGATGACGTGGAGGTTGTCGAACGGGGTTTCGTAGATATCCACCTGGTTTTTCTTGGAGAAAGGCCCGGAGGACAGGGTCTGCTTGAAGAAATCGGCGATCCCCATCGGAATATCGCTGCCGGTGAGCCCCGTCAGGTATTGGGTGGAGTTGGCCTGGGCATCGAGATCCACCAACAGGGTGCGATAGCCCTCGCTGGCGCTGACCGCCGCCAGATTGCAGGCAATGCTGGATTTGCCCACGCCACCTTTCTGATTGAACACCACGCGCCGCATGTCTAAACCTCCGTGTATCAAAGAATGACCGAGTGTAGTGGTCCACGGCATGGCTTAGCTAGACCGCAAATTCAGGGACTACAGGGTCATCGGAAATCTCCCGCAGAAAAAGCGGAAAACACCACTATCGACCGTGGTTAGAACCGACAGACGGGCCGATGATCATGTGAATAATTCGCAAACGTTCGATTTTTGCCAACGGGCGTCTACCACCCGTTGTGCAAAATGTAACCAGCATTTGCTACAGGTTCCCGGCACCGGGATAATGCGCAGCACTCTGCGCCAGGCGCCACGCAGAGCGAGTCGTGGTCATCGACCACTTGTCGCGTCAAACAAGCCCTCCAGGGCGGGATGAATGTCTGTGATCAATTTCAACATCGCCCAATGGCGCGCGTGGGCCCCGGGGCTCGAGAGCGTGGACGATTGGCAGGCCTGGAGCCGGCAACCGGTCGAGTTGCCGGCCAGCGATGCCGCACCGGACGTCTCATTCCTGCCCGCCATGCAACGCCGGCGCCTGAGTCGGCTGGCGCGCATGGCGTTCAGCGTCGGCTGGCCATTGGCCGAGGGCCATCAGGGGCTGCCGCTGGTCTTCGTATCCCGCCACGGCGAAACCCCGCGCACCGTCGATATCCTCAGCGATCTGGCGGCCGACCAGCCGCTGTCGCCGACCCAGTTCAGCCTTTCGGTGCATAACGCGATCATCGGCCTGTGGTCGATCATGCGCGGCGAAACCAGCGAAATGACCGCTTTGGCCGCGGCCGGCGACGGTCTGGAACACGGCATGCTGGAAGCCGCCGCCCTGCTCGATGAAGGCGCGCCGGCGGTCCTGCTGGTGGTCACCGAGGAGCAACCGCCCGAGGCGTATTCGACCTGGATCGACGATGTGCCCTTCCCTTATGCCGTGGGCCTGCTGATCACGCCCGGCAATGACTGGCAGCTGTCCATGAACAGGCCCCCGGATGCGTTGTCCAAACCCCGATGGCCGCACGCGTTGAATCTTTTGCGCACACTGCTGGGCCAGCAGACCACCTGCCAACATGCCTGGAAAAATCGTGTATGGACCTGGCAACGCAAGCCATGACCGAAAAAACCCGCGACGCCTATTACTGGCGCCTGCTGGCCACCGCCGCAAGCTTTGCCCTGTTCGGGCTGGGCGGACTGTGCCTGCGCCTGGTGGTTTTTCCGTTATTGAGCTGCCTGCCGGGCGACGCCGCCACCCATCGGTTGCGCGCACGGCGAACCGTCAGTGGCTGTTTCTGGTTTTTCGTCCGGTTCATGGCCCGCGCTGGCGTGCTGACCTACGACATTCAGGGCGCTGAAAAACTCGGCAAGCCAGGCCAGATGATCGTCGCCAATCACCCGTCCCTGATCGATGTGGTGTTTCTGATCGGCCTGGTGCGCCACGCCAACTGCGTGGTCAAGCAAAGCCTGTGGGACAACCCTTTCACCCGCGCCCCGCTGCGCCGGACCGAATACATCAGCAATGATGGCAGCATGGACATGCTCGATGCCGCTGCCGACGCCCTCAAAAGCGGCCAGACCCTGATCATCTTCCCCGAAGGCACCCGCACCCAGCCAGGTGAAGCGCCGGCCTTTCATCGGGGTGGCGCGGCCATTGCCCTGCGCGGTGCGAAAATCCTCACCCCCGTGGTGATCAAGGTCAGCCCGACCACATTGACCAAGGCCGAGCCCTGGTACCGCATTCCCAAACGCCGCGTGCACTTCAGTTTCCGTGTCGGCGCCGATATAGATCCGCAGGCTTTCGCCGAGCTGGGTCCGGCCCCTCAGGCCTCACGCAAGCTCAACGATTATTTGCATTCTTACTTCATCAAGGAGCTCGCCGAAGATGAGCGATCTGAACACCGATAGCCTGAACCGGGACATCAAAAACCTGATCATCGAGGCCCTGGGCCTGGAAGACATCAGCGCCGAAGACATCGGCGACCAGCAGACGCTGTTCGGCGAAGGCCTGGGCCTGGACTCGGTGGACGCCTTGGAACTGGGCCTGGCCATCCAGAAAAAGTACGGCATCAAAATCGACGCCGACGCCAAGGACACCCGCAACCATTTCAGCAACGTGGCGAGCCTTGCGGCGTTCGTCACTGCAAAACAGGCAGCTTGAGACCGGACCATGCAAACTCGTGACGACATTTTCAACACATTGCGCGATGCCCTGGTCGAGCTGTTCGAGCTGGACCCCAAGCGGGTGAGCCTCGAATCCAACCTGTACCAGGACCTGGAAATCGACAGCATCGATGCGGTCGACCTGATCGATCACATCAAACGTCAGACCGGCAAGAAAATCGCCGCCGAGGAATTCAAATCGGTGCGTACCGTCAGTGATGTGGTCGAGGCGGTCTACCGTCTGGTTCAACCGGCCGCATGAGTCGACTGATCGGCCTCGGCCTGCTGCTGGCGGGCCTGCTCTACCCCTTCGCGGTGTATTTCGGCATGGAGCACTTCGCCCCGTGGCAGTTCGGCCTGCTGCTGGGCAGCCTGTGGCTGGCCCGGGTGCTGACCGGCAAGCGCCGCCCCGGCAGCCTGTGGATGGCCGCGATGGCCATCGTGTTCTGCCTGTTGCTGGCGCTGTTCGACAACCCGGCGTTGCTGCGCTGGTACCCGGTGCTGATCAGTGCCTTCATGCTGGCGCTGTTCGGCGGCAGCCTGGTTTACGGCCCGCCGGTGGTGGAACGCCTGGCCCGTGTGCGTGAACCGGACCTGCCGGACGAGGGCATTCGCTACACCCGCCAGGTGACCATCGCCTGGAGCGTGTTTTTTCTGTGCAATGGTTTGTGCGCGGCTGCCCTGACGCTGTGGGCGCCGCTGAGCTGGTGGATGGTCTACACCGGGCTGATTTCCTACGGATTGATCGGTCTGATGTTTGCCGTTGAGCTGCTCATACGAATACGGGTACGAGGCCGTATATGAATTGGATAAAACTTGAGCAGCTGTTGCTCAAGGCCCGGCCGGAACGGGTCGTCGCGACCGCACCGGCCTTGAATCACGGGCAACTGTGCGAACAGGCCCTGCGTCTGGCCGCCGGCCTGCAAGCCCGTGGCGTGCGGCGCATGGCCGTGTACCTGGAAGATGCCGCCGACCTGGCCATCGCCCTGCTCGGTGCCTGGCGTGCCGAAGTCAGCGTGCTGCTGCCGTCCGACCTGCAACCCCAGACCCGCCAGCGCTGGTCGGATGACGTCGACCTGTGGTTGACCGATCAGGCCGGCGATGCGCACCTGCATGACTTCCAGCAGCCACCGCTGAACGCGGCCGAACTCGATCCGCAGCGCTGTACCCTGAGCCTGTGTACATCCGGTTCCAGCGGTGAACCCAAGCGCATCGAAAAGACCCTGCGCCAGCTGATCAACGAAGTCGAAGCCCTGGAGCGGCTGTGGGGCACCGACCTGGGTCCGGCGTGCATCATCGGCAGCGTCGCCACCCAACACATCTATGGCCTGCTGTTCCGCGTGCTGTGGCCGCTGTGCGCCGGGCGCACCTTCGTGCGCAAACAACTGGCCTTTCCCGAAGACCTGCAACGGGCCAGCCGCGAACACCCCGCGTTTGCCTGGGTGGCCAGCCCGGCGTTGCTCAAGCGGATGGGCGATAACCTCGACTGGCCGGCATTGAGCGCGGTGCGCCGGGTGTTTTCTTCCGGCGGCGCGTTGCCCGCCGACGCGGCGCAGAGCCTGCACCAGCGCCTGAATCAATGGCCGACGGAAATCTTCGGCAGCTCGGAAACCGGCGGCATCGCCTGGCGTCAGGGGCAGGATTTCTGGCAGCCCTTCGCCGATGTGCGGCTCACTCAGGACAGCGACGGCGCGCTGCTGATCGCCTCGCCCTACCTGCCTGACGACCATATCGAACACACCGCCGATGCGGCGCGTATCGCCGCCGACGGCCGATTCGAACTGCTCGGGCGGCTGGACCGGATCGTCAAGCTCGAAGAAAAACGCATCTCGCTGCCGATGCTCGAACAAGCGCTGATGGCCCATGCCTGGGTCGCCGAAGCGCGTCTGGGCGTCGTGCAGGAAAACCGCGCCTCACTGGGCGCTTTGCTGGTGTTGAGCGAAGCCGGGCTGCACGCCTTGCGCAATCAAGGCCGACGCACCCTCACCGAGACCTTGCGCCAGCACCTGAGCCAGCACTGCGAAGCCTTGGCCCTGCCTCGGCGCTGGCGCCTGCTGCGGCAATTGCCGCTGAACGCCCAAGGCAAACTGCCCCAGGCCGAAGTCGAAGCCCTGCTGCTGGCGCCGCGTCCCCAGACGCCGCAGGTGCTGGAGCAGACCGAAACCGATGGCGAGTGGAGCCTGCAACTGGCCATCCCGCCGGACCTCGCCTATTTCAGCGGACACTTTCCCAAAGTCCCCGTACTGCCCGGTGTGGTGCAGGTCGAGTGGGCCATGAACCTCGGTCAGCAACTGATGAACCTGCCGCCAAAATTCGCCGGCATGGAAGTCCTGAAGTTCCAGCAGCTGGTGCGGCCAGGGGATGAAGTCCAGTTGCACCTGCGCTTCGACCCGAGCCGCGGCAAGCTTTATTTCGCCTATCGCAACGAAACCGCCACCTGCTCCAGCGGGCGGATTCTGCTGGAGGCGGCGGATGCTTAGGCCCTGCTCTTATGTAGCAGCTGCCGAAGGCTGCGTCCGAGTGCGAAACGCTCGCCTCAGCACCACAATATCCGGACCGAAATACCGCGTCTGCCGGTTTGCGAGCGCTTCGCGCTCGGACGCAGCCTTCGGCAGCTGCTGCAGGGGCGAGGTGTGACTGCCCATGCATAACCCCTGCGCCATCATCCCGGTCTACAACCACGAAACCGCGATCACCACCGTGGTCGAGGCGCTGCTCGCCT
The DNA here is from genome assembly GCF_013359595.1 of Pseudomonas sp. C1C7. Lineage (GTDB taxonomy): Bacteria > Pseudomonadota > Gammaproteobacteria > Pseudomonadales > Pseudomonadaceae > Aquipseudomonas. Next base: position 94,425 of record NZ_JABFMP010000002.1, on the reverse strand, counting down.
GCCATCTGCCATGCATTCTGGTGGACGACGCGAGCAACCCGGCCTGCGCCAGGGTGCTGGACCAACTGGCCCAACGCGACAAGGTTCACCTGATCCGCCTCGCCGCCAATCAGGGCAAGGGCGGTGCGGTGATGACCGGTTTGCGCGAAGCGGGCCGCCTGGGTTTCACCCATGCCCTGCAGGTGGACGCCGACGGCCAGCACGACCTGCAGGACGTGAAGACCTTCATCGAACAATCCCGCGCCCATCCTGACGCGGTGATCTGCGGCTATCCGCTGTACGACGCCAGCGTGCCCAAGGGCCGCCTGTACGCCCGTTACCTGACCCACGTGATGGTCTGGATCAACACCCTGTCGCTGCAGATCCGCGATTCGATGTGCGGTTTTCGCGTCTACCCGCTGCCACCGGTGCTGGCGTTGATCGACACCGCAAAGATCGGCAAGCGCATGGATTTCGACTCGGACATCCTCGTGCGTCTGGCCTGGCGCAACCAGCCGATGCGCTGGCTGCAAACCCGGGTTCATTACCCGCTGGATGGCGTTTCGCACTTTCGCATGTTCCACGACAACGTCCTGATATCGAGCATGCACACCCGCCTGTTCTTCGGCATGCTGCTGCGCTCGCCCGTGATTCTCTGGCGACGGTGGCGCGCATGAGCACCGATAAACAGCACTGGGCCGACCGTGAGGAACGCGGAAGCTTCTGGCTGATGAAGCTCACCGCGTTCGGCGCCAAAGTGCTCGGCCGCCGGCTGCTGAGCCCGATTCTGTACGGCATCGTCCTGTACTTCTTCCTGTTCGGCCGCAGCGCCCGCCACAGTGCCTGGCAATACCAGCAACGCCTCGCCGACTGGTCCGGTCGCAGCGAATTGCGCCCGACTCACTGGCGAGTGTTCGGCCAGTTCATGGCCTTCGCCGATTCGATGCTCGACAAGCTCGACGTGTGGAACCGCAAGCTGAGCATCGAGCAGATCGAAATCATCGACCCGGCGCTGTTGCGCGACCAGTTGCGCGGCAGTCGCGGACAGATGCTGGTGGGCGCGCACCTGGGCAATCTGGAAGTCTGCCGCGCGCTGGCGGAAATCGGCGAGAAGGTGACCATGAACGTGCTGGTGCACACCAAGCACGCCGAGCAGTTCAACCGTTTGCTGGGCGAGGCCGGGGCGACCAATTTGCGCCTGATTCAGGTCAGCGAACTGGACCCGGTGATCATGCTGCAACTGCACGAGCGCCTTGAGCGCGGCGAGTGGCTGGCGATTGCCGGTGATCGCGTGCCGCTGCACGGCGGGCGCAGCGTGACCGTGGACTTCCTCGGCCACCCGGCCAGATTCCCCCAGGGTCCCTGGTTGCTGGCGGGCCTGCTGAAATGCCCGATCAATCTGCTGATGTGCCTGAAGAAGCCCGACGGCGACTATCGCCTGACCCTGGAACCCTTCGCGCAGGCCATCACCTGGAAGCGCAGCGACCGCGAGCAGGTCATTCATCAGTGGGCCTCCCGCTATGCCGAGCGCCTGAGTCACTATTGCCTGCAAGCGCCTCAACAATGGTTCAACTTTTACCCTTTCTGGAAGACCGATGACGACGCCAACGCTTGAGCCGGTAACCTTCGGCGAACTCTCTTTGCGCATCGAAGACGTGCTGGTCCTGGCCAACCGTCAGGCCCCCGCGCAGCTGCAGGATGATCCCGCCTACCGCGAGCGCATTGCCAAGGGCGCGCGTTTCCTCGATTCGCTGCTGGACAAGGAAGGCGTGATCTACGGCGTGACTACCGGCTACGGCGATTCCTGCGTGGTGGCGGTGCCGCTGCATCACGTCGAGGCGTTGCCGCAGCACCTGTTCACGTTCCATGGCTGCGGGCTGGGCAAACTGCTCGACGCCCAGGCCACTCGCGCGGTGCTGGCGGCGCGGTTGCAGTCGCTGTGCCACGGGGTTTCCGGGGTGCGCGTGGAGCTGCTGGAGCGTCTGCAAGCCTTCCTTGAACACGACATCCTGCCGCTGATTCCGGAAGAAGGCTCGGTGGGCGCCAGCGGTGATCTGACGCCGTTGTCCTATGTCGCCGCGACCCTGTCCGGCGAGCGCGAAGTAATGTATCGCGGCGAACGCCGGCAGGCTGCCGACGTGCATCGCGAACTTGGCTGGCAGCCGCTGGTGCTGCGCCCCAAGGAGGCCCTGGCGCTGATGAACGGCACGGCGGTGATGACCGGCCTCGCCTGCCTGGCCTACGCCCGCGCCGACTATCTGCTGCAACTGGCAACGCGCATCACCGCGCTGAATGTGGTTGCCTTGCAAGGCAATCCGGAGCATTTCGACGAGCGCCTGTTCGCCGCCAAACCCCATCCGGGGCAGATGCAGGTCGCCGCATGGCTGCGCAAGGACCTGGCCATCGACGCCCCGATGCCGGAACTGCATCGCCTGCAAGACCGCTACTCCCTGCGTTGCGCTCCCCACGTACTGGGTGTGCTGGCCGACAGCCTGAACTGGCTGCGCTCGTTCATCGAGACCGAGCTCAACAGCGCCAACGACAACCCGATCATCGACGCCAAAGCCGAGCGCGTGCTGCACGGCGGGCACTTCTATGGCGGGCACATCGCCTTCGCCATGGACAGTCTGAAGAACCTGGTGGCCAACGTCGCCGACCTGCTGGATCGGCAACTGGCGCTGCTGGTGGATGAACGCTACAACCACGGTTTGCCGAGCAACCTGTCCGGCGCCAGCGCCGAGCGGGCGATGCTCAATCACGGCTTCAAGGCGGTGCAGATCGGCGCCAGCGCCTGGACCGCCGAAGCCCTGAAAAACACCATGCCGGCCAGCGTGTTCTCGCGCTCCACCGAATGCCACAACCAGGACAAGGTGAGCATGGGCACCATCGCCGCCCGCGACGCGATCCGTGTGCTGGAGCTCACCGAACAGGTCGCCGCCGCCACCTTGCTCGCCGCCAATCAAGGCGTCTGGCTGCGTGGACAGGCCGAAGATGCGCGAGCGCTGCCACCGGCCCTGGCCGCCATGCACGAAGAATTGTCCCGGGACTTTGCGCCCGTCATCGAAGACCGTGCCCTGGAAGGCGAACTGCGCCTGTGCCTGCAACGAATCGCCGAACAACACTGGAGGCTGCATGCGTAGCAAGGGAGTGCTTCACACCGATACGGAAATCCTCGTGCCGTTCTTCGACGTGGACAGCATGGACGTGGTCTGGCACGGCCATTACGTGAAGTACCTGGAAGTCGCCCGCTGCGCGTTGCTGGACAAGATCGGCCACAACTACACCGCCATGGTCGAGTCCGGCTACGCGTGGCCGGTGATCGACCTGCAACTGCGCTACATCCGTGGCGCGGTGTTCGGCCAGAAGCTCAATGTGCGGGCCAACCTGGTGGAGTGGGAGAACCGTCTGAAGATCAACTACCTGATCAGCGACCTGGAAACCGGCGAACGCATGACCCGCGCCGTCTCCGTGCAGGTCGCCGTCGACATGGGCACGCGCGAGATGCAGCTGGCCTGTCCGAAAGTCTTCACCGATGCCGTCGAGCGGGTACTCTCATGAACCCACTGCAAATCCTCTGTAGCAGCTGGCGAAGCCTGCGTCCGACTGCGCAACAGTCGCCCTGCGTTCTTGCTGAAACCCCGCGTGCGCAGGTTTTGCGACGGCTTCGCCGCCGGACGCAGCCTCGCGGGCTCGGCAGCTGCTACATGTTCCTGTTGTTCTTCGGATTCACTTCCTTGGCCCAGGCCTTCGACCTGCAACAACTCAGCGATCAACTGGCCAAACCCGATGTGATCCACGGCCACTTCGTCCAGGAAAAACACCTGCGCGCCCTGCCCCAGCCGCTGACCAGCCAGGGCACCTTCGTCCTGGCGAAAGACCACGGCCTGCTGTGGCTGCTCAAAACCCCGCTGCAACAGGATTACCGCATCACCGCCAAGGGCATCGCCCGGCGGGATGCCAGCGGCTGGCAGATGCTGCCGGGCAAGAGCGCCGGGGCCGAGCAGAACCGCTTGTTCCTCGCCGTGCTGCAAGGCGACAGCAGCGGTCTGCAACGGGATTTCGAGCTGTCCCTGAGTGGCGACGCGCAGAACTGGAAACTGACCCTGGTGCCGCGATCGATGCTGCTCAAGCAGGTGTTCAACCAGATCAACATCACCGGCTCAGAACTGGTGAGCACCATCGAACTGCTGGAAACCCAGGGCGACAGCACCTTGCTGCGCATGCAGGACAGCACCAGCGCCCAACCCTTGAGCGATGCGGAGCAACACGACTTTGCCCAGTGAGCGCCTGCTGCCTCGCCTGTTCCTGATCCTGCTGCTGGCAGTGCTGGCGCTCGCCGGCTGGCAGTGGCGTGACGGCGCACCGCTGTCGGCCAACCTGATGGAACTGGTGCCCGGCACTGCGCCCGACGCTCTGGAACAACGCGCCGAACAGCGCATGCAGGAACCGCTCAACCGCGAAATGCTGGTGCTGGTCGGCCACACTGACCGCCAGCAGGCCGTCGCCATGGCGCAGAAACTCAGCGAACAGTGGCAGGCCAGCGGCCTGTTCGAGAAGGTCCAGTGGAACCTGCAAGCGGACCTGCCGGCGCTGCGCACGCAACTGCTGCAAGGCCGTCTGGCGATGCTCTCGGCGGAGGATCGCCAGCAACTGATCGAACACCCCGATGCCTTCATCCAACAACGGGTGCAGGCGTTGTTCGACCCCTTCACCGGCTTCAGCCTGGTGCCCAGCCAGGACGACTGGCTGGGCCTGACCGGACGCATCCAGAACAGCCAGCCGCAACACGGCGCGGTGCAACTGGACATCGGCAGCGGCGCGCTGATCGCTGATGCCGACGGCAAGAGCTGGGTGCTGGTACGTGCCCGCGCCACCGGCAACGCCTTCGACATGAACCTGCCGTTGCAAGTGGCGAACCTGCTTGAACAGAGCCGCGCAGAAGCCGCCAGATCCGACGTCCAGTTACTCGCGGCCAGCGGCCTGCTGTACGCCGCCAACGGCCAGCAGCAAGCCACCCGCGAGATGACCTGGGTCGGTGGCGGTGCCACGCTCGGCATTCTGTTGCTGCTGTTGCTGGCCTTCCGTCGCTGGCGGGTGTTGCTGGCTTTCGTGCCGGTGCTGGTGGGCATGCTGTTCGGTGCGGTGGCCTGTGTGGCGCTGTTTGGCCACATGCACGTGATGACCCTGGTGCTGGGCTCGAGCCTGATCGGTGTCGCCATCGACTACCCCCTGCATTACCTGTCCAAGAGCTGGAGCCTGAAGCCCTGGCGCAGCTGGCCGGCCGTTCGCCTGACCTTGCCGGGCCTGACCCTGAGCCTGATCACCAGCGCCATCGGTTACCTGGCGCTGGCCTGGACCCCGTTCCCGGCGCTGACCCAGATCGCGGTGTTCTCCGCCGCCGGCCTGCTGGGTGCCTACCTGTCCGCCGTGTGCCTGCTGCCGGCGCTGCTCATGGGCGTCGAGCTGCGCCCGGCGCATTGGCCGCTGCGGGTGTCCGGCTTTTTGCTGGGCCGTCGAGAAGCCCTGCTCAAGCACCTGAGCACCCCGGTCCTGCTGGCCCTGCTGATCGCCTTCTGCTCCGGCGGCCTGCTGAAGCTGGAAACGAAAAACGACATCCGCCAATGGGTCGGCGCGCCGCAGCAACTGACCGACGAAGCCAAGACCATCGCGCGCATCACCGGCTATCAACCCACCAGCCAGTTCTTCCTGGTACAGGCGGCGGATGAACAGCAATTGCTCCAGCGCCTGAGCGCCCTGGATGAGCGCCTGGATCAGCTGGTCAATCTGGACAAGCTCGAGGGCTACCTGTCGCTCAATCAACTGGTCAGCCAGCCAAGTGAACAGCAACGAGTGCGCGAGGCGCTGGGCAAGCTGCCGCCGTTCTGGCAGCCATTGGTCGGAGTCGGTGTGCCGGTCGATGCGTTGCGCGCCGAACTGCGCCGATTACAGGCGCTGCCGACTCAGGACATCGACACTGCGCTGGCCGGGCCATTGGCCGAACCCTATCGCCCGCTGTGGCTGGGGCCGACCGAGAATGGCGTGGCGGCGATGGTGAGTTTGCAGGGCCTGAGCAATCCATCCCTGCTACGGGTCCAGGGCGAAGACTTGCCCGGCGTGAAGCTGGTGGACCGGCTCGGTGAATTGAATGCGGTGTTCGCCGCGACGCAAATCAGCGCCGCCGAGCTTAAACTCGCCTCCTGCGTGCTGATCGTGCTGGTGCTGATCCTGCCGTTCGGTTTGGGTGGCGCGTTGCGCATTGTCTCCCTGCCGCTGCTGGCGGCGCTGTGCAGCCTGGCCAGTCTCGGCTGGCTGGGGCAGCCGCTGACCCTGTTCAGCCTGTTCGGCCTGCTGCTGGTGACGGCGATCAGCGTCGACTACGCGATCCTCATGCGCGAGCAGGTGGGCGGCGCGGCGGTCAGCCTTTTGGGCACTTTGCTCGCGGCACTGACCACTTGGCTGTCGTTCGGCCTGCTGGCGGTGTCGAGCACGCCGGCGGTGAGCAATTTCGGCCTGTCGGTCAGCCTGGGCCTGATGTTCAGCTTCATGCTGGCGCCCTGGGCCGGACGCCAGCCGCATGCGGCCACAGTCGCGGAGCCGACGGCATGATGATCGCGCTGTTCTGGGCCATGGCCCTGGCCTTGTTCGCTGTCGCCACCCGCGTCGGCCGCCACTTCGGCCTCATTCCCATCGTCAGCCAATTGCTGCTCGCGACCGTCGGCCTGCCGTTGCTGATGCACTTCTGGGTCGAGCCGCACTGGCAGCTCAGCGGCGCGGCACTGGTGGCGCCGATCTGGCTGAAAAACCTCTACAGCCTGAGTTTCGCGCTATTGCTGGGTTACATCCTCAGCGACGTGATCGACCTGCAACTGGACCGCCAGAGCCTGAAAATCGCCCTGCCGAGTTTCTGCATTCCCTTTGCCTGCGGCCTGGCCACGGCGATCTGGCTGCTGCCGCCACAACCCTGGATCAGCTCCCTGGCGGTCGGCCTGTTGTTCGCCATTACCGCCATTGCGGTGCTGTACCTGTACCTGCGGCATATCGATTACCCCACCGCCGCCACCCGACGACTGGTGCAAACCGCGATCCTCATCGACCTCACCTGCTGGACCCTGTTCGCCATCGCCCAGGGCACCCTGCACCTGAGCAGCCTGCTGCTGCCGCTGGCCGGCGCCTGCCTGCCGCTGGCATTGCGCCTGCTGGGCCTGCGCCAGCTGTGGCTGTACAGCCTGGGCTTTTTCGGATTGCTGGTGGTGGCCGAGCACTACAAGCTCAACGCGCTGATTTTCGGCATCGGTTACGTGCTGATCATGGCCGCGCTCAACGCACCGCTGACCCATCCGCTACCGGCGATCTGGATGAGCCGCCTGCAGACCTACGTGGCAATTCCGCTGATCCTCACCTTCGGCATCGTGCAGATCGACGTTCACAGCGCCATGAGCAGCCTGGGCTGGGTGCAACTGGCGGCGCTGCTGCTGTTGCCGATCGCCAGCAAGATGCTCGGCAACTGGCTCGGTCTGGGTTGGGCCGGCGCTTCGTTCCCCGGCGCCAGCCGCTGGCGGGAAAGTGTGCTGCTGAACATTCGCGGCCTGAGCGAGATTGTCTTTCTCAATCTTTTACTGCAACAACAGCTCATCAGCCCGGCGCTGTATTTCGCTTTGATGGTGATGGGCCTGATCGCGACATTGCTGCCGGCGTTGGCCGGCATGCACCGAATACCCCAGAACGCTGCCGCCCCGGCAAGGAGCCCCCATGCCCACCGCTGAAATGGAACGTCGCCAGGTCGTGGTCATCGGCGCCGGCCCTTCGGGCGCCATCGCCGCCGCACTGCTCAAGCGCAAGGGCCACGATGTGCTGGTGATCGAGCGCCAGCATTTCCCACGGTTTTCCATCGGCGAAAGTCTGTTAGCCCATTGCCTGGATTTCGTCGAGGAAGCCGGCATGCTCGAGGCGGTCAACGCCGCCGGTTTCCAGGTGAAAACCGGCGCTGCCTTCGCCTGGGGCGAGCAATACAGTGCCTTCGATTTCGCCGAAGCCTTCACCCCCGGCAAGACCACCACCTTCCAGGTGCAGCGCGCCGATTTCGACCAGTTGCTGGCCGAGCAGGCGGCGTTGCAAGGCGTTGAGATCCGCTTTGGTGAAACCCTCGTCAGCGTCGATAACGAATCCGCCAGGCCCCAACTCGGCGTGCGTCGCGAAGACGGTAGCGAATACCGCATCGAGGCGGATTTCATGCTCGACGCCAGCGGCTACGGTCGCGTCCTGCCGCGTTTGCTCGACCTCGAAGCACCGTCGAACTTCCCGGTGCGCCAGGCGGTGTTCACCCACGTCGAAGACCGCATCGACCAGCCGGATTTCGATCGCAGCAAGATCCTCGTCACCACCCACCCAACCCGGCGCGACATCTGGTTCTGGACCATTCCGTTCAGCAACGGCCGCTGTTCGGTGGGCGTGGTGGCCGCCGCAGAGCACTTCGAAGGCCGCAGCGACGATCTGGATGCCTGTTTGCGCAGCTTCATCGCCGACACTCCAAGCCTGGCCAGTGTGCTGAAAAATGCCGTGTGGGATACCCCGGCGCGCACCATCGGTGGATACTCGGCCAACGTCAAAACCCTGCACGGGCCGGGCTTTGCGCTGCTGGGCAATGCCGCGGAGTTCCTCGACCCGGTATTCTCCTCCGGCGTCACCATCGCCATGCGTTCGGCGAGCATGGCGGCGGGCCTGGTGCACCGCCAGTTGCAGGGCGAAACGGTCGATTGGCAGGGAGAATTCGCCGTCCCGCTCAAACGGGGTGTCGACACCTTCCGCTGCTACGTCGAAGGCTGGTACGACGGGACGTTCCAGGACGTGATCTTCCATGAAGGCAGCTCACGGGAAATCCGCGGCATGATCAGTTCGATCCTCGCCGGTTACGCCTGGGACGAACGCAACCCGTTCGTCAGCGAAGCCCGGCGGCGGTTGAAGGTGATTTCAGAATTTTGTGCAAGGACGGCGACATGACCTATTCGAGCGACAACTACGTCGAAGAAACCCGCTTCGGTCTGTGGTTCTTGCGCAGCCGCACCTGGCAGCACTATGTGTTGCGGGTGGCGATCGAGGATTTGCGCGGCCTGTTCAGCGAAGCCCTGCCGAGCCAGCCGGTGCTGCTGGACGCCGGTTGTGGCCAGGGCAAGTCCTTCAAATACCTGCGCCAGGCCTTCATGCCCGGCCGTCTGATCGGTGTCGACGCCGACCCGCAGAGCCTGCAACGCAGCCGCATCGAGGCGGTCAATCTGGGTATGGCGGTGGAGTTGATCGACAGCGACTGCGCGAACCTGAAGATGGCCGACGCCAGCGTCGACCTGCTGTTCTGCCACCAGACCTTCCATCATCTGGTGGAGCAGGAAAGGGCCCTGGCGGAGTTCTATCGCGTGCTCAAGCCCGGCGGCTACCTGCTGTTCGCCGAATCCACCGAGGCCTACATTGATACCTGGGTCATTCGCTGGCTGTTCAGGCACCCGATGCAGGTGCAGAAAAGCGCGGCGCAGTACCTGGAGATGATTCGCGGGCAGGGTTTCGAATTCGCGGCGCGGAATGTGTCCTATCCCTACCTGTGGTGGAGCCGGTCCACGGATTTCGGGTTGCTCGAGGTGTTGGGGTACAAGCCCAAGCCGTTTGGGCAGCGGGAAGAGACGTTGGTCAATGTGGTGGCGCGCAAGCCGTTGGAGGGTGGTGTTTGATGCTCCGTTCCAGTCGCTTGAAATGCGTACCTTGTGGGAGCGGGCTTGCCCGCGATAGCAGTCTGTCAGCCAACATTAATGTTGAATGTGCTGCCGTCATCGCGGGCAAGCCCGCTCCCACATGGGTACGTGGTTTGCTCTGGTTTTGTGCTGTCCTGCTGTTGAGCGCCTGCTCCAGCAGCCCACCGCTGCCCGAGCAGACACCGACACTCCCCCTGCCCCTGCAACTGCACATCGAGCGCCTGCAAGACGACCAGCGCCAGGACTGGGTGCTGGTGATCCAGCAGGAAGGCCCGGCCATCCGCTGGTCGATGATGGACCTGCTGGGTATTCCCCAGGCCCGGCAGAAGCTGGTGCACGGCAAATGGCAGGCCGACGGCTTGCTGCCGCCGAATCCCGAAGCCCGGGAGCTGTTCGCCGCGCTGCTGTTTGCGCTGACCACCAGGGACGAACTGAACGTCAACTACCCGGACGCCTGGCAACATGGCGCACAACGCGCCTTGCCAGAACGCTGGGACGTCCGATACGCACAACCGATGAACTTTGAATTGAATCTGCCCAAAGGCCCCAAATACCACGTCACGCCGCTGAGCGGGGAGACCCCATGAGCGCCTGTCTGAACGCCCTCGGGATGATCTGCTCCCTGGGCCGTGGCAAGGACGAAGTCGCGCGCAATCTGTTTGCCGGCGATTGCTCTGGCATGCGCAGCGAAGCCGGCTGGGTTGCGGATCGTTCGTTGCCGGTGGGTTCGGTCCAGGGCGAACTGGCGGCCCTGCCGGCCGAGCTGTCGCGGCAGGACACCCGCAACAATCGCCTGTTGCTGGACGCTGCCCTGCAGATCCGCGAAGACATCGAGCAAGCCATCCAGACCTATGGCCGCGACCGCATCGGCGTGGTGCTGGGCACCAGCACGTCGGGCATCGAAGAAGCCAGCCAGGGCCTGGCCCACTATCTGGATGCCGGTCAGTTCCCCGCCGAATACGACTACCAGCAACAGGAACTCAGCGCCCCGGCGAATTTCCTCGCCGAGTGGCTGCAACTCAGTGGCCCGGCCTACGTGATTTCCACCGCCTGCACCTCCAGCGCCCGGGCGTTGATGAGTGCCCAGCGCCTGCTGGACCTGGGCGTCTGCGACGTGGTGCTGTGTGGTGGCGTCGACAGCCTGTGCAAGCTGACGCTCAACGGTTTCTCGTCGCTGGAGGCGGTGTCCGATCAGCGCTGCAACCCGTTCTCGGTGAATCGCCACGGCATCAACATTGGCGAAGCGGCGGTGCTGTTTGTGATGAGCAGGCAGGCTGTCGGTGAGCGCCCGATTGCCCTGCTCGGCAGCGGCGCCAGCTCCGATGCCCATCACATCTCCGCCCCCGAGCCGACTGGCCGTGGCGCGCTGCAAGCCATGGGCAAGGCACTGAGCCGCGCCGGCCTGCAACCGCAGCAGATCAGCTACCTGAACCTGCACGGCACCGCTACCCAGCACAACGACGCCATGGAAAGCACGGCGGTCAATACGCTGTTCCCGACGGGCGTGCTCTGCTCCTCGACCAAGCCCATGACCGGCCACACTCTGGGCGCTGCGGGCGCTCTGGAAGCGGCGTTCTGCTGGTTGAGCCTGAAAGCGGACAACCAGGCGCTGCCCCCGCACGTCTGGGACAACCAGCCTGACCCCGAGCTGCCGGCCCTCAATTGGGTGACCCCGAGCACGCGCCTGGCGTCCACTGGTCCCCGCTACCTGATGAGCAATTCCTTCGCCTTCGGTGGTAACAACGTCAGCCTGATTATCGGAGACGCCCCATGATTGACTGGCCGCTCGCCGAACTGCTGCCTCACGCTGGCGACATGATCCTCATCGATCAGATCCTCGCGTTCGATGCCGAGCAGATTCACACCCGCCTCACGGTCAAGCCCACCGGGCTGTTCAATCGCCCCGACGGCAGCCTGCCGGCCTGGGTCGGCATCGAGCTGATGGCCCAGAGCGTCGCCGCGTTCGCCGGTTGCCATGCGCGCCAGCGCGGTGACGAGGTGGAGTTGGGCTTTCTGCTCGGCAGCCGCAAGTTCGAATGCAACGTCGAGAGTTTTCCCGCCGGCACCGAGCTGACCATCCACGGCCTGCGTTCGCTGGAAGACGACAACGGCATGGGGGTTTTCGAATGCCATATCAATGGGGCCGGCATTCACGCCAGCGCCCGCCTGAACGTGTATCGCCCGCCTCAGGCCACTCAATATCTTCATGAACCTGCTGGAGTCCAGTCATGAGTGAATCCGTACTGGTCACCGGCTCCAGCCGTGGCATCGGCCGCGCCATCGCCCTGCGCCTAGCCCAGGCCGGGCACGACATCGTGCTGCATTGCCGCAGTGGCCTTGCCGAAGCACAAGCGGTGCAAGGCGAAATCGCAGCCCTGGGCCGCAGTGCGCGCATCCTGCAATTCGACGTGTCCGACCGCGCCGGCTGCAAGGCCGTTCTGGAAGCCGATGTGGAAGCCCACGGCGCCTATTACGGCGTGGTGCTCAACGCCGGCCTGACGCGTGACGGTGCTTTTCCGGCGCTGAGCGAGGATGATTGGGATGTGGTGATGCGCACCAACCTCGACGGTTTCTACAACGTGCTGCACCCGGTGATGATGCCGATGATCCGTCGTCGCGCCGCCGGGCGGATTGTCTGCATCACCTCGGTGTCGGGGCTGATCGGCAACCGTGGACAGGTCAACTACAGCGCCTCCAAGGCCGGTCTGATCGGCGCGGCCAAGGCGCTGGCCACGGAACTGGCCAAGCGCAAGATCACCGTCAACTGTGTCGCCCCCGGCCTGATCGACACAGCGATGCTCGATGAAAACGTGCCGGTGGAAGAACTGATGAAAATGATCCCCGCACAACGCATGGGCACCCCGGAAGAGGTGGCCGGCGCGGTGAATTTCCTGATGTCGGCGGAAGCCTCGTACATCACCCGCCAGGTGCTGGCGGTCAACGGAGGCCTGTGCTGATGAAGCGCGTCGTCGTCACCGGCATGGCCGGCATCACCTCACTGGGCAGCGACTGGGACACCATCGCCCGCCACTTCGCGGCCAATCAGAGCGGTATCCGCCGGATGGACGAGTGGGATCGTTTCACCGAACTCAACACCCGTCTGGCCGGTCCTATCGATGACTTCAAGGTGCCGAGTCACTGGACCCGCAAGCAACTGCGCAGCATGGGCCGGGTTTCGCGTCTGGCGGTGGGTGCCTCGGAGCAAGCCCTGGCGGACGCTGGGTTGCTGGGCGACGAATCGATCAGGGACGGGCGCATGGGTGTGGCCTGCGGTTCCTCCACCGGCAGCACCGACGAGATCAAGGCGTTCGGCAACATGCTGCTCAATTCGGTGGCCGAAGGTCTTAACGCCAACTCCTACGTGCGCATGATGCCGCACACCACGGCGGCCAATATCAGCATCTTCTTTGGTCTGACCGGGCGCCTGATCCCGACGTCCAGCGCCTGCACCAGCGGCAGCCAGGGTATCGGTTATGCGTACGAGGCGATCAAGTTCGGCCGCCTGCCGCTGATGCTCGCCGGCGGCGCCGAAGAACTGTGCCCGACCGAAGCGATGGTGTTCGACGCGCTCTACGCCACCAGCCTGAAGAACGACACGCCGCACTTGTCTCCGCGTCCGTACGACACCGGTCGTGATGGTCTGGTGATCGGTGAAGGCGCCGGCATGCTGGTGCTGGAAGAGCTGGAGCACGCCCTGGCGCGGGGTGCGCATATCCATGCGGAGATCGTCGGCTTCGGCAGCAACGCCGACGGCCAGCACACCACCCGCCCCGAGCAGGTCACCATGCGCCGGGCCATGGAGCTGGCGCTGGAAGATGCGGGCCTTGAGCCGTCAGCCATCGGCTACGTGAACGGCCACGGCACCGCGACCGAACAAGGCGACATCGCCGAAACCCTGGCCACCAGCAGCCTGTTCGGCGAACACATGCCCATCAGCTCGCAGAAAAGCTTCCTCGGCCACACCCTCGGCGCGTGCGGCGCGCTGGAGTCCTGGTTCAGCATCGAAATGCTCAACCGCGACCTGTACGTTCACACGCTAAACCTCGATGCAGTCGACCCCAACTGCGGCAAGCTCGATTACCTGCGTGGCGAGTTCCGGCAGATGAGTAATCAGTTCGTGATGAACAACAACTTCGCGTTTGGCGGGGTGAATACTTCGCTGATTTTCAAGCGCTGGCAATAATCAGTCTGTGGGAGCCTGCTCGCGATGGTCGTCAACGATAACGCGGGCCGCCTGAATCCCCGCGTTGCCTGCGCCTCCATCGCGGGCAAGCCCGCTCCCACAGGTTTTCGGGTGAAGCAGAGATTTTTCAGCCACTCTCGACCATTGTGGGAGCGGGCTTGCCCGCGATGATGGCGCAGCCGTCAGGACTTCAGCGACTCAACCTTACTGGTCAACAACTCCACAAACGCCCGCGCCATGGCCGACTTCTGGTCCTTGCGCTGCACCAGCCACACCGCCGACTCCGCCGCCGGGTCCAGCAGGGGTCGGTAGACCACGCCGTCGATGCGCATCCGTCGGTACGATGCCGGCATCACCGATACGCCCAATCCCGCCGCCACCAGCCCGATGATGGTCATTGCCTCCCCGGCCTCCTGGGCGAAGTGCGGGCTGAAGCCGGCATCCCGCGCCAGGCTCAACAACTGGGCATAGAGGCCGCTGCCGTAGCTGCGCGGGAAAAACACGAAAGGTTCGAGGGCCAGGGCGGACAGGTAGAGCCCCTCTTCACTGCCCTCCACCAACGGGTCCTTGGAGCTGAGCACCGCGACCAGCGGCTCGCGCATCAGCTCGACCACGCTGAGCGAATCCGGCAAGCCCAGCGGGCGCATGATGCCGACCTCGATCGACTCGTCCACCAGCGCATCCGCCACCTGTGTACTGCTCATTTCCCTCAGGTTGAGGTGCACCGCCGGGAAGCGCTGGCGGAACTCGAAGATCGCCTGGGGAATGGTGGTATTGAATGGCGCCGACGAGGTGAAGCCGATTTTCAGCTCGCCAAGCTCACCCAATTGCGCCCGCCGCGCCACATCCGCCGCCTTGTCGACCTGCGCCAGCACCAGTCGCGCCTCTTCCAGGAACAGCCGACCGGCTTCACTCAGTTCTACCCGACGATTGGTACGTTCGAACAAGCGCGCGCCGAGCTCCTGTTCCAGCGCCTGAATCTGCTGGCTCAGCGGCGGCTGGGAGATGCCCAGGGCCTGTGCGGCGCGGCCGAAGTGCAGTTCCTCGGCGACGGCGATGAAGTAGCGCAGATGACGCAATTCCATGGAAACCTCATTAGGTCGTTAAAGCTATCAAACAGGTCGAACAATATATTGGATTGAATCATTAGCCAGCTATATGCTTTTTTCATTGCCTGACCGGCTGTGTGCTACCGAGGTCCACCGTGAAAACTGCTGTCGCTCCACTCGCCCATGAAATTTCTCCCGCTGCCGTGGAGGATGTCGTCGCCGAACTGCAAGAGATCTACATCGAAAAAGGCACGCCGGCTTTCATGCGTACGGTGCTGGCGCTGTTCTGCGGCGGCTTCGCGACCTTCGCCCTGCTCTACTGCGTGCAGCCGATGATGCCGATGCTGTCCCACGAATATTCGATCAATGCAGCGCAGAGCAGCCTGATCCTCTCGGTGGCCACGGGCATGCTCGCCATCGGCCTGTTGATCACAGGCCCCTTGTCCGATCGCGTCGGGCGCAAGCCGGTGATGGTCACGGCGCTGTTTGCCGCCGCGCTGTGCACCATGGCCAGTGCGATGATGCCAAGCTGGGAAGGTGTGCTCGTAATGCGGGCGCTGATTGGCTTGTCCCTGAGCGGTCTGGCGGCGGTCGCCATGACCTATTTGAGTGAGGAGATCCACCCGCAGCACCTCGGTTTGGCCATGGGCCTGTACATCGCGGGCAACGCCATCGGCGGCATGAGTGGGCGCTTGATCACAGGGGTGTTGATCGACTTCATCAGCTGGCACACGGCGATGCTGGTGATCGGTGGTCTGGCACTGATCGCGGCGGCGGTGTTCTGGAAGATCCTCCCCGAATCGCGCAACTTCCGCTCCCGTTCGCTGCACCCGCGCAGCCTGCTCGACGGTTTCATCCTGCACTTTCGCGATGCCGGTCTGCCGCTGCTATTCCTTGAAGCCTTCGTGCTGATGGGCGCGTTCGTCACCTTGTTCAACTACATCGGCTACCGCTTGCTGGCCGAGCCGTACCACATGGAACAGGCCTTCGTCGGGCTGCTGTCGGTGGTGTACCTGTCGGGCATCTACAGCTCGGCGAAAATCGGTGCCCTGGCGGACAAACTCGGGCGACGCAAAGTCCTGTGGAGCACCATCGCACTGATGATCGCCGGCCTTGCCCTGACGATGTTCACACCGCTACCGCTGGTGATCTTCGGCATGCTGGTGTTCACCTTCGGCTTCTTCGGCGCCCATTCGGTGGCCAGCAGCTGGATCGGCCGCCGCGCCCTCAAGGCCAAGGGCCAGGCGTCTTCGCTGTACCTGTTCAGCTACTACGCCGGTTCAAGCGTTGCCGGTACAGCCGGCGGTGTGTTCTGGCATGTGGGCGGCTGGAATGGTATCGGCCTGTTCATCGGTGCGTTGCTGCTAGTGGCGTTGGCGGTGGCGCTGAAGCTGGCGAAATTGCCGCCGTTGCAATGAACCCACTCCCCTGTAGAAGCTGTGTAGGAGCTGTCGAGTGCAACGAGGCTGCGATCTTTTGATCTTGTTGTAGAAAGATCGCAGCCTGCGGCAGCTCCTACAGGGGTCACCTGACGGCCACCTGCGCATGCAGCACCGCTTCACGCTTTTCCAGCATCAGCGATTGCAGGGTAACGCCGTCGCGCTCCAGGCCGTCGAGCCATGACAGCAATGCCCTCGCCTCGCCGCTGAGGGTCAGGCGCAGCAGGTCGTTGTCGGTGTCCATCTGATGCAATTCCAGCCCTGTGGCGGCGACGCTTTCGCTGATGCGTAGTGACAAAGGTTGATCAACGGGGCCCGGTGCATGAGTGCGCGGCAGCGCCTGTTGCAGTTGCGCGGCCAGGGCCATTTGCTGTCGATGCTGACGCTCGGCGACCGCCAGCCGTTGTTGCGTGGGTTGCCAGATCAGGCCGAATGCCGCGACGCTCAGGACAAACAGGCTGAGGATCAACACCATGCGCTGTTCGCGAAGGGACAAGCCCTGCCACTTCGCCATAAAACCTGTGAACTTCATGCGCCTTGCTCCATGGTCAAGGTTGCCTGCACCCGATTTCGATCCTTGCTCGCACTGTCGATACGCACAGGCAAGCCCTGCTGCCGCCCCCGCTCGCGCATCTGCTCAAGCTCGGCAAAGCTGTTGGCGGTGAGTTGGACTTTCCAGCCGTCGCCGTCGCGAAACTCAATACGCTGCACTTCGACATGGCTGGCACCGACGACCTGCTCGACCAGCTTGACCAGGTTGGCGATGTGACTGCCTTGTGCCTGAGCCCCCTGACTCTGCAGGGCTCGAAATTGCGCCGCGAGGTCGACGATGCGGGTTTGCTCCGGATAGAGCGCCTTGAACTGCTGCTCATTGCGGCTGTAAATCTGCCGGCTTTCATGTTCGAGAAAACGGACTCGCGTCTCACCGGCGCCCCAGGTCAGCAGCACCAGGATCAAGGCCGCCATCGCGCCGAAACGCCAGGGCAAAGGCGTACGGCCCAAGGCGAAATCGCCGTGCAGCAGGTTGATGGCCTGACTGTGTTCGCCGCTTAACCAATGATCGACATCGTCCGGGTGCCACTGCATGTCGGCGGGCAGGCAAGGCTTGAGCGAGGCCAACGCCTCGTCCCCGAGCGCCAGGCGAGCCTCCAGCGCGCCCCCCAACAGCCAGCGGCCGAACCATCGCGCGCCCAAGGCCTGATCCGCCGGTAGCAGATCGGCATCGACGAACACCGAACGCACCTCGACCGCGCTTTGGGCTAGTAACGCCAGCACACCGGCGAAACGCTCCCGACCTATCACCATCAGGGGATAGCGCCCTTGTGGATCGCGACGGCCGACACTCAAGTGCAGCCTCTCCAGCGCTTCGCTCAATTGTTCTTCAACGGCGAATGCGAGGGCTTTGGCGTCCGGTCGACGCCGGGAAGGCCATGACTCACTGCGCAGCCAGCTGCATGATTCCATGGGCAACAACAGCTCGACGGCCTTCCCCTTGAGCCTTCGCGCCGCCTCGCTCAAAGGCAGGGTTTGTCGTCCGCCGGTCTGGGACCACAGGCAACACGGCCAGTCGAGCGATGGCGCAGCAAGGCCTTCGGCCGTCAGGTAAAGCCAGGTTTTCATGGAGTCATCTCTTGGGATTTGGTGGCAGCAATCGACGTTGCAGGACATTGAGCTGACCGGTCTTGGCGTCGCGTTCGACATCGGTGGCCAGGCGTAATCGATTCGGTCCATGTGCCACCTGAACGTTGATACGCAGCCAGCGACTGTCGATGCCAAGACCATGGCTGCTCACGCCAGCACCGGCGAGCAACGGGTCCTGGGTGAAGGCCTGGACGCTTGGCCATGGAGTGGCGGCTCGCTGTTGCACGAACGCGTCGGCGATCGCACCGTCAATGCCATCGAGGCTGCGCAATAGCAGTGCCGGGGCGGTGTTGATGTTCAGTGCGGCGTCCGTGGGTAACAGGGCGACCCAAGGCTCCAGTCGACGCAGCCAGTGACCGTCGATGCCCGGCAGCAGTCGCAGTTGGCTCAGTTCCCGCAGCGCGCCGACTTGCTCCAGCCGCACTTCTGGCAACTCCAGCAGCGCCAACAGGCGTGCCCAGCGATTGAGGGTGACTTGATCGATCTGCCCTTGCTTGAGCAGAGCATTGAGATTGAAACGCCCGGCCAGGTCTTCGATCTCGACCTGGATCCGCGCACCGTCAATGTCGAACGATGCGTTGCGTTCGGCCATTGGCTCGCTGTGTTTTTTCAGTGCTGCCAACGCCCAGACTTCCCCGGTAACCGCCAACTGCCGCAGGTGCATCTGCTGCACCTGCTGCCCACTGCTTTGCAGCAACAAACGATGACTGCGTAGAACGCCGCCAACGATCAACAACGCCAGGCTCATGACCAGCAACACGCTGATCAGCGCAACGCCCCGTTGCCGTGCCCTCATGGCAATGCACCGGGCAACAGCAACACGCGGCGGATCCCTTCGAAGCGCCCTGCCGACAGTTGCACTTCCAGCGCCAGCGGCGCCTTCGACCCGCTCGGCCAATCGTTTCGCCAGCCGTCTTGAGCGTCGAACAGGCGCCAGCTCAGCTGCCGGACATCGTCGAGCAGTTTTTGCCGTTGTACCTGGAGCGCGCCTTCACTGCGGCTCTCGCGCCATAACACGCCGCTGTCGAGCCGATACGTCAGTGCCTGGCGCTCGCTGCGTGGCTGATCCAGCGGGTTGCGCCAATTGCCCCGCTGCCAGTGCACTTGCGTGGGCGTAAGCACGATGGGTTGTTCGGTGATGTGCAGCAGGTCGCGCTCGATCAGGGCCACGGCGCGTTGCAGGCTGCGCAACTCGCGCTCGTGGCCCTGGGTGCCCTGTTGCACGCGCACGACACCGTCGAACAGCGTCCAGCTGGCCAGCCCCAATAAGGCGAATATCGCCAGGGCGATCACCAGCTCCAGCAAGGTGAAACCGCGCTGCTCATTGATCACGATGGGGGATCCAGGCACTGGCGCGGTATAGGGTCTGATCGCGTCCGGCGAGGCTGACCTGAAGATCGATCCTGATCAGGCGCGGATCGCTCGACGAACCCACCTGCCGGCGAACGATCCAGTCCCGACGGTCCATATTCACCACCCGCTGCGACTGCCCGAAATCCGACTCGTTTTGCAGACGCAGCTCATTCAATTGGTTGTCCGCCACCCAGGCCGCGAGTAACCGTTCTTCCACCGTCGAGGCCTGCCTGAGCACGTATTGGCTGGCGGACAACACGGCCGTGGCCAGTGTCGCGAACACGGTCAGCGCCACCATGATTTCCAGCAGGGTAAAGCCGCCCATGCGCCGCTTAGCCATCGATCACCACCTCGCCGATGCCATCGCTGGACAGGCTCAACCCGCTGCGACCGGCGCTTTCGAAGGTCAGGCTGAAGGCGCTGATTTCATCACTGCTGAGCAGCAGCAATTGCGGCGGACCTTCGTCGCTTGCCAGGCTCACGAAATAGCCGTCGTGCTGCAGGCGCAGGCGCAAATCGGCCGGCCAGCGATGAAGCGCCGTGACCGGCTCCCAGCCACTGATGCCCAGACGCAAGGTGCGATAACCCTCGTTGCTCAAACGCACGCCGTACTCCTGGCTTTCCAGCACCGCGCGCTCGCGAAACTGCCGGATCACGCCCGTCAGGACGTCCGCTTCCTGCCTCGCCTGCCGCGCCGGATTGATGCCAGCGGCCAAATTCACCATGCCCAGCAGCACGCCGATCAGCACGATCACGATCATCAGTTCCAGCAATGTGAATCCCCGACAGCCACGCCCCATGAATCAGCCACCCCAGTTGCCGATGTCGGCCGCATGCCCCTCGCCACCCACCACGCCATCGGAGCCCAGGGAGTAAAGGTCATAGCTGCCATCGACCGACTTCACACCGGGGTTGAGGTATTGATAGGGCGTGCCCCAAGGATCCACCGGCAAGCTTTTCAAATAACCCTGAGGGTTCCAGCTGCGCGCGGCCGGCAGCCCCGAAGGGCGATTGTGCAACGCCTCCAGTCCCTGCTGCGTCGAGGGGTACTGGAAGTTATCGAGGCGATACATTTCCAGCGCGGTGGCGATGGCCTGGATATCGGTTTTGGTCGCGGTGACCTTGGCCTGATCGGGACGGCTCATGAACTGCGGCACCACGATGGACCCGAGGATGCCGATGATGACGACCACCACCATGATTTCGATCAGGGTAAAACCGCGCTGGGATTTGCTGGGACGTGAGGCTTGCATGGGTCAATTCACCAATTGGTTGAGGCTGAGAATGGGCAGCAGGATGGCCAGGACGATCAGCAGCACCACGGCGCCCATCAGCACCAACATGGCCGGCTCGAACAGGCTCACCACCAGAGCGATGCGTGCCGCCAGGCTGCTTTCCTGCTGTTCGGCGGCGCGGGCCAGCATGCGGTCGAGTTCTCCGGCACGCTCGCCGCTGGCGATCATGTGCAACATCATCGGCGGGATGTCGCCGCTGCGTTCCAGGCCGCGGGTCAGGGTGACGCCCTCGCGGACCGAGCGGGCGACATCGACCATGCGTGCGCGGATGGTCAGGTTGCCGATCACGGCGGCGGCGATTTCCAGGGCGTCGACCAAGGGCACGGCGCTTTTGCCGAGAATCGCCAGGGTGCTGGCAAACCGCGCGGCTTCCATCGCCCGCAGCACTTCGCCGATCACTGGCAGGTTCAACGCCAGGCGGTGCCAGCGCAACCGCCAGAGGGGCTGGCGCAAACTCCCGCGCCAGAGGCCGACCAGTGCAGCCAGGGCGCCGAGAAACAGCAGGCCATGACTGCGCAAGGCATCGCTCACACCGATCAGCGCAATGGTCAGCCAAGGCAACGCCTGCCCGCTGTCGACGAAGATCTTCACCACGTCCGGCACGACGTAACCGAGCAGAAAACCGACGATCACCACGCTGCTCAGCATCAGGATCAGCGGGTACACCAGGGCCATCTGGATTTTCTGTCGCGAGGCCTGGCGCGCCTGGGTGTATGCCGCCAGTTGCTCGAGCACGTCACCCAGATGACCGGACCGTTCACCGGCGGCGACGGTGGCGCGAAACAATTCGGGAAACGCCTTGGGAAACTGGCCCAGCGCAGTGGACAGCGCATGCCCTTCCATCACTCGACTCCTGACCGCCGACAGCAGGCTGGCGACCTTGCGTTTGGCACTCTGTTTCGCCACCGCCTCAAGGGCTTCCTCAAGCGGCAGACCGGCCTGAACCAGGGTGGACAGTTGCAGCGTCAACAACGCCAGATCCGCCGCGCCAAGGCTTGCGCTGCGTGGCTGCCGGCCTTTGTCTCCCCCCACCCGCACCTCCTGCAATTCGCGCGGCCACAAGCCTCGCTCACGCATCAACTGGCGGGCGTGACGCGGGCTATCGGCTTCAATCCGGCCCTTGCAGCGCCGGCCCTGGGCATTGTCAGCGCGGTAATCGAACGTCGGCACTTAGTCCTCCTGAGTCACGCGCAGCAATTCGTCGAGACTGGTCATGCCGTCCAGCACCCGCTGGCGACCATCCTGAAACAGGCTGCGCGACACCTTGCGCGCCTCATCGATCAACGCCTGCTCGCCGGCGCCTCGATGCATCAGCGCCGACACCGCCGGCGTCACCTCGATCAATTCGTAGATCCCGATTCGTCCGCGATAACCGTGCTGACACTGATCGCAGCCCCCTGCCCGGAACAGCAGCGCAGGCGCCGCACGATCCAGCCCAAGCCGTTGGCACGCTTGGGCGTCGGCGCGGTAAGACACTTTGCAATGCCCGCACAACGTGCGCAGAAGACGTTGAGCCAGAACGCCCACCAACGACGACGCCAACAGATAGGCATCAACGCCCATGTCCACCAGGCGCGTGACCGCGCCAGCCGCACTGTTGGTGTGCAAGGTGGAAAGCACCAGGTGCCCGGTCAACGATGCCTGCACGGCAATTTGCGCCGTCTCGCGGTCGCGGATTTCACCGACCATGACCACGTCCGGGTCTTGCCGCAGGATGGCCCGCAAGCCTCGGGCGAAGGTCATGTCGACCTTGGGATTGACCGGCATCTGGCCGATCCCCGGCAGGTGGTATTCGATGGGGTCTTCGACGGTGAGGATGTTGCGGGTCTGGTCATTCAGACTGCTCAGGGCGGCGTACAGGCTGGTGGTTTTTCCCGAGCCGGTCGGTCCCGTGACCAACAGGATGCCGTGGGGTCTGCCCAGCAGTTGGCGCAGGGCGGCGAGGGTATCGTCCGGCATGCCCAGGCGCTGCAATTGCAGGCGTCCGGCCTGCTTGTCGAGCAAGCGCAGCACCACCCGCTCACCGTGGGCCGAAGGCAGCGTCGAAACCCGCACGTCGACTTCGTGCCCGGCCAGGCGCAGGGCCATGCGCCCATCCTGTGGTACGCGTTTTTCCGCGATATCCAATCGCGCCATGACCTTGATCCGCGACACCAACAGCGTCGCCAGCTCACGTCTTGGCCGCAGCATTTCGCGCAGCTGCCCGTCGACGCGCATGCGCACCGACAGGTACTGCTCGAAGGTTTCCAGATGCACGTCGGACGCCTGTTCACGCACGGCCTCGCTGAGCAGTGCGTTGATCAGGCGGATGATCGGCGCATCGCCCTGCTGCTCCAACAGATCGGCGGTTTGCGGCACCTGATCTACCAGACTGAGCAGGTCCAGTTCGTCATCGAGTCCTTGGGCGACCTGTTCGGCGGCGCTCTGCCCCTCGCGATAAGCCGCCGCCAGACGGGTGGCGAAGACCTCGGAGGACAGCATCCGCACGGGCAAATCCCGACCACACACCCGGCGTGCCTCGGCAATCGCCGTCAGCGGTGTATCGGCGCGAATGGCCAGGCTTGGCGCATCGCCCTCGCACTCCAGCAGAACGCCGAAGCGCCGGGCGAAGCCGAATGGCAGCTCAGTCGGGCAGCTCATGGGAGGTTCGGCGCCTCGACGCCCGACTCGAACAACTGGCGAGCATCGGCGGGCAGCAGCAACGAGTTGTTGTCCCGCGCCCTTGGCTGACTCAGCTCACGCAGCGCGTTGTAACGCTGGCGGCTGACGTCGGCCAGATCTTCCTTGCTGCGCACGATGGTCGGGCGCAGGAACACCATCAGGTTGCTTTTGGTCTGGGTGTCGCGACTCCAGCGGAACAGCGCGCCCAGATAAGGGATGTCGCGCAGCAGCGGCACCCCGCTCTTCTGGGTGCGCACGCTGTCGCGGATCAGGCCGCCGATGACGATGATTTCGCCGTCGTCGGCCAGGATGGTGCTCTTGAGTGCGCGCTTGTTGGTGATCAGGTCCGAGGAATCGATGCCGGAGACCGAGGGGGCGATGTCCGACACTTCCTGCTCGACTTCCAGGCGCAGGGTCGAGCCTTCGTTGATGTAGGGCTTGATCTTCAGGCTGATGCCGACGTCCTTGCGTTCGACCGTGGTGAACGGGTTGTCGGCGCCGCTGCTGTTGGTGGCGTAGGAGCCGGTTTTGAACGGCACGTTTTGGCCAACGATGATTTCCGCTTCCTGATTGTCCAGGGTCAGCAGACTCGGCGTGGACAGCAAGTTGCTGTGGGTGTTGCTGGCCAGGGCCGAAATCAGCGCGCCGAAGCGGTCGCTGCCGAGCTTGAGCAACGCGCCTTCCGGGGCCGATTTTTTCTCGTCGAAGGTCAGGCCGCCGACGATGGGAATGTCGGTGCCGGGGAAGTTGATGAAGCCCTTGGCATCGCCGGTGTTGAGGTTCCACTGCACGCCCACCGCCTCGGCAATGTCGCCGGAGATTTCGACGATGGCGGCGTGGATCAGCACTTGCGCCCGGGGCTGGTCGAGCTGGCGCACGATGCTTTCGATGGTCTGCACCTGCGCCGGCTCGGCGATCAGCACCAGCGCGTTCTGGCTTTCGTCGGCCTTGATCATGAAGTTCGAACTGGAGGTGTTGTCCTTGGCGCCGCCCAAGGGTGCCGGTGCCTTTCGGCCCTGGCCCATGGTTTCCAGAATCTGCGCCAGTTGCTTGGCATCGCTGTGACGCAGGCGGATCACCCGGGCATTGTCGGGGCTCGCCATGGCGCGCACATCCAGGCCACGAGCCAGCGCGCTCAGGCGCTGGCGGACGGCGGCGGGGCCGATGAGGATCAGGCGATTGGTGCGGGTATCGGCCAACACCTGGATTACGCTTTCGGCATTGCGTTTGCCCAGAGACGCTTCCATCAGCGCGGCCACGTCGCTGGCCTGGGCGTGCTGCAACTGGATCACCGTGTGCAAGTTGCCCTGCCCCGAATCCAGTTGCCGCACCACCTGGGCGATACGTTGGGCGTTGGCGGCAGTCTCGGTGACCACCAGCGCATTGGCCGAGGTCGAAGGGCCGACATAACCGTTGGCTGACACCAGCGGCCGCACCAGCCCGGCAAAATCGGCGGCGCTGCCGGTGTTCAGTTCGATGACCTGGGTGACGAATTGCGAAGCCGTGGCGTTGGCTGCCGAGCTGGTGCCGGCGCGGGTCTTGGCTTCAGCCACGGGGGTGATGAGGATCCGGTCGCCTTCATCGATGACCGTGAAGTTGTGAGCGTCCAGCACCGCGTAGAACAGCCGGCGCACGCCTTCCCGATCGAGGGCCTTGGGCGACATGACGGTGACGCGCCCGGAGACTCGCGGATCAAGCACGACGGTGGTGCCGAGAATGCTGGAGATCTCTTCGACGATGTCCCGCAGTTCGGCGTTGTTCATCGCCAACTGCCATTTTTCTTGTGCGGCGTGCGGTGTGCCCGGCAACGTCGCCAGCACCAGCAAGACGCAAAGAAACATGGAGCGCAAAGCCTGCGCGCCAATGAAGCTGTTCATGAATTCGATCACTCTGACAGCCCGGAAAACGGGCGTAGAAAACGCGTGGAAACGCCAGGGGCCTGGGCGTCGGCCGCAGGTTCGAGTTGGCGCAGCAAGCGCGCGGCGGGCGGATGCAAGGTCAGCCGCTCTTCGCGCCCCTTGTTCCACAGCAACACCTGATTGGCCTCGACCCGGCGCAGCACGCTGCCACCCGGCAAGCGTTCGCCGACCTGATACAGGCGCGGGCCCTGGGCATCGGCCAGCAGCGCCTTGGACAGGCCATTGCTGACCACGAAACTGGCGTGCAGGGTCAGGGGTTCGGCGCTGGCCTGTGGCGTGTCTTTAGAGGTGAAGCCCAACACCATGGCAACGGCAGTTGCGTCCAGCGTCGTCGGCTCGGACACCACTGTCGCTGGCCTCGCCACTCCAGATAACCGAGGCAGCTGCTGACGAAACTGCCATTCCTGCCACAGCACAAACACTGCATAGCCCACCGATAAAACCAGCAGGCCAAAAGCAGGGATGTGGCGTTTGAAAGGGATCGACACAAGATCACTCGATGTTTGAAAAAACAAAAAAGCGAGTTTCGGCATAAGCCTTCAGGCGCCCATTAGTGAGCGCCCAAAGGGTGACGAGGACTTAAATCTTGTCCCAGGCCATGTGCCAATGGGCACCGACACCCGGCTCAAAGCCATTGGCGCTCGGGCTGTACTGCTTGCAGTAGCCAGACTCCGGGAACGGCTTGCACTCGAAGACTTCGTTGGTCTTGGGTTGCAGCACTTTGGTACCGGCGGTGTATTCGCTGAGGCCTTCGGGGAACACGAAGTCATGCTCGACACCAGCGCCTTCGCCGATCACGTTGGTGGTCTGGGTGTCCTGATGGGTGGTGCGACCATCCAGGGTGGTGCCGACCAGGGTCAGGGTGTGTTGACCAGGGTTGCTGCGAATATCCATGACCAGGTTGGTCACGCCGCTGTCCGCCTGTGCCGACGTGGAGCCAACCAGCTTGTTGTTCTCGTCGAACAAGGTCGCTTCAACGTTCATCTTGCGATTGGAGATCATGCTGAAATCGACCTTGGCCAAGCCTTTTTCCAGTACGTATTTGTCTTGCTGAGAAGCCACGGACATGCGCGCGCCGGTATCTTCCTTCATGTCCAACTGAACTTCATAGCGGGTGACGCCGCTGTCTTTTTGGGCGTACAGGCTGTTGTTGCCCTTGACCGGCTCGATAGTGCCGTTTTCATCACGAACGCCAGCGCGGATAAGCGTATGGGCCTGGTTGATAGCCTCTGCCAGCTTGAACGACCAGTTGTTCGGCGTACCTTGTTCGGCGGTATCGATAGAGATTTCGACGCTGTACTGCGGGCTTTCGCCGTTGGCAGAGAACGCGCGTGCCTTGACCTTGTCGCCGACCAGCAATGGGGTCGAAGGCGCAATGCTGCCCACGGCAGACCAACCGCCTGGAAGTTCTGCCTCGGCAATGATGTTCACATCGGCAGCGTTGTAAAACGCGGCGTCAGTGTCACCTACGCTCCAGACCCCCAGAATCACATGCTGGCCGGATTTATCCGCGGGGATGTTGCAGTTGTGCTTGTCGCTGTCAGACGGCTTCTGATTGCCACCGTCGATGGTGCAGAACGGCGTGCTTTCGAAGGAGGCACGCTTGAGTGCTTCGTTCGGATTCCAGCCGTTACGCGTGATGAAATATTCGTGTTTGGTGGCCGGGTGCACGGCGGTGTAGTGCCACTGGAAATCGACGTTGCGGTTCTTGATTTCCGTCATGTG
The DNA here is from genome assembly GCF_013359595.1 of Pseudomonas sp. C1C7. GTDB lineage: Bacteria > Pseudomonadota > Gammaproteobacteria > Pseudomonadales > Pseudomonadaceae > Aquipseudomonas. The sequence goes on along the minus strand of NZ_JABFMP010000002.1, from coordinate 67,444 downwards.
CCAACGGGTGGCGGACTGAGCATCCAGTGCCGAGAACAGCGAGTGACCGCCGCTCGGGATCTTGCCGTCAATAGGCCCTTGCATGGGTGCTCCGCCCGTACCGGCGGGGAAGCCCTTGAAGGTTTCACCGACGCTTTGCGGCTCGTACTGCGCGCCGCCGCAGTGGGTGTTCAGGCCTTTCTGGCAAAGCAGTGCGCGCGAAGGCGGGACTTCCAGATAGCCGTGAGCGGAAACGGTTTGAGACGCCAACATGGCCGATAACAGGATCATTGAAGAAGTGCAGCTGGCCAGGGCACTTCGCTTGTAGGAGGTATTGTTCATCAAATGAATTCCAGACTACTTATCGAAGATTGAGGCGCACATTGCTGGCGCCCATGTTTGCGATATTGCTCAGCAATGAGGCTGGGCAAGGGGCCGGAACCTTACTTGGATGAATGGATTTTCTATGTAGGGAAAATCGCTTTTGGACGCAGGAATAGTCACCTTGAGCGCTTTTCCGACGGGGATGAAGGAATTGTCCCGCGCAGTGAAACGGCCTTTAACATGAAAAACGTCAGGCACAAAAAAGCCTGTCCGGCGTAATGCCGGACAGGCTTTCGATCATTTCAGAAACGCTTATTCGTGGTACTGGGCCGACAGCTCATGTACCGCACGCAAGAAAGCACCTGCATGCTCCGGATCGACTTCCGGCGTGATGCCATGCCCCAGGTTGAACACGTGACCGCTACCTTTGCCGTAGCTGGCGAGGATGCGCCCGACTTCGGCGCGGATGGCTTCCGGCTTGGCGTAAAGCACGGTCGGGTCCATGTTGCCTTGCAGCGCAACTTTGCTGCCGACGCGATCACGGGCGCTGCCGATGTCGCAGGTCCAATCCAGGCCCAGCGCGTCGGCGCCGGCGTCGGCGATGCTTTCCAGCCACAGGCCGCCGTTCTTGGTGAACAGGATCACCGGCACCTTGCGACCTTCGTGCTCGCGGATCAGGCCGCTGACGATTTTCTTCATGTAGGCCAGGGAGAACTCCTGGTAGGCCGCCGCCGACAGGCTGCCGCCCCAGCTGTCGAAGATTTGCACCGCTTGCGCACCGGCCTTGATCTGGCCATTGAGGTAGCTGGTGACCGTCTGCGCGAGCTTGTCCAGCAGCAGGTGCAGGGCTTGCGGGTTGTCGTACAGCATGGTTTTGGTCTTGCGGTAGTCTTTCGACGAGCCGCCTTCGACCATGTAGGTGGCCAGGGTCCACGGGCTGCCGGAGAAGCCGATCAGCGGTACGCGGCCGTTGAGTTCGCGGCGGATGGTGCTGACCGCGTCCATGACGTAGCCGAGGTCTTTCTGCGGATCGGGGATCGGCAGGGCTTCGATATCGGCCAGGGTGCTGACGACTTTCTTGAAGCGCGGGCCTTCGCCGGTTTCAAAATACAGGCCCTGGCCCATGGCGTCGGGGATGGTCAGGATGTCGGAGAACAGGATCGCCGCATCCAGTTGTGGATAACGGTCCAGCGGCTGCAGCGTGACTTCGCAGGCGAACGACGGGTTCATGCACAGGCTCATGAAATCGCCGGCCTTGGCACGGCTGGCGCGGTATTCAGGTAAATAGCGTCCGGCCTGACGCATCATCCACACGGGCGTGACGTCTACGGGTTGCTTGAGCAGGGCGCGCAGGAAACGGTCGTTCTTCAGGGCAGTCATGTCGGCATCCGGAAAAAAAGTGCGGGCATGGTCTCAAAAGACAGCCGCAAGCGGCAAGCTACAAGCGACAAGTTAACGGCGCGATCACCTCAACTTGCAGCTTGCAGCTTGCAGCTTGCAGCTTGCAGCTTGTAGCTTGAAGCTGGCGTCGTCAGACGCCCAGATAATCCAGAATCCCTTCAGCCGCATTGCGGCCTTCGAAGATCGCGGTCACCACCAGGTCGGAACCGCGCACCATGTCGCCACCGGCGAAGATTTTCGGGTTGCTGGTCTGGTGCTTGTACTGACCCTGTTCCGGAGCCACGACGCGGCCCTGGCTGTCGGTCTGGATGCTGAACTGCTCGAACCACGGCGCCGGGCTCGGGCGGAAGCCGAAGGCGATGACCACGGCGTCGGCCGGGATGATCTCTTCGGAGCCCGGAATCGGCTCGGGGCTGCGACGGCCACGGGCGTCCGGCTCGCCGAGACGGGTCTCGACCACCTTCACGCCTTCGACCTTGTCTTCACCCACGATGGCGATCGGCTGGCGGTTGTAGAGGAATTTCACGCCCTCTTCCTTGGCGTTCTTTACCTCTTTGCGCGAGCCCGGCATGTTCGCTTCGTCACGACGATAGGCGCAGGTCACCGACTTGGCGCCCTGGCGGATCGAGGTGCGGTTGCAGTCCATCGCCGTGTCGCCACCACCCAGGACCACGACCTTCTTGCCCTTCATGTCGACGAAATCTTCCGGCGACTTTTCAAAGCCCAGGTTGCGGTTGACGTTGGCGACCAGGAAGTCCAGCGCGTCGTAGACGCCCGGAAGGTCCTCACCGGCAAAGCCGCCCTTCATGTAGGTGTAGGTGCCCATGCCCATGAACACGGCATCGTATTCGGCGAGCAGTTGCTCCATGGTCACGTCCTTGCCCACCTCGGTGTTGAGGCGGAACTCGATGCCCATGCCGCTGAAGACTTCGCGACGATTGCTCAGCACGGTCTTTTCCAGCTTGAACTCGGGGATGCCGAAGGTCAGCAGACCGCCGATTTCCGGGTTCTTGTCGAACACCACCGGGGTAACGCCGCCACGCACCAGCACGTCGGCACAGCCCAGGCCCGCCGGGCCCGCGCCGATGATCGCGACACGCTTGCCGGTCGGCTTGACCTTGGACATGTCCGGACGCCAGCCCATCGCGAACGCGGTGTCGGTGATGTACTTCTCAACCGAACCGATGGTCACCGCGCCGAAGCCGTCGTTGAGGGTGCAGGCACCCTCGCACAGACGGTCCTGCGGGCACACCCGGCCGCAGACTTCCGGCAGGGTGTTGGTCTGGTGCGACAGCTCGGCGGCGGCGAGGATGTTGCCCTCGGCCACAAGCTTGAGCCAGTTGGGAATGAAGTTGTGCACCGGGCACTTCCATTCGCAGTACGGGTTACCGCAACCCAGGCAGCGGTGGGCCTGCTCGGCCGACTGCTGGGGTTTGAAAGGTTCGTAGATTTCCACGAACTCTTTCTTGCGTTGACGCAACAGTTTCTTCTTCGGATCCTTGCGCCCGACCTCGATGAATTGGAAGTCGTTGCTGAGACGTTCGCCCATCTTCAAAACCTCGTACACGACAGCTTCAAGCTACAAGCTTCAAGCTGCAAGAAAATCAAATTAATCCGCCTCACCGCGCAAGCTTCCAGCTTGGCGCTTGAAGCTTGCGGCTTGCCGCTGCGTCGTTTACTGCGGATTCGCACGAGTGCTGGAGAGCAGAGATTTCAAGTTCGCTGCCTTTGGTTTGACAAGCCAGAAACGGCGCACGTAGTCATCCAGGTTCTCGGCGAGTTCACGACCCCACTCGCTGTCGGTTTCCTCGACGTACTCGTTCAGCACGCGTTGCAGGTGGCTGCGGTAGGCTTCCATCGCCTCGCCGCTGATCCGCTGGATTTCCACCAGTTCGTGGTTGACCCGGTCAACGAAGGTGTTGTCCTGGTCGAGCACGTAGGCGAAACCGCCGGTCATGCCAGAGCCGAAGTTGTAACCGGTCTTGCCCAGTACGCAGACGAAACCACCGGTCATGTATTCGCAGCAGTGATCGCCAGTGCCTTCCACGACGGTGTGGGCACCGGAGTTACGCACGGCGAAACGCTCGCCCGCGGTACCGGCGGCGAACAGCTTGCCGCCCGTGGCGCCATACAGGCAGGTGTTGCCGACAATGGCACTGTCCTGAGTCTTGTAGATGCTGCCCTTCGGCGGAACGATCACCAGCTTGCCGCCGGTCATGCCCTTGCCGACGTAGTCGTTGGCGTCACCTTCCAGGTACATGTTCAGGCCACCGGCGTTCCAGACGCCGAAGCTCTGACCAGCGGTGCCCTTGAAGCGGAAGGTGATCGGCGCGTTGGCCATGCCCTGGTTGCCGTGCTTGCGGGCGATTTCACCGGAGATTCGCGCGCCGATGGAACGGTCGCAGTTGCAGATATCCAGGGCGAACTCGGCGCCGCTCAGGTCGTTGATCGCCGAAGTGGCCATCTCGACCATCTTCTCGGCCAGCAGGCCCTGGTCGAACGGCGGGTTACGCTCAACGCCGCAGAACTGAGGCTTGTCCGCCGGGATGTGATCGCTGCCCAGCAACGGGGTCAGGTCCAGGTGGTGCTGCTTGGTGGTCTGACCTTCGATGATGTCCAGCAGATCGGTACGGCCGATCAGCTCTTCGAGCGAGCGCACGCCCAGCTTGGCCAGCCACTCACGGGTTTCTTCGGCGACGTAGGTGAAGAAATTCACCACCATGTCGACGGTACCGATGTAGTGGTCCTTGCGCAGCTTCTCGTTCTGAGTCGCAACGCCGGTGGCGCAGTTGTTCAGGTGGCAGATGCGCAGGTATTTGCAACCCAGGGCAATCATCGGAGCGGTGCCGAAGCCGAAGCTTTCAGCGCCGAGGATGGCCGCCTTGATCACGTCGAGGCCGGTTTTCAGGCCGCCGTCGGTCTGCACCTTGACCTTGCCGCGCAGGTCATTGCCACGCAGGGTCTGGTGGGTTTCAGCCAGGCCGAGTTCCCACGGAGCGCCCGCGTATTTGATCGAGGTCAGTGGCGATGCACCGGTACCGCCGTCGTAGCCGGAGATGGTGATCAGGTCGGCATAGGCCTTGGCCACACCGGCGGCGATGGTGCCGACGCCTGCTTCTGCCACCAGCTTCACCGAGACCAGCGCCTTCGGGTTGACTTGCTTGAGGTCGAAAATCAGCTGCGACAAGTCTTCGATCGAGTAGATGTCGTGGTGCGGCGGTGGCGAGATCAGGGTCACGCCCGGTACCGCGTAACGCAGCTTGGCGATCAGACCGTTGACCTTGCCGCCTGGCAGCTGACCGCCCTCGCCCGGCTTGGCGCCTTGGGCAACCTTGATCTGCAGCACTTCGGCGTTGACCAGGTATTCAGGGGTCACACCGAAACGACCGGTAGCAACCTGCTTGATTTTCGAGCTCTTGATGGTGCCGTAGCGCGCCGGGTCTTCGCCGCCTTCACCGGAGTTGGAACGCGCACCGAGGCGGTTCATGGCCTCGGCCAGGGCTTCGTGAGCTTCCGGCGACAGGGCGCCCAGGGAGATACCGGCGGAGTCGAAGCGCTTGAGCACCGATTCCAGCGGCTCGACTTCGCTGATGTCCAGCGGCTTGTCGAGGACCTTGACCTTGAGCAGGTCGCGGATCATCGACACCGGACGGTTGTCCACCAGCGAGGTGTATTCCTTGAACTTGGCGTAGTCGCCCTGCTGCACGGCGGCTTGCAGGGTGTTGACCACGTCCGGGTTGTAGGCGTGGTATTCGCCACCGTGGACGAACTTCAGCAGACCGCCCTGCTGGATCGGCTTGCGCGGACTCCAGGCTTCGGCGGCCAGGGCTTTCTGCTCGGCTTCGATGTCGACGAAACGCGCACCCTTGATGCGGCTCGGCACGCCGCGGAAGCTCAGGTTGCAGACTTCCTCGGACAGACCGATGGCTTCGAACAGCTGCGCGCCACGGTAGGACGTGATGGTCGAGATACCCATCTTCGACAGGATCTTGAGCAGGCCCTTGGTGATGCCGCGACGGTAGTTCTTGAACACCTCATAGAGGTCGCCCAGCACTTCACCGGTACGGATCAGGTCGCCCAGCACTTCGTAGGCCAGGAACGGATAAACGGCGGAAGCACCGAAACCGACCAGCACGGCGAAGTGATGCGGATCGCGAGCGGTCGCGGTTTCAACAAGAATGTTGGAGTCGCAACGCAGGCCTTTCTCGGTCAGGCGGTGGTGGACCGCACCGGTGGCCAGGGAGGCGTGGATCGGCAACTTGCCCGGTGCGATGTGACGGTCACTCAGCACAACCTGGGTACGACCGGAACGCACGGCTTCTTCAGCCTGATCGGCAACGCTGCGGATGGCCGCTTCGAGGCCGACGCTTTCGTCGTAGTTGAGGTCGATGATCGCCCGCTCGAAGCCCGGACGGTCCAGGTTCATCAACGAACGCCACTTGGCCGGGGAAATGATCGGCGAGCTGAGGATGACGCGCGAAGCGTGCTCAGGCGATTCCTGGAAGATGTTGCGCTCGGCACCGAGGCAGATCTCCAGCGACATGACGATGGCTTCACGCAACGGGTCGATCGGCGGGTTGGTGACTTGCGCGAACTGCTGGCGGAAATAGTCGTACGGCGTGCGTACGCGCTGGGACAGCACGGCCATCGGCGTATCGTCGCCCATCGAGCCCACGGCTTCGTAGCCTTGCTCGCCGAGCGGACGCAGCACCTGGTCGCGCTCTTCGAACGTGACCTGATACATCTTCATGTATTGCTTGAGCTGGTCGACGTCGTAGAAGGCCGAACCGTGGTCGTTGTCTTCCATGGTCGCCTGGATGCGCAGGGCGTTCTTGCGCAGCCATTGCTTGTACGGATGACGGGACTTCAGACGGTTGTCGATGGCGTCGGTGTCGAGGATCTGACCGGTTTCGGTGTCCACGGCGAAGATCTGGCCAGGACCGACACGGCCCTTGGCGATCACGTCTTCAGGCTGGTAGTCCCAGACGCCGATTTCCGAGGCCAGGGTGATGAAGCCGTTCTTGGTGGTGACCCAGCGCGCCGGACGCAGACCGTTACGGTCGAGCAGGCACACCGCGTAGCGACCGTCGGTCATTACCACGCCGGCCGGGCCGTCCCACGGCTCCATGTGCATCGAGTTGTATTCGTAGAACGCACGCAGATCCGGGTCCATGGTTTCGACGTTCTGCCAGGCTGGCGGAATGATCATCCGCACGCCACGGAACAGGTCGATGCCACCGGTGACCATCAGCTCGAGCATGTTGTCCATGCTGGAGGAGTCGGAACCGACGCGGTTGACCAGCGGGCCGAGCTCTTCGAGGTCGGGCATCAGGTCGTTGGCGAACTTGGTGCGACGGGCCACGGCCCAGTTGCGGTTGCCGGTGATGGTGTTGATCTCGCCGTTGTGCGCCAGGAAGCGGAACGGTTGAGCCAACGGCCATTTCGGCAGGGTGTTGGTGGAGAAGCGCTGGTGGAACACGCAGATTGCGGTTTGCAGGCGCTCATCGCTCAGGTCCGGATAGAAGGCGGCGAGGTCCGCCGGCATCATCAGGCCCTTATAAATGATGGTCTTGTGGGAGAAGCTGCAGATGTAGTGATCGACGTCGGCGGCGTTGGCCACGGACGAACGACGACGGGAGCTGAACAGCTTGATCGCCATGTCCTGATCGCTCAAGCCTTCACCACCGATGAACACTTGTTCGATCTGCGGCAGGCGCTCCAGAGCCAGGCGGCCGAGGACGCTGGTGTCGATCGGCACTTTGCGCCAGCCGACCAGCTGCAGGCCGGCGGCCAGGATCTCGCGGTTCATGTTCTCGCGAGCGGCTTCGGCTTTTACAGGGTCCTGGTTGAAGAAGACCATGCCCACCGCATATTGCTTGGGCATTTCGACGCCGAAGGTTTCCTGGGCGATGGCTCGCAGAAACGCGTCGGGCTTTTGAATCAGCAGACCGCAACCGTCACCGGTCTTGCCGTCGGCATTAATCCCACCGCGGTGGGTCATGCAGGTCAGGGCCTCGATGGCCGTTGTCAAAAGGGTATGACTGGGCTCGCCCTGCATATGGGCTATCAGGCCGAAACCGCAGTTATCCTTGAATTCATCTGGTTGGTACAGACCTGCTTTCATAGACACTTTCTCACCAGGCTGCCCCTCAACGAGGCAAATTTCTTTTCAATTCAACCACTTGCGATCCGCGCCGAACGTACGCCGGCTTTGCGGAAGCAAAAGGGAGGTCATTGTACACACCGACACAAGGGCTCACAAATTTGGCGACGAAATGTCGCAAATCCGTGTCGCATTTATGAAAGGTTTAAAGCGATCTGCTGTGCTAGTCAAAACTTTTTTAGTTTCGACCGCTACGACTCAAAGACTACTGTGACGCAGACACCACAACGCACGCGGCCCGAAAGCCGCATGCGTTGCAGAAATTTTGAGGTGCCGGGAGAGGCGGCCTGGGTAAGGCCGCCGAATCTTCAGCGAGTTGTTGCCAGTTCCTGTTGGACGCTGGCGACAGTGCGAGGCCAAGGTTTACCAGCCTGAACCTTCGCTGGCAAGGCCTTGATGGCGGTTACGGCTGCATCGCGGTTGGCGAAGCTGCCGTAAGTGATGACGTAAAGCGGTTTGCCATTGAGGACTTTCTTGAAATAACGGTACTCGCCGCCCTGCTCCTTGACGAAGTTCTGAGCGGTCGCTTCGGAGCTGGTGCCGAGGATCTGCACCACGTAGTTGCCCGGCGCCTGACCTGCGTACCAGGTACCACCGGCAGCCTTGGCTGGAGCGGCGGCTGGCTTCTCGACAGGCTTGGCAGTGGCGACAGCGGCCGGTTTGGCTGGCGCCGGAGCAGGCTTGGCAGCAGGTGCCGGAGCGGGTGCAGGCTTGGCGGTGGCGACTTGAGTCGGGGCCGGCGTCGGCTTGGTCACCGGCGTCGGCGCCGGACCGGCAGGAGCGCCCGCAGGCGGTGCGATGGTGGTGACGGTCGGCGGTGTCGCGCTGGAGCCTTCCAACGGCACGCCATCGTCGCCCTCGGTAATACCACCGGCGGCTTCGGCGAGCGGCTCACGCATCACCGGTTGCGAATTACCGACCAACGGCAATGGCATCGGCTGCGTGTTACCGGCGAATTCCACGGCCGGCGCACCGCCCGCCTGTGGTTGTCCCTGGCCCAGCGGCAGTTGCGCCTGCTCGTTGGCCGGTGCACCCGTGGTCGGTGCTTTGCTGCGACCCGGCATCAACCAGGCGGCGGCTACCGCGACCACAACGACGGCGGAAATCGCCAATACGTGTTTCTTCGGCATATTGAACCCCATACTTGGACGCTTGACCGCTGTGCGGCTGGCAATCATGGCTTCGATCATCGCATCGCGGGCGACCTGATTGATGTTTCCAGGCCAGCCTTCGGAGCTTTCGTGAATATCAGAGATCTGATCCGCGGTAAAAAGTTCGATACCCCGGCCGGCGCCTTCGAGTCGCTGGTCGAGATATTCGCGGGTTTCTTCTTCGGTGTAAGGCTGCAGTTCGATGACGTGGAAACGCTCTTCCTCGAGCTGCAAGGCGTCGAGTTTGGCAATCAGCGACGACTCGCCGAACAGGAACACGTGCGGGCGGCCTTCCGGCGCACCGGCGGCCAGCGCCATCAAGGCTTCCAGGGCAGAGTCGTCGAGCTGCTCGGCGTCATCCACCAGCAGATAGACTTCCTGACCGGTCAGCGCCAGTTGCACCACCTGATCCAGGATGTCGCCGACTTCGGCCTGCGCCACGTCCAGCGTCTGCGCCACCTGGCGCAGCACGCCAGCTGCATCGCCGGCGCCACGGGCGGAAACCACCACGCTCTGTACCGATTGCTTGTTGGTGCTGGCCACCAGCGCCTGACGCAACAGAGTCTTGCCGCTGCCCTGCGGGCCCGTGACCACCAACAGCAATTGGCTGTAGCGCGCCAGGTGATGCAACTGGCCGAGCACCGGTTTGCGCTGGGCCGGGAAAAACTTGAAGCCGGGGACCCGTGGTGCGAAGGGGTCGTGGTTCAACTGGTAATGGCCGAGGAAAGCCTCGTCGGCATGCAAACTAGTCATCGCTTTCTTATTAACCTTTAAGCTGAGCCAGGGCGCGATAGTCCGCTCCCAGCGTGGCCTGTAGAACCTCTTTCGGATAATCGTCGGTCACCACCGCTTCGCCCATGCGGCGCAGCAGCACCAGGCGCAAACGACCGTCGATCACTTTTTTATCAACTGACATGTGTTCGAGGAAATGGGCTTCGGTCATTTCTTCAGGCGGAATGACCGGCAAGCCGGCACGCTGGAACAGACGAATGCCGCGATCGCGTTCCTGCTCGCTGATCCAGCCCAGGCGCGCCGACATTTCCAGCGCCATCACGGTGCCCGCGGCGACCGCTTCGCCATGCAGCCAGACGCCGTAGCCCATGTGGGTTTCGATGGCGTGGCCGAAGGTGTGGCCCAGGTTGAGCGTGGCGCGCACGCCGGTCTCTTTTTCGTCGGCACCGACGACCGCGGCCTTGGCCGCGCAAGAGCGCTCGATGGCATAGGTCAGGGCTTGCTGATCCAGACTGCGCAGGCGATCCACGTTGCCTTCGAGCCAGGTCAGGAACGGCTCATCGCAGATCAGGCCGTACTTGATGACTTCAGCCAGCCCGGCGGACAGCTCGCGCGCTGGCAGAGTCTTGAGGGAAGCCGTGTCGATCAGCACGACGTTCGGCTGATAGAACGCGCCGATCATGTTCTTGCCCAACGGGTGATTGATACCGGTCTTGCCGCCGACCGAAGAGTCGACCTGGGACAGCAAGGTGGTCGGGACCTGAATGAAATCGACGCCGCGCTGGTAGCAGGCCGCCGCAAAACCGGCCATGTCGCCGATCACGCCGCCACCGAGGGCGATCACCGTGGTGCGGCGGTCGTGCCGTGCGGTCAGCAGACCGTCGAAGATCAGTTGCAGGGTTTCCCAGTTCTTGAAGGCTTCGCCATCGGGCAGCACCACGGAAATCACCGAGAACTGCGCGAGGCTGCGGGTCAGACGTTCAAGATAGAGCGGCGCGACGGTTTCGTTGGAGATGATCGCGACTTGCCGTCCGCGAATGTGCGGGGCCAGCAGCTCGGGCTGATCCAACAACCCTTCGCCAATGTGAATCGGGTAGCTGCGCTCGCCTAGATCGACCTTGAGTGTCTGCATGTGTCCCCACAGTGAAGATGTAATCAGGCGTCCCGCCTTGAATTATCGAAAGTCCACGACATCTGCCGGTTTGACGCCGTACCAGAGCCATCCGCCACAATCGCGAAGGATGTGGCAGGACGCCGAGGATAGCGCATTTCGCGCCGCGCTTTAACGGGGAGGCAGTTGCTGCAGGCGTTCGAGGATATCAAGCACGACCATTCGCGGCGGCCGCTCATCGGTTTCCACCACCAGATCGGCGATTTCCCGGTACAGCGGATCGCGGATCGCCAGCAGATCCCGGAGGGTCTTGGCCGGATCTGCCGTGCGCAGCAACGGCCGATTGCGGTCGCGGGACGTGCGACCGACCTGCTGTTCGACGGAAGCATGCAGGTAAACCACCCTGCCCCCGGCATGCAGTGCCCGACGATTGGCTTCGCGCATCACCGCGCCACCGCCGGTCGCCAGCACCACGCCGTCGTAATCGCACAGCTCGGCAATCATTGCCTGCTCGCGATCACGAAAGCCCGGTTCGCCTTCCTTGTCGAAGATCCATGGGATATTGGCGCCCGTGCGTAATTCAATTTCCTTATCGGAATCTTTGAACGGCAAGCGCAGCTCTTTGGCCAGCAAACGGCCGATGGTGCTTTTTCCAGCGCCCATCGGTCCTACAAGAATCAAATTTCGCACAGAATCAACGACTCACAGCAAACGCCTGGTTATTCATGATACGCGGAGTGAGAAACACCAACAGCTCGGATTTTTTCTCCGAAACCACGTCACGCCGGAAAAGGCGGCCAAGATACGGCACATCGCCAAGAAATGGCACCTTATCTACAACCTTGCTCTGAGTATTTGAGAAAACGCCGCCAATGACGATGGTCTCGCCATCATTGACCAGGACCTTGGCATTGACCTCGTTTTTCTTGATGGGCGGTACATCCTGCACTTTGTTGAGGAAGTCGGGTTCGTCCTTGGTGACCTTCACTTCCATGATGATCCGGTTGTCCGGCGTGATCTGCGGTGTGACCTCCAGCGACAGCGACGCCTCCTTGAAAGACACCGATGTAGCGCCGCTGGAGCTGGCTTCCTGGTAGGGAATTTCGGTGCCCTTGAGGATCTTCGCGGTCTCCTTGTCGGAGGTGACGACCTTGGGTTGCGAGACGATTTCACCGTTGCCGGTCTTTTCCATGGCCGTCAGTTCAAGGTCGAGCAGAACGTTGTCGGTAATGAACGCAATGCCGATTCCCGACGTATTGCCCGCCGCGCCCATGTCGACGAACGGTGTGTTGGTGCTGGTACTGCCGGGGGTGCCGATGGTCGTCGAGGAGTTGTTCACTCCGGAGGCATTCCAGTTGCCCTTGTTCTGCACCGAACCACCCCAGCGCACGCCCAGGCTCTTGTCGTAATCCACGTTGGCCTCGACGATCCGCGCCTCGATCATCACCTGGCGCACCGGAATGTCCAACTGCGCGACGATGCGGCGCAATTCGTCGAGCCGATCCTGGGTCTGGTAGGCAATGATGTTGTTGGTCCGCTCATCGACGGTGATCGAGCCCCGTTCGTCGACTTTCGCCTCGGCACTGGTCACCGACTGGAACAGCTTGGCGATATCGGCGGCCTTGGCGTAATTGACCTGCAACAGCTCGCGCCGCAACGGCGCCAGTTCCGCAATCTGCTTCTGCGACTCCAGTTCCTGGCGCTCGCGGGCGGCGATTTCATCCGCCGGCGCCACCAGCAACACGTTGCCGATCTTGCGCTTGTCCAGGCCCTTGGTTTTCAGCACCAGGTCCAGCGCCTGGTCCCAGGGCACGTTTTGCAGGCGCAGGGTGATGCCGCCCTGCACGGTGTCGCTGGCGACCAGATTGAGGTTGGTGAAGTCGGCGATCAGTTGCAGCACCGAACGTACATCGATGTCCTGGAAGTTCAGCGAGAGCTTTTCGCCGCTGTAGGCGTAGCGATCGGCGTTGCGCTTTTGCAGGTCATCGACCGTCATCGCACGGATGCTGACGGTCAGCTTGTTGTCGGTCTGGTAGGTGGAGTAATCGAAGGCGCCGCTGGGCTCGATGGTGATATTGGCGCGGTCACCGGTGGCGCTGGCATTGACGAACTGCACCGGGGTGGCGAAATCCTTGACGTCCAGACGCACACGCAGCGGTTCGGGCAGTCGGGTTTTGGCAAAGCTGAGGACGATCTTGCCTTCGCGCTCCTGAATGTCCGGGGCGATGGACGGATCCGACAGGTCGATCACCACATTGCCCTCGCCCTGGGTGCCGCGCTGGAAATCCACGGCCCGGATGGCTTTAGAGGCCGCAACAGGCGCGCGCGCCGGAGCCGGGGCTGGCGTCGACACCGCAGCGGCTGGCGCTCTGGAGGCCGGTGCCTTGGCAGTCGCCATCTTGCTGCCCTGGCCGACTTCAACGAACAGGTTATTACCCTCGACCCGGGTGCTGTAGGGCGTCAGTTGGGTCAGGTTGATGATCAGCCGCGTGCGATCGGCAGCCTCGACCACCGTGGCGCTGCGGGCATTGCCGCTGCCAAGGTCACGGGTCTTGCTCGACAACTGGTTGACTACACCGGGCAGGTCCAGGGCGATTCGTGCGGGCGATTCGGTGGTGTAGCCGCGCGGTGCCGGTGGTGGCTGGTCGAACGCCAGCTTCAACTCGACGCGGTCTCCAGGCAGCGCGGCGACATCCAGCGCCTTGAGGTTGGCCGCCTGTACCATCGGCGAAAGCAGCGCTATCCATAGCGACATCCCGAGGGTGGAGAGAATCCTGTTCATTGTTCGAGTTCCACTATGAGTGTTCTTTCAAAGGAATGGTCCGCGGCCGTTCCAGCCATGCACCTTCGCCGTCAGGGACGATTTCGATCACATCGACTTGCGTGGCATTGATGGAGACGATCCGCCCATCGTTGCGCCCCAGGTAATCGCCGACTTTCAGCCGGTACACGCCGCCCGCTCCGCGCAGCAGCGCAAAGGAGCCCGATGCGTTGGAAAGGGTGCCGACCATTTCAAACTGCTCGATGTTGAAGCCTTCGAGGTATTGCTTGACCCGGTTCGGGTCCGGTTTGACGTTGCGCGAGCCGCGCTTCTGGCCGGCCAGGTCGACCCTGACCTGCCGCGAAAACGGACTGCGCAGATTGGCGGCGTTGTAGGTGAATGTGGGGTAAGACCGGAATGTCGGCGTTGGTTCAATCTTGCCCGGCGCCCGCAGGCGCATTTCGTTCATGTAGGCGTCCAGATCCCTGAAATCGTCCCCGCCGCCGCAACCGGCCAGGACCGCCAGGGTCGCAGCCATGAAAATCATCCGGATCGGGCTCATGGATGCAGCCCCTTGTCGTTGTAGCGATAGGTCTTGGCCAGGATGCTCATGCGCAACTTGGGCCCGCCGTCGGGATTGGCCGGCGCCAGGTCGAAATCATGCAGGGTGACGATACGCGGCAGCCCGGCCACGCCGCTGACGAACGTGGCCAGGTCGTGATAGGCGCCGGTGACGGTGATCTGGATCGGCAATTCGATGTAGAACGGCTGGGTGACCTCGGGCAGCAGTTTGATCTCTTCAAACTCCAGGCCGCTGCCCAGACCGGTGCGGGTGATGTCTTCCAGCAGGCCGGGGACTTCGGTGTCACTGGGCAGTTGCCGCAGCAGCACGCCGAAGGAATTCTCCATTTCCTTCATCTGCTCGGTATAGAGCTCCAGATTCGCCGCCATGCGGGCCTTGTCGGCAAACTGCTCCTTGAGCGTCGACTCCTCTTCGCGCTTGAGATGCAGCTGATCCTCGAGCTCACTGGTGGAAAAGCTGTAGCCCAGCGCCAGCACCAGCGCCATGACCAACGTCCCCACCACCACCTTGATCGCCGGCGGCCATGAACCGATGTTGTTGGTGTCCAGATCGTTGATGTCGATGTTGCGCAGCCCTTCAATCCATCCGGACAGATTCATTTTCCGTCCTCCGCGACAGCAGGCTGGGTCTGACGAACGGTCAGCTGGAACACGTTGGCCTGATCAACCTGACCGGCGGTCGTCGCTTTGACCTCCGTCAGGCTCGGCGCGTCGAACCAGTCCGACGCCTCCAGATTGCGCATCAGGTCGGACACCCGGTTGTTGGATTCCGCGGCGCCGGAGATGGACAGGCTCTTGCCTTCCATTTTCACTTCGGTGAAGTACACCCCGTCCGGCAGGGTGCGCGCCAACTGATCAAAAATTCGCCCACTGATGGGCCGGTTGCCCTGCAAGTCCTGAATGATGCGCATACGTTCGATCAACTGCTGACGACGAGCCTTGAGATCACTGATCTGCTTGATGCGTTCGTCGACAATGGCGATCTGCTTGCTGATGTAGTCGTTGCGCGCCACCTGCCGGTCTATCGCGCTGCTGATCACCTGGTTGGCAATCAGTACCGCGCCCGCCGTGCCGACCAGCACACCCACCAGAATCAGCAGAAACCGCTTGCGACGCTCTTCGCGCAGCTCTTCGCGCCAGGGTAAAAGGTTGATCCGCGCCATCAGTCGAAGCTCCTGAGCGCCAGCCCGCAGGCGATCATCAGGGCGGGCGCATCGCTGGCCAGCGCCGCGGCGTTGACCTTGCCGTTCAGGGTCATGTCGGCAAAGGGGTTGGCGACCAGGGTCGGGGTACCCAGCTGCTGTTCGATCAACCGGTCCAGCCCGGAGACCGAGGCCGTGCCGCCGGCCAGCACGATCTGGTCGACCGCGTGGTACTGACCGGAGGCAAAGAAAAACTGCAACGAGCGCGAGACCTGTTGCACCAGAGCTTCACGGAAGGGCTGCAACACGGCGCTGACGTAGTCGCTGGGCAATCCGCCCTGCTTCTTCGCCAGGCCGGCCTGCTCGACGGTCAGGCCATATCGACGCTGAATTTCCTCGGTCAACTGGCGACCGCCGAACAATTGTTCGCGGGTGTAGATGATCCGCCCGCCCAGCAGCACGCTCAGGGTGGTCATGGTCGCGCCGATATCCACCACCGCCACCAGGCGCTCCGGGGAAACCGTCAAGTGATTGCCCAGCAGGCCGAAGGAGCGTTCCAGGGCATAGGCTTCGACGTCGACCACGCGGGCGGTCAGGCCGGCCAGGGTCAGGGCGGCCTCGCGCACTTCGACGTTCTCCTTGCGGCAGGCGGCGAGCAGCACGTTGACCCGCTCGGGGTTACGCGCAGACGCGCCCTGGACTTCGAAGTCGATGGCGACTTCATCCAGCGGATAAGGGATGTATTGATCGGCCTCGATTTTCAGCTGGCTTTCCATCTCGTCATCGGAAAGACCGGCATCCATCTCGATGGTCTTGGTGATCACCGCGGAACCGGCAACCGCCACCGCAACGTTCTTGAGGCTGGTTTTGGCCTTGACCACCACGCGTGCGAGGGCCTGACCCACGCCTTCGAGTTCGGCGATGTTTTTTTCGGTCACAGCGCTGGCGGGCAGCGGTTCTACCGCGTAGGCCTCGACCCGATAGCGGTCGCCCTGACGACTCAACTCCAGCAATTTCACCGATGTGGAGCTGATGTCGATGCCCAGAAGCGTATTGGCCTTTTTGTTGAAGAGTCCTGGCACTAGCAATTCCCTATGACTATCCGTGAGTTACGGACTCTGTAATGCGTATTGCGTTCCCTCCACCCGTCTTGACATTAGCCGCCAATGACGCCTGCGGTGGAAAAATGCTTATAATGCCCAGCGTTTTTTTCCGCTTTTCTCAAGCGCGGGCCGTTCGCCTTTACTCTGAACCCTGATGCGTCACTCAATTTTTACCCTGGATATCCAATAGCCTTGATTCGTCTGCTGAAATTTCTCGGTTGGTCCATCGTCGCGATATTCTGCGGACTGCTTCTGGGTCTGAGCGGGGCGTTTCTATACCTTAGCCCCGGTTTGCCATCTGTGGAGGCGCTGAGAAGTATCCAGTTGCAGATTCCGCTGCGGGTCTACAGCAGCGACAACAAACTGATCGCAGAGTTCGGCGAAATGCGCCGCACGCCGATCCGTTTCGCCGACATTCCCCCCAACTTCATCAATGCGTTACTAAGTGCTGAAGACGACAACTTCGCCAACCACTATGGCGTCGACCCCAGCAGCCTGATGCGCGCGGCGACCCAACTGGTCAAGAGCGGGCACATCCAGTCCGGCGGCAGCACCATCACCATGCAGGTGGCGAAGAACTTCTTCCTGACCAGCGAACGCAGCTTCTCGCGCAAGACCACCGAAATTCTCCTGGCGCTGCAGATCGAACGGCAGCTGACCAAGGACGAAATCCTCGAGCTGTACGTCAACAAGATCTATCTGGGCAACCGCGCCTACGGCATCGAGGCGGCGGCGCAGGTCTATTACGGCAAGTCGATTCGTGACATCAGCCTGGCGCAGATGGCGATGATCGCCGGCCTGCCCAAGGCCCCGTCGCGCTTCAACCCGCTCGCCAACCCGGCGCGCAGCAAGGAGCGTCGCGACTGGATCCTGGGGCGGATGTACAAGCTGGGCAAAATCAGCGAAGCCGATTACACCGCGGCGATCAACGAGCCGCTCAACGCCAGTTATCACGTGCCGACGCCGGAAGTTAACGCGCCATACATCGCCGAAATGGCTCGCGCGGAAATGGTCGGCCGCTATGGCAGCGACGCCTACACCGAAGGTTTCCGCGTCACCACCACGGTACCGAGCAACCTGCAGGAACTGGCCAACACCGCCGTTCATGAAGGCTTGATGACCTACGACCAGCGTCATGGCTATCGCGGGCCCGAGTCGCGCTTGCCGGGCAAGACCCGCGAGGCGTGGGCGACCGAACTGACCAAACAGCGCACCATCAGTGGCCTGGAGCCGGCCATCGTCACCCAGGTCGACAAGAACGGCCTGCAGGTGCTGACCCGCACCGGCAGCGAGCACGTCAACTGGGACACCATGAAATGGGCCCGCCCGTTCCTCAACACCAACAGCATGGGCGCCAATCCGCGCCAGCCGTCGGATGTGGCCCAGGTCGGCGACCTGATTCGCGTACAGCGCCAGCAGGATGATTCGCTGAAGTTCAGCCAGATCCCGCAGGCCCAGGGCGCGCTGGTGTCCCTCGACCCGCAGAACGGCGCCATTCGCGCGCTGGTCGGCGGTTTTGCCTTCGAGCAGAGCAACTACAACCGCGCCTTGCAGGCCAAGCGGCAGCCGGGTTCGAGCTTCAAGCCGTTCGTCTATAGCGCCGCGCTGGATAACGGCTACACCGCCGCCAGCCTGGTGAACGATGCGCCGATCGTGTTCGTCGACGAGTACCTGGACAAGGTCTGGCGTCCGAAGAACGACACCAACACCTTCCTCGGCCCGATCCGTCTGCGCGAAGCGCTGTACAAGTCGCGCAACCTGGTGTCGATCCGCCTGCTGCAGGCGCTGGGCGTCGATCGCACCATCGACTACATCAGCAAGTTCGGCTTCAACAAGCAGGACCTGCCGCGCAACCTGTCCCTGGCCCTGGGCACCGCGACCCTGACGCCAATGGAGATCGCCACCGGCTGGAGCACCTTCGCCAACGGCGGCTACAAGATCACCCCGTACATCATCGACAAGGTCGAAAGCCGCAATGGCGACACGCTGTTCGTCGCCAATCCGCCGACCGTGCCAAAGGGCGGCGCCGCCAGCGACGGTATCGCCGCGCCAGCGGCCCAGGCCTTCACGGTCAATGCCACGCCGGGCGATGCCGCTGCCGCAACACAGCCGACGCCGCAGGCGCCAGCTGTGGCCGAGCGCATTGTCGATGGCCGCACGACCTACATCCTCAACAGCATGCTCGAGGACGTGATCAAGCTCGGCACCGGCCGTCGAGCCCTGGCCCTGGGCCGCAGCGACATCGCCGGCAAGACCGGTACCACCAACGAATCCAAGGACGCCTGGTTCTCCGGCTACAACGCCGATTACGTGACCACCGTCTGGACCGGTTTCGACCAACCCGAAAGCCTGGGCCGCAAGGAGTTCGGCGGCACGGTCGCGCTGCCGATCTGGATGAATTACATGGGTGCCGCGCTCAAGGACATGCCGCCGCACACGCAGCAGGAGCCTGAAGGCATCCTCAGCCTGCGTGTCGACCCGGTCAGCGGCCGCGCGGCCACTCCGGGCACCCCTGGCGCCTATTTCGAGCTGTTCAAGGCCGAAGACACGCCACCGTCGGTCAATGAGCTGGGCAACGGTAATGCACCGGGCAGCCCGCTGCCAGCGGATGAAGCGGCGCCGATCGATTTGTTCTAGAGAAGCAGCGGCGAGCTTCAAGCTACAAGCTTCAAGAAAGATCAAAAGATCGCAGCCTTCGGCAGCTCCTACAGGGTGAATACAAATCCCGTGCAGGAGCTGCCGAAGGCTGCGATCTTTTCGCTTGTGGCTTGTGGCTTGTGGCTTGTGGCTTGCGGCTTGCGGGCTTGCGGCTTGCGGCTTGCGGCTTGCGGCTTGCGGCTTGCGGCTTGCGGCTTGCGGCTTGCCT
>NZ_JABFMP010000002.1:0-48033 GCF_013359595.1 Pseudomonas sp. C1C7 | reverse complement strand
TTGCGGCTTGCGGCTTGCGGCTTGCGGCTTGCGGCTTGCGGCTTGCGGCTTGCGGCCCATAAAAAAACCCAGCACATGGCTGGGTTTTTTATGGGCGGCTGCTCTTAACCGTTGAACACGTCATCCACGCTTTTCAGCGGGTAGTGCTTCGGATAAGGCAGGGTCGCTACACCGGTCTCGATCGCGGCCTTGGCCACGGCGTCGGAGATCACGGTGATCAGGCGGGCGTCCATTGGTTTCGGAATGATGTACTCACGACCGAATTCCAGCTTGATGCCGCCGTAGGCGTCGCACACTTCCTGAGGTACCGGCAGCTTGGCCAGTTCGCGCAGGGCGTTAGCAGCAGCCACTTTCATTTCTTCGTTGATGCGCTTGGCGCGAACGTCCAGGGCACCACGGAAGATGAACGGGAAGCCCAGTACGTTGTTGACCTGGTTCGGGTAGTCCGAACGGCCGGTGGCCATGATCACGTCGCTACGGGTAGCGTGCGCCAGCTCCGGGGAGATTTCCGGATCAGGGTTCGAGCACGCGAACACGATCGGGTTGGCCGCCATGGAGTTCAGGCCTTCAGGGCTCAGCAGGTTCGGGCCGGACAGACCCACGAACACGTCAGCGCCTTGCAGGGCATCGGCCAGGGTGCGCTTGTCGGTCGCGTGAGCGAAGACAGCCTTGTACTGGTTCAGATCGTCACGGCCGGAGTGGATCACGCCGGTACGGTCGATCATGTAGATGTTTTCGATGTTGGCGCCCATGCTCACCAGCAACTTCATGCAGGAGATGGCGGCAGCACCGGCACCCAGGCAGACGATCTTGGCTTCAGGCAGGGTTTTGCCAGCGATTTCCAGAGCGTTGATCATGCCGGCGGCGGTTACGATCGCGGTGCCGTGCTGGTCATCGTGGAATACCGGAATGTCGCACTGCTCGATCAGAGCGCGTTCGATCTCAAAGCACTCTGGCGCCTTGATGTCTTCCAGGTTGATGCCACCGAAGGTGATGGAGATGCGCTTGACGGTGTCGATGAAGGCTTGCGGGCTTTCGGAGTCGACTTCGATGTCGAAAACGTCGATGCCGGCGAAGCGCTTGAACAGCACGCCCTTGCCTTCCATCACTGGCTTGGAAGCCAATGGGCCGAGGTTACCCAGGCCGAGAATCGCGGTGCCATCGGAAATGACTGCAACCAGGTTGCCCTTGCCGGTGTACTTGTAAGCCAGCTCAGGGTCGCGACCGATTTCGCGCACTGGTTCGGCTACGCCGGGGCTGTAGGCCAGCGACAGGTCGCGGGCGGTAGCGGTAGGCTTGGTGAGCTCGACGCTCAGCTTTCCTGGACGAGGATTGGCGTGATACTCGAGAGCGGCAGTTTTCAAATCAGACATATGGGCATTCCGCTTTTACTGTTGGACAGACTGGTCAGCGAGGATACGCGCCTCGCAAAATCCCCACAAGACTGACCGGTCACCCCTGTCAACCGCCCTGTCCTACTACTTTTGGCCAAGAGCCGCGAAACACAAGGGATAGACTGTTCACAATCGACGGAAAAAATGTCTACAATTTTTTATCGCTGCGTCACTTCAAACATCGCCGGATCAGTCAGCGGCAACATCCACCGTGCCTGACCTTCCTTGAGTCCGCCACGGCGCGAACGATCCAGAACCCAGCCCCGCGCCTCGATTTGCCTGCCTTCGAGTTTTTGCAGCGCGTTCGCATCGAAGCGGTTGAGCACATTGGGTGCAACGCGCAACACAACCGAGCCCTGCAATTCGAGCCAAATCCCGCCACGATTGCGCTGAACCTTGCTCACACGCCCGCTGAGCACGGCAAAACCGGCGCGGTCGATCTGATCCGCTTTCAGTACAGGTGACTGGCGCCACACGCCAAGCCCGGCCTGACGCGCACTGCGCTCGGCGGCTTGCTGACAGGCGACCAAATCGACGTTCGGCGGGACGGCCACGAGAAAACCGAGGCCTTCGGCGAGCATTTGCGCTTCGAGATTGGCGCCATCGGCACCGTAGGCATGGGCCAGGGTCCGGCCGTAGTGGTCTTTGCTTTCCTTGCCGGGCAACAGACCGACCCGTCCGTCGCTTGCCGCCACCAGGGCTTCGAGACGTTTGCGCGCAGCCATGGCGAACGGCTCGTCGGAGCGGCCTTTCTTGCCCAGTTCAGGCGTGTTCAGGCCGATCATGCGTACGCTGCGACCGTCCTGAAGGCGCAGGGTGTCGCCATCGACGACGCGCTGCACCTCGACCGATGTCAGGCCGCTCGGTGCCGGGCAGAAGGCCTGGGCAGCGGAGAGCCAAATCGCGGACACAAAAAAGGCGCCCGCAAGGGACGCCTTCTTCATCAGCATGGAAAAACCGTAGCGGCTTCCCAAGTTGATTGGCCTTAGGCCTTTTTCGCGCCGAAAGCACCGAAACGGTCGGCGAACTTCTGAACGCGGCCACCGGTGTCCAGAGTCTTCTGCTTACCGGTGTAGAACGGGTGGCATTCGTTGCAAACGTCGATCGCCAGGGCTTTGCCGAAGGTCGAACGAGTTTCGAACTTGTTGCCGCAGCTGCAGGTAACAGCAACTGCTGGGTATTCTGGATGGATATCAGCTTTCATGGTGTTTTCCTCAGTCTAGCGTGCCGCCACCCAACACTATTGTTGAATACCGCACGTAATCAGGTCGCGGATTCTACCAGACAATGCCGATCACGCAAGCTGTCGCTTCTACCGACCGTCTGCTAGGCTCCCGGCCCAAAGTGCTCCCACAAAGTCACGTCCAGCTCCTCTCTTAATTGTCTGCTGATCGAGAATCCCCCGCGTGCCCGACGCCATTCTGCGCCTTGCCCTGCCCTCGCCACTGCGCCGCCTGTTCGACTATCGCGCACCGGCCGGGGTCTTGCGTGCCCGGTTGCATCCCGGCATGCGCCTGCGGGTGCCGTTCGGTCGGCGCGAGATGATCGGGATTCTGGTGGAGGTGGCCGAGACCAGCGAAGTCCCGGCGCAAAAGCTCAAGCGCGCCATCGCGCTGCTCGATGCCACGCCACCGCTGCCGCCCGCGCTGTTCAAGCTGTGCCTGTGGACTGCCCAGTATTATCAGCACAGCCTCGGCGACACCCTGAGCTGGGCGTTGCCGGTGTTGCTGCGTCAGGGCGAGCCGGCCGAAGCGCGACAGGAGCGCTTCTGGTCCGTTGCCCCCGGCGCCAGCCTCGATGATCCGCGCATCGCCCGCGCCCCGCGTCAGCGCCAGGCCCTGGCCACATTGGCCCAACATCCCCATGGCGTCGCCCATCAACTGCTGAGCAAGCTGATGCTGAGCAAGGACAGCCTCGATCTGCTGCTGGCCAAGGATCTGGTGCAGGTCGAAGTCCGTCGCCACGCGCCCGGCGCCCGCCACGACCACTGGCTGGCTCAGCCGGAGCTGCCGCTCAACGCCGAACAGAGCGCCGCCTGCGAAGCGATTCGCGCCGGGTTCGACAGTTATCACGCATTCCTGCTGGCCGGCGTCACCGGCAGCGGCAAGACCGAAGTCTATTTGCAGCTGATCCGCCAGACCCTCGAGGCCGGCAAGCAGGCGCTGGTGCTGATCCCCGAGATCAATCTCGGCCCGCAGACCCTGGCGCGCTTCGAGCAACGTTTCAATGCGCGCATTGCGCTGCTTCACTCGGCGGTCAACGATCGTGAACGACTCGACGCCTGGCTCGCGGCCCGGGACGGCGAGGCCGACATCATTATCGGCACCCGTTCGGCGCTGTTCACGCCGATGAACAATCCCGGGCTGATCATTATCGACGAAGAGCACGACGGCTCTTATAAACAGCAGGAAGGCTTGCGCTATCACGCCCGAGATCTGGCGCTGGTGCGTGCCCGGCAGGAAAACATTCCGATCGTCCTGGGCTCGGCCACGCCTTCACTGGAAAGCCTGCACAACGCCTACACCGGCCGTTACGGCCTGCTCAGGCTGAACGAACGTGCCGGCGGCGCCAAACAGCCGCGCTTCCTGCGCCTGGATGTGAAAAGCCGTCCGCTGGACAGCGGCATTTGCGGGCCGATGCAACAAGCCATCGGCCAGACCCTGGCGGCGGGCCAGCAAGTGCTGGTGTTCCTCAACCGCCGAGGCTTCGCCCCCACCCTGCTGTGCCACGACTGCGGCTGGATGTCCGAATGCCAACGCTGCGATGCGCGCATGACGGTGCACCAGCGTTATGGCGAGCTGCGCTGCCACCACTGCGGCTATGTCGAACGCGTGCCGCGCCAGTGCCCGAAGTGCAACAAGGTCGATTTGCGTCCGGTGGGCGCTGGCACCGAACGGGCCGAGGAACGCCTGGCGATCCTCTTTCCCGATTACCCGGTGTTGCGGGTCGATCGCGACAGCACATCGCGCAAGGACGCGATGAACCAGCTGTTCGCCACCATCCAGAAAGGTCAGCCGTGCATTCTGGTGGGCACGCAGATGCTCGCCAAAGGGCACCATTTTCCGCGGGTCACCCTGGTGTCGATTCTCGATGCCGACGGCGGCCTGTTTTCCGGCGACTTCCGCGCCAGCGAGCGCATGGCGCAACTTATCGTCCAGGTCGCCGGGCGTGCCGGCCGGGCGGAGGAGCCGGGCCGGGTGATCATCCAGACTCACCTGGCCGACCATCCCCTGCTGGTGCAATTGACCGAGCAGGGTTACTTCGCCTTTGCCGAGCAGGCCTTGAGCGAGCGCCGCGCAGCGGGGCTACCGCCGTTTGCGCATTTGGCCTTGTTGCGGGCCGAAGCGCACAAGCCGGGTCAGGCCGAAGGCTTTCTCGATGAGGCGTGCAGCGAGGCCGAGCGATTGCTGGTTGAGCAGAATCTGAGCGGCATCGAGCTTTTGGGGCCGGTGCCGGCGCCGATGGAGCGTCGGGCCGGGCGGTTCCGCGCGCAGTTGCTGTTGCAGGCCACGGCCCGGGCGCCGTTGCACCGGTTGCTGGCCAATTGGTTGCTGGTGCTGGAGCAGATGCCGAGCGGGCGGGCGGTGCGCTGGTCGCTGGATGTCGATCCCGTAGATTTGTATTGAAGATCAAAAGATCGCAGCCTTCGGCAGCTCCTACAGGTATCCGCGCTCCCTGCAGGACTGCCGCAAGCTGCTTTTTTCACCACACATCCACAACCTGCCTGCTAAGGTTGGCAAGCCTGCCTTCGCAACGGATAATGCCCAGTTTTTCCACCAGCGCACGATGCGCCGCCGCGCCTGCGGTCGAAAGAGAAGACCATGAAAGACACCATTCGCCAGCTGATCCAACAAGCCATCACCCAACTCGTCAACGAAGGTGTGTTGCCTGAAGGGCTGTCGCCGGCGATCCAGGTGGAAAACTCGCGCGACAAGAAGAACGGCGACTTCGCCAGCAACATCGCCATGATGCTGGCCAAACCGGCCGGCATGAAGCCGCGCGACCTGGCGGAAAAGATCATCGCCGCCCTGCCGGCAGACGAAAACGTCTCCAAGGCCGAGATCGCCGGCCCAGGCTTCCTCAATTTCTTCCAGAACACCCAGGCCCTGGCTTCGCGCCTGGACGCCGCCTTGGCCGACGCCAATGTCGGCGTGCGCAAGGCCGGCCCGGCGCAACGCACCGTGGTCGACCTGTCCGCGCCGAACCTGGCCAAGGAGATGCACGTCGGTCACCTGCGCTCGACCATCATCGGCGACGGCGTGGCCCGCGTACTCGAATTCCTCGGCGACGAAGTGATCCGCCAGAACCACGTCGGCGACTGGGGCACCCAGTTCGGCATGCTGATGGCCTATCTGCAGGAAAACCCGATCACCAGCGACGAGCTGTCGGACCTGGAGAACTTCTACCGCGCCGCCAAGCAGCGCTTCGACGAATCCGAAGAGTTCGCCGACCGCGCCCGTGGCCTGGTGGTCAAGCTGCAGGCCGGCGACGCCGATTGCCTGGCGCTGTGGACCAAGTTCAAGGACATCTCGCTGTCCCACTGCCAGAAAATCTACGAACTGCTGAACGTCAAACTGACCATGGCCGACGTGATGGGCGAAAGTGCCTACAACGACGACCTGATCAACGTGGTCAACGACCTCAAGGCCGCCGGCATGCTGGTGGAAAGTAACGGCGCGCAGTGCGTGTTCCTTGACGAGTTCAAGAACGCCGACGGCGACCCGCTGCCGGTGATCATCGTCAAGGCCGACGGCGGCTATCTCTACGCCACCACCGACCTCGCCGCCGTGCGCTACCGCAGCGGCAAGCTCAAGGCCGATCGCGCCCTGTACTTCGTCGACCAGCGCCAGGCCCTGCACTTCCAGCAAGTGTTCGCCGTGGCCCGCAAGGCCGGCTTCGTGACGCATCCGATGGAAATGGAACACATGGGCTTCGGCACCATGAACGGCGCCGATGGCCGTCCGTTCAAGACCCGTGACGGCGGCACCGTGAAGCTGATCGACCTGCTGACCGAAGCCCAGGAACGCGCTTACACCCTGGTCAAAGAGAAAAACCCGGAGCTGGCCGAAGCCGACCTGCGCAACATCGCCAAGGTGGTAGGCATCGGCGCGGTGAAATACGCCGACCTGTCCAAGCACCGTACCAGCGACTACAGCTTCAACTTCGACCTGATGCTGAACTTCGAAGGCAACACCGCGCCGTACCTGCTGTACGCCTACACCCGTGTGGCCGGCGTGTTCCGCAAGCTGGGCAAGGATTTCAGCGAAGTCGACGGCCAGATCGTTCTCGAAGCGCCGCACGAACTGGAACTGGCGGCGAAACTGGCGCAATTCGGCGAAGTGCTGAACAACGTGTCCGAGAAAGGCACGCCGCATATTCTCTGCACTTACCTGTATGACGTCGCCGGCCTGTTCTCCAGCTTCTACGAGAACTGCCCGATCCTCGCTGCCCAGACCCCGGAACAAATGCAGAGCCGCCTGCGCCTCGCCGCGCTGACCGGCCGTACTCTCAAGCAAGGCCTGGAGCTGCTGGGCCTGGAAACTCTGGAGCGTATGTAAGTTGGCTGCCAAGAAAAAACCCGCACCCAAACGTGGCGCCAGCCGTTACCAAGCTCCAGCGAAGCAACCGATTCCGGGCTGGTTGTGGATGGCCATCGGCCTGACGGTCGGTGCCTTCATCGTTTTCCTGATGAAACTGGAGCCAGGCAAGGGCAGCGACACGGTCAAGCGCGAGAAGGTCGAGCAGCAACAGAAAGCCACCAAGATCGCCGAGGCCAACAAGACCCCGCCGAGCCCGGCGCAACCGGTGAAGCCGAAGTACGACTTCTACACGCTGCTGCCGGAATCGGAGGTGATCGTGCCGCCGGATGCGGTGCCGGAAAAAACCTTGCCGACGCCACAGGTACCGGCCGTTCCGACCACGCCTGTGACCCCGGCCGAAGCGGCGAAGATCGACACCGCCCGCGCCCAGGCTGCCCTGGCTGGCATCACCCCGCCGCCAGCACCGCCTGTCGCCAAGGCCGCTCCCGTGACCAAGTTCTTCCTGCAGGCCGGCTCGTTCCGCAAGGAAACCGACGCCGACAAGGTCCGCGCGCAGATCATCCTGCTCGGTCAGGCGGTGGCGGTGGAGTCCGGCACGGTCAAGGACGAGACCTGGTATCGGGTCTTGGTCGGGCCGTTCAGCAATCGTGAGCAGCTGACCACGGCGCAGAAGCAACTGGCGGGTGCAGGCTTTAGCAACTTGCTGTTACAACAACGCCAGAGCCGCTGATCCCCGATCCAACAGGCAACACAAAGCCCCTGCAGGAGCTGCCGAAGGCTGCGATCTTTTGATCTTCAAAGCAAAATCAAAAGATCGCAGCCTTCGGCAGCTCCTACAGACATTCACACCGCTCGTCCCCTCTCCCGCCCCGCAGTTGAAATCTTTTCCACCACCCCCATATGGGTTGGCATAAGGCACTTTCGCCCAGCTGCGTGGAGACTCTTCCCTTGACCACCATCGTTTCAGTTCGCCGCCAAGGCAAAGTCGTCATGGGCGGCGACGGCCAGGTTTCTCTCGGCAATACCGTGATGAAAGGCAACGCCAAGAAAGTCCGTCGCCTGTACCACGGTGAAGTCCTTGCCGGTTTTGCCGGCGCCACCGCTGACGCCTTTACCCTTTTCGAACGCTTCGAAGGCCAGCTGGAAAAACACCAGGGCCATCTGGTTCGCGCCGCCGTCGAGCTCGCCAAAGAATGGCGTACCGACCGCTCCCTGAGCCGCCTGGAAGCCATGCTCGCCGTCGCCAACAAGGACGCTTCCCTGATCATCACCGGCAACGGTGACGTGGTCGAGCCGGAAAACGGCCTGATCGCCATGGGTTCCGGTGGCGCCTACGCCCAGGCAGCCGCCAGCGCGCTGCTGAAGAAAACCGATCTTTGCGCCCGGGAAATCGTCGAGACCGCTCTCGGCATCGCCGGCGACATCTGCGTATTCACCAACCACACTCAGACCATTGAGGAGCAGGACTGCGCCAAAGGCGACGAGTAAGTCTGTTTCGGCCGTACGCCACGACTCACTTGATTAAGGTCCGTCAAATATTATGTCCATGACTCCCCGTGAAATCGTCCACGAACTCAATCGCCATATCATCGGCCAGGACGATGCCAAGCGCGCCGTCGCCATTGCCCTGCGCAACCGCTGGCGCCGGATGCAGCTGCCCGAAGAGCTGCGCGTAGAAGTCACTCCGAAGAACATCCTGATGATCGGCCCGACCGGTGTCGGTAAAACCGAGATCGCCCGTCGCCTGGCCAAGCTGGCCAACGCGCCGTTCATCAAGGTCGAAGCTACCAAGTTCACCGAAGTCGGTTACGTCGGTCGCGACGTCGAGTCGATCATCCGTGACCTGGCCGACGCGGCGATCAAGCTGCTGCGCGAACAGGAAATCACCAAGGTTCGCCACCGCGCCGAAGACGCCGCCGAAGAGCGCATCCTCGACGCGCTGCTGCCACCGGCGCGCATGGGCTTCAGCAACGACGACGCCCCGACCTCCGATTCCAACACCCGCCAGCTGTTCCGCAAGCGCCTGCGCGAGGGTCAGCTGGATGACAAGGAAATCGAAATCGAAGTCGCCGAGATGGCCGGCGTCGATATTTCCGCGCCGCCGGGCATGGAAGAGATGACCAACCAGCTGCAGAACCTGTTCGCCAACATGGGCAAGGGCAAGCGCAAGAGCCGCAAGCTCAAGGTCAAGGAAGCGCTGAAGCTGGTTCGCGACGAAGAAGCCAGCCGCCTGGTCAACGACGAAGAGTTGAAGGCCAAGGCCCTGGAAGCGGTCGAGCAGCACGGCATCGTGTTCATCGACGAAATCGACAAGGTGGCCAAGCGCGGCAATGTCGGCGGCGCCGACGTGTCCCGTGAAGGCGTACAGCGCGACCTGCTGCCGCTGATCGAAGGCTGCACCGTCAACACCAAACTGGGCATGGTCAAGACCGACCACATCCTGTTCATTGCCTCCGGTGCGTTCCACCTGAGCAAGCCGAGCGACCTGGTGCCCGAGCTGCAAGGCCGTCTGCCGATTCGTGTCGAACTCAAGGCCCTGTCGCCGCAGGACTTCGAGCGCATTCTCAGCGAGCCGCACGCGTCGCTCACCGAGCAATACTGCGCGCTGCTGAAAACCGAAGGCCTGTCCATCGAGTTCCAGCCCGACGGCATCAAGCGCATCGCCGAGATCGCCTGGCAGGTCAACGAGAAGACCGAGAACATCGGTGCCCGTCGCCTGCACACCCTGCTCGAGCGCCTGCTCGAAGAGGTGTCCTTCAGCGCCGGCGACCTGGCCAGCGCCCATGACGACAAGGCAATCCAGATCGACGCCGACTACGTCAACAATCACCTGGGTGAATTGGCGCAGAACGAAGACCTGTCGCGCTATATTCTGTAGAGCTTCAAGCTTCAAGCTTCAAGCTTCAAGCTTCAAGCTTCAAGCTTCAAGCTACAAGCTACAAGCTACAAGCGGCGAGCTGAGTTAAGCTTGCCGCTTGTAGCTTGCAGCTAAGAGCTTTCCTCATGATCCCCACCGACATCAAACTGCACAAAGCCTCGAAAACCCTGACGCTCAAATACGCGTCCGGCGAGGAATACACCCTGCCCGCCGAGTTCTTGCGGGTGCACTCTCCCTCCGCCGAGGTCCAGGGCCACGGCAAACCCATCCTGCAATTCGGCAAGATCAACGTCGGCCTGAGCAAGCTGGAACCGGCCGGTCAGTACGCACTGAAACTGACCTTCGACGACGGCCACGACAGCGGCCTGTTCACCTGGGAATACCTCTATGAGCTGGGGCGACGTTATGACGCACTCTGGGAGGATTACCTGGCCGAGCTCAAAGCTGCCGGAAAATCCCGCGACCCGAACGAGTCTGTCGTCAAGCTGATGCTCTAGCCCAAGCCTCTTGTTCATTAGAAGGCATTTTCTAATTTCATCTGTTTGAATGCTCCGCTCCAAAGCAAGCAATGGGCCTGCTTGCGAAAAAAATTAAACTCGGGTAACCAATGGAACTGGCAAGTTCCCTGCAGTGCTCTCTGCGATCAAAGCAGCGGTGCAGTATCAACGGTCACCCGAGTAGTAGTACCTGGCATTCGCTGTGTGGACTACACAGCAGGACCCGGTACTCGTCTCGGGACAATGGAGCGTCGTAGATGAGTAAAGAGAATAACGATGACTTGAAGTATCAGGCCTCGGAAAACACCCTGGGTCTGAATCCTGTCGTTGGGCTGCGTGGAAAGGATCTACTGGCTTCTGCTCGAATGGTGCTCAGACAGGCCATCAAACAACCGATTCACAGCGCAAAACATGTGGCGCATTTCGGTCTGGAACTCAAAAACGTACTGCTCGGCAAATCCGGGCTGCAACCGGCAAGCGATGACCGTCGCTTCGTCGATCCGGCCTGGAGCCAGAACCCGCTCTACAAACGTTACATGCAAACCTATCTGGCGTGGCGCAAGGAGCTTCACGACTGGATCGACGACAGTAACCTGCCGCCCAACGACGTCAGCCGTGGGCACTTCGTGATCAACCTGATGACCGAAGCCATGGCCCCGACCAACAGCGCGGCCAACCCCGCGGCGGTCAAGCGCTTCTTCGAAACCGGCGGCAAGAGCCTGCTCGATGGCCTTTCCCATCTGGCCAAGGATCTGGTGCACAACAACGGCATGCCCAGCCAGGTCAACATGGGGGCGTTCGAGGTCGGCAAGACCCTGGGCGTCAGCGAAGGCGCGGTGGTGTTTCGCAACGACGTGCTGGAGCTGATCCAGTACAAGCCGAGCACCGAGCAGGTCCACGAGCGTCCGCTGCTGGTGGTGCCACCGCAGATCAACAAGTTCTACGTGTTCGACCTCAGCCCGGAAAAAAGCCTGGCGCGCTTCTGCCTGCGCAGCAACGTGCAGACGTTTATCGTCAGCTGGCGCAACCCGACCAAGGAGCAGCGCGAGTGGGGCCTGTCGACCTACATCGAGGCGCTCAAGGAAGCGGTCGATGTGGTCACCGCGATCACCGGCAGCAAAGACGTGAACATGCTCGGCGCCTGCTCTGGCGGCATCACCTGCACCGCGCTGCTGGGCCACTACGCCGCGATCGGCGAGAACAAGGTCAACGCCCTCACCCTGCTGGTGAGCGTGCTCGACACCACCCTGGACACCGACGTCTCCCTGTTCGTCAACGAGCAGACCCTGGAGGCCGCCAAGCGCCACTCCTATCAGGCGGGCGTGCTGGAAGGCCGCGACATGGCGAAAGTCTTCGCCTGGATGCGCCCCAACGATCTGATCTGGAACTACTGGGTCAACAACTACCTGCTGGGCAACGAGCCGCCGGTGTTCGACATCCTGTTCTGGAATAACGACACCACGCGCCTGCCCGCGGCGTTCCACGGCGACCTGATCGAGCTGTTCAAAAACAACCCGCTGATCCGTCCGAACGCACTGGAAGTGTGCGGCACGCCGATCGACCTCAAGCAAGTGAAGGCCGATATCTTCTCCCTGGCCGGCACCACGGACCACATCACCCCGTGGAAGTCCTGCTACAAGTCGGCGCACCTGTTTGGCGGCAACGTCGAGTTCGTGCTGTCCAGCAGCGGGCATATCCAGAGCATCCTGAACCCGCCGGGCAACCCGAAGTCGCGCTACATGACCAACAACGAAGCATCGGACACCGCCGAAGAATGGCAGGAGAATTCCACCAAGCACACGGACTCCTGGTGGCTGCACTGGCACGCCTGGCTGGCCGAGCGCTCCGGTGAAATGAAGAAGTCCCCCTTGAAGTTGGGCAACAAGGCTTATCCGGCAGGCGAAGCTGCGCCGGGTACTTATGTGCATGAGCGGTAACTGACACGCCTCGCCCCAATGTGGGAGCGGGCTTGCTCGCGAAAGCGATTCATCATTCGAAATGGGTGGTGACTGACCCGACGCATTCGCGAGAAAGCTGCTTCCACAGGGGATCGAGGAAGAACTCAAGAGATCCACAGGGCCAGAGAATGCCGCAACCGTTCATATTCCGTACCGTCGAACTGGATGGCCAGACCCTCCGCACGGCGGTTCGACCCGGCAAGCCTCATTTGACGCCCTTGCTGATTTTCAACGGCATCGGCGCCAACCTTGAGCTGGTGTTCCCGTTCGTCGCGGCGCTGGACCCGGACCTGGAAGTCATCGCTTTCGACGTGCCCGGGGTCGGCGGCTCGTCCACGCCCAATCGTCCGTACCGGTTTGCGGGCCTGGCGAAACTCACCGCGCGCATGCTCGACTACCTCGATTACGGACAGGTCAATGCGATCGGGGTTTCCTGGGGCGGCGCGCTGGCCCAGCAATTCGCCTACGACTACCCGGAACGCTGCAAGAAACTCGTGTTGGCCGCGACGGCGGCCGGTGCAGTGATGGTGCCGGGCAAGCCGAAGGTGCTGTGGATGATGGCCAGCCCACGCCGCTACATCCAGCCTTCCCACGTGATCCGCATCGCCCCGATGATCTACGGCGGCGCGTTCCGTCGCGACCCGACCCTGGCCGCGAACCACGCCGCCAAGGTGCGCTCGGCAGGCAAGTTGGGCTACTACTGGCAACTGTTCGCCGGCCTTGGCTGGACCAGCATCCACTGGCTGCACAAGATCAAGCAACCGACCCTGGTGCTGGCCGGCGACGACGATCCGCTGATCCCGCTGGTCAACATGCGCCTGCTGGCCTGGCGTATTCCCAACGCCCAACTGCACATCATCGACGACGGCCACCTGTTCCTGATCACCCGGGCCGAAGCCGTGGCGCCGATCATCATGAAGTTTCTCCAGGAGGAGCGGCAGCGTGCGGTGATGCACCCGCGTCCGGCGCCTTTGGGCGGCTGACCGACTAGTCATCGACCGGCAGGACGCCGGGACGCGCAACAACCCGATACAGCGTCTATGGTGATCTGGTTCGGTGTATTTGATTTGGCCTGAAGACGAAGGAGTGTTGACTGATGCGTGACAAACCAGCGAGGGACCTGGCGCCCTCTCCCGCCGCGTTCATCAACGCACAGAGTGCGATCACCGGCCTGCGCGGCCGTGATCTGTTTTCAACGCTGCGCAGCGTCGCCGCCCATGGCTTGCGCCAACCGGTGCACAGCGCTCGCCACGTCTTGAAACTGGGTGGCCAACTGGGGCGTGTGCTGCTGGGTGAAACCCTGCATCCGACCAACCCCCATGACAGCCGCTTCGCCGATCCGGCCTGGAGCCTCAACCCTTTCTATCGTCGCAGCCTGCAGGCCTATCTGGCCTGGCAGAAGCAAGTCCGCAGCTGGATCGACGAGAGCAACATGAGCCCGGACGATCGCGCCCGGGCCCAGTTCGTCTTCTCCCTGCTCAACGACGCCATGTCGCCCTCCAACAGTCTCCTCAATCCGCTGGCGCTCAAGGAAATCTTCAATTCCGGCGGCAACAGCCTGGTGCGCGGAATCGGCCATCTGGTGGACGACCTGCTGCACAACGACGGCCTGCCCCGACAGACCACCAAGCAGGCGTTCGAAGTCGGCAAGACGGTGGCCACCACCCAGGGCGCCGTGGTGTTTCGCAACGAGCTGCTGGAGCTGATCCAGTACAAGCCGATGAGCGAAAAGCAGTATTCCAAGCCGCTGCTGGTGGTGCCGCCGCAGATCAACAAGTTCTACATTTTCGACCTGAGCCCCCACAACAGCTTCGTCCAGTACGCGCTCAAGAACGGCCTGCAAACCTTCATGATCAGCTGGCGCAACCCGGATGTGCGCCATCGCGAATGGGGCCTGTCGAGCTACGTTGAAGCGGTGGAAGAAGCCATGAATGTCTGCCGGGCGATCACCGGCGCCCGGGAGGTCAACCTGATGGGCGCCTGCGCCGGCGGGTTGACCATTGCCGCGCTGCAAGGGCACCTGCAGGCCAAGCGGCAGATGCGCCGGGTATCGAGCGCCACCTATCTGGTGAGCCTGCTCGACAGCCAGCTGGACACGCCGGCGACCCTGTTCGCCGACGAACAGACCCTGGAAGCCGCCAAGCGCCGCTCCTATCAAAAAGGCGTGCTCGACGGCCGGGACATGGCCAAAGTCTTCGCCTGGATGCGCCCCAACGATCTGATCTGGAGCTACTTCGTCAACAATTACCTGCTGGGCAAGGAGCCGCCGGCGTTCGACATCCTCTACTGGAACAACGACACCACGCGCCTGCCGGCAGCCCTGCATGGCGACCTGCTGGACTTCTTCAAGCACAACCCGCTGGGCCATCCGGGCGGTCTGGAAGTGTGCGGCACGCCGATCGATCTGCAGAAAGTCACGGTCGACAGCTTCAGCGTTGCCGGGATCAACGACCACATCACGCCGTGGGATGCGGTGTATCGCTCGACCCTGCTGCTGGGGGGCGAGCGCCGTTTCGTGCTGTCCAACAGCGGCCACGTGCAAAGCATCCTCAACCCGCCGGGCAACCCGAAAGCCAACTACGTCGAGGGCAGCAAACTGAGCAGCGACCCGCGGGCCTGGTACTACGATGCGAAACCGGTCGAGGGCAGCTGGTGGACGCAATGGCTGAGCTGGATTCAGGAGCGCTCGGGGACACAGAAGGAAACTGTCATGGCCCTGGGCAACCAGAACTATCCACCGATGGAAGCCGCACCCGGCACCTACGTGCGCGTGCGCTGACGTTCAAGCGACCCACGGCCGATGTCGGCCGTGGCATGGACCCGAACATTAAGAAGACTGGATGAAAACCCGCGACCGCATCCTCGAATGTGCCCTGCAGTTGTTCAACGAGAAGGGCGAACCGAATGTCTCCACCATGGAAGTTGCCAACGAAATGGGCATCAGCCCGGGCAACCTCTACTACCACTTCCACGGCAAGGAACCGTTGATTCTCGCGTTGTTCGAGCGTTTCCAGGCCGAGCTGACACCACTGCTCGACCCACCGGCCGACATCGAACTGGGCCCCGATGACTATTGGCTGTTCCTGCACCTGATCGTCGAGCGCCTGTCCCACTACCGCTTCCTGTTCCAGGACCTGTCGAACCTGGCCGGGCGCCTGCCGAAACTGGCCAAGGGCATTCGCAACCTGCTCAACGCCCTCAAGCGCACCCTGGCTTCGCTGCTGGCGCAGTTGAAGGCCCAGGGGCAATTGGTCAGCGACACCCAGGCGCTGGGCCAACTGGTGGAACAGATCACCATGACCCTGCTGTTCTCGCTGGACTATCAGCGGATTCTCGACCGCGAGGGTGAGGTGAGGCTGGTGGTTTACCAGATCATGATGCTGGTGGCGCCGCATCTGTTGCCGCCGGTCAAGGTGGCGACCGAACAGCTGGCACTGCAATACCTCGACGGCTGATGCGTACCCGCTCCTGCAATGCACAAACAAAAACGCCCGACCTTGGCAGGCCGGGCGTTTTTTTGAGCCCTGAGGAATCAGGACTGACTGGTTGGCGTCGATGGAGCTGGCGCGGCAGTCGGGGTGACGGCAGGGGTCGGCGCGGTTGCGGAGTTCGATGCGCTGACCGGTGCAGCCGGTGCGGCCGAGGCCGCCGGGGTTGCCGGTTTGGCGGCGGCCACGGCTGGTTTGGCGGCGGCAGCTTTCGGAGCGGCCGGCTTTTTCACTGCTGGCTTTTTCGCAGCCGCAGGTTTGGCTGCTGGCTTGGCGGCAGCAGGTTTCGCTGCTGCTGGCTTGGCGGCGGGCTTGGCCGCTGCGGTTTTCGCCGCAGCAGGTTTGGCGGCCGGTTTGGCAGCTGGCTTGGCGGCCGCTTTGGCAGCGACCGGCTTGGCCGCTGGTTTGGCCGCGGCAGGTTTTGCAGCAGCGGTTTTGGCAGCAGGCTTGGCCGCGGCTTTCGCTGCGGGTTTAGCAGCAGGTTTAGCCAGTGGCTTGGCAGCAGTTTTGGCGGCCGGCTTGGCAGCGGCAGCAGGTTTGGCCGCAGCGGTTTTCGCCGCAACAGGCGCAACCTTGGCACCGGTCAGTTTTTCGATTTGCGCGGTCAGTTTCTCGACCTTGGTGTGCAGTGCCTTAACCTCATTGCGGCTCGGCACGCCCAGGCGCGAAATGGCGCTGTTCAGGCGCTTGTCGAAAGCCCCTTCCAGCTCATCCCACTTGCCCAGCGCCTTGTCTTTCACACCGCTGATGCGCGACTTGGCCGAAGAAGCGGAGTCCTTGGCGCTGTCCTTGGCTGTGTCGACTTTCTTGCCGATTGCCTTCTCGGCTTTCTCGCCGTCTTTAACCAATGCATCGAAGATTTTGCTGCCGTCAGTGTCGATCTTCGAGTACACGCCTAAACCAGCCAGCCAGATTTTTCGGGAGTAGTCTTCTACTTTCCCGATCCACGAGCTGCCTTCTTTTTCGGTGTTCTTTTTAACAGCCATCCCGTTCTCCTTAAGATTTACGCGCGACGCGTTCGAGCAATGCCGTCAACTCATCGAGCTTGACAGAGAGTGTCTCAACGTCATGTTTAGACGGAATGCCGATACGATTCAAGGCGCTTGCAACACGCGAGTCGAACGCTTTCTCGACCTTGTCGAGTTGAACTTCGACACGGCCCTTGAAAGAGCTCACTTCGTTCTTCGCTTCAGCGATCTCGGAGTTCGCGGCTTCGAGCTTTTCAGCCACTGCCTTTTTGCCTTTGGTTTCAACAGCTTGACCTGCCTTCACCAGCTCCTGAAAGTAGTCGGCGCCTTCCTGGCCAACCTTGGCGTAAGCCCCAAGACCTGCCAGCCAGATCTTGCGGGCATAGGATTTGACGTCGCTCAGAGCCGATGTCGAAGCGTCGATTTTTTTCTTCAAAATTACTTTGGCCATGATCCACCTCACGCGCAGAAGGTTTGAGGAACTGCCCGCGAAAGTGTCGGGCTCTGGCACAAAGTAGGGAGAAAAATTAGAAAGGGCACCCTAACAACCGCAACATTTGCGTGCCCCGAGATGGATGCAGGAGCGAGGCTTGCCCGCGAAGAGGCCGGAACATTCACAGCATCCTTGCAGTCAGGAAGACCACTTTCGCGAGCAAGCTTCGCTCCTACAGGAGAAGGGGGTCGGATCAGGCCAACGCCTTGTCCAGCGCCTTTTCGATTTCCGCTTTGATCATGCCGCTCATGGCCGACATCATCAGGCCCAGTTCCACATCGACGCGGATCGAATCGTCGGCCACATGCACCGCACCTTTCACGCCGGAGCGTTTGAGGTTCAGGGTATCCCCGGACCATTGCGGCTCCAGGCCATATTGGTCGCGGAGTTTCGCCGCCAGCTTGTCGGCTTTCTCGCGCGCCGCTTCCTTGCCCAGGCTGTGGGCGCGCTCAACACTGATGTGGGCCATTGGATGACTCCTGTTTTATGAATGCTTGTCGGTAAATCTTGACCGCCACTGCGGCAAATCGTCCCCAGGGTTGCCCATCTTACCTTTAGCCATTCCAAGACAAAGCATCCCTTGGGGATTAGAATGTCGCGCATTCTCTCTTGGTGACAGCGATATGACTGATCAGCGCAAAGGCAGCGATGCCGAACCCACCACTCACTTCGGCTTCAAAAACGTTCCGGAAAGCCAGAAAGCGGAAAAAGTCGCTGAAGTTTTCCACTCGGTAGCTGCCAAGTACGACTTGATGAACGACCTCCTGTCGGGCGGCATGCACCGCCTGTGGAAGCGTTTCGCGATCGAACTGTCGGGCGTACGCGCCGGCAACCGCGTGCTCGACATCGCCGGTGGCACGGGCGACCTGACCCGCAAATTCTCGCATCTGGTCGGCCCTACCGGCCAAGTGGTGCTGGCCGACATCAACGAATCCATGCTCAAGGTCGGCCGTGACCGCCTGCTGGACCTGGGTGTGGCCGGCAACGTCGAATTCGTCCAGGCCGACGCGGAAAAACTGCCGTTCCCGGACAACCATTTCGACTGCGTGACCATCGCTTTCGGTCTGCGCAATGTGACGCACAAGGAAGACGCCCTGCGCTCCATGCTGCGCGTGCTCAAGCCTGGCGGCCGCCTGCTGGTGCTGGAGTTCTCCAAACCGACCAACGCGCTGATGTCCAAGGCTTACGACGCCTACTCGTTCGCCTTCATGCCGCTGATGGGCAAGCTGATCACCAACGACTCGGAAAGCTATCGCTACCTGGCCGAATCGATCCGCATGCACCCGAACCAGGAAACCCTGAAGTCAATGATGGTCGAGGCCGGTTTCGACCGCGTGACCTATCACAACATGACCGCAGGCATCGTTGCCCTGCATCGCGGCATCAAGCCCTGATGCTGCTCGCCGGACTGCTCGCCAGCGTTGAACTCGGACTGAACCGGGTGCTGCGTCTCGACAGCACGGCGCTGCCGCGGCTTGCGCACTTGAGCGGCAAGGTGATTGCCGTCGATTGCCGAAGCCCGGCATTGCAACTGTTCATCCTGCCGAGCGACGAAGGCCTGATGCTCGCTTCCCAGTGGGAAACCGGCGCCGACTGCACCTTGCGTGCACCGGCTTCGAGCCTGTTGAAACTGGCGATGAGCAAGGACAAGACCGCGGTGCTGCATGCCCCTGAAGTCGAACTCGACGGCGACAGCGGCGTGCTGCTGGAACTGGCGGGGATCCTTCAGGACCTGGAGCTGGACTGGGAGTACGAACTCTCGCGCTGGCTCGGCCCGGTTGCCACGCAACTGGTGGGCGGTCACCTGCGCAGTCGCGCGCGCTGGTATCAACAAGGATTTGCCAGCCTCAACCAGAACCTCGCCGAATACCTGGCCGAAGAATCGCGCAGCCTCGTCGGCCAGCGCGAAGCCGAAGCCCGATTCAGCGAACTGGACCGGATCAAACTCGATCTGGAACGACTCGAGGCGCGTTTCGAGCGCCTTTCCCGATCCCTCGACCCAAGCGATAACGCATGAAGCTGCTTGCCGTCCGCCGTCTGTTGCGCATCCAGCGCGTCGTGATCCGCTACCGCCTCGATGACCTGCTGTTCGACCTGCCTCTGCCCTGGTTCCTGCTGGTGCTGCGCTACGCCTTGCCGTGGCGCTGGTTCCCGCGCAAGACCCTGGACCTGAGCCGTGGCGCGCGCCTGCGCCTGGCGTTGCAGGACCTGGGGCCGATCTTCATCAAGTTCGGGCAGATCCTGTCCACCCGCCGCGACCTGCTGCCCGAAGACATCGCCGACGAGCTGATGCTGCTGCAGGATCGCGTGCCACCGTTCGACTCCAAGCTGTCGGTCAAGCTGATCGAAGACCAGCTGGGCAAGAAGATCAGCGAAGTGTTCAGCCGTTTCGACGTCGAACCCCTGGCCTCCGCCTCGGTGGCGCAGGTCCACTCCGCGCAACTGAAAACCGGTGAAGAAGTGGTGGTCAAGGTGATCCGCCCGGGTCTGAAGCCGGTGATCGCCCAGGACCTGGCGTGGCTGTTCATCCTCGCCCGCGCCGCCGAAAAAGTATCGGCCGATGCGCGCCTGCTGCACCCGGTGGACGTGGTCAGCGACTACGAAAAAACCATCTACGACGAACTCGATCTGCTGCGCGAAGCGGCCAACGCCAGCCAGCTGAAGCGCAACTTCGAAGGCTCGCCGATGCTTTACGTGCCGCAGGTCTACTGGGACTGGTGCCGGCCGAAAGTGCTGGTGATGGAGCGTATCTACGGGATTCAGGTCACCGACCTGGCCACCCTGGCCGACCAGCGCACCGACATGAAAATGCTCGCCGAACGCGGCGTGGAGATCTTTTTCACCCAGGTGTTCCGCGACAGTTTCTTCCACGCCGACATGCACCCCGGCAACATCTTCGTCAGCACCGTGAGCCCGTGGAGCCCGCAGTACATCGCGATCGACTGCGGCATCGTCGGCAGCCTGACCCCGGAAGACCAGGACTACCTGGCGCGCAACCTGTTCGCCTTCTTCAAGCGTGACTACCGTCGCGTGGCGCAGTTGCACATCGACTCGGGGTGGGTGCCGGCGGAAACCAAGCTCAACGAATTCGAAGCGGCGATCCGTACCGTGTGCGAGCCGATCTTCGAAAAGCCGTTGAAGGACATTTCCTTCGGCCAGGTGCTGATGCGCCTGTTCCAGACCGCGCGCCGCTTCAACATGGAAGTGCAGCCGCAGCTGGTTCTTCTGCAGAAAACCCTGTTGAACATCGAAGGCCTGGGTCGTCAGCTGTATCCGGACCTCGATCTGTGGAACACCGCACAGCCTTTCCTCGAGCGCTGGATGCGCGAGCGCGTCAGCCCCAAGGCGCTGTTCGGCAACGTGCAGAGCCAGATCGAACAGATCCCGCACCTGGCCAACATGACCCGCGACCTGCTCGAGCGCCTGTCCCAGCCCCACGCCAGCGACCCGCCGCCTCCCTGGCATCGGCGCCGCGACGACTGGCTCCTGCGCCTGCTGGGCACGGCCCATCTGGCGGGCGGCGCCATCCTCGCCGCTGGCGGGCCACTGAATCAGTTGGCTTATTGGCCCGCGGGAATCATGATGGCCGTCGGTTTGTATCTGGTCGTGCGTCGATAGGAGTAAGCTGCTAGCTGCAAGCCGCAAGCTTGAAGTGGCCTGCGTAATACTTGCGTTTGGGTTATGGCCTTATATCTACAGCGTTAGAATCAGGCCAAAACCAACGAATCTGCTTTTACTTGCAGCTTGAAGCTCATAGCTTGCAGCTGCTTCGGGAACCGAAGATGACCAACTGGCTGGACGAGATCAAGTGGGACGCCGATGGCCTGGTGCCAGCGATTGCCCAGGATCACAAGACCGGGCGCGTCCTGATGATGGCCTGGATGAACCGTGAAGCGCTGGAACTGACCGCTGCCGAGAACCGCGCCATCTACTGGTCGCGCTCGCGTGGCAAACTGTGGCGCAAGGGCGAAGAGTCCGGCCACGTGCAAACCCTGCATGAGATGCGCCTGGACTGCGACGCCGACGTGATCATCCTGATGGTCGAGCAGATCGGCGACATCGCCTGCCATACCGGCCGTCAAAGCTGCTTCTATCGCGTCTTCGAGAACGGCGACTGGAAAACCGTCGACCCGGTCCTGAAAGACCCGCACGCCATCTACTCTGCAGGACACAAACATGAGTGACACGCTGAACCGTCTGGCCCAGGTACTGGAAGAGCGCAAAGGCGCCGCCGCCGACAGCTCGTATGTCGCCAGCCTGTATCACAAGGGATTGAACAAGATTCTGGAAAAAGTCGGCGAAGAGTCGGTCGAGACCATCATTGCCGCCAAGGATGCCGCCGCCAGCGGCGACTGCAGCGATGTGATCTACGAAACCGCCGATTTGTGGTTCCACAGCATGGTCATGCTCGCCCAATTGGGGCAGCATCCACAGGCTGTACTCGATGAACTGGACCGTCGCTTCGGTCTCTCCGGACACGTAGAGAAAGCCTCGCGTCCGTCCGCCTGAACAATTATTAGAGAGGAGCAGCACCATGGGTATTTTTGACTGGAAACACTGGATCGTCATCCTGGTTGTGGTCGTACTGGTGTTCGGTACCAAGAAACTGAAAAACCTCGGCACCGACGTCGGCGAATCGATCAAGGGCTTCCGCAAGGCCATGAACGATGACGAAAAACCGGCCGATCCGACCGTGACCCCGGCCCAACCGGTTCCACCTGTTCAGCCACAGGCCACACAGTCCGTGAACCAGCCGCACACCATCGACGTGCAGGCGCAGAAGGTTGAAGAGCCGATTCGCAAAGACGTGTGAGCACTGACTAATGTTTGGTATCAGCTTCTCTGAACTGCTGCTTGTCGGCCTCGTCGCCCTGCTGGTGCTGGGCCCCGAGCGCCTGCCCCACGCTGCGCGCACCGCGGGCCTGTGGGTCGGGCGCCTGAAGCGCAGCTTCAATGCGATCAAACAGGAAGTTGAACGTGAAATCGGTGCCGACGAAATTCGTCGGCAACTGCACAACGAACACATTCTGTCGCTGGAGCAGGAGGCGCGGAAAATCTTCACGCCGACCCCGCAGGAGCCGACGCCGGTTCAGCCAGAGGCCACGCCGACAGTCACGGCGCCTGCCGCTGAAGCTGCACCTGCACCTGCAGTAGCCGCGCCGGTTGTAGCCGAGCCAGCCGCAACCACACCGGTCGAACCCGTGGTACCTGCGGCCGCGCCCGTCGCGCCTGCCCCTCAAGACCCCACACTGCCGCCGCGAGCCCCATGAGCGATCTTCCTGAAAACGACCAGCACATGCCGCTGGTTTCGCACCTCACCGAGCTGCGTACCCGTCTGCTGCGCTGCGTAGCGGCGGTGTTCATCATCTTCGCCGGGTTGTTCGCCTTCACCCAGCAGATCTACACCTTCGTCTCCACGCCGCTGCGCCAGTACCTGCCGGCGGGCGCGACGATGATTGCCACCGACGTGTCGTCGCCGTTCCTGACGCCGCTGAAGCTGACGATGATGGTCTCGCTGTTCCTGGCCATTCCGGTGATCCTGCACCAGATCTGGGGCTTCATCGCACCGGGCCTGTACAAGCATGAAAAACGCATCGCCGTGCCGCTGCTGATCTCCAGCATCCTGCTGTTCTATGCGGGCATGGCCTTCGCCTACTTCCTGGTGTTCCCGCTGATCTTCAAGTTCTTCGCCTCCGCCACCCCGGCCGGCGTGGAAATGATGACCGACATCACCAGCTACCTCGATTTCGTCATGACGCTGTTCTTCGCCTTCGGCGTGGCGTTCGAGATCCCGGTGGCCGTGGTGCTGCTGGTGTGGATCGGCGTGGTCGACGTCAAATACCTGAAGAAGATCCGTCCGTACGTGATCATCGGCTGCTTCGTGGTCGGCATGATCCTGACGCCGCCGGACATCTTCTCGCAGACCCTGCTGGCAGTGCCGATGTGGCTGCTGTTCGAGATCGGCGTGTTGTTTGGCGGGCTGATCAGCAAACGCGGCGAACATCCGGACGATCAGCCGGCTGACGACCACAACGACCAGCCGCCAGCGACCCAAGCGTGAACCTGCTGCTCCTCGAAGAGGCCGACTTCATTGCGCCCGACCGGGTGATCCTGCGTGATCGCCGCCTGACCCACATGCAGGAAGTCCATCGCTGCGAAGTCGGCGACAGCATGCGCGTCGGACGGATTGGCGGGCTGATGGGCGCAGCCGAAGTGCTGCGCCTGGAAGCCAACGAAGCGCAATTGCGCGTCACCCTCGACCAGCCGCCGCCGGCCAAGCTGCCATTGACCCTGGTATTGGCCCTGCCACGCCCCAAAATGCTGCGCAGGGTGTTTCAGACCGTTGCGGCCATGGGAGTGCCGCGCGTAGTGCTGGTCAACAGCTACCGCGTCGAGAAGAGCTTCTGGCAGACACCGTTTTTGGAGCCGGAAGCGATTCGCGAGCAGTTGATCCTCGGCCTCGAACAGGCCCGGGACAGCGTGCTGCCCGAAGTGACCATCGAGAAACGCTTCAAGCCGTTCGTTGAGGACCGCCTGCCGGCCATCAGCGACGGCACCCTGGGCCTGGTCGGCCATCCCGGCAACTATCCGCCCTGCCCCCGCGCCCTCAGCGAACCGGTGACCCTGGCCATCGGCCCCGAAGGCGGCTGGATTCCCTACGAAATCGACCTGCTGGGCAAATCCGGCCTGCAACCGGTGCAACTGGGCGAGCGCATCCTGCGCGTCGAAACCGCCGTCACCGCCCTGCTCGCACGCCTCTTCTAAAAACAACGCACAACCTGTAGCGGCTGGCGCAGCCTGCGTCCGGCTGCGCAGCAGTCGTCAATCCAGCGCACCCGGTTTTCCTGATGCACCGCGGAGCCCGGTTTTACGACTGCTGCGCAGCCGGACGCAGGCTTCGCCAGCTGCTACATAAAGCACTCCGTTCGTCTGGATACGACTACAGAACGTAGCCGCCCGGCCGATAAATCTCCCATAAAACCAACGTTTGCCCGGGAGAAATGCAGCATGTACCAATGGATGGCCGATAAGCTGGGTAACGTAGGGGTCAATCGCAAGCTGGGCATCGGTTTCGGCCTGGTCTTGCTGCTGACGTTACTGATCACCTTCACCGGCTGGACCGGTCTGAGCGAGGTCAGCAAGCGTGGCGACAAACTGGGGCTGATCTCCGACATCAACGGGATGACCAAGGATCTGCGCATTGCCCGTCTGGACTACGACATGCGCCGTGGCGAACAAGGCCCGGGCGCCGTCAATGACATGCTCGGCAAGCTCGACAGCAACCTGCAAACCGCTCGCAAACTGATCGAACAACCTTCCGACATCGCGTTGATCGAGCAACAGATCGCGGCGGTCGTTCAGTACAAACAAGCCTTCGCCGCCCTGACCCAGGCCGGCGCGAACCGTGAAGACGCCCGCAGCAAACTCGGCGCCACCGCAGACAATGCCGTGGCCAAAGTCGCCGAAGTCGAAAAATCCATGCTGCAAGGCGACAGCGTCGTGCAGTTCAACAGCGTGATCGAGCTGAGCAAACTGATCCAGCAGGCGCGCTTCCAGGTTCGCGGCTACACCTACAGCGGCAAGATCGAGGCCGAGCAGCCTGCACTGGACGCCATCGACAACGCACTCAAATACCTTGAAAGCCTGCCGTCGAAACTGCCGGATGAGCACATCGCCAACCTGCAACAGGCCTCCGACTCGCTCAAGGCCTACCGCGCGGCAGTCAGCCAGTACCGCGATTCCCAGGTCGCCAGCGCCGACGCTCTCAAGCACATGGCCGCCCAAGGCCAGATCCTGCTCGACACCAGCACGCAGCTGACCCTTTCGCAAACCAACAAGCGCGATATCGACGTCGCGCACGCCAAGAACAAGCTGCTGATGGCCACCGTCCTGGCGTTGGTATTCGGTGTCTTTGCCGCCTGGGCCATCACCCGGCAGATCGTGATCCCGTTGACCCAGACTCTCAAAGTGGCCGAGCGCATCGCCGCCGGCGACCTCACGCAAAACCTGGTATCCAGGCGCCAGGACGAGCTGGGCCAGCTGCAACGCTCCATTCAGGGCATGACCCTGGGTCTGCGCGAACTGATCGGCGGCATCAGCGATGGCGTGACACAAATCGCCAGCGCCGCCGAGGAACTGTCCGCCGTCACC
Organism: Pseudomonas sp. C1C7; assembly: GCF_013359595.1. GTDB lineage: Bacteria > Pseudomonadota > Gammaproteobacteria > Pseudomonadales > Pseudomonadaceae > Aquipseudomonas. Next base: position 22,666 of record NZ_JABFMP010000002.1, on the reverse strand, counting down.
GAGCAGACCAGCGCCGGGGTCAACAGCCAGAAGGTCGAGACCGATCAGGTGGCCACGGCCATGAACGAGATGACCGCCACTGTGCAGGAAGTCGCGCGCAATGCCGAGGAAGCCTCCGAGGCCGCTGTCGCCGCCGATCAGCAGGCTCGCGAGGGTGACAAGGTGGTCGGCGAAGCCATCGCCCAGATCGAGCGCCTGGCCCTTGAGGTGGGACTTTCCACCGAGGCCATGGGCGAACTCAAGCGCGAGAGCGACAAGATCGGCAGCGTGCTCGACGTGATCAAGTCCGTGGCCCAGCAGACCAACCTCCTGGCGCTCAACGCCGCCATCGAAGCCGCCCGTGCCGGTGAAGCCGGACGCGGCTTTGCCGTGGTCGCCGACGAAGTCCGCAGCCTGGCGCAGCGCACCCACAAGTCCACCGAAGAGATCGAAGAGCTGATCGTCAGCCTGCAAAACGGCACCCAGCAAGTGGCGACCATCATGGACAACAGCCGCAACCTGACCGACAGCAGCGTCGAACTGACCCGCCGCGCCGGCGGCTCGCTGGAGAGCATCACCCGCACCGTGTCCGCCATCCAGGCCATGAACCAGCAGATCGCCGCCGCGGCCGAGCAGCAAAGCGCCGTGGCCGAGGAGATCAACCGTAGCGTGCTGAATGTGCGGGATGTATCGGATCAGACATCGGCGGCCAGTGAGGAAACCGCAGCGTCCAGCGTTGAGCTGGCGCGGTTGGGGACGCATTTGCAGATGCTGGTGGGTAAGTTCAGGGTTTGAGGTGATTCAACTGCCTCGGTTCACTCTAAACCGAGGTGATGCATTCGCGAGCAAGCCCGCTCCCTCAGGGATCTTGGTGGGACACAGGATTTGTGTTCACCACCAGACAGTGTGGGAGCGGGCTTGCTCGCGAAGACGGCCGAACAGACGCCGAAATTACAGCACCTGCCGCAAAAACGCCTGAGCCCGCGGATCCTTCGGCGCATCGAAGAACTCTGCCGGCGAGGCATCTTCCAGCAATTTGCCGTGATCGAAGAACAGCACCCGGTCCGCGACTTCCCGGGCGAAGCCCATTTCGTGGGTGACGCAGACCATGGTCATGCCTTCCACCGCCAGGTTTTTCATGACGTCGAGCACTTCGCCGACCATCTCCGGGTCGAGCGCCGAGGTGGGTTCGTCGAACAGCATGACTTTCGGCTCCATCGCCAGCGCCCGGGCGATTGCCACGCGCTGTTGCTGGCCGCCGGACAGACGCGATGGAAACTCGTTGGCCTTCTGCGCGATGCCGACCTTTTCCAGCAGCGCCATGGCCTTTGCCTCGCGCTCCTTCTTGCCGCGCTTGCGCACGACTTTCTGCGCCAGGCACAGGTTGTCCAGCACGGTCATGTGCGGGAACAGGTTGAAATGCTGGAACACCATGCCGACTTCGCGGCGGTAGGCGTTGATGTCGGTCTTCGGGTTGGCCAGTTGCAGGCCGTCGATACTCACCGAGCCCGAGTCGAATTCTTCCAGGCCGTTGAGGCAGCGCAGGAAGGTCGATTTGCCGGAGCCGGACGGACCGATCACCACCAGCACTTCGCCCTTGGCCACCTGGGTGGAGACGTTATCCACCGCGCGCACCACCTGGCCGCGGGTGTCGAAGACTTTTACCAGATCGCGGACTTCAATCACTTTGCGCGAGCCTCCGCTCAAGCCGGCCGGCGATTTTCGACAGCGGCAGGTTGATCAACAAATACAGACCGGCCACACAGAACAGGATCTCGAACGGCGAAAACGAAGTGGTGATGACCTCGCGCCCGCTTTTGAGCAGTTCGGTAATGGCGATGACCGACACCAGCGAAGTGTCTTTGACCAGGCTGATGAACTGCCCGGCCAGCGGCGGCAGCACGCGCTTGAACGCTTGCGGCAACACCACGTGACGCATCGACTGGCCGGCGCTCAGGCCCAGGGAGCGCGCGGCTTCGTTCTGGCCACGGGCGATGGACTGCACGCCGGAACGGATGATCTCCGCGACATAGGCGCCGGTGAACAGCGACAGCGCGGCAATCCCGGCGAGCTCCCGGGACAGGTTCATCACGGTGCCGATGAAGAAGTAGAAAATGAAAATCTGCACCAGCAACGGCGTGCCGCGCACCAGTTCGACGTAGATGGTCGAGAGGTCGCGCAGGGTCGGGTTGCTCGACAGCCGGCACAGGCCGGTGACGAGACCGATCAGCAACCCCAGCACGCCCGACACCACCGACAACCACAAGGTGGTCCACAGGCCCCACAGCAGCGGTCCGGCGGCCCAATGGCGGGTGACCCCAACCACATCGCCTTCAGCCACATCATCGCCCTGGGCGACTTGCAGGCTGTTTTCGTCGACAGTCAGGTGTTGTTCGTCACCGGCGTCGTTGCGCAGGGTGACTTCAGCCTTGTCGCCCTTGCGCACAAGCTCGCTGACGGTGGAGATGTCGGCGGCGCGCTGGGACTCTTCGGCGTGGTAGGCGAAGTACTGCGGCACGCGGTTCCAGCGCCACTCGTAGGACATCAGCGAGGTGGCGTAATACATGGCGACGGCCAGGCCGACCAGCACCAGCACGGTCAGCGCGTGCCAGGGCCATTGGGCTTTTTTCTGTTTCATTGCGGGTTCCAGGATTTGTGTTGCCTGTCAGGCCGTCATCGCGGGCAAGCCCGCTCCCACAAGGTCATCGTCGTACACAAAAATGTGTTCACCCCGATCACTGTGGGAGCGGGCTTGCCCGCGATTGAAGGCGACTCGGTCTATCGGACCGAGTTACTCCATGTCCTTGAGCCACTCAGTGCTCTTGAACCACTTGTCATGGATGCGATCGTAGGTGCCGTCTTCGTGGATCTGGTGCAGGAAGTTGTTGATGAAGTTGATGCTGTCGTAGTCACCCTTCTTCAGGCCGAAGGCCAGCGGTTCGTAGGTGAACGGCTTGTCGAGGAATACCAGCTTGCCGTTGCCGACCTTGCTCAGGGCCACGACGTTGTAAGGCGCGTCGTAGATGAAGGCATCGGCCTTGCCGTTGACCACGTCGAGCACGGCTTCCTGCTCGTTGTCGTAGCCGTGGTACTTGGCCTTGGCAATCAGCTTCCTGGCGACCATTTCGCCGGTGGTGCCCAGCTTGGAAGTGATGCGGTAGTCGGCGGTGTTCAGGTCTTTGTAGGACTTGATGGTGCCTTCCAGCTCCTTGCGGATCAGCAGGGTCTGGCCGACCACGATGAAGGGTTCGCTGAAGTTCAGGCGCAGGTTGCGTTCCTGGGTCAGGGTCATGCCGCTGCCAATCATGTCGAACTTGTCGGTCAGCAGGGCCGGGATGATGCCGTCGTAGCCGGTGGACACCAGCTCCAGCTTGACGCCCATGGCTTTGGTCATGGCCTTGAGGATGTCGACTTCGAAACCGATGATCTCGCCGCGCTTGTTGGTCATCTCGAACGGCATGTAGGTCGGGTCCATGCCGACTTTCAAGGTACCGCGCTTGACCGCGTCATCGATGGCGCCGGCCTGTGCCGCGCTGACGGCAACCAGTGCCGTGACGCCGACCAGCAACTTCGACAGAAACTTCTTCATCTTCAACTCCCCAACCATTGCATTCGCGCCGCGAAAATCGACAGTTTTCCAGTGAAAACCGATAGATACGGACGCTGAACGGTCCGGGCGCACCTTTTTCGGGGGCGGATGCTAACGCACTGGGTCGAATGCACAAGGGTTTGCGTCGGATAAAAACAAAAGATCGCAGCCTTCGGCAGCGCCCTGTAGGCGCTGCCGAAAGCTGCGATCTTTTCGAATCACCCCCGTTCCAGAGCGGAACGGGGGCTCAGGTCACGCCAGCTGAGGCTGCGCGACCATGGGCTGAAGCGGCAATTGCGGTGCATGGGGGTCGGCCTTGACCGACTTGCGCCATGCGCCCAGCCACTCGGCGTGGCCTTCGCTCCAGACCTGCTCATGCAGGCGGGCCAGGGCCACCGGGTCACTCAACAGCTGCACACGTTCGTTGTTGGTCAGGCCTTCCGGCCCGACTTTCATCGCGTGCCGTACCCGCTCGACCCGCAGCCATTCGATCGGCTCGGCCTGACGGTGACGGGAGGTCGCCAGCGAGCACGCCAAAGCGTTCTGCTGCGGGTCGACCACCGAACGGATGAAACCGTCGTTCAGCGCGTGATAACGGTTTTCGTGGGTGTACTGGTCGGTGGCCAGCAGCGCCTGTGGCGGATTGTATTCCTCAGGGATGAGGAACAGGCTCTCGTCACGGGATTTGAGGCCCAGGCCAACGCGGCTGGAGATCACCGACACCGGGATCGACAGCATCAGCGAACCGACGATCGGCACCAGCCACCACAGGAAGCTGGGGTTCAGCCAGATCACAAGCAAGGCCCACAGAAAGCCCAGCACGGTTTGCGGACCGTGGCGCTTGATCGCTTCACTCCATGGCGTGGAGTCGTCGTCACGCTGCGGCGAGTTCCAGGTCGCGGCCCAGCCCAGGAACGCGGCGAGCACGAAACGGGTGTGGAAAATCATCCGCACCGGCGCCAGCAGCATGGAGAACAGCATCTCCAGCAGCATCGACATCGTGACCTTGAACTTGCCACCGAACTCTTTCGCGCCCTTGGCCCAGATCAGGATGACGCTCAGCAGTTTCGGCAGGAACAACAGCACGACGGTGGTCGAGAACAGCGCGATCGCCTTGTCCGGGTGCCATTGCGGCCACAGCGGATACAGCTGGCGCGGTTCGAGGAAGTACTGCGGCTCCATCAGGGTGTTGACCGCCAGCAGCGCGGTCGACAGCACCAGGAAGAAGAACCACAGCGGCGCCGACAGGTAGGACATCACGCCGGTCAGGAACACCGCGCGGTGCACCGGGTGCATGCCTTTTACCAGGAACAGGCGGAAGTTCATCAGGTTGCCGTGGCACCAGCGACGGTCACGCTTGAGTTCGTCCAGCAGGTTCGGCGGCAATTCTTCATAGCTGCCCGGCAAGTCGTAGGCAATCCACACGCCCCAGCCGGCACGACGCATCAGCGCAGCTTCAACGAAGTCGTGGGAGAGGATCGCACCGGCGAACGCGCCTTTACCCGGCAACGGCGCGAGGGCGCAGTGCTCGATGAACGGCTTCATGCGGATGATCGCGTTGTGGCCCCAGTAGTGGGATTCGCCCAGCTGCCAGAAGTGCAGGCCGGCGGTGAACAGCGGACCGTACACACGGGTGGCGAACTGCTGCATGCGCGCATACAGAGTGTCCATGCCCGAGGCACGTGGCGCGGTCTGGATGATCCCGGCGTCCGGCGTGGCTTCCATCAGGCGCACCAGACTGGTCAGGCACTCGCCGCTCATGACCGAGTCGGCGTCGAGTACGACCATGTACTTGTAGTCACCTCCCCAACGACGGCAGAAGTCGTCGAGGTTGCCGCTCTTGCGTTTCACACGGCGACGGCGACGGCGATAGAAGATCTTCCCAAAGCCCTTGGCTTCACGACAGACGTCCAGCCAGGCCTGCTGCTCGGCGACGCAGATATCGGCATCGTTACTGTCGCTGAGGACGAAGAAGTCGAAGCGATCCAGGTCACCGGTGGCGGCGACCGATTCGAAGGTCGCGCGCAGACCGGCGAACACCCGAGGCACGTCTTCGTTGCAGATCGGCATCACCAGCGCGGTGCGCGCGTTCTTCGGAATCGGCTCGTTGCCGGCACTTTTACCGGAAATTCGATATTTATCGTGACCGGTCAGCAACTCGAGAAAGCCCATCAGCGCGGTCCAGAAACCGGCCGATACCCAGCAGAACAGAATCCCGAACATGATCAGGATGCTGGTCTGCAACGCATACGGCAGCACTTGCGTGGCGGTTTGCAGCAGCGGTTGGTGCAGGACTTCTTCAAGGTCGACGAACGACCAGCCCTGGTACGGCATGATGCCTTTCATGTACCAGCCGGCGACGATGGTCTGGCCGAGCATCAGCAGCAGCAGAATGTAGCGACGGATCGAACCGACGGTGCGCCAGCGCGCGGCCGGCAACACGTTCGCGTCTTTTGGCGGCTTCGGCGGATTGGTGCGACCGGTCAGGCGACGCCAGCCGCGCACCAGGATGTTGGTACGCCACGGCTCCGGCACGACCTTGGTCCGGCGAATCGGCGGGGTCGCCTTGAGGCAGACCCGACCGCTGGCGTCGAGCACCAGCATTTCGGCTTCGCGCAATTCTTCGGCGGTGCTCAGGGTCAGGCGCTCGCCCACCGAAGCCTGGGCGGCTTCGGTCGACGCGTCGAACGTCTTGGACGACAGACGTTCGTGCAGTTCGCTGAAGGACTTGCAGCCCGCGAGTTCCGCGCGCTGCTGGTCGGTCATCGGCAGATGGGCCAGATACTCGGAGAGCGATTCTGGCTGAACTTGAGAATTACTCATCGGCTGGCAACTGGTAGCTCCAGGTCTCGGTCAGGACTTCTTCAGTCGGTGCCGATTCCGGTGTGGCTGGGGCCGCCGCCGCAGCAGCTGCTGGCTGCTTGGCGTCGGTGTTGTTGTTCGCCTTCTCCTTGGCATCCGCGACCGGCTTGGCATCAGCCTTTTTGGCTTCGGCGGCAGCGGCTTCGGCGGCGGCCTTGGCATCCTTCTCGGCTTTCTCGGCCTGCTTGGCGGCAACCTTGTCGGCCTTGGCCACGGAAGAGTTGGACGCTGGAATCGAGGTCTTGGCCAGATCGGCCGGCACGATGTTCTGCACCAGTGCCGCGCGCAGTTCGGTGGACTTGCCCGGATCCTTGACCTTCAGACGCAGAGTCAGGCGCCAGCCCTTGGTTTCAGGGTTGTAGCGCACGCTGTTCTCGACCAGCTCGGCGTTGTCGCCGACGCTGACCTGGCTGCGCACGTCGGTATCGGCTGGCAATGCCGCCAGGGACGGGCCTTCGAAATCGACCAGGTACGCAACGCTGCCATCGGGCTGACGAATCAGGTTGGACTGTTTGACGTCACCGGTGGACTTCAGGGTCTGGCTGACCCAGGCGCTGTCCGGTGCGTGCAACGCGGCTTCGTCCATGGTCCAGTGCATGCGGTAGGCGAAGTCCAGCGGTTTGCCTGGCTCCGGCATGGTTTCCGGGCTCCAGAAAGCCACGATATTGTCGTTGGTTTCATCAGCGGTCGGAATCTCGACCAGATCGACGGTGCCCTTGCCCCAGTCGCCTTTCGGCTCGATCCAGGCGCTTGGACGCTTGTCGTAGCGGTCGTCGAGGTCTTCGTAGTGGCTGAAGTCACGACCACGCTGCAGCAGGCCGAAACCACGCGGGTTCTCGACCGAGAAGTTGCTCACGGCCAGGTGTTTGGGGTTGTTCAGCGGACGCCAGATCCACTCGCCGTTGCCGGCATGGATCGCCAGGCCGCTGGAATCGTGCAGCTCGCGACGGTAGTTGAGGACTTTGGACGGCTGGTTGGCGCCGAACAGGAACATGCTGGTCAGCGGTGCGATGCCCAGTTTGCCCACCTTGTCACGCAGGTACATCTGCGCCTTGACGTCGACAATGGTGTCGCTGCCCGGACGCAGGGTCAGGCGGTAGGCACCGGTGGCACGCGGGGAATCCAGCAAGGCGAAGATCACCAGGTGCTTGTCGCCTGGTTTGGGCTGCTCGATCCAGAACTCGCGGAAACGCGGGAATTCCTCACCGGACGGCAAGGCGGTATCCAGCGCCAGGCCGCGAGCGGACAGACCGTAGACGTGACCCTTGCCGACAACGCGGAAGTAACTCGCGCCCAGCATGGTCATGATTTCGTCCTGTTTATCGGCCTTGTTGACCGGGTACAGAACACGGAAACCGGCGTAGCCCAGTTGTTCGGTGGCCTTCGGATCGAACTTGAGATCGCCGAAATCGAAACGACTCGGGTCGTATTTGATCTCTTCGACGGTGTTCGCGGTGATTTCGTTGATTTTCACCGGCGTATCGAAGTGCATGCCCTGGTGATAGAAGGACAGCTTGAACGGCGTCTTCTGGTCCGCCCACTCGGCTTTTTCCGTCAGAAAACGAATTTTCTGATAGTCGGCGAACTTCATCTCTCGGAATTCGTTCGGCAAGTTACTGCGCGGCGCTTCGAATTTCTGACCGGCCAGCTCTTTCGCCTTGGCCGATACATCATCCAGATTGAATGCCCAAAGCTGGCCGGCGCTGAGCAGGCAAAGCAGTGCAGAGCCTGCTACCAGAGCGCTTCGCAACCGTTTGGCAGACAATTTTGGTGCGTTACAGGGACTAACAATCACGAGCAACCCTCGCCGAAAACAGATCAAAAAACCAACGGCCAGTTAAAGGGTCTGCGTGGTCGCCGATACGAAAACACCGGCACTGCAAACCACTCTTGCCAAGTTGGCGAGCATTGTTCCGACTCCGCTGGGGCGAAATGATTCCCCAAATCGGATCCGGACAAGTCTCTACCTAAGTCAAAATGGACCAACGAACGCTGATCCCCGTAGCGCGCGATTATCTAGTAGGCCGCGTTACAACGCATCAGGGGTAACAAAGTATTTATCGCGAAAAATGCCTGTTTTCAGCCGAAAAACCCGTAAAAAGATGTTTCACGGGCTTTTAAGTCTGTAACAGAAAGGTTACCGGGCCGTCGTTGACCAGGTGCACCTGCATATCCGCGCCGAATCTACCTGATGCCACAGTGCCATGCACCTGTTTCGCTTTGCTTAATAGATAGTCGAACAACTCCTCTCCCAAGGCCGGGGGAGCCGCGGTCGAGAAACTCGGGCGCAGCCCGCTTTTGGTGTCGGCAGCCAGGGTGAACTGCGAGACCAGCAGCAACCCGCCGCCCACATCCGCCAGGGACAGATTCATCTTGCCCTCGGCGTCGCTGAACACCCGATAGTTAAGCAGCTTATTGAGAAGTTTGTCGGCGCTGGCCCGCGTATCCTGTGGCTCGACGGCCACCAGCACCAACAAACCCTGGTCGACCGCGCCAACCACCTCCCCCGCTACCTCGACCCGCGCGCCACGCACGCGTTGCAGCAGACCCTTCATGCTTCCTCGGGGGCGAGGTCGAGCAGGCGCCGGGCCATTTTATCGGCGGCGCGCACCAGGGCGTCGGTGATGCCAGGTTCCGCGGCGGCATGACCGGCGTCGCGGATGATTTGCAGCTCGCTGTTCGGCCAGGCCTGGTGCAGTTCCCAGGCGTTGTCCAGCGGGCAGATCACGTCATAGCGACCGTGGATGATCACGCCCGGCAGATGGGCGATCTTGTCCATGTCGCGGATCAGCTGATTCGGTTCGAGGAAACCGTTGTTGGTGAAGTAGTGGCATTCGATGCGGGCGATGGATAGTGCGCGCTGAGGTTCGGAGAAACGGTCGACCACCAGCGGGTTCGGACGCAGGGTCGCGGTGCGACCTTCCCAGGTGGACCAGGCCTTGGCCGCGTGCATCTGGGCGATCTGGTCGTTGCCGGTCAGACGGCGGTGGAAAGCGCCGAGCAGGTCGTGACGCTCGTCCAGCGGGATCGGTGCGATGTAGTCCTGCCAGTAGTCAGGGAACAGCCGGCTGGCGCCCGCCTGATAGAACCATTCGATTTCCTGCGCACGGCACAAGAAAATCCCGCGCACGATCAGACCGTGCACACGCTCGGGGTGGGTTTGCGCGTAAGCCAGCGCCAGGGTCGAACCCCAGGAGCCGCCGAACAGCACCCACTTGTCGATGCCCAGGTGCTGGCGGATTTTCTCGAGGTCGGCGACCAGATCCCAGGTGGTGTTGTTTTCCACGCTGGCATGCGGGGTGGAGCGACCGCAACCGCGCTGGTCGAAGGTGACGATGCGGTACAGGTTCGGATCGAAGTAGCAGCGGCTTGCCGCATCGCAGCCGGCGCCGGGACCGCCGTGAATGAACACCACCGGCAAACCTTGCGGTGAACCGCTTTCGTCGACATACAGCGTGTGGGTTTCGTCGACGGCCAGATCGTGCCGGGCGTAGGGTTTGATCTGCGGGTACAAAGTCTGCATTGCGCGCTCCGTAAGGGGTCGGGTCATCCCTGGGGGGACATCTATTATTCTGCCGTCCGGCATCATAAACCCGATTTACGTCAATGAGCATGTGCTTGCTGGGTCAGAGTTTTTTCCGCCAGAAAGTTAAACAGCACTTCGTACAGCGCATCCACCTCCTCAACCTGCCCTCGCCCCCGCAAACAGCCATGCACCAGGCCCTTGCCGTAATAGAGCGTTGCGGCCACGCCGGCGTTGTCGAGGCGTTCGGCGTATTGCACGCCGTCATCGCGCAGCGGGTCGAACTGCGCCACGGCGATCAAGGCTGACGGCAGGCCTCGGAAATTTCCTGCTTGCAGCGGCTTGGCATAAACACCCGGTCTGGCGGTGTCACCCAAGTACAGCGCCTGATAACAATCCAGGTCGTTGCTGGTGAGCAACGGTGCATCGGCGCATTCGCGGCGCGACGGCAACTGCGGATCGCCGCCGAGTCCCGGGTAAATCAGCACCTGCGCACAGGGCATGGGTTCGCCCGCATCCCGCAGCGCCAGGCACAACGCGGCGGCGAGATTGCCACCGGCGCTGTCGCCGGCCACCAGGGTGCGCTTGGGGTCCAGCCGGAACGGGCCGGTGCGCAAGGCTCGCCACACGGCCAGGCAATCGTCGAGCGCTGCGGGGAATGGATGCTCCGGGGCGAGTCGATAGTCGACGGCGATCACCAGCACGCCCAGCCTGGAGGCCATCTCGGCGCAAATGAAATCGTGGGAGTCCAGATCCCCCACCACCCAACCGCCGCCGTGCAGGTAAACGATGCACGGCGAACCGTCGCTCAAGGATGCCGGCGGCTGGTAAGAACGCAGGCGCACGCCGGCCAACTCGAAATCGACCACATACAGATCCGCCGGACGCGGTGGGGTGAAGGCCCGGCACATCGCGCTGTAGGCCTGACGCAAACCGGTAAGGCTGGTTTCGGTGCTGTTGAAGCTGACGGTCTTGTCGATGAAGGCCGTCATTTGTTCAGAGAGCAGGTAAGGAGCCATGAGTCAGGTGCCCGAATTCTGAAATCAGTTCTTCAAACTGGCCTGAACGGTGGCGACGCCGTCCTTGCCGTCGAAACTGCTGACACCCGCCAGCCAGCGCTGCAGATCCTCGGGGTGATCACGCAGCCATTTCCTGGCCACGTCCTGGGCGGTCTGGCGTTCCATGATCGGCACCATCAGCTGACTTTCCTGGGCGGCGGTGAAGGTCAGGTTTTCCAGCAGGCGGTAGACGTTGGGGCAGCGTTCGGCGTACTCGGGCGAGGTCACGGAGGACACGGTGGCCGCGCCTTCGTTCGGCCCGTACACGTCTTCGCTGCCGGTGAGGTAGGTGATGTTCATGTTGATGTTCATCGGGTGCGGAGTCCAGCCGACGAAGACCACGAACTCCTTGCGATTCACCGCTCGCTGCACCGCGGCGAGCATGCCGGCCTCGCCGGACTCGATCAGCTTGAAGTCCTTCAGACCGAAGTGATTGGTCTCGATCATGGTTTTGATCGTGGTGTTGGCGCCGCTGCCCGGCTCGATGCCGTAGATCTTGCCGCCGAGCTGGTCCTTGAACTTGGCGATGTCGGCGAAGGTTTTCAGGCCCGCCGCCGCCACGTAATCGGGGACCGCCAACGTCGCCTGTGCGTCGGCCAGGCTCGGTTTGTCCATGACCTTGACCTGATTGGCGGCCAGGAACGGTGCGATGTTCTTGTCCATCGCCGGCTTCCAGTAGCCAAGGAAGATATCCAGGCGCTTGTCGCGGATGCCGGCGAAGATGATCTGCTGCACGGCGCTGGTCTGCTTGCTCTCATAACCCAGGCTACTGAGCAGCACATCGGCCATGCCGCTGGTTGCGATCACATCGGTCCAGTTGACCACCCCCATGCGCACCGCCTTGCAGGAAGGGTCGTCACCGGCCAGCACACTAGTGCTCAGGAGCACAGTACCGCAGAGGATTGAGAGACCACGGGCGAACAATCTTTTCATCGTGCTTGTCATGGGAAAGCATCTCGGCGGCAGCGGATTATTGTCGGGCCGGTGTCTTTGTGCACCGTGCCTGGAACATTACGCAGCAGACGAGCGGTAAAAGCGAACTGTGGCGACCTTGATTTGCACGGTGGCGACTAAGGATCGCAGCCTTCAGCGTGATAAGCAGGACCTGTAGCAGCTGGCAAAGCCTGCGGCTACAGGGACCGAGTTTCAGGGGGAAATCGGATGTTTCACCCTCCCCCGTAGGAAGATTCTGAAATCCGCGCAAAAGGCTACAGCGCCTTGCGGCATTGCCTACGGCTCCGCCAGAATCCGCCGGCTTGTGCGCTTTGGGGGCCGTCGCTAACTTGATTCGCGTCACCGATTGTCGGTGATCGGGTTTAGTAGCCCGCAGCAAAACTAAGCGCATATGCGCTCCTGATAGGCAGGTATCCCCATACCTGCCCTTGACGGCAGCTGTGCGCAGGGCGCCCTCGGGCGCGCCGGTTTCGTTTTGCCCGGTCTACTAACCTGCGCACAGCTGCCACCCTCTTGATTAGTCGCGACTTGGTGCTGGCTGTCATTCATGTTCCCCAATCTTCAAGGACTTGAATCATGACCAACCCACGCAAACCCACCCCCTTCTTCCACGTCGACCCCGACATCGACAACCGTACCCTGCTCGAATACGCCTGCGTCTCCCTGGCCTCGGCCAGTGCCATGGCGAGTGACTTCGCCCGAAACCTCAAGGAGTCGGATGGGCATGTTCTGTTGGGGATTCAGCAGTCGATCATGCTGGGGGAAATGGCGGTGAATCGGGTTTTGGATAACCTTGATCCACCGTAAAAAAAGATCGCAGCCTGCGGCAGCTCCTACAGGGAAATGCATTCCAATGCAGGAGCTGCCGCAGGCTGCGATCTTTTGATCTTATGCGCCGTAGCGCTTCTGCCCCCAGGCGAGCAGGCCTTGCAGCAGTTCTTTCAACACCACCCGAGTCGGCTCGGCCAGGTCCGCGCGGTAGCGGAACGGTTCGAATTCTTCCATGTAGGTGCACTGGCCCAGTTCCAGTTGCACGGCGTGGATGTTTTCTGCCGGGTTGCCGTAGTGGCGGGTGATGTGGCCGCCCTTGAATCGGCCGTTGAGCACGTGGCTGTAGTCCGGGTGGCCGGCGCAGATGGCTTCCAGTTGCGAGGCCAATTGAGGGTCGCAGCTGGCGCCGTTGAAGGTGCCGAGGTTGAAGTCGGGCAGCTTGCCGTCGAACAGATGCGGGATGATCGAGCGGATCGAGTGGGCGTCGAACAACAGCGCGTAGCCGAACTCGGCCTTCAGGCGCGCCAGCTCCTGCTGCAGGGTGCTGTGGTACGGGGTCCAGATTTTTTCCAGATAGGTCGCGCGCTCATCCTTGGAAGGCTCCAGGCCTTCGCGGAACAGCGGCACGCCGTCGAACAGGGTCGCCGGGTACAGGCCGGTGGTGGCGCCAACGTACAGCGGTTTGTCGTCGGACGGCCGGTTCAGGTCGATGACGAAACGCGAATACTCGGCCGCCAGGGTGCTGGCGCCCAGTTCGCTGGCGAAGTCGTACAGCTGCGGGATGTGCCAGTCGGTGTCCGGCAGGCTTTTCGCGTCGGGGATCAATCCGGCTTCGACCGCCGGGGTCAGACGGGTACCGGCGTGGGGCATGCTGATCAGCAGCGGTACCCGGCCTTGTTTGAAGTTCAACACCTTATCCACAACGACTCTCCTACAGGCTCGTTTCGACGCCGTGACGCACGACGCGTTTTTCCAGATCACCGCCCAGCCAGTACGACAGGTCGGCCGGACGATCGATTTGCCAGGCGACGAAATCCGCCACCTTGCCCGCTTCGATCGAACCGTGAGTGTCGGCCATGCCCAGGGCGGTGGCCGCATGAATGGTCGCGCCAGCCAGGGCTTCTTCCGGGGTCATCCGGAAGCAGGTGCAGGCCATGTTCAGCATCAGGCGCACCGACAACGCCGGCGAAGTGCCCGGGTTGAGGTCGCTGGCGATGGCGATTTTCACGCCATGCTTGCGCAGGGCTTCCATCGGCGGCAATTGGGTTTCGCGCAGGAAGTAGAACGCGCCGGGCAACAACACCGCGACCGTGCCGGACTTGGCCATGGCGATGGCGTCGTCTTCGTCCATGAACTCCAGGTGATCGGCGGACAGCGCCTGATAGCGTGCGGCCAGGCTGGAGCCATGCAGCGACGACAATTGCTCGGCATGCAGCTTCACCGGCAAGCCCAGTTTGTGCGCGGTGACGAACACGCGCTCGACCTGCTCCGGGGAAAACGCCAGGTATTCACAGAACGCGTCCACGGCATCCACCAGCCCTTCGGCGGCCAGGGCCGGGAGCATTTCGGCGCAGATGTGATCGATGTAGTCGTCGGCGCGGTCCTTGTACTCCGGCGGCAGAGCGTGGGCGGCCAGGCAAGTGGTGCGCACACTGATCGGCAGCTCGGCGCCCAGGCGACGGGCCACGCGCAGCATTTTGCCTTCGTTGGCCAGGTCCAGGCCGTAGCCCGACTTGATCTCGACGCTGGTGACGCCGTCGCGCATCAGGCTTTTCAGACGGCGGGCGGCGCTGGCGAACAGTTGCTCTTCGCTGGCAGCGCGGGTGGCGCGCACGGTGCTGGCGATGCCGCCACCGCTGGCGGCGATTTCCGCGTAGCTGACGCCTTGCAGACGCTTTTCGAATTCATCGCTGCGATTGCCGCCGAACACCGTGTGGGTGTGGCAGTCGATCAGGCCGGGGGTGACCCAGGCACCGTTCAAGTCATTGACCGCCGCAAAGTCGCCGGACGGCAGTTCACTGCGCGGGCCGACCCACTCAATGTGCGCACCGGACGTCACGATGGCCGCGTCTTCGATGATCGAGTAAGCGCCTTGGGCCATGGTTGCGACGTGGCAGTGTTGCCAGAGGGTTTTCATCCCAAATCCTCGTTGTGTTCAAAATCGGTTCGCGGGCAAGCCTCGCTCCTACAGGATTGATGTCGCCCCCGTAGGAGCGAGGCTTGCCCGCGAAGGGGCCATCACAGGCTAGGCAGCAACTTGCCCGAAACCAGTTCGGTCAGGCAGCGCGAAGCCAGCAGTTCAGTCGCCGCGTTGATGTCCGGGGCAAAAAAGCGGTCCTTCTCGTAGAACGGCACTTCGTTGCGCAGGATCGCGCGGGCTTTTTCCAGTGTTGGCGAGGTCTTCAGACCGTTGCGCAGGTCCAGTCCTTGCACCGCCGCCAGCCATTCCACGGCGAGAATGCCGCGAGTGTTTGCAGCCATTTCCCACAGGCGCTTGCCGGCAGCCGGAGCCATGGAGACGTGGTCTTCCTGGTTGGCGGACGTCGGCAGGCTGTCCACCGAATGCGGATGGGCCAGGGCCTTGTTTTCGCTGGCCAGTGCCGCGGCCGTTACCTGGGCAATCATGAAACCGGAGTTCACCCCGCCATTGGCCACCAGGAACGGCGGCAGCTGCGACATGTGTTTGTCCATCATTAGCGAGATGCGGCGTTCGCTCAGGGAGCCGATTTCGGAGAGGGCCAGCGCCAGGTTGTCCGCGGCCATGGCCACAGGTTCGGCGTGGAAGTTGCCACCGGAGATCACATCGCCTTCGGCGGAGAACACCAGCGGGTTATCGGAAACGGCGTTGGCTTCGATCGCCAGCACTTCTGCGGCCTGACGGAACTGGGTCAGGCAGGCGCCCATGACTTGCGGCTGGCAGCGCAGGGAGTACGGGTCCTGGACCTTTTCGCAGTTCTCGTGGGAATCGGACACTTCGCTGCGCTCGCCCAGCAAATCGCGGTAGGCGGCAGCGGCGTCGATCTGGCCTTTCTGGCCACGGGCAGCGTGGATACGTGCATCGAACGGTGAACGCGAGCCGAGGACCGCTTCAACGGTCAGGCCACCGACGGCCAGCGCACCGGCGAACAGGTCTTCACCTTCGAACAGGCCACGCAGGGCGAATGCGGTGGACACCTGGGTGCCGTTGAGCAGCGCCAGGCCTTCTTTCGCGGCCAGGGTCAGCGGGGTCAGGCCGGCGACTTTCAGCGCTTCGGTCGCTTCCATCCACTCGCCCTTGTGACGCGCCTTGCCCTCGCCCAGCAGCACCAGCGACATGTGCGCCAGCGGCGCCAGATCGCCGGACGCACCGACCGAACCCTTGAGCGGAATGTGCGGATAGACCTGCGCATTGATCAGGGCGATCAGCGCGTCGATCACCACGCGGCGGATACCGGAGAAACCACGGCTCAGGCTGTTGACCTTGAGCACCATGATCAGGCGGCACAGCTCATCGCTGATCGGCTCACCGACGCCCGCCGCGTGGGACAGCACCAGCGAACGCTGCAGGTTTTCCAGGTCTTCGCTGGCGATGCGGGTCGAGGCCAGCAGGCCGAAACCGGTGTTGATGCCGTAAGCGGTGCGATTTTCGGCAAGGATCTGTTCAACGCAGGCGACGCTGGCCTCGATCTGCGCAGATGCACTGCTGTCGAGGGTCAGCGTCACCGGTTGCTGGTACACCTCACGCAGTTGGGCGAGGCTCAGTTGGCCGGGAATCAGGTTTAGCGCAGTCATTTTTGGCTCCTTGTGAGAGTTGTAAATCAACTACCAGACGCTCCGGAGATATCCGTTGTCCGTCGCTTCCCGCCTTTTGGGCGGGCCGCTGGTTCAATAGAAATCAGTGCAGATTCGGCAAGGCCTTTTGCAGCAGCGCCGAATCTTTCAATACGCCGGCTGCAGCGGCGATGTCCGGCGCCAGCCAGCGGTCCTGGTCGTAGGCCGGCACGCGTTCGCGCAGCAGACGCCACGCTGCATCGGTCCCTGCGCCGAAACGTTGATCCTTGAGGAATTCGAAGGCCTGGGCCGCCAGCAGGTACTCGATGGCGAGGATCTGCGTGCAGTTTTCCAGCGCGCGATGCAGCTTCAGCGCAGCGTTGGTGCCCATGCTCAGGTGGTCTTCCTGCAGGCCCGAGGTGACGTAGTTGTCGAGCACCGCCGGTTGCGCCAGCTGGCGGTTTTCCGCGCACAGGGACGCGGCGACGTACTGCACGATCATCATTCCGGAGTTTACCCCCGGGTTGGCCACCAGGAAGGCCGGCAGACCACTGACGTGCGGGTTGATCAGGCGGTCCAGGCGACGCTCGGCGATGGAGCCGATTTCCGCCATGGCAATGGCCAGCAGGTCCGCCGCCATGGCCACCGATTGTCCGTGGGGGTTGGCCTGGGACATGACGCGGAAGTTGTCCGGCGTGCCCAGCAGCAACGGGTTGTCGGTGCAGCCGTTGAGTTCGATTTCGACTTGCTTGATCGCGTGTTCCAGCTGATCGCGAGCGGCGCCGTGCACCTGCGGAATCGAGCGGATGCTCAGGGCGTCCTGGGTGCGGATACCCTTGCTCTGGGCGATCACTTCGCTGCCGTCGAGCAGCGCCCGCAGGTTGATGCCGACCTTTTGCATCCCCGGGTGCGGCTTGAGCGCGATGATCTCGGCATCGAACGCGGCGATCTGCCCGCGTTGGGCCTCGAAGCTCATGGCGCTGATCACGTCGGCCCATTGCAGCAGGCGCGTCGCGTCGGCAATGGCCAGGGCGCTCAGGCCGTTCATGCACGGCGTGCCGTTGACCAGGCACAGCCCGTCTTTCGCACCCAGTTGCACCGGTTGCAGGCCTTCTTCGGCCAGGGCTTGCTGAGCGCAGACGATCTGCCCGCGGTAGCTGACGTTGCCGACGCCCAGCAAGGCGATGGAAATGTGGGCCATGTGGGTCAGGTAACCGACCGAACCCTGGGACGGCACTTGCGGGGTGATGCCCTTGTTGAGCAGCGCCAGCAAGGCTTCGACCACTCGACGATGCACGCCGGATTTGCCTTGAGTGAAGTTGAGGATGGCCGCGCACATGATCGCGCGGGTCTGCTCGTCGGCCAGCGGTGCGCCGACGCCACAGGCGTGGCTGAGCAGGGTGTTGCGGGACAACTGGCTGAGCTGTTCGTCCTTGAGCGAAACGTTGCACAGCGCGCCCAGGCCAGTGTTGACGCCATAAGCGCGCTCACCGCTGCTGACGATGCGCTGGACGATGGCCTGCGCATTTTCGATCCGTGCCCAGGCCTGGGCCGACAATTCCAACGGCGCGCCGTGACGGGCGACGGCGACTACATCCTGCCAACGCAGCGGGGCGTCGGCGATAACGATTTTTTCAGCCTGGGACATCTTCAACCTCGTGTGTACAACCTGAATATTGATGCAGCTTCACCGACGCCTTCGCGGGCAAGCCCGCTCCCACAGTGTTCAGTTGTGTGAACACGATCTGTGCAACACAGCTATTCCCTGTGGGAGCGGGCTTGCCCGCGAAGAGGCCTGAACAAGCTCCGCAAATCTCTCTTAGACCACCGCCGCCCGACGCTGCACAAAGCGGTCGACATACTCATCGGCCGGCGAATGCAGGATCTCTTTCGGCGTGCCGACCTGGATCAGGCGGCCGTCCTTGAGGATCGCGATGCGGTTGCCGATGCGTACGGCCTCGTCGAGGTCGTGGGTGATGAAGACGATGGTCTTGTGCAGGGTCTTTTGCAGCTCCAGCAACTGGTCCTGCATCTCTGCGCGGATCAGCGGGTCGAGGGCGCTGAAGGCTTCGTCCATCAGGATGATGTCGGTGTCCGCCGCCAGTGCGCGGGCCAGGCCCACACGCTGACGCATGCCGCCGGAGAGCTGGTGCGGGTATTTGTTTTCGTAGCCCTTCAGGCCCACGGTGTTGATCCAGTGCAGCGCACGCTCGTTGCACATGGCTTTGCTTTCGCCACGGATTTTCAGGCCGTAGGCGACGTTGTCCAGCACGGTCTTGTGCGGCAACAGGCCGAAGCTCTGGAACACCATGCTGATCTTGCGACGGCGGAATTCGCGCAGGGCTTCCATGTCGTATTGCAGGATGTCCACGCCGTCCACCAGGATCGCGCCGCTGGTCGGATCGATCAGGCGGTTGAAGTGGCGCACCAGGGTGGATTTACCGGAACCGGACAGACCCATGATCACGAAGATCTCGCCGCTGCCGATGCTCAGCGACAGGTCATTCACGCCGACCACGCAGCCAGTCTCGGACAGCACCTGATCCTTGGTCTTGCCCTGGCCCACCAGGGCCAGCGCGTCCTTGGAACGGTTGCCGAAAATCTTGAAGACGTTTTTGACTTCAATCTTGCTTACGGTTGCGTTGTTCATTTGCTCACCTCATGCCGTGCGCGACCGTACGCCTGTGTAATGCGGTCGATCACCACTGCCAGAATCACGATCGCCAGACCCGCTTCCAGGCCACGACCGACGTTGAGGGTCTGAATCCCCACCAGTACGTCTTCACCCAGGCCACGGGCACCGATCATCGAGGCGATCACCACCATCGACAGGGCCATCATGGTGGTCTGGTTGATCCCGGCCATGATGCTCGGCAGGGCCAGCGGCAGTTGCACGCCGAACAGTTGCTGCCAGCGGTTGGCACCGAAGGCGTTGATCGCTTCCATCACTTCACCGTCGACCTGGCGAATGCCCAGATCGGTCAGGCGGATCAGCGGCGGTGCGGCGTAGATCACGGTGGCGAAAATCGCCGGGACCTTGCCCAGGCCGAACAGCATCAGTACCGGGATCAGGTACACGAAGCTCGGCATGGTCTGCATGATGTCCAGCAGCGGCATCAGGATCGAACGCAGGCGATTGCTGCGCGCCGAGAGGATGCCCAGCGGCACGCCGATCAGCACCGAGATGATGGTTGCCACCAGCATCAGCGCCAGGGTCTGCATCAGCTTGTCCCACAGGCCAACCGCACCCACCAGGAACAGCAGGCCGACGATGACGGCGGTGGTCGCCACTTTGCGGGTCGCGTGCCAGGCAACGCCGGCCACGATGGCCAGCATCAGCCACCAGGGCGCCGCGCGCAGCAGGCCCTCAAGATTGACGATGGCCCACAACAGGGTGTCGGAGATGTGACGGAACACATCGCCATAGTTGGTGACCAGCGAATCGACCCAACCGTTGACCCAGTCGGCGATGGAAAAGGTAAAGCTTTCGGGAAACATAAAGAGACTCTCAATCAAGGGGTTGCGATCAAGCAGCCGGCTGTCGCCCGCGACAGCCGGAGAAGCTCAACCTACAAGGCCGCGTCGATCTTCTTGGCTGCGTCTTCGCTCACCCATGCGTGCCAGACTTCAGGATGTTCCTTGAGGAAGATTTTCGCCAGTTTCGGCGACTCGATTCGTTCCTTGCTCATGCGTCCCAGGTTCTGGTTCAGCAGGTCGATCGGCAGGTTGACCTTCTCGAACACGGTCACCAGTTCAGGCGCTTCGTCGTGGAAGGTCTTGGACAGGCCGACCTTGATGGTCACGCTCTTGTTCACGCCCGGCTTTTCTTCCAGTTTCACGGCGTCGACCAGGCCCATCAGCGGCGTTGGCGACCAGTAGTAGAACAGGATCGGCTCGCCACGCTTGTAGCTCGACAGCACGGCGGCATCCAGCGCGGGACCTGTGCCCGGGCGGAAGTTGGTGTAGCTGCTTTCCAGGCCGTAGCTTTTCAGCATTTCGCTGTTGTCCAGCTCGCAGGTCCAGCCGGCCGGGCAGTTGTAGAAACGGCCCTTGGATGGCTCTTCCGGGTCCTTGAAGATGGCGGAGTATTTGCCCAGATCGGCGATGTTCTTCAGGTCCGGCGCCTTGGCTTCCAGCTTGCGCTTGGCGTCGCCTTCGATCACGTAGCGCGGCACGTACCAGCCTTCGACCGCGCCGACGACCGGAGCGCCGACACCGACGACCTTGCCGGCCTTCTCGGCCTTGTTCCAGACCTCGCTGCGGCCAACCCATTCCTCGGCGAACACCTGGATGTCATTGCTGCTCAGGGCGTTTTCCATGGCGATGGAGTTGCCCGGCAGGCTGTCGGTCTTGCAGTCGTAGCCTTTTTCCAACACGACTTGCAGCACGTCGGTCAGCAACATGGCGCTTTCCCAGTTCAGACCGGCGAATTTCACCGGCTTGCCCGACTCGCACCAGCCCGCTGCCTGAGTGGCGCCGGCGCTGGCCAGCAGGCCCATGGAAAGCAGTGTGGTCAGCAGGGTCTTGTTCGATTTCATTGTTTCGACGCTCCTAATCATGAATTGGCTTGCGGCAGTCAAGAGGCATCCAGCCCTGTCTACGTCCAATCAGGCCTGCGCCGCAGCGCGACCGTTCCCGCTTGTTTTTGGTTTTTCTACGCTGTCCTGCTCGACCGGCAGAATCAGTTGATCGGGTACTGCACCGTGCCATTTTTTGGCGCACACGTAATACAGGGCAGCGGGCAACACCAGACCGATGATCCAGGAAATATCCACGTCACCCAATGCAGCCACCAGGGGACCGGTATAGAACTTGGTGGAGATGAACGGCAACTGCACCAGCACACCGAACACGTAGACGCTGATGCCGAGCATGTTCCAGCGGCCGTAGCGACCGTTCGGATCAGCCAGCGCCGGTACGTCGTAGCGCTCGCGGGTAATACAGTAGTAGTCCACCAGGTTGATTGCGCTCCATGGCGTGAAGAACGCCAGCAGGAACAGGATGAACGACTTGAACGCACCGAGGAACGAGTGCTGGCCAACCAGGGCGATCAGGGTCGCCGCGCCGACGATGGCCAGTACGAACACCAGACGCTGCATGCGCGACACTTCCAGACGGCCACGGAAGCCGCTGATGATGGTCGCGATGCACATGAAGCTGCCGTAGGAGTTCAGGGTGGAAATGGTCACCTTGCCGAACGCGATACTGAAGTACAGCAGCGCAGCAGTGGCACCACTGCCGGCGAAACCGACGATGTAAGCCACTTCATGACCGGCGTATTGACCATTGGCGGAAGCCGCGGCGAACACGCCGAGGATCATCGCCACCTGTGCGCCAACCACGGAACCTGCGCCAGCGGCGAAAAAGGTTTTCACCGAGGACGTCTTGCTCGGCAGGTAGCGCGAATAGTCAGCCACGTAAGGGCCGAAAGCGATCTGCCAGGAGGCCGCGAGCGACACCGCCAGCAGGAAGCTGCTCCAGCTGAAATGGCGAATTTCCATCAGTGCGCCGACATCCGTCTGGCTCATCAGGCGACTGAACAGATAAACGAAGGCAATGACGCCGATGATGCTGGCGACACGGCCGATGAAGTGGATCACCCGGTAACCCAGCACCGTCACCAGCACGATGACGCTGGCGAAGATCAGGATGCCGACGGTGTCGCTGACACCGAACAACTGCCCCAGGGCCTGGCCGGAAAGCACCGTGCCCGTGGCGGTGAAGCCCAGGTACATCAGGCAAACCAGCACGATCGGGATCGCCGCGCCATAAACGCCGAACTGCACGCGGCTGGAGATCATCTGTGGCAGGCCAAGCTTCGGCCCTTGCGCCGCATGCAACGCCATGACGCCACCGCCCAGCAGTTGACCGATCAACAGACCGATCAACGACCAGAACACATCCCCGCCGAGCACCACGGCCAAGGCACCGGTCACGATCGCGGTGATTTGCAGGTTGGCACCCATCCACAGGGTGAACTGGCTGAACAGACGACCGTGTCTTTCCGCTTCCGGGATGTAGTCGATCGAACGTTTCTCGATCAACGGTTTGTTGCCTGCACGTTCGTCAGTGGCAGCCATGGCTCAACCTCTATGGATTGTTATTGTGGGTTGGGTGATCCCTGTAGGAGCCGTCGAGTGAAACGAGGCTGCGATCTTTTGATCTTTGAAAAGATCGCAG
>NZ_JABFMP010000029.1 GCF_013359595.1 Pseudomonas sp. C1C7 | reverse complement strand
TGATCGTGCAGGCTTGGGGGGCGCGGGAGACGCATCTGGTCAAGGCGATTGCCGGTGCGACTTTGTTGTTGGGCGTGTTGATCGGGCTGGTGGCGGCGGTGGTGGGCAGTGTGTTCGCGCGGCCTTCATTGATGGGGTTGGGCACGCCCGGGGATGTGCTGGACGATGCGGTGGCTTATGCCCATGTGATGCTGTGGTTCATGCCGTCGCTCCTGGTGTTCGTGCTGTTCACGCAGTTGCTGCGCGGGGTGAGTGACACCCTGTCGCCGTTGCTGGCGCTGGTGGTGTCGACCGTGATCGGTCTGGCGCTGACACCGGCGTTGATACGCGGCTGGCTGGGCATTCCACCGTTGGGGATTCAAAGCGCGGCGTTTGCCGGGTTGGCGGGCAACCTGGCGGCCATGGGCTGGCTGGCGTGGCGGTTGATTCGCAAAGGACATCCGATGGCGCCGGACCGGGCGTTCTTCGCGGCGATGAAGCTCGATTGGGCGATCCTCGCAAAGGTGTTGCGCATCGGCCTGCCCACCGGCCTGCAGATGGTGGTGTTGTCGCTGTCGGAACTGGTGATTCTGGCGCTGGTGAACCAGCACGGTTCCCAGGCGACGGCGGCCTATGGCGCGGTGACGCAGATCGTCAATTACGTGCAATTCCCGGCGCTGTCGATTGCCATCACCGCGTCGATCCTCGGCGCCCAGGCGATCGGGGCAGGGCGCGTCGAGCGTATCGGCGCGATCCTGCGCACGGGGTTGATGATCAACGTGTGCCTGACCGGTGGTCTGGTTGTACTCGGGTATTTGCTGTCGCACTGGCTGCTGGGCTCGTTCCTCACCGAGGAATCGACCCTGACCATGGCCGATCACCTGCTGCACATCATGCTCTGGAGCCTGCTGGTGTTTGGCTTCCAGGCGATCATTGGCGGCATCATGCGCGCCAGTGGCACGGTGATGGTGCCGGTGATGATTTCGATCATCTGCGTGGTGGGTGTGCAATTGCCGGTGGCTTATCTGCTGGACGCACGGTTTGGCCTGCAGGGGGTGTGGATGGCGTTTCCGGTGGCGTATCTGGGGATGCTGGTGTTGCAGACGCTGTATTACAAGCTGGTGTGGAAGCATCAGAAGATCGAGCGGTTGGTGTAAACATTTCGGTGTGTATCGCTGTGTAAGATCGCCCCTGAACATACAGGCAATTACAAAGGCCCGGATCGCCTGATACATCGCGGTGGCAAGGTTGACGCCTACCTTCCACCCGAGCCTTTTCGATGAACAAATTGCTGTCCGCCCTGGCGCTTGGTTGCGCCCTGGGCCTGTCATTTTCCAAGGCCGCCTACGCGGGTCAAACGGCCAGCCATTCGCAGGTACAGATGTCTGTTGCCTACCGCAGTATCAAGGTCGATGACCTGACGATTTTCTACCGTGAAGCCGGGTCGCCGGATAAGCCGACCTTGTTGCTGCTGCACGGCTTTCCGAGCTCTTCGCGCATGTACGATCCGCTGCTGGCGCGCCTGGCGCAGCAGTATCATCTGGTAGCGCCGGATTATCCGGGTTTTGGTCATAGCGATGCGCCGGATTCCAAGGCGTTCGTCTATACCTTCGATCATCTGGCCAGTGTGATGGTGCATTTCACCGAGACGCTGGGCCTGAACAAGTACTCGTTGTATGTGCAGGATTACGGCGGCCCGGTGGGTTTTCGGATGATGCTGGCCCATCCGGAGCGTTTGCAGACGTTGATCGTGCAGAACGCGGTGTCCCACGAGGATGGTCTGGGGCCGCTGTGGCAGAAACGACGTGAGTTCTGGGCCGATCGCGCGGCGAACGAGGCGGGGTTGCGGGCGAGCTTTTTCTCGCTGGCCACGACAAAGCAACGGCATGTTGGGCACAACCCGGATATCGAGGCATTCAATCCGGATCTGTGGACCGACGAATTCAATTTCCTGAACCAGCCGGGGCAGGCGGATATCCAGAGCGACCTGTTCTACGACTATCGCACCAACGTGGCCAGTTATCCGAAGTGGCAGGCCTGGCTGCGCGAACATCAACCGCCGACGCTGGTGGTGTGGGGCCGGTTCGATCCCTCTTTTGATGTGGCCGAAGCGGCGGCGTACCAGCGCGATCTTCCGAAGGCGCAGGTGCATGTGCTGGATGCGGGACATTTCGCGCTGGATGAGAAGCCTGGGGAAATTGCCGGGTTGGTGGCGGACTTCCTTGGGCGGCATGTGGGGAAGTAGAAACCGGTGTGTAGGAGCGAGGCTTGCCCGCGAGGGCTGCGGGCCTGCGATAGGTGATGTGTCTGCCAGGACGTCTTCGCGGGCAAGCCTCGCTCCTACAGGTGAACGCGGTGAGCGCGGTCCTGTGTAGGCGCTGCCGTAGGCTGCGATCTTTTGATCTTGAAAGATCGCAGCCTCGTTGCACTCGTCAGTTCCTGCAAAGGTTTTGCGGTGGTGGGTGTGGTTTTTGTGTAGTCGGAGCAAAATTGGGGGCAGCCGTTAACCGACAGGCCCGATCGCCTGGGGAGGTTTTCCATGAACCCCTTGCCCCATTCCATCCTGCAGGATCGCCCTGACGCCGGCAGGCGTCTGGTGGAGCTGCTGCAGCCATACGCCCATCGCTGCGATGTGATTCTCCTGGCCTTGCCCCGTGGCGGGGTGCCGGTGGCTTATGAAGTGGCTGCGGCGCTGGGTGTTCGGCTCGACCTGATGCTGGTGCGCAAACTCGGCGTGCCGTCCCGCCCGGAGTACGCCATGGGCGCGATTGCCAGTGGTGGCGTCCTGATTCGTAATGAAGAGGCACTGCGCGCGCACCCGATCGACAAGGCCGGGTTCGACGCCGTGGTGGCACGGGAAAGTCAGGAACTGCTGCGACGCGAACAGGTGTATCGCGGCTCGCGCCCACCGCTTGAGCTGGAGGGGCAGGTGGTGGTCCTGATCGACGACGGCCTGGCCACCGGTGCCTCGATGAAGGCGGCGATCCGTGCGGTGCGCACGCAGGCGCCGGCGCGCATCGTGGTCGCCGTGCCTGTGGCGCCGATCGAAACGGCCGAGGCGCTGCGCAGGGACGTGGACGAGCTGGTGTGCCCGCTGTACCCGGACTGGTTCACTTCCATCGGGCACTGGTATGTGGATTTCTCCCAGACCTCGGACAGGGAAGTAATCGATCTGTTGCAGAGGGCGTGGCAGCGCGAGGCGAGTGCCAGTCAGCGCTGATTGAGCGCAATGTTCACTGGCATAAACAGCCGTTCTTTGCTTTAGTCCTCCTGTTGCTGGCGTGGCTGTGTTCGACACTTCTCCTGTCAGGGCGTCCGGGCCCGGAGTGTTCCATGAACCCTCGATTCTCGCGTTTCATCGCAGTGCTCGCCATCGTTGCGCTCGATGGTGCCGCCGGCGCTCACGCCGCCGAATACATCGACGTGAACCCCACGGCCAGCACCATCAGCTTTACCTACAGCCAGATGGGCTCGAGGGTCTATGGCACCTTCGAGAAGTTCGAAGGCGACCTGGACTTCGACACCGCTGACCCCGATGCGGCCCACGCCAGGCTGACCATTGAACTGGCCAGTATCAATGTCGAGAGCGAAGACGCCAAAACCGAACTGCCCAAGCCGGCCTGGTTCGATACGGCCACTTACCCGCAGGCGGTCTTTGAATCGACTCGTGTCAAGGATCTGGGCAATAACCGCTACATGATTACCGGCAACCTCATGCTCAGGGGGCAGGCGCGAAAAGTGGACGTGCCCGTGTTGCTCAAGGCCGAGGGCGGTGTCGGTATCTTCGCTGGCGAGCTGACGGTCAAGCGTAACGACTTCAAGATCGGTGAAGGCGAGTGGGCCGACAGCGTTGTTTCCAATGACATCAATATCCAGTTTCGAATGGTTGCACCGCAGCGTTGAGCCCCTGCGGTGCATTGCCGTTCATCCCTTCTTCGCCCTCGCAGCTGCCGGTTTTTTCGGTTTGGCGGCCACGGCCGGGCTACGCGAGGTTTTTGCCGGCGCCGCAGGTTCGCCCGCCCACCAGCCGCCGCCTCCGACGCCGGTCCGGTTCATGACATTGGCTTTGCTCCTGAGCACCTGCGCGACGATCTTTTTCTGCGTCGGTACATCGTTGTCGAACCCGCCGTGGGTCGAGTTGATCGAGTCGGCGGACGGCGTGGTGATGTAAGTGAAGTTCGGCAGATTGAACACCGGCGACAGCCTGACGTACTTGTCCATGCCAAGGATCGGTGTGCGCACACCTGCCTCGAAGGATTCGGACACCAGATAGAGCAGTGAGCGCAGGTACGGGCGGCACGTCGGGTCCTTGTTTTCCGCTTCGTCGGTCAGGGAAAACTGCAGGCAGTTGTCCACGGTTTTGCTGATCAGATGCGGCAGCACCAGGCGCTCGAAGGTGTCGACCCGCACCGCTGGCGCCATCAGGTTCAGCGACGCAAAGCGCAGTCCCTGGGCGGCGAGCCGATCGATGATGAAGCTGTGGACGATGGAACCTGCCGAATGGCCGATGAGGTGCAGGCGGAATTTGCCGATCTTGTCGGAGGCGAGAAATGCCTTTTGCAGAATCTGCAGGCCGCTTTGCGGATTGCCGCTCAGGGCGTCGGCGTTCTGTTTCATCTCGCCCCACAACAGGGTGCCTGGTGTGGCCAGCGCGCGCTCCAGGCGCTTGTCGTAGAACTGTTTGACGGCATCGCCCAATTCCGAGAAAACCCCGCCGGTGCTGCGCGGGACCTGGCGGAAGGCATCGACGATGAGGTTGAGGATGGTGGTCATGGCCCCGGTTTCCCACATCAGGAAGATCGGGAAAATCTTCGCGTCGTAGAGCAGGGGGATCCACTCTTTCGCCGCGGCGGCTGCGGCTTTTTCGTCATTGAGGCCGCCATGGGCGTAGATCGCGATATCGATGGTGTCTGAGGCCGACAGGTTCCAGCGTTTGCGCGCTTGCCCGAGGTGGAAATCGACCAGGTCCTCCACGTCTTCGCGGCGCGTGCGAAAGTCACCGGTCTGGCTCAGTTCGCCGTTGTTGCCAAGGTCGATGATGAACGGATTGATTTCCCGATTGGCCAGCACTTCGGAAGACGCGACCACGACGTTGCCGGCGGTGTTTTCGCGCAGGGTCGTCGCTTCGGAGATCGCCGTGTGTTCGGCGGTGATCACCCCCAGTTGCGGCGCCCAGCAGTCCATTGCGTTGTTCTGCCAGTCCGAGTAGGTGAGGATCGCGTAACCGGCGCTGCCCCAGCCGGTGCCCCAGGAGTTCTGGATCAGGAAACCGTCCTCGTTGTAGCCGACGATCACGAAGGCATGGCCGCCATCGTCGAACCCGGCTTTCTGGCTGGGGATGCGCCAGTAATCCTTCCAGGCAGCCGGTGGGCTGGCCAGTTTCGCCGCTGCGCTTTCGGCGACGGTCCAGCCGGCATGGCAGGCGGCGCTGGCATAGAGCACGCCCAGGTCATTGAGGGCCACATGCATGTCGCTGATCGACAGCGGGTCCACCCGGTAATAGGCGCCGAGCGGGCGCTGCACCGAGTCGATCCACCAGTCGGTCTCGGGGAGGTTGGTCGCGGGTGGCATGTCCAGGTTTGGCCACAAGGCCGCCGCGCAGGCCCCTTGCTTGTACCAGCCCTTGAGCGCGCCGCGCAGGGTCGAGCCACTGTCGGCCAGCTTGGGCTCGGCGTTCGGTGCTTCGGGAATCTCGTCGTAGCGTCGCGCCATGCTGTAGAGCATGTAGGGCGAGATGGCGGGCTTGTTCTCGCGCTTGCCCTTGCTGAGCAGGTACTCGATCACGGTCGACAGCGCGAAGCCGGTGCAGGCTTCCGTTTGCAGCTGGTTCTTGATGCTCATCCAGAGTGTCGGCATCAGCATTTTTGCCGGCTGCAGACCTACCGGTGGCTGGTAGAGACGGTCACGCAAGTCCAGTTGATCGGGGCAGACCGGGCGGCGGCGAATCAGGGCGTCGGCGACGTTGGCGGTGGTTTTTTTGCGGGGCTTGGCTTTGCTGGCGGCGGATGCAGTCGTGCGCGGAGAGGTGGCCATCATGGCTCCTTGAAAACTCGGCAGTCGCAGGTTCAGGAACGGACCATCGTCGACACGCAGGCACCGGCAATGGGTACGTCAAAGTACGGTAGATCAAGCGCCACAGCTTTCAAGGCCCTGAGCGACCGGGCGTCGCCATCGCGAGCCTGCTCGCGATGGCGTTGTCACGGTCAAAACAACGCCCGGTCCGCCTTGCACGGACCGGGCGTCAGTCGGGCTCACATCAGCGCACGGAGATCGGCGCGGTGACGGTCTTGCCGTAGCCCGAGGTGATCGTGGCGACCGGGCTCGCTGACGGGCCGACACCGGTGAGGGTGACGTTCAGTTTCCAGCGTGCGCCTGTTCCCACCGGCGTCAGGGTGGCGGCGCCGAGATTGAGAGGGCCTGCGATCGTCGTCACCGTCACCATGATCGTATTGCCCGAACCCCGCGACGTGGTCCCTGACAGGTCGTAGGTGTAACGGCTGTTGCTGCGCGCCGTGACCGAAGCGCTGCTCACCACCAGGTCTTCGTTGACCGTTGGCGCTGGCGTTACCGCCACCGAGACGGTGGCCGGTTCCGAGACGGCATCCTTGGCGTCACTGGCCTGATAGGTGAAGGTCGCGGTGAACGGTCCGGGAGCGGTGGCCGGTGGCGTGTAGATCACACGGGTGCCGTCGGTGCTGACCGTGCCCTTGCCGGAGTCCGGCTGGTTCAGGCCCACGACTTTGAGCGGCAGGTTACCGTCCGGGTCTGTGTCGTTGGCCAGCACGTTGATGGTCACCGCTTGCCCGTTATTGCTGGTGGCGCTGTCCGGATTGGCTACCGGTTTCTTGTTGTCGCCCTCGTTGTCGTCATCCTTGCCGCCGGTGCGGAAAGTTGGCAGCGCGGCAGAGTTGACGTAGGTGACACCGTCCCAGCCAGGCAGCGGCGTTGGCATCAACTGGAACTGACCCGGACGCTCGATATCCCAGCGCAGCAGCATCGAGGTGTCCTCATGCTGGGTGTTGTGGCAGTGCTCCATGTAGGTCCCGGCGAATTCGCGGAAGCGAATAGCCACATCCACGTCCACCGAACTGTCGATGCCCTGACCGATGCGATACACGTCCTTGCGTGCCCATTTTTCCCATTCCGGTGGCGCCTTGCCGTCACGACTGAGGACGATGCCTTCCTCGAAGTGCACGTGAACCGGGTGGTTCCAGCCATTGCCGCCGTTTTTGATTTTCCATACTTCCAGGGTGCCGTCACCGGAGAATCCGGCATCGGTCGGGCCGGTGGACAACTGCGGAGCGGCGTTGAGCCGGCGTGGGTCCATAGCGTAGCCGAAGCCGCCATCGGTCTTGATGGTCCATGGCTCTTCGTCGGTACCGTCGGAACGGCCGAAGATGAACTCGCGATGGCGTGCCTGTTTCAGCTTGGCCTGGACCACCGGATCATCACGGTTGAGGGGCAGCGGAATCATCACTTTGCCCACTGCCTTGCCGGGTTTGGCCGGCTCGTAATCGGCCGGGTTCATGCTCACGTCGGTGCCGCTGTAAGGCTGAACCACCATCTGCATGAACTTGCCGACCACCGGGTCACCCTTGTCCCACTCAAGTCCCTTGCTGCCTTGCTTGAGCACCGCCTTGTATTTCTCGGACAGTACGTCGGCCAGCTTCAGCGGTTCGTCTTCCGGCCCCTTGCCGGTCTGGTGCTCCATCAGGTTGACGAAGTACAGCTTGTCGCCGGTCTTGATCCCGTTTTTCGCGAAGTTGACGATGATGTCGAAGCGCTCGGCGATGCCCTGGGTCGGCAGGATCGCGTTGTGGTTCTGCAGGTCGCCATCGCCGTCCAGGTCCAGGCTGCCGTCGAACGGCACGGCGTGCTCCATGATGTTGCCGTCGTTACCGATCATGTGGAACGGCACCCGGGTGTAGGACAGATTGGAGCCCGCCGGGCCCGGGAATTCGCCGCCGTTACCGGCAATTTCACGTACCAGGGCGATCCTGAAGTAGCGCGATACCGAGCCATTGAGAATGCGGAAGCGGTAACTGCGCGCACGCACTTTCAGGGTCGGCTGGTACTGCCAGTTGACCAGGATCTGGTCGCCCAGGAAGCCGTCGGTGTTGAACGGGTTAAACCACAGCTGCCCGTTCTTGTCCCAGGCCTTGTCGGCCACCACCAGGTTGACGTCGTAGTCACGGTTGCCCCAGGGCAAAGCCGAGCCGCTGGGCAAGCGCAGGTTGACGCCGTCCTCGAGCGCTTCGTTACCGCGATCGATGGCGCTGTAGTAGTTCATCATCACCGCGTTGCCCTTGTAGACGTTCTGCGCGGTGAAATCGAGCATGTGGTCGTGGAACCAGTGGGTGCTCATGGTTTCGCGCCAGTCGCCGCGGATCTTGATCGTGCCGTTCTGGCAGGTCTTGATTCCGGGCGTGGCGTCATTGACGAACAGGGTTTCGCCCGGCGAGCAAGGGAACGCCGCATGCGGATCTTCGGCCCGGGTGTTGATGGTGTCGTAGCCGGCCAGTTGCATCGGCCAGCGATAATCGTAGTACTGGCCGGGGAAGAAAAACGCGTTGGTATAGCCGTCGCTTTCCGCCGGGTTGTGGCCGTTGTGCTCATGGGTGCTGATGGTGTGCAGGCCGAAACCCATGTTCGCCGCCGGGTCGATCGGCAGGGCGTTGTAGTGACGCATCAGCACGGGTTGGCCGTAACGCACCATCAACAGCTTTGGCGGGAAGGTGCCGTCGAAGGTCCACAGCGCCTTGTGGTTCTGAATCGGAAAGTTGGGGTGGAAGCGGGTGTCGATGCCTTTGGTCGTGCCCTTGGTGGTCGGAATGTCCGAGGTCTGATAGTAGAGCCCGCCAGGGGCGAACTCACCCACGGCATAGTTGTGCATTTGCCGGCGGTCGCGCATGCCTCCATTGAGTTTGGCGCCGGCTTGCACGGTCTTGAAGGCAGTTTGCGGGTAGAACTCGTTCCAGCGCTGATGGGACCAGCCCTTTCCTGGTGGGCGACCCTCGGCCGGCGAGCCGACCGGATGGCGGTTGAGGAAGGCTTCGATCTGCGCTTTCCACGGGTTGCGGTCCAGCACGTTGGAAAACTGCGTCGGAAACGGGTAGAGGCCGGGCTGTTTCATGAAGGCTTCCAGCGCGGTGCTCGAAGGGCCGCTGCGGGCGATGCTTTCCGGGTCCTGCTGTGGCGCCGGGCCGACGGTGGGCACGGGGAACGTCAGGGGCGGTTGGGGTAGGGTCGGGTCGAGTTTTTCCGTGCCGAATTCTTCGAACAACAGCAATTGCTGGGTGTAAGGCAGCGCCCCGAACAACGGGCTGGGTTTGCCGTTGGTGGGGTAGTTGAACGAGGTCTGCAGGCTGGGCGGCAGCACGTTTTCGGTGGTTGGCGTTTTGCGGGTGCCGTACACACCGTTGGGCAGGGCGATCGCACCCTGGTTGGCGTCCGGCATGCCCTTGATGGCTTCCAGCGCGGCGGCCGCTTCTACCGGGGTCGCCGGTGGATTGGAGTAGGCCGAGGGGTCTGTTGGCGGTGGCTGGCTTTCATCGTCGAGCGGTGAAGCGCTGGCCGTGGCGAGGGTGATGAGAATCGCTGCGCAAGTCGCTCCTGACCTTCGTGCATAGCGGGTTGATTTGGACTGCGGTTTTGCGCGTTTCATGTTGGACCCCTCGCTTCATGCCAAATCGGCGAAACCCACCATCCTCGTAACGGGACGACAGCTGCTGCGGGTGCAAAGTGCCATGCAACGGGCGAGCCCGACTTTAGTCCTACATGGAAAGTTCAAACTTATCAGGTATTTGTTTCAGGATATGTAAATTGGGGGGCAAGAGGCGAATTAGGGAGAGTGGGGGAAATTCCTCATTTTTGGGGAAAATCGCTTTTATCAGTGGGTTACATTCCCCAATTGTGAATGTCATTATTTTGACTGAAGCTGAATCAGAAGCTTTATCAGTCATGTTTTGATGAGGGTATTCACTCTCCAATCCATTGATCATTCGGTCAGCCGCGGCGTCGATGGCGCGTTATCATACGCAGCCATCGCTTTCTCGAGTCGCCCGCCGCAATGCCCCAGATCACCCACTACAAATCCCCGTGCCCCGAGCACATCAATAGCCAGATCCTGCAGATGGTGGTCGACAACCTGACCGACATCAGCGCGGTCGCGATCCCGCCGAGCAATCTGCTCTACAACGTCTATCAATACGCGATCGGCTTTGAGGTGCACCTGTATCTGGAGGCGCTGAACGGGGCGAAGGGGATCGATGTGGAGTTGATCGTCGCCACCGATCTGGACGACCCGGAGCAGGTCACGGGGTTTGTGTTGTACCTGCCGGTCAAGGATGATCCCGAGGCTTGCGGCGTGGCCTATATGGCGGTGCACGCCGGCCATCGGCGCCAGGGCATCGCCCGGCGGATGCTGCGCGAGATGGTCGCCCGCTATCCCCATGCCGAACTGACTTGCGCGGTGGCCAAGGTGCCGTATTTCGAGGCGATGGGTTTCCAGGTGGTGGGCGTACGCGCGACCCAGGTGCTGATGAACACCCGTGATCACGGCAGCGATGGCTTGATGGCGCTGCTGGACGTGGCATCGATCTACAGCTCGCTGGAGGTGCGGCAGATTCACACGTACCTGCTGCAGAAAAACGGCAAGCGCGCGATGCAGGACGCGGAAAAGCAGCGCGACCGGCATCTGGATCAGCTGACGCGCAAGGCCCAGGAGTTTGTGCGTGAGCGGTTGGGGGACGATGCGGTGCCGGTGAGCGGGCCGCGGTTGCGGTTGGTCTAGGTACCACAAACCCCTGTAGGAGCTGCCGAAGGCTGCGATCTTTTGATCTTGTTTTTGAAAGGCAAAATCAAAAGATCGCAGCCTACGGCAGCTCCTGCAAAGAAACGCGTTTTCGGTTTGATCGTTCCTGCAGGGGAATGCGGATATCCAGAAACACCAAGCCCGGCCAAAAGCCGGGCTGTCGGATTAAAAAAGAGCCTCAAAGCTCTTTGATGGGGAGAAGTGGAGCCATTGAGGCTCAAGATGCGCATGAAGCAGGCGGTGAGCTTGATAGGGGTTCAGTACACTCACCACCTGCGCAACGGCTTGGGCAAGCAAGCGGCTGCGCAACTTCATCGTAGGAACATGCAGGATCGCCCTCAAGTACCGCACGTCTAATCCTCCCACAAGTGTCAGCTTCCGACCTTTCCTTCTCCCGGCCAACCGGCCTGTTTCAAGGCTTTGAGCAGCGTTTCGGCATCCAGCCCCGACACCGCATGTCCATTACCTTCGGTCGTTTCGGCGGCGAGCAGGGCGTTGATGATCGCTTCTTCCACCGCTTCGGTGGCCGCCAGGAACAAGTCGCTGATGTGATCGTTATTGACCATGCTCAGATGGTCGGTGGTCGGCGCGCGTTTGCGCTCGTAGGCGGCCGGCGGCACATGGGAATTGCCGGTGGCGAACGCGATGAAAATGTCGCCGCTCTGGTCCTCGTTGCCGCCGCCGGTGCGAGCCAGGCCGAGGCTGGCACGTTGCGCCAGGCGGGTGCATTGATGCGGCAGCAGCGGCGCATCGGTGGCCAGGCAGACCACGATCGAACCCATGCCGGCATGCGGCAGCGCGGCCTTGGTAAACGGCGAATCGTCCTGCGTCAGATAGCGCCCGACCGGGTAACCGTCGACACGCAATTCCTGAC
The DNA here is from genome assembly GCF_013359595.1 of Pseudomonas sp. C1C7. Classification (GTDB taxonomy): domain Bacteria; phylum Pseudomonadota; class Gammaproteobacteria; order Pseudomonadales; family Pseudomonadaceae; genus Aquipseudomonas. The sequence goes on along the minus strand of NZ_JABFMP010000029.1, from coordinate 81,242 downwards.
GCTTGCCATGATTGGCCTGAACAATGGCGCCGACCGTCCAGCCGCCCTGGTCAGCATCGAGCCGTCGCGAAGCAGTGCCGATGCCACCCTTGAACTCATGGCAGACCATGCCACTGCCACCGCCGACATTGCCTTCGGCCACCGGTCCGCCGACCGCCGAGTTCACCGCCTGCGCGACATGCTCAGGCTTCACGTGAAAGCCGTTGATGTCGTTGAGCAAACCGTCGAAGGTCTCCAGCACCACCGGCATGTTCCAGTAGAGCCGCCCGTCGTCCGGTTGCTGCTCGCGGTCCTGCACGATCAGGGCATCGCGCACCACGCCCAGGCTGTGGGTGTTGGTGAAGGCGACCGGGCTGGTCAGCATGCCGGCTTCGCGGATCCATTCCAGCCCCGTGGCGTCGCCGTTGCCGTTGAGCACATGGACGCCGGCAAAACACGGTTGCGAGCTGGTGGAACCGACGCGGGGCTCGATCACGGTGACGCCGGTGAGGATGTCGCGGCCCTGGGCGGTGCGTCCCCGCACCTCACTGTGCCCGACCCGCACGCCGGGGACGTCGGTGATGGCGTTGAGCGGGCCGGGTTGCAGTTGGCCGAATTGGATGTTCAGGTCGCGGGCACGTGGTTTCATGGGGGTTCTCATTGTCAGATTCGCAAGGGTTTCTGGATCTCTGTGTAGGCGCTGCCGAAGGCTGCGATCTTTTGATCTTGTTTCTAAAAGATCGCAGCCTCGCTTCACTCGACAGCTGCTACATAGCTCTTGCACACAGAGGGTCGGGGTTATTGGCCGTTTTTGACCTTGCTCCAGATCCGCGTCCGCACCCGTTCGGTGGCCGGCGGCAGGGGTTGCAGGGTGAAGAGGGTGGCCAGGGCTTCGGTCGATGGATAAACCGCCGGATTGCTGCGGGTCGCTTCGGCGACCAGCGCCGTCGCATTGCGATTGCCATTCGGATAGTTCAGATGATTGCTCACCGGAGCGATCACCTCGGCGCGCATCAGGTAGTCGATGAACGCCAGCCCCTGCTGCGGATGCGGCGCATCCTTGAGCAGCACCAGGGTGTCGAACCACACCGGCGCGCCTTCCTTCGGCAGGCTGTAGGCGATCTTCACGCCGTTGCCGGCCTGTTCGGCGGTGGTCTTGGCTTCGAGCATCGCCCCGGACCAGCCCACCGCCACGCAGATATTGCCGTTGGACAGGTCGCTGATGAATTTCGACGAGTTGAAGTAGGCGATGTGCGGGCGCAGTTTCAGCAACAGCGCCTCGGCCTTCTTGTAGTCCTCGGGGTTGGTGCTGTTGGGCGGCAGGCCGAGGTAGTGCAAGGCCACCGGGAGCATTTCCGAAGGCGAGTCGAGCATCGCCACCCCGCATTCGCCGAGTTTGGCCAGGTTCTCTTCCTTGAACACCAGGTCCCAGGAATCCACCGGCGCCTTGTCGCCGAGCGCCGCGCGCACCTTGTCGATGTTGTAGCCGATGCCGTTGGTGCCCCACAGGTACGGCACGGCGTACTGGTTGCCCGGATCGTTGTGGGCCAGTTTCGCCAGCAGGTCGCTGTCCATGTTCTTGAAATCGGGCATTTGCGCATGGGGCAGCGGGGCGAGGGCGCCGGCCTTGATCAGCGTCGGCAGGCTGTAGTTGCTGGCCACCACCACGTCGTAGCCGCTACGGCTGGTCAGCAGTTTGCCTTCCAGCACTTCGGCGCTGTCGAAGGTGTCGTAGACCGGCTGGATCCCGGTGTCGCGCTTGAAGTCATGCAGGGTGTCGGGGCCGATGTAGTCATACCAGTTGTACACGTGAACGGTCGGCCCTTCGGTCGCCATCGCTCCCGACGACAACGAAAGCGAAACCGCCAGGCAGGCGCCCAGGCCCAGATTGAAATACGAGCGGTGACCACTCATGATGCGGCACTCCTGGCCTGCTGCGGCCGGTGATGTTCAGGAGCTTGCAGCGTATCGATCAGGGTAGCCGTTACCCATTCCCATCATGGGTTACTCGAAAGGGGTAGTGCGTGGACGCGTTGTTCAAAGAGTTGCCGCTGCACCAGGGCCTGGCGCGAATGTTCGGCGCGGTAGGCGAGGACGGTTTCTGGCGTGCGCTGGTCGATACCCTGCGGCTGCTGGTGCCGCTGGACAACGCACTGGTGGCGCTGATGCAGGCCGGGAGAGTGCCGCGCCTTTTGGTGGATTTCGACTACCAGAGCGATGGCGATGAGCAGGAAGAACTGGCCGATTACAGCGCCGGCATGTACCTGCTCGATCCGTTCTATCAGGCGGCTTGCGCCGGCATTGCCGACGGTTTGCACAGCCTGGATTCGGTGGCCCCTGACCAGTTCCAGCAGAGCGAGTATTACCTCAGCTACTTCTGCAAGGTGGTGGGCGGGGATGAGTTGCAGTTCATGGTCAATGTCGACGGCGCCGTGCTCGGCCTGTCCCTCGGGCGCTCAACCCGCTTCAGCCTCGAAGAGCAGGGCCGGTTGCTATGCGTGCGCGACTGGGTGCTGAGCGCGATGCGTCGTCATCTTCAGCTGCTGCCACCAGCAGGCCCGACCGTGGAGCCCGCCGCCGGTGACATGGCGACCCTGTTCGACCGCTTCGACGCCCGCCTGACCACCCGGGAAATCGAAACCGCGCGCCTGATCCTGCAAGGCTTCTCCAGCAAGGCCATCGCCCAGCAAATGGGCATCTCGCCGGAGACCGTGAAAGTGCACCGACGCAACCTCTACCACAAGCTCAACGTCAACGGACACGGCGAACTGTTCGCCCTGGTCCTGCAGCCCCGCTGAAGCTCACCAATGATCCTTGTGGGAGCGGGCTTGCTCGCGATGGACGACCAGACACCGCGGGAAATCATACAGCCCGCGTAATCGTTGACGACCACCGCGAGCAAGCCCGCTCCTACAGAAGCTTGAATACCAACGCCTTCAAACCACACTCGATATCGGCATCGGGAAACTCCGGCGGATTCTCCAGCCGCTGCTCGAACCGCAGGCTCGGCGCTTCACGGGTCACGCCATCGATCAGGAAGTCCGCACCAAACGCCGGGTCGTTCATGCACGCCAGCACCGTGCCCTGCGGGCCGAGCAATTCCGGCAGGCGACGCAGCACGCGCTGGTAATCCTTGGTCAGCAAAAAGCTGCCTTTCTGGAACGACGGCGGGTCGATGATCACCAGGTCATACGGCCCCTTGCCGATCACCTTGCCCCAGGATTTGAACAGGTCGTGGCCGAGGAACGTCACCTTGCCCAGGTCATGGCCGTTGAGCCGATGGTTGTCGCGGCCACGGCTCAGGGCCGGGCTCGACATGTCGAGGTTGACCACGTGGCTGGCGCCGCCTTCGATGGCCGCCACCGAGAAGCCGCAGGTGTAGGCGAACAGGTTCAGCACCCGTTTGCCCTCGGCGTTGGCCCGCACCCAGTCGCGGCCGTAACGCATGTCGAGGAACAGCCCGGTGTTCTGCTTGCGGCCCAGATCCACCCGATATTTCAGCCCGCCTTCGGTGATGGTCATTTCCTCGATGACATCCCCCAGCAGCCATTCGGTGGTGCTTTGCAGCAAGTAGCGGTGTTGCAGCAGCAGGGTGTGGGCGCCGGATTGTGCCCATTGCTCTGTCTGAGTCATCGCCATCAAAAGCTGCTTCAGGTCTTCCAGCTGCGAAGGCTCCGGCGCCTTGAACAACGCCACCAGCACCACGCCCTGCAACCAGTCCACCGTCAGCTGCTCCAACCCCGGCCAGCAGCGGCCACGGCCGTGAAACAGGCGTCGGGTCTCGGCGGGAGGCGTGGCCAGGGCGGTCAGCAGGTGTTGGTGGAGAGCGGCGAGGGCTTCGGTGTTCATGGGTTTGCGTCGATGGCGAATTTGCGGGGGCGGCATTTAACCATAGTTGCTCTGCTCGCGGACTACCCAAATCCCCTGTAGGAGCGAGGCTTGCCCGCGAATGCGGTGTGTCAGTCACCTCAATGTTGAATGACATACCGCATTCGCGGGCAAGCCTCGCTCCTACAGAGGTTGATGTGGCAGTTATCACGATTAATTTAACTTTACGTGAGGATTTGGCGATCTGCGCGCTCCCATACTCGGCTCCATCGAACAACGAACCACAAGGAGCCGGTCATGTCGCAGTCCACTGCAAAACCCAGGGCCAGCCACCCACGCTGGTTGCGGCTCACCCATTGGCTCAACGCCCTGGCGGTGCTGGTGATGGTGACCAGCGGCTGGCGGATCTACAACGCTTCTCCCCTCTACGATTTCAGCTTTCCCGCCTCGATCACCCTCGGCGGCTGGCTCGGCGGCGCATTGCAGTGGCATTTCGCGGCGATGTGGTTTCTCGCGATCAACGGCGTGATCTACCTCGCCGTCAACCTGTTCAGCGGTCGACTGAAGCGCCGCTTCTTCCCGGTTTCCCCCAAGGGCGTGCTGCATGACCTCTGGGCCGCCTTGCGCGGCAAGTTGGGGCACGCCGACCTCAGTCATTACAACCAGGTACAACGTTTCGCCTACCTGTTCGTGATGCTCGACATCACCCTGCTGGTGATCTCCGGGCTGGTGCTGTGGAAGTCGGTGCAGTTCCCGCTGTTGCGCGAATTGCTCGGTGGTTACGACACCGCCCGACACGTGCACTTCATTGCGATGGCGCTGCTGGTCGCGTTTGTCGCGGTGCATCTGGTGATGGTCGCCCTGGTCCCGAAAACTCTGTTGGCCATGATTGTCGGTCGCAAGGAGTCCGTATGAAAAAGCGCATCCAGAACCCGGATCTGGACGAGTCCTCGATCCTGACCGACGCCCGCAAGATCCTTGCGCCACAGATCGAAGACCGCTCGCGCCGCTCGTTCCTGCTGCGCGGCCTGACTCTCGGTGGCGTGGCGATGTTGTCCGGCTGCAACATCACCGACAACGACAGCGTCGAGACCGCGCTGTCGTCGATGTCACGCTTGAATGACCGGATCCAGGGCTGGCTGTTCAACCCCAATGCCATGGCACCGACCTATCCGGAATCGATGATCACCCGGCCGTTTCCCTTCAATGCCTTCTACGGCATCGACGAAGCACCGACGGTGGAGGAGGAGAGCTACCGCCTGGAAGTCTCCGGGCTGGTGGCAGACAAGCGCAGCTGGCGCCTGGAGGAGCTGCGCGCCATGGCGCAGACCGATCAGATCACCCGGCATATCTGCGTCGAAGGCTGGAGCGCCATCGGCCGCTGGGGTGGGGTGCGCTTCAGCGATTTCCTCAAGCGCATCGGCGCCGACACAGACGCCAAATACGTCGGCTTCAAGTGCGCCGACGATTACTACACCAGCATCGACATGGCCACCGCGCTGCATGCGCAAACCCTGTTGGCGCTGACCTGGGACGGCAAGGTGCTGCCCCGCGAATACGGCTTCCCGATGAAGCTGCGCATGCCTACCAAGCTTGGCTACAAGAACCCCAAACACATTCAGGCGATTTTCGTCAGCAACACCTACAGCGGTGGCTACTGGGAAGACCAGGGCTACAACTGGTTCGGTGGCAGCTGAGGACCGCCTGGATATTTCGCTCGACCCCACACTGAGCTTCAAGGAGTTACACCATGAAAAAGCTGACCACCGTCGCACTGTCCCTCTGCCTTGCCATGGGCGCCGCCAGTGTTTTTGCCGCGGATACCATGAGCAATGACTCGATGTCCAAGGACGCCATGTCCAAGGACGCCATGTCCAAGGACGCCATGTCCAAGGATGCGATGCACAAGGACTCGATGAAAAAAGACTCGATGTCCAAGGATGCAATGTCCAAGGACGCGATGAAGAAAGACAGCATGTCCAAGGACGGCATGAAAAAAGATGCCATGTCCAAGGACGCCATGAAGAAAGACCCAATGTCGCAATAACCCCAAACACCACAATCCCAATGTAGGAGCAGCCTTCGGCAGCTCCTGCAGAGGCAATCGATTACCGCAAAATGGGGGTATGACCTCAACTCATACCCCCATGATTTTTTATGGTTACAGCCCCGCAAACCCCCAGTGTTAAAAAATCGCAAACCAGCTCATCAACAACAAAAAAGAGCGTTTGCAACCATGACTCATCATCACTGCCGCGTCCTCGCCAGCTCCCTGCTGCGCTCTTCGAATCCCGATTTCTGCCACGCCGTGCCCCTGGCCCGCGTGCGCTTCTGATCACTCAAACAAATCCCTCTGCGTCCTGACAAGAGTAACGACACATGAAAGAACTCGACCTGTACATCGGCGAAGGTTTCGAAGGCCCAGGCGTGAACGCCGCGCACATCAACATCCTGATCGGCCCGCGCAACGGCCCTGCTGGTCAGGCGTTCGCCAACAGCCTGGCCTCGCCGAGCCAGGGTCACTGCCCGTTCATGGTGATCGCCCAGCCGAACATTCCGGTCAAGCCGATGACCCTGTACGTCAACAAGGCCGCCATCACCAGCGACCTGCACGGCAACGCCACCTGGGGCGCGTCCCAGGCCGGTATCGCCAAGGCCGTTCTGGAAGCGCTGCTGGACGGCACCCTGCCGCCGGAAGCCGAAGACGAGTGGGCCATCGTTACCGCCAACTGGGTCAATCCGTCCTGCGACGACCTGGACGCGGTGTACCTGAACAACTACAACGCCTGCCGCACCGCGATCCGCGCCGCCCTGACCGGCAAGCCGGAAACCGCGCAGCTCAAGGATGTGGTCAACCACATCGCCAACCCTTTCTACACGCCAAAAGCCTGAGGTCCGCGCCATGCAATACATTCGTTTGGGTAACTCCGGCCTGGAAGTCTCCCGCCTGTGCCTGGGCACCATGAACATGGGCACTCCGGACTGGAAACCGTGGATCTTCGATGAGAAGAAAAGCGAGCCGATCGTCAAGCACGCGCTGGACAATGGCGTGAACTTCATCGACCTGGCGGACTTCTACTCCGCAGGCGTCGGCGAAGAAGTGGTAGGGCGCATTGTCAGGCGCCTGGCCCGTCGCGAAGACCTGGTGATCACCACCAAGGTCGGCTACGGCACCCGTCCAGGCATCAACGCCAGCGGCCACTCGCGCAAGCACATCATGGACAGCATCGACGCCTCGCTCAAGCGCCTGGACATGGATTACGTCGACGTCTTCATGCTGCACTACTTCGACGTCAACACCCCGGTCGAAGAGACCATGAGCGCGATGAACGACATCGTGCGTTCCGGCAAGGCCCGCTACATCGGCGTGTCGACCATGCTCACCGGCCAGCTGGCAAAAATCCTCATGGCCTGCGAGCGCAATGGTTGGGTCAAGCCGATCAACATGCAGCTGCAACTGAACTGCGCCTACCGCGAAGAAGAACGCGAAATGATCCCGTTCTGCCGCGATCAGGGCCTGGGCGTTTCGGTGTTCAGCCCGCTGGCCCGCGGTTTGCTGACCGGTGATGTGCAGTCGACCCGCAACCAGACCGACTTCTTCACCCAGCAGATGTACAGCGATGAAGCCTCGTTCGAAATCGCCCGTTCGGTGCAGCGTGTAGCCCGTGCCCGTGGCGTGTCCAACGCACAGATCGCCCAGGCCTGGGTCGCCAATCACCCTGGCGTGGATTGCATGCTGGTCGGCGCCGACACCACCGAGCAGTTCGACAGCGCCCTGGCGGCCCTGGAGACCAAATTCGACGCCGAAGAGCTGCATGAGCTGGAGCGCAACTACACCCCGTGCGACGTGATCAACGATTACACCGCCGGCAAACGTATCCTGCGCACCGCGCGTCCTGGCACCGAGCGTTTCAACCTGACCGAGGCCGTGGCATGAGCGATTTGATCCGTCACGGCAACTTCATCGATGGGCAATGGTCGAGCGGCGGGGCTACATACCCGGTACTGAACCCGGCCACCGGCGAGCTGATCGCCGACGTGCAAAAGGCCGGCGCCGAAGAAACCAACCTGGCGATCGAAGCGGCCAACCGTGCCTTGCCGGCCTGGCGCAAGTTGACCGCCAAGGAGCGCAGCCAGCGCATCAAGCGCTGGGGCGAGCTGATGCTGAGCAACCAGAAGGATCTGGCCACCTTGCTCAGCCGCGAGCAGGGCAAGCCGCTGGCCGAAGCCATGGGCGAAGTGGTCTACGCCGCCAGCTTTCTGGAGTGGTTCGCCGAGGAAGCCAAGCGCGCCTACGGCGATGTGATCCCGAGCCACAAGGCCGATGCGCGCATCGTCGTGGTCAAGGAAGCCATTGGTGTGGTCGCGGCGATTACGCCGTGGAATTTCCCGCTGGCCATGGTCACCCGCAAGGTCGGCCCGGCACTGGCGGCCGGTTGCACCATGATTCTCAAACCGTCGGAAGAAACCCCGCTGTCGGCTTTCGCCCTGGCGGTGCTGGCCGAGCAGGCCGGCATCCCGGCTGGTGTGTTCAACGTGGTGTCCGGTGATGCCGTGGCGATCGGCGGCGCGCTGCAAGCGTCCGGCATCGTGCGCAAGCTGTCGTTCACCGGTTCCACCCGCACCGGCAAATTGCTGATGCGCCAGGCGGCCGACACGCTGAAAAAGATCTCGCTGGAACTGGGTGGCAACGCGCCGTTCATTGTCTTCGACGACGCCGACATCGACGCCGCCGTCAAAGGCGCGATGGCCTCGAAATTCCGCAACACCGGCCAGACCTGCGTCTGCGTGAACCGCTTCTTCATCCAGGACGGTGTGTACGAAGCCTTCACCGGCAAGCTCGCCGAAGCGGTCGCGGCCATGCGTGTCGGCAATGCCCTGGAAGGCGAAACCGAGCAGGGTCCGCTGATCAATGCAGCGGCCCTGGCCAAGGTCGAGTCCCACGTCAGCGACGCGGTAGGGAAGGGCGCCAAGGTCCTGTGCGGCGGTCGCCGTCACGCTTTGGGCGGCACTTTCTACGAGCCGACGATTCTCGCCGAAGCCAGCAGCGACATGCTGATCGCCCAGGATGAAACCTTCGGTCCGGTGGCAGCGTGCTTCCGATTCAAGGACGAAGCCGAAGTGCTGCAACGCGCCAACGACACGCCGTACGGCCTGTCGGCCTACTTCTACAGCCGCGACATCGGTCGGGTCTGGCGCATGGCCGAAGGCCTGGAAGCGGGCATGGTCGGCATCAACGAAGGGATCATTTCCACGGAAGTGGCGCCCTTCGGCGGCATCAAGGAATCGGGCCTCGGTCGCGAGGGCTCCAAGTACGGTCTGGATGACTACCTGGAAATCAAATACCTGTTGATGGGTGGCCTCTAAGGTTCACCCCCCATCCCCTGTGGGAGCGGCGGTGCGACGATTCCACAGGGGCAGCATCAAAGCATCACAAACAGCTATCGGTTTCTTTTCTCCGTCAATAACAAAAATTGGAGACTTACATGTCCGTACAACCGGTAAAAATCGACGACCTGCCCATCGGCCGTTTCCACATCAAAATCGCCGGCCTGACCTTCGGCGCCCACTTCACCGACGGCTACATCCTGGGCCTGATCGGTATCGCTTTCACTCTGCTGAGCCCGCAGATGCAGCTCGATGCATTCTGGCAGGGCCTGATCGGCGCTTCGGCACTGATCGGCCTGTTCCTCGGCAGCCTGTTCTTCGGCTGGATTTCCGACAAGGTCGGCCGGCAGAAGATCTTCCTGGTCAGCTTCGTGCTGATCACCCTCGCTTCGGTGATGCAGTTTTACGTCGAGTCGGCGATGACGCTGTTCCTCTGTCGGGTCTTGATCGGCATCGGCCTGGGCGGTGACTTCAGTGTCGGCCACGCCATGCTCGCCGAGTTCGCGCCGAAGAAGCACCGGGGCGTGTTGCTCGGTTCCTTCAGCGTGATCTGGACCTTCGGTTATGTCGCCGCGACCTTCGTCGGCACCGCCATGCTCAGTCTGGGCGACGATGCCTGGCGCTGGATGCTGGCTTCGTCGGCAATCCCGGCGGCGCTGATTCTGATTGCCCGTATCGGCACCCCGGAATCGCCGCGCTGGCTGGTCAATCAGGGACGTGTTGCCGAGGCCCGCGCCATCGTCAAGAAGTTCCTGGGTGAGCACGTCGAGCTGGACGAAACCCGTTCCACCGAAACCCGTTCCGGCTACGCCGTGCTGTTCAGCCCCGAGTACCGCAAGCGCACCGCGTTCAACTGCCTGTTCTTCGTCTGCATCGTGATGCCGTACTTCGCCATCTACACCTTCCTGCCGTCGATCCTGGAGAAGATGGGTCTGGCCGAGGGTTTCGGCACCGAGTTGATGCTCAACATGCTGCTGATCCTCGGCGCGCTGATCGGCATCTGGTGCACCATCAAGTTCACCCGTCGTGGGTTCCTGATCAACTCGTTCATCATCCTGGCGATCGCGTTGTTCCTGCTGGCGGTGTTGCCGAGCAGCACGGCGACCTTGATGGTATTGGTGTTCGGCCTGTTCACCCTGGTGCTGTCGGCGGTGAGTAACCTGGTGGGCGTGTTCCCGGCCGAAAGCTTCCCGACCGAAGTGCGCGCCAGCGGCATTGGTCTTGCCACGGCGGTGAGCCGCCTGGGTTCGGCGATCAGTACCTTCCTGTTGCCGGTGAGCGTGGCGGGCATCGGCCTGAGCCCGACCATGGGCATCCTCGCCGCGATCCTGGCGATCGGTGCGCTGCTGTCCTGGGCCTGGGCGCCGGAGACCAAGTCGCTGACCCTGAGCCAGGCGTGCAAGGCGCAGAGTCCGGTGGAGAGTGGTTCGGCGGTGTCGGCTAAAGCGGCTGCATCAATCTGAAGGACTGCATGGATCCAAATGTGCGGGCTTGCTCGCGAAAGCGGTGTGTCAGTCGACATCAATGCAGCTGACACGACGCCTTCGCGAGCAAGTCGAATCGTCGCACCGCCGCTCCCACAGGGGATAGTGGTGTACCAGAGAGTGGTGGTGTGTCAGGGATTACTGACCACACTCAACCAATCAGTAAACAACCGCACCTTCGACAACCCCCGCTTGTCATTCGCCACATCCAGCCAATAGCCATAGGGCCCGATCACCTCCACCGGGGTGATGGGCAGCAGGCTGCCGTTGGCCAGTTCCTTTTCGATCATCTGCCGGTCGATCACCGCCAGGCCGCCACCGGCCAGAGCCGTGTGGATCACCTGGTCCAGGGTGCTGAATTCCAGCCCTTGCCCGGCCTCGACGTCATCCCGGCCCATGGCCGCCAGCCAGTTCTCCCAGACCTTCAGGCGCTTGCCGTCGTGCAGGATGTGCAGCAGGGGAAACCGTCGCAGGTCCGGCGGCAGGTCGCCGTTGAACAGCTCGGGGCTGGCGACCGCGATATGCCGCTCCATCACCAGCAATTGACTGTGGCAATGATGCGCCGCTTCCAGGCCGAAGCGGATGTGGCAGTCGATTTCCGCGAGGCTTTCGTGCCCCATCTGATTGGTCACGCTCAGGCTGATATCGGGGTAGCGCTGGACGAAGGCGCGCAGATGCGCCGACAGCCAGCGCGTGCCCCAGGTCGGCGGCGCGACGATGCGCAGGCGCTGGCGCAGATTGGGCACACGCACCGCTTGCAGGGCACGTTCGATATGGTCGAAGGCGTCGCTCAGATGAGGGGAGAGGGCGATACCGGTTTCGGTCAGGGTCAGACCCTGGGGCGTACGGATGAACAGCGCGACGCCCAGGTAATCTTCCAGTTGCTTGATCTGCCGGCTGACGGCGCCCTGGGTGACGTTCAGTCCCACGGCCGCCTGGCTGAAACTGCGATGCCGCGCGACCTCTTCGAAGACGCGCAGCATGTTGAGCGAGGGCAGTTGACGCATGGAAGGGGCTCGATGTTTTTGTGTTGTGGTGCCTATCTGACTATTGGCTACGGGCCGATGCAAGTGTTGTTTGTGCCAACGCCTTCGCGGGCAAGCCTCGCTCCTGCAGGATTCGGTGATGAACCGTAGGAGCGAGGCTTGCCCGCGATGGCGTCGGCAAAAACACCGCAGACCTGTAGGAGCTGCCGCAGGCTGCGATCTTTTGATCTTGCCTTGAAAGATCGCAGCCTCGTTGCACTCGACAGCTCCTGCAGGGGAGTGTCGGTCAGAAGTAGTAACCGATGTTCACATACACCTGACTCTCCCAGTGATCCGTCCCGCCAGCCGCCAGGCTCTGGGTGTAGCTGCTGCCGCCAATGTACGGATCGTTCCTGCCGATCAGCCATTCGGTGGCCACCCACAGTTTGCTCAGCGCGAACGACGAACCGAGGATCAACCGTTCAGAGGTCTCAAAGCCGCTGGCCGATTTGTCGAATGCGCTGTAGTTGGCGTAGAGCTTCGCCCCGCTGATCTGGTCGAACAGGTATTTGCCGGCCACGTCGTAGCTCAGGTCCGCGACGTACAGGTTGCCGCGACTGGCGACGTTGTACGTACCGTCGTAACCGCCGAAGGTCACCACTTCGTCGGTGCCGGGGTTGCGCGGCGACATTTGCTGACGCGCTGCCTGCAACTGCACGCCCCACGGTCCGTTCTTGCCCAGGTAGTGCACACCCACCACATTGCGTCGGCCGTCGTCGTTGGTATCGCGGTTTTCCAGGGTCGAGGTCAGGGCGGACACGCCGACTTCGGATTTCCATGGCCCCAGGTCCAGCGCTTTGGCGACGCGCAGGGCCAGGGTGTTGCGTTCCTGGTTATCGCTACCATCGGTCACATAGCTGTCGGCTTGCGACACCACGCTGGAAAAGGTCACGCCGTTGCTGGTGCCCTTGCCTTGCCAGGCCGGGCGCAGGTAATAGCCGGCTTGAATGTTCCAGTCGCCACTTTGCTGGATGTACTTGGCGCCGACCTGTTGTACATCTTCAAGGCCGATGACGTTGCCCAGGGTTTCGTAAAAGGTGCTGCCGAAGTACGGCTGCAGACCGAATGGCACGTTGTTCAGGCCCACTTGCACCTGCTGGTCGGGGTTGAACTTGTAACCCAGCCACGCCAGCTTGGCGAACTGGATGTCGCCGTAATTTTTCGTGTAACGATAAGGATAGGAGCGGCCGTAAAAACGGTACTGGGCTTCACCGATCCAGGTGTCGGAGTTGTATTTGGCGCTGAGGTAAACGGTGTCCAGGCCAAAGTTCTGAATGTCGCGATCCGGGTCGTAATCCCAGCGTGCGCGAATGGCACCGCCCAGATCGAGGTTGTCGGTGACCTGGACGGCCATGGCCGGGGCGGCAAAGGTGCAGAGTAGAGCGAGATACAAAGGGCATAGACGCAGTGGAGCGGGGAAGGGCATGTGGCAGCTCTCGGTTATTTTTATGTGAGATGCCCGTAAGTCTTGCGATCCGCGCTGCGATGAACAAACGATTAAAAATCCGGGTAAACCTTCCTCGGATGCATGTTACTGGGAAAATCCAGTACGCTTGGCCACTGTCATCTGTCTTCGAGAGTTTTCCATGAAACGCAAAATGCCCGGCCTGAACGCGCTCAAAGCCTTTGAAGTGGCCGGTAGCACGGGCAGTTTCACCCGCGCCGCGGAGTTGTTGAACGTGACCCAGAGCGCAGTCAGCCGACAGGTGCGGCAGTTGGAGGAACAACTGGACGAGAGCCTGCTGGTGCGTCGCCATCATCACCTGGAGCTGACCGCCGCCGGCCGGGTGTTGCTGCGGGCGCTGCACCAGTCCTTCGACAAGATCGAACTGACGGTGCGCAGCATCCAGCAGAAAAGCCATGCCAACCGCCTGCACGTCAATGCGCCGCCGACCTTTACCAGTCGCTGGCTGATGCCGCGGCTGGGGCGTCTGCGCGAGCAGCATCCGGACCTGGAACTGAGCATCACCACGCGCCTGCAGGACAGTCTCGCGGAGACCGGCACCCTGGATTGCGCGATCCGTTTCGGCAACGGCGAGTGGGATGGCCTGGACAGTTCCCTGCTGTTTCAGGAGCGGCACATTGCGGCGTGCGCGCCGTCGCTGTATGCGCGGGAGTGGAGCGAGGAGGGCATCGACCTCAATCGCCTGACGCTGCTGCATGTGCTGGCCCGGGAGGATCAGCGTTACCTGACCTGGAAACACTGGCTGGACGCGGCGCGTATCAGTGGCGTCGATACCCAGGGCGGCTATGAATTCGATCTGTTGGACCTGGCGATCCAGGCGGCCATCGATGGACTGGGCATCACCATCGCCGACTGGCACATGGTCGCCCCGGAACTGGCCAGCGGGCAGCTGACCCAGGTGCTGAACGTGCATGTCGACGGGCATCAGTCCTACTGGCTGGTGACCCGGCCGGAGCAGACCGAGATGCCGCAGTTGCAGGTGTTCAGCCAGTGGTTGCAGGAGGAGATCTGGTTGGCGCAGAGGCAGCTCGAGCCTTCAACCGCAGCCTCCTGAACAACGCAAATCCCCCGTGGGAGCGAGCAAGCCCGCTCCCACGGGGGATAGTGGTCAATGCGGGTAACCTGCGTTTTTAGAATGTTACATCGCTCAATAAATCGTTTGTTCAATCCAGCCCGAATGCCAAGACTGCCCCGACTGGACAAAAACAACGATGGGCGATTCACATGCGACTCGAGCGAAACTTTGTTAACGGGCAATTTATCGAGCCGGCCAGCGCCGCGCTGATTGCCGTCTACAACCCGGCCACCGAGGCGCTGCTGGGCCACGTCTGCGCCGCCACCGCCGATGAAGCCACCGCTGCGGTCGAAGCCGCCGCGAAGGCGCAGAAAACCTGGGGCAAGCTCACCAGCATCGAACGCGCCGAGCACCTGCGCGCGTTCGCCGATGCCCTGCAAGCCCGCGCCGAAGACATCGGCCAGGCCCTGGCCGCCGAGTCCGGCAAGAGCGTCAGCGACGCCAGCAACGAAGCCCGCTATGCGGCGCAGATCACCCGTTATCACGCCGAATGGGCACGCCGTATCGAAGGCGAGATCATCCCGAGCGATTCGCCGAACGAAAACCTGTTCCTGCACCGCGAGCCGATTGGCGTAGTCGCCTGCCTGATCCCGTTCAACTACCCGGTCTACACCCTGCTGCGCAAAATCGCCCCGGCGCTGATTGCCGGGAACACCGTGGTTGTTCGCCCAAGCAACAACACCCCGACCTCGGCCTTCGAAATCGCCAAGGCCGTGCAGCAATCCGGTCTGCCGGCCGGCGTGGTGAACATCCTGACCATGGACCACGCCACGGCCGCTGCCGTCTGCACCCACAAGGCCGTCGGTCTGATCACCCTGACCGGCAGCGTCAACGCCGGGCGCATCGTGCTCGACTACTGCAAGGCCAACATCGCCAAGCCGTCCCTGGAACTGGGCGGCAAGACCCCGGCGATCATCGAGGCCGATGCCGACCTCGAAGCCGCCGCCACGGCCATCGTCGGTTCCAAGACCACTCACTGCGGCCAGCTGTGCACGGCGGTGGAGCGGGTCTACGTCCAGGAAAGCGTCTACGACAAATTCCTCGGCCTGCTGAAAGCGAAAATCGGCGCCGTGAAATTCGGCGACCGCGCCACTGACGCCAGCCTGATGGGCCCGCTGGTCAACGCCAGCTCGCAGAAGAACATCCATGCCATGGTCGAGCGCGCCATCGCCGACGGTGCTGTACTGGAAGCAGGTGGTTTCATCCCTGAAGGCAACGGCCATTTCTACCCGCCGACCCTGCTCAGCGGCTGCCGCCAGGACATGGAAATCATCCAGGAAGAAATCTTCGGCCCGGTGCTGCCGGTACTCAAATACCGCGACATCGACGAAGCCCTGGCCATGGCCAACGATCACCAGTTCGGCCTGTCGTCGGTGCTCTACACCGAGAACTACCGCACCGCGCAGAAAGTCGCCAACGCCATCGAAGCCGGCGAGCTGTACGTCAATCGCACCCCGGCCGACCCGTACCAGGGCTATCACGCCGGCTGGAAACGCTCGGGCCTGGGCGGCGATGACGGCAAGCACGGCATGCTCGAATTCACCCAGACCCGTCTGGTGGTCATGAAGTATTGAATGGAAGCAGCTACGAGCTTCTAGCTTCTGGCTGCAAGTTCAAAGCGAACCGTTTCAAGCTTGCGGCTTGTAGCTTGTAGCTTGCCGCTTGCCGCTGCACCTATAACAACAATTATCAGAGCGCCCGGCACACCGGGCGCCAGAGGTCTACTCAATGTCCAAGCAAGCAACTTCTGCTGCCGCTGTTCAGGGTTCCAACGCAGGTTCACAAAGCCAGAGTGACAAGGGCAGTCGCTATTTCCAGCTGATGTTGCTGGTACTGGCCGCCGGTGCGATCTACCCGATTCTCTATCTGCGCCAGGTCTACCAGACCACCATGCTCGAAGTGTTCCAGATCAACCACAGCGAGCTGGGTTATCTGTACTCGATGCTGGGCACTATCTTCCTGTTGTCCTATCTGCCGAGCGGCTGGCTGGCCGACCGCATCGCTCCGCGTTTCCTGATTTTCTTCTCGCTGGTGGCCACCGGCGCCCTGGGCCTGTGGTACTCCACCGCGCCGTCGATGACCAGCCTGATGATCATCTTCGGTTGCTGGGGCCTGACCACCGGCCTGACCTTCTGGGCCTCGGTGCTCAAGCGGGTGAAGATGATCGCCCATCATTCCGAGCAGGGCCGGTTCTTCGGCATCCTCGACGGTGGTCGCGGTCTGGTTGAAGCGCTGTTGGCCACCGTCGCCCTGGCACTGTTCGCCTACGCCACCGAAACCCGGGGCGAGTCGACCGCCGAAGGCTTCCGGCATGTGGTGTACATGTACGCCTTCACCTGTATCGCCATCGGCTGCGTGCTGGTGCTGATCAAGGACCCCAAGTCGATGGAAGCCACCGCGCAGGTGGAGAAGGGCAAATTCAACCTGTTGGCCGACCTCGCGACCCTGGTGAAAATCCCCGAGCTGTGGCTGGTCACCGCCATCGTGTTCTGCGGCTATCACATCTTCTGGGCCACCTACAGCTTCTCCGATTACCTGCAGGGCGGCGGCATGACCGCGGTCATGGCCGGCACCATCACCACCATCAAGCTGTGGATGCGTCCTATCGGCGGCATCGGTGGCGGCTGGCTGGGTGACAAGTTCTCGAACATTTCGGTGCTGGTGGTCGCGCTGTTCCTCGCGACCCTGGCGATGGTCGGCCTGATCGTGTTCCCGGCGCTAGGCAGCATGGGCCTGTTGATCGCCACGGTGATCTTCATCGGCCTGATGACCTATGCGATTCGCGGCCTGTACTGGGCGATCCTCGATACCTGCGACATTCCGCTGCGCATCACGGGCCTCGCCATCGGCATCGTTTCGGTGGTGGGTTACCTGCCGGACACCTTTATCCCGCTGATCAATGGCTACCTCACCGAACAGTACCCCGGTGCTGTCGGTTACAAACTCTACTTCGGCTACATCGCCAGCGTCGGCCTGATCGGGACCTTCGCGGCCCTGGCCCTGCGCGCTCGCGTCAATCGCAAATCTTTGAACAAGACTGGTGTTTGAGATGAAAATCGTCGCCCTTGAAACCCATATCGTTGCCGTTCCGCCACCGCACATCGGCGGCATGTACTGGCTGTTCGTCAAGCTCAAGACCGATTGCGGCATCGAAGGCGTGGGCGAGATCTACGCCGCGACCTTCGGCCCCAAGGCCATGCTGCCGATCATCGAAGACGTGTTCGAACGCTACCTGCTCAACCAGGATCCGCACCACATCGAGCGCTTCTTCCGCCAGGCCTATTCGAGCGGTTTCACCCAGCGTCCGGACCTGACCATGATGGGTGTGGTCAGCGGCCTGGAAATGGCCTGCTGGGACATCATCGGCAAGGCCGCCAACAAGCCGGTCTACGAGTTGCTGGGCGGCAAGGTCAACGAGCGCCTGCGCTCCTACACCTACCTGTACCCGGTCAACAGCAAGGGCGAGTACGACTACGACGACCCGGACCTGGCCGCCGAGTGCGCCATCGAGAACATGAACAAGGGCTTCACCGCCGTGAAGTTCGACCCGGCCGGGCCGTACACCGCGTACTCCGGGCATCAGATCTCGCTGCAAGTGCTGGAGCGCTGCGAAACCTTCTGCCGCAAGATCCGCGAAGCGGTGGGCGACAAGTGCGACCTGTTGTTCGGCACCCACGGGCAGATGGTGCCGTCCTCGGCGATCCGCCTGGCCAAGCGTCTGGAGAAGTACGACCCGCTGTGGTTCGAAGAGCCGGTGCCGCCGGGCCAGGAAGACGCCATGGCGCAGGTCGCGGCCAAGACCAGCATCCCGATTGCCACCGGCGAGCGCCTGACCACCAAGTACGAATTCTTCAAGCTGCTGCAGGCCGGCGGTGCGTCGATCCTGCAAATGAACGTCGCCCGTTGCGGCGGCCTGCTGGAAGCCAAGAAGATTGCGAGCATGGCCGAGGCCTACTACGCGCAGATCGCTCCGCATCTGTACAACGGGCCGATTGGTGCTGCCGCCAGCTTCCAGCTGGCGACCTGCACGCCGAACTTCCTGATTCAGGAAAGCATCATGACCTGGGGCGGTTTCCATGCCGAAGTCCTGACCAAACCGTTGCAGTGGGAAGACGGCTACATCATCCCGTCCACCGAACCGGGCCTGGGCGTGGAGCTGAACATGGACGTGGTGCGCAAGCACTCGCCGTACACCGGCGAACGCCTGCACCTGCAAATGGCCCCGACCCCGGCGGACGTCAAGGACACATCGCCGGCCCGGGGCTGACGGGATCTATCGCTCGTTTCGAGGCATGGCGCATTCCCCTGTGGGAGCGGGCTTGCCCGCGATGGCGTCAGCACAATCAACATTGATGTGACAGACAGATAGCTATCGCGGGCAAGCCCGCTCCCACAGGTTTTGCGCCGTAGCTGACCGGGCGGCTTTTTGAATAACGACTTACGCGGTAACCGTGCATGACATACGACTACATCATCGCTGGCGCTGGCGCCGCAGGCTGCGTCCTGGCCAATCGCCTGTCGGCATCGGGCAAACACACGGTGCTGCTGCTGGAAGCGGGCGGCAAGGACAGTTCGCCGTGGTTCAAGATCCCGGTCGGCTTCGCCAAAATGTATTACAACCCGACCTTCAACTGGATGTACTACAGCCAGCCACAGAAGCAACTGGGCAACCGTGAAATCTACGCCCCGCGCGGCAAGGTGCAGGGTGGTTCGGGCTCGATCAACGCGATGATCTACGTGCGCGGCCAGGCCCATGACTTCGACGACTGGGCGGCCAACGGTAACGACGGCTGGGGCTTCAAGGACGTGCTGCCGTACTTCCGCAAGCTGGAAAACCACCCCTTGGGCGACAGCGAATACCACGGTGGCAGCGGCCCGATCAGCATCACCCCGATGAAGGGCCAGACGCACCCGATCTGCGACGTGTTCCTCAAGGGCTGCGACGAGTTGGGCTACCCGCTGAGCGAGGACTTCAACGGTCGCAATTTCGAAGGCGCCGGCATCTACGACGTCAACACCCGCGATGGCCAGCGCTGCTCCAGCAGCTTCGCCCATCTGCATCCGGCGCTGAGCCGGCCGAACCTGACCATCGAGCATTTCGCCCTGGTCGACCGCGTGCTGTTCGATGACCAGCAACGCGCCACCGGCGTATCCATCACCCAGCACGGCGTGGTGCGCACCTTCACGGCGAACAAGGAAGTGATCCTCTGCGCCGGCGCCGTGGATACACCGAAGATTCTGCAACTCTCCGGCGTCGCCGATCAGGCACTGTTGGCCAAGCACAGCATCCCGCTGGTCAAGCACCTGCCGGCGGTGGGGCAGAACCTGCAGGACCACCTGTGCGCCAGTTACTACTACAAGGCCAACATCCCGACGCTCAACGATGAGCTCAGTTCGCTGTTCGGCCAGTTCAAGCTGGGCCTCAAGTACCTGTTCACCCGCAAGGGCGCGTTGGCCATGAGCGTCAACCAGGCCGGCGGTTTCTTCCGTGGCGACGAGCAGCAGAGCAACCCGAACCTGCAGCTGTACTTCAACCCGCTGTCGTACCAGATCCCGAAGAACAACAAGGCCAGCCTCAAGCCCGAGCCGTATTCCGGCTTCCTGCTGTGCTTCAACCCGTGCCGGCCGACCAGCCGCGGGCACATCGAGATCGCCTCGAAAAACCCACGGGACGCGGCGCTGATCGACCCGAACTACCTGAGCACCCAGAAGGACATCGACGAAGTGATCCAGGGCAGCCGGTTGATGCGCAAGATCATGGGCGCACCGGCGCTCAAGGGCATCACCGTCGACGAAGTGCTGCCGGGGCCGGCGATTGAAACCGACGAGCAGATGCTGCAGTACTTCCGCGAGAACTGCGGTTCGATCTATCACCTGTGCGGCTCCTGCGCCATGGGCTCGGACGAGCAGAAATCGGTGGTGGACAAGCGTCTGAAGGTCCATGGCATGCACGGTTTGCGCATCGTCGACGCGTCGATTTTCCCCAACGTGACCTCCGGCAATACCCACGCCGCGGTGCTGATGGTGGCGGAGAAGGGTGCTGACTTGATCCTCGAGGACGCCTGATTTGACCGTTTGCCTGTATCAAAAATGAATTTCCGCGGGCGCCGCTGTTCATACCTGTAGGTGGCGGATTAGAGCCCGCGAAATCATTGAGATATACAGGGAGCGGCAAGGTCATGAATCGTGAACCGACTGCGGGTGGAGACCTTTCGGGCGGATTGATTCTGGTGGTGGAGGACGATCCGTTGATCCTGGAGTTTCTCTGCGAGATTCTTCAGGAGGAGGGGTATGCGGTGAATTCCCAGACCAGCGCGGACGCAGCGTCAGTGTATTTGCAGCGCCATGCGCAGGAGGTCGGCTTGCTGCTGACCGATATCACCATGCCCGGCACGCTCAACGGCGCCGACCTGGCCAACCTGTTCGGCGATCACTGGCCGGACAAGCCGATCATGATCATGTCCGGCTACGAAACCCCGCAGAGTTCGGGTGTGCGCCACGACGTGTCGTTCATCAAGAAACCCTGGGCGCTGGGGCAACTGCTCGATTGCGTCGAAGGTGCCCTCAAATCCCACCCACACCGCAACCACCTGTAGGAGCTGCCGCAGGCTGCGATCTTTTGATCTTGTCTTTGCAAATCAGGATCAAAACTTCGCAGCCTGCGGCAGCTCCTACAGGGATCGTGTAGATTTGCCTGAAACACCCTGACAGGAACGTCTCCCTTGCCCGCCAACTCCGTTTTCGACACCCCATACCGCGCCTTCCTGTTCGACATGGACGGCACCATCCTTACGTCCATCGCCGCCGCCGAGCGCGTCTGGGCCACCTGGGCCCGGCGCCACGGCGTCGATGTCGACACCTTTTTGCCCACCATCCACGGCGCCCGCGCCATCGACACCATCCGCCGCCTGAACCTGCCCGGCGTCGATGCCGAAGCGCAAGCGGCGTGGATCACCCAGGCGGAAATCGAGGATGTCGACGGAGTGGAAGAGGTGGCCGGTGCGGCGGCTTTTCTCAAGGCGTTGCCGGCGGGCCAATGGGCCATCGTCACCTCCGCGCCGAGGACGCTGGCGTTGCGGCGCATGGCGGCGGCCGGGGTGCCCGAACCGCGGGTGATGATCACTGCCGAGGACGTGTCCGTCGGCAAGCCAGACCCGGCGGGTTACCGGCTGGCTGCGCGGCGCTTGGGCGTGGAAATCGGCGAATGCCTGGTGTTCGAAGATGCCACCGTGGGGATACAGGCGGCGGAAGCGGCGGGGGCGGATTTGCTGATTGTCACGGCGGCGCATGAGCAGAAGCTTGAGACGGAGCATGCGACCGTGGGGAGTTATGAATCGATTAGCGTGCAGGTCAATGCGGACGGCATGATTCACCTCCAGACTTCCTGACCCACACCACCCCCCTGTAGGAGCAGCCTTCGGCAGCTCCTACAGGGGGGATTCGGTGCGGGCTGTGCGGCGGATGACTTGGGGCGGCTGGCCGAAGGCTCGCAGGAAGGCCTCGCGCATACGGCGCCGGTCGCTGAAGCCGGTTTCCAGGGCGATCTGATCCAGGCTCAGGCGCCCTCGTTCGAGCAGTTGTCTTGCGGCCTCCAAGCGTAGATTCTCGATGGCCTTGGCCGGCGATTGCCCAGTCTCGGCACGAAAGGCACGGCTGAATTGCCGTGGACTAAGACTCGCCACCTCCGCCAACTGCTCCACCGACAGCGCTTCGGCCAGATGCTCTCGCGCATAGCCAAGCACCGTCTGGATACGATCGGATTTCGGCTCCAGCTCCAGCAACGCCGAATGCTGCGACTGACCGCCGCCCCGACGGTGATACATCACCAGCTTCTGCGCCACCGAACGCGCCAGTTCCGCGCCGAAATCCTTTTCCACCATGGCCAGCGCCAGATCGATGCCGGCGGTCATCCCCGCAGAGGTCCAGATCGCACCATCGATCACGTAAATACGGTCAGCTTCCACCTTGATCGAAGCAAAACGCTCCTGCAGCTGCCGGGCATAGGCCCAATGGGTGGTGGCCCGCCGCCCGTCGAGCAATCCGGCCTGGGCCATGACGAAGGCACCGGAACAGATCGACGCGGTACGCCGGGCTGTCGTGGCGCTGGCTCGCAGGTAATCGAGCACCGCCTCGGGGGCCTGTTCGAGGATCGAATCGCCGCCGACCACGATCACCGTATCGAAGACCCGCTCATCGAACACCTCGGTGCCCACGGTCAAGCCGCCGGACGCCCGCAGGTTTCGCCCGTCCTCGGACAGCACGTGCACGTCGTACAGTGTTTCGCCGGCGCTGAAGTTGGCGTACTCGAACACCGGCATCGCCGCCAGCGCCATGGACTGGAACCTGTCGAAAACCACGAAGGCCACGCTGATCATGGGGATGTCCTCAAAAAGGTCATGTCCGAAAAACGTACTTTAAACGTCATTTGCGACGCCGGCGAGTCACTTTATAACTGCTCACACCGGCGAATATCTCGCCCCTTCGTGAAGGACATTGAACATGACGCTTTCATCCAAAGGCACCGCCCTGATCACCGGCGCGTCCTCAGGCATCGGCGCGGTGTACGCCGACCGCCTGGCCCGTCAGGGCTATAACCTGATTCTGGTCGCCCGCAGCCAGGCAAAACTCGATGCCCTGGCCAACCGCTTGAGCGACGAAACCGGGCGCAGCGTGGAAGTGGTGGCGGCCGATTTGAAGGACAAGGCCGATTTGCTGCGGGTCGAGCAGATCCTGCGCAGCGACGCGAGCATCACCCTGTTGGTCAACAACGCCGGGGTGGGGGCGGTCATGCCGCTGCTGGGCAGTCCGGTGGATGACATGGAAGAGATGATCACCCTGAACATCACGGCGCTGACTCGCCTGGCGTACGCGGTGGCGCCGGGGTTCGTCGCCCGCGGCGGCGGCACCGTGATCAACATCGGCTCGATCGTGGCCATCGCCCCGGAAATTCTCAATGGTGTGTATGGCGCCACCAAGGCGTTCGTCCTGGCCCTGAGCCAGTCGATGCACCATGAATTGGCCGACAAGGGCCTGCGCATCCAGGCCGTGCTGCCGGGCGCCATCGCTACCGACTTCTGGAGCGAGGCGGGCAACCCGGTGGAAAACCTGCCGCAGGAGATCGTGATGTCGGCCGGGGACATGGTCGATGCCGCCTTGGTGGGGCTTGCCAGTGGCGAGGTGGTGACCATTCCGGGGTTGCATGATGGTTCCCAGTGGGACCGCCATGAGGCACAGCGCCAGGTGCTGTCCGGGTTGTTCGGCACCTCCACGGCGGCGCCACGTTACCTCTGATTTGCGGCGTTCATGCGGACGCTATCGCGAGCAGAACACCGCTGGGCATCAGGCTGCCAGCGTTAACGTTGACGACCATCGCGGGCAAGCCCGCTCCCACAAGGTTTGCGCATTTCCCTGTGGGAGCGGGCTTGCCCGCGAGGGCGTCATCAGCAACACAACAGAACCCAAGGGTGGACTAGACTTGTCTGAGCACCGTTCACCACCGGCCTTCCTCAGGCCCGTGGCCTGCAACAGGAGCCTGTCATGCTGCACATCAGAACACCCCTGATCCTCCATCCGGACCTCTCGACGCCGTCCCGCCGAATCTGGCTCAAGCTGGAAAACCTGCAACCCGGCGGTTCCTTCAAAGTGCGCGGCATCGGTTTGTTGTGCAGCCAGGCGGTGGCGCAGGGCAAGCGCAAGGTGATCTGTCCTTCCGGTGGCAACGCCGGTTTCGCCACCGCCGTGGCCGCCGCCCGCCTGGGGCTGAAAGCCTGTGTGGTGGTGCCGCACACCACCCCCGAATCCACCCGCGCGCGGATCCAGAAAACCGGTGCCGAAGTGATCGTCCACGGCAAGGTCTGGGACGAGGCCAATCAGAAGGCCAAGGATCTGGCGCAGGGCGCGGATACCGAATACGTACCGGCCTTTGACCACCCGGTGCTGTGGCAAGGGCACAGCACGATGATCGATGAAATCATCGAAGACTGTCCGCAATTCGACGCCATCGTCACCTCGGTCGGCGGCGGTGGTTTGTTGGCGGGAATCCTCACCGGACTGATCCGTCACCAGCGCATGGACTGCCGGATCGTCGCCTGCGAAACCGAAGGCGCGGCGTCTTTCGCCGCGGCGGTTAGCGCCGGGCATCCGGTCAAGCTGCCGCGCATCGACACCGTCGCCCGGTCTCTGGGCGCATCATTGGTGGCCGAGTGGCCGGTAAAACACATCCTCGATTTCGACCACCAATGCGTGGTGCTCAGTGACGAGCAGGCGATCATGGGCGTGGTGCGCTACGCCAGCGACCTGCGCCAGCTGGTCGAACCCGCCTGCGGCGTTTCACTGGCCATCGCCTACCTGGACCACCCGGCCATTGCCGGTGCCCATGACGTGGTGATTGTGGTGTGTGGCGGGGTGAGCATCAGCGCGCAATTGGTAAGCGGCTGGTCCCGCTGAACGCAGCTCTACTGTAGGAGCGAGCATGCTCGCTCCTACTGGGTTCTTTAGTGATTGGCGACTACATCGTCATGTACGAGGATGGCCTGAGCCAGTTCTTCATCGCTTGCGCTGACGAGGTTGGGGTTGTCCTGCCGGAGTTTCTCGAACACCGACTCCAGGTACGCGCCGCGAATGGCACCGCCACTGGCTACGAAGCTGGAGGCGTCATCCCGGGCGGGAACCACGAGTTTGTGATCCTTGAACGTGGAATAAAGGGACGCGGAAACGCCGGCCGAAGTGGCGACATCACCCGCATCCACATCGGCCAGTGCAGAGCCGACAGGTAAACACAGCAGCAGGGAAGAAACGATAATCAGACGGCGCATGATGGTGTCCTCTGAAGCGTGCAGCAAAAAGGAAGTACCTCATCTTTTCAGATGCACACCGCTCGCCGAGAGTTCCCCGGCAATTCAGATGGGCCCACATGGGTGATGTGTCGATGCCAGAATCGGCGCCTACCCTGTAGGAGCGAGGCTTGCCCGCGAAGACGGTGCTCCAGTCAACATTGAAGACGGCTGGCATGCCGCTTTCGCGAGCAAGCTTCGCTCCTGCAGGGGATGGGTAGTGCCGTGTTCGCTTAGCGCGAAAACCGGCTGCGGTATTCCCTGGGCGAGACCCCGAGGTTGCGCTGGAAGGTCAGGCGCATTCGTTCTTCATCGCCGAAGCCACAAAGTCGGGAGATCTGGTCGATGTTGCGCTCGGACTCTTCCAGCAAGCGCCGGGCCGCCTCCACACGCAGCACTTCCACGGCTTTGGCCGGGGTGCGGCCGGTCTTGAGTTTGTAGACCCGGGCGAAGTTGCGCGGGCTCATTTGCACTTGCTGGGCGAGGGTTTCGACGGTGAGGTTTTCGGTGGCCAGGTTGTGCGAGATCCACAGGTGCAGTTCGTCGAACGCGGCGCTTTCGCTGGTTTGCGATTTGAGCAGCTGACTGTATTGGGCCTGACCGCCAGGACGCTTGAGAAACACCACCATCTCCCGCGCCACCAGCAGCGCCACTTCGCGCCCGCAATCCTCTTCGACCAGCGCCAGGGCCAGGTCGATGCCGGCGCTGACACCGGCGCTGGTCCAGATCGCATCCTGCTTGACGAAGATCGCATCGCTGTCGACTTCGATGGCCGGATAGCGCTCCTTGAGCATGTCGCACATCAGCCAGTGGGTCGCGGCGCGGCGGCCTTCCAGCAAGCCGGCCTCGGCCAGCAGAAAGGTGCCGCTGCACACCGAAGCGGTGCGCTTGGCCTTGCCCGAAGCTTCGGCTAGCCAGGCCACCAGATCCAGGGAATGGTTCATGGCCTGCAGAATGTTCGGCGCGCCAGGAGCGATCAGGGTATCGATGGTTCGAGCATCGAAATCGCTGAGCGCCACGGTGTTGACCGCCAGGCCCTCGGCGGTGTGCATCAGGCCGCCGGCCAGGCTCGCGGTGTGCAGCGTATAACCCGGCAGGTTGCGCGCGTTCATGTATTTGGAGGCCGCCCAGAACACGGTCTGGGCACCGGTCAGGTCCAGCAGGCCCATTTCGGGATACGCGAGGAACACGATCAAGCGCGAGGAGTCGCACGCAAGCCTGGGGGATGACGCGGGGGAGGCGGGAGAGCTGGCGATTTCGTTCATGAGCTTCTGTTTTAGCGAGTTGGAATAATCTTAATTCGCAAACGGTATAAACGTAACGGCGCTTGATCGACTGGCTGGATTTACGGGTTTTATGTCAGTTGACTGCCGATGTCTACCGGTAACCGTGTAGTTGCTGCCGGAGGCTGCGATCTTTTGATTTTGTTTTTTAAAAGCAAGATCAAAAGATCGCAGCCTTCGGCAGCACCTGTAAAAGAGCGTGCACTCGTGAAAATCCGGAACAATTGTATTGTCGACACCTGTCTGTTTTCGCACAAACGCGCTGGGTACCTTGGCGCCATCGAAACCAGACAAGGATCTGCCCCATGCTTAACCGATTGGTACTGCCTTTTGCCCTGCTGTTCACCCTCAACGCCGCCCACGCCGCCGATGCGCAAGAGTGGTACCCCTCGCGCTACGGTGCCCAGGATGAAATCGGCGCCGCGAACCTGATCACCGCCGACTCGGTGCTCAACGCCGCCAAGCTGATCAAGACCGGCAAGACCTACCCGCTGGCAGTGGCCATCGACAAAAACCTGCCCGCCTTCCGCCATCGCAGTTTTCACCTGACCAACGTCCAGCCGGGCGAGGCGGGCGGCACCACCATGGGGCCGAACAAATTCACCTTCAACGATGAACTGGTGGTCGGCTGGACCGGGGTCGGCACTCAGCTCAACGGCATCGGCCACATCGGCATCGACAACGTCTACTACAACGGCAATCGCGCCGCCGACTTCGTGACCGTCGAGGGCGTGAGGAAGCTGGGCATCGAAAAGGTCCCGCCGATCGTGACCCGTGGCGTGGTCCTGGACATGACCGCGGTGTACGGCAAAGCCATCGTGCCGGAGAAAACCGAGTTCACCGTCGCCGATATCCAGAAGGCTCTGGACCTGCAGGGCATCAGCATCGAGAAGGGCGATGTGGTGCTGTTCAACACCGGTTGGCTTGAGCTTTTGGGCAAGGACAACGAGAAATTCCTCGCGGTGGAACCGGGCATCGGCATGGCGGCGGCCAAGTGGCTGGCGGACAAACAGATCGTCGCGTTCGGCGGCGACACCTGGGCCTCGGAAATCTACCCCGGCACCGACGGCCAGGAATTCCCGGTCAACCAGTTCATGCTGGCCAAGAACGGTATCTACAACCTGGAGCTGATCGACAGCCGCGCACTGGTCAAGGACAAGGCCTGGACCTTCATGTTCGTGCTCGGTCAGCCGCTCTACAAAGGCTCGACCCAGGTCAACATCAACCCGGTGGCGATTCGCTGACCGATACGGTTGCTCAACAACGGACCGGGGATGACGAACGCTCATCCCCTGGCCCGTTGTTGTCATTTGTCCGGCCCCGAGACTGCGCCCCAAAATGCGCGTTACAGGGGCCTACACTGGCCCTGATGGATTCGCAACTTGAACAGAGCACCCGACGATATGGTCCCTTCACTTGGCAGCATCGCTTCACGTCTGCGCCTCAAACAGCTGAGGCTGCTGATCGCCCTCGATGATCGCGGCTCGCTGCACAAGGCCGCCGAGCAGATTTCGATATCCCAGTCCGGCGCCACCAAGGCGCTGCACGAGGTCGAGTCGTTGCTCGGCATGCCGTTGTTCGAGCGCCAGCCCAAGGGCTTGGTGGCCAATGAAATGGGGCGCTGCATGATCCGTTATGCGCGGCTGATCTACAGCGATGTGGAGCACCTGCGCGAGGAAATGCTGAGCATCATGCGCGGCCAGGGCGGGCGCCTGTCGGTGGGGGTGATCATGGGCGCGGTGCCGTTGCTGACCCGGGCACTGACCGAACTGCGCCTCAAGCAGCCGGAGCTGTCGGTGGAACTGGTGGAAAACACCAGCGCCACGCTGCTTGGTTTGCTGGATCAGGGACGGCTGGACCTGGCGATCTGTCGCACCAGCGTCGGCCAGCGTTCGGACGCTTATGACTGCATCGAGTTGAGCGAAGAGCCCCTGGCGGTAGTCGCCAGCAAGGACCATCCGCTGGCGCGTGTCGAGTCATTGCAGCTGTCACAGTTGAGCGATTACCGCTGGGTGGTCTATCCCAAGGACATGCCGATGCGCCAGGCGCTGGAGCGGGAACTGAACGAGGCGGGGCTGGAGATTCCGCGTTATCCGCTCGAAACCTCGTCGACCTTCGCCACCATGATGCTGGTGCAGCAGGACCCGACCCTGCTGGCGGTGATCCCGGTGGAAGTGGCCGAGTTCTGCGAGCAGCACGAATTGCTGGTGAAGCTGCCGGTGTCATTGCGCGCCTTGATCGAGCCCTATGGCGTGATCAGCCGGGTCGGCGCCGATCTGTCTCCGGCGGCGACCCTGCTGATCAACGAATTGCAGCGCGACCTGACTACTTGATCACGATGGGGTTCACCGGCGCGCCGGTACCGCCGACGATCTTCAAGGGCGCGGCGGTGTAGAGAAACTGCCACTGGCCGTCTTCGGCGCAATCTGTGGCCAGTTCGTCGAGCAACGCCACCTCGGTGAAGGTCACGCCGAGGTTGCGCATCAGTGCGTTGTGCAGCGGAATCAGCACCCCCGACTGCGGATCGACCGCGACTTCGTTGGCCATGGTGTCGGTGACCAGGTTGGGGATTTCCATCTGGTGAAACCACTCCACCAGTTCGCGGCTGAAGGTCAGGCCCGGCTCGGCGAAATCCTTGTAGAACTCCTCGGGTTCGCGCTCGTAGAACGAGCCGATCCAGCCGGTGCGGATGATCAGGATGTCGCGCTTGTGGATCTCGATACCCTGGGCTTTCGCGGCGGCCAGCAGGTCGTGGTGATTGAAGGTCTCGCCCTTGTCCAGCACCGCCTTGCCGCGATGGCGGGCCATGTCGATCAGCACCGCGCGCCCGACGATCCCGCGCTCGGCAATCGGCAGGATGCTGGCCTTGTCCATGCCGCCGATGGTGCTCATGGCGTCGTAGCCGTTCCACAGTTTGTTGTCGTGCCAGACGTGGCCCAGGGCGTCGTACTGGGTCGAGCCTTGCAGGTGCATGAAGATCACGTCGTCGGCGTACTCCACGTGCCCGTCGAAATGAGTCTTGCCGGCCAGGAAGTGGCCCTTGTCCAGCACGTTGACCCGCATCGACGGGCGACGGCCGGGCCACAGCGGCTCGCCCTTGGGATGGCCGATCTGCACTTGCAGGGTGAACGTCTTGCCCTGGCGCACGGCGCTGATGCCGCGCAGCACCTCGGCGTTTTGCAGGTAGTTAAGGGCACCGACTTCATCGTCAGGCCCCCACTTGCCCCAGTTGGTCGGCAGACCTTCGAGCAGGGCCTTGGCATCGGGAGAGGAGTGGGCGGCGGTATTGTTGTTGTGGTCGCACATGGGGTTTTCCTTGGTTTTTGCACGGGAGGCTGGAACACGATCCCTGTAGCCGCGGGCTTCGCCAGCTGCTACAGGGATCGTGTTCCAGCTCACCGTAGAGGGGATGGGTGTGAGCTATTTGATCGGGGAAAACTGCGCCGGCATCAGTAGTTTCGATTCCATTTTTTCAAGCATCGCAAAGGCGATCGGCACGAAGCCTTCGAGCCAGTCCGGGTCCTGGTAGAGGGCGGCGCGTTTGTTGATGCGATCGTCCAGGCTCTCGTAGGCCCAGATGTGCACTACCTGGTTCAGCTCGCCGATCTCGGTGTACCACCAGCCCACCAGCGTGGTGTAGCGGGAGATCACGGGCAGGCCGTTTTCCTCGAAGTGCTTGAGGTAGGTCTGCATCTTGCCGATCTGGACGGTGTAGGTGCGCATTTCATAAAACATGGGATTGTCTCTCTTGCAGTGATCAGTGAGTGCCGTGGTACGCGTTACGGATGATTCGCTCCACGTCGGCGGCATTGGTCAGGCGCGGGTTGACCAGCACGTTGCCGCTGCGCATCGAGTCGCTGACCATCTGCGGCATGTACTCCAGGTCCACGCCCAGGTCCTTGATGTTGTCGGGGATGCCGATGGCCTTGTTCAGCGCCTGTACGTGTTCCACCACTTTGTGCCCGGCTTGAGCCACGCTCAGGCCATCGACGTTCTCGCCCATGGCCAGGGCGATTTCGCGGAACAGTTCAGGGCAGGCCGGCAGGTTGAACTCGATGACGTAGGGCAACAGCGTGGCGTTGGCGATGCCATGGGGAATGTTGAACACGCCACCGAAGGTGTGGGAGATCGCATGCACGTTGCCCAGTTTCGATTGGGCGAAGGCGACGCCGGCGAGGAACGAAGCGAGCAGCATCTGCTCCCGGGCGTGCAGGTCGGAGCCGGTGAAAAAGGCTTTCGGCAGATGGCTGCAGATCATCTTGATCGCTTGCAGCGCCAGGGCCTGGCTGATCGGGTTGGCCTGTTTGGAGACGTAGGACTCGATGGCGTGGGTCAGGGCGTCCATGCCGGTGGCGGCGGTGATCGACGGCGGCAGCTTGAGGGTCAGTTCGGCGTCGAGAATCGCCAGCTTCGGAAACAGCGCCGGGCTGATGATCACGGTCTTGAACAGCGTCTTGGTGTTGGTGAACACCGTGGACGCGGTGCACTCGCTGCCGGTGCCGGAAGTGGTCGGGATGGCGAAGATCGGCAGCGGCGGCTGCTTGAGTTTGTCGTAGCCCTCGTAGTCGAGGATGTTGCCGGGGTTGGTGGCCATGGCCGCGACACCCTTGGCGGTGTCGATGCTGCTGCCACCGCCGACGCCGATCACCGAATCGCAATCGTGGCTTTTGAGGAACGCCACGGCGCGCTCCAGCACGTCGGTGGTGGGGTTGGGCTCGACCCCGGCAAACACTTCGTAGGCAATCTCGCTTTCAGTCAGCGAGGCGAAAAAGGCTTCCATCACCCCCGACGCCATCAGGCCTTCGTCGGTGACCACCAGCAGCTTTTTCTGCACATGGGGCTTGAGCAGGACGCCTGCCTGACGCACCAGACCGTTGCCGCTTTTGAGGGTGGTGGGGAAGTAAAACTGAAATGGGTTCATGGGTGTCTCCCGCTTGTGGTTCTTGTTCGTGGGGCAACAGTAATCAGCGCTCGGGAGCGCCGATAATGAAAAGGTCTGATCCTGCGATCACCCTTTGTCATCCCCTGTGAAGGGGGCGTGCGGTGTTAACGTGGGCGTTTTCAATCGACGGGAGCAGGGTCATGGATTTGGGAATTTCGGGGCGCTGGGCGATTGTCTGCGCCGCCAGCAAGGGCTTGGGCCTGGCCTGTGCGCGTGCGTTGGCGAAGGAGGGTGTGAACCTGGTGATCAACGCCCGTGGCGATGAGACCCTGCAGGCGGCTGCCGCAGAACTGCGGCAGTTGGCACCGAGCATCGAGGTGCGCACCGTGGCCGGGGACATCAGCGAAGCGGCGGTGCGAGCGCAGGTGCTGGCGGCCTGTCCGCAGATCGACATTCTGGTGAACAACGCGGGTGGTCCGCCGCCGGGGGACTTCCGCGACTGGCAGCGCGAAGACTGGCTCAAGGCGCTGGACGCCAACATGCTCACGCCGATCGAACTGATCAAGGCCTGTGTCGACGGCATGGCCGAGCGTGGGTTCGGGCGTATCGTCAACATCACCTCCGGTGCGGTGAAGGCGCCGATCGACGTGCTGGGGCTGTCCAACGGTGCGCGCAGCGGGCTGACCGGATTCATCGCGGGGCTGGCGCGTCAGGCGCGGTTGGCGGGCAATAATGTCACCGTGAACAACCTGTTGCCGGGGCCATTCGAGACCGAGCGCCTACAGAAAACCCTCGACGCTGCCGCGCAAGCCAATGGCAGCAGTGTTGAGGCCGTTGCCGAGCAACGACGCAGGAACGTGCCGGCGCAGCGCTTTGGCCAGCCGGATGAATTTGGTGCCTATTGCGCGTTCATCTGTAGTGCGCAATCCGGGTTTCTCACCGGGCAGAACCTGTTGCTCGATGGCGGGAGTTATCCAGGGACTTTCTGATTGTCTGTTGGTTCTTTGTTGAATCAACCGGCCTCTTCGCGACCAAGCCCGCTCCCACAGGGATATGAGGCGTTCGCAAACCTGTGGGAGCGGGCTTGCCCGCGAAGAGGCCATTGAATCCACAGCAAAATTCAGGGGATGACGGTTGGTAATCCCCCAATCAGATCCCATCATTATTCAGCACCCGGAGCCGTGATTAGAGTGGGGCCGCTTGTTTCCACAACAATAAGAGCGCCCCTCCATGAACAATCCGAGTGCCGAAAGCCTGGCCATGCCAGCCGCGTCCGCAACCGAACGAGCCACCACCGTACGCTGGCGGATCTTCCTCATCATGCTGATGCTGAC
The DNA here is from genome assembly GCF_013359595.1 of Pseudomonas sp. C1C7. Classification (GTDB taxonomy): domain Bacteria; phylum Pseudomonadota; class Gammaproteobacteria; order Pseudomonadales; family Pseudomonadaceae; genus Aquipseudomonas. The sequence continues at coordinate 48,667 of NZ_JABFMP010000029.1, read as the reverse complement.
CGCCATCAACTACATCGACCGCGCCTCACTGTCGGTGGCGTTGCCGATGATCTCCACCGAGTTCCAGATCCCGCCGGCCCTCGAAGGCCTGATGCTCAGCGCGTTCTTCTGGTCCTACGCGCTGATGCAAATCCCCGGCGGCATGCTGCTGGACCGTTTCCACACCCGCCGCGTGATCGTGGTGGCGACCGTGGCCTGGGGCGCGTTCCAGGCGCTTGCCGCCGGTGCGCACAACTGGATCACCCTGCTGATCACCCGCATGGGCCTGGGCGTTGCCGAGTCGCCGATCATGCCGGCCGGCGCCAAGCTCAACGGCGCCTGGCTGACGCCCAACGAACGCGGACGCGGCGCGGTGCTGGTCGACGGCGGTGCGCCGCTGGGCAGTGCCTTCGGCGCGATCATCATTGCCGGGCTGATCGCCTGGTTCGACTCCTGGCGCATCGCCTTCGTGATCGCCGGCGTCGGCACCATGCTCGCCGGGGTGCTGGCCTGGAAATACATCCGCAACCATCCCAGCGAACACCCGGGCGTCAACGCCGCGGAGCTTGCACACATCACCGCCGGCAACGCCACGGTCAGCAAGGCCGGCGCGGTCACCAGCATCCCGTTCAAGGAGCTGCTGCGGGACCGTTCGGTACTGGCCATGTTCGCCGGCTATTGCTGCATCCTCAGCGTGTTCTACGGCTTGCTGACCTGGATGCCGAGCTACCTGCACCAGACCCACGGCCTGAACATTTCCGGCATGGGCGGCGCGACCTTCCTGATCTTCATGTGCGGTTTCGTCGGTGAACTGGTCGGCGGCTACCTGGGCGACAAATGGAAATCCACCGGCGCCTCGCCGAACCTGGTGATGCGCAGCATGTTCAGCGGCTCGGCGCTGGTGGCGGCACTCTGCATGCTCGGCACCGCGTACACCTCGCAGGCCAGCCAGGCCATCGGTCTTCTGTGCGTGGCGATGTTCTTCATCCGCTGGTGCGGCATGTACTGGTGCATTCCTTCGATCCTCGGCGGCACCTCGAAGACCGGCGTGCTGGCCGGCACCATGAACTTCTGCGGCAACATGGCCGGCGTCATCGTGCCGATCCTGATCGGACTGATCGTGCAGTTCACCGGTTCGTATTTCCTGGTGCTGATCTTCTTCGTGGTCATGGCCTTCCTGTTGGCGATATTCTCCAGCCTCATCGACTATCGGGAGCGGGGACTGGTTTGATGGCAGCGGGGACGGTGAGCGTCGATATCGATAGCGTGGTGGCAGGTGCCGGGGTGGTCGGGCTGGCGGTGGCCAGAGCCTTGGCCATGAGTGGGCGCGAAGTGATCGTGGTCGAAGCCGGCGAAGGCATCGGCGTCGGGGTCAGCTCGCGCAACTCCGAAGTGATCCACGCCGGCATCTACTACCCCGGCGGCAGTCTCAAGGCGCAGTTGTGCGTGGAGGGCAAGCAACGCCTCTACGCCTACTGCGACGAGCGCGGCGTGAGTCATCAGCGCCTGGGCAAGCTGATTGTCGCCACCGATGAAGCGCAAAAGCTGGCCTTGGCAAAGCTGCTTGAGCAGGGGCGGCAGAATGGCGTGGAGGATCTGCAATGGCTGGATGCCGAGCAGGCGCGGGCGCTTGAGCCGGAGTTGGCATGCGTTGCTGCGCTGTGGTCGCCGTCCACCGGCATCGTCGATTCCCATGGGCTGATGCTGGCGCTGCAAGGCGATGCCGAGGCCCATGGCGTGTCGCTGGTGTTTCATACGCCGCTGTTGTCGGTGCGCTGCATCGAGCAAGGGTTTGCATTGCAGATGGGCGGCGCCGAGCCGATGACCCTGACCTGTCGCGAGCTGATCAATTGTGCGGGGTTGTCGGCGCCCGAGGTGGCCGGGCGCATTGAAGGCCTTCCTGCCCGGCATGTGCCCACCGCGTACTTGTGCAAGGGCAGTTACTTCAGCTTCAGCGGTCGCGCGCCGTTTCGCCATCTGGTGTACCCGGCGCCGGAAAGCGCCGGGCTTGGCGTGCACATGACCCTCGACCTTGGCGGGCAGGCGCGGTTCGGACCGGATGTGGAGTGGGTCTCGGGTATCGATTACCGCGTGGATCCGGCACGGGCCGACGGTTTTTACGCGGCGATCCGGCGCTACTGGCCGGGGTTGCCGGATAACAGCCTGCAACCGGCCTACAGCGGTATCCGCCCGAAAATCAGCGGCCCGGGCGATCCGGCTGCCGATTTCCGTATCGATGGGCCGGCGGAGCATGGAGTGCCAGGGTTGATCAACCTGTTCGGCATCGAATCGCCGGGCCTGACCAGCTGCCTGGCGCTGGCTGACCGGGTGATGACGCACCTCCCATAATCACTACGAACCCCTGTAGGCGCCAGCTTGCACGCGATACACCCGAGAACGCCGCGGGGTGTCAGGCAGCCAACGTCATCGTTGACGACCATCGCGAGCAAGCTGGCTCCTACAGGTGCACGCCAAGATTTCAGTACAGGCTGATGACCGGTAATCAGCCCCCGCACCGCCCGTCTCTGTTAGCGCTATCCTTGGGAAATGCGCTCTTCGCCATCGGAGACATCTGATGATCAACGTACGCACTGCCCGCATGCTCGCCGACTACAGGACATGGGCCAATCGGCGCCTGTTCGACAACCTGGCGCAGTTACCCGCGGGGGAAGTGGAGAAACAACGCGCCGGCGTTTTCGGCACCATCATTGGCACCCTGAACCACATCTACGTCGTCGACCGCATCTGGCAGGCCCATCTCGAAGGTCGTGGCCACAACTTCAAAACCTCCCACGACCTGATCCATCCCGTGCTCTCTGACCTGCGCGAGGCGCAAAAGGCGGTCGATCGCTGGTACGTCGACTGGGCCGACCGACAGACCGATGCCTCGCTGGACAAGCCCCTGCGGTTCACCTTCGTTTCCGGGGAAAGCGGCACCATGAGCGCCGGTGCGATGTTCCTGCACGTGGTCAACCACGCCAGCTATCACCGTGGCTGGATCGTGCAGATCTACTTCGAGATCCCGGCCATGCCGCCGATGACCGACCTGCCGGTCTACATGCGCGAGACCGATCCGCATTTCAATTCGCTGAACGCCCCGACGGTGGAGCCGACATGTGCTCCGCAATTCGCGAGCGCAACCAACGTTCTGCCGGATCGTTATCGTTGACACCGTTCCAGACCATGGACAGTTCGGACAGCTTGATGTCGAACGGCGCGTCGTCGGCGCGCAGCTGAGGGCTGCCATCGATCAACGCTTCTGCCGCGTAGTCCGGCACGGTGGCGAGCATGTCGGTGCCGGCGATCAACGAGCGCAGGCCGGCGAACTGCGGCACTGCCAGCACCACCCGGCGCGAACGGCCGATACGGGCCAGATCGGTGTCGATGGCCCCGGTCAGGTCCCCGGAAAACGACACCAGCGCGTGGGGCCGATCGCAGTAGTCGTCCAGGGTCAGCGTGCCTGGGCGTTTATCCCCGCGCAGGATCTTCACGCTCAAATCCCGCAACTTCTTGCGCTTGGCATTGGCCGGCAGCTCAGTGGTGTAGCTGATGCCAACGGAAATCTCCCCGGTGCCGAGCATCGACGACATCGACAGAAAATTCACCCGCCGCACCACGATCACCACGTTCTGTGCCTCTTCGCGCAATTGTTTGAGCAGGGGCGGAAACAGTCCGAATTCGGCATCGTCGGACAGCCCGATGCGAAACACATCGCGGCTGGTGGAAGGGTCGAAATCCTTGGCCCGGCTGACCGCGCCGGAAATGGTGTCCATCGCCGGCTGCAACTCCTTGAGAATCGCCAGTGCCCGCTGAGTCGGCTCCAACACCCGCCCATTGCGTACCAGCAGCGGGTCATCGAACAGATCCCGCAACCGCGCCAGCGCCGCACTGACCGCGGGCTGGCCGAGAAACAATTTTTCCCCGGCGCGGGTCAGGTTCTTTTCGAACATCAGGGTTTCGAAAATCACCAACAGGTTCATGTCCACGCGGCGCAGGTCGTTGCGGTTCATGGGGGCAGGCTCGCTGGGTTGCGCAATCCATTGAGTAAAGCACCTAACTCTGCGGGAGACGGATTTCAGGCGATAGCAGGCGCTGCGCTGAACCTGTGGGAGCGAGCTTGCTCGCGATGGCGGAGTGTCAGGCAACGTTTATAGAGACTGACACGGCCTCATCGCGAGCAAGCTCGCTCCCACGGAGTTGGGTGTGAAAGTTATGGATTGTGAACCGGTGCGGGCACCGTCGATGTGGTCGCCTTGCCCGCCCGCGACACGCTCAACCCGAGCAAACCACCGAGCACCAACGCTCCCGCCATGAAGTACATCGCCACCTGCGTACTGCCCGTCATCTGCGTCAGCCAGCCCACGACGATGGTGCTGAAGAACCCCGCCACATTCCCCAGCGAGTTGATCAACGCAATCCCCGCCGCAGCCGCGGCGCCGCCGACCACGGCGGTGGGCATGCCCCAGAACACCGGCAGGCTGCTGATCATCGCGGCGGTGCCGATGGTCAGGCCGAGCATGGCCAGCAGCAGGCTGTTGCCGAACAGGGTGCCGAAGATCACGCCGCCCGCGCCGATGCAGGCGCAGATCGCCAGGTGCCAGCGGTATTCGCGATGGCGGTCGGAGCTGCGGCCGACCAGGACCATGCTGATCGCTGCGACGGAATAGGGGATCGCGGTCAGCATGCCGATGGCCCAAGGCTCGGCGACGCCGCTGTTGCGGATGATGGTCGGCATCCAGAAGCTGATCACGTACTGCCCCAGCACCAGGCAGAAATACACCGCGCCCAGCAGCCAGATCTTCGGATTGAGCAAACCGTCACGCAGCGAATGCTGTGGCTTGCCCCGGGCCTCACGGTCCAGCGCTGCCTGCATGCCACGTTTCTCTTCGGCGCTCAGCCATTGCGCATCGGCGATGCGGTCGCGCAGCAGGAAGAACACCGCCGCCCCCAGCAACACCGCCGGCAAGCCTTCGATCACGAACAACCACTGCCAGCCCGCATAGCCGGCCACGCCGTCGAGGCTCTGCATGATCCACCCGGATATCAGTGAACCGAGCATGCTGGAAATCGGCAGGGCGGCGATGAACAGGGAAATCATCACCCCACGTCGGTGACTGGGAAACCAGGTGGTGAGGTAGAAGATGATCCCCGGAAAGAACCCCGCTTCGGCGATGCCGATCAGAAAGCGCAGCACGTAGAAGCTCATCGGCGTCTGGATGAACATCATCGCCGCCGACAGCAGGCCCCAGGTCATCATGATGCGGGCGATCCAGCGCCGCGCGCCGTACCGGTGCAGGGCGATGTTGCTGGGGATCTCGAACATCAGGTAGCCGACGAAGAACACCCCGGCGCCGAGCCCGTAGACGGCGTCGCTGAATTTCAGGTCATCGAGCATCTGCAGTTTGGCGAAGCCGACGTTGACCCGATCCAGATAGGCGACCAGATAGCAGACGATCAGCAGCGGAATGATCCGCCAGGCGGTTTTGCGATAGGCCGAGTGCAGGGCCTTGTCGTCGATGTCAGGTGTATTCATCTCAAGCCTCTTTCTTGTTGTTGTCGGGGCGATCATGAAAAGGGTGGGTTCAATCGATCAGAGCGGGCGACCTCCGGGCCATTCGCCGCGCTCGCACAGTTCGTTCACCACGTCGCGGATCAGCTCGCAGATCAGGTTTTTCAGGTGGCTTGCGGGCATCGTGGTGCAACTGCAGATGCCCAGGGTTCGGGTCAGGCCTTCGGCGGCGATGCGATGGGCCACCAGGCGGCCGTCCTCGATTTCGCGCATGGCCAGGTTCAACGGCATGATGGTGTGGCCGATGCCGGCCTCGACCGCACTCTTGAGGATGTGCACCGAGTTGACCTCCATCGCGATCTCGGCCACAGGCAGGCCATGGCGTTTCACCGCCTGTTCCACCAGGGTGCGGGTGCTGTGGCTGTGGGCCTGGCTGGGGAACACCAGTGGCCGTGCCAGCGCCTGTTCCAGCGACACCTCTCCGGCTGGCGGCGCATCGGGGTCGCTGGCCATGTGGATCAGGTAGAAATCCTCCTCCACCAACGGACTGAACAGCACCTGCGGCGGCAGGCCTTCGGAGGTGAACAGCGCGAGATCGACCCGGCCATGGACCAGTTGATCCATGACGTTGCCGGTCAGCTCTTCGTTGAAGTTGAACGCCACCAGCGGATAGCGCGCCTTGACCGCGCGCATCAGCGGCATGGCAAGGATGCTCGCCACCGATTGCGGCAGAGCTACGACAATCGAACCGCTGACCGCGTCCGGGCTGCTGTTCACCGCTGCGCGGGCATCGCTGAGGTGTTTGAGCATGCCTTGGGCATATTCGTAGAACACCTTGCCGGCCTCGCTGGCGATCACCCCGTTGTGACTGCGATAGAGCAATTGCGCGCCCAGTTCGGCTTCCAGTGCCGACATCTGTTTGCTCAGCGCCGATTGCGCCACGTGCACCTGACGCGCCGCCTGGGACAGGCTGCCGCAATCGATGATGGCGACGAAATATTTGATCTGACGGATTTCCATGCTTGCTCCCTCGGTTTCCTTCCGGCGGCCATGCTATCGCGCCTCAGCGCAGCGCATGGCCTCGGGGGAAGATCTTGCCGGGGTTCATCAGCTGTTTCGGGTCCAGTGCGGCCTTGATCGCGGCCATCACGTCCACCGCATTGGCCCCGTGTTCCAGGGGCATGAAATGCTGCTTGGTCAGGCCGACGCCGTGTTCGCCGGTGCAGCTGCCATGCATGGCGATCGCCCGCTCGGCCAGGCGATGGGCCACGGCTTCGGCGCGCTGCACTTCGTCCGGGTCATTGGGATCGACGAGGATCAGCGCATGGAAATTGCCGTCGCCGACATGCCCGAAGATCGGTGCCACCAGGCCGTTTTCCGTCAGGTCCGCGGCAGTGGCTTCTATGCATTCGGCCAGGCGCGAGATCGGCACCACCGCGTCGGTGGTCAGCGAGCGACAGCCTGGACGCAGGGCGAGGGCGGCGAAGTAGGCCTCGTGCCGCGCCTGCCACAACCGGCTGCGGTCCTCGGGGTGCACGGCCCATTCGAAGTCCTGGCCTTCATGTTCGTCGGCGACCATGCGCACGGTCTCGACCTGTTCCTTGACCCCGGCTTCGGAGCCATGCAGTTCGAAAAACAGCGACGGCGCTTCCGGCAGTTGCGTCTTGCTGTAGGCGTTGAGCGCGCGCACGGTCAGGGCGTCGATCAGTTCGATGCGGGCAATCGGCACGCCCAGCTGAATGGTCTGGATCACCGTGCGCACGGCGTGATCGACGCTGGGGAAACGGCACACCGCAGCGGAGATCGCCTCAGGGATAGGGTGCAGTTTGACGGTGAGTTCGGCAATGGTTGCCAGGGTGCCGCCGGAGCCCACCAGCAGGTGAGTCAGGTCATAGCCGGCGGAAGATTTGCGCGCGCGACCACCGGTATTGATCACCCGACCATCGGCCAGCACCGCGGTCATGCCCAGCACGTTTTCGCGCATGGTGCCGTAGCGTACGGCGTTGGTGCCGGAGGCTCGGGTCGCGGCCATGCCGCCAAGCGAGGCATCCGCGCCGGGGTCGATGGGGAAGAACAGGCCGGTGCCGTGCAGGGCAGCGTTCAACTGCTTGCGGGTCACGCCCGGCTGCACGGTGGCGTCCATGTCGTCGACGCGGATCTCGAGAATCTTGTCCATGCCCGAGACATCGATACTCACCCCGCCATGGGACGCCTGCAGCCAGCCCTCCAGCGAGGTGCCGCTGGCGTAGACGATCATTGGCACGCCATGGCGGTGGCAAGCGGTGCTGATGGCGACGATGTCTTCCAGGCTGTTGGCAAAAGCCACGGCATCCGGCGGCACGGGATCGAGGGCGGAAATGTCGGTGCCATGGTGCTCGCGCACACTGGCCGAGGTGGAGAACCGGCTGCCGAGCAACTGGCTCAACTCGTCGTGCAACGCATCGGGCAGGGGCAGGTGTTCACAGGCAACAGCAATGTTCATCGAGCGATCTCCGGTTTCTTGTGCGCCGCAGGCGATGTCGCGGCTTGTGTTGGGAGGTGTGGCTCATCTTAGTCAGCGTTTGGCCAACACTCGTAGTGCTGAATTCAGATGCTGGTATCTCTTTGCGAGATGGGTGCGAAAAGCTGAAGATCAAAGATCGCAGCCTGCGGCAGCTCCTACACTGGATGGGCGTTTGCTTACTGTAGGAGCTGTCGAGCGCAGCGAGGCTGCGATCTTTTGATCTTTAAAGGCAAAGTCAAAAGATCGCAGCCTTCGGCAGCTCCTACATGATGTATCGGCGGTCAGACCTTGCGGGGCACAACTGCTGCTTATTATGTCTTGGACGGTCGGATCGCCACGCTCTAGGATTCGCTCAACGGTCACTCCTGACCACGCAATCAAACGTTATCGCGGCAGTTCACGGTGTCAGCACCTCTGTCGAACATGGGAGCTTGAACATGAAAATCGATCTGACTGGAAAACTGGCCATCGTCAGCGGCAGCACTGCCGGCATCGGTCTGGGCATCAGCAAGGCACTGGCCGAATCCGGCGCCACGGTGGTAGTGATCGGCCGCGACTCGGCCAAGGTGGAGCAGACGCTGGCGACCATTCGCGAGCAGGTGCCGGGTGCTCAACTGCGCGGGCTGACTGCCGATCTGGGCACCGCTGAAGGCGCACAGAAGCTGTTCGCCGCCGAACCTCGCGCCGATGTTCTGGTGAACAACCTCGGGATCTACAACGCCGAGGACTTCTTCGAGACCCCGGACAGCGAGTGGGAGCGCTTCTACGAAATCAACGTGATTTCCGGTGTGCGCCTGTCCCGGCATTACGTGCCGGACATGGTCAAGCAGGGCTGGGGCCGGGTGATTTTCCTGTCTTCGGAATCCGGCCTGGCGATCCCTGCCGAGATGATCAACTACGGCGTGACCAAGAGCGCCAACCTGGCGGTGTCCCATGGCCTGGCCAAGCGCCTGGCGGGCACCGGGGTGACGGTCAACTCGATCCTGCCGGGCCCGACCCTCACCGACGGCGTGGAAGAGATGCTCAAGGACGCCATCGCCGCTTCCGGGCGCAGTGTCCAGGAAGAAGCCGACGCCTTCGTGCGCAAGGCCCGTCCGAGCTCGATCATCCAGCGTGTGGCGCAGGTCGAGGAAGTGGCCAATCTGGTCGCCTACATCGCTTCGCCGCTGTCCTCCGCCACCACCGGCGCGGCCCTGCGGGTCGACGGCGGTGTCGTCGACAGCATGGCCGTCTGAAATCCGAATCTTATTAATCTGGAGAGCATTTACCCATGGCAACTACCTCGGCATTCATCGACATCCCGGCTTCGGCCGACCAGGTCTGGCAATTGATCGGCGGCTTCGACTCGCTGCCCGACTGGCTGCCCTTCATCCCGAAAAGCGAACTGAGCGAAGGCGGCCGTGTGCGCAGCCTGCAAACGGCGGACGGCGGTGTGGTGATCGAACGCCTGCAAGCGTTCGACAATGACGCGAAGAGCTACAGCTACTCGATTCTGCAGGCACCGTTTCCGGCGACGGCTTACCTGGCGACCATCAAGGTGGAAGCCCAGGGACAGGGTGCGCGGGTTACCTGGTCGGGGCAGTTTGAACCGGTGGGTGTGAGTGACGAGGAAGTGGTGGCGTTGTTCACCGGCATTTATCAGGGTGGGCTGGAGGCGTTGCGGGCTAACTACCCGGCATAAGCCTTTAAAAGATCGCAGCCTGCGGCAGCTCCTACAGGGTTTTGTGCAGGAGCTGCCGCAGGCTGCGATCTTTTGATTTTCAGGTCTGTGGAATCAGGCTTTCTTCACAATCCAGCACCAGCCGCGCACCACCCAGTTCGCTGCTGCCCACCTCCAGCTTGAAACCATGCAAGCTGACAATCGCCGCGACGATCGACAGTCCCAGACCAAAACCGCTTTTCAGGTTACCCGCTTCGGCGCGGTAGAAACGCTGGAACACCGCCACCCGTTCAGCCTCGGGAATGCCCGGGCCCGAGTCCAGGACTTCAATGCGGGTATGCCCGTTGTCATTGCGCCCGCGCAAAATCACCTGGCCACCCGGCGGGGTGAATTTGATTGAGTTGCTCAGCAGGTTCGCCACCGCCTCGAACAGCAGCGCCCGGTCACCATTGAGCGATGGCAGTGTTTCCGGCAGTTGCAATGTGAACGTCAGGCCATCGTCCTCCGCCAGCGGCAGATAAAACTCATGCAACTCCTGCAGCAACGCCACCGGATCAAGCTGCACGAAACCGGAGCGACGCTGGCGATCCTCCAGTTCGGAAATTCGCAGCAGCCCGCGAAAGCGCGCCATCAAGGTGTCGGCCTCGGCCAGTACCAGATCCAGCTGCGCCGCTTCGCTGGAGCCTTCGCCGGCCTGCTGTTGCATGCGATACAACTGCGCCCGCAGGCGGGTCAACGGGGTGCGCAGGTCATGGGCGATGTTGTCGCACACGCCCTTGACCTCGTTCATCAGGCGCTCGATGCGTTCGAGCATGGCGTTGACGATGGCGGCGAGCATGTCCAGTTCGTCGCGGCGGTTGGACAGCGGCAGGCGTCGGGTCAGGTCGCCGGCGACGATGGCCTCGGCGCTGGCCTGAATCCCGCGAATGCGCCGCAGCGGCCGGCGCCGCAGCAGGTGCCAGCCGATGATGCCCGGCAGGATGGTCAGGGTCATACCCCACAGCAATGCGTGGAGGATGATCCGGGTCACCGCAAACAGCGAACCGTTGTCGCGCACCAGCACCAGCCAGCGCCCGTCGCGGGTCTGGGTGGCCACGGCGTCGCAGCTGTCGGAGGGCAGGGTCGGGTCGTCCGAGTCGGCGCATTCACTGAGCATGTGGATCTTGCCGTCCAGCGGCAGACCTTCGGGAATGCTGCGCAGGGCGCCGTTGAGGTAGCGGTGCTGGCGATCGAACAGGCCATAGGCGTCGATGCCGCGAATGTCGAACGTCATGCTGACGGCGAGCGCGTCCACCAGTTGGTCGCCCTGGAAGCGCGAGAACAGATGCTGACGCTGCATCAGCGAATGTTTGGCCAGGTTGTCCAGGTACGCGGACACCTCGTAGTACATGACCCCCATGAGAATGCCGCTCCAGGCCACGAACAACGCACTGTACAGCGCCAGCAGACGGCTGCTGGAAGAACGCCAGCCTTTAGACGGGTTCGGCAATGACATAACCCGAGCCTCGCACGGTTCGAATCAATGGGGCATTGCCAGGCGGGTCGATTTTCTTGCGCAGACGGCCGATGTGCACATCGATCAGGTTGGTGCCCGGATCGAAGTGATAACCCCAGACCTCCTCGAAAATCATCATCCGCGAGAGGATTTGCCCGGTGTTGCGCATCAGGAATTCCAGCAGTTTGTATTCAGTGGGCAGCAGCGTGAGCATCTGGCCGTCGCGGCTGGCTTCGTGGCTGATCAGGTTCAGCTCAAGATCGGCGACCCGCAGGGTGGTGGCCTGGGCGGTGCCGGTGTTCTGCCTACGCAGCAGGACTTCGACCCGGGCGGCCATTTCATCGGTGGCGAAGGGCTTGGTCAGGTAATCGTCGCCGCCAGCACGCAAGCCGCGCACGCGCTCATCGACATCGGACAGGGCGCTGATCATCAGGATCGGCGTGGCCACGCCTTTGCTGCGCAGGGTGGTGACGATCGCCAGGCCATCGAGTTCGGGCAGCATGCGGTCAAGTGTGATCAGGTCGTAGTCGCCGCTGATCGCCCGCTCCAGGCCTTCGCGTCCATTGTCGACCCAGTCGACCTCAAGGCCGTGGCTGCTCAATTCGGCGACAATTTCCCGGGCGGTCACGGCGTCGTCTTCGATGGTCAAGATACGGGTCATGGGGTTGGCCTGATAATCGGTCTGATACAAAGTGAACGGCATTTTGCCAAGAATTGCCGGTTGGCTTACTAAATAAAAGTTCATGAGCAATATAGGGTTCACGCAATTCCTGCAGGCGCTGCCGAAGGCTGCGATCTTTTGCCTTTTTTAATTTAATGCATAAAACCCGCTGAACCTGTGCGCTCGTTGCATATTGCATGGCTCCCGTAAGTTCAAACTCTATAACTGTCTGACACACAAGGATTTATTCAAACGACGCGTCTGGCACGGTGACTGCAACGGCTGATTCGAGAGTTGTAACACCGTATTTACTGCCTGGAGCGACATAACAATGAATAGATCCTCATCAGATGGTTTCTATCCCGTTCCCCTGGAGGAATCGACCACGGTTTCCGGCGTGTCGTGGGGCGCGATTTTCGCAGGGGCCGCGGCTGCGGCGGCGTTGTCGCTGATTCTGGTATTGCTGGGCTTTGGCCTCGGATTTTCCGCGGTATCGCCCTGGGCCAACGAAGGCGTGAGCGCCAAGGGGCTGGGGATCACCACGATCGTCTGGCTGGCCTTCACCCAAATCATTGCGTCCGGGCTCGGTGGCTACATCGCCGGGCGGCTGCGGGTGAAGTGGACCAACATGCACGGCGACGAAGTCTACTTTCGTGACACCGCCCATGGGTTCCTGGCCTGGTGCGTGGCAACGCTGGTGACGGCGATGCTGGTGGCCGGGTCGGTCAGCAGTATGGTCAGCGGCGGGGTGCAGGCCGGGGCACAGGTCGCCGGCGGTGCCGCCAATGCCATGACCCAGGTGGCGGGTACGGCGGCTGCCAATACTGACAGCGATCAGTACGGCTACTACGTCGACAGCCTGTTCCGCGATGATCGCCCCGATGCCGTCAGTGACGAGGCGGCTCGGGGCACCGTGACGCGCATCTTCGTGCGCTCCATCGCCGACGGCCAACTGGCTGCCGAGGACCGCACCTATCTCGCACAACTTGTGGCACAGCGGACCAACCTGACCCAGGCCGATGCCGAGCGTCGCGTGGATGAAGTCTACGCCCGCACGCAAAAAGCCGTGGCCGACGCCAAACAGACCGCGAAGGAGGCTGCCGACACGGCCGCCAAAGTCGCCGCCTGGAGCACCTTGTGGATGTTCGTTGCACTGCTGGCCGGCGCCTTCTTCGCCAGCCTCGCCGCGACCTTCGGCGGCCGCCGCCGGGATGCCGTGGTGTACGTGGAAACGGACACCTACGTCACCACCACACCTGTTCGCTAACCCAGGAGAAACATCATGCGCTCATTACTGCTGTTCTTTCTCGGCGTACCGATTCCGATCATCATCCTGATTGCGTTGTTTGTGCATTGATACCGGAACAAGCCGCTTCTTTAGTAGAGGCGGCTTTTTCATATTGCGTTGGGCCTGTTGATTTTTTTCGCGAGCAGGCTCGCTCCCACAGGGGATTGCGGTCAACTGTGGGAGCGAGCCTGCTCGCGATGACGTCGGGTCAATCTCATTCAATCGGCGTACTGATAAACACCTCTAGCCCCTCGGCATATTCGGTGTACGCGGCGATCTTCGGGAAGGCTTCGCGCGAGACCTGATCCGGTACTACCAGATTGGTGAAGCTCCAGGCCACGGCCAGGGTGATGCCGGCCTGGTCAATCGGGGCGTCGGTGTCGAGCGGCTGTTTTTGCAGCTCCCTTTCCAGTGCGGTGTAGGCTGCGGCCAATTGTCCCTCGACCCGTTCGGACCAGGCCTGGAATTGAATCTCGGCCGGGCGCAGGTTGCGTTCGTAATATAGCTGTACGGATTTTTCGCAGGCGGCCAATGCCAGGCCGATCAGGCGCAACGAGCGCAGGCGTTGATCGATCGCCTTCGGCATCAGGCTGCGGTCGGGGCCGGCGAGGGTTTCGAGGTAGTCGATGATCAGTGTCGAGTCCATCAGTACCTCGCCGTCGTCCAGCACCAGGGTCGGGGCCTTGACCACCGGGTTGATCTGCTGGAACTGCTCGAACGTGCGCAATACCGACACCGAGTGCTGCTCCAGGTCGATGCCCAGGCGTTTGGCGCAGATGGCAACGCGTCGTACAAAAGGCGAATCCAGCATGCCGATCAGCTTCATTTAATCGCTCCTTGAGTCAGCCATAACGGGAAGGTCAACCTTAGCCGAGCCGGCGCGACCTGCAAACGGCTTCCCGCCGCCCAGCCGTTTGTCTTCTATATAGGCCCGCTGAATTGAATTTCTTGCTATAAACGCACTCCGATATCCGCCTGAATGCCTGCCATAGCGCATTTTCGAGGCCTTGTCGGACAAATTCGCTGTCTTTTCAGTTGCTGAGGCCTCAAGTCGGCCTTAGACTGCCGCCCCTCGTAAATTGAGTGCCGGGTGGCGCTTGGAACAAACGGCGCCTTCGCGATGGCCTGAACAGGTTTGTCGGAACGCTCCCTAATTCGCCTTAATGCACGTTTTTTATAGAGATATCAATGACAAAGGACAAGTTGCTGGCCATGCCGGCGGATGACTACATGAATGCCGAGCAACATGCTTTTTTCTCCGAGCTGTTGCAGAACATGAAAGTCGAAACCCATGAGCGCATCGAACAGAACCGCATCGCCATCGAGAGCCTGGACAGCCCGGCCGATCCGGCTGACGCAGCTTCGGTCGAAGAAGAGCGCACCTGGCTGGTAAACGCAATCGACCGCGACCAGCGCATGTTGCCTCAGCTGGAACAAGCTCTGGAACGTATCAAAGAAGACAGCTTTGGCTGGTGCGACGACAGCGGTGAGCCTATTGGCCTCAAGCGCCTGCTGATCAGCCCGACCACCAAGTACTGCATCGAAGCTCAAGAACGTCACGAGCAGATCGACAAGCACCAGCGTCAAGCCTGATTTCGTACGGCAATCGGTTTCTTGCCGGTTGTCCTGAAAAGATCGCAGCCTTCGGCAGCTCCCACAAAGAGTGCTGACGAAGGCTGCGATCTTTTTTCTGTTGCCTGCGATTTATTTTCGTCTGCTGTCCTGTAGGAGCACTTTGCGCGGATTGTTACGACTTTGGAAAGAAAGCTCTACAAACCCAATATTGTTTCCGCCCCTCGGGACTCCTTACCATAGCTATATAGTTAGGTTGCTAACGGAGTTCGAAGAGCAACATGCAAAGCAAAGTCGATGTGGCAGTCATGATTGGCAGCGGCGTACCCGCCAGCTTGCGGGCCCTGGGTCAGAGTGTGTGCTGGGTGGTGCTGCTCAATGGCGAACGCCGGGGCACGGCGTTTTCGACCCGGGATGAAGCGGAGGAGTGCAAGGCTGCCTGGATCGCGCAACTGAAGGTTGAAACGCCGGACAGCCTGCATTGAGGTCAGTGCACCTGGTGCATGCGCAGGTTCAGATCGTCCACCACCCGAGCCCAGTCGGCGTCTTCGCGCAGTTGTTCCTTGAGGAAGCCTGCCTGTTGCGGCGTCCAGAATTCCGCGTCGATGAGTTTCTTGTCCTCTGGCAGCGGTGAATGGCTGGCAATGAAATCGTCGATAGCTTTCTGGGTGGAGTCCAGGCCGAGCTGGTCGAACAAACCTTTCAAGTCGTGTGTCGGTGATTCCATGTTCATCTCCTGGCAGGGGTGAATCGGATTCAAAGTCTGAAGTACGGCTTCTTTACTTCTGAGGTGGTCGCGCTTCAGGAGTTCGAAATCGATATTCAAACCAATGTTCAAACGCAGCACTGAGCATAGACCGCAAAACTGATCTTGAAGCTGTCAATGCATCGCCTCGAGTGCACGGGCGAGGGCACAGGCTTCGTTATGATCGACGCGGAAACCTCTTACATGCCCGGTGGAAATTTCCTTGATATGAAAGAACGCATTCCCGGCCAATATCACTTGGAAGCGCGGCAATTCGGGGGAACGGGGAGCAAGTTCTGGGTGTCGCAACATCGGCGAAGCTGAAATCGACGTCGGTGCCAAGGGTTGGGCAAAGTGTGTCAGCGTGCACATATGAAGTCCTTTTCGTTGTTTTTACCGACGTATGTACGTCTGTATGGGTAGTCTCGGCGAGCATGGCTGCTCTAGAATCACCGTCACTGGTGGGGTGAGTCGTGTTTATCTAAAGCAATTTTCGGCTTGCGATATGTCAGAAAAGTGCTTTTTTTTAAGAGTTTTTTCCCTGAATTCGATAGTCCGTATTCTTCTGGCGGCAGGAAGGGCGTTTTCCTTCAACCTTTGACGAAAGCCAGGCAAGACGAGGCGAGCGTCGTCCAGTAGTCTGCTCAAGCCTCGGAATGAGTGCATTGCTCATTCAGGACCACGATTGGGGTTTATCCGGTTTCACTTTCGGCATTGCCGCTTTTTTCGGCTGTGCGCCTTTTATGCGTGCGGCATCATTTTCAGATGTGGGGATGGTTCCTTGGCAGTAAGTAATCTCGATATGCATGCGTTGTTCGTGCTGGGTGATTTGCGCGCGAAGCTGGTCAAACTGTTTCAATCTCGTTTCGTCTACATCACCGAACAGAGCGCCGAGGGCATTTATGTGGCCGAGCTCGATACCGAGTCGGCATTGGTGGTCGATGACAAGCCAGGGCTCAAGCTCAAGGTCGGCGATCACTTCAGCGCCTCGGTCCTGCCCAGTCGCGAGGGCGGCAAGCTGGAAATCAGGTTCCGCGAAATCAAAATGACGGTCTATGGCCTGGGCGACTACGCCTTCGTGACCACCGCCGACGGCGAAGCCATCGTGTTCAAGGAAGGCCACAGTGCGGTAACGGTTTTCGCCGCTCACCAGCAATTGCAGGAAGGCCTGACCAAGACCCTCAAGGCCGTGACCGCCAAGGCCGCCAAATGGCGCAAGGGCGAGTTGGTGACCTTCAAGGCCAGCGAGTGATGAGCCAGCCCCGCGCCGAATTCCATGAACAGAACCAGGCCCGCGCCGAGGCCGAAGCCCGGCGATTGTTCGCGCAGAAGACGGTTCTGCACGGCGCATGGCTCAATTGGGTGGCCTCGGAACTCTACGGTTTGCGCCCGCCTGAATACGCCAACATGGTCAGACGAGAGCTGACGCGGCTGCAGGAAATTTCCGAAAATTGATCTGAACCCCTCGAAAGCAGGAACCTCTACTACAGTCAGTTGACTGAAGTTTCAGAGGCTTTGCGGTCTTCTGCCTGGCCATCCTGCTATTGCTGCGAACAGCACGAGGTGCAAAAGCATGAAAGGTTTTCGACGCTTGCTGGCTGCGAGCCTGACCACTTTCGCTGTGTTGGCATCACCCGCTCCGGTGTTTGCGGCCGAGACGCCGGTGCATTTCGCCGACCTCAACTGGGAAAGCGGCAGCCTGATCACCGATATCCTGCGAATCATCGTCGAGAAGGGCTACGGCCTGTCGACCGATACCTTGCCCGGCACTACCATCACCCTGGAAACCGCCCTGGCCAACAATGACATTCAAGTCATTGGCGAAGAGTGGGCCGGGCGCAGTCCGGTCTGGGTCAAGGCGGAAGCCGAAGGCAAGGTGGTGAGCCTGGGCGATACGGTCAAGGGCGCCACCGAAGGCTGGTGGGTGCCGGAATACGTGATCAAGGGCGACCCGGCCAAGGGCATCAAGGCCATGGCGCCGGACCTGCGCAGCGTCAGCGACCTGCCCAAATACAAGGACGTGTTCAAGGACCCGGAGGCGCCGAACAAGGGGCGCTTCCTCAACAGCCCCATCGGCTGGACCTCGGAAGTGGTCAACAAGCAGAAGCTCAAGGCCTACGGGCTGGACGACAGTTACGTGAACTTCCGCAGCGGTTCCGGGGCGGCACTGGATGCCGAGATCAGCTCGTCGATCCGGCGCGGCAAGCCGGTGCTGTTCTACTACTGGTCGCCAACGCCGTTGCTCGGTCGCTTCAAACTGGTCCAGCTTGAGGAACCGCCATTCGACGCCGAAGCCTGGAAGACCCTGACCGACGCCGACAACCCCAATCCAAAACCCACCCGCTCGCTGCCTTCGAAGCTGTCCATTGGCGTGTCCACGCCGTTCCAGAAGCAATATCCGCAGATCGCCGAGTTCTTCACCAAGGTCGATTTCCCCATCGATCCGCTGAACAAGGCCCTGGCCGACATGAGCGAAAAACACACCCCACCGCGCCAGGCGGCGGAGGATTTCATGAAGAAGCATCCGGATGTGTGGAAGAAGTGGTTGCCGACGGATGTGGCGGAGAAGGTGTCTGCCGAGCTGAAATGATGTGGTGATTCCGGATACGTCTTCGCGGGCAAGCCTCGCTCCTACAGGGTTTCATCAGACCTGTAGGAGCGAGGTTTGCCCGCGAAGCTTTTAAAACCGCGTCTGAACGGCCAGCTCGAACGTCCGCGGCGTCCCCAGGTAATACGCCGGTGAAACATGCGCAAACTCGGCATACACCTCATTCGTCAGGTTGCGCACCCGCCCGGTAACGGTGGTGTGCCGATCCACCTTGTAGCTGAGGAACGAACCGAACAGCGTGTACGACGGCACGGTCATGGTGTTGGCGCTGTCGGCATACACCGACGCCACGTAACGCGCGTCCACTCCACCTTGCCATTGCGACGTGAAGTCATAGGTCAGCCACAGATTGCCAACCCGGTCCGGCACGTTGGTGGGCGTATTGCCCTTGCGCGAGACCACCTGACCGGCCGCGTTCTTCTCGGTGAACTCGTCATACTGGGCATCGACCCACGCAAAATTGCCCTCCATTAACAGCCGATCAGTGACCCGTAACGAGCTGGCCACCTCGATGCCCTTGGACGTCTGCTGCCCCACCGGTACGCTCAGGGTCGGATCCAGCGGATCGGTCACCGCGAAATCCTTGCGCTCGATGGTGTACGCCGCCACCGTCGCCGAACCCCGACCGTCCAGATAATCGAACTTGCTGCCGATCTCCCACTGCTTGCCCGTGGACACGTCGAAGTCCTGGGTGCCGTTGGGCTGCTCGGCGGCGGTGCTGTACTGCAAGTAGACATTGGCCGACGGCAGCACTTGATAGGTCAGGCCGGCCCGTCCGGTCACCGGTTCCCAGCTGCGCTTGAGGCGTCGCGGATTGCTCGCGGTCACGACGCGATGGTTGGTCACGTCCAGGTCGATGTCGTCATAGCGCAGGCCGGTGAGCAGCGCGAGTTTGTCGGTCAGCGCGAGGCGGTTTTCAACGAACAACGCTTTGGTGGTGACTTCGTTGGTCTTGTCGCTGACATAACCCTGCTGCGTCCCCGGAATGTCGTAGAAGTGTCCCGGCTGATAATTGTTCGGATCGACCGTGCTGGCGCCTTTGACGTTCAACGGCGAGTTGGTGGTCTGGTTGACCTTGTACTCGAAACCGCCGGACCAGGTGGTCGCCAGCCCCAGCATTTCAGTGTCGTGACGCAGCTCGAACTGGTTGCCGTTCTGCTCGCCCTGGTGCCGCACCTGATACGCCGTGGAGCGATTCACCGCCGAGTTGTCGGCGTTGTACTGGTACGTCTCCAGGTTGCGGTAATCGCGCTGGCTGTCGAGGTGGTAGAGCATGTTGCGCAGGGTGGTGCTGTCGTTGATCCGGTAGTCGATGATCGAGCGCACCCAGATCGTCCGCTGCTCGTAGCGTCCATCCTCGACGTTGTAGTTGTTGAAGCGGTTGTGCTTGTCGATCTTCAGCTCGCCTGCCTTGGGGTTCAACACCGGCGTGCCCCAGTAGGGACTGTCCTCGTGTTCGTCCTGATATTCCAGGGCCAGGGTGTGGGACAGGTCCGGCGTGAGATCGCTGAGCAGAGAGAACGCGACGCTCCAGGCATCACGCTCCTGGCGATCGATGTAGCCGTTGCCGGTGTTGTGGCTGACGTCGAGGCGGGCGTAGTGCTGCGTGTCGGCGCCGGCCTCGCTCAAGGCGTGATTGACGCCGAACGCGGTCTCGGTGGTGTCGTAAGTGCCATAGCTGACCCGGCCTTCCAGCGCCTGCTCATCATGGGTCGCCAGCTTGGTCACGTAGTTCAGCGAGCCGCCCACGGAGCCGGCGCCATTGATCAGCGATGACGGACCGCCGACCAGCTCCACCCGGTCATAGATCCACGCATCCACCGGCCGCGCGAGCCCGCCGGAGACATTGACGCCGTTGAACATCTGGGTGATCTGGCTGCTGGTGAAACCCCGGTAGGAGACGAAACCGCCGAAGCCCGGCGGTGCGCTGGCGTTGATCCCGGGCAGGGTGTTGGCGGCGTCCTGGAAGTTCTGCGAGCCGTGGCGCTCGATGTCGCTGCGGTTGGCGATGGCCACCGAGGCCGGGGTGTCCCGCACGCTCAGGCCCAGGCGTGAAGCCATGCCGCTGGACTGATCAAGGTCGAGGCCCGGCTCGGCGTCTTGTTCGCCATCGATAGTGATCGGTGCGAGGTCGACGGTGGATTGCGCCCAGGCGCTGACGGACAGGCAGCCGAACAGGCTCGCCAGCAAAGGAACATGTTTCATCGATGAATCCTGAATGCTTGATTGCAAAGCAGCGCACGCGCGAACGCCTCGCGTTGGCGAAGTGAGCTGATCGATTAAGGCAAGAGATTCAGGCGAGCGGCGGCGCGCGCGGATGGGCCGAGGGCCAGGTGAAGCGGGCAGGGAGGTCGGCGTTGGCGATCGGCGCCAACGGCGGGCTGTGTTGCTCGGGGAGAATCGCCAGGGTCAGGCTGGAGTTGAACGCCGGGCCCATGCCACCGCTGGAACACAACGGACAGCCGAACGCCTTGGACAGCGTCGGCAATTGATCGTCGGAAGAGGGGCTCGAAACCGGGGCCTGGGTCGCCGGGTCGACGGTACAGAACTGCCCGCCGATGCCGTTGAGCTGCATTCCGACCATCTGCCCGTGACCGATGCTGCAGGCGAACACATTGAACAGAACGCAGCAGTAGAGCATCCAGGCCAGCAGTGATCGATCGGAGCGGGAGAATTTCATGGGGCGGCACTTTACTCCTCCGCTGACCGGTCGTGCACGACAAAAAATGCCGACTAGGATGATTCTGTCCAAATCTCTTTCAAGGATCTTCGACCATGACCTTTGCGTTGGCTCAATGGCTGGTGACGATGTTTGCAGTGATCAGTTTGGTACACGTGTATTGGGGACTGGGTGGCGAGTGGGCGACGGTGGCCGCCGTCCCCCAGGTCCCGGTCGAAGGCAGCGTCAGGCTGCAACCGGCCTTCAAGCCCCGAGGCTGGATCACCCTGGTAGTCGCCGCCGCCCTTTTCATGATCGCGCTGCTGGTGTGTTTGCGCGTCGGCTGGTGGGTGCCGGTGATCGGGCATTGGTCGCTGCAATGGCTGATCAGCGCGATCGCGATCCTGCTGTTCGCCCGGGCCATCGGCGATTCGGAACTGGTGGGTTTTTTCAAACTGGTGAAAGACTCCCGGTTTGCCTGGTGGGATACCTGGGTCTATTCGCCGTTGTGCGTGGTGCTGGGGGCGGGGTTGCTGGCAGTGGCCTGGGCCTGAAAAGATCGCAGCCTGCGGCAGCTCCTACAGGGGACGCATTCCAATGCAGGAGCTGCCGAAGGCTGCGATCTTTTGATTTTCGTTTTTAGACACCGCTCTCTGTGCGCCGGCTACTGACCTCAGCCGGCACATCATCCCCGGCCATGCGCTTGCGGAACAACGCCGCCCGCGCCAGTAGCAGCGTCGTCACCGGTACGGTGATCGCCAGCAGAATCGGAATCAGCCACGCATGCAGCACCGGCGCGGACTTGAGCGCCGAGAAGTAGATGATCGACGCCAGCGCCACACACCACGCTCCCAACGTCGAGGCCAGGGCAGGCGGGTGCATGCGCTGGAAATAATCCTTCATCCGCACCAGGCCAATCGCCCCGATCAGCGCGAACAGGCTGCCGAGCAGCAGCAGGACCGCCACTGCGATTTCCACCCACAACGGGAGTTCAACGGTCATTCGATCACCTCGCCACGCAGGAGGAATTTCGCCAGGGCAAAGGAGCCGACGAAACCGAACAGCGCGATCAGCAGCGCCGCTTCGAAGTAGGTATCACTGGCGTAGCGAATACCCAGGGTCAGCATCATCAGCATGGCGACGATGTACAGGTAGTCCAGCGCCAGGACCCGGTCCTGGGCCGAGGGGCCCTTGAACAGGCGGATCAGGGTCAGGATCATCGCCACGGAAAACAGGAACAGGCTCAGCACAATCGCATTGGACAGCAGGGCGCTCATTCGAAAATCTCCATCAACGGGCGCTCGTACGTCGCCTTGAAATGCTCGATGAACGGCGCTTCGTCGTCCTCCAGGTCGAAGACGTGCAGCAGCAGAATGCTGCGATCCAGCGCCAGTTCCGACCAGACCGTGCCGGGGACCACGGTGCAGATCATCGACAGGGTTGCCAGGCCGTTGGCATCGCGCAGGTCCAGCGGCACCTTGACGAAGCGCGAGCGCGGCGGGCGGCGGCCGGCGTTGAGCACGCTCAAGGCCACGGCGAGGTTGGACGCCAGCACGTCACGACCGACCACCAGAAACAGCCGAAGGATCACCCCCGGGCGACGGATACGGATCGGCAGCGGGCGCAATTTGCGCATCATCAGCGGTGCGACGAAGCCCAACACGGCGCCCAGCAGCAGGTTGCCAGGGCTGATCGACAGGTTCAGCACCAGCCACAACACCCACAATGCGAGCGACAGCCAAGGGGCGGGAAACAGGCGCTTCATGGTTGCACCTCCAGCAGCGCCGCCTTGGCTTCGGGGCCAGGCACGGCTCGAGTACCCAGCACGGCCATCACGTATTGCTCCGGATTGTTCAAGGCATCAGCGGCGGCCTGGGTGTAGCGCAGCAGCGGTTCGGCCTTGAAGGTCAGGGCGATGCTCAGGCCCAGCAGGGCGAAGATTGGCACGCATTCAAGGCGGCGCAGCACCGGTGACGGGCGCTCAAGTGGCGTCCAGAAGCGCTGGATACCCAGGCGGGAAAAGGCGACTAGTGAGGTCAGGCCGGAGAGGATCAGCAATGCCAGCAAGGCCCAGGCGGCGTTCGAGATCGGCGCGTCACCACCGAGGCCCAACGGATTGAGCAGGGCGCTGAGCAGGCCGAGCTTGCCGATGAAACCGGAGAGCGGCGGCATGCCAACGATCAGCAGGGTGCAGGCAATGAAGCTCAGGCCGAGGAAGGCCATGGTCCACGGAATCACCTGGCCGACCACCGCTTTCTGCTCGTCATCAAGGTTGATGCCCTTGACCGGCGCCAGCGATTCCTGCGGGCGCGGCAGCAACTCGTTTTCATCTTCCAGGGGGATTTCCGTGGCCGAACGCGAACGCTCGATCAGTTCGGCCAGCAGGAACAGGGCGCTCAGGGCCAGGGTCGAGCTGACCAGATAGAACAGCGCCGCGCCGATCAGGTTGGGTTGGGCGAAACCGATGGCCGACAGCAGAATCCCCGCCGACACCAGAATGCTCAGGCTGGCCATGCGCTCCAGGCGTTGCGCGGCGAGGATCGCCACGGCCGCGCAGACGATGGTCGCCATGCCGCCGTAGATCAGCCAGTCGCCGCCGAAGTACGCCGAGGCCCCGGCCTGACCGGAGAACAGCAGGGTCCACAGTCGCAGGAAGGTATAGACGCCGACCTTGGTCATGATCGCGAACATCGCCGCGACCGGCGCGCTTGCCGACGAATAAGCCGGTACCAGCCAGAAGTTCAGCGGCCACATCCCGGCCTTTGCCAAAAACGCTACCGCGAGAATCCCCGCACCGGCATGCAGCAGGCCGCGATCGGCTTCCGCCACCAGCGGAATTTTCAGCGCCAGGTCGGCCATGTTCAGGGTGCCGGTGACGCCGTAGATCAGCGCGGCACCGATCAGGAACAGGGTCGAGGCCAGCAGGTTGATCGAGATGTAATGCAGCCCCGACGACACCCGCGCCCGGCCCGAGCCATGCAGCATCAGGCCATAGGACGCGGCCAGCAGCACTTCGAAGAACACGAACAGGTTGAACAGGTCCGCCGTCAGGAACGCGCCATACAGACCCATCAGCTGAATCTGGAACAGCGCGTGGAAACTCGAGCCGGCCTTGTCCCAGCGCGCCATGGCGAACAGCAGGGCGCTGACACCGATGATCCCGGTCAATACCAGCATCAACGCCGACAGGCGATCGACCACCAGCACCAGGCCGAACGGCACCTGCCAGTTGCCCGGCAGATACACGCCGATGGAGCCCGGCACGCCGGTGGTCTGCGTCCATTGCAGCAGCGACAGCGAGATGCCCAGCCCCAGCAGGCTGGAAAACAGATTGATCCGGGCTTTGAGGGGGCGGTGCTTCTCACCGAGCATCAGCATGATGGCGGCGGTCAGCAGCGGCAGCAGGATCGGTGCCGCGATCAGGTGCGTCATCGCATTCATTCCTTGGGCTCCCGGCCGTCCACATGGTCGGTGCCGGTCAGGCCCCGGGAGGCCAGCAGGACCACCAGGAACAGCGCGGTCATGGCGAAGCTGATGACGATGGCGGTCAACACCAGGGCCTGGGGCAGCGGGTCGGTGTAGTGCAGCAGGTCCTGCGGCACCCCGTCCTTGATGATCGGCTCCTTGCCGATGAACAGGCTGCCCATGCTGAAGATGAACAGGTTGACGCCATAGGACAGCAGGCACAGGCCCATGACCACCTGGAACGTCCGTGGACGCAGGATCAGCCAGACGCCGGAGGCGGCCAGCACGCCGATGGCGATTGCGATGACTTCTTCCATCAGACGGCCTCCTTGATGGCGACGGGTTTGGGCTGGGCCGCAGTCTTGTGACCGCGAACCGATTGGTGGGCGAGGGCGGTGAGGATCAGCAGGGTCGAGCCGACCACGACCGCATAGACGCCGATGTCGAAGAACAGCGCGCTGGCCAGGTGAATGTCGCCCAGCAGCGGCAGCGAGAAGTGCCAGGTGTGGGTGGTCAGGAACGGATAACCGACGGCGATGGCGCCAAGGCCGGTGACCGTGGCGAACAGCAGGCCGGTGCTCATCCAGCGCAGCGGCCGCAAACTCATCTGCGCCTCGACCCACTGGGTGCCGGCGACCATGTATTGCAGGATGAACGCCACCGACATCACCAGCCCCGCGACGAAGCCGCCGCCCGGTTGGTTATGCCCGCGCATGAACAGGTAGAACGAGACCACGAAGGCAATCGGCAGCAGCAGGCGCACCAGCACCGCCGGCACCATCATGAAGCCCAGCGCGGTATCGCTGGCGTGACGCGGGTTGACCAGATCGGTAACCACATCCGGTGCGAGCAGGCGCTGCTGGGCCGGCAATTGCAGGCTTTCTTTCGGCGGGCGGAAGCGTCGCAGCAGGGCGTATACGGTCAGGGCTACCGCCACCAGCACGGTGACTTCGCCGAGGGTGTCGAAGCCACGGAAGTCCACCAGCATCACGTTGACCACGTTGCTGCCGCCGCCCTCGGGCAGGGCGCGGCTCAGGTAGAAGGAGGAAATGTCGTTGGGGGTCTGCCGGGTCAGCATCGCGTAGGACAGCAGCGCCATGCCTGCGCCGACCACGGTAGACAGGAGCAAATCGCGGATCCGGCGGATACGCGCCTTGCGCAGGCTGCTGGGCAGTGGCGAGACTTCTTCGATCCGTCGCGGCAGCCAGCGCAGGCCCAACAGGATCAGCACTGTGGTCACCACTTCGACCACCAGTTGCGTCAGGGCCAGGTCCGGCGCCGAGAACCAGACGAAGGTGACGCAGGTCATCAGGCCGCAGACGCTGACCATGGTCAGGGCCGCGAGACGGTGGTACTTGGCTTGATACGCGGCGCCCAGGGCGCAGGCGATCGCCAGCAGCCAGAGGATCACGAACACGATCGAACCCGGGATCTTCGGCCGGTCGCCCCAGCTCAGGTGGCTGTGCAGCATCGGAATCAGGCCGGCGAGGACGGCGGCGAGCACCATCAGGAACAGCTGGGTTTGCAGGCGGCGCGTGCTGACCCGTCGCTCCAGGCGTCGGGCCAGGCGCATCTTGATCACCAGCGCCCGTTCGAAAAAGCGCTTGCCGCTCAACCGGCCAATCAGCGGCGGGTGACGGAAGCGCCCGTGCTTGAGCTGATTGCGCAGCAGCAGGTACAGCACGATGCCGCCGGACATGGCGATCAGGCTCATGATCATCGGCGCGTTCAGGCCGTGCCAGATGGCCAGGCTGTACTCGGGCAGCGTCCCGCCGACCACCGGCAAGGCCGCGGCGGCGAGCAGCGAACCGACCACCTGCGCCGGGAATATCCCCACCACCAGGCAGGTGAACACCAAAAGCTCCACCGGCGCGCGCATCCAGCGCGGCGGTTCGTGGGGCGTATGGGGCAAGTCGGTGGCGGTCGGGCCGAAGAACACGTCGACGGTGAACCGCAGGGAATAGGCGACGCTGAAGGTGCCGGCGATGGTCGCCACGATCGGCAGGGTGGTTTCGATCCAGGCCGAGGCGTTGATGAACACGGTTTCGGCGAAGAACATTTCCTTGGACAGGAAACCGTTGAGCAGCGGTACGCCGGCCATCGAGGCACTGGCGACCATGGCCAGGGTCGCGGTGAAAGGAATCAGTTTGATCAGGCCGCTGAGTTTGCGGATGTCACGGGTGCCGCTTTCGTGGTCGATGATCCCCGCGGCCATGAACAGCGAGGCCTTGAAAGTGGCGTGGTTGAGGATGTGGAACACTGCCGCCACTGCCGCCAACGGGCTGTTGAGGCCCAGCAGCAGGGTGATCAGGCCCAGGTGGCTGATGGTCGAGTAGGCCAGCAGACCCTTGAGGTCGTTCTGGAACATCGCGAAATAGGCGCCCAGCAACAGGGTGCACGCCCCGGCGCCGCTGACGATGTAGAACCATTCTTCGCTGCCGGACAGCGACGGCCACAGCCGCGCCAGCAGGAACACCCCGGCTTTTACCATGGTCGCCGAATGCAGATAGGCCGAGACCGGCGTCGGCGCGGCCATGGCGTGGGGCAGCCAGAAATGGAAGGGGAATTGCGCGCTTTTGCTCAGCGCGCCGATGAGGATGAGGGGAAGCAGGATGGGGTAGAGGGCATGTGCGCGAATCAGATCGCCGGCGGCCAGGACCTTGTCCAGGTCATAGCTGCCGACCACATGGCCGAGCAGCATGACCCCCGCCAGCAGGCACAAGCCGCCGGCCCCGGTAACCATCAGCGCCATGTAGGCGCCGCGTCGCGCATCGGCGCGGTGGTGCCAGTAGCCGATCAACAGGAACGAGAAAAGGCTGGTCAGCTCCCAGAAAAACACGATCTGGATCAGGTTGCCGGAAATCACCAGCCCGAGCATCGCGCCCATGAACGCCAGGAAAAACGCAAAGAAACGCGGCACCGGATCGTCCGGCGACATGTAATAGCGGGCGTACAGCGACACCAGCGTGCCGATGCCCATCACCAGGAGCGAGAACAACCAGGCGAAGCCATCCATGCGCAAGACGAAGTTCAGGCCCAGGCTCGGCAGCCAGAAGAATTCCTCGCGGATCACGCCGCCATGGGCGATCTGCGGATACAGGAGAGCGACCTGAACAGTACCGATCAGGGCAACCAGGCCAGCCAGGAGGGATTCGGCATTGCGTGCATTGTGTGGCAGAACGGCTGCCAGACAGCTGCCCAAGAAAGGCAGAAGAAGTAGAACTATCAGGGACATAGGCTTCTAATCTGCGGAAGTTTGTGAAGCATCATACGTGCCAGCTTCCCGATCACCAAACGCCGAGGTGTCGCAGAATCCTACAAGGTAGACGGAAAAGTCCTGTTGCACAGCGTTTCAAACAACCGGCCAAAAAAAATCGCAGCCTGCGTAGGCAGTGTAGGAGCTGCCGCAGGCTGCGATCTTTTGAGTCTGCTATTTAATTGTTGCTTTCGCTCTCCAGCGATTCTTCAACCTCGACAACCGCCTTGCTCCTGGTCTTCAACTCACTGACGATCACCGCCGCCACGATCATCCCCGCACCCACCAGAGCAATCGCCGGCAACCGCTCCCCGGCGATCCGCCCGACGATTCCGGCCCACACCGGCTCGCCGGCATAGATCAGGGTCGCGCGAGTCGGCGAAACGCTCTTCTGCGCCCAGTTCATCGCCACCTGAATCGCCGCACTCGCCGCGCCCAGGCCCAGGGCGCTGCACAGCAGCAGCCAGGAGAAATCAGGGATGCGTTCTTGAGTGGGTACCACCATCAGGAACGACAGCAGTGAAGTCACGGCCAGCTGCACCACGGTCACGCGCTTCACATCCACCTGACCGGCAAAGGTGCTGATCAGGATGATCTCCGCGGCAATGGCGATGGCGCTGATCAGCGTGGCCATTTCACCAGGGCTGAAATGGAAGGACGCGCCGGCCGGCCCCGACAGCAGCATCAAACCGGTAAACGCGAGCATGATCCCGATGCTCGGCATCAGCCCCGGACGGCGGCCCAGCACCAGCCATTGCAACAGCGGCACGAAGGGCACGTACAACGCGGTGATGAACGCCGACTGGCTGCTGGGGATGCTCTGCAGGCCAACGGTCTGCAAGCCGTAGCCGAGCATGATCGCCACGCCGATGAACGCACCGGCCTTGAGTTCGAACAGGGTCAGTTCCCGCAGGCTGCGCCAGGAGAACAGGGCGACGAGGCTGGCGGCAGCGGCAAAACGCAGGCCGACGAAGAACATCGGGCCGCTGACGGTCATGGCATGCTGGACCAGCAAAAAGGTCCCGCCCCAGACCATGGTGATCAACACCAGCACGCACTCAGCCTTGCTGAGCCGCAGGAAACGGGAGGAGGCTTGAGGGGAGTTCACCGACGTCATGACCTTGCACACTAATTGAGGCGGACGCACAATGCGCCCGAAGTTGGGCAGTATACTGCGCAGCACCACCAAGTGAGCAATATAGTGCACAAAGAATCTTCTCAACGGGCGTCGGTCCTGCAGCATGTCAGCCACAACGTTCGCCGCCTGCGCCATGCCGCGGACATGAGCCAGACGGCTCTCGCGGAAAAATCCGGTGTCAGCCGGCGCATGCTGGTGGCCATCGAGGCCGGCGAAAAGAATGTCAGCCTGACCACCCTCGATCGCGTGGCCGAAGCGCTGGACGTGGCGTTCAGCGATCTGATCCAGGCGCCCGATGTACGCGACCACAGCCGCATCAACGAACTGGCCTGGGCCGGGACGATTCCCGGGAGCAAGGCGGTGTTGCTGGCCAAGGCCAACGCCTGCCGGGAAGTCGAACTGTGGGAATGGCGCCTGGAGCCGGGGGAGCACTACCCGTCGGAGCCGGATGCCGATGGCTGGAGCGAGCAGTTCTACGTGTTCGAGGGTTGCCTGACCGTGATGGTCGGCGAGGTACCGCACCGCATCAACGCCGGTGAGTTCTTCATGTTCGCCAGCAACCAGCCGCATTCCTATCGCAACGAGGGAGAAGTGGCGGTGCGCTTCGTGCGCAATGTGGTGATCTGAACTGTTGCGTGTTCAACAGTGGATCAACACTTTGTTGGTCTGAGTCTGTGAGCATTTCTCTGAATATTCGTTAACTGACTGATATTTAACGAATTCTGTTTCGGGCATGACTTCTGCAAAAGCCTTGGGAATTTTTCTGCAAGCTTTTGGAGTACCGCCTGATGGCCCGTGAAATTCGTCTCAACGCCTTCGACATGAACTGCGTCGGCCACCAGTCGCCGGGGCTGTGGGCGCATCCGCGGGATCGCTCGTGGCAATACAAGGACCTTGAGTACTGGACCGATCTGGCGAAGATCCTCGAGCGCGGCAAGTTCGACGGTCTGTTCATCGCCGATGTGCTGGGCATCTATGACGTCTACAACGGCAACGGTGACGCGGCGATTCGCCAGGCGGCCCAGGTGCCGGTCAACGATCCGCTGCAATTGATCCCGCCGATGGCGCTGGTCACCGAACACCTGGGGTTCGGCCTGACCGCGTCGCTGTCCTTCGAGCATCCCTATCCCTTCGCCCGACGCCTGTCGACCCTCGACCACCTGACCAAGGGCCGCGCCGGCTGGAACATCGTCACCTCGTACCTGGAGAGCGGGGCGAAGAACCTCGGGCAGAAAACCCAGACCGAGCACGATGCCCGTTACGACTTTGCCGAGGAGTACCTCGAGGTTTGCTACAAGCTGTGGGAAGGCAGTTGGGAAGAGGGCGCCATCCTGCGCGATCGTGAGCGGCGGGTGTTCAGCGATCCGAGCAGGATCCACGAGATCCGCCATGTCGGCAAACACTTCCAGGTGCCCGGCATTCATCTGTGCGAGCCGTCGCCGCAAAGAACGCCGGTGCTCTATCAGGCCGGTGCATCGAGTCGCGGAAAGCAGTTCGCCGCCGAACATGCCGAATGCGTGTTCGTCGCTGCGCCTTCGAAGGTGCTGTTGAAGAAGACGGTGGCCGATATCCGTCGTCGAGCCGCGCAAGTCGGGCGCGATCCGAGGAAGGTGCTGATTTTCAATCTGCAGACAGTGATCCTCGGCGAGACTGACGCCCGGGCCAAGGCCAAATTCGAGGAATACAAAAGCTGGGTTAGCTATGAAGGCGCCATGGCCCTGATTTCCGGTTGGACCGGCATCGATTTCAGCCGGTTCAAGCCGCATGAACCGCTCAAGCACGTGCACACCAACGCTATTCAGTCGGCGGTGGAAGCGTTCTCCACGGCCGATCCGAACAAGGTCTGGACGCCGAATGAGCTGGCAGACTGGGTGGGGATCGGCGGCTTTGGTCCGCTGTTCGTCGGCAGCCCGCAAACCGTCGCCGACCTGTTGCAGGAGTGGGTAGAGGAGACGGATGTAGACGGCTTCAACCTGGCCTATGCGCTGACCCATGAAACCTTCATCGATGCCGTGGAACTGCTGGTGCCGGAGTTGCAGAAGCGTGGGGTGTACAAGACCGAGTATGCGCCGGGGACGTTGCGCGAGAAGTTGTTCGGGGACGGGGCGCGGTTGCCGCAGGTACATCCGGGCAGTGGTTATCGTGATCTTGGGGCGTTGCGGCGGCAGGAGAAGAAAGTGGGGTCTGTTTAGACGCCTTCGCGGGCAAGCCCGCTCCCACAGGGATTTGTGTCGGTCGCGGCATTTGTGGACACCGCCGAACCCTGTGGGAGCGGGCTTGCCCGCGAAGAGGCCAGTGCAGCCAACATCAATACCCCCTGCCATGCCGCGTCCGACTTTGGTATTGCCAGGCGATTTTTCATGGATTTGGCGCCTATTATCGTCCCGATGGCTCGGGACACGTTGCATGACTTTTATTTGGGATCAGTGAGAACGGCATGAGTGAAATCGAAAACGGACAGGCGATCCGTCACGCAGACATCCTGATCGTCGGCGGCGGCCTCAGCGGCGCGATGCTGGCGGCGCAGCTGTTGCGCCTGCCGGGACGTCGGCAGGTGCTGGTGATCGAACCCCGAGCCGAGCTGGGCCGGGGTGAAGCCTACAGTGCCGTGGAACTGGGCCATACGCTCAACGGCAATGCGGCGCGCATGAGCGTCGATCCGGATAACGCCGATGACCTGACCCAATGGCTGACCGAGTACATCGCCGGCGGTGGCTGGCCGGAGTCGGATGAACAGCATGTGCCAATCAGCGAGCTGTTCCCGCCCAGGGGAATTTTCGGCCTGTACGTTCAACAACGCCTGGCAGAAGCGCAGGCAGTCGGCGCGCTGCACGGCTCGACGGTGGAGCATGTGCGGGCCGAAGTGGTGGACCTGCAAAGCGAAGCCGATGCGGTGCTGCTGACCTTGAGCGACGGCCAGCGATTACAGGGCGCTTTCGCGGTGCTGGCGACCGGAATGTTCCCCGCCGCGCGTACGCCGCAAACCGAATCCAGCGGCCTGAATGCGGCGGCGCTCGACCCTTGGGATGTGGCCGCCATGCGCCAGCTCGATCCGCAGTCGACGGTGTTGATCATCGGCTCGGGACTGACCATGGTCGATGCGGTGGTGTCGCTGGAGCAGGCCGGCCATCGCGGGCCGATCGAGGTGTTCTCCCGCCATGGCCTGCTGCCCCATGTGCGGCGGCAACCACCGGCCTGGCCGGACTTTCTCGCCGAGGACCCCGGCATCCGCACACCAAGGCAGCTGGTGCGCGAACTGCGCCGGCATTGTCGTGAGGCCATCGCCCAGGGCATTGACTGGCAGGCGCCGCTGGACACGGTGCGCGCCAATATCGGGCGTTTGTGGAATCAGGCGACCGATGTGCAACGCCGGCAGTTCGTACGGCATGTGCGGCCTTGGTGGGAGAGCCATCACCACCGCTCGCCGCCCCTGAGCGCCGAACTGGTGGCGCGCTTGCACGGGGAAGGGCGGTTGCGGATTCAGGCCGCGTCGTTCAAGGGGCTTGAGCCCTCGTTGAAAGGTGAGGTGAGCATCCGCATTCGCCGCCGGGGTGAAGCGCACACCCGCGTTGTCGGTGGTGCGGCGCTGATCAATTCCAGTGGGATCGAATACGACTGGCGCCGGGTGGCGCGCCCCTTGCCCCAGCAGTTGCTGGCACGCGGGCTGATCAAACCGGGACCGTTGGCGTTGGGGATCGCCGCACAGGCCGATGGCGCGGTGCTGGACGCCGATGGACGGCCCGCCGCAAGGCTGTTCGCCATGGGACCGCCGTTGCGCGGGATGTGGTGGGAAAGCACCGCCGTCACCGACGTCGCCAGCCAGGCCAAGGCCCTGGCGGCCCGTTTGGCTACTACACAAACCCCGTAGGAGCTGTCGAGCAACGCGAGGCTGTGATCTTTTGATCTTCTGGTATCAAAATCAAAAGATCGCAGCCTCGTTGCACTCGACAGCTCCTGCGGGGGGATGGGAATCCCCAAATGCAGAAAACCCCGGGTAGATCGGATCTGCCCGGGGTTTTCTGTTTCAAGCAGCCCAAGGCTGTTGATCAATAGCGCTGATACTTGGAGCCGAACTCGGGGCGGTTTTCCGCGACGTAGAGTTTTGCTTTCTGGCTGTCCTGATGGTCGATGCCGACAGTGTTCACGTTGACCGTGGCCGGTTGGGTGACGGTGGTCGCTGCTACGACTGGTTGGGTGGCGTGTGGGGCGGCGATGGCCGAGGTGGCGGCAAGGACCGAAAGGGCGAAGCCGATACCGATGATGCTTTTCATGATGTTGCTCCAGAGCGTGGTGAGAAGATGGGTTCACTTTAGGGCTGGAGCGCCGAGATGAGAAAACACCCTTGGGCATAGTCGTTATCGAGAACAATGATCGTTCATGGATCCAACCTCGAATGCGACATCACCTTTTGTAGGAGCTGTCGAATGAAACGAGGCTGCGATCTTTTGATCCTGAAAATCCAGATCAAAAGATCGCAGCCTTCGGCAGCTCCTACAGGGGGCTGCGTCAATCAGTAGCGTTGGTATTTCGAGCCGAACTCGGCGCGGTTTTCCGCGACGACTACACCGCCGCGTTCACGCAATTCCTGCAGGCGCTCGGCCCCGCCTTCGGCCACACGGTTCTCGATCAGACGATCCGAACCACCCTCAGCCACACGCTCACGCAGTTCCTGCAGACGATCGGCGCCACCTTCTGCAACGCGATTCTGTTGCAGGCGGTCCGAGCCGCCTTCGGCCAGCAGGGCCTGAATCGAGCTATGGATCGCCACAGCGGGGGTGTTGGCCGACGCCAGGGTCGACAGGCCGAGACCGCCCACCAATGCCAGACCGAGGGCCAGGGACGAAACTTTCGAGAAGTTGAACATGGTTGATTCTCCGTGCGCTTAAGTGTGAGTGGTCAGTAGCTCGTGCTAGCTGGTGGTCACAGTTAAACGCCCGGGTGTATCGCGGATGTGTGGCTGAACGGCGTGAAATCGGCGGTTGCGTATCTGTCGCGGCTTTTAATACACAGAGATACAAATATCTTCACGCCTGTTCGTCGAGCATCTCCACCGGGTAGGAGAACACGTAGCCTTCGCTGCGAACGGTCTTGATGTAGCTCGCCTCCCGGGAGTCGTCCTTCAGGCGTTGGCGCAGGCGGCTCACCAGCAGGTCGATGGAACGGTCGTACAGGTCGGCGTCACGGCCCTGGGTCAGGTTGAGCAACTGGTCGCGGCTCAGCACCCGTTGCGGGTGATCGAGGAACACCCGCAGCAGGCGGTATTCGGCGCCGCTGAGGGCCACCATGGTCTGGTCTTCGTCCACCAGATGACGGGCGGTGGTGTCCAGGCGCCAGCGACCGAAGGCGAGCATGCGGCCGCTTTCGGTGACCAGCAGGTTGGGCGGCAACATCCGCGTGCGGCGCAGCACGGCATTGATCCGCGCCAGCAATTCGCGGGCAGCGAAGGGTTTGGTCAGGTAGTCGTCGGCGCCCATTTCCAGACCGAGGATGCGGTCGGTCTCGTCGTCGCGGGCGGTGAGCATCAGGATCGGCGTGGCTTTGTGCTTGCCCGAACGCAACTCGCGGCACAGCACCAGGCCATCGTCGCCGGGCATCATGATGTCCAGCACGATCAGGTCCACCTGATTGGCTTCCAGAAAACTGCGCATCTGCCGGCCGTCGGCGACCACGGTGGTGCGCAGGCCGTTCTTCTTCAGGTAATTGCCGACCAGCTCGCGGATCTCGCGGTCATCGTCGACGATCAGGATGTGATTCACGTGGTCCATCGGTGGATCCTTTTGTTATTCGCAGATGACACTATTGTGGGAGCGAGCCTGCTCGCGATGGGCGTCAAAGATAACGCTGGCTGTCTGAAACCCAGCGGCGCTCTCCAGTCCATCGCGAGCAGGCTCGCTCCCACAGGGGTGGCAGCGGTCAGGCGACCACTCGATAACACGGCACATACGCCGCGCCACCCGGCAGTTTCATCCGGTGCTGGGCGACAAAGGCTTTGAGCAGTTGATCCAGCGGTTGCATGATCGCCGCGTCACCTCGGATCTGGTACGGCCCGTGCTCCTCGATCAGGCGGATGCCCTTGTCCTTGACGTTGCCGGCGACGATGCCGGAGAACGCGCGGCGCAGGTTGGCGGCCAGTTCGTGGGGCGGCAGGTCGCGGCTGAGCTTGAGGTTGGCCATGTTTTCGTGGGTCGGGTCGAACGGGCGCTGGAAGCCCTCGTCGATCTTCAGCAGCCAGTTGAAATGGAACGCGTCGTTGCGCTCGCGACGGAACTGCTTGACCGCCTTGAGGCCCTGGGTCATCTGCCGGGCGACTTCCGCCGGATCGTCGATGATGATCTGGTAATGCTGCTTGGCGGCTTCGCCCAGGGTCGCGCCGACGAAGGCGTCCAGTTGCTCAAGATACGGCGCGGCGTGTTTCGGCCCGGTGAGCACGACCGGGAAGGGCAGCCCTTCGTTGTCCGGGTGCATCAGGATGCCGAGCAGGTAGAGGAATTCTTCCGCGGTGCCGGCGCCGCCCGGGAAGATGATGATGCCGTGACCGACACGAACGAAGGCTTCCAGGCGCTTCTCGATGTCCGGCAGGATCACCAGTTCGTTGACGATCGGGTTCGGTGCCTCGGCGGCAATGATCCCGGGCTCGGTCAGACCGAGGTAGCGACCGCCGTGGATACGCTGCTTGGCGTGGGCAATGGTGGCGCCTTTCATCGGGCCTTTCATCACGCCGGGACCGCAACCGGTGCACACGTCCAGGCTGCGCAGGCCCAGTTCGTGGCCGACTTTCTTGGTGTATTTGTATTCTTCGGTGTTGATCGAGTGGCCGCCCCAGCACACCACGATCTTCGGTTCCACGCCCGGGCGCAGGGTGCGGGCGTTGCGCAGCAGGTGGAAGACGTAGTCGCTGATGCCCTGGGAGGTGCTCAGGTCGATGCGTTGGCTGTCGAGTTCGTTTTCGGTGTAGACGATGTCGCGCAGGGCGCTGAACAGCATTTCACGGGTGCTGGCGATCATTTCGCCGTCGACGAAGGCGTCGGCGGGGGCGTTGAGCAGTTCCAGGCGTACGCCGCGGTCTTGTTGGTGAATGCGGATTTCGAAGTCCTTGTAGGCTTCGAGGATGGTCTTGGCGTTATCGACGTGGGCGCCGGTGTTGAGGATGGCCAGGGCGCATTGGCGGAAGATGTCGTAGGTGCTGCCGGATCCGGCTTCGCTCAGTTGCTGGACTTCCCGTTGCGAGAGTGTTTCCAGGCTGCCTTTCGGGCTGACCGAAGCGTTGATTACTTGTCGTTGGGTCATTCAAAGATCCTTAAAACGATGTCATTCCCGAAGAAAACAACGAATGGCATCCGAATAGTGTGTATCCATAAAAGAAGATGGCACTGATTACGTGGTCTCGCCATGTCCCCATTTGACGATGAAAAGTTGAAAAGGAGCCCCAGCATAGCCAAATCCTTTGCAAAGGCGATAATGCCCGCAAACTTTTTGCCTGCCGTAGAAGGAAACCCCAGGTCATGTTCGAAATCCAGCCGATGAACGCCGAGATCTATCGCCGTCAGACCCGGCGCAGCACGCTGATCATCGCCCTGATTTTCCTGGCGCTGGCGATGCTGCTGTCGACCGCGGCGGTAGCGGTGTTCGGCGAGCCTGGCGGGGATAATCTGCGCTTCAACATCGGCGGGGTGTTCGCCGCGGTGCTGCTGATGGCGGCGCTGATGCGCAAGGTGTTCTGGAACCAGCAATGGATGGCGCCGGCGGTCTACAACTGGCAGCTCAAGCGCAGCCTGATGAGCGTGACCAATGTCATGCATCACCTCAAGGCAGCCGTTGAAAAGCAGGATCCGGGCGCGATGAAGCTGATGCGCTTCTATCATCTGGGGTTGAGCCAGATGCACGAACTGGACGGCAACTCCAGCGACCACGGGCAATTGCGTCGGGAAATGGAACAACATGAAGCGCGGATGCAGGCGCTGGGCCTGGACACGCAACAGACTCGACTCGATCCGGCCTGGTTGGAGGCGGTGAAGCGGACATCGGTCTAACCTCCTGTAGCAGCTGGCGAAGCCTGCGTCCGGCTGCGCAGCAGTCGTAAAACCTGAAAGCGAGGTCTGCCTGAAACACCGCGTTGGCTGATTTCACGACAGCTTCGCAGCCGGACGCAGGCTTCGCCAGCGGCTACAAAAGAGCGCGGTACAGATCAAAATCACGGGCACTGAGCAAGGAAGCCTGTCGTGTTACAAAAAAATCACGGAGTGAGGGTCATGGGGCATCCGGCTATCTACGATCAAATCGAGAAAAATCGACCCGGCATCGCCCGGCTGAAGGCGCAATCCGTGCTGACGTTGCTGGTTGCCGTGTGCCTGTCGATGGCGGTGATCGTCATCTGGCAGTCCTGGACCTCGCGTCAGTACCACCTGCATGACAAGCAGGTGGCGATGTCCAACCTTGCGCAGACCCTGGCTTCACAGGCGCAGGCATCGATCAAACAGGCCGATACCTTGCTCTTTACCCTGGTCAATCGCCTGGAAAACGACGGCATCGAAGGCGACCGGCTCAATCGCCTGCAACGCCTGATGAGCGCCCAGCGCAGTGAGCTGAGCCAGCTCCACGGGCTGTTCGTGTATGACGAAACCGGCAAGTGGATCGCCAATTCCAACGGTGCCGAAGTCGGCGTGGCGAACAATTCCGACCGCGAATATTTCATTTACCACCGCGACCATCCGGATCGCGGACCGCACATCGGCCCGTCGATCAAAAGCCGTTCCAGCGGCGAATGGATCATGACTGTGTCGCGGCGGGTCAATCATCCCGACGGCAGTTTCGCCGGCGTGGCCCTGGCGACCCTCTATC
Organism: Pseudomonas sp. C1C7; assembly: GCF_013359595.1. Taxonomy (GTDB): domain Bacteria; phylum Pseudomonadota; class Gammaproteobacteria; order Pseudomonadales; family Pseudomonadaceae; genus Aquipseudomonas. The sequence continues at coordinate 11,291 of NZ_JABFMP010000029.1, read as the reverse complement.
TCACGCATTTTCTGCAGCTCTACGACAGCATCGACATGGGCAATAACGGCGTGATCAACCTGATCGCCGACGATGCCCGCATTATCGTGCGCCGGCCTTTCAATGAGGCCGACGTTGGCAGCAGCCTGGCCAAGAGCCAGCTGTTTACCCAGTTGCTGCCCCAGGCCAGCGCAGGCACGGGCACCATCAAGTCGATCATCGACGGCGTGGAGCGCGTGGTGGGTTATCGCAGGGTCGACGGCTATCCGCTGATTGTCTTCGCGGCGCTGAACAAGGACGAAATCCTCGCCAGCTGGCGCAAGGAGTCGATCCTCAGTGCGTTGATCGTCTCGGTGCTGCTGGCATTCCTCGGCGTGCTCGGGTATCGCCTGATCAAGTCGATGCAGCAGCAGAACCGCATTCAGGTCGAGTTGCTCGGCTCCCAGGAGAAACTCCTCGAACTCAATCGCAACCTGGAGTTGCTGGCGCTGGAGGACGCGCTGACCGGGCTGGCCAACCGTCGCCAGTTCGATCTGTTCATTCAGGCGGAAACCGGACGCGCCCGGCGCAACCAGACGGGGCTGGCGCTGTTGATGATCGATGTCGATCATTTCAAGGCATTCAACGATCACTATGGCCATCTGGCGGGTGACGCCTGTCTGCGCCAGATCGCGGCAATCATCACCGATCACATCAAGCGCCCCGGAGATCTGGCGGCGCGTTTTGGCGGCGAGGAATTTTCCGTGGTGCTGCCCGGCACCGACTACGTGGGCGCGTTTCTGGTGGCGGAGAAAATCCGCCGCGCGGTGCTGGCGGCCGGCTTGCAGCACAATGAAAGTCCGGAAGGCATGATGACCGTCAGCGTCGGCGTGTGTGGTTACGATCCGGCGTCCGAGACCACCACCGAGGAACTGATCGGTGCCGCCGACAAGGCGCTGTACGTGGCCAAGGCCAGCGGGCGCAACATGAGCGTGATTGCCAACTGAGGTTCAGACGAACAGGTCGATGCCCTGCACCAGACGGCCGGCGAGTGAGGGCTGCTTGAGTTTTTCCAGCCACCAGTTCAAGGCGCGGCCGTCCTGATCGCCGCGCCAGCCGGCGTACAACACGTTCGGTTCGCGCGGGTCGGCCATCTGTTTTTCGATCAGCGTGCCGTTTTTCAGCAGTGAATCGACCCGATGCCGGGGCAGCCAGCCCACACCCAGGCCGGCGCATTGCGCGAGGATCTTCGCGCGCATGGTCGGCACCGCCATGACCGGTTGCCCGCCGGAAACGCCGTAGGTCCGGCCTTCGCTGGTGCGGGCCGAATCGGCCACCACAATCGCCCGATGCTGACTCACCGTTGCCCGGGAAATCGGCTCCCTGGCCTTGGCCAGCGGGTGTTTGGGCGAGACGGCGAACACCCACTGCATTTCCCCCAGTTGCATCCAGCGCAGGGACGGGATCGCCGGCGGTTCGTTGGTGGCGCCGATGACCAGATCGGCGCGGCCTTCGCGCAGGGCTTCCCAGACCCCTTTGAGCACTTCGTGGGTCATGCGTAACGGCACGCCGGAGCCCAGGGCATCGAATTCCTGGATCAGCGGCACCAGGTTTTCGAATTCCACCAGTTCGTCGGTGACGATCCACAGACGGCTCTCCCAGCCATTGGCCACTTGCTGCACGCGCTGGGTCAGTCGCGAGACGTCTTCCATCAGTCGCGAGGCTTCGTTGACCAGCAGCTCGCCGGCCGCGGTCAGTTGCAGGCGATAGCGGCGGCGGTCGAAGAGCAGGGCGTCGAAGCGTTCCTCCAGCTGCCGTGCGGCGTAGGACACCGTCGACGGCGCCTTGCCCAGCCGGACCGCGGCGCGGGACAGGCTGCCGGTTTCGCGGATGGCTTCGAGCAGGGCGAGGTCTTCGGTCGAGAGCATGGAGTGAGTCCGAATGGTTGCAAGAACTGTAGGCGCGAGGCTTGCCCGCGAATGCGTCATCTGATTCAACATCTGTATCGGCTGATATGACGTCTTCGCGGGCAAGCCTCGCTCCTGCAGGGAGGCGTTTCAATGGCGGGTTGTGATCACTCGAAGATAGACCACGGCATTGACCACCAGCACCACGCCGGCCAGCCACAACTGAATCGTCGGCGTCAGCCCTGCCGGGTAGATCACCGGCCACACGTAGTGCTCGATGAAACCCGCACTATAACCTTGCTCCCCGGCAGCCTGGCGCATGAGGTTCTCCCAGCGAGTCAGCGGGCAGGGCAGGTGCAGCGCTTCGACCGCCACACCCCAGGCGGCAGCCGGCAAATGCCACCACATCAGGCGGCGCCACTTGAGCACCAGCAGCCCGCCGAACAGCACGAACAGGATGAACGCCAGATGAAGCAGCACCAGCCCGTCGGCGGCGATTCGGTACAGCATGTCGACCCCCGCAGGCGTCAGGCCTCAGTCGCGAAAATCCATCTGCTCGGCGCGCATTCGTCCATTGCGCTTGGCCTTGTAGAGTAGTTGGTCGACCTGTTCGATGAATTCCAGCGCCGTGGCATCCTGCGTGGCGTGGGTGGTGCCGACGCCCAGGCTCAGGCTCAACAGCGGCGCGACCGCGGAAAATTCGTGGGTGATGCGCTGCTGGCGAACCAGGTGCAGACACTTGTGCGCCACCAGCCTGGCCGATTCCGCATCGGTTTCCGGCAGCAGCCAGACGAACTCTTCGCCGCCGATCCGGGCAATGAAATCCCGTGGCCGATTGGCCGCCCGCGACAGGGTACTGGCCACCTGACGCAGGCATTCATCGCCCTTGATGTGGCCGTAATGGTCGTTGTACTGCTTGAAGTAGTCGATATCCAGAACGATCGCCGACAGCGGCGTACCCGTGCGCTGGGCGTTGCTCCATTCACGCTCCAGCACCGTGTCGAACATGCGCCGGTTGGCGATGCCGGTCAGGCCGTCCTGGAAGGAATATTCCTCGAGCTGCTTTTGCAGGCGCACCAGGTGCTCTTCGGTTTTTTTGCGTTCGCTGATGTCGAACATGAACCCCACCAGCGCCTCGACCTCACCGTCCTTGCGCACCACGTGCACCACATCGCGAATCCATACGTATTCGCCGGTGTGGGTCAGCGCCCGGTAATCAGCCTCGTGGTCGACCCCGGCCCGCGATTGCGAGACGCAGAACTCCACCACGTAGTCGCGATCGTCCGGGTGCATGCGCTCGACCCAGTCGTTGACGCCGACCCAGCTGTCCTGCTTCCAGCCCAGCAGGCTTTCGATCTGCGGCCCGATGTAGCTGAAGGTCATGGTTTTCCAGTCGATTCGCCAGGGAATGGCCTTGGTCGATTCAAGCAGGGTCTTGTAAACGCTGTCGGTCTCGTCTGGGTGCATGAAGGGCAGGCGCCTTGAGGGGAAAAAGCGCCATCATGTTGCTACTACCCTGCTTGAAGCAAGCCGCCAGCCGATGAACGGAAATGATTGGTAACAGTGCGCAAGATTGTTCAAGCCAGGGAGCGTCAGTGCTGGCACAGTCTGCGGTCTTTCTCCTGGTTGCAGAGCGTTATGTCCAATTCACATGTGCCTCGTGCCGCGTTTCTTCGCGGCGCCGTGGCGATCACACCGCTGTCTCTGGCCACCGCGCCCTGGGGGTTGCTGGCCGGTTCCATGGCCATCGAGGCCAATCTCACTCCCCTGCAAGGCCAGGGCCTGTCGAGCATCGTGTTCGCCGGCGCCGCGCAACTGGTGGCCATCGGCATGCTCAAGGGCGGAGCGGGGATCTTCTCGATCCTGCTGACCACCTTGCTGCTGACCTCCCAGCATCTGCTCTACGGAATGAGCATGCGTTCGGTGATCTCGCCGTTGCCGGGACGCTGGCGCGCGGGCCTGGGCTTTCTGCTCACCGATGAGTTGTTCGCCTTGACCTCCCAGCACGACAAACAGCAGTTCGACCGCTGGTACGCCCTGGGCGTGGGTCTGACGTTCTACATCGCCTGGAACCTGTTCACCCTGGCCGGCATCGTGCTGGGCAGCAGCATTCCGGGGCTTGAACACCTGGGGCTGGATTTCTCCATCGCCGCCACCTTCATCGCCCTGATCACGCCGGTGGTGCGCAATGTGCCGACGGTGGTCTGCGTGGCGGTGTCGCTGTTCTGCTCGGTGCTGTTCAGCTACTGGCAATGGGGCTCGGCGCTGGTGCTGTCGGGGTTGGCGGGGATGACCGCCGGGTTTGTCTGCAACAAGTTTCAGGGAGCGCGCACATGATGGTCTGGGCAGTGATTTTCGGCATGGGCGTGCTGGTGTTTCTCAATCGCTATGTGTTTCTCGAACCGCGTCTGCCGGTGCGCCTGAGCAGCAATGCGCGGCAGTTTCTCGGTTTCGCCGTGCCGGGGATGCTGACCGCGATCTGCGGGCCGATCGTGTTCATGCCCGAGAAACAACTGAACCTGAATTGGGACAATCCGTACCTGATCAGCTCGCTGGTGGCCGTGGGCCTGGTGCTCTACACGCGCAACACCTTGCTCAGCATGCTGTTGAGCATGGGCTTCTTCTTTCTGCTGCGGGCGTGGCTGTAAGCCGGGCAGGGGAAACTGTTCTACGCTTGAATGGATGGGTGATCCTTTCAGGAAGCGAGGTGCACATGGCCAACGAACCCAAGCGTCCGGACCCGGATGACGATATGGATGAGCCGTCGGAAGAAGAGATTGAGGACCAGGAACACGAAGAACAGACGTGGAAGCATGACCGCAGCAGAGAGCTGTCGGATCGCGATATCGAAATTCCGTTGAAACCCTGAGCAAACACATCCCCGTGCAGGAGCTGCCGAAGGCTGCGATCTTTTGCTTTTGACAATCAAAGGATCGCAGCCTCGTTTCACTCGACAGCTCCTACAGGTTCCCAGGGTCCAACAGGGGGAGGTGTTCAGCTAAAGATCATCCGGCGACAGAATCTCCGGATGCAGAGCGCGATAACCCAACGTCTTGTCTATCCATGCGTTCAGCTCATTGACCATCACCGGCGGTTTGCCTGGATAGTCCTTAAGCGTCGAACTCAGGATATTGTCGATATCGGGAAGTGATTGCAGGTTTCGGGTTCTTATGTATTGCCCGATAAAAGAGTCAAGTTGGTAGTGTTCTGTCGGCGATAGATAAACGCACGCCAGACTCACGACTGGATTCATTGCAAAATCGTCGCGCAATTTAGTTCTCTGCAAGGGCTTGTTTTAAGGGATTTCCATCATCCCTGACTCTTTGGTCAGTACGGGAGTACCAATGGAAATGCGGCGCGAATGCTAACGGGAGTGATTGAAAATGTAATCAACGCAAGCCGATTGTCGGACAAGCGGTAATGCGTCAAATTGTACATTTGTATAATGTGTTAATTAGTTGAAACAATAATCTTAATATTTTTTCCGGGCTGATCGTTATATCTGATTTTCATTATGTCGATATTGACAGGTCAAGTTATCGCTTCAATCAACTTCTCCCCCTGATTTCTGCTGTTGCCCACCGCTTTTGCGACCCTGTACCACTCGAAAACATCACTTTCCTCGCCCTGCAGAAGCACCATGTGTTCGGCGCGCTCCCTGGGCGTGGCCGGGTTCAGCCATTCCCGAGCCAGTTCGGCCGACAACACGACCGGTCGCCGGTCATGAATGTCCAGCATGCCGCCTGCGCTGTCGGCGGTGATGATGACGAAGCCGTCATCGTCCTTCGGTGCCGAACCACCAAGCGGAAACTGCCCGATCGCTGCACAGAAAATCGGTCCCTGGTCGCGCCGTCGGATCAGCCAGGGCTCGCGCGTGCCATCCTTGGCGTCGACCCACTCGAACCAGTTGTCGACGGGGCAGATCGCGCGGTGCGGCCAGATTGCCCGGAAGAACGGGCCGTGGGCGACTTTCTCCACCCGTGCGTTGATCGGCGCCGCGCGGTCTTTCGCCCAATGGGGTCGCCAGCCCCAGCGCTGTGAGTCGGCATGCAGGCCATCGTCCTCCAGATGCAGCAGGGCCAGTTGCGTGGTGGGCGCGGCGTTGTAGCGGGCCAAAGGCTGGTCGCCGACGTGGTTGATCAGCGCGTCGGGGATGCTCAGCACCGCCACGAAATCGTGAATGCCCCGGTATTGCGACAGGCGTCCGCACATCGAATAAACCCTCCATCTCCACCGTGTAGGAGCGAGCTTGAACGCGATGCACGCCAGAACACCGCGGGGCGTCAGGCTGCTAGCGTCATCGTTGGCGTCCATCGCGAGCAAGCTAGCTCCTACAGGTATAGGCGGTATAAGTGGTGTAGGGGTGTTCGCAGGGAGACAGTTTGTACAGGGGCTGTTCATGGGCCAACAGCGGGCTCGGCGGGATCATCGACCATTCGTTCCAGCAAGCCTTGGCACAGTAAACACCCCCATTCCTGCAGGAGCGAGCATGCTCGCGATGGTCGCCAACGATAACGCTGGCAGCCTGACACCCCGCGGTGTTTGCACTTGCATCGCGAGCGTGCTCGCTCCTACAGGTAAGATGTGCGCCTTGTAGAGGTATGGCCCAAGGCAAAACATGAGACAGTTGGTCAAGGTTCTAACGGCAATCGCGATGGCAGCCAGTCTGCTGGGCTGTATCGCCGCTCCCATCGAAATGACGCCGCAGACCGAGCAACGGTTGCAGGCTCAACCGCCGATCCGCTTTCTCCTGACCTTCGATGACGGTCCCAGTGCGTCGAGTTTCTGGAACCCCACCGAGACCGTGCTCGACAGTCTGGCGCGCAATCCGTTGCAGACCGACATCAAAGCGGTGTTCTTCGTTCAGACCCAGGCCACCCGCGCCGGCAACAGTGACATCGGCCGCGCGGTGATGCACCGCGAGCGCGACGCCGGGCACATTCTGGCGTTCCACACCGCCACGCCTTCGCACACCAATCATCGCTCCCTCGATCCTCTGGAACTCGAGGAGGCGCTGACCAGGGGCTGCGCGGACATCGCCGCCATCACCGGGGCGCCGCCGACGCTGCTGCGCCCGCCGTTCTGGAACTACGACAAGCGCACCTTCGCCGCCTATCAGCAGCACGGCCTGCATGTGCTGCTGACTGACTTGAGCGCCAACGACGGCAAGATCTGGGGTTTCAATGCCAGCCCCCGGCGTCGGGCGCATTTCCTGCGTTCGATGTCCGAAGTGCGTGAGCGCATCGCCCAGGGTGAATTGCCTGTGGTCGACGGGGTGATACCGGTGGTGGTGACCTTCCATGACCTGAACCGTTACACCGCCCGGCATACCCGCGAGTACCTGCAAATCCTCCTCGAAAGTGCCCGGGAGACCGGGGTGAAGGTCGCGCCGCAGGCGTTTTACGGTGACACCGCCGAGTTGCAGAAGGCGGCAATGGCCCGCACCGTGCGCGACAGTTCGCAGCCGGTGAAATTGCCGGGGTTCTGGAACTGGATCTGGAACCGGAACGCCGATTGAAGGACTTATGGAAAATGGGAGATGTGTAACATTTCCTGACGCAAAGATGGCAAAACGGATCTATCCTGATTGGATCCGATCAGCGTTCGACCGAGGGACCGGCCATGCTTCCCATTTCAGTGCTTTGCAACATTGTGGAGTCCGGCTTCGCACCACTGTCCTGTGAGTGCACGGAGTATGGCGGCCTGCTGCGCATCGAGGTCTACGAGCCCGTCACCGGGCGGGTCGAGCTGCTGATCAGCGGCGTCGCCACCGAACAGCTGACCAGCGTGCGGGCCGTTTCCGATCTGGTGGGGGAGTTGCGGACCGAGATGAGCGCGGGGCGCAGGGCGTTCGCGGGCTGAAGACCACACACTATCCCCTGTAGGAGCTGCCTCGTCAGTCCCGAGGGAGCAGCTCATCAATCATCTTCAGACAATGATTCAACCCCGGTGAAACATCGCCCACCCGCCGGCTGAGGATGATCGGCGAGGTGGCGTTGTCTTCCAGCAGCGGGGTGAAGCCGATGTCGTCGCGGTGCAGCAGTTGCACCGACGCCGGCACCAGGGTGATACCGATCCCGGCGCCCACCAGACCGATTGCCGTTTGCAGCTCGTTGGTCCATTGCGCCACATGGATGCTCACACCATAGGACTCGAACAGCGCGATCACATGGTCGGCGTAGCTGGGGCGCGGGTTGCCGGGGTAGAGCACGAAAGGTTCACGGGCCAGATCGCGCAGGCTGATGGGGCCGGCCAGCAACGGGTGGCCGGCGGGGAGGGCGGCGACCAGGCGGTCTTCGGTGAGGACGGTCTGGACAATCGCCGGGTCGTCGATGCGGATACGACCGAAACCGATGTCGATGCGTCCGGCCTTGAGCGCCTGCACCTGTTGCAGGGTGGTCATCTCCGACAGCCCCAGTTCCAGCTCCAGCGGTTCGCCACTGCGCAGACGACGGATCAGTTCCGGCAATACCCCGTACAGCGTCGACGGCGCAAAACCGATCCCCAGCCAGGTCTTTTCTCCCAGGCCAATGCGCCGGGTGTTGTCGCGCACCTTGTTCAGCTGTTCCAGCAGTGCGGTGGAATGCTCATAAAAGAACCGCCCGGCCTCGGTCAGCTTCAGCGGGCGGCCGCGTTCCAGCAGGGTCACCCCCAACTCGTCTTCCAGTTGCTGGATCTGCCGGCTCAGGGGCGGTTGCGCGATGTGCAGCAGTTCGGCGGCGCGGGTGAAATTGAGGGTTTGGGCCAGTACCTGGAAATATCGCAGGTGACGCAGTTCCATGGAGCCTCCGGGCATTCTTCGGTTGCATACCTTTAAGGTATCAAGTCAGACCAATTCTATATTGGCATCGCGAAAAAAGCCGTACCAGAATCGGCTCCAGAACTCCAAGAACCTGATGGGTATCGAAATGCTTGCAACTGCCATTGAGTCGATCGAGACGATCATCGTCGATCTGCCAACCATCCGCCCGCACAAGCTGGCGATGCACACCATGCAGAACCAGACCCTGGTGATCATTCGCGTGCGTTGCGCCGATGGCATCGAAGGTATCGGCGAATCCACCACCATCGGTGGCCTGGCCTACGGCAACGAAAGCCCGGACAGCATCAAGACCAACATCGACACGCACTTCGCGCCTTTGTTGATCGGCCAGGACAGCGGCAACGTCAACGCCGCCATGTTGCGCCTGGAGCGCAGCATCCGTGGCAACACCTTCGCCAAGTCCGGTATCGAGACCGCCTTGCTCGACGCCCAGGGCAAGCGCCTGGGCGTGCCGGTCAGCGAATTGCTCGGCGGCCGTGTGCGTGACGCGCTGCCGGTGGCCTGGACCCTGGCCAGCGGCGATACCGCAAAGGACATCGCCGAAGCCGAGAAAATGCTCGACCTGCGTCGTCACCGCATCTTCAAACTGAAAATCGGTGCCGGTGAAGTCAACCGCGACCTGGCCCACGTGATTGCGATCAAGAAAGCCCTCGGCGACCGCGCCAGCGTGCGGGTCGACGTCAACCAGGCCTGGGACGAAGCGGTCGCACTGCGCGCCTGCCGCGTGCTGGGTACCAACGGCATCGACCTGATCGAACAGCCGATTTCCCGTAACAACCGTGCCGGCATGGCGCGTCTGAACGCCATGAGCCCGGCGCCGATCATGGCCGACGAGTCCATCGAGTGCGTGGAAGACGCGTTTAACCTGGCCCGTGAAGGCGCCGCTTCGGTGTTCGCCCTGAAGATTGCCAAGAACGGTGGTCCGCGCGCGGTGTTGCGCACCGCCTCGATCGCTGAAGCGGCCGGTATCGCCCTCTACGGCGGCACCATGCTCGAAGGCGGCCTGGGCACCATGGCGTCGGCCCATGCCTTTGTCACCCTGAACAAACTGGCGTGGGACACCGAGCTGTTCGGCCCGCTGCTGCTGACCGAAGACATTCTCAGCGAGCCGCTGGTTTACCGCGATTTCGAACTGCACGTGCCGAACACCCCGGGTCTGGGCCTGAGCCTGGACGAGGAACGCCTGGCGTTCTTCCGCCGCGACAAGACTTCCACTGCCATTCATCAAGCCTGAGGAGAGCATTATGCTGTTCCACGTAAAGATGACCGTGAATCTGCCGGTCGACATGAACCCCGAACGCGCCGCGCAACTGAAGGCTGACGAAAAAGCCCTGGCGCAACGCCTGCAAGACCAGGGCAAGTGGCGTCACCTGTGGCGCATCGCCGGCCAGTACGCCAACTTCAGCGTGTTCGATGTCGACAGCGTCCAGGAACTGCATGATCTGCTGATGCAATTGCCGCTGTTCCCGTACATGGCGATCGAAATCAACGCCATGTGCCGTCACCCGTCTTCGATTCGCGAGGATGACCGCTGAAACCAGCCTGTTCAGCGAGTTTTGCCAATAATTACAAGATGAGGAAACAATAAAATGAACGTGAAAATTTCCCACACTGCCGAAGTACAGAAATTTCTCGAAGAAGCCAGCGGCCTGCACAACGATGCCGGTGACGCGCGCACCAAGGCCCTGATCTACCGCATCCTGCGTGACTCGGTGAACATCATCGAAGACCTGGCCGTGACCCCGGAAGAGTTCTGGAAAGCGGTCAACTACCTGAACGTGCTGGGTGCGCGTCAGGAAGCTGGCCTGGTGGTGGCCGGCCTGGGTCTGGAACACTACCTGGACCTGCTGATGGACGCTGAAGACGAGCAGGCCGGCAAAACCGGCGGCACCCCACGCACCATCGAAGGCCCACTGTATGTGGCCGGCGCTCCGTTGTCCGAAGGCGAAGCGCGCCTGGACGACGGCGTCGATCCGGGTGTGACCCTGTTCATGCAAGGCCAGGTGTTCAACACCGCGGGCGAGCCTCTGGCAGGCGCCGTGGTGGACGTGTGGCACGCCAACACCGGCGGCACCTACTCGTACTTCGATACCACCCAGTCGGAATTCAACCTGCGTCGCCGTATCGTCACCGATGCCGAAGGCCGCTACCGTTTCCGCAGCATCGTGCCGTCGGGCTACGGCTGCCCACCGGACGGTCCGACCCAGCAACTGCTCGATCAACTGGGCCGTCACGGCCAGCGTCCTGCGCACATCCACTTCTTCATTTCCGCGCCGGATCACCGTCACCTGACCACCCAGATCAACCTGGATGGCGAGAAATACCTGCACGACGACTTCGCCTACGCCACCCGCGACGAGCTGATCGCCAAGATCACCTTCAGCGAAGACCAGGCCCGTGCAGCGGCTTACGGTGTCAGCGGTCGCTTTGCCGAGATCGAGTTCGACTTCACTCTGCAATCGTCGGCTCAGCCTGAAGAGCAGCAGCGTCACGAGCGGGTGCGTGCCCTAGAGGATTGATGTCGCGGCTGATGGCCTCATCGCGGGCAAGCCCGCTCCCACAGGTTGGATGCATTCCCCTGTGGGAGCGGGCTTGCCCGCGAT
>NZ_JABFMP010000028.1 GCF_013359595.1 Pseudomonas sp. C1C7 | reverse complement strand
TGGTCAGCGCCTTGGCAAGAAACAGAAAATCGGAAGCCATGCTCAACGCATCACCGAGCGGAACGTCGCGAGTGACATGGAACAGCGGTTGATCCGCGCAATAGATCGCGGGTGTCAGGCCGATGGTTTTGAGTTCGGGTTGTTCGGTCATTGGCCACCTCCGGTGAGGGAGAGGCAATGGGGGAGGGGGTTACGCGATTGGGGACTGCGTAGGGGGGAAGGCCAGGTTTTGTACGGACTTTTAGTGCACATGATCTAACTCCTTGATACGAAACTTCAGGAGCTGCCACGTTCGTTACCACACGAATGGGTGACAGCTGTGCGCAGGGTGGTAAACCGGGTATCAAGGAAACCGGCACGCCCGAGGGCGTCCCACGCACAGCCGCCATAACTCACGTCTGCGGGCATAAAAAAACGCCTGCATACGTGATGGGGGCGCTGTTGCGCCTTAATACATCGGGTTACCACACCCGGTCGCTGATTTGGCAGCGACGGGTGGGAGGGTATCGTGCCGATATTTTTCCTGCAACCCTAAGGTCCTGGTCGCCTATCTCCCTGGACGAAAAAGTTCATGTCCTCTGGACAGGACAAAAAGGGGACAGATCTAAAATCTGTCCCCTTTTGGACCTCAGCTTTCAGGTAACAAAAATTTCGTCTTTCATTAGAGATATCTTGCTGGAATAAAGGGGCTAAGCTTGGCCCAGCCCCGGTAAACCGGCACTGTTGCAGTCTTCTGCGCCTCAGTTTTTCTCGGCACTGACCTGGCCGGTGTACTTGGGCAGATTGATTTCCACATCAGCTTTTTGTTGCAGGCCTAGTTCCATCAGGCGGCCGATATGGTGTTGGGCGGCAGGGCGTCGAACAGAGTTGAGAAAAGCGGGCCATTCCTTCCCGACGTCTTCGTTTGAAGGGAGGGAAGCTACGTTCACCAGATCCTTGATCTCGCCCAGAGATTGCTTGTCGAAGGTGGCGATGCGGCGGGCCAGGGCATCGACGAAGCCGTTCAGCTCGTTTTCGGGAAAGCTGCGGTTTACGTACCCATAACGCTCGGCCAGCTTGCCGTCGATGTCGTTACCGCTTAGCAGGACTTCTAATGCACGGCCGCGGCCGATAAGGCGTGGCAGGCGCGCCATTGGGCCTCCGCCTGGAACAAAGCCGGCGCCGATTTCAAATTGGGAAAGTACTGCCTTGTCGCTGGCAAAACGCATATCGCTGGCCAGGGCCAGTTCGCTGCCCACGCCAGAGGCGCGGCCGTTGATCATCGCGATGGAAACCACCGGGGACTTGCTCAGGCGTACCAACATGTCCGGAAGGGGCGGCAGGCCGGTCTTCCCGTTGGGCATTTCCAGGGTCCGCTCCAGGGGCTCCGCGAAGTCGTAGTGGGTCAGGAAAAAGCCAGGCACCTTGCTTTCAAAAACCACCACCTTGAGTTTGGCGTCGTTTTCTATCGCGCTAACCACTTTCTCGAACTGTAAGGTTGAATCCGGACCATATATGTTGAAAGGCGGGTTGTTGATCTGCACTCGCCAGTATTCCGGGCTGACCTTATCAATCAGAAACTGGTTGGGGGAGGAACTGGCGGATTTTGGGGGGCTGGCAGCCGTGTCGGCGGCAAGGGCTTGACCTGCGATGAAGCTCCCACCCAACAGCATGCTAAAGGCGAGAGTGGCGCTTACGATACGTTGTGATTTCATAATGGTAGAGCTCCAATTTTATGGAATGAACTGCGATTGATTGACCTGAGTTCTGTTCAGGGCCACGAGCGCTAGTTGATGCTCGAATTATCAGTACCGTTTCGGCAGACATAGGCTCGATGTGGTCATTTTAGTGCTCAACTTTGTGATACCCCCCTCCTTCCGCCGGCAAGCCAATATCGCCGGTTTTTTATGGAATATTGAACTTGGCTGTGCTTCTGGAGAGCGATGGGGTCACTATATTTATGATGATCAGCAAGATAAACGGACGATTTGAAATATCAGTTAATACATGGCGTAACTAATCAGCTGAAATTTCAGGAGGGATGGGCTATCGATTCGAAGTGGTTGGTTGAGCGGTTGGGTGAGCGACAGGCTGAAATCGGCCGATTCTTTTGAAAAAGTCAGCGTTGTGGTTCGACACAGAACCCATCAAGTCATCGGCGGCAATCGATCCAGCATCTTGTCCAAGGTAATCGGGTACTCACGGACCCGAATCCCTGTCGCGTTGTAGATCGCATTGGCAATCGCCGCGCTGACCCCGCAGATACCCAGTTCACCGACACCCTTGGCCTTCATCGGCGAGGACACCGGGTCGGTTTCGTCGAGGAAGATCACTTCCTGGTGAGGAATGTCGGCATGCACCGGCACTTCGTAGCCGGCCAGGTCGTGATTGACGAAAAAGCCCAGGCGTTTGTCCACGGCTAACTCTTCCATCAGTGCCGCTCCCACACCCATGGTCATCGCGCCGATTACTTGGCTTCGGGCTGAGGTCGGGTTGAGGATGCGCCCGGCTGCGCACACCGCGAGCATGCGCCGCACTCGGGTTTCGCCCGTGGCGCTGTCCACCGCAACTTCGACGAAGTGCGCGCCGAAGGTCGATTGCTGGAATTTCTTGCTCAGCTCGCCGAACTCGATCGAGTCTTCGGCCACCAGCTCCCCGGCTTGCGCGGCGTCTTGCAGCGGTATGCGTTGATCGCCAGTCCGTACTTCGCCCTCGGCAAATGTCGCATCGTCCACCTTCACACCCAAGCGCTGCGCGACGGCTTCTCGCAGCTTGACGCAAGCGGCATACACCCCGGCCGTCGAGCAATTGCCGCCAAACTGCCCGCCAGACCCCGCCGACACCGGAAAGCTCGAATCGCCAAGGCGCACTACCACCTTGTCCAGGCTCACGCCCATCATCTCGGCCGCGGTTTGGCCGATGATCGTGTAGCTGCCGGTGCCGATATCGGTCATGTCGGTTTCGACGGTGACGATGCCTTGCGGATTCAACCTCACCCGCGCTCCCGACTTGACCAGCAGGTTGTTGCGAAACGCCACCGCCATTCCCATGCCGAGCAACCAGCGACCCTCACGCTGCGTACCCGGTTGCGCCGCGCGCTTGTTCCAGCCGAATCGTTCTGCGCCAGTGCGCAGGCATTCGGTCAGGTGGCGCTGGGAGAAGGGGCGCTTGGGGTCGACCGGATCGACCTGGGTGTCATTGAGGATGCGAAATTCCACCGGGTCCAGCTTCAGTTTGTGCGCCATTTCATCCATGGCGATTTCCAGGGCCATCATCCCTGGCGCTTCCCCCGGCGCGCGCATGGCGTTGCCTTCGGGGAGGTCGAGGGTCGACAGGCGCATGGTCACCCGACGGTTCTCCCCCGCGTACAGCAGTTTGCTCGGTTGCGCCGCCAACTCGACCTTGCCGTCGGGCAGGCCGCCGTTCCAGCCTTCGTGAGCCGAGGCGATGATCTTGCCTTCGGCGGTGCATCCGATACGAATGCGCTGAATAGTGGCGGGGCGGTGCGTCGAGTTGTTGAACATCAAGGGCCGGGCGAGGGCGACTTTCACCGGCCGCTTTGCCATGCGCGCGCCAAGCGCCGCCAGCACCGCATCGGCGCGCAGGAACAGCTTGCCGCCGAAGCCGCCGCCAATGTAGGGCGAGATCAAACGCACATTCTGTTTGTCGATGCCGAGGGTGGTCGCAAGGTCCGTCACGGACCAATCGATCATTTGGTTCGAGGTCCACAGGGTCAGTTTGTTGTCGTCCCACGCCGCCATTGAGGCGAACGGCTCCATCATGGCGTGGGCCTGATCCGGTGTGGTGTAGGTGGCGTCCAGTTGCACGGGTGCGGCGGCGAATGCTCCCTCGAAATCTCCGTGCAGGGTATCGGGCATCTGCTCCTTGTCTTCCTTGCCCGACTCGCGGGTGGCCGCCAGATCAAACATGCCCTCGGCGCGCTCGTAGCGAATGTCGACCATCTGCGCGGCGGTGCGGGCCTGCTCAAAGGTATCCGCCACCACCAGCGCGACGGCCTGGTGGTAGTGCTGGATCTGCGGCCCGCCCAGCAGTTTCGCCGTGTTGTATTTGCCTTTGCCGAGCTTGCCGGCGTTGGCCGCCGTGACGATGGCCAGCACTCCGGGCGCGGCCTGGGCAGCCTCCAGATTCATCGAGGCGATGCGCCCCTTGGCGATGGCCGAACCGATCACCACGCCATAGGCCTGGTTCGGCGCGACGTCGTGATGCTCGTAGGCGTAATGGGCGGTGCCGGTGGTTTTCAACGGGCCCTCGATGCGGGGAGTGGCCTTGCCCACGACCTGCAATTGATCGATGGGATTGGTGGTGGCCGGGGTATCGAATTTCATGCCTGTTCCCTCGCTTGGGCCATCACCGCAGCCAGCGTGCGCTCGACCAGGGTCAGTTTGAAGGCGTTGTCATGGGTGGGGGTGGCGCCGGCGAGCAGTTGCCCGGCCACCGCTTTTGCGCCTTGGGCCATCCGCGCTTCGGCACCCTCCACGCGCCAGGGTTTGGGCGCGACGCCGCCAAGGGCGATTCGACCGCTGCCATCCTTCTGGATCACGGCGGCCACGGATACCAGGGCGAAGGCGTAAGACGACCGATCTCGAACCTTCTGATAAAGGTGCGTACCGCCAAGGGGCGGTGGCAGCGTGACAGCGGTGATCAACTCATTGGCGGTCAGGCTGGTTTCGATGTTGGGCGTGGTACCGGGCAGTCTATGCAAATCGGCCATGGGAATGACCCGGGTGGTGCCGTCGGGTTTCACCGTCTCGATCTGGGCATCTAGCAAACGCATGGCCACGGTCATGTCGCTGGGATGGGTGGCGATGCAGGCGCTGCTGACACCGATGATGCCCAGTTGCCGACTGACGCCGTCGATGGCCGAGCAGCCGCTGCCGGGCTGGCGTTTGTTGCAGGCCTGGTTGGGGTCGTAGAAATACGGGCAGCGGGTGCGTTGCAGCAGGTTGCCAGCGGTGGTTGCCATGTTGCGTAGCTGGCCGGAGGCGCCGGCGAGCAGGGCCCGCGCCAGCACCCCATAGTCTTTGCGCACCCGCGAGTCGGCGGCGAGGTCGGTGTTGCGCACCAGCGCGCCGATGCGCAGGCCGCCATCGGCCGTGGCTTCGATCCGGTCCAGGCCGGCACCGTTGACGTCGATCAGATGGGTGGGCGTTTCGATTTCCAGCTTCATCAGGTCGAGCAGGTTGGTGCCGCCGGCAATGAAGCGCGACCCGTTGGCCTGGGCGGCGAGGGCGGCGGCGTCGGCGGGTGATTTGGCTCGCAGGTAGGCAAAGGGTTTCATGCGCTCGCCTCCGCGACTTCGCTGATCGCCTCGATGATGTTGGAGTAGGCGCCGCAGCGGCAGATGTTGCCGCTCATGCGTTCCTGGATTTCACGGGCAATCAGCTTCGGTGGCTCGGTCAGACTGGGGCTGGCGTGGCTGGGAATGCCATCGCGGATTTCCCCCAGTACCGCCACCGCCGAGCAAATCTGCCCCGGCGTGCAGTACCCGCACTGATAACCGTCGTGCTTGATGAAAGCGGCCTGCATCGGGTGCAACTGTTGCGGCGTGCCGAGACCCTCGATGGTGGTGATTTTCGAACCTTCGTGCATCACCGCCAGGGTCAGGCAGGAATTGATGCGCCGGCCGTCGGCGATCACTGTGCAGGCGCCGCACTGGCCATGGTCGCAACCTTTCTTGGTGCCGGTCAGGTGCAGCTGTTCGCGCAGGGTATCGAGCAGCGTGGTGCGGGTGTCGAGGTCCAGGGCGTGCTGGTGGCCGTTCACCTCGATCGACACCTTGGCGTTGATCGGACGGGCGGCGTTGGCGGCGCTGGCCCGTGCGCAAATGAAGGGCGGTAGCGCGACACTGGCGGCGGTCACGGCTCCTACGATCAGAAAGGTGCGTCGGGAAATCGTCATCAGGTCAATTCCTTTGCAGGTTCTGGGAGAGCAGCGCACTGCGGCGCTTTCGCTGCCCTCATAAGACTGACCTTGGGGTTGACTGAAACGTTCTGTATTTTTCGCCAATGCTGTCATGCGCGTGTCTCATGAGTCTCGACACCAATCCACTGTGGGACCTGTAGGAGCCGAGCTTGCTCGCGATGGTGGTGCAAACACCGCTGGGCATCACACCCAGTGTCATCGGTCTCCTCCGTCCGCTGGCGCTTGCGGGTACACCGGCAGCCCGTACGTCAACGCAAGTTCCATGGCCGATTACAAGGGGTATAACTGTCAGTGCAACAGACGGTGCACATGCCCTCCAAAGGCTGCGCCCTGACCACCCCCCCCCAGCCTGACAGGTACCCGCGGCGCGGAGCGATGTGATGAGTTCCAGAGCATGGCGATGGGCTCGCAAGAGTCTTCTTGGCGGCATCGAACTGGCCTTGCTGGTGGTGCCACTGTGCGCCAGCGCCATGTTCAAGTGCCAATCCAGGGACGGCGCCATCAGCTACACCAGCCAAACCATCGCCACCGCCCGCTGCACCCGCGTGAATGGCATGGCGGGCGCCGATACCGGTGCCGGTGCCAAGGCAACGGCCCAGCCACGCTTTGTCCGGGGCGACGACCCCGGCGCGATGCGGATTCGGGTGTTCACCTTCATGCACAAGGGTGTTCGTCAGTATGTGAGCCGGCGCCCCGTCGGGATCTCCGCGCGGGTCGATGAGCTCGACGTCTATTACATCAAGGGCTGCTACCTGTGCACGATGCCGAAGGATTTCAAGGTCGCCTCACTGCGCCTGGACACCCGGTCCTATCAGCGGGAAATCGAAGCCGCTTCGGGTCAGTATGGTGTCGACAGGGCGCTGGTGCGCGCAGTGATCCATGCCGAATCGGCGTTTCGCCCCAACGTCATTTCCGAAGCCGGCGCCCAAGGCCTGATGCAATTGATGCCCGCCACCGCCGAGCGCTTCGCCGTGAACGATCCGTTCGACGCTCGACAGAACATTCGTGGCGGTGTGCGCTACCTGGCCTGGTTGCTCAAACGCTTCAACGGCAACCGGACGCTGGCGTTGGCAGGTTACAACGCCGGCGAAGCGTCCGTGGATCAGTACAACGGGGTGCCTCCCTACGCCGAGACGCAATCCTATGTCAGCCTCGTGCAATCCTTGACGGAACGCTATCAGAACCACCGGTAGTACCGCAGGGCACATAGCCCGCAAGCTGCGCTTGCCCGCGTTCAACTCTGATCAGGCAATACAGCCATGCTGACCCGTGACGGCCTTTCACGACTCATATGGACGGTATTGAGCGCAACCCGTTTGTGCACAGCCTGTCCTTGCGGTTCACCACTGTTGGGATTCACGTCGAAACGAGGAAAGTTGCTGCTCGCAATATCGACTCGCAGCCGATGCCCGGCTTTGAAACGATTGCAGGTGGCAAACGGTGTGATCGATACCTTGAAGCACAGTCCGGGCACGGTGGGCGTTGGATCACTCCACGAATCACGGTAGCGGCAACGGATGATGCCGTCCGTGATGTTCATCGCGAAACCTTCCGGGTAGTCAGTGCTTGGCGGGTATACATCGATGAGTTTGGCTGTGAAGTCGGTATCCAGCCCATCGGTCTCTACCCACAGCTCGAACTCGATGCTGCCTGCCACCACAAGATCCGCTGACAAAGGGTTTGTTTCAAAGCTGAGTACATCCGGCCTGTCGCTCAAGTACTCGTTGTCACCTCTGGCACCGAAAAACCGGGACGATTCGCGTTGATCATAGGCGCCGCCCGCAAACACGGGAGCCCCCGACGTGAGTGCGCCACCAATCGTTGGTACAGGGTTCAGGGGATCGGCCTGATAGGTTTTGCGGGTCGATTTTTCAGGCGCGTCCTCTCGGAGTACGCCATCAGCATGGAAATGAAGTGTCATCTGTTGGCTACCCGGCAACGGCCATCGGCTTGTTGTCAGCCACTCTCCACCATGATCGATCCGCTGGTTTACGTCTTTGCGGCCCGATCCACCCCCCATGATGAACACCTGCACCTGTTGGGGCGGGGGCGTTGTGGAACTGGCCTGGAGCAAGTGGGTTTCGAACCAGCGCAAGCGACAGGCGAGCCAGTCATCCTCGACATGGCCATCGAATGCCGCGGTCAGTCCGTACTCGGCGTCACCGCTGTGCGTGATGTTCCGATCACCGTGAAGCCATGGCCCCATGATCAATCGTTGAGGGGCATTGCCATGGCGAATGAAGGCATTGAAGTTGTCCAGAGTCGAGCTGACGTAGGCGTCGTACCAGCTGGACATATGGAGCACTGGAATATCGGGAATTGTGCTCCGGTAGTGGTCGGCGCAGAGGCCCAGTTGCTGCCAGTACGAGTCGTAATTACCCCGTCGCCACTGGTCCAGGAGATAGTCCTCGTACTCGGGCGCATGACGCAGCGGCGAGTGCCCCGATTGCCAGGGCATATTGGCAAACCACTGGTGAATGTCTTCTTTTTCCAGCGATGCCCGCAGATGCGGGTCTGCCTTTGCCGTTGGGCTTTCCTTGGCCTGTTTGTAGGCCCAGGTGACCTGTTTCAATTCGAATGCGCCACCCTGGCGAATCCCGCAATGAAACGCGTTGGCGAAGCCGCCTGAGTCGAGCACCATTGTGCACAGGCCTGGCGGGCTCAGGCACGCCATGGCCAGCTGTGTATGGGCGGCGTAGGAAAGGCCCATGCTTCCCACCCGCCCGTTGCACCAGGGCTGTTCGACCAGCCACGAAAGCGTGTCGTAGCCGTCCTCGCCTTCATTGATGTACTTGACGAACTCGCCTTCGGATTCATATCGCCCACGGCAATCCTGAAAGACGGTGACGAATCCTTTGGCGGCGAACGCAGCTGCCATTTCCTCGCGTCCGAGGTGGTGTCCATCGAAACGTTTCTCGGAGCGAGAGGGCATGGATTTGTTGTACGGGGTGCGCTCAATGATGACGGGGAGCGGAGCATTTGTGGCATTGGGCAAGTAAACGTCCGTGGCCAGCCGAACGCCATCGCGCATCGGCACCATCAGGTTTTTCATAACGTGCATGTTTGAGACTCGAAGCTGCAGGGCTGCCGAGGCAGCCCGAAATTAGTAACCGATGTACACGGCGATACTCAGGAGCGCCAGGGCAATGGCGGTGAAGACAAGGAACAGCGGCCAGATGAAACGTGCCCATTGACCCCAGCCCACTTGTGCCGTCGCCAACAGAATCAGCAACCCGCTGGAGGTGGGTGTGATGAGGTTTGTCAGCCCGTTGCCGAGCAGAAACGCATACACAGTGGTCTGCGGTGTTACGCCCGAGAGTTGTCCGAGCGGGCCGAAAATCGGCATGGTCACGGCGGCCTGGCCGGAGGTTGAAGGAATCAGGACGTCCAGCCCCAGTTGGGCGAAGAACATGCCGAAAGCGGACACCAGCGGTCCATGCTCACTGATCAGTTCGGAGAGATGGTTGACGATGGTGTCGAGTACCTGCCCGGTGCTGAGGATGATTTCGACAGCGGTCGCCAGGCCAATCAGCACACCCGCCATCAATACTTTTTTCATGCCATCGACAAAGGCGCCGGCAGCTTCACTGGCCCCAATACCGGCAACCAGCGTGAAGACCATGCTGAGGGCCAGGTAGTACGCGGACAGCTCCGGATACTTCCAGTGCCAGCGGTTCGATGCATACACCAGGAAAGCGACGCCCATTGCCAGAATGATGAGGTTTGCCGCGTGACGTGGATGCAGTCGCGACTGCTTGAAGTCGAACTGTGCCGTGCTATCGAAACCGTGACGGCGAATGCTCAGCAGCACGAAAGCGATGCCGATGACCAGGAAGGTCAAATAGGCAACCACCCGCATGTTCAGGCCGCTGAACATCGGTACGCCCACCAGGGGCTGAGCGACTGCCAGCGATACCGGGTTGGTGATGGAGCCCAGGTAACCGACCTTCACCGAGATGGCCACAATCGCCAGGCCGATGATGTTCGGAAGGCCCAGCCTGTTGGCCATGGCCACCATCAGTGGGACGATCAGAATGAATTCCTTCGCCAGGCCCATGAATGTGCTCCCGGCAGAGAACACCAGCATCAGGCAAGGCACCAGGACGTAGATGTTGCCCCTGGTGAGTCCCAGTATCCGCTCGAGTCCGGCATCGATGGCGCCGGCCTTGTTCAGGACGCCGAACATTCCGCCGATGAACAGCACCATGAAAATGAGCCCGGCGCGTTTCTCGATGCCCTGAGGGATAGCCATGAAGGCCTCCACCAGGGAAACAGGGTGTGCGACCTCGGCATTCGCGGTTCTTGGCTCGATCGAAAACAACTGACCGAGGCCGGAGTCTTTTTGCAGGGTCTGGTAGGAGCCTGGGATGACCGCAATGCCTTTGCGCTCAAATTGGCCAGAGTCCACAAGGTAAGTGAATGCCAGTGCCATGAAGACGATGCTCAGCAGGATCAGCGCCGGGTTGAGTTGCTTGGGTGGATTCTGGGTGACGAGGTTGGCGGATGCAGACGCATCGACCGGTTCGGCAAATGCCGAAGGGGAGTGGGAGCGGTTCATAATGCGCGTTCTCGATTGTTGTTCTTCAGGGTGCCCAGGCGTTATGGCGGCACACTAGAACAACTCATTGTGATCGCTCAACGTTATGAGTGATTCGGGTTGGCCTATGCGTTATCCGTCTTGTGAGAGGCCCGCAAGGCGGTTGCTCAAGTGCTCGGCGAATGCCTCCACCAGCCTCGAACGCGGTTGATCCTTGCGGAAAATCAGACCGAACCGATACGGCAGAAGGGGGCGC
The DNA here is from genome assembly GCF_013359595.1 of Pseudomonas sp. C1C7. Classification (GTDB taxonomy): domain Bacteria; phylum Pseudomonadota; class Gammaproteobacteria; order Pseudomonadales; family Pseudomonadaceae; genus Aquipseudomonas. The sequence goes on along the minus strand of NZ_JABFMP010000028.1, from coordinate 91,315 downwards.
AGAGGCCTGGTCAACAGTGGGAGATTACCGAAATCCCGGGCAAGCAATCCGTTGATGATCGAGACGCCCATCCCTTGAGCTACGAACGCACAGGCCGCACTCACGGAATGCACTTCGACCCGAACTTGTGGAGTGACACGGGCCTCTCGAAAGCGTTGATCCAGCTCTGAACGAAGATTTCTCTGGCGGCCAAGAAGAACCAGCGGAACGCCTCGAAGCTGATCGACGGTGATTTTCGAGTGTTCTGCCAGCGCATGCCCCACAGGCATCACGCATACCCCTTCGGTTTCCAGTACCGGTTGTACCTCGAAATCGGGCAGCTCGGCGGGCAACCGGACAAACGCGAAGTCGGCACTGCGGTCGAGGACAGCACGCTCCAACGCGTCATAGCCTCCGGTGACGACCTCGACAACGACGTCCTCCCGCTCTCGCAGAAACTCGGCAACGATGCTTGGCAGCAGGTGATGAGTCATGCTGGTGGGTACCGCGACCCGGAGCAGGCTGCGCTGGGAGCGGCCAACCCTGAGTTCGTCGGCCAAACGCTGAACGCGTTGCAAGTTGTCGACGAGCGAGGCGACCTGACCGAGCAGTTCTTCAGCTTCGGGCGTTGCCATCAACCGACCCTTGCGACGCAGGAACAGTGCGAAGCCCAGATGCTCTTCAAGCTGTGTCAGCAGTCGACTGACCGCCGACTGGGACAAGTCCATCCGCGTTGCAGCACCGATGGTAGATCCGGTCGCCATGATGGCCTGAAAGGCTTCGAGTTGCTTGAGGTTCACGTCCTGCTCCAACGATGTAGAAAGACCCGAGCGCATAGGGTGATGCGCTTTACACATAACGTTGTGACTTGATTCACAGGGCGTTAGTGTCCGCCGCACGAACACGCTGAGTCCAGTCCCGGCCTCGATAGCCTTACTGATTTCAGGCGTTCGTTAACCCATCTGCCAACAATCACAACATTAAGCAGAGACTTCCAATGCGCATGCTTATGAGCACAGGCACCCTCGCTTGCGTGGGTGCAATGACCAGCCTCGTCCCGGATTTGGCTGTCGCAGAATTCTTCAAAGACTCCCAGGCCCGCCTGGCCCTGCGCAATTACTACTTCAATGACGACTATCGTGACGGTGGTGCTGATCGAAGAGAATGGGCGCAAGGGTTCATACTCAAGGCGCAGTCCGGCTTCACTGAAGGACCTGTCGGGTTCGGCATGGAGGCATTGGGGCTATCAGGCTTGCGGTTGGACTCAAGCCGGGCTCATGCAGGGACAGGGCTGCTGCCTGTGCACGACGACGGGCGAGCTGCGAGCGAATACTCAAGCCTCGGCCTGACTGCCAAATTTCGTTGGCAAAATACCTTGGTCAGCACCGGCACCCTGTTACCCAAGATTCCGGTGCTCGTCTACAACGACGGTCGGCTTTTGCCTCAGACATTTCAAGGCATGCAAATCGAGTACACCGGTATCGATCGGCTCTACGCGCATGCCGGTCACCTGGACAAGTTCAAGGCCCGGAACTCCACCGATAGCGTCGATATCTTTCCTCAGGGATACACGGGTAGCGAAGGCTCCGATTTCGACTTCGCGGGCCTTCGCTACGACCTCAGCAAGCAGCTCAGCTTGAGTACCTATTACGGCGAGCTGCGAGATTTCTATCGGCAGCAATTCTACGGCCTGGTGTACACAGCTCCGGTGGGGGAGGGAAAGCTGACGAGCGATCTTCGGTACTTTGTCAGTGATGACGTCGGTGCCGCTCGAAATGGTTCTGTCGATGCCGACATGTTCAGCGGGCTATTCACCTATCGCCTGGGCGGCCACTCACTTGGATTCGGATATCAGAAAGTCGATGGCAGCACCGCCCTGCCGTACGTGAGTGTGAGTACGGTGTACTCCTTCAGTAACGCCAGTGTCGGGAAGTTCATTCAGCCGGGCGAACGCACCTGGATGCTGCGTTACGACTTTGACTTCGCCACTGTGGGCATACCTGGTCTTGCCTTCATGACCCGCTACTACAACGGCAGCGGCGGTGAATACCGTGGGTTGGAAGCCAGGGAGCATGAAACCAATACCCAGCTGAAGTATGTTGTTCAGGATGGGATGTTCAAGGGTGTAGGGGCCGAGTTGCGCCATGCTGTCTCACGAAGCACCTATGCTAGCGATCGGGACAACGTTCGGGTTTATCTGACGTATGACTTCGTGTTGTGGTGAGCACAGGCGGCGCAGCCAGGCACTCACACCGCGTGCCTTTTTCCAACCATCCCTTTCCATGGACTCCCAGACTACGCCGGGCCGCGGCCCAAGGCTCATACGGTATTCGCGCAAGCGATCCAGCCGAACCTTGGCGGCTTGGTGGGTAGCCAAGGGCACAGGACAGGACTATGGCGGGTTGAGACGGCCATCCAGAGCAAACCGCTCCTGCAGCACGACCTCAAAATGCCCCTCGGCGAGTGCTGGATTCATTAGCAGATTCCAGCTATGTCGCGAAACACACGACGGAAAAATCACAAACGGGCGGCTCTCTAGCAGCGATTCGCCATACTCTTGCTGGCTTCTGCTCGGTGAGCCGGGAACCAGCCAATTCTGATTAGCGATGTCTTCCGGCTTTATTACCAGTACTTCGGCTCGGTCGAGTATTCGCACCTCGGTCAAAATGTAGCTCTCACTATCCAGTGACTTGAACCCCTTGTGTACGGCAACCTCCAAAATGGCTGTTGCCGCATCAAGGGCACCATATACGATTGGCATGCCTTTGGGATTCCAACGCCCCCCGGCGATTTCTGCGCCACGTCCCGTGTGCCACGTCGCTGAATGACGGGCCGAATCAATTCGCCAAAAGTGGATGTCAGTGCTTAGCGGGTCCTTCGCCATTAATAAACTCCATAGTCCATTCTGGTCAGGAAATCATTGACCAGCTCATAGCCTATGGCATTGGCGATCAAATCAACTGGAGCCAGCCCGTCCAGCCCGCGAGCAGGCTCCGACATCCACTGCTCAGCCAGGTCCCTGCTGCCTAGTACCTCAGTCGCCTTTTCCATGATTTCGGCGAAGTAGAGAGCGCGCGTGCTTTGCTCAGGGGTAAGCAACCGATCAGGCTCCTGCATCCGGCGAGCAAGGGTGCGATCAGAAGATCCGATAATCTTTGAAAGCACGTTGGCTTTCTTGAACGCAGGGGAATTGTCCACCCAAACCACAACCGAGCGCAGCGGGAAACCGTTCTGCACCGCGTGGTAGGCATCCATGCGGTCGTCGCCGCGAACGTTGCGAAGAAAAAGCGCAATGGACTTTTCCATCGATTCCCCAACAACGCTGACTTTGCGGCCATGGGCCAATTTGCGCACGTAAGCCGCACGGCCTTCGTACAGGGTCTTGCCTTTGCCGTAGCCTGCGACTTCCATTTTTCCACTGTCAGGCAGTTCCTGGTTGTCCGGTTTATTTACAGCCATAAGGCCTCCCGCTGTTTATCATGACAAGTGGCACTTATATTAGTGCCACTTGGCAGAACAAGCGAGGCCCTCCCGGATCAACGGCCCAGCAGATCCCAGTAGCGCATGACAAGCGAGAAAGGGCTGTCGCTCGCATTGCCATAAGTTCACCAAAAAGGGATAGATCTCTCTTTAATAAATGATTCTGTCCCCTTTTGATTTGTTGACGACCATCGCGAGCAAGCTCGCTCCTACAGTGGATTTGTGTCGTGCGCAGCATTTGTGATCAACGCAGAACATTGTGGGAGCGGGTTTGCCCGCGAAGAGGCCGGTACATTCAACATCGATGTCGCCTGAACTGACGCCTTCGCGAGCAAGCCCGCAGTTGATTTGCGCGTTGGTTATGGCGAAGGCCGGGCGCGCAGGCGTCGGCCGATGATGTCCAGGACGTCGCAGCCATCGCGCAGCGGGATGGCGCAGAGCAGGGCGAAGTCGCCGAGGATGAAGGAGTCGCACTCGATGGAGCCGCGCATGGCGAGGTGGGACGGCGAGGGTTCAGTCTTTCTCACCGGGCCGGTGGAGACGTCTTTTTCAGGAACAATCGCGGATGCTTTGTTGAGAGCTTGAAGGTGGGTGGGAAGGCTTTCCAACCACCAACGCATCAAGGCCTCAGAACTGCCAGATAGGCCCGTGTGTCCCATAACAAGCATTTTCCAGCACATCGCTGCGCACGCCATGTTGAGTGACAGCGCCCCATTCGTTCACCTCAAAGATGAGCTGCGGCTTGCGCACCTTGCCATCGCGCATATGCACACTGTCGTAGACCTTGAGGCCTTTCCCGGCGCTAGCGACGCGTGTCTCGATCCAGGCGTTTGGCTCGTTCGCATTTTCCAGGCGTGCCAGCAACGCGTTATGCAGCGGCAGGTAGCGACCGTCCATGGCGCGGCAGTCGATATTGATCGTCCTGACCGTGCGCTCGGCCTGCGCGGTGGCGAAGTGCAGCCGCGCACCATAATCCCGTTGCAGCCGCTGCACGTAAGTCAAACCATCGCCGCCGGCCGTCTTGGTGAGCGAAGTGGTTTCGGGTTTTCTTTCCAGATCCTGTTTGCAGAGGTCTTCTCGTTTGTAAAAACGATGGGAAACATGCTCGCCGGAAGGTTTGTGCACCGCGGAAAGCACAAGCACATTGCCTTCCTCGAACAGCATTGAAGTTTCCGGGCCGTAGTCGCTGGCAGGACTCCAGACAGAGGCGGGCAGGCCCGCTTCGGATGGCACGCACTGTGGCCCCGACGGTGTGGCGCGCAACTCATAGAGCGGAGGTTGATGGAAAGACTGTGGCGTTGCGGCGTGCACTGAGCAGGTCAGCAACATGGGTACTGAAAAAGCGGTTCCGAGGATAGGGAAAGTTCGGCTCACGTTGTCCTCATGCGCAATCAAGTCGTCGAAAAACAGCATAGAAGCACGATGTAACCCGCAAGGTGCCCACGCAAGAATGCCTTCCAGGAATTCACGCGTTCGGTACGTCCTGCGGGCAATACCAGGACTTATCTAGCCATCACCTCATCCAATGCCTTCTCCAGCGTGCTGACCGTACGCTCGATGTTGTGCAGCTTTTCAAGCCCGAACAGCCCGACACGAAAGGTCTGGAAGTCCGCCGGCTCATCGCATTGCAACGGCACGCCGGCGGCGATCTGCAGGCCGTGGCTGACAAATTTCTTTCCGCTCTTGATGTCCGGATCATCGGTGTAGCTCACCACGACGCCGGGGGCCTGAAAGCCGGTGGCGGCCACGCTTTTGATGCCTTTGCCGGTCAGCATTGCGCGCACCCGATCGCCCAACGCCTGTTGCTCGTCGCGGACCTTGTCGAAACCGTAGGCTTGCGTCTCTTTCATCACTTCGTTGAATCGCGCGATGGAGTCGCAGGGCATGGTCGCGTGATAGGCATGCCCACCCTGTTCGTAGGCCTGCATGATCTGCAGCCACTTTTTCAGGTCACAGGCGAAGCTGCTGCTTTGCGTGTGTTCGATGCGTTCGAGGGCCAAGGCACTGAGCATTACCAGGGCGCAGCAAGGGGAGGCGCTCCAGCCTTTCTGCGGTGCGCTGATCAGCAGGTCGACCGCGCATTTGTGCATATCCACCCAAATCGTGCCCGAGGCGATGCAGTCCAGCACGAACAGGCCACCCACCGCGTGCACGGCGTCGCCAACGGCTCGCAGGTAGTCGTCGGGCAGGATGATGCCTGACGAGGTTTCAACGTGGGGGGCGAAGACGATCTGCGGCTTCTGCGTCTGGATGGCGGCCAGCACTTCGTCCAGAGGGGGAGGGGCGTAGGCCGCCTGCCGACCGGTTTCGACCGGCCGGGCCTTGAGCACCGTGGTGGCCGCCGGGATGTTGCCCATCTCCAGAATCTGGCTCCAGCGATAGCTGAACCAGCCGTTGCGAATCACCAGGCATTGCTGGCCGGTGGCGAACTGGCGCGCCACCGCTTCCATGCCGAACGTGCCACTGCCCGGCACCACCGCGACAGCCTGGGCGTTGTAGACCTGTTTCAGGGTGCTGGAAATGTTCTTCATCACGCCTTGGAACGACTGCGACATGTGGTTGAGCGAGCGGTCGGTGTAGACCACTGAGTACTCGACCAGCCCCTCGGGATCGATGCTGGGGTATAGCTTTGACATGGGGTGGCTCCTTATTCCGCAGGCAGGGGAAGTCTGCCTACGCGCATTAAACATAGCTGAACCGTGCGCGTTTAAAAGGCTTCGGAATTAGTTCCGGAAAGCTACAGGACCTTGCGTCGTTGCCTACGGCTACGCCAGAATCCGCCGGCTTGTGCGCCTGGGGGCTGCTGGGTAATTTGATTCGTGTCACTGCCCATCAGTGATCGGGTTTAGTCGCCCGTGGTGACATCGAAGCGCATTAGCATCCATATCGTCAGGTCATATTCATGCCTGCACTTCATGGTAGCTGTGCGCAGGGCGCCTTCGGGCGCGCCGGATTCGTGTCTCCCCGGTCGACTAACCTGCGTACAGCTGCCACCACTCGTTTAGTCGCGAGAGGGTGACGGCTCCACATTCTGGAGACCGAAAATTGATAAAACCTTCACCCAATCCCCCAAACACCGACTCCAATCTCGACACCCCCTCAACGGTCGACATCAAAGCCACTCCCCGAACACCCAGCACCCTGTTCATCGTCAACCCCGAAACCCGAACCGAAGACCTGATGGTCTATCTGGTCGAAACACTGGCCTCGGTCGACGTGATGGTCCATCACCTCGTCGATCATCTGGACGGCGGTTTACGCAACGCTCTGTTGGGCATTTCCAACAGCGTCATGCTGGCGGAGATCACGGCCAATCGCGTGCTGGATCAGCTTGATCCGCCTTGAGTGAGCGTTGTTCCGAAAAGATCGCAGCCTGCGGCAGCTCCTACAGGGAATGTGTTCCGGTTCAGGAGCTGTCGTCGTCCAGGAAAGGCAGAACGACCCTAAGTTGCCCTTTGCGTCACTTCATCCCTTCGCCGCGCAGACAATGACCTCCACCCGCAACGCCGGATCGGCCAGTTTCGCCTCGCCGCAGGCACGCGCCGGGGCGTGCCCTTCCGGGACCCAGGCGTCCCACACCGCATTCATCGCGGCGAAATCCGCCATGTCGGCAAGCCAGATGGTGGTTTGCAGCAGGTGTTCCTTCGAAGAGCCGGCCTGCGCCAGCAGGGCTTCGACCCGGGCCAGGGCGTCGCGGGTCTGGCCGGCGACGTCGTGCTGCGGGTTGCCCACTTGTCCGGCCAGGTACACGGTGTGGCCGTGGATGACGATCTGGCTCATGCGCGTGTTGGTCTGATGACGCTCGATGGTTTGCATCAATGTTTTCTCCTGTGGATGGGCGTTGCTCGGAAGCGTTGCACGGAAAAGCTGTCGAGCCACTGCGGCGCCTTGCCGGCGATGCAGTCGGCCACCAACTGGCCGGTGGCGCCGGCCAGCGTCAGGCCCAGGTGCTGATGGCCGAAGGCGTAGATCAGTCGTGGCTCGTTCGGCGAGGGGCCGATCACGGGCAGCGAATCGGGCAGGGAAGGGCGGAACCCCAGCCACTTGCGTGACACCGGTTGGGTCAGGCCCATGACTCGGCGCACGTTGCGCTCCAGATAGTCGAAGCGTTTCGGATTGGCCGGATCATTGATCGAACCGAGTTCCACCGTGCCCGCCACCCGCAGGCGACCGGCCATGGGCGTCATGTAGAACGCGCTTTCCACCGGGCAGCACGGGCGGTTGAGCGGAGTGTCCGGCCTGTCGAATTCGATGTGATAACCGCGTTCGGTATCCAGCGGGATCTTATCGCCCACCTGGCGGGCAAGGGCTGCCGACCATGCGCCGCCACACAGCACGACGCGGTTGGCGCGCCAGCTTTTGCCTTCGGTGCTGCTCAGGTACAGGCCATCGCTCTTGCGTTGCAGGCCGGTGATCGTCGCTTGATGCAAACTGCCGTCGGCAATCAACGGTGCCGCCAGCGCTTCGATGAAGGCGCGCGGGTCATCCATGTGCGACGACTCGGGGAACAGGATGCCGGCCACCGCCTTGCCCGCCAGCGCCGGCTCCATCTGCTCGACATCCGAGGCTTTCAGCACCTGTTGGGCGATGCCCAGCGAGCGTCGCAACTCGATGGCGGCCTGGGCGCCTGCAAAGCCCTGCTCGGTGCCGTAGGCATACAGGCAGCCGTTGTGGCGCAAATGTTGATCGGCCTCGGGGCAATCGGCCAACAACGGCGCATAACCGCTGTAAGTATGTTGAAGGATCTGGCTCAGGGCCTGGGTGTTGACGGCGCAACGCGAAGCCCGACACTCATTGAGAAACCGCACCAGCCACGGCATCAACTTCGGCAAGCGTGCCCAGTTGATGACGAAGGGCGATTCCCTGGAAAACAGCAGCGACGGTATCGCCTTGAGCAGCGACGGCTGGGCGATCGGCATCACGCCATAGGGCGCAAGCGTCCCGGCATTGCCGTAGGAGGCGCCGCTGGCAATCGCCTCGCGCTCCAGCAGCGCCACCTGGTAACCCTGGCGCCGCAGCCAGAGGGCGGTGGCCACCCCGACCACGCCGGCACCGATAACCGCAATTTCACAATGAACGGGCTGTGTCATGTCTCTCTCAGATCCGGTTGTGCATGTAGAGATGGCCCTGGCGCGCCAGTTGGCTGATGACCTTCAGGGCCTTGACCAGTTGCTCGCGGGACAGGGCCGCCGAAATATTGATACGCACCGCCTGCGGCGAGAGCTCCGGACGCAGGGTGAACGCGCCGCCGGCCAGCAGCACCACGCCACGGTCGTGGCACAGGCGGGCGAAACGCGAGCCGGTCCAGGGTTCCGGCAGGATCAGCCAGGCGTGAGTGCCGGTGGTGCTGTGTTCGAATTCCAGGCCTTCCAGGTGACTGGCGAGCAACGTCTGGCGGGCGCGCAACTCTTCGCGCTGCTCCGCCACCAGTTGCTCGGCATGGCCATCCTCGATCAGCCGGGTGGCGATCAGCGCCGTCAGCGGCGAAGTGCTCCAGCAGTCGATGCGCTGCATGGCGGCGATGTCCGGGGCCAGCGCCGGTGGGGCCATGACAAAGCCCATGCGCAGGCCCGGGGCGATGCATTTGGACAGGGCCGAGATGTAGATCGTGCGCTCTGGCAGCAAGGCGGCGAAGGCGGGCGGCGACTGATCCAGCAGCGGCCGGTAGACGTCGTCTTCGATCACCAGCAGGTCGGTCTCGCGGATGACCGCCGCCAGGGCTTCACGGCGCTCGGCGTCGAGGGTGATGGCGGTGGGGTTGTGAATCGAAGGCACCAGGAACAGCAGCCGTGGCTGATGTTCGGCGCAGGCCTGGCGTAGCGCTTCGGGTGACATTCCGCGCTCGTCCGCGTCGACCCCGACCAGGATCAGCCCCAGCGACCGGCACAAGGCATTGATGCCCTGGTAAGTGACGCTGTCGGCCAGCACGGTATCGCCGCTGTTGGTCAGGCTGCGCAAGGTGCTGGCGATGCCGTGCTGGGCGCCCTCGGCGATCAGCATCTGCGAGGCATGGGCCTGCACGCCCGTGTGGCGCAGCCATTGCGCGGCGGCTTCGCGCGCCCATAGCGGACCTTCGGAAGGGTGATAGTCCTTCATGTCGCCAAAGCGCGGGTCGCTGGCCAGGCGCGGCAGCAACTGCGCCAGCACCCGGTTGAAGCCGTCGGTGGCGGGGCGATTGACGCTCAGGTCAACCGTGCCCGGGTCATTGCTGGGTGACGACTGGAACTGCGCCGCCGGATGCCGTGGCTGTGCGACCTGGGTGCCGCGACCGGGGCGGCTTTCCACCAGACCTTTCTGCTGCAGCACCGCCATGGCCTTGGTCACGGTGGTGATGTTCACCCCCAAGGCACTGGCGAAGTCACGGTGGGGCGGCAGGCGCTCCCCCGGCTTGAGCTTGCCGTTGCCGATGGCTTCGGCCAGCGAGTCGGCCAGTTGCGCGTACAGGGTCTCCGCCTTGTCGCGTTGCAACGCCGCACTGGCCTTGAGTTCTTCCAATAGTTGTTCGAATTGACTCATGGTGCCTTATCCCTGCTTGTCATGCTCGTAGCAAGACAATAAGCAAATTTGTATTGCTTTTTATCCGATACAACGCCCATTGACAAGCTAAAAAACCGTGATTAGTGTGTGAGTTGTAATGCTTGTCATGCAACACAATAAGAAAATGACTGCCATACGCAGTTCAACGGGTACGCACATGACTTACAGATCGTTCCATTCGGGCACGCCCCGGTCCTGCGAACACCACCGACACCTGCGCCTGCCGGCGAGCGGCACAGAGTATCCGGTGAGTTGTCTCCCTCGCGCAAAGTCTTCGATGAAATTATCCGGTCGATTGACCCTATCCAATGCTGCGGAGGTCATCCGATGAGCAATGCCCAGCCAAAAGGCAACCCGCAACGCTTGAGTGGCGCATTGCGTCAGCGTCACATCACCATGATTTCCCTGGGCGGGATCATCGGTGCCGGTCTCTTCGTCGGCAGCAGCGCGACGATTCAGGCGATTGGTCCTGCCGCCTTCCTGAGTTATCTCGCTGCCGGCATCGTGGTGATGCTGGTCATGCGCATGCTTGGCGAGATGGCCGTGGCGTTGCCCGGCGTCGGCTCCTTCACCGAATACGCGCGCATCGGCCTGGGCAATTGGGTCGGTTTTACCAGCGGCTGGTTGTACTGGTACTTCTGGGTGATTGTGGTGGCGGTGGAAGCGGTGGTCGGCGCCAACATCCTCGAGCAGTGGATCCCGCTGCCGGCATGGATGATCGGCCTGAGCCTGCTGGCGATCATGACCGCCATCAACTGCCTGTCGGTGAAATCCTATGGCGAGTTCGAATACTGGTTCGCCTCGCTGAAGGTGTTCGCCATCATCGTCTTCATCTTTGTCGTCGGTGCCTATTTGTTCGGCTTTGCCCCGAGTACCAGCGACCTGCTGGGCAACCTGGTCAATGATCGCGGCTTCATGCCCTATGGCGTCAGCGCCATTCTGGCGGGAGTGCCGACGGTGATTTTCGCCGTGGGTGGCGCCGAGATCGCGACCATTGCCGCCGCCGAATCCGACGATCCTTCGAAGAACGTGGCGAACATGACCCGTTCGGTGATCTTCCGGGTCATCACCTTTTACGTCGGCTCGATCTTCCTGATCGTCTGCGTGGTGCCCTGGGGCCAGATCGTCGCCGGACATTCGCCGTTCGTGGCGGCGCTGGATGTCATGCGCATTCCGGGCGCGGCGATGATCATGCAGGCAGTGGTGCTGGTGGCGGTGCTGTCGGCGCTCAACTCCGGCCTGTATGTGTCTTCGCGGATTCTGTTCGGCCTGAGCCAGCGCGGTGATGCGCCGGCGAAACTCGCGGTGCTGACCGAGCGCAAGGTGCCACGGGCCGCGGTGCTGCTCAGCAGTGTGATCGGTTACATCGCGATCATGGCCGCAATCATTTCTCCGCAAGGCGTGTTCCTGTTTCTGGTCAACGCCTCCGGCGCGGTGATGCTGTTCGTGTACTTGGCGGTGGCGCTGGCACAGATCAAGGTGCGGCGTCAGGTCGAGGCCACGGCGCCGGCGCGGCTGACCCTGAAAATGTGGCTGTTCCCCTGGCTGTCCTATGCTGTGGTGGCAGTGATTGCGGGTGTTTTGGTCGCCATGGCGTTCCAGGAAACCTTGCGTACACAGTTCCTCGCCAGTCTGGTCAGCCTCGCCGTCGTGTCCGCCGCTTACCTGATCCTCAAGCGTCAGCGGCAGCAAGACGCCAAACCCCACGTCAATGCCAACGACATCCTCGCGGGCTTGTCGGCACGGTCATGAATCCCGGGAAACATCAGTAGAAGAACCCACCACGCCAGGGACGGCGCATCAGCAACAAGGCTTGTACCGGTCAAAAACAATAAATTTGCCAATAGGTGATCTATGTCCGACTTCAAGTTCGATACCCAGGGTTTCTCCCGCCGCGGCCTGCTCAAGGCGGCCGGCTACGGTTCACTCGCCGCATTGGCCGCCAGCGCCATGGGACCGGTGTCCTTCGCCTTCGCGGCCGACAAGCCGATCAAGACCGTGCGGCCCGGTTATCTGACCGCCGCGTGCCTGGGCGACATGCCCCTGGGCGCGCTGCGCGAAGGCGTGCCGATCGGCACTGACCTTGAACTGCTAAAGCTCATCGCCGATCGCCTGGAGCTGAAACTCGATGTGCTGACCATGGGCTTCCCGGCGGTGGTCGAGGCGGTGCGGTCCGGGCGCGCCGACTGGTTCGGCGGCAACTTCGCCTGGAACCCGATGCGCTCGAAAATCCTGCTGCTGACCGACCCGGTGTTCTACACCGGCGCCTACGTGATCATGCGGGACAGCGAACCGTTCGACACCTCGATCACGGTCAACGATGTGAAGGGCCGCACCATCGGCGCCATCACCGGCTATTTCACCATTCCCGACATGAAGAAAATCGAGGGCGTGAAGGAGGTCAAACTCTACGACAACACCGACTCCTGCCTGCGTGACGTGCGCGCCGGACGCCTGGATTTTGCCGTGCTCGATGCACCGACCATCGACTACATGATCCTTCAGGACCCGAGCCTCAAGCTCAAACAGATCCCCATGGCCTACGACGAGAAATTCCCCAGCCTGACCGCCAAGTTCGAGGCGATCTGGGGCGTGCATCCGCAGAACCAGGACCTGTTCGACGGGGTGAACCAGGGCGTGCGCTGGCTGAAGGCGACCGATCAGATCAAGCCGATCCTGGCCAAGTACGGCATCAAGAACCCCGACTACCTGGTACCACCGGCGAAGAACCCGCGTATCGGCGTCGATCGCGACGACAAGGGCAACGTGATCGGCCCGTTCGAGCACCCGGCCCGTGATTTCAGCCAGGCGTTTGCCTGAATAGAGGAGCGGGCGCATGGCTGAATCAACTCCACTGGTACGCATCGAGGGGCTGCACAAGTCCTTCGGCAGCCTGGAAGTGCTCAAGGGCATCGACCTCAATGTGCAGCAGGGCCAGAAGATCTCGCTGATCGGCCCCAGCGGCTCGGGCAAGACCACCTTGCTGCGCTGCGTGAATTACCTGGAGGAACCGACCAAGGGCGATATCTACATCGATAACGAACTGATCGGGCAACGGCTGGTGGGCACCCGCAAGGTGCCCATGAGCGATAAGGAACTGGCGCGGATGCGTGCGGAAATCGGCATGGTGTTCCAGCGCTTCAACCTGTTCCCGCATCTGTCGGTGCTGGAAAACATCATCCTCGGGCCGCTCAAGGTCCAGGCGCGCGAGCGTGCCGAAGCGGTGGCGATGGCTGAGGATCTGCTGAACAAGGTCGGCATGTTCGCCAAGCGCGATGCCTTTCCGGAACAGCTCTCGGGCGGGCAGCAGCAACGCATCGCCATCGCCCGCGCACTGGCGATGCGACCCAAGCTGATGCTGTTCGATGAAGCCACCTCGGCCCTCGACCCGGAACTGGTGGGGGAGGTGCTGGGGGTAATGCGCAAGCTGGCGGAGGAGGGCATGACGATGATCATCGTGACCCACGAAATGAGCTTCGCCGAGAGCGTGTCCGATCAGGTGATCTTCATGGCCGACGGCAACATCGTCGAACAGGGACCACCCCGGCAGATTTTCCGCGAGAGCCAGGTGGAACGGACCCGCTCCTTTATCCGCGCCGTGCAGGAGCATTGATCGATGTTCGATACTACCGCACTGCACAAGGCCATCGAACTGCTGCCGTACTTTCTGAACGTGCTGGGCATGGGCGCATTGACCACGGTTGGCCTGACCGCCGCGGCGTTCGTCGTGGCGGCGCTGCTGGGGTTCTGTCTGGCGTTGATGCGGTTGTCGCGCAGTCGCCTCCTGAGCCTGATCGCCAGTGTGTACCTGGAGATCTTCCGCAACGTTCCGATCCTGACCCAGTTGTTCATCCTGTACTTCGGGCTGACCTACATCGGCATCACCCTGCCGGCGATCGGTGCAGCGATCATCGGTTTCGGGCTCAACGGTGCGGCGATTCTGTCGGAGGTGTTCCGCGCGAGCATCCGCACCATCGATCGCGGGCAAAGCGAGGCGGCGTTTTCCATCGGCATGACCCGCGCCGTGGCGCTGCGCCTGATCGTGTTGCCCCAGGCGTTCAAGGTGGCGATTCCGGGGATGGCCAACTTCGCCATCGGCCTGCTCAAGGACACCTCGCTGGCCTCCGCCGCCGCGGTGCCGGAGCTGACGTTCAAGGCGAAGATGCTGGTCAGCGAGACCTACCAGACCAACCTCATCTACTTTTTGCTGGCGATGATTTACCTGGTGCTGAGTCTGGTGCTGTCCCACTGGGCGGCGCGCACCGAACGCCGCCTCAAAGTCGTCAAGGAGAACTGATATGGGCTACGGCGAACTGTGGGAAGCCACCCATGTCGAGTTCCTTGCGGCGGCCTGGGCTACCTTGCAACTGGCGTTTGGCGCGCTGGTGATCGGCTTGATCGTCGGGCTGCTGGTGGCGCTGGCGCGGTTGTCCAGCAGCCGGTCATTGCGCAGGCTGGCGCTGGGCTACATCGAGTTGTTCCGGGGAACACCGGCGCTGGTGCAACTGTTCATCGTCTATTTCAGCCTGACCGAAATCGGCGTGCAGTTCAGCTCGTTCCAGGCGGCGATGATTGGCCTTGGGCTCAATGCGGCGGCGTATCTGGCGGAGATTTATCGGGCGGGGCTGGAGGCAGTGCCCAAAGGGCAGGTGGAAGCGGCAAAAGCCATCGGAATGCCACGGCTCAAGGTGCTGCGCTGGGTGGTGCTGCCCCAGGCCATCCGCATCGTCCTGGCACCCATCGGCAACGTCGCCATTTCGCTGCTCAAGGACACCTCGGTCGCCTCGCTGATCGCCGCACCGGACTTGATGCTGCGGGCGCAGGACTTGAGCTCGGTGTACTTCATGCCACTGGAAATCTACATCCTGGTGGGCGCGATCTACTTTGCGTTGTGTTATCCGCTGTCGCTGGGAGTGCGGTTGCTGGAGCACAAGACGCGGCGGTCCTGAGTCCATCGCTCTCAGCCGCACCACAATACCCTGTGGGAGCGGTTCAATGCCTGCCCTGTAGGAGCGAGGCTTGCCCGCGAAGACGGTCTGCCAGTCCACACCGATGGCGTCTGATGAACCGCTTTCGCGAGCAAGCTTCGCTCCTACAGGCCCGGCAGCTTGGCGATCACCTTGATCTCGAAGTCGAAGCCCGACAGCCAGGTCACGCCGATAGCGGTCACCGTCGGATAGGGCGCTTCGCCCCAATACTCGGCCGCCACTTCCCAGATGGTTTCGAATGTCGAGTCGGGGTCGACCATGAAGATCGTCGTGTCGACCACATCCTCGAAACTACCGCCGGCCTCGGCCAAAATCGCGTTCAGGTTGGCAAAGGCCAAGCGAACCTGTGCCGCAAGGTCCGGCTCGGCCGAGCCATCCTTGCGGCTGCCCACCTGACCGGATACGAACAGAAAACCGTTGGAGCGAATCGCCGGCGAGTAGCGGTGCAGCTCGTACAGCGCATGGCGGTCAGGCGGGAAAACAACATCACGTTTGCTAGTCATTGCTTACATCCTTCAGGGCCATCGCGGCCCGGTGTTTACGGTGAGGCCACTATAAAAAAGGCCGCCGACCTCAATAAACGGGCAGCTCTGGTCATGACTGTTTGTACAATCCAAACAATCCAGACCCGAGAGAGGCGTGAAATGGACCGTTTCGATGCAATGCAGGCGTTTGCCCGGGTGGTGGAAACGGGCAGTTTCACCAAGGCCGCAGCCACCCTGCACATGAGCAAGACCACCGTGACGCAGCTCGTTCAGCAACTGGAAGCGAGGCTGCGTGTGCGCCTGCTCAACCGCACCACACGCAAGGTCAATGTCACCGCCGACGGCGCGGCCTACTACGAACGCGTCGTGCGGCTTCTGGTCGATATGGACGATGCCGAGACCAGCTTGTCCAGCGCGTCGCTGACACCGCGCGGGCGGCTGCGGGTGGATGTGCCCAGCCCATTTGCGCGCATGCTGCTGATGCCGGCTCTGCCGAGGTTCTTTGCGCGTTATCCGGAAATTCAGCTGACCCTGGGCGTGAGCGATCGCATCGTCGACATCATTGGAGAAAACGTCGACTGCGTGCTGCGTGGCGGCGAGATCACCGATCAGTCTCTGGTGGCCAGGCATGTGGGCGATTTGAAACTCGGCATCTATGCCGCGCCCGGCTATTTGCAGCGCTTCGGTACGCCGGCGCATCCCCGTGATCTGGAGGAGGGCCGACACCACACCGTCGGCTTCCTCTGGTTTCGTACCGGCAAAACCTTGCCCTACGCAATGCAGCGCGGTGAGGAGCACATCGAAGCCCACGGCCGCCCGCAACTGACGGTCGACGACGGCAATGCCTACCTTGCCGCCGGCCTGGCGGGCCTGGGCATGCTCTGGCTACCGCAGTACATGGCCAAACCGCACCTGGCCAGCGGTGAGTTGCTGCCGCTGTTTGAGGACTGGCAGATGGCGCCGATGCCGATGTACCTGGCGTTTGCGCCGAATCGCCATGTCAGTGCCAAGGTGCGGGTGTTTATCGATTGGGTGATTGAATTGATGGCTGAGCATGCGCCGGTGGTTGGGTGAGGCAGGTGTAAGCCTGTTTCAGGGGAAAGACTCTAAATTTCGGGTTTTGGCTGATTCATGCCATTCGAAAGCCACTCCGTACGTGTCATCTCCCAAACCTCGACCCGCATCAACCCGCAGACAAAATTACCTTCTCGCACACCCACCAACCGCATGCCCTCATGCTCTGAGACCCTGCGGGACGCGTGGTTGGCAACCGCTTTGGGAACCTGCATGACTGGACGCGACAATGTCTCGAACCAATACGCGTTGATGATCCGACATGCTTCACGCATATAGCCTTTTCCCCACCACTGCGGCGCAAGCCAGAAGCCTCTGTTGTTCCCAGGCTGTTCAAACAAACTGATGCTGCCGAGGGTGCATTCGGCATCGTTGCGCATGCGGATCATCCAATGCCATTCGCGACCCGCTGTCATCGCAGGCAGGGCGATATCCCGCACATAGACCAGTGCTCCATCTTCTGGATACGGCCATGGGACGCGGCTATCCAGGTAGCGGACTACCTCCCATTGGGGGAACAGCTCCTGGATGATGGGGGCATCCTCCAGCTGGAGGGGCGTGAGTACAAGACGATCGGTGAAGAGTGTCGGAAGGTGATCCATGGCATACGTCCCTGGGCATCCTTGGAGGGGCATTTGATGATCTGCGATGGACTCGTTTGTGTCGAGCGTTGCCAAAAGATCGCAGCCTGCGGCAGGTCCTACAGGGGACGTGTTCCAATTCAGGAGCTGCTGCGAAATTGCACTTCACTTGACCACCCGTTTGCATTCGACCTGACCAGCACGCTTCGTAGCCAAGATCGGCAAAGAATTGCCCATTGCTGCCGGTGGCGACAGGCAACAACCGGCCAGAAGCGGGCGGTTGACCCAAGTCTGCATCGTTTCCATCGAACGGTTGAACCCGAGCGGAAAACCACATTGCGTCAGCTTCCTCCAAGTCTAACTGTTGCCTGTAAGCAAACGTCGGAAGCGTCCAATCACGACAAAAGTTTGGCATCATATGCCTCCTGCGACGACGACCTATACGGCTATTCAAGGAGGAAACACCTTTGCCGCTGAGACCTTCAATCCCGTTATTCTGTCTCGCACTGTGCACCGCTGCACAGGCCGCGACTACCGCCGAGACCGACGCAGCCTTTCAACACGCGATCCAGATGGCCGAAGCTAATCAGCAATGGATTAATCTGTTAGTCGAGCAGGAGAAAACGGGACGAAGCGATAAACAAAAGCAGACCCAAGCCGTGCTGGAGATGACACAAAACATCCAAACCTATGAGGGGGAACTACGCAAGGCGAGCGCAGGAGGGCATGCAGTAGCCACTTACTTGCTGGCAAATCTGCAAGAAGGTCGTAAAACATTGCCTAATCAGGACTCTGTGTCGAGGCACGCCGAAGCCTGCGCGTTATACCAGAACGCCTCGGATCAGGGCTTAATGGCCGGCGCGGTGATGCTATTGCGTGACTGTGAAAACGCGTCCGAGCGCTTCAAGTTCGATGACCCAGAGCTTCTCCGACTACGGGACCAGCTACTCAAAGCTCTGGAACAGCCCGATCCGTACTCCGACTATTACCCATTGCCAGCGATAAACTCCTTCTGCTTCAAAGAGCAGAAGATGATCGCACGTAACCGTGAGCGTCCGCTGACTGCCCTGATGGATTTCTATGCGCCACTGCCTCTGAGTCTTGAACAGTTTCGTGCAGACGGTTATTACCTGCTTACTTTCAAAGGCGATATTGAGAGTCCGAAAGCGCGGGACCATTTCAAACAGATGCAGGCCCTGACCCCAGACTGCCAGGACCCTATCGGCATCGGGCTCATGTTCAAAGTCATGGACGAGAAGGCACGCTGATCTCATTCATGGCTCAACGCCCGCAGCCCAGTTGCAGGCAGCTGTCATCCATTTTTTGCTTAAGTTGGCCGGCAGCCATGGGTCGTTTTCAGCCGGTCACCACAGGCAGGAAACGGCCAGAAGCGGACAAATGCGAATGCTCGGCAGGCGATCTCAAATTTTCGACCCCGATCGCGCCACTCAACGCGCTTCAAAACACCTACGACGGTGAGCGACAGGCTGGTCCGTTTGTCATCAGGGCATTGACGTAATCAAGATGACCGGTCATCTTATTTTGAGGCACGGTAGACCCATAGGCTTAACAGAGCCTCCGCCCCCTTCTTGGATCTCGCGGCTGTCCGCGCGGTATACGCCTGAATAGAGATATTTCCGATGACTTATCCAACACTCTTTTCACCTATGAAACTTGGCCCATACAA
Organism: Pseudomonas sp. C1C7; assembly: GCF_013359595.1. Classification (GTDB taxonomy): domain Bacteria; phylum Pseudomonadota; class Gammaproteobacteria; order Pseudomonadales; family Pseudomonadaceae; genus Aquipseudomonas. The sequence goes on along the minus strand of NZ_JABFMP010000028.1, from coordinate 72,504 downwards.
GCTCTCTCACCGAGTAGTTATGGCGCCATTGACCCGCATGCGCGCAGCCGATGGAAACGTCCCTAATGAGCTGGCTCCTGAGTACTACGCACAACGTGCGAGCCAAGGTGGCCTGATCATCTCAGAGGCGACCCAGGTCTCTCCTTATGGCCAAGGCTATCCCTCCACACCTGGCATTCACTCCGCGGAGCAGATTGCTGGTTGGAAGAAAGTGACTGACGCAGTCCATACCAAAGGTGGCCTCATTTTCCTTCAGCTCTGGCACGTTGGACGCTCCTCCCACTCCAGCTTCCAACCTGGTGGAGTACTGCCGGTAGGGCCATCGGCGATCGCTATCACTGATCAGGTTTCTCTGACACCCGAATGGATGACAGTCCCGTACGAGACACCTCGTGCGCTGGAGCTCAACGAAATCCCAGGAATCATCGAGGCCTACCGACAAGGGGCTCGTAATGCGATGGCGGCAGGATTCGATGGCGTGGAGGTGCATGCCGCGAACGGCTATCTACTCCAGCAGTTCCTAGACAGCAAATCTAACCACCGCACCGATATCTACGGTGGCGCTGTAGAAAATAGGGCGCGCCTGCTGCTCGAAGTTACTCAGGCAGTGGTTGATGTATGGGGTGCAGAGCGAGTGGGGGTTCGGCTCATGCCTTTCGGTACATACAACGATGTAGGGGACTCTGACCCGATTGGTCTCTACAGCTACGCCCTGACTCAGTTGGATCGACTCGATATCGCCTACGTCAGCCTGATCGAAGCTCGCAAAGGTAACTCGATGGAGATTGATACCCCGAAAGATATCGGTGCACTTCGCCCCTACTGGCCGAGAACGTTGTTGGTGGCGGGTGGGTTCACGGGGGAATCTGCAGAGCAGGCAATCGTGTCACGCCATGCCGACGCAGTAGCGTTTGGTCGGCAGTTCATCGCTAACCCAGACCTTCCCGTGCGGCTAAAGATGGGGGCACCACTTAACCATTACGACCGCTCAACATTCTATGGCGGTGGTGCAGCTGGGTACGTTGATTACCCTGCGTTGGACGGAGTAGCAACATCCGACTAACGCCCGGGTTCCCTCACTGGTCCGGGGACGTCCTCGGAGCGAATTTATGTCCACTCAACATAGAGATCAATGATCATGAAAGTTGTTGTCTTAGCTGCAACCGGTAAAGCAGGGCGAGCAACCGTCAGCGAGCTGCTCAGCCGTGGCCATGAAGTAACTGCCGTTGCCCGCAGTCCTGAAAAGCTGCCGAGCAGCGTCACCAGTATCGCCGATGATCTAAGCAGCGCCGATAAGCTTGCGAGCATCATCAAAGGTGCAGACGCTGTTGTGAGTGCCTTTGGCCCATCGACGGATGATCCCAGATACTTCTCAGATGTGAGTTACACCGACCAGCTGGTTAGCGTCACCGAACGCGTGATTGAAGCTGTTAGTAAAACTGGAGTACCGCGATTAATAGTCGTTGGTGGCGCTGGCTCGCTATGGCTTTCGCCTGGAGTAACTGTTCTCAATTCGGGCCACTGGCCGGAGCAGTACGTCCCGATCGCCACCTCCCACGTGAAGGCGTTCGCCGCACTCAAAGCCTCGAGCATCAATTGGACCTACTTCAGTCCGCCAATGATGATTGCTCCCGGCATCCGTACTGGGAAATTCCGCCTTGGTGGCGACGATGTCGTTTTCGATGACAAAGGTAAGAACTGGATTTCCTTCGAGGACTACGCCGTGGCTCTGGTGAACGAGCTGGAGAAGCCTGAACACGAGTATGGTCGCTTCACCATCGGTTACTGACCCTCTGCTGGGTACGCTGCTGTGATGCGTACCCAGCACTTACTTCACGAATTGGTCCTGATATCTGGTAAAAGCTTCGCCTCAGGAGCCAACAGACTACCTAGCTGCGGGGGCTGGAATACGATTATCCCGTCAGTGCCGGCCAAGGGTGAGCACAAGACTCTATGCCTCATAAGCCCTCATGGCCATTTCTGCCGCCTGCTCTCGAAGCGGAATAAGTGCTTGATAAGCGGGCGATGAAAACCAGCCATTTAGCGCGGCCAAGCTTGGGAAGCTGATAACGACAATATCGAGATGAGAGTTTTCCCCGGCAAGCGTAGCTACTGGCTTACTCCGCAATAGAACCTCGCCCTGCCAAGGGAGTAAGGTCCCAGAAACCTTGCTTCGGTACTCAGACCAGAGATCATTGTCTTTAACGGAAATGTGTCCGACGACATACGCATTACTCATATGGAGCTTTTCCTTTGAAGAATACGTTCGAGTCACACGCTACAAGGCTGATAATGATATCAGCCTGCTCCCCTGGCTTTCCCCAAATCAATGGATTGCTAGTGTCAATGCAGAGCTGCATTGCCGAAAACTGCGACGTTTTGACGAGCGGAAAGAACTGGCCGGCCATCTGCCGCCCAGATCGTGATCACCTGCGTCGTAAAACCATTGCTTGCACTCTCTGCAACAGACCGGACCAGCCACCAACCCTCTTCGGTCTCGCACGACTCATCCAGCACGTCGACGGACCAAGTGACAGTGCTGATAGGGACAGGCTCCCGGAACATGACGAAAATGGCTGGAGGAAGTGCATCTGCCATCGCCAGCAGCCCCACCAAATTGGTTTCTGTTGCGAGATCCCTGTGGCGCAACCACACCAGCATTTCAGGCAGTTCATCAGCAGTACACGGTCTAGCTCCAGAGACGAGGCGACCTTCGAAGTGCTGCATGAAGTTAGGACGGTTCAGCCAGCTGAAATAAGCTGGGTAAGTGTCCGGATGGGAAACCTCTGGAGCGGGAATGCTGCAGTAGTCGTACCCTGAAACTCTCGCAGTTCCAAAGCAGAAACTTGCTTGAGCGGCTGTGCCCATTTCCCCGACCACGGTAGCTTGGGTGAACGCCGTTGACTTCCCTTGGCGAGACACTTCCGCAGAAACACCCAACTCGCCAACAGCAGGGCCAAGAAAAGAGAAATGCGCAGACCGCAGAGGGGGCAGCAATGGAAACGAGCGAATGGTTGCTTCAAGACAAAGCGCTGCGGATAGCCCCCCATAGGCGGTTCTCCCCTGGAGCCAATCAAGCGGCAGATCAATGGTGTATTTGTCGCCTTGCTTTGTGAGATTACAAATAAGGCTCGAAAAACCAGTTAAAGACTCAGGCATACCTCAACACTCCTTGATCTCACGAACACTTTGAAAAATCGGGAGCTCTTCGCTCAGCAAAGGCGGAGAAGGCTTCTATAGCCTCCTCGCTTCTCAAACGCTCTGCGAACACGACTCCTTCGGCTTGCATCCGCGCAGTGATGGACTCCGGGTCACGCATCAACCTCTTGGTTGCGACCAATGCACCAATTGGCTTCTGCGCCAAAACCTTAAACTTTGTGCAGGAGCTCCCCGAAGCGAGAGCTGGTCTTGTCGATGATGGCTTGGGCAGCCGGCGACCAGCGCCCCATATCGAAGAAACCGTGGACCATGCCAGCACCACGGACGACATCTACCTCGACACCTGCTGACTGAAGTCGCTCTGCGTAGACTTCAGCTTCATCGCGCAGCGGGTCGTACTCGGCAGTCACGATGACCGCCGGCGGGAGGTTAGCGAAGCTGGCAGCGTTGATGGGAGTAAGGCGAGGGTCTTTGAATTCACGCCACTCCCCGACGTACTGGGCGAAGAACCAGTTCAGCGTGTCTTGCTCCAAGAAATACCCTTTCGCATTTTCCGTTCTCGACGGATAGTCCCCATCCACATCATCTATACCGGGGTAGATGAGGAACTGGGCGGTCAGGTTGATACCTTCAGCGGCAAGCTGTTGAGCCACCACTGTAGCTAGGTTGGCACCGGCACTGTCTCCGGCTACGCCAATAGCGCTCGAACCACCAAACTGTGCAATGTGCTGGATCACCCACTTAGTGGCCGCGAGGGTGTCATCAACGGCTGCGGGGAACGGGCTTTCAGGGGAAAGGCGGTAGTCCACCGAGACCACCACGCTGTCGCTGGACTTGCAGATGTCACGGCACATGTTGTCGTGGGTATCGAGTCCACCCAGTACGAAACCGCCGCCGTGGAAGAACACCACTGTGGGCTTGGGGCCGCTACCTTTCGGACGATACACACGTGCCTTGAGCTTTCCGCCGCCGCCTTGGACTTCGGTGTCTTCAACGCTGCCGACAGGGACAATTTGTTCTTGAGTGCGAGTGCCAAAAGTCAGCGCGTAGTAACCGCCTCGGCTTTCTTTCAGCGTGATTTCATGAGGAGGCTTCCGGCCAGCGGCAGCGAGGGATTGCAAAACTTTTCCGAGATGTGGATCGAGAGCCATGCTTGTCTCCTTATTGTTTTTCAGTCGCCAAGTTGTTTATCACAGCAAGGCAACGCTTTTTTGATGGAACGTTGATTGTTTGTTTCCCGCGCCTCCAAGCCGCTTGGCGCAGACCTGTACAGTTCCTGCTTTGCTTCACTTTGGTCTGGCCATAAGTAATCAATATGACCGGTCATCTTGGTTGATGTGAAATAAAAAGGCCGAGCTTTTTCAAGTGAAAAAGCTGGCGAAAACTACGTGCTCGAACTGATCCAGGGCCGATCGAGTTTGCTCAACCTTGGCCCGAAGGACTGTGCCTTCCCATGCGCTCACCAGGAAGTCGGCGATGGCATCTGCGGAAAGGTCGGGCCGGACTTTCCCTGCTGCTTTCGCATCGTCAATGCAGGTCACCAAGGTTCGGCTCCACATGGTGTAAATCGATGCCAAGCGGCCCCGGATTTCCTCATTCTTTGCCATCTCGGAGCTGAAATTCCCGATCAGGCAGCCTTTGCGAAACTCTTGAAGTATCACTGCATCGGACAGAGCCTTGAAATGCTTCCGGAGGCGCTCGACTGGGTCGACCGCGGCGTCACTGAGCATCGCGCGGCGCTCGGCTCCGCTCTCCCAAAAGCGCTCAAGCACAAGGAGAGCAAGGGCCTCTTTACTCTCGAAGTGGTTGTAGAACGATCCCTTGGGAACGCCTGCTGCCTGGGTTATATCCTGTACTGCACATCCGTTGAAGCCGCTCAGCTGCAAGGTCTGGAGACCAGCGTCAATCAGTTGCTCGCGTACGTTATGTCTTGCCATGTTCAAACTCCTGCTGCTGAATTAATAATATGACTGGTCATCTTAAAGTCAAGCCACGCCTGTCTGGTCGTGCTACGCCTTGAGTTCTGCCGGCTTGTCTCTGCCTATGAAATTGCTCTCGCAGGAGACAACTAGCGATGCGCAATCCTTTGTCCGCTAACGACCCAAAGCGGTCGTAATGCAGTTTCCGAATCAGGGCTTGAATGGATCGATCCAGCCGGGCCGAAGTCCTGCCTCGTATTCTTTGCGTACGTAGGCGAGCGACTCTGAGCATCCCATTTCCGCCTCTATAGCGCCTATGCATCCCCAGCAATCTCCACCGGTATTGCCTGATAGCGGATCTTCCGGATTGTCGAGTAGGCGTCCACAGATCGTGCAGTATTGCGGCTTTTTGCTGCTTGTCATAATACGCTTCCGATACGTTCCGTCTTGACCGCTCGCTGCCTGCCTTGGGGACAGCTATCGACCCAAAGCGGTCGTACACGAAGGCTCAGCTACAAAGCGGGTAAATGCGGTTTAGTGGACGAGATTCAGTGCGTTGTTGGCCCGCTCACCACAGCAATGCTTCAACTTCATCATATTTCTCTGCCACTTTAAGGAAGGGGGCCGCCCAACCACTGCTGAGGCTGACTTCTTGCAGTGGACCGGTTGGAGCAAACAGAACAGCAAATTTTATCCTTTCGGGTAACACGCCAGATTTCAGGGTGCTGACCAAACCTAGCAATTCTCTCTTTGCCTGTTCTTCGTCCTCCCAACTCGACCAGCAGAAGTCATTGTCCGGAAGAGAAATCAGCTCAATGGCTGCTTCAAGAACATGGATGAGACTTTCGATAGGGAAGTCATGATTTAACACTCCGTGAATCAGCTGCTTTGCACGATCCAAATTCATAGGGTCACGGACTCTTCCTGTTCGTGGCGGTTAAAACAGCATTGAGGCTAGCGCGTACAGGGATGGGGAAACAAGGGAAAAGACCCTATTTCCGAACGTCTGCTCCTGGCCGATTCTGTTGAAAAAGTCGGATGCGGTTTTCACAGCAGAAAAGTACGCGCCTGAGATTGAAATCTGAGTTTTGGGCAGAAGGTTCAGGGCTCAAATTTCAAGCAGCAGCGTACAAAAGAGGTGTTTTTGCACATCAATATTCGAGCGACTTGGATATACCGACTTTTTCAACAGAATCGGCCGTTCTCCGCCGGTCATGACCACGAAGCGTGATGGTCAAATCCAATGCAAATGGCTGGTCAGGTCGAATGCAAATCGGTGGTCAAGTCCGTGCAATTACCCAGGTGCCGCGTAAATCTGTCAATTGGTATATACATATCGAAAACCTATCAGTATCGTTCCGCCTCCCTCCTTTGCGGCCACCTCTGCCGTGAACCGCCCAGGCGTTAATTCGCGAAGCGGTCATACACGTTGCCGATGCTTATACGGTCGCCATTCACTGGCGTGCCTCATTTGCGATATCAAGTACAAAAGGATGATTCCATGATCATTCGTCAGGCTACCAACGCCGACCATCCGCTACTGCTCGACATTTGGCTGCGCTCCGTTCGCGCCACTCACCACTTCCTGCAAGAATCCGATATCACGGCACTACTTGCGCAGCTGCGAGACATCTACCTGCCCGCTGTCGAGTTATGGGTTGCAGTCGATGCGCAAGACCGCCCGCTGGGTTTCATCGGGCTCAACGAAAAACACGTGGAGATGCTCTTCATCGAGCCGGATTTACGAGGGAAGGGTATTGGGCGCGCATTGCTGGATCACGCTCGCCGTTCTCGCAATGAGATCAGCGTTGACGTGAATGAGCAGAATCCGGAAGCGGTAGGTTTTTACCTGCATTACGGGTTTGTTCAGACAGGTCGTTCTCCACTGGACGGCGAGGGCCGACCGTTTCCCTTGCTGCACTTGAGGTTGCCCAGCTGCCGTCACCCAGCGTGAGCGTGGCCGAATCCGCGTTCCGGCTGGAGCCATGGCTGAATTGGCGGGACACGGCGTAGCCGTAGGCCAGATGGCCCTGGTGATCGAGATTGGTGAAGTTGCTGGTGACGAAATCGACATCCCTGGACACGTCATCGAGTTTTGTTTCAATCGGTCTTTCTCCAGTGAGTACGCTGCCGGCATGGAGCAGGTCAGCGCATGCTCACCTTATACCTCGCTTTAAGGTCAATCCCTGTTGTTGCAGAAAAATCCGCTGGCAGTTCAGCACTGCTGATGGTTGGTTGGGCAGGGGCTGAGCGATGAGGCCAGTACATCAAACCGCCACAAATCCCTGTAGCAGCTGGCGAAGCCTGCGTCCGGCTGCGAAGCAGTCGCAAAACCTGAGTGCGAGGTCTGCCTGAAACACCGCGTCGGCTGATTCTACGACTGCTTCGCAGCCGGACGCAGGCTTCGCCAGCTGCTACAGGATTGATGGTGAATGGGGCGGCCTCTTCGCGGGCAAGCCTCGCTCCTACGTCAATGTCACAGCCAAACCTGCAGGAGCAAGGCTTGCCCGCGAAGGTGTCAGGTCGGTCGACATCTGTTTCGCCTGACTCTCACGCAGGCTTCGTCAGCCGCTACGTTCTTCAGGCAACAGTTCCGTCAGGTGCTGTTTGGTAATGTTCCCCTGCATCTCCACAGGATCAGGCAAGTATTCGACCGGATTGAGCTACGGCAGAAGCGAATGGATCGGGACAATGTATTGAACTGATACAGGAGAACCTCCATGCAAGTTTTCGCTTATGGCGCCCACGCGGCCGATAAACCACTTGAACCCCTGCGCATCACTCGTCGCTCGCCCGGCGCGGAAGATGTGCAGATCGAGATCGCGTATTGCGGTATCTGTCACTCGGACCTGCATCAGGTTCGCTCCGAGTGGGAAGGCACCCAGTATCCCTGTGTGCCGGGCCACGAGATCGTTGGTCGTGTTACCGCAACAGGCGCGAACGTCACCGGTTTTTCGGTGGGTGATCTGGTCGGCGTCGGTTGCATCGTCGACAGCTGCAAGCATTGCGAGGAATGCGACGCGGGGCTGGAAAACTACTGCGACGGCATGATCGGTACCTACAACTTTCCGACCCCGGATGCCCCAGGCTGGACCCTTGGTGGATACTCGCAATCGATCGTGGTGAATCAGCGCTACGCGCTTCGTATTCGCCACCCCGAGGACCAGCTGGCTGCCGTGGCGCCACTGCTCTGCGCGGGTATCACCACCTGGTCGCCATTGCGGCATTGGAGCGCGGGCCCCGGCAAGAAAGTGGGCGTTGTCGGCATCGGTGGCCTGGGGCATATGGGCATCAAACTCGCCCATGCGCTGGGCGCCCATGTGGTGGCCTTTACCACCTCCGAGTCCAAGCGTGAGGCCGCAAGGGCCTTGGGCGCCGATGAAGTGGTGGTGTCCAGCGATGCACAGCAGATGGCTGCGCACCTGAAGAGCTTCGATCTGATCATCAACACGGTCGCCGCCCCCCACGACCTGGACGCCTTTCTGGTCCTGCTCAAACGCGACGGCGCCATGACACTGGTCGGTGCTCCGGCATCGCCGCACGCAGCGCCCAACGTGTTCAACCTGATCATGAAGCGACGCACGCTCGCCGGCTCAATGATTGGTGGCATCCCGGAAACCCAGGAGATGCTCGATTTCTGCGCCGAGCATGGCATCGTTTCGGACATCGAGCTGATACGCGCAGAGCACATCAACGAAGCCTACGAGCGGATGCTCAAGGGTGACGTCAAATACCGCTTCGTCATCGACAACGCGACGCTGGCGCAGTGAAGAACGGCGCGTCCGGGCAATCGCTCGGACGCGCACAGGTTTTCCTGATGTTTGCCGTGCTTTTCCTCGCTGGATGCGCCGACCAGAAGTTCAAGGCTGAATACCGTACCCGGATCCATACGGTGAAAATTCTCCCGGTTGTCTGCAAGCCCAAGGAAATGACTTACATCGGGCGTGAGCAAGCGTGGGGCGCTGCATTGGGGGGCCGGTCTCGGCGCCGGAGTGATGGGTGCTACAGGATTGATGGTGAATGCGCCGGCCTCTTCGCGGGCAAGCCTTGCTCCTACGCCAATGTCATACCCAAACCTGTAGGAGCACGGCTTGCCCGCGAAGGCGTCAGGTCTGGCGACATCTGCTTCGCCTGACACCCCGATACCAACTTCGTAAAACCGAGTACGCGTTCCATTACCTGCATCCCTTGCAAGCGCCTATCTCGCGGCCCCCAGCCCCTGTTCCACAGGATGAAACCTGATTGAATTGCCTCCTGACATGACCCGTTGGAATCTAGGTGCCGCCACCAAAGGGGCACCATTCTAATAACCCGAAAAAGGGACAGGTCATGTTGATTACTCGTAGCGCTCTGGCTGGTTTGGCATGCGGCATGCTCGTCACTGGCGTGCAGGCTGGCGGTTTTATCGAAGACAGCAAGACCTCGCTGCGCTATAGCCAGTACTACTGGAACGAAAACGACGGCGATGGCGTCGGCCCTGTCCGTGACGAGTGGGTCCAGGGTGCGCAGTTCACCTTCAGGTCGGGCTGGTACAACGACATGCTGGGCGTTGATTACAGCTACGGCCTGGCCAACGATCTGAACATCGGTCAGAACTCCACCAGCATCACCAACCTGGAAGCGCGCCAGTCGATCACCGATCCCCATGGCATCGCCAAACCCCTGGAGGCGTACCTTCGAGGCAAGTTTGCCGCGGGAGCGGGTGAGTTGAATGTCGGTGCCGGCAAGAAGATTCGCCGCTATGGACAATACCGCGATGACGTCACGCGCATTCTTCCTGCTGCGACCGTAGGCTACGACCTCGGCTACCGCCTGGGCACGTTCGAGGCACGTGTCAGCCGGATCAACGAATTCAGCCCCCGACAGGAAAATGGCTGGGGCAACGCCCTGACGAACTTCAGTGGGGAAAAGATCAAGGACCTGCGTTTGTACGCACTGTCCTGGAAAGCGCCCGAAGGCACCACCTTGCGCACCGAATACGCCGAATCGACGGATTACCTGCGCGAAGCGCTGCTCAAAGCCGAGCACAGTTTCGATCTGGGCCAGGCTCGCGGCATCGATGTGTACGCCACCACCGGGACCCAGCAGGATGCGGGCAAGCTGTTCGATTATGGCGGTGTGAAAGGTTTGTACGAACCGGAGCAATCCCACGATGCGCGCTTCATGGACTTGTCGATCAAATATCGCACGGGGCCCTATTACGCCGGCTTCGCGTACAACAAGGTCTGGGGCGATGACTTTGACCGGCTGTTCTTCTCGCAGGACCACGGCACCTGGGACAGCAGCGCCAAGGACTTCTACTACTTCGGTCTGAAGAACGAGGAGATGTTCAAACTCAGCGCCGGCGTGAACTTCGCGCCCCTTGGCTTACCGGGATTGGTGCTGGATACCTACTACGCGAAGTCGACCCATGCCGCCGGTTACGATGATTTTTCCCGGTACGATTTCCAGACAGTTCTGCAGTACGCCTTCCAGGGTTCGCTGAAAGGACTCAGCGCAGTCTGGTTGCACGATGAATTCAAGACCGAAGGTACACCAGATGGTGTTTCGCGGTTTGTTGCGAGTCGTGGACCGGCAGGCATCATTACCCATAACGCCGATCGGTTTTACTTCAGCTACACCTACGATTTCTGAGCCAGCCCCTGTAGGAGCGAGCTTGCTCGAGATGGACGTAAACGAACTGATGCGCAGGGCATGACAGAGCCGCGTCGCCCGTTCATCCATCCGAATGCACCCGCCGGCTGCATGGGCCTCCAACCCATAAGACCGGATTGCCCGGAATCTCATTGGCGAGGTGGTTATGTCTACAGACTCGAGTTTCGAAGACCAGACGCAAGACTCCGATCCATCAAAACCCGAGCCTGACTCGGACGAACCGCTGCTGGACCCGGATGATCCCGACAAGTACGACCCGTTGAAAAATCCCGCGGCTGAACGTCCCGATGATTGCAACCCTCCCGGGGAGAGGGTGACGCCGGAGGCGGATGAGCAGACGCCATTGTCAGACGACAGGCGATAGATCCCTACCACAACCGTAGGAGCGAGGCTTGCCCGCGAAGGCGGAGTGTCAAACGACATCCATGTTGAATGTGCTGGCCTCTTCGCGGGCAAGCCCGCTCCCACAGGTTATTGTGTCGATCATAAAGTCTGTAAACACCACTATCCACTGTGGGAGCGGGCTTGCCCGCGAAGGCGGAGTGTCAGGCGAAGCAAGTGTCGACTGGCCTGACGCCTTCGCGGGCAAGCCTCGCTCCTACAGCGTCAACTTTCGGCTGAACTTGGTTTCCATCACGATGTGCGAAGCGGTATGCGCCACGCCCTTGATCATGTTGATCCGGGTGAGTTCGGCATTGAGTTCGCTCAAGGTGGTGGTGACGAGGTGGATGATGAAGTCCGACTCGCCCGAGACCGCGTACACCGCCTGCACGGCGTCCATCTTGCGCAGTGAGGTCATGACGTCGGTGTAGCTCTTGTTGGTGCAGGAGGTCATGGTGAAGCAGTTGATGGTCTGCTGGAGGCGGTCCTGGTCGATGCGCACGCTGTAGCCGGTGATGACGCCGGCCTTTTCCAGGCGGGTGATGCGCTCTTGCACCGCGGAGCGCGATACGCCGAGTTTGCGGGCCAGTGAGGCCGTGGGTTCCCGGGCGTTGGCCTGAAGCAGGCCAAGCAGGTGCCGATCCTTGTCGGTCAGGTTGAACAGTGGACCGGCACTCTGCACATCCGTGGACACTTGCTTGACCTCGCTGGGTTTCAGTTTTTCTGGGTCGCTCTGAATTGCGAGCGGGTTTCCTGGAATATATCCATCATCTTCAGGCCCGCGTAAACCGTTTGTGCGGCCGCCGGGCCCAGCGGACCGCCGTTCCACTCAAGCCCATAGGCATCGAATAGCCGGTAGCGATCGGTCTCGCCGCTGATGGCTTCGGCGATGACGCGCGCGCCGATAGGGGCGGTGTTCATACCATGGCCACCAAAGGATGTACACGTCCACAGGCCTTTGCCCAGCGGGCCGATGTGCGGCATTTTGTGCCGCGCATAGCCCATCAGTCCGGACCACGCCTTGTCGATCCTGACGCCGCGCAATTGCGGGTAGACATCGAGAATGTCGGCGGTCAGCAATTGCCCCAGGCGTTTTTCATCCTGCAGGTTGCGGGTGGTGATGCGGCCGCCCCAGAGCAGGCGGTCGCCGTCGACGATCCGGTAATAGTCCGACGCCCGGCGGTTATCACCCACGGCATCGGTGGTACGCATCACCTGAGGCAGGCGCTCGCCCAGAGGTTCGGTGAGCACCACATAGGTCGCGATCGGCAGGAAGGCGCGACGCAGCTTGCCGAACTCGGGGCCGCCGTAGCCGCCGCAGCAATACACCACATGGGCGCAGTCGACCGAGCCTTGCTCGGTGATCACCCGATGGCGCCCGCGCTCGCTCTCGACCCGCAGCATGGGTGAATGCTCGTGGATCCGGCCACCCTTGAGTTCGATCAGGCGGGCCAGGCCCAGGCAGTAGTTCAAGGGATGAAAGTGAAAGCCATGGGTATCGCGAAGCGCCTGGAAATAGCGCTCGGTCCTGAGTTTTTCCTGCACCGCCTGGCGGTCCAGGTATTGGAGGTGGAAGTCGAAATCGGCGGCCATTTTGTCCCGCGTGCGTTGCAGGTTATCGCCATCCTCGTAGCGCACCACGCTGAGTTTTCCAGGGGTCGGCGCGCAGCCCGGCAACTGATGCTGGGCGATCATGTCGCGAACGGTGTCGACGCCTTCCAGTGACAGCTTGAACAGCGACGCGGCGGTTGCCTTGCCGCAGCGCCGTTCGATGGACGACAAGCCCTCGGACCAGCCCTGCAGGACAAAACCGCCGTTGCGCCCCGACGCGCCCCAGGCCACGCGACCGGCGTCGAGCAGCACTACCGATTGCCCTCGCGACAGCAGTTCCCAGGCGGTGCTGAGCCCCGCCAGCCCGGCGCCGACGATGCACACATCGGCCTGCGCCTGCCCCAGCAGCGCCGTGCGCGGGGGGGCGTTTTGCATCGTCGCGGTGTAGTAATTGTTGATGTACATGAAGTCCGTCGTCCTTTCTTCGGGCACAGGCAAGCCGTGCGCCGCGTTGGAAACGGGCGCCCGGTCATGCACGAGAGTCAGTTCACTGTTATTGCACGGCGGTCAGGTCCGCGCCGTACCATTTCTGCGACAGTTGCTTGAGGGTGCCGTCGGTTTTCATGTCGGCGACGATCTTGCTCAGCTCGCTGTTGAAGGCCTCGTCACCTTTGTCGACGGCAATGGCCAGGGGTTCGTAGTAGGCCGGTTTGCCTTCCACCTGCGCGATCGGGTAGCCGTTCTTGATAGCCGCGACGATGGTCGGCAGCGCGGACAGGGTGGCGTTAAGTCTCACGCCGTTACCCATGCGCAGGTCATCCAGCGGGCCCATGCTGTCGCCGTAGGTCTGGACTTCGCCGGGGGTGACGTCGTAGGTGAAGGGCGGCACATCGGCGGCGTCGATCTTGAGCCGGCGATTGATGTAGTCCTCGGAAGTGGTGCCGGCTTCGACGCCGATCACCTTGCCGTTGAGGTCCCCAGGCTTGGCCCCGGCGGCATCCTTGTGCACCGCGAACACATAGGGGGTGTAGTAATAGATCGCCGGGAAGTCCAGGACCCGGCCGCGCTCGGTGGTCGGGGTCATCGAGCCGACGGAAAGGTCCCAGCGATTCGACCAGCGCCCGGCGGTGATGATCCCGTATTCAGGCGTCACGAAGGTCACCTTGCTGCCCAGGCGCTTGCCGATTTCGGTGGCCACGTCGATGTCGAAACCTTGCAGCTGATTGTCCGGGCCGAGGAACGACTGGGGTGGCCAGTTGGCGGCGGTCGCGACCTTGATGGTCTTGGTTTCGTGCACGCGGTCCAGGGTCGCGCCGGCCCAGGCGGCGCTGGCCGTGGCGGTGACGGCGGTGGCGACAGCGGCTACGGCAAAGAAGCGAGAAAGCGAGATCATGAGTAAGCCTCCAGTTGCATGGGTGCAGGTTTGTTGTTGTTTTTGTCGATGACTCGGTGACGATGCTTCTCAGTGGCTGAGAATCTGCGATAGAAACTCCCGGGCGCGTTCGTGCCGCGGGTTATCAAAAAACTCGTTGGGCCTGGCCTGTTCGATGATGCTGCCCTGGTCCATGAAAATGATCCGGTCGGCGACCCGTCGGGCGAAGCCCATTTCGTGGGTCACGCAGACCATGGTGATGCCTTCCTGGGCCAGTTCGCCCATCACGTCCAGCACTTCCTTGACCATCTCCGGATCGAGCGCCGAGGTGGGTTCGTCGAACAGCATGATGCGCGGACGCATGCACAGGGCGCGGGCGATTGCCACGCGTTGCTGCTGGCCGCCGGAGAGCTGGCCGGGGTACTTGTCCGCCTGGTTGCCGATGCGCACGCGGTCGAGGTATTCGCGGGCCAGATCGCGGGCCTGGCTCTCGCTGAGCTTGCTCACCAGACGCGGCCCGAGCATCAGGTTCTCCAGCACCGTCATGTGCGGGAACAGGTTGAACTGCTGGAACACCATGCCCACCTGACGCCGGATGCCGGCCACGCAGGCGGCGTCGCGGGTCAGTTCGGTGCCATCGATGAACACGCGGCCTTTCTGGAAGTCTTCCAGCAGATTCAGGCAGCGGATCAGCGTGGATTTGCCGGAACCGGAAGGACCGCAGACCACGACGATTTCGCCGCTGGCGATGTGCAGGTCGATGCCCTTGAGCACGTGAAAATCGCCATACCATTTGTGCATGTCGTGGATCGAAACGGCAGGGCACGGGGCAGGGGCTTTTGACATTGACGACGGATTCATCCTGATGCTCCTGACTCAGCGGTGGGCGCGGTTGAAGTGCTTTTCCAGACGGGACTGCACGGTTTCCAGCACGATCGACAGCAGCCAATAGAGCACGGCGGCAGTGATCAGCATTTCCAGGTGGCGGAACTCGGCCCGGCCTTGGGTGCGCGCCAGGAACATCAACTCCCAGACGCCGATCACCGACACCAGCGAACTGTCCTTGAGCATCGAGATGAACTGGTTGCCGGTAGGCGGAATGATCAGTCGCATCGACTGCGGCAGGATCACCCGGGTCATGGTCTGGAACGGGGTGAGGCCAATAGCCCGCGAGGCCTCCCACTGTCCCCGGGAGATGCTGCTGATGCCGGCACGGAAGATCTCTGTCATGTAGGCGCCGTAGCACAGCGACAGCGCCAGGATCCCCGCCGGAACCGCCCCGACCACGTAGCCGAGCTGCGGAATGCCCAGGTAGATGAGGTAGATCTGGATCAGCAGCGGCACACCGCGGAAGAACGAGGTGTAGAAGCTGGCAATCGCAATGGCGAAACCGTTGGAGGACAAGCGTGCCGTCGCGCCGAGCAAGGCCAGGACGAAGGCGATGGCAATGGAAATCGCCGACACGTAGACCGTGGTGAACACCCCTTGGGTGATCATGTAGCCAACTTTGGTGGCGATGAAGCTGTAGGACAGATTGAAGGTGTCGAAGAACAGCAGGAACAGCGCCAGCAGTTCGCACCAGACCGTGATGATCTGGGTGCGCAAGGGGAATCGGCCCAGGATGAACAGGTTCAGGATGACCGTGAGGGTGAAGGTGCCGCCGACGGCGATGTCCCGGGCGAGGGGGGCTTGCAGGTCCAGCACGATGGGACCCATCAACTGGGAAAGCCGACCCTGGCCCACTCCGCACCAGAGCGTGACGATGAAAATCACCGCCGCGAGCGCACCCATGAACAGGGCGTTGTCGGTCATGCGGGACTTGACGATATGGTCTCGATACATGGCTTGCATGCCTCTGGGGGAGAGCCCCTTTATTGTTGTGGGTCCATTATGAGTGGGCAAAATGCCGGGCGGGACCCGGCGAAATGCCGGGTTTTGTGGTTTTTCCGGGCATTTGAACGGGCTGGATCCCTACAAATGAGAAGAGAGGGCTGTCGAATGGCATTTCCCAAAAACCGCAGGAGCGAGGCTTGCCCGCGAAGGCGGTGTGTCAAACGACATCTGTGTTGAATGTGCCGGCCTCTTCGCGGGCAAGCCACGCTCCCACAGGGTTTTGTGTCGATCACAGGACCTGTAAACACCACCATCCACTGTGGAAGCGGGCTTGTCCGCGAAAGCGGAGTATCAGGCGAAGCGAGTGTCGGCTGACCTGACGCCTTCGCGGGCAAGCCTCGCTCCTACAGGGGGCGGGCGAACCCTTGGCCTGCAAAACCCTCAAAACCTCCGTTAGATGGCAGAATCTGCGCTCTTGACCATTAAGGAGGCCACAATGCTTCGTGTGTTTGAACGAAGGCTCGACCCTTTTCCGCCCGATGAGCTACCCCCGCCACCCGTTGGCCTGGGGCGGTTTTTGTGGGCCTGCACCCGGGGGGCGCGGGGTTACATTCTGCTGTTTGCGCTGCTCAGTGCCAGCGTGTCGATTTACGAAGCCTGGCTGTTTTCCTTCCTCGGGCAGGTCGTGGACCTGCTCTCGACCTGGCAGGCCGGCGGTGATGCGCAAGGGCAGGAGCGTCGCGTGCTGTGGGGGATCGGCATTGTGCTGGTCACCAGCATTGGCCTGGTGGCGCTGCGCACCATGGTTCAGCACCAGATTCTGGCGATCAATCTGCCGCTGCGTCTGCGCTGGGATTTCCATCGCCTGATGCTGCGCCAAAGCCTTTCTTTCTTTTCCGATGAGTTCTCCGGCCGGGTCACGACCAAGGTGATGCAGACGGCGCTGGCCGTTCGCGAAGTGCTGTTCACCGTGATCGAAATCGCACCCGGGATCGGCGTTTATTTCATTGCAATCATTGCCCTGGCCGGCGGCTTCGCCCTGAAGCTGATGCTGCCGTTCATCATCTGGGTCGCGCTGTTCGGGCTGGCCATGCTGTATTTCGTGCCGCGCCTGGGGCAGGTCGGGCAGGAGCAGGCTCACGCACGGTCTTCGATGACCGGGCGCGTTTCGGATGCCTACACCAACATCACCACGGTGAAACTGTTCTCGCACTCCAAGCGTGAGGCGCATTTCGCCCGTGCGGCGATGGAGGATTTCAAGCAGACCGGCTTTCGCCAGATGCGCCTGGTCAGCCAGTTCGAAATAGTCAATCAGGCGCTGGTGGTCGGGCTGATCATTGGCGCCGGCGGTTATGCGCTGTGGCTGTGGCATCAGGGCGAGGTCGGCACCGGAGCGGTGGCGGCGATCACGGCCATGGCGCTGCGTATCAATGGCATGTCGCACTGGATCATGTGGCAGATGACCTCGCTGTTCGAGAGCATCGGCACCGTGCAGGACGGCATGGTGACCCTGACCCAAGGCCCCAAGGTGCAGGACGCGCCTAACGCGGGTGTGTTGGTGCCTGTGGGCGGCGCGGTGAGCTTCGACAACGTGCGCTTCAACTACAACGGTGAACGCCAGGTGCTCGATGGCCTGAGCCTGAACATCCGTCCGGGGGAGAAGATCGGGCTGGTGGGGCGTTCCGGGGCCGGCAAGTCGACGCTGATCAATCTGCTGCTGCGCTTCTACGACGTGGACAGCGGCGAGATTCGCATCGATGGGCAGAACATCGCTCAGGTCACCCAGGACAGCCTGCGCAGCGCCATTGGCATGGTCACTCAGGATACGTCGCTGCTGCACCGATCCATCCGCGACAACATCGCCTATGGCCGTCCGGATGCGACCGACGAGCAGATCCGCCGAGCCGCCGCCAACGCCCAGGCCGACGGTTTCATCAGCCAACTGCGGGACCCGCAGGGGCATTGCGGCTACGACACATTGGTGGGGGAACGCGGCATCAAGCTGTCGGGTGGTCAGCGCCAACGTATCGCCATTGCTCGGGTGATGCTCAAGAACGCGCCGATCCTGTTGCTCGACGAGGCCACCAGTGCGCTGGATTCGGAGGTCGAAGTCGCGATTCAGGAAAGCCTCGATGAAATGATGCAGGGCAAGACCGTCATCGCCATTGCTCACCGGCTGTCGACCATCGCCGCCATGGATCGTCTGATCGTCATGGATGAAGGCCGCATCATCGAACAGGGCACCCATGCCGAACTGCTCAAGAAGAACGGCACCTATGCGCGGCTGTGGCAGCACCAGAGCGGTGGGTTCCTGGGGGAGGATGAAGGGCTGGAGGAGGCAATGGATCGGGCCTGATTTGGGGCCATGTACAAATCCACTGTGGCAGCGGGCAAGCCACGCTCCCACAGGGTTTTTGTGTCGTTCACATATCCAGCGATCACCTTGAGATCCCGTAGGAGCGAGGCTTGCCCGCGAAGAGGCCGGCACATCCAGCATCAATGTTGACTGACCTGACGCCTTCGCGGGCAAGCCTCGCTCCTACAAAGCGCGCATCCAGGTTTCGCTGACGAGGTCTTTGCCGAAGCTGTGCATCGGTTCTTCTTCGATCAACTGGAAACCCGCCTTCTGGTACAGCCGGCGGGCGTCGAACAGGATGCTGGTGGTCCAGAGCATCATCTTTTCGTAGCCGGCCTGACGGGCGAAGGCGATGCATTCCTCGATCAGCCGGTTGCCGATGCCCAGGCCTCTGGCTGACGCGTCCACGTACAACATCCGCAGCTTGGCGGTCTTTTCGTCGTGCCGGACGACGAAGATCGAGCCGACGACCTCGCCGTCCTTTTCCGCGATCCAGCAGCGCTCGCAAATACAAATGAGAATTTCTATCAAAATTTAATATCTTGGTATACCATGCGCGGCGATTTTTTTGGCACGTATGCCTTTCCTTTTGGCCGTTTACGCAGGGTTCTAAAGATGCGTCGTAGTGTGGTGTCGATTTGTGTGCTTCAGGCGTTGTCCACTTCCTCCTGGGCGGAGGAGGTAGCAACCGATAAATCCAGCCTGGAACTGCAGGCGACGGACATCGTCGGCACGGCAGACTTCGAAACCGCCTTGGGCCCCGTTGATGGCTACCGCGCGACCCGTTCTGCGAGCGCGACCCGCACCGACACCTCGATTCACGAAACGCCGCAGTCCATCACCGTAGTGCCCAAGGATGTGGTCGAGGACATCAGCGCCACCCGATTGCAGGACGCCCTCGATTACGCCGGCGGTGTGGGGCGGGCCAACAATTTCGGTGGCCAAGGGCTCACCACCTTTACCGTTCGCGGCTTCACCACCGGTGAGTTCTATCGCAACGGCTTCCCGATCAACCGCGGCTATCCGAACATGCCGGATGCCAACACCATCGAGCGCCTCGAAGTGCTGCGCGGGCCGGCGACCATGCTCTATGGTCGTGGCGACCCGGGCGGTACCTTCAACGTCATCTCCAGGCAACCGCTGGCGAAACCCACGGTGACGCTGGGCAGCCAGCTCGACGATCAGGGCATGCAACGCGGCACCCTGGATGCCAGCGGCCCGCTGGACGAAGACGGCCGCCTGGCCTATCGCCTGAATGTGGTGGGCGAGGGCGGCGATACCTTCCGCGATCATGTCGAAACCGAGCGCTACGGCATCACGCCGGTGCTGAGCTGGCAGGCCACCGAGGACACCAAGGTGATCTTCGAGGGCGATTTCATGCGCAACAATCACCCGCTGGATCGCGGCCTGACTCGATACCCCAACCAGATCGGCACCGCGTCTCGCGACACCTTCTGGGGCGAAAAAGACGTCGGCAAATTGCACAACGACAACAACATGGCCCAGCTGCGTTTCGAGCATTTCCTCAGTGACAACTGGACCCTGGGCGGTGGCTTCCAGTGGCTCGACGGCACGCTGCAGGGCAATGCCGTCGAAGGTAACGGAGTCGCCGCGGACGGCCGTACCCTGGGCCGCAATTTCAACTACCGCAAGCTGGAATGGACGGACAAGGACACCCAGCTCAACCTCACCGGCCATTTCTCCGCGGGCGGTTTCGATCACACCCTGCTGACCGGCGTCGAGTACGAGGATTACGACTACAAGTCGATCATCCAGCGTTCCAGCGGCGCGGTGAGTGCCTACCCGATCGACATCTTCGATCCGGTGTACGGCCAGCCGCGTCCGGCCCTGACCCGCACGCCGACCGACGACAAGGAAAACCTCAAGACCTACGCCGCCTTCATCCAGGATCAGGTCGAATTGACCGAGCGCCTGAAACTGTTGGCGGGTGCCCGTTTCGAGCGTTTCGAACATGACTACGAAACCTTCGTCCCGGGCGGTAGAAGCTGGCAGGCCAGTGACAATGCGGTGACCCCGCGCCTTGGCCTCACCTATGACCTGACCGACACCGTGGCGGTCTACGCCGATACGGCCCGCTCGTTCAAGCCCAACACCGGCGCCAGCCGCGAGGGTGGCGGGTTCGAGCCGGAGAAGGGCAAGTCCTGGGAGTTGGGCATCAAGTGGGAAGCGCTGGACAGCCAGCTCAGCGTCGACGCGGCGATCTACCAGATCGAAAAGCGTAACGTGCTGACCACCGATCCCGTGGACTCGACCTTCAGCGTCGCAGCCGGTGAAGTGCGCAGCCGTGGCTTGGACCTCAACGTCGCCGGCAACCTGACACCGCAGTGGCGAGTGATTGGTGGCTACGCCTACGTCGATGCCGAGGTGACCAAGGACAACGTCATCAAGTCCGGCACGCGCCTGATGAACATCCCGCAGAACAGCTTCAGCCTGCTCAACGTCTACGAGTTTCAGGACGGCGCTTTCAAAGGGCTGGGACTGGGGGCAGGCGTGAAATACGTCGACGAACGTGCGGGGCAGACCGCCAATACGGCGTTTTCGATGGGCAGTTACACCGTTGTCGATCTGCTGAGTTACTACAAGGTCAACGAGAAGGTCCGGCTGAACCTGGATGTGAAGAACCTGGGTGACGAGGATTACGAGGAGGGCGCGTTCGGCAACGTCTACGCCTATCCGGGGGCGCCGAGGACCGTGCAGGTGGGGATTTCCTACACCCTCTGAAATGCCCCCGCAAAACCTGTAGCAGCCGGACGCAGGCTGCGCCAGCTGCTACTGGGGTCGTGCTTTGTTCAAGAGTGCCAGACTGGCTATTTCAGACTAAGTTTCCCCCGCAAAAAGATATTTTAAAACGCGCTAAAACCTCGAACTTTTCCTTGTTTATCAGTCTATGGGGATAGGCACATAGTCAATCAGAGGTTGTCTGCGATCATGAAATTCCTTGACCCACGGATGGTGCTCCTCGGCCTGTTCGCGTTTGCGGCGGTGGGCACGGCATCGGCAACACAGATGAAGACTTCAACGCCAGGTTCCGCAGCCAGCGCCGCGACTGAAATCACGGTCGCCAACGCTGCCGAGAATCCTTGGCCAACCCTGGCAAGCACGGCCGACACACAGCCGGGCCCAATGCTCGCCCATGACGATGGCTACTGGCGTGACGGCCGTTGGCACGATAACCGTCGCGACTGGCGCCGGGACGACTGGCGCAGGGAGCAGTGGCGTCGCGACCAGTGGCGTCGGGAGCAGGCTCGCCGGGAAGAGGAGCGGCGCCGTTACTGGGATCGCCACAATGACCGGGCGCACCATCGCTACGAGGCCGATCATCGCTACTACCGCCGCTAGGGTGATGCACTCGCCGAGTCGCCTCACCGAGTTTTTTTATCCGCCAAACGAGCGCAGAATGGGCAATCTGGCGCTCGAGTGAAATGCCGCCGCCGGCTGGCGCGCAGTCATCCTGAGCCTTTTTCTGGTAGACCGGCGCGCTTGCTGTCGACTGCAGGGGCGGAGGAGGCGTCTTGAAACCATTCCCGCTCAGGCCTGGCGCCTCGACTCTGGACATGTTTCTTCAGGCGTGCTTGCCACGCCGCGACGCTGTTCCGCCAGCCCTGACGGAAAGGGCCATCATCCCGGGCATTCCCAATGCCCGCTTCAGACTGGATCGCGACGTCACACCCTTCATTCAGGACGCGGTTCGGGCCAACAAACGTGAAGCCGATGTGCTCGCCGAAGCCGGCAAGCCGGTCGATGTTCTGCCGCTGGCCAACATGCTCGCCGTTTCGGGCGGCGGCGATGCAGGCGCATTCGCAGCCGGGCTCATTGCCGGATGGACCACCCACGGCACCCGCCCCATGTTCAAGGTCGTCACCGGCATCAGCGCCGGCGCCTTGGTGGCCCCGTTCGCTTTCCTGGGGCCCCAATACGATGGCGTGATTCGCTACGTCACCAACGCCATCGGGCCCAAGGACATCTTCCATTCCAGAAGCCTGCTGACCCGACTTGCCAGCGACGGCATCGCGGATAGCAAACCCCTGTCGCGGCTCATCGCCAAATACGTCACTGAAGAAATTCTGGCGCAGATCGCTGCCGAATACGCCAAGGGCAGAATCCTGCTGATCGGCACCACGGACCTCGACTCCGGGCGACCCGTCACCTGGAACATGGGCGCCATCGCCGAAAGCCGGGCACCGGGCGCGCTGGAGCTGTTTCGCAACATCATGATCGCCTCGATGAGCATCCCCGGCGCCGTCTCCCCGGTGATGATCGATGTCGAAGTCGACGGCCAGCAGTTTCATGAAATGCACGTGGACGGCGGGGTGATCACTCAAGTGTTTCTGTACCCGCCGAGCCTTTTGGTAGGTTTGAACAGAGACCCCGGAGCGCCGGTGCGACTCGAACGCAATTTCTATGTGATCCGCAACGGCACGCTGGAGCCGCAATGGTCCGGCACCAAACGCCGGACCTTGAGCATCGGCGGCCGCGCCATCAGCGCACTGATCCAGACCCAGGGCATCAGCGACCTGGAGCGAATCTACCGAATGGCGCAGCAGGATGGCGCGGACTTCAACCTGGCGTACATCGGCGCCGATTTCGACGTGACGCATCTGCAGAAATTCGATGGCGAGTACATGAAGCGCCTGTTCGACTATGCCTTTGTGCTCAGCGCGAAGGGCTATCCGTGGCACAAGACGCCGGATTCGGAGAAGGCCAGGTTGCGAATCAATCCCTGATGGCATTCGGTCAGGCGCATCGTGCGCAACATTGCTGCTCGCCATTGATCCGCTTTCAGCTCCTGCAACTGGCTCTTGATGTGGATTTCCACTAAACCCAAGCAGATGTGTAATCGGTTTTTGGAGCCGTCGGTCGCCAGAGCTTTCGCAGGCGACCGAGAGAGAGCAGACCATGCACAGTCCGTAACCCGAAAATCCGGAGTCAGAATCCATGTCCGAAAACCAACAATCCGATCTCTTCTCACCGCTGTCGATCGGCGCCATCCAGGTGGCCAACCGGGTCGCCATGGCGCCGCTGACACGCTCGCGGGCGACGATGGACGGCGTGCATACGCCGCTGGCGATTGAGTATTACCGACAGCGGGCGAGCGCCGGTCTGATCATCTCGGAAGCCACCAACATCTCCCGACAGGGCCGTGGCTATGCCTTTACGCCGAGCATCTATACCCCCGAGCACGTGGCCGCCTGGCGGCGTGTCACCGATGCGGTGCATGAGGCGGGTGGCAAGATCGTCTGTCAACTGTGGCATGTGGGGCGGATGTCCCATGTGAGTCTGCAGGAGAATGGCGCCGCTCCGGTGGCCCCTTCGGCTATCCAGGCGGGGGAGGTGGTGTTTCTCGAATCTCAGACCCTGGACACGCCGTCCATGCCTCGCGCGCTGCGCACCGAGGAGATTGCGCTGATTCTTGAGGATTACAAGAACGCCGCACGCTGCGCCAAGGATGCCGGATTCGATGGCGTCGAGGTGCATGCGGCCAACTGTTATCTGCTCGAGCAATTCATTCGCGACAGCACCAATCAGCGCACCGACCAGTTCGGCGGCTCGGTGGAAAACCGCATTCGCTTCCCTCTGGAAGTGGTGCGGGCCGTCGCGCAGATCTGGGGTGCGGACCGGGTGGGCGTGAGGCTGTCGCCCATCACCCGTGCGGTCGGCGACACGCCGCTGGACAGCAATCCGCAGGCGACCTATGGCTACTTTGTCGAGCAGCTTGGAAAACTGGGACTGGCTTACCTTCACTGCGTCGAAGGCCAGACCCAAGGCGAAAACGAGGCCAGCGGCTTCGACTTCAAGGCGCTGCATGAAACCTACGGCGGTCGCTACATCGCCAACAACAGCTACGACCGCCAAATGGCCCTGGACGCCGTTGCCTCGGGTCATGCCGACATGGTGGCGTTCGGGCGGCCGTTCATCAGCAATCCGGATCTGGTGCAAAGGCTACGGCTGAACAAACCGCTGGCGGAGCCGGATCGCAATACCTTCTATGGCGGTGGTGCAGAGGGTTACACCGACTACCCGACGTCGTCCTGAAAACTTGCTCGCTCCCACAGTTGACCGCGATTCCCTGCAGGAGCTGCCGAAGGCTGCCATCTTTTGATTTTGTTTTTTAAGGTCAAGATCAAAAGATCGCAGCCTTCGGCAGCTCCTACAGTGATTTGGGTTGGCAACCACAGAACGGGCATTCGCGGGAATAATCGGTCATGCTTTGTCGACCCCCAACGCTTCTCATCCAGTACTGATGGATGTCATCCCAAAGGCAGAGCGACCCGATTGAACATCGATACCCGAATCAAATTCCGTCATCTGGTGTGTTTTCTTGAGGTGGCGCGCCAGGGCAGTCTGGCGCGGGCGGCGGACAAGTTGGCGATCAGCCAGCCGGCGCTGTCCAAGACCCTGAAGGAACTGGAGACCCTGCTGGAGGCGACCCTGTTCGAGCGGGGCAAAAAGGGCGCGACGCTGACCGAGGCGGGCGCGGCCTTTCTGGGGTATGCGGGGCCGAGCGTGCAATCGTTGCGTGAAGGAGTGAACAGTTTGCGCTCCGGCCAGCATGAGCCGGTGACCGTCCAGGTCGGCGTGCTGTCCACCGTCGAAAGCCTGCTGGTGCCCGAAGTCGTCCGCCGCCTGCACGAACGTCATCCCTCATTGGTCGTCAGCATCATGACCGGCCCCAGTGCCTATCTGCTCTCGCAACTGCGAGTCGGCGAGCTGGACCTGGTGGTGGGACGGATGACCGACAGCCCGTTGATTTCCGGGCTGACGTTCGAACATCTCTACAGTGAATCCATGACCCTGGTGGTGCGCGCGGGTCATCCGGCGCTCACCGATCCACTGGGGCGCAAGAACCTCGAAAAATACCCGCTGATTCTGCCGTCGGCCGGGACCACGATCCGCAAGTTCGCCGACAGCCTGTTCGTGCAGCACGGGATCACGCCATCACGGCAACGCCTGGAAACCCTGTCTGTGGCCCTGAGCCGGCGTTATGTGCAATGCAGCCAGGCCATCTGGGTCGCGCCTTATGACGCGGTCCGGCAGGACTTGCGGCAAGGTGAGTTGCAGGAACTGGATCTGGGGATGCGCGAACCCGGCGGGTCGGTAGGGGTATGCAGCAATCCCGCGTCGCCGGTATCGGCCGCGGCGCAGTGGTGTGTGGAGGCCCTGCGCGAGGTCGGGCGAGAGTACCGCGAAGGGCAGTATCCATAACCATATGGTTATGGATAGGGGCGATTTTTTCACTTTCGCACGAGGGCGCGCGGGGGGACACTGAGGCCACGAGTTGCTGCCCGTGCAGTGCCTGCCTCCGAACCACCATAACAACAGGACAATCGACATGTCTGATGCGCCCGACAGCCGCTTCGCCATTCGTGACCGTAATTGGCATCCCAAAGCCCTGACCCCTGACTACAAGACTTCGATCCTGCGTTCGCCGCGCCAGGCGCTGGTGAGCATTCCACAATCGGTGTCCGAAAGCGGCGGCCCGGATTTTTCCCATCTGAAGATGGGCCGTTACGACAACGATCTGCTGTTGAACTTCAACAACGGCGGCCTGCCTGTTGGCGAGCGCATCATCGTTGCCGGCCGCGTCTGCGATCAGTACGGCAAACCGATTCCCCACACCCTGGTGGAAATGTGGCAGGCCAATGCCGGCGGCCGTTACCGCCACAAGAAGGACAGCTACCTGGCGCCGCTGGACCCCAACTTCGGTGGTGTCGGCCGTGCACTGACCGACCGCGACGGCAACTACAGCTTCCGCACCGTCAAACCCGGTCCGTACCCATGGCGCAACGGCCCCAACGACTGGCGCCCGGCGCATATCCATGTCTCGATCAGTGGCCCGTCCATTGCCACGCGCCTGATTACCCAGCTGTATTTCGAAGGTGATCCGCTCATCCCGATGTGCCCGATCGTCAAGTCGATCGCTAATCCGGAAGCGGTGCAGAGCCTGATTGCAAAGCTCGACATGAGCATGGCCAATCCAATGGATTGCCTGGCTTATCGTTTTGACATCGTCCTGCGCGGCCAGCGCAAGACCCACTTCGAAAACTGCTGAGGAGGCCTGCGCATGCCCGTTCAACTTCTGCCTGAAACCCCATCGCAAACCGCTGGCCCCTACGTGCACATCGGCCTGGCGCTGGAAGCGGCCGGCAACCCGCCACGGGAGCAGGAAATCTGGAACGAGATGGCCAAGCCTGGCGCGCCCGGCGAGCACATCCTGTTGCTGGGCCACGTTTACGACGGCAATGGCCATCTGGTGCGCGATGCGTTTCTGGAACTCTGGCAAGCCAACCACGACGGCGTCTACGACACCGATTACGACCTGGACAAGCCATTCAACAGTTTTGGCCGTACCGCCACCACGGACGTCGGTGAATGGACGATCAACACCATCAAACCCGGCGTCGTGAAAAATGCCGCCGGCGTGCCCATGGCTTCCCACGTCAACGTCGCGCTGTTTGCCCGTGGCATCAACATCCACCTGCACACCCGCCTGTATTTCGATGACGAGCCACAGGCCAACGCAGTGGACCCGGTGTTGAACCTGATCGAACAACCAGCCCGCCGCGAAACCCTGATTGCCAAGCGCTGCACGGTGGACGGGAAACTGGCGTACCGGTTCGATATTCATATCCAGGGTGAAGCGGAAACCGTGTTCTTCGATTTCTGATCATCATCACGCTGGACCGCTTCCTGTAGGAACTGTCGAAGGCTGCGATCTTTTGATTCTGTTTTTAAAAGCAGGATCAAAAGATCGCAGCCTGCGGCAGCTCCTACAATTGACCGCGTTGTGCTCACTGCCACGCCGCCAGGCTATCCCCCGGGCCATCGGCATGGCTGCGAAAATACTCCCGCAAATGCTCGACGAAGCACGACACCTTCGCCGACAAATTCAACCGCTCCAGGTACACCGCATAGATATCCGCAGGCGGTGTCTCGTAGTCACTCAGCACCTCCACCAACCGACCGGAACGCAGGTGGTTGGCCAGGTTCCATTCGGCTCGCATGAGAATGCCGTGGCCATCCAGCGCCCAGTTCAGGGCCACTTCGCCGTCGTTGGTACTCAGGCTGCCATGCACCTTGACTGACTCGGACTGCTTGCCCCGGCTCAATCGCCAGATGCCGAACGCCGCCTCGTTCTGACGCAACACGATGCAGTTGTGACCTCCCAGGTCCTTGGGCGATTGCGGCATACCAAAGGCTTCCAGATAGCGGGGCGCCGCGCAGAGCCGACGGCGGTTGGCGGCGATCTTGCGGGCGATCAGGCGGGAGTCGGGCAATTCACCGAAGCGGATCGCCACGTCGATTGCGTCATCCGGCAAATGAATCGGCCGGTCCGTCAGATGCAACTGCACCTCTACCTCGGGATAGCGCTGGGCAAACGACGAAACCGCAGGTCCCACGTGCGTGCGCCCGAAGCCCAGGGGCGCATTCACCCGCAGCAAGCCCTTGGGTTCGGCGCGACTGCTCGACACCTGCCGTTCCAATTCCTCGATATCACTCAGGATCCGCCTGGCGTTGACCAGATAGGTCTCGCCTTCGGCCGTCAGGCTGATGCTGCGGGTGGTGCGGTTGAGCAGGCGCACGCCCAGGCGCTTCTCCATTTGCACCAGCCGCTTGGAAACGGCGGGCGGCGTCAGATTCATTTCCCGCGCCGTGCCGGCAAGGCTGCCGATGCTGATGAGCTGGGTGAAAAAGGCCAGTTCCGATACCGGATTCATAATTAACCTGAGGGAAATAATGAGTTGAATTTGATTGTATTACAGCATTTTTTAAAAGCCATTATCTTGTCCCTGCGTGATTAACCACAAGAAATCTGGGCTATTTAGCCGTAGCCCGGTTGCCACTCAAATCCGACTCACAACAATAATTCGGGGACGGCAATGGCCAAGCGACTACTAGGCAAGCTGTACGTACAAGTGCTGATAGGTGTGACCCTCGGCGTGTTGATCGGTGTGTTCTGGCCTCAGGTCGGCGCCGATCTGAAACCGATAGGCGACGCCTTCATCAAGCTCATCAAAATGGTGTTCGCACCGATCATCTTCGCCACGGTGGTGCTGGGCATCGCCAAAATGGAAAACATGAAAGAACTCGGCCGGGTTGGAGTCCGGGCGCTGATCTACTTCGAAGTGCTGTCGACCTTTGCCCTGGTGCTGGGGCTGATCGTGGTCAACCTCGTGCAGCCCGGGCACGGCATGAACGTCGATCCCGCCACCCTCGACGCCAAGAGCATTTCCACCTACACGGCCGCGGCCGCCAGCAATACCGGCGGGTTCACCGACTTTCTGTTGCACGTGATACCCGGCAGCGTCACCGACGCCTTCGCCAAGAACGAGATCCTGCCGATCCTGCTGTTCTCGACCCTGTTCGGCATCGCGCTTTCACACCTGGGAGCGCGGGGCAAACCGATGGTCGATGTGCTGGAGGCGTTCTCCCACGGCATGTTCTTCATCGTCGGCCTGATCATGCGGGTCGCACCGCTGGCGGCCTGCGGGGCCATGGCGTTCACCGTCGGCAAATACGGCCTGGGTTCGATCGTCTCGCTCGGCAAACTCATGGCGACCATGTACCTGACCTGCTTTCTCTTCGTGGTGATCGTCCTGGGCTCCATCGCCCGGCTGTCCGGCTTCAACCTGTGGAAGTTCCTCAAGTACCTCAAGGAAGAACTGTTCACCGTGCTGGGCACCAGTTCCTCCGAATCGGTGGTGCCGCAGTTGATGAACAAGCTGGAGAGGGTCGGTGTTTCCAAGCCCGTGGTCGGCCTGGTGATCCCTTCGGGCCTGACCTTCAACCCCGACGGCCAGTGCATCTACTACACCATGGCAGCGATCTTCATCGCCCAGGCGACCAACACGCCACTGACCCTGATGGACCAGTTGATCGTGCTCGGCGTGCTGCTGCTCACCTCCAAGGGCTCGGCGGGGGTGACCGGTTCCGGCTTCATCACCCTGGCCGCGACCCTGGCGACCATGGACAACATCCCTGTGGCCGGCATGGTCCTGCTGCTGGGCGTCGACCGCTTCATGTCCGAAGCCCGGGCCATCACCAACACCATCGGCAACGCGGTCGGGACCATGGCCATCGCCAAGTGGGTCGGTGCACTGGACCAGGAACGCGTGCAGCAGGTGCTCGATGGCCACGCGCCGGCCGAGACCGAACCGTCGCAGGCGTCAGCGCTGCGAGACCCCGTAGTACGAGTGAAGGCCAGCGCCTCCATCTCCTGAACAACCAAAAAATCGAAAGATCTGCCTTGTGATGAAGTGAGGAAAATATCGTGGATAAAGAACTAGCAGTCTCATCGCTCACCGACGTGATGGCCAAATTCACTGCCTACATTGGCAAGCGCCTGCCCAAGGACGTGAAGGAAAAAACCGCCAAGCTGCGCGCCGCGGAAACCAATCCGCTGGCCATCGCCGTGTACGACTCGATGGCCGACAACCAGGAGTACGCCGACAAGCTGGATCGCCCCAGCTGCCAGGACACCGGGGTCATCCAGTACTTCATCTCCGCCGGCGCACGCTTCCCGCTGCTGAGCGAGCTGGAGGGCATCCTTGAAGAGGCCACCCGCGAGGCGACCATCAAGGGCCCGCTGCGCCACAACGCGGTGGAGACCTTCATCGAGAAAAACACCGGGACCAACACCGGCTCGAAAATCCCGTGGCTGGACTGGGAAATCATTCCCGACGCCGACTACGCCATCGTTGACGTGTACATGGCCGGCGGCGGCTGCACCTTGCCGGGTTCGGCAAAAGTGCTGATGCCGGGGCAGGGCTACGAAGGCGTGACCGAATTCGTCTTCGACGTGATCACCTCTCGGGGCGTCAATGCCTGCCCGCCGTTGCTGGTGGGGGTAGGGGTGTCCACTTCGGTTGAGACCGCGGCGCGCCTGTCCAAGCGGGCGATCCTGCGCCCCGTGGACTCCAGCCATCCGAACGAAAGCGCGGCGATGATGGAAAAACTACTGGAAGACGGCCTCAACGAAATCGGCATCGGGCCACAGGGCCTGACCGGCAACAGCAGCGTGATGGGGGTGAACATCGAGTCCTCCGCGCGCCATCCGTCGACCATCGGCGTGGCCGTGTCCACCGGCTGCTGGGCCCACCGTCGCGGCAAGATCCGCATCAACGCCGACATGTCCTATGACATCCTTTCCCACGAAGGAGTAGTACTGTGAAAAAGATTCTCTCCACGCCGATCAAAGACGAAGACCTGGCCAACCTCAACGTGGGAGACGTGGTCTACCTGACCGGCCAGCTGGTGACCTGTCGCGACGTGGCCCACCGCCGCCTCATCGAACTCAAGCGCGAATTGCCGGTGGATCTGCGCGGCGGCGCGATCTTCCACGCTGGCCCCATCGTGCGCAAGAAGGACGACGGCAGTTTCGAGATGGTCTCCATCGGCCCGACCACCAGCATGCGCATGGAAAAATTCGAGAAGCAATTCATCGAGGAAACCGGCGTGAAACTGATCGTCGGCAAGGGCGGCATGGGCCCGGAGACCACCACCGGCTGCCTTGAGAACAAGGCGGTGCACGCCGTGTTCCCCGGCGGCTGCGCGGTGCTGGCCGCCACCCAGGTCGAAGAGATCGAGCGCGCCGAATGGCAGGACCTCGGCATGCCGGAGACCCTGTGGGTCAACCGCGTCCGCGAGTTCGGCCCGCTGATCATCTCCATCGACACCAAGGGCAATAACCTGTTCGAACAGAACAAGGCCCGCTTCAACGAGCGCAAGGGCGCGGTGATCGAGAAGATCAACGCCCAGGTTCGCTTCATCAAGTAATCGCATGGGCAGTCCGGGCTATCGCGTCCGGACTGCCTTGCCACATCTGCAGAGAATTGTATGCACAAGCGTTGTCATCATGAACTGCGTAACGAGTTCCGTGCGCTGCTTGCCGGACAGGCCTGTGTCAGCACGGCCTCTGTGTTCGATCCCATTTGCGCGCGAATTGCCGGCGACCTGGGATTCGAGGTGGGCATTTTGGGCGGTTCTGTCGCTTCATTGCAGGTACTGGGTGCACCGGATATTGCCCTGATCACCCTCAGCGAATTTGCCGAGCAGGCCAGTCGCATCGGCCGGGTTGCGCGGCTGCCCATCATCGCCGATGCCGACCACGGCTACGGCAACGCGCTCAATACCATGCGCACCGTGGTCGAACTGGAACGAGCCGGGGTTGCGGCATTGACGCTGGAGGACACACTGCTGCCGGGTCGATACGCAGGCAAATCCTTCGAGCTGATCAGCCTCCAGGAGGGTGTCGGCAAGGTGCGGGCGGCGCTGCAGGCGCGGGGCGATTGTGCGTTGAGCGTGATCGCTCGAACCCACGCTGGTGCGCAACCCCTGACCGAGGTTATCCGGCGCACACGTGCTTATCAGCATGCCGGGGCTGACGCGATTTGCCTGGTGGGTGTCGAGGATTTCGCGCAATTGGCGGCGGTTGCCGACGGGCTGCGCATTCCGCTGATGCTGGTGACATATGGCAATGCAAAGCTACGCAATAGGGAACGTCTTGCAGAGCTGGGCGTGCGGGTCATTGTCGATGGCCACGCGGCATACTTTGCTGCGATCAAGGCGACCTATCAGAGCCTGCTGATGCAGCGCGGGATGGCGCCGGCTCGAGACCTGTCGGCCTCTGAGCTGGTAGCGAGTTATACATTGCCTGCCGAGTATCAGGCGTGGACCAGAGAGCACATGTGCATAGAGTGAATCTCACACCCCGTGCAGTCTGTCGAATGGACTGCGCGAAGCTTCAGCAATCGAACTCGCTCTCAAACGCTGCCCGGAAATCCCCGAGGATTCATCCACCGTGGCAGAGCAAGTCTTCTGAGTGTTCTTCGATTACGCCACTGGCGTGGCAAGGCAGGCCGAAAAAGGCCAGACATCACGGGTTGTCGATCAGGGGTAGTACAGTCACGAAAAAGCCCGGCTGATCAGACCGGGCTTTTTGCGGGTGTTGCTATGAAGTGAAAGGCTTAGGCGACAGTGTTGCCGTGCAGGCGATCAGAACCATCGGCGGCGACAGTGTTGCCGTGCAGGCGATCAGAACCATCGGCGGCGACAGTGTTGCCGTGCAGGCGATCAGAACCATCGGCGGCGACTTCGTTGCCTTTCAGGCGGTCAGAACCATCGGCGGCGACTTCGTTGCCTTTCAGGCGGTCAGAACCATCGGCGGCGACTTCGTTGCCTTTCAAACGATCCGAACCATCGGCAGCGACTGCATTACGTTTTTCCAGCAGGCGATCAGCGCCACCTTCGGCAACACGATTCTGTTGCAGACGATCAGAACCACCTTCAGCCACGCGGCTTTCGATCAGCCGATCCGAGCCGCCTTCAGCGACTACAGGTTGAACAGAGGAAGCGGCGAAAGCGTTAACTGCGAAAACCGAGAAAGCGATGCTGAGGAGGGTTTGGCGTTTCATGATCGTGTGCTCCGGGGGTGTTCTTGGTTGGTGTGGAGCCATTGTTACGCCGCAGGGTTTTCAATAGAACTTGATTGAGGTGATTGCGAACATCGACGCGATTGATAGGGGAGGAGGGCTACCGCTCGTGACCGTGATGATGGTCAAAGCTTCGGGTCTGCGGACTTTTTCACCTTTCGGGGCCTCTAACCCTGGGACTGCACACACGGCTTTCTTCCCAATACAGATGGCTTGCGCCAAGGACCGATGATGACTTTTCCCATTTTCCTTCTAGCCTGTGCCGCCGCCGCGAGCAGCGGATTTTTTTTCAAGCCGGACGAATGGTATGCGTCGCTCGAAAAACCCGGCTTCACCCCACCCAACTGGGTGTTTCCCGTAGCCTGGACGACGCTTTATCTGCTCCTGGCCTGGGCTGGCTATCGCTTGTCGCTGTTACCGGGCAGCCAGATGGTGCTGGCGTTGTGGGCGGCGCAAATCGCCCTCAACACGCTGTGGACGCCGGTGTTTTTCGGCGCGCATCGGCTGTTCGCCAGTCTGGTGATTCTCGTGCTGCTCTGGCTGGTGGTCGCGGTGATGCTGGTGCTGGCGATGCGTCTGGATGTCATCACCGGGCTGATTCTGTTTCCGTATCTGGTGTGGCTCTCGCTGGCCGCCGCGCTGAATTTTTCCATTCTGCGTAAAAATCCGTGAGACAGGCACCAGCGGTTCCCGGACTCAGATCTCGATGATCAGGGAACTGTCGAAAGCGGGATTTTCATTCACCCCGTTTTTCGCATACCCCCGCGGATTGCACACCACGCGCGTCTGCCCCACCCGGTAATCAAAACTGCCGTGGGTATGTCCGTGCAGCCACAGCACCGGTTGCCACTGCCTGATTTTCTCTTCCAGGTCAGAGACGAAACTCGAATTGATCGGCGAGTCGGCGAACATCGGCGCGATGCTCGCGCGAGTCGGGGCGAAGTGGGAGATGACCACCGTTTGCGTGGTGTTGTCGCGGCGGAAACAGTCGTCGAGCCAGGCGACGGTTTGCAGGTAAATCAGCTGGGAAATCGCCGGGGTGAACAGGTCGGGAAAGTCCGGTGCAATCCTGATATGGCTGAAGTCGCGAATCAGGTCCGTGGCCATGTCGACCCCCAGATCCCGCTTCGGACCTTCTTCGAACAAGCGATAGTCCGACCACAGCGTGCAGCCCAGAAACCGCACGCCGTCGTGCACATGTTCCGAGTGTTCCAGCACCGTGATCCGCGTGCCTCGGGACAGGTTGCGCAGCTGCTCATAAGTCGAGGCCAGATCGCTGCCGTAGAACTCGTGATTGCCCGCTACATACAGGATCGGCAGCGGGCAGGTGCTGGCCCATTCGATGGCCCTGGCCGGCCGGGCGATGTCGCCGGCGAGCACGACGATATCGGCCTCCACCTCGGGAAAGGGGATCGCGTTGACGGACAGGTGCATGTCGGAGAGCAGGGCGATGCGCATGGAGGGCTCCTGTAGCGATATTCAGCATTCTCCTCCTGCAGGAGCTGCCGAAGGCTGCGATCTTTTGATTTTTAACAGCAAGATCAAAAGATCGCAGCCTTCGGCAGCTCCTACAGGCGGCCGGGAATTACCCGACCGATCTGACCAATATGGATTCGTCGATCTGATCGATCGAGGTCACCCCGGTCAACGTCATGGCCACGCGCATCTCTTTGGCAAAGATATCCAGCATGTTCTCCACCCCCCGTTGCCCGTCGGCGGCCAGGGCGTAGGCCATGGAGCGGCCAAGCAACACGCCTTTGGCGCCCAGGGCCAGCATGCGCACCACGTCCAGACCGGAGCGGATGCCCGAGTCCACCAGTACGCTCAGGTCGTTGCCGATCGCCTGCATGATCGGCGGCAGGGCGTGGGCGGTGGAGAGGACGCCGTCGAGCTGTCGACCGCCGTGATTGGAGACGACGATGCCATCGGCGCCAAAGCTGACCGCGTCGCGGGCATCCTGGGGATCGAGGATGCCCTTGATGATCATCGGGCCTTTCCAGAAGTCGCGAATCCACTCCAGATCGTTCCAGCTGATCGACGGGTCGAAATTGTTGGCCAGCCAGCCCATGTAGTCCTCGAGTGTCACCGCCTTGCCCAGGTACCTGGAGATGTTGCCCAGATCGTGAGGGCGGCCCATCAGGCCGACGTTGAACGACCAGTCGGGGCGGGTCATGGCTTGCAGGATGCGGCGCGTCGAGGCGAAGGGGCCGGACATGCCCGAGTGGGCGTCACGGTAACGGGCGCCGGGGGTGGGCATGTCGACGGTGAACACCAGGTTCTTGACCCCGGCGGCTTGCGCACGCTCCAGGGCATTGCGCATGAAGCCGCGGTCCTTGAGCACGTACAGCTGGAACCAGATCGGTTGTTGCGCGCTGGCCACCACTTCCTCGATCGAGCACACCGAGACGGTCGACAGGCACAGCGGGATGCCTTTGTTCTGCGCCGCCTTTACCGCCTGCACTTCGCCCCGACGGGCGAACATCCCGGTCAGGCCGACCGGTGCCAGCGTGATGGGCATCGCCTGGCGCTGGCCGAAGAGGCTGGTTTCCAGGCTCAGGCTCTCGACGTTTTTCAGGATCCGCTGGCGCAGGCTGACGCCGCTCAGGTCGGCGCTGTTGGCCCTTAGCGTGTGCTCTGCATAGGCCCCGCCATCGATGTAGTCGAACAGGAAACGGGGGAGTTTGCGACGTGCCGCTTCGCGGTAATCCGATGCAGAAGAGATGATCATGGATGGGTAGGCCCTGGTCTTGGGAATGGCGAGATTTGAGGAGGGTAGCGTATGTGTGGGGTGTTGCGGGTACATTCGATGGTGATGTTGACTCGGCTGCCGTCTTCGCGGGCAAGCCACGCTCCCACAAGGGACAGGGCTACCCCAGGGTTTTGTGTTCGCCGAAAATCCTGTGGGAGCGGGCTTGCTCCCACAGGTTGAGATGCTGTGCAGATGTATGGATCAGCCGCGGGCGATGTCTAGCCAGACCGGGCCATCGGGGTATTGGTAGCGTTCCAGGGTTTCGGTGGTCATTTCGATGCTGTAGCCCGGGCGCTGTGGGGGCATGTAGCGGCCGCGGCGGATGACGACGGGGTCGAGGAAGTGTTCGTGCAGATGGTCGACGTATTCCAGGACGCGGTTGTGCAGCGAGGCCGAGACGGCGATGTAGTCGAACAGGGCGATGTTCTGTACGTATTCGCAGAGCCCGACACCGCCGCCATGGGGGCAGACCGGTACGTCGAATTTGGCCGCCATCAGCAGCACGATCAACACCTCGTTCAGGCCGCCCAGACGGGCCGCGTCCAGTTGGCAGAAGTCCAGCGCGCCGGCCTGGAACATCTGCTTGAACATCACCCGGTTGTGGCAATGCTCGCCGGTGGCGACGCCGATCGGTGCAATGCGCTGGCGAATGCTGGCGTGGCCGAGGATGTCGTCGGGGCTGGTCGGTTCTTCGATCCACAGCGGTTCGAACGCAGCCAGGCGGCGCATGTTGGCGACCGACTCATCGACGCCCCAGACCTGGTTGGCGTCCATCATCAGGCTGCGTTCCCAGCCGATTTCTTCGCGCAGGATCGTGGCGCGGCGAATGTCTTCTTCCAGGTCCGCGCCGATTTTCTGCTTGATGTGGGTCCAGCCATCCGCCACCGCTTCGCGGGCCAGCGTACGCATTTTTTCTTCGCTGTAGCCCAGCCAACCCGGCGCGGTGGTGTAGCCGGGGTAGCCTTCCTCCAGCATCTGCGCCTCGCGCCGGGCCTTTCCCGGTGCCTGGCGGCGCAGCAGGGCGATGGCTTCTTGGGGGGTGAGCACGTCGGTGACGTAGCTGAAGTCCAGGCAGCGCACCAGTTGCTCGGGCGTCATGTCCGTCAGCAACTTCCACACCGGCTTGCCTTCGCGCTTGGC
Organism: Pseudomonas sp. C1C7; assembly: GCF_013359595.1. Taxonomy (GTDB): domain Bacteria; phylum Pseudomonadota; class Gammaproteobacteria; order Pseudomonadales; family Pseudomonadaceae; genus Aquipseudomonas. The sequence continues at coordinate 35,939 of NZ_JABFMP010000028.1, read as the reverse complement.
CCACAGGTCCCAGACGGCGTTGACGATGGCGGCGGTGGCGAGGTGGATCACACCTTTTTCCGGGCCCAGCCAGCGCAGTTGGCTGTCGCCCACGGTGATCCGGTGCCAGAAGGCGCCCATGTCGGCGACGATCTCCTCCAGGGTCAGGCCGACGACCATCGGCGCCAGTGACTGGATGGCCGCCACGCAGATCTCGTTGCCACGGCCGATGGTGAAGGTCAGACCGTGGCCCTCAAGGGCAGGGACGTCGGTGTGCAGCACGACATAGGAGGCGGAATAGTCTGGCGCGCTGTTCATCGCGTCGGAGCCGTCCAGGGACAGGGACGTGGGGAAGCGCAGATCGCGAACGCTCAGGTGGGTGATTCGAATACTCATGGCGGGCTCTTGTTCTTGTTGATCGATTGAGACCCGACTGTAGGTCGCCGAACGATATGTGCATAATCGCGATTCTTTAAGCAGCGATATCGGATTCGATATGTCTCCAGATCCAGAACTCGTGCCGCGCACACCCGGCGCCCTGAAGATTTCCAGCCGGCAGATAACCTTGCTCAATGCCTTGGGCGAGTACGGCAACCTGCGCCGGGCCGCTGCCGCGATGCACACCACGCAACCGGCCGCCAGCCTGCTGTTGCAGCAGCTGGAGGAGCGTCTCGGCGTGCGCCTGTTCGAGCGCCTGCCCCGGGGCATGCAGCCGACGCTCTATGGCGAGGTGATGATCCGCTACGCCCAGGGCGCGCTGCATGAGTTCGAGCACGCCCAGGCGCAAATCGCCGAACTGGCGCGCGGGGCGATGGGGCTGGTGCGGGTCGGCAGCGTGATGGGACCGGTGCCGCGGCTGCTGACCAAGGCGGTGCTGGCCTACAAGCGCGATCACCCCAAGGTGCGGATTTCCATCGAGGTCGGGACCAGCGATACCTTGTTGCCGGCCTTGCTGCGGGGCGATTTCGACGTGGTGCTGGGGCGTCTGCCGGACCAGAGCGACAGCCGTGACCTGGACATCGAACTGTTCGACAACGGCGAGCAGATGCGCGTGATCGCCCGGGCCGGCCATCCGCTGGCCGCGAGTTCGTCATTGCAGCTGGCGGATCTGGTCAGTTCGACCTGGATCCTGCATCCCATCGGCAGCCCCATGCGCCGTCGGGTGGAAAGTGCCCTGCAGGCCGGCGGCATGGTGCAGTCGCTGGACGTCGTCGAAACCGCCTCGATCCTGGCGACCACGGCGATGCTGGAAGCGTCGGACATGATCGCCGTGGTGCCCAATGATGTGGCCGAGCATTATGCGGGCTATGGCATGGTCGCTATCCTGCCGGTGGAGTTGCCGATTTCCATGGTCAACATCGGCTTGCTGACCTTGCGCTCCCGACCCAGGTCCGTGGCGCTGGAGACGCTGTTGCAGTATTTGCGCGAACAATGACCCAGACTGCCACGCGATCCCTGTAGCAGGTTGTGGTGCGGCCGAGTAAACCGCGTACACCCCTTTGAAGAGGCTTGACCCGATGCCGTCGGACATCACCCATTCCAGTTTTTGCAACTGGGTGCGCTTCAAGCACCTGGTGCTGATCGACACCCTGGCGCGCACGCGCAACATGCACGCCACCGCGGCGCACATGAACCTCAGCCAGCCGGCCCTGAGCAAGATGCTGCGCGATCTCGAGGAGCAGTTCGGCTTTGCCCTGTTCCAGCGTCTGCCGCGCAGCATGCCGCCGACGGAACTGGGCGAGCATGTGGTGAAGTACGCCCAGGCCGCGCTGGCCGATTCGCACACTTTCGTCGATCAGGTGAACCGCCTGCGCAAGGGCGGCCACGGTTTTCTCAAGGTCGGCGGGATCTTCGCCGCGACCTCGGTGGTGCTGCCTCAGGCCATCGCGGCGATCAAGGCGCGCAGCCCGTTGCTGTCGATCGAAGTGGTGGAGCAGTCCAGCGACCACCTGCTGGAGATGCTCGAACAGAACAAGCTCGACCTGATCATCGGCCGCTTCACCGAGGAGCGCTACAGCCAGGTCTTCGACTTCCAGCCCCTGGAGCCCGAGCCGTTCAGTCTGGTGGTCAACAGTCGGCACCCCCTCAACGAGCAGGACAGTACGCCGCTCGATGCCCTGGGGCAGTGGCCCTGGGTGCTGTACCCGGTGGGCACGCCGATTCGCAATCGTCTGGAAGCGGCATTCCGCGCCGCCGGCATCGCCTCGCCGGCGGACAGCGTCGATACCACCTCGATGCAGATGTTCCTGCAATTGCTGCAGTCAGGGCCGATGATCGCCATGCTGCCCCGGTCCATGGTGGCAGCGCAGCTGGCCAGCGGTCAGTTGAAGGAACTGCAGAGCCCGTTGCACCTGGCGCCGCTGGAATACGGCGTCATCACCCGCAAGGAAGACCCCCTGACCGGTTCGGCCCGGGAGTTCGTCGAAATCCTGCTCGACTGCGCCCGCCAACGCCGGGAAGCCCCTCTGTAGGAGCGAAGCTTGCTCGCGAAGACGCCAGTCCTGTGAATACACCTTTGCCTCGCCACAATGCCCTCATTGCCTGTTGAATCTCTTGACTGACTGGCATTAGGGCATGCCCCTTCACCACAGGTTTGACGGTCAAAGCGATTGATTTGCTTCGCGCAACAGGCCACTTTGATAACTCTTGGTTATCGTTCGATCGGATCATCTCATTGGGAATGTCCAGTGCGGCTCCTTACAGTTATCTCAGATTCGCCCGTCACCGAACGGGCGGCGCCATAACAAGAATGCGGCCGTACTGCCCTGAGAGGTCCCATGCAACTGATTGCCAGAACCCGGACCGGCGATGCCGCCGTGATCCGCCTCAACCCCCAGGACAACGTACTGATTGCACGCCAGGCCCTGCCTGAAGGCCTGAGCCTCGAGGCCGAAGCGATCACCGTGCGCCAGCCGATTCCCTCCGGTCACAAGGTCGCCACCCAGCGCGTGGAGCAGGGCCAGCCGCTGCGCCGTTACGGGCAAATCATCGGTTTCGCCTCGCAGCCCATCGAAGCCGGCGACCATGTGCATGTGCACAACGTGGAGATGGGCGACTTTGCCCGTGACTACGCGTTCGGCGTCGACGTTCATGACTCGCCTGCAACCGAAGCCGTGTTCCAGGGCATCGTGCGCGCCGATGGCCGCGTCGCCACCCGCAATTACGTCGGCATCCTGACCTCGGTGAACTGCTCGGCCACCGTGGCCCGGGCCGTGGCCGATCATTTTCGTCGTGACATCCACCCGCAAGCGCTGGCCGATTACCCGAACATCGATGGTGTCGTGGCCCTGACCCACGGCGCCGGCTGTGCCGTCGACCCCAGCGGCGAAGCCTTGGGCCTGCTGCGCCGCACCCTGGCCGGTTACGCCGCACACCCCAATTTCGCCGCCGTGCTGATCATCGGCCTGGGCTGCGAGACCAACCAGATCGAGAGCCTGATGGAAAGCCAGGGCATGCAGCCCGGCGATCAGTTGCGCGCCTTCACCATTCAGGGCCTGGGCGGCACCTCGAAAACCATCGCCAGTGGCATTGAACAGGTCAGGGCCTTGCTGCCCAAGGCCAATCAGGTACGGCGCGAGCCAGTCAGCGCCCGGCATCTGGTGGTCGGCCTGCAATGCGGCGGCTCGGACGGCTATTCAGGCATCACCGCCAACCCTGCATTGGGTAACGCCGTCGACCGTCTGGTGGCGGCGGGCGGCACTGCGATTCTCTCCGAGACCCCGGAAATCTATGGCGCCGAGCACTTGCTGACGCGCCGAGCAGTGAGCCGCGAAGTGGGGGAAAAACTCATCGCGCGGATTCACTGGTGGGAAGACTACTGCCGACGCATGAACGCCGAACTGAACAACAACCCCTCGGCCGGCAACAAGGCCGGTGGCCTGACCACCATCCTCGAGAAATCCCTGGGCGCCGTGGCCAAGGCCGGCTCCAGCAATCTGGTGGATGTGTACGAATACGCGCAAGCGGTTCAAGCCAGGGGCCTGGTGTTCATGGATACACCGGGCTATGACCCGGTCTCGGCCACGGGCCAGGTGGCCGGCGGCGCCAACCTGATCGCCTTCACCACCGGTCGCGGTTCGGCCTACGGCTGCGCGCCGGCACCGTCGATCAAGCTGGCGACCAACAACCGGGTGTTCGAACACCAGGAAGAAGACATGGACGTGAACTGCGGCGGCATCGCCGACGGGTCCACCAGCATCGAGGAACGCGGCGCCTACATCTTCGAACAGATGCTGCGCATTGCGTCGGGCGAGCGCAGCAAGAGCGAGCAGCACGGTTACGGGCAGAACGAGTTCGTGCCCTGGCAGATCGGTGCCGTCACCTGAGTGAGTCTTTGACCGGCAAAACACACGCTGAATCCAGAATTGATCACGGAGTCACAAGCATGACCCAAGCCAATCGCTACGACGTGCAGACGCTGACAGCGTTCGTCGAGCAACTGTTCGAAAAAAGTGGAGCCGATGCGGAGGTGGCCCGGGTGGTGACCCGCGTGTTGCTTGAAGGCGAGTTGCTGGGCCATCGCACCCACGGCTTGAATCTGGTGAGCCGCTATATCGGCGGCATGCAGAGCGGGCAGGTGAAGGCCCGCGCGCAGATGCTCGAGCAGGTCTCGGACAGCGGCATATCGAGCCTGTTCGACGGTCACTATGTGCTTGGGCCGTACTGTGTCAGCCGGGCCCTGGACAGCGCGGCGAAGGGCGCGAGCGAGCAGGGCATCGGCATCGCCGTGGTCCGTCGCGCCTCGCACATAGGCTGCCTGGCGGCGTATCTCAAGCCGTTCACCGATCGCGGCCTGGTGGCCATGGTGTATTCCTCCGATCCGTCGGTCGGCATCGTCAGCGCCCACGGCGGGATCGACCCGATCTACACGCCCAACCCGATTGCTGCCGGCATTCCCACCCAGGGCGAGCCGATTCTGCTGGACGTGAGCATGTCCACCGTGACCCTGGCCATGGTCGGTCAGTGCCGTGACGCGGGTACCGCGTTGCCGCATCCGGTGGTGATGAGCAACGAAGGGCGGGTGAGCAACGACCCCAACGATTTCTTCAGCACGCCGTCGGGCAGCATCCTGCCGTTGGGTGGCGAGGCCTTCGGGCACAAGGGTTTTGCTTTGGCGATTCTGGTGGAGGCGCTGACCTCGGGACTGGCCGGGCACGGACGCAAGGACGGCCCGGATCAGTGGGGCGCTTCGGCCACGGCGCTGGTGATTGACCCGCGTTTCTTCGGCGGGCTCGAGGCCTTCACCGACGAGAGTTCATTCCTCGGCAAACTGATCCTGGCCAGCCGCCCGATCGACCCGCAACGCCCGGTGCGCCTGCCGGGACAGGCCGGTCTGAAACTGCGTGCCCAGGCACTGGCGCAAGGCCTGAGCCTGACGCCAAAACTGCGCGAAGACCTCAACCAAACCGCCCGTCAACTGCAACTGCCCGAACTGCCCTGAACACCGACCCCTGTAGGCGCGAGCACGCCCGCGATGGTGGATCGGACACCGCGGGGTGTCAGGCTGCCAGCGTCATCGTTGGCGGCCATCGCGAGTGAACTCGCTCCTACAGGTCATGAGAAACAGACAATAAGAGAGCACCCATGACAAACCATTCAGCATCACCTTTGCCGCAAAGCAACGACCTCGCCGTGTTCCACACCGGCAGCTGGGTCGGCCGTGTCTGGCTTCCCGACCAGGGCCCGGCCGTGGTGCTGGTCAAGGCCGGCGCCGTGCACGACATCAGCGCCCATGTGGCCACTGTCTCGGCGCTGCTCGAAGTGGCGGACCCGGTGGCCTATCTGCGCTCGCTGCCCCTGGCCGACGCCTTGATCGAATTGCCCCGGTTGCTGGAAAACAGCGACCCGAACCGGCGCGATGACCGCCTGCCATGGCTGCTCGCGCCCATCGACTTGCAGGCGGTCAAGGCTGCCGGCGTGACCTTCGCCACCAGCCTGCTGGAGCGTGTGGTCGAGGAGCAGGCCAAGGGCGATCCGGCCAAGGCCGACGCGATTCGCGACACCCTGGCCAGCCGCATCGGTGCCGACCTGTCGCAGATCGTCCCGGGTTCGGCCCAGGCCGAAGCCCTGCGCAAGGTGCTGGTGGAGCAGGGCCTGTGGTCGCAGTATCTGGAGGTGGGCATCGGCCCGGACGCCGAAATCTTCACCAAGGCCCAGCCGCTGTCGGCGGTCGGTCACGGTGCCGACATCGGCATTCACCCCAAATCGAGCTGGAACAACCCGGAGCCGGAAGTGGTGCTGGCGGTGTCGAGCAACGGCACGGTCCACGGCGCGATGCTCGGCAACGACGTCAACCTGCGCGATTTCGAAGGGCGCAGCGCCTTGCTGCTGTCCAAGGCCAAGGACAACAACGCCTCGACGTCCCTGGGACCTTTTTTGCGCCTGTTCGACGAGACCTTCAGCCTGGACGACGTGCGCAGTGCCCAAGTGGATCTGCGCGTCGAAGGCCAGGACGGATTCGTGCTGCAAGGCCGCAGTTCCATGTCGCAGATCAGCCGCGATCCTCTGGATCTGGTCCAGCAGACGCTCAATGAAAACCATCAATATCCCGACGGCCTGGTGCTGTTTCTCGGTACTCTGTTCGCCCCCAAGCAGGACCGCGATCAGCCGGGCAGCGGCTTCACCCACAAGCCGGGTGATCTGGTCACCATCAGCAATGCGCAACTGGGCGCCCTGTGCAATCGCGTGACCACCAGCGATCAGGCGCCGCAGTGGGCGTTCGGTTTGCGCTCGTTGATCGACAGCCTGGGACGGCGTGGTTTGCTGGATGCGGCGGTGACGGCGCGCCAGCCATGAGGAAGGTTCGGCAGCAGGGATGAATGAGACGCCGGCTGAGTGCCGGCAGAATCCACGTCAATAACAATAATAAAGGCCATCAGATGAAACCACTGAAGAAGTACCAGAGCATCACCGTCGTGTTCCTGCTGTTGATCGGCATCGTCAACTACCTCGACCGTAGCGCGCTGTCGATCGCCAACACCTCTATCCAGAAAGACATGATGATCAGCCCCTCGCAGATGGGCATCCTGCTGTCGGCGTTCTCCATTGCCTATGCCTTCGCGCAGTTGCCGATGGGCCTGATCATCGACCGTCTGGGCAGCAAGATCGCCCTGGGCGCCTCGCTGCTGGCCTGGTCGGTCGCCCAGTCGGCGTTCGGCATGGTCAACAGCTTCGCCGGCTTCATGGGCCTGCGGGTGATGCTGGGGATTGGCGAGGCGCCGATGTTTCCCTCGGCGGCCAAGGCCCTGTCGGAATGGTTCGATGCCAACGAGCGCGGCACACCCACCGGCATCGTCTGGTCCTCGACCTGCCTTGGCCCATGCCTGGCGCCACCCTTGCTGACGCTGTTCATGGTCAATTTCGGCTGGCGCGGGATGTTCATCATCACCGGCGTGATCGGGATCATCCTGGCGCTGTGCTGGCTGAGCTTCTACAAGAGCAAGGCGCAGTATCTGGCGGAGCTGGCGGCCGAAGGCAAGCCGCTGCCGAATGAGCGCAAGGCGCAAGTGGCCCAGCCCGATGCCCCGAAAGTCTCCTACTTTGCCGGCTGGCTCGACCTGTTCAAGCATCGCAGCACCTGGGGCGCGGTACTGGGCTTCATGGGTGTGATCTACATGCTCTGGCTGCACCTGACCTGGCTGCCGGGCTACTTCGAACGTGAACACGGCATGAACCTGTACAAGACCGCATGGCTGGTGTCGCTGGCCTATGGTTTCGGCGCGGTCGGCACCATCGTCGCCGGGCGTTTCTGCGACATGCTGGTACGCCGTGGCATGGGCATCCTGGCCAGCCGCAAGTTCGGGGTGATCACGGGCCTGGTGCTGGCGGCACTGTTCACGCTGCCGCTGTCGTTCGTCACCGGGCTGACCGGCTGCATCATCCTGCTGTGCCTGGCGCTGTTCAGCATCAACATGGCCAGCGCCACGGCCTGGATGATCGTCAACACCATTGTCGACAGCCGCCGCGTGGCCTCGTTCGGCTCGATCCAGAACTTCGGCGGCTACATCGCCGGCTCCGTCGCGCCGATCGTCACCGGTTTCAGCATCGAGTATTCGGGATCCTTCAACACCGCGTTCATGATCAGCGCGGTGGTGGCCCTGTGCTCGGCCCTGGCGTACTTCCTGCTGCTCAACGCGCCGGTGACCGAGGCACAGGCTGCGCCGGAGCATGTGGTAGGCGTCACCGAATAAAACACCAACCCTGTGTAGGAGCGAGCTTGCTCGCGATGGACTCGAAAACGCCGCGGGGCATCAGATACCCAGCGTCATCGTTAACGACCATCGCGAGCGTGCTCGCTCCTGCAGGTTTTTGTGTCAGGAGGGTACGGCTGCGGCGTTGCGCACTTCGCGTGCGGTGCAACCGAAATGCTGGCGGAAGCTGCGGGTGAATTGGGCCTGGTCGCTGAAGCCCCAGCGCATGGCCAGTTCGCCGATGGACAGGTGGCAGGCGGGGTCGTGCAGGCCGCGGTGGACCGCTTCGAGGCGGCGCAGGCGGATCCATTCGCCGAGGCTGTAAGGTGTGCTGCTGAAGAGTTTGTGCAGATAGCGCACCGACAGACCGCAGGCGTCGGCGACCATTTGCGGTGACAGGTCGGGGTTGCCCAGTTGCTTGTCGACATACTGCTCGATGCGCTGCAAATGCATCGCCGCCAGGTTCGAACTTTCACTGCTGAGCACGCGCTCGTCCTCACGCAGGGCCATCAACAGGGTCGACAGCGCCTGGTCGAGCAACATGTGCCGGGCCGTGTCGCTGCATTCATCGAAGCGCGCCGCGCACATCGCCAGTTGATCGACAAAGATCCTTCCCAGCGCACGGCGGGCGTCGAAACAGAAACGGGTGTAGCGCTCGGCGCCGCGCAACTGCCCGTGCAACGCCCGTTCGGGAAGCTTGAACACCCACAGATCATTGTCGCAGGCGTAGTGAAAACGGTAGGGCGCATCGCCCCGTTCGAAGATGAACCCGCCCGGCCGGCAATGCAGGGCGCGGCCGTCCTGCTCGAAATGAACTTCGCCACGACGGGGCACGGTCACCAGATAACAGGCTTCATGGTCTTCGCTGACCTGGGCCTTGCTGCGCGAATAACCCAGCTGGCTGGAGCGCAGGCGCGACAGGGTCAGCGGCGTGCTGCCGGTTTCCCATATCTGCAGGCTGCCGCTGAAGCGGCTGCTGGGGGCGAATTCCAGGGTCAGGGGAAAATAAGCACTGGCGATGGCCTGGGCCCAGAGCGGCTGACACTGACTGTCGGACCAGGCGCGGGTGGAGAGTTTGTAGGCCATGGCTGTCCTCGTATGATTTTTATTATGAGGACGGTGCCGAGGCCAAAGCCCGAGGCACCGCTGGGTTGCCATCATTTGCCATTGCTGGCGGACGGTCAATCGTCAGGCGTCAGCCGGTAGGTGGCGGACGGCGCCAGGGTGGCCTGCCAGCCCGGTGGCACGACGATGTTGGTGGTCGATTCCTCGATCACGCACGGGCCCTTGACGGTTTGCCCCGCTTGCAGGTGCTCGCCGTTGTACACCGGCGTGTCCTGCCACGGCGACTGGTCGCTGAACAGCATCGAGCGATGGGCGCTGGCTTTGGCCGCCAGATACTCGTCGGGCTGCGCCAGTTCCGGCATCGGCGGACGTTGCAGGCGGGCGATCACCGAGCATTCGAGGTTGACCAGTTCCGCCGGGCTTTGTGGCTCGCTGTAGGAAAACAGCGCCTTGTGCCGGGTGTGGAAGGCGTCGCGCAACGTGGCCAAACCGGCTTGATCCAGTTGATCGCAGCTCAGTTCCACGCTGCATTCGTGGACCTGGCCGAGGTAGCGGATCTCCAGGTTGTAGTGGCATTCGACGTTGTTGCCGGCGCCGAAACCGTCGTCGCGCAGGTTGTTCATGCCACGCTCGCGCAAGTCGCGCAGGGTGCGGTTGAGCAACGGCAGGTCGACCAGATCGTCGTCCAGGCGCATCGGCAGGGTGGTCAACTGGTCGTAACGGATGTCCGAGAGGATCTGCCCGTAGGCGCACAGGCCGGAGGCGACTTTCGGGATCAGCACCACCTTGCTGCCGATTTCCTCGGCCAGGCGCATCACGTGCATGCCCGCTGCGCCGCCGGCGCCGATCAGGGCGAAGTCCCGTGGGTCGAAGCCACGCTCCACCGAAACCCGGCGAATGCCGCTGACCATGTTCAGGTTGACCAGGGTGATGATGCCGATGGCCGCCCGTTCCACGCTGATGCCCAGGGGCTCGGCGATCTTACTGCGGATCGCTTCGATGGCCGCCTTGCGGTTCAGGCGAATGCTGCCACCGAGCAGGGCGCCGTCGGCCAGGTAACCAAGGGCCAGATTGGCGTCGGTGACGGTCGGCTCGGTGCCGCCCTTGCCGTAGCACACCGGGCCCGGGTTGGCGCCGGCGCTGCGCGGGCCGACCTGGAGCATGCCGAAGTCATCCAGATAGGCGATCGAGCCGCCACCGGCGCCGAGGGTTTCCACCTGGATCATCGGCACACCGATGCGATAGCGCAGAAAGTCGGTGTCCTTGCTGAAGTTGGTGCGCCCCGACTTGCTCAGGGTGATGTCGAACGAGGTGCCGCCCATGTCCACGGTGATCACGTTGTCGATGCCGAACGGCTGGGCCACGCACAACCCGGCCTGGGGCGCGGAGGCAGGGCCGGAGTTGATCGCGTTGACCGCACGCTCGCGCATCACCACGCCGGGCGCCAGGCCTCCGTTGGACTGGAAGTAGCGGGTCGGCTGCTGGGCGCCTAGCTCTTCGAACAGGGCGTCGATGCGCTCGATGTAGCGGCCCATCACCGGGCTCAGGTAGGCGTTGACCACTGTGGTCGAAGTGCGGGTGTATTCGCGGATCTGCGGGAACACTTCGTTGCCGGTGCACACGAACACCCCCGGCAGCGCCGCGCGCACCATCTCGGCGGCCCGTTGTTCGTGGGCCGGGTTGCGCACCGACCAGACGAAGGAAATCGCGACTGCCTTTACCTCCTGCTGGCGAAAGTATTCGATGGCTTCGCCGATGGCCTGTTCGTCGAGCGGCGCGTGTTCGCTGCCGTTGCTGAGCATCCGGCCCTTGATCGGACGACGCAGGTGACGCGGCACCAGCATGTAGGCCGGCGGGAAAGTGGCATCGTAGCGATGGCCGTCTTCCTTGTGGCCCAGGCGGATTTCCAGGCTGTCTTCGTGGCCGTCGGTGCACAGCAGGCCGACCTTGACCCCGGTTTTTTCGATCAGCGCGTTGAGGGCCACGGTGGTGCCGTTGATGCACAGGTCGCAGTCGCCGATGATCTCGGCGGGCGTGCGGCCGATGGCGTCGGCGATCTGCGCCAGGCCGTTGCGGATCGCGATCGTGCCGTCCTGTGGCGTGGAAGGGGCCTTGAACAGCTGCACGTTGCCGCTGCGGTCCGCCAGGATGAAATCGGTGAAGGTGCCGCCGGCGTCGATGCCCAGACGATATTGTTGCTTGCTCATGATGAGAGATTCCAGATAGCTCAAAGGGGCCGGGGCGATCAGTGCAGGTCGCGGCGGGCACGGGTGGCAGCGTCATCGACCTGACCGTTGCCGTCGATCACCACGCCGTACTCCAGGCGCGCGCCTTCCACCGACACCAGACCGTCGCGCACATCGTTCAGCACGCTGGCGACGGGGCGGCGCAGCGGATTGCCGTAGCCACCGCCGCCTGGGTTGACGTTGATCACCCGTTCTCCCGGTTGCGCGGTGATCTGCGCGTTATGGATGAAGTGCTGTTCCTCGCCGTCGGCCTTGCGGTGAATCAACCGGCCGAGCTTGGGTTCGAGTAGCACGTTGGTCGCGCCGGCGGCCCCTGAAGTCGGCAGTTGTCGGCCTTCGCCGAAACCGACCACGGTCATGCCGTGATCGAGCGGTTCGATTTCGATGCGGGTGCCCGAGCCACCGCGAAATTCGCCTGCGCCACCGCTGTCGGTCATCAGGCTGTAGCGGTGGATCAGGATCGGGTAGGAGTACTCCAGCAACTCGATATCGCCGGACATCAGCGCGCCGAAGCAGCACAGCGGACCGCACGCCGGCCAGCCATCCATGGCCTTGTTGGCCCCGGCACCGGAGATGATCGAGGCCAGCACCATGGTCACGTATTCGTCATTGTTGTTGCGCGGGTCGTGGCCAGCGATGTTGATCCCGCTGGCGTGGCCCCAGGACGCGGTGACGCGATCGGGTGCGGCTTGCTCCAGCGCCTGGCGCACGGCATCGGCCAGGGTTTCCATCGGTGTGGTGGTGCTGTTGACGTGGGGCGCCGGTTCCCGGGCGTTGCACAGGGTGCCGGGCGGGCCGAGGTCAACCGATACGCAGCGGTACAGGCCTTCGTTGTAGGGCGGCGGCACCTGGGCAAACATCATCAGCCCCAGGTAGACCCCGGACACCGAATTGCCGGCGTAGGAGTTGATGAAGTAGGGCACTTGCGGCGGGCTTTCGATCAGCACGTGGGCCTCGTCGCCGCGAATTTCCACTTGCGCAGTGATCGACAGTTGTCCCAATCCGTGGCCGGAATCTTCCAGCACCGCGGTGCCAGTGTAGAAACCGTCGGGCACGTCGCGCAGCAGGGCGCGCATGTGCCGGTCGGCCATGTCCTTGAGTTCGGCGATGCAGGCACGCACCTGTTCCACGCCGTAGCGGTCGAGCAGCTCCAGCAGGTGGCGTTCACCGACGTTGCAGGCGCCGTACTGGGCGTTGAGATCGCCTTCCTGATAGGCGCGGGCGCGCATGTTGGTCAGCAGCAGGTTGATCACGTCTTCGCGGCGCTTGCCCTGGGACCAGAGCTTGACCGGCGGGATGCGCAGGCCTTCGGCGTAGATCTCTTTGGCGTCGGGGTTGTAGCCGGCTGGCACCGGGCCGCCGATGTCGGTCAGGTGGCCTTTGCACACCGTCCAGAACACCAGTTCGCCCTTGTAGAACACCGGTTTGTACATGCAGCAATCGAGGATATGGCTGCCTTTGTAGGCCGGGTCGTTGTGGTAGATCACATCGCCTTCCTGGATGTCATCGCCGAAGAAACCGGCGACGCATTTCATCGCCGGAATCAGCGAGCCCAGGTGGATCGGGATGTCCTGGCCTTGCAGGATCATTTCCGGCAGGTGGTCGAAGAGGGCGTTGGAATAGTCGTGAGCCAGGTTGAAAACGCTCGAACGGCCGGTTTTCTCGAGGGTGATGGTCATTTCGCGCTGAGCGGTTTCAAGCGCGCCCCGCACGACGGCCAGGGTGATCGGATCGACTGTACTCATGGGTCACCAGAAATCTTGTTGTTATCCAGGTGGAGGTCAGGACGGATGCCTGACCCACGACACAAAGCTACGCGCCGTGAGTGGGGGCTGGCTTGGCGTGGGGTGCACTGGTTTTTGATCACGGGTGCACTGGTTGCCGACGGTGAAAATGGCCTTCTGTGGCGAGGGGGCATGCCCTCTCACCACAGGGGTTTGCATTCACAGGTAGAGGAATCAGGTGTAATTGGCGCGCACGAACCAGCTGCGTCGGGCGTTGCTGTAGCCGTATTGCTTGACGGTCATCGCCACCAGCGCCACCAGGCCGATCAGATAGAACGGCAGCAGTACGCCGTTGAGCTTGTCCATCCAGTTCTGCACGCGCCCCAGGATCAACGGCACGCTGTACAGCACCACCAGCAGGTAAGCCTGGTTGAGCGAGAGGTTCGGCACGTAGTTCTGGATCGCAATGGCAATCACCGAGCCTTCGAACATGCTGTAGTAGGTGGCGGTGGCAAAGAAAATCAGGGTCGCCAGCACCGCCCCCTTGTGCCCGAACAGCACCCGGGAAAACAGCGCGACCGACAACCCGGTCCTGATCGCATAACGGGAAATGACCCCGTTGATGACCGCGTAGGTGACCACCGACAGCAGCAGTCCGATGATTGCGTTGGCAGTGCCAAAGGTCATGGCCAGGGTGGCGGACACCACCAGCCAGAACATCGCACTGCAAATGCCCCACCAGGCCATCGTCAGCGAGCCTTTGGGCATGCGGTGTGTTGCGGGAACGGCGACCACCGAATAATCGGTGCTGTCGCCTTGTTGCGAGAGGGTGGCGGCCATGGTTCTTCTCTTGTTTTTGGATGAAGAACCTGGATGGTAAGAGCGCTGTGGCGAGAAAAGATTGCTGTTGGCTGCACTGGTTTTTGTGTAGGAGCGAGCTTGCTCGCGATGGAGGCCAAGACACCGCGGGGCATCAGGTTTCCAGCGTCATCGTTGACGCCCATTCGCGGGCAAGCCTCGCTCCTACATGGGGGATGGTGTTTAGGTTTGTTTGTTCAATGCCGCCTCGGCGGCGGCGATTTCGGCCTGGCGCTTGAGGATCACATCCCCCACCGGCGGCCCCTGGAAGCGCCGCGCTTCGAAGCCGAACCAGACGATCGCCGTCAGCACCAGGAAGCCGATGGTGATGTACAGCGCCCAGTCGTTGGGTGGCTGGATGCCGATGACGAAGATGATCACCATCGACAGCACCGAGAGCAGGGCGAACACCGTGTACCAGAATCGGCCCATGTTCCAGGGCCCCATGGTCGGCCACTTCGCGGTGCCGTAGGTGAACAGGCCGAGCACGATCGGGATGATGAAAGAGAAGAAAAGGAAGATCACGGTGCAGGACACCACGATGGTGTAGACCGGGGTTTCACCGACCGAGATCACCGACGAGCCCCAGTCGAACAGCACCGCCAGGGTCGCGCCGGTCCAGATCGCGGCCACCGGGCTGCGGAAAGTCGGCGACACCGAAGACAGCGCCTTGGAGCAGGGCAGGCCGCCATCCCGGGAGAAGGCGAAGATCATCCGCGACACCGAGGTCACGGTGGCCAGTCCGCACAGGACCTGGCAGATGAAAATCGCCACGTACAGCGCGTCCTTGAGCAGCGGGTTGACCTGGGCGTTCATGGCCCAGAAGAACACGTTCCAGCCTTGCTTGGCGGCATCGTCCATGTTCGGCAGCATCAGCACGAAGGCGCTGAGCATCAGCCAGCCGAACAGCAGCGACCAGAGCACCGACATGACCATGCCCTTGGGCACGGAGACCGCCGCGTTGCGGGTTTCCTCGGAGGTGTGGGCCGAGGCGTCGTAGCCGGTGATGGTGTAGATCGGCAGCAGCAGGCCGAGCATGAAGATCCAGGCGTTGGACGCCTCTGGCCACACGCCGCCCCCGGCCGCGCCGGAGTAGTTGCCGAAGGTCACCAGCCGCGCGAACTCGAAACTGGGCGCCGAGATCAGGCAGACGACGGTCAGCGCCAGCGCGGTGGCGAAGATCAGGTAGCCGGAGAAGTCGGTGAGCTTGGCAGTCAGGCCGATGCCCAGGTGGTTACACAGGGCCTGCAAGCCCGTGAGGATCGCCAGGAAAATCACCCGGGTCGTGGTGGTGTCCTCCATCCCCAGCGTCGGTCCGAAGGCGCCGAAGAAGAAGTAGTAGGTGCCGACGTTGATCGCCCCCAGCACCGTCACCAGCCCCAGCAGGTTGAACCAGGCGGTGAGCCAGCCGGTGAAGCGGTTACCGAGGATCGAGCCCCAGTGATACAGACCGCCGGCGGTGGGGTAGGCCGAGGAAATCTGCGCCATGGCCAGGGCGAACACGCCCGAGATCAGGCAACCTATCGGCCAGCCGATGCCGATCGAGGCACCGCCCGCGCCCGAGGTACCCTGGGCCAGTGAGTTGATCCCTCCGGAGAGGATGCAGATGATCGAAAAGGAAATCGCGAAGTTGGAGAAAACCCCCATTCGTCGCGACAGCTGCTGGGCATAGCCCATGCTGTGCAGCACTTTGACGTCATCGTCATGCGCCTCGGTGCCGGGCTGGCTTGCTGGGTTCATCGTGTGTGCCCCTTCAGGTTTTGATACGCATCCATCCGCGACGGCGGACAGCTCGGCCTTCAACCCCTTGTTGTACTGCTCCTGTTTTCAACGGCACCGGGTCCTGACTTCAGTCAGTCAAACCTGGTGCAAACCTGTGGTGAGGGGGCGAGCCCTATGCCAATCAGTAAATCCGCCGCATAACCTGTAACAGCTGGCGAAGCCTGCGTCCGGCTGCGAAGCAGTCGCAAAACCTGTGTACCGGTTCTGTCTGATAGACCGAGCTTTCCGGGTTTACGACTGCTACGCAGCCGGACGCAGGCTTCGCCAGCTGCTACATGGATTGCGTTTTGCCTTTACCGACTGGCACCAGAGCGGGCCCTCTCACCACAATGTCCTCATCTGTGCATTACAGGCGGCCGTGAAACGCCGCCGCAAAAATCTCCGAAACTCCCGCCTTTGTCAGCGGCAACGGATTCCCGCCCGCCGACGGATCGACCACCGCCATATCGGCGATCAATTCGGCCTGCTTGTCATCCACCCCCAGCTCGGACAGGGTGTGCGGCACGGCGATGTCCTTGCGCAACTTGAGGACGAAAGCCATGAAACCGTCGAAGTCGGGTTTGGGCAGTTGCAGATACGCGGCCAGGCGGACGATGCGTTCTTCGATGGCCGGGCGATTGAATTTCAGGACATAGGGCATCAGCGTGGCGTTGGTCATGCCGTGATGGGTGTCGTATAGCGCGCCGATGGGATGGGCCAGGGCATGCATGCCGCCCAGGCCTTTCTGGAAAGCGGTGGCACCCATCGCGGCGGCGGCCAGCATGTTGGCGCGGGCATCGAGGTCGTCGGGGGTGTGCACGGCACGCACCAGCGCGTGGCTCACCAGGCGCATGCCTTCCACCGCGATGCCGTCGGCCAGCGGATGAAAGCCGGGGGCGCAGTAGGCTTCAAGGCAATGCGACAGCGCATCCATGCCGGTACCGGCGGTGACTTTCGGCGGCATGCCGACGGTCAGCGCCGGGTCGCTGATGACCACCCGGGGCATCATTTTCGGATGGAAGATAATGCGTTTGGTGTGGGTGCGATCGTCGATGATCACCGCCGCCCGGCCCACTTCCGAACCGGTGCCCGCCGTGGTCGGCACCGCAATGATCGGGGCGATGGCTTTTTCATCGGCGCGGGTCCAGTAGTCGCCGATGTCCTCGAAATCCCATACCGGGCGGGTCTGGCCGCTCATGAAGGCGATCAGTTTGCCCATGTCCAGGCCGCTGCCGCCGCCGAAGGCCACCACGCCGTCGTGATTGCCGGCGCGCCAGGCTGCCAGCCCGCCGGCCAGATTGGCCTCCACCGGGTTGGGCTTGAGATCGCAGAACAGCTCGGCCCCCAGCCCCGCGCCGCGCAACGCATCCAGCGCGGCGGTGGTGATCGGCGCCTTGCCCAGGCCACTGTCGGTGACCAGCAAGGGTCGCTGGATGCCCTGACTGCGGCAGACATCGGCCAGCTCGCTGATGCGCCCGACGCCGAAGCGGATGCTTGTGGGGTAGTTCCAGTTTCCCTTCAGGCTCATGGTTCAGATCTCGTGGCGCAGATGGAAGGATTTGGCGCGGGTCAGGTGTTCATAGCCCAGGCTCGACAGGGTCACGCCGCGCCCGCTGTTCTTCACCCCGGTCCAGGCCAGGGCCGGGTCCAGGTAGTCGCAGCGGTTCATGAACAGGGTGCCGGTGTCGATCCGGTTGCCCAGGCGTTCGGCGGCGGCGAGGTCCGAGGTCCAGATCGAGGCGCTGAGACCGAATTCGCTGTCGTTCATCAAGGCGACCGCCTCGTCATCGCCGGACACCGGCATGATGCCGACGACCGGGCCGAAGCTTTCATCGCGCATCACCGACATTTGATGGGTAACGTTGACCAGCACCTGCGGCGCAAGGTAGGCGCTGCCCGCGACGTCGGGGGCGAAGGCCTGGGGCTCGATCAGTGCTCTGGCGCCCTGGGACAGTGCGTCGGCGATCTGCCTGCGAACGAAATCCGCCGCGCCGGGATTGATCAGCGGGCCGAGGGTGGTGGCTTCGTCCAACGGATTGCCCACGACGTACTGGCGGGTGAGGGCGGCGAAGCGCTCGATGAATTGCGGGTAGAGGGACTGATCGACGTAGATCCGCTCGATGGCACAGCAGCTTTGCCCGGAGTTGAAGAAGCTGCCGTCCACCAGGTTTTCCACGGCGTATTCGAGGTTGGCGTCGGCCCTCACGTAAGCCGGGTCCTTGCCGCCGAGCTCCAGGCCCAGGCCGAGGAATCTGCCGGTGGCGGCGCTTTCCATCGCTTTGCCTGCGGGCACGGAACCGGTGAAGTTCACCTGATGCACGCGACCTGAGCCAATGATCGCGCCGGTCTGCTCGTGGCTCGGCAGCAGGTTCTGGAACAGCCCGTCGGGCAGGCGCGCACGGCGGAAGGCTTCGGCAAAACGCTCACCGACCAGCAGGGTTTGCGAGGCGTGCTTGAGGATGACGCTGTTACCCGCCATCAGCGCCGGAATGATTGTATTGACCGCCGTGAGGTAGGGGTAATTCCACGGCGCGACCACCAGCACCGTGCCCAGCGGATCGCGCTGGATATGCCGGCGGAAACCGGCGATGGGTGTCGGCTCGACGTTTGCCAGGGCCTGCGGCGCGAGGGCGATCATGTGCCGGGCGCGGTCCTGGAAACCGCGCAGTTCACCGGCGCCATAACGCACCGGACGGCCCATCTGCCAGGCCAGCTCCGGGACGATGTCGTCCTTCATCGCCAGCATCGCGTCCACCGCGGCGCTGCAATAGGCCGCGCGTTCGCTCAAAGGCCTGAGTTTCCATTGCGCCTGGGCGCTGGCGGCCGCCGTCAGCGCCTGCTCGATCTGCACGGCATCGGCATACGGACGCTCGGCATAGATCCGGCCATCGACCGGCGAGATGAGTTGAATCGTTGCAGTCATGATTGCCCAACCCTGAGTGATCAATAACGCTCGAAGCCGCGCTGCAGTTCCCAGTCGGTGACCCGCCGGTCGTATTCTTTCTGTTCCCATTCGGCGGTGTGCACGTAGTGGTCGACCACTTCATCGCCGAAGGCCTCGCGCAACATGGCCGAGCCCTTCAAGGCGGCGCTGGCGTCGCGCAGGGTCTTGGACACTTCGGGCAGCTCTTCATTGGCGTAGGCATCGCCTTCGTAGGGCGGGTCGAGGCTGAGTTTCTCGTCGATGCCCGCCAGCCCCGCGGCAATCAGCGCGGCGAAGGCCAGGTAAGGGTTGAGATCGGCGCCGCCGATGCGGCATTCGATGCGAATCGATTTGCTCTCTTCGGCGCACAGGCGAAAGCCGGCGGTGCGGTTGTCGCGGCTCCAGACCGCCCGGGTCGGGGCGAAGGTGCCGGCCTGGAAGCGCTTGTAGGAATTGATGTAGGGCGCGAGGAAACAGGTGATGTCGTCGGCGTACTTGAGTTGTCCGGCCACCCAGGACCGCATCAGTTTCGACATGCCGAACTCGGCCTTGGCATCGAAGAACAGCGGCTTCTTGCCGTTCTTGTCCCACAGCGAATTGTGGATGTGGCTGCTGGAGCCGGCGGCGTCGTAACGCCATTTGGCCATGAAGGTGATCGCCTTGCCTTGCAGCTGCGCGATCTCCTTGCAGGCGTGTTTGATGAGCACGTGATGGTCGGCCATGGTCATGGCGTCGGCGTAGCGGATGTTGATCTCTTCCTGGCCCGGGCCCCACTCGCCCTTGGAGTTCTCCACGGGAATCCCGCAGGCCTGCAGGTGCTTGCGGATCGCCCGCATCACCGGTTCCTCGCGGGTGGTTTGCAGGATGTTGTAGTCCTCGATGTAATGGCCGGCGGTTTTCGGCTTGTAGTAGTTGCGCTTGTGGATGGCTTCGTAGCTTTCGTCGAACAGGTAGAACTCCAGTTCCGAGGCGAACATGCCCTTGTAGCCGCGTTCGCGCAGGCGTTCGACCTGTCTTTTGAGGATCGCCCGCGGGCTGTGGGGCAGGTCCTGGCGATGGTGGTGATCGAGCACGTCGCACAGCACCAGGGCCGTGCATTCCAGCCAGGGCACCTTGCGCAGGGTGCTCATGTCGGGTTTGAGGACGAAGTCGCCGTAGCCTTTGCTCCAGCTGGCGGCGGCGTAGCCGGGTACCGGTTCCATGTCGATGTCGTCGGCCAGCAGGTAGTTGCAGCAGTGGGTTTCTTCATGGCCCGAGTCGATGAAGAATTCGACCTGGAATCGCTTGCCGACCAGTCGGCCCTGCATGTCGACCATGCACACCAGCACGGTGTCGATTTCGCCGGAGGCGGCGGCACGCTTGAGTTCGTCGAAACTGAGAAGGGGCTCGGTCATCGAGGCAAGTCCTGCGCAAGGGGGTGGGGGCCTGTCTGAAATAGCCGTTGCAGACGCTCTCCAGAAAACAACCCAAACCTGCAGATGCGAGCATCGTGAGCAATTGGCTGAACATAGCTTAGCCTACTGTCAATTATTGCAAGTTTTTGCTGATGCGCCCTTTACCGGTTCTATTGGGGGCATCGCCTCCGCTCAGCCTGCCGAAGGGGCGGGTGGATCAAAAGCAAAAACAAAAGCCAAAGCAGCCGAGGCGAGCAGACACTCGACCTGTCTGTTAGCACGGTCCCATGCAGGAGCTGCCGAAGGCTGCGATCTTTTGATCCTGAAAGATCGCAGCCTCGTTCCACTCGACAGCTCCTACAGGGGTTCGGGGGCGTCCACGGATTTTGTGTCCATCAACTCCTACAATGAAATGCGTTTACATGCTCGCGGAGTAGTTCACATGGCGAAGAAGAGAGATCACACCACCTATGAAAACCTGAAACGGACCTACCCGGATTTTCTGGATGCTGTGGAGGCGTTGGGGGCGAGGGTTCGGCAGGCGGGGCCGTTGGATGAGTTGTCGGTGCAGTTGATTCAGCTGGGGGCCGCGGCGGCGGTTCGCTCGGAGGGGGCGGTGCATAGTCATGCGCGGCGGGCGCTGGAGGCAGGGGGGACGCCGGAGCAGGTTCGGCATGCGTTGATTGCGCTTACCAGCACCATCGGGTTTCCGACGGTCGTGGCGGCGGTCAGTTGGGCGGATGATGTGATTGGGGAGGGCAAGGCGACTTGAGTGCAGTGCACCGGACCTGTAGCCGCTGGCGCAGCCTGCGTCCGGCTGCGTAGCCGTCGTAAATTCGGGCACCGTGGTCTTTCAGGGAGATCCGGTACACAGGTTTTACGACTGCTTTGCAGCCGGACGCAGCCTCGCAAGCTCGACAGCTGCTGCAGGGGCCGTGGGCTCAGTACTGCGCCCGCACCGCCAGCGTCACGGTGCGCGGATCACCGTAGAAGTTGGTGCCCCACGATGCATCCACCCGGTCGTAGTACTTGCGGTCGAACAGGTTGTTGGCGGTCAGGGTGGTCGACAGGTTTTCGTTGATTTTGTAGCCCACCTGCGCGGTGGCGATGGCATAGCCGCCTTGCTGGAATTTCACTTCACGCTGGTAGTAGGTGTCGCTGACCGCGCGAACACCGCCGGCGACGTTGAAGTCCTTGAGCGGGCCGTCGCTGAATTCGTACTTGGTCCACAGGTTGAAGTTGTGCTTGGGTGTGATGGTGCTGAAGGTCTTGCCTTCGGAGCCGTCCTCGGCGTTCAGGTACTTGGTGGACGTGAAGGCGTAACCGGTGATGATGCTCCAGTTGTCGGTCAGGTTGCCGCTCAGCTCGGTTTCCCAGCCCTGGCTGCGGGCTTTGCCCTCGGACATGTAGGCGGCAATGCTGTTGTTGTATTCGGCGCGGTTTTCGTCGTAGATGCGGAACACCGCGATGCTGGCGTTCAGGCGTCCGTCGAAGAATTCACGCTTGAGACCGATCTCGTATTGCTCACCCTCACGCGGACCGATCGGCGTGTTGTCGGCGCCCAGTTCGCTCTGCGGCTTGAACACGCCGGTGTAGCTGGCGTAGGCCGACAGCTCGGGCGTGAGTTTGCCGATGATCGCGCCGTAAGGCACGACCTTGCGGTTGATGCTGGTGCTGGCGCTGCCGAAGTTGTTGAAGAAGGCGTTGGCGTTTTTCGCCTCGCTTTCGTACCAGGTCACGCGGCTGCCCCCGATCACGTCGAGCCAGTCGGTGACGTTAAGCTTGGCGCGGGTGTAGAGGCCGTACTGGTCGGATTTGGACCAGTTGCCGTTGTCCTTCACATAGTCCTGTTTCGGGATGTCGATGCTGCCCGGATCAAAGACATTGATCGGGAAGTAGTCGCCGCCACCGTAGGTGAAGTCCTTGTCCAGATGCTGGTATTCGGCGCCCACGGTGAATTCGTGGGTGCGGCCCAGGGCTTCGAACGGGGTGGTGACGAAGCTGTCGGCGCCGATGGTCTTGATGTGGGTGTAGTAGTTGTAGGCCACGGCCCAGCTGTCGCCGGTGTCCGGATCGACCGCGCCGTCGGCCCAGGTGAAATTGCGCTTGGGGGTTTCGGCGTCGCGGTAGGTCAGGGTGGTCTTGAACTGGCCGCCGTTGTCCAGGGCGTGGTCGACTTCGGCGAAGGTTTCCCAGACTTTTTCGTTCAGTTCGTTCCACTTCGCATCGACGAAGGTCGAGCGCGGCACGTCCAGCAGTTTGCCGCTGGCATAAGCCGGCAAGCCGAAGGCCGGGGTGGAATGGTTCTGCTGATAGGCGCCGCCGACCGACAGGGTGGTGGCCGGATCCAGGTCGAACTCCAGGCGACCGTAGACCATTGGCCGTTCGTTCTGCGCGTAGTCGACGAAGGATTTGTTGTTCTCATAGGCGGTGATGAAACGTCCGCGCACGTTGCCCTGTTCATTCAACGCACCGGTGACGTCCACCGAGGAACGGTAATGATCGTAGGAGCCGGCCGCCAGCTCGCCGCCGATGGCGAATTGGCCAAGGGCGCGCTTGCGCACCACGTTGATCGTGCCGACGGGTTCGCCCGCACCCTGATACAGGCCGGACGGGCCGCGCAGCACTTCGATGCGGTCGTACATCGCCAGGTCGAACGAGGTGGCCATGTCGCCCTGGCCGGTGGGTTGCGAGACGCCGTCGACCTGCACCTGATCGACCAGGAAGCCGCGCATGTACACATCGTTGAGGCTGGAACCGGAGTTGTAGGTCTTGATCGTCACCCCGGTCACCTGGCGCATGGCGTCCTGCAGGCTGTTCATGTTCTGGTCGTCCATGCGCTGGCGGGTGACCACCGACACCGATTGCGGGATGTCCTTGAGCTTGATGTTGCCCTTGCCGATGCTCACTTCGTTGGTGGTGTAGGAATGCGTGCCTTCGGTGGTCACGCCGAGCCGTTGGGCGTTGATCGATGTCGCGCCCAGTTGCAACGCGCCGCTGTTGGCCGAGCGCACCAGGGTGTAGCTGGCATCGCTGCGCTGGACCATGTCCAGGCCGGTGCCGTTCAACAGGCGGCTCAGCGCCTCGAGTGGCGAATAGGTGCCGGACAGGCCCGGGCTTTGCAGGCCGTCGGTGAGGGCCGGGTCGAAGGACAGGGCGATGCGGCTGTCGGCGGCGAAGCGCGACAGGGTCTGCCCCAGCTGGCCGGCCGGGATCTGATAGCTGCGGACATCGCTGATGGCCGCCGGTTGCGCCGCCCACGCGGAGGCGCAGGCGCCGCCGATCAGCAGGCCGAAAAGGGTGTGGCGCAGGGGAGGCGTGAAGCGTGGAGCGCGTAAAACGGACATTTGAGTCGTGGTCCTGTCGGCAAGGGAAAGGGGGTGTTTATTCCCTTGCCAGCCAAGTGCGGAAAAAGTATCAGCCCCCGGCAAAAATATTTTTACCTGTAGGAGCTCGCTCCTACAGGGGTGTTCAGGCGGGGGAAATGGTGAGCAAATAACCGCCCAGATGCGTGCTCACTTTGACCGGATAGGTCTGCACCAGCATGTTCAACGCCTGGCGGCTGTCGTCCAGCGGAAACGCCCCGGAAACCCGCACTTTGGCCACCGCCGGATCGCAGCGCACCAGGCCATGGCGGTAACGCGCCAGTTCTTTCGCAAACTCACCCAGCGGCATGCCGTCGGCCACCAGCATGCCTTCGCTCCAGGCGGTCAGGGCGCTGTCGGCGGGCTTTATCGGGCCGATGACAGAGGCAGAAAATGAAGTCTGCTGTCCCGCACTCAAGATCATCGGCGTCGCCTGCGGGCGTTTGTACAGTTCGATCTGCACCCGACCCTCCAGCACCGCCAATCGGGTGACACCCTCGTCTTCGCGAACACTGAAACGGGTGCCCAGCGCCTGCATCAAGCCCTGTTCGGTCGAAATCCGGAACGGCCGGCCCGGCACCTGAATATCCGTCGCCGTCTGCACCAGGATTTCACCGCGACGCACGCGGATCAGGCGCTGTTGCGCATCGAAGTTCACGTCGACCGAGGTATCGGTATTGAGGGTCAGCTGACTGCCATCGGCGAGGGTCAGCTCGCGACGTTCGCCAATCCCGGCGTGATAGTCGGCGGTCCAGCCCAGGCGCTCGTTCAGCTGCCAGCCGATCCAGCCTGCCGGAGCCAGCGCCAGCAATGCGGCCAGGCGCCCGAGCATCGCCCGGCGTTGCGGGTTGGCGGGCCGGTCGAGTGCCGGTATCGCCAGTTCCGCCGGCAATCCGCCCAGCTTGCCCATCAGGCTCTCCGCACGCTGCCAGGCGAATTCGCATTCTTTATTGCTGGCTCGCCATTGTTGCCATTGCACCAGTTCACGCTCGCTCAGCGAGCCTTCGCTCAAGCGCATCAGCCACTCGGCGGCTTCTTCCAGGGCGACGGGGTTGATCTTCGAGGGGCCGTTCATGCAGGCATCAACGTCAGGCACTGGACGAAGGCCTGTTTCATGTAGCGTTTGACGGTAATCAGCGACACATCCAGCTTCGCCGCGATGTCGTGGTATTTCATCCCGCCGATCTGCGATAGCAGGAACGCGCGTTTGACCAGGATCGGCAGCGAATCGAGCATCGCATCGACTTCATGCAGGGTTTCCAGAATCAGGAAGCGTTGCTCGGGGGAGGGGGCCAGCGATTCGGGCATCTGCGCCAGCGCCGACAGATAGGCGCGTTCCAGCGCCTGACGCTGATACCAGTTGACGAGAATGCCCTTGGCCACGCAGGTCAGATAGGCCCGCGGCTCTGCAAGGTCCGGCAGGGACTTGCCGGCGAGGATGCGCGTGAAGGTGTCGTGCATCAGGTCTGCGGCATCCACGCGGTTCCCGAGCTTGCGCTGAAGCCACCCGTACAGCCAGCCTTGATGGCCGATATACAGGGCTTCGACCGAGCGAACGTGGTGCTGATAAACCGCAGACTGAAGGTCACTCATCGCGTCAATGCTTTTTCTAAGTGAGAATTATTAGCAATTGTAGTGAGCGCTTTGGCTAACGGCAAGGGCCTCATGGGGCAATGCCGGTTGTACAACAAGCTGTTACAGTCCGGGGATCACTGCTCCACGAGGCCCCGCATGCATTTGTCCGTCAGTACTGAAACACTCTGGATCGATACGCCCCACGGTCGGCTGTTTGCCAGTCGCTGGTTTGCGCAAGAGGGCGTGGGCAATGGGGCGAAACCGCCCATCGTGCTTTTCCATGACTCACTGGGATGCGTCGCCCTGTGGCGCGACTTCCCCGAACAACTGTGCCGCGCGACCGGGCACGAAGTGATTGCCTATGACCGCCTCGGTTTTGGCCAATCCGATGCGTATCCCGGCACGCTGCCTCTGCACTTCATCCGCGATGAAGCCGCAGGGTTTTTCGGGCATTTGAAGGCTGCGTTGGGGATCGAGGATTTCATCGCTTTCGGGCACAGCGTTGGCGGGGCGATGGCGGCGGTGTGCGCGTCCCTGTACGGGCAGCACTGCTCGGCCCTGATCACCGTGTCGGCGCAGGCGTTCGTCGAGGATCGCACCCTGGAAGGCATTCGAGTGGCCAAGGAGCAGTTCGCACAGCCGGGGCAGATGGGCAGGCTGGAGAAGTACCACGGCGCGAAAGCGCCCTGGGTGTTGGCCGCCTGGACAGAGACCTGGCTATCCCCGGCATTCAGCGACTGGACGATCGAAAATACGGTCGAGACCATCAACTGCCCGTCGCTGGCCATTCATGGTCAGTACGATGAATACGGATCGGACCTGCATCCCAAGCGCATCGCCCGGCTGTCGACTGGCACGGGCGAGTATCTGATTGTGGACGATTGTCATCACGTGCCGCACCGCGAGGCCCCGGACAGGGTGCTCGCGGCGGTCAGTGAGTTCCTTGGCGCAGCGGCTCGATAACCGCCTGCCGTTCCGCCGGATGAAAGGGCAGCGGACTGGCGAAGGCCAGCCGCAGGCGCTCGATGGTCTGCTCGATCGAAGGCCCCTGAATGCTTGGGGGCTCAAGGCTTTCGCCGAATTCACGCCAGACGAACAAGGTCATTTCCGCGCCATCGGTCGAGGTATGCGCATCGGCCCCCACGCCGAAATTCTTCAGCACGCGATAGCGCTCGTCCTTGCCGAACAGCTCTTCGACCCAGCTATAGACCGGGATGTAGTGAAAGTGGATGGGGAAGCGCGGGTCGTGGCCGAAACGGCTGATGTAGAGCCATTTGGGTTTGAGCTCGGTTTGCAGGATTTTCTGCACGCGGGCCAGCAGCGGGCCCATTTCGATCAGCGCTTCTTCCGGCAAGTCGGACAATGAACGCACAGGATGCCGTGTCCCGAACACCAGGTAGCCGGGCAGCTTCGAGGACATGTGGTGGTTGAGTATCCAATGATCGGTTTCATGGATGATGAATCGTGGCGCTATGTCCATGGCGAGTGTCCGTTGGTGGCTGGCAAGGACCCTTGAAGGATCCAGTCGCTTCTTTTTCTTCAATCGTCGGTTCGAACAGTCGCGTGAAGGGTTTTCGTTCGCTCCTTGAGCTTCTCGCGCCTGCTTGAGGCAAGACACACTGGATGGGTACCGGCAGCTCGGTCGATGAGCCTGCGTGTATCGATTCTAGATCCAGATTTGCATCATGCGAATCGCTTTTATTTGAGTAGGCCGGGAGGCGCTCTGGCCCAAGGTTCGTGGCTTTGGCCCAGAGCGCCGCACATCAGCCCTTGATGAACGCCAGCAGGTCCTGGTTGATCACCTCGGTGTGAGTGGTGCACATGCCGTGGGGCAGGCCCGGGTAGGTTTTCAGGGTACCGCGCTTGAGCAGTTTGATGGTCAGTTGCGCGGAATCGGCGATCGGTACGATCTGGTCGTCTTCACCGTGCAGGACCAGGGTCGGCACTTCGATGGTTTTCAGGTCATCGGTGAAGTCGGTTTCCGAGAAGGCCTTGATGCAGTCGTACTGCGCCTTGATCCCGCCGTTCATGCCCTGGCGCCACCAGTTGTCGATGACGGGTTGCGAGACTTTCGCGCCCGGACGGTTGAAGCCGTAGAACGGACCGGTGGGGAAGTCGCGATAGAACTGCGCGCGGTTGTCGGCCACGGCTTTGCGCAAGCCGTCGAAAACGTCCATGGGCAGGCCGCCGGGGTTCTTCGCGGTGCGCAGCATGATCGGTGGCACGGCGCCGATCAGCACCGCCTTGGCCACGCGGCCACGGCCGTGACGGGCGACGTAGCGCGCCACTTCACCGCCACCGGTGGAGTGACCGATATGGATGGCGTTGGTGATGTTCAGGTGCGCCATCAGCTCGGCAACGTCGGCGGCGTAGGTGTCCATCTCGTTGCCGGTATCGGTCTGGGTCGAGCGGCCATGACCACGGCGATCGTGGGCGATGACACGGAAGCCTTTGCCGAGGAAGAACAGCATCTGCGCATCCCAGTCGTCGCTGGAAAGCGGCCAGCCGTGGTGGAACACGATGGGCTGTCCGTTGCCCCAGTCCTTGTAGAAAATCTGCGTGCCGTCCTTGACTGTGAAGGTGCCCGAGCCCTTGGTGCTGCCTTTGCCACCGGTGTTGCCGGTTGTGCTGGCGGCGGCCGGCGCCTGCTGCGCGGCAAGCGCCGGCACCGCCACGGCCAGGGCGGCGGCCATGGCACCGGTTGTAATCAGGCCACGACGGGAGGTTCCGCTGGTCTCATCAGTCATTTTTCAATACCCATTCGGTTCTGGAGGGAGCGCTGGCAAGGCTCGTGGCCATGCGTTCGGCGGCTGGGGAAAATTTAGGGGTAAAGGCGGGGGGCTGAATATCAGACATGGGTGTCTGGGGTTAACGCTTTGGTATAGACGCGCTACGCCGGGATTTGAGGGATGATGCTGGCCGCTGGCAATTTGATTTATGCCAATGTAGCGTGCGGCCGATAACCTGAGGGGGCGAGCAAGCCCGCTCCCACAGGTTTTGTGTTGCCCATCGACCACAAGGAAGAACCATGTACGTCAACTCATCGTCATCCTCATCCAGCGCCTTGATCGCCGCCTATTCCTCCGCCGCCAGCGGCAAGACCTCCAATGCCCAGGGCAACGGTGCCAGCCAGACGGCGAACGCGACGCAGAATGACGATTCGGTGAGTTTCTCCGGCACCGCCACCGACTACAGCGCGGCCATCGCCAGCAATGCGCCGTACTTTCCGGTGCGCGAGGGGATGAATGCCGATGCGCTGATCCTCGGCGCCGCCAAGCCCGGGGCGATTTCCAGCTCCAAGGACAAGACCTTCGCCGACGTCGCCCTCGATGCCCGCAAGCGCATGGACGAGAAGTACGCGCTGATGAAGGACAGCGGCAAGCCCTACGACAACAGCATGACCGATCGCAATTCGCTGATGGGCGATCTGGACCGGCGCTCGCTGTACGCCGTGGCCACCAACGAAGGCGGTCAGTTCACCCAGGAAGAAATGGCTTCTGCGCAGGAGCTGATGCGCCAGCAGGCACAACTCGCCACCGGCTATTACGTGGGCCCCGAAGATCAGAAGAAGAACTGGCGCGACCCGTTCGCCAACGACCCGGTCGGTCGGGCCAAGGCGGCGCTGAACTTCCTCGACAACATGAGCCCGGAAGAGAAATCCACCCCGCAATGGCTGACCCAGCGCGCGACCATCCAGAACGCCCTCGACCAGGCCACCGCCGCCGACCCGGTGGAACTGGCGAAGAAGAAACAGCTGTATTTCCCGATCCTTGCCGAGATCCTGGAGAAGGGCACCAGCTGGTTCGACAAGAAAGCGTCCGATGAAGACAAATCCGCCGAATTGCTCAACCAGCTGAAAGCCGTCATCAAATAACTCATGTACCGGCGTTCGTACGCCCCTGTAGGAGCGAAGCTTGCTCGCGAATGCGGTGCATCAGTCAAAGCAATGTTGACTGACCTGACGCCTTCGCGGGCAAGCCCGCTCCCACAGGGATTTGTGTCGGTCACAGATTTTTGAGTCGACAGAGGACCCTGTGGGAGCGGGCTTGCCCGCGAAGGCGTCAGATCAGTCAACATCCACGTTGAATGTTCCGGCCCCTTCGCGGGCAAGCCCGCTCCCACAAAGGATTTGTGTAGTCCCCCCATTACAGGGTGGACCACGGATCAGCCGCGCACGGCCCTTGAGCGCCAGACCATCATTTTCTCGGTCTGCATTTCCTTCATGGTGTGAGGGATGCCGCCCACGCCGTGGCCGGACTGGCGGGCACCGGCGAAGGGCATCCAGTCGACGCGGAAGGTGGTGCTTTCGTTGATCATCACGGCGGTGGCGTCCAGGTCCTGGTAGCACTGCATGGCGGTGTCCAGGTTCTGGGTGAAGACCGCAGCCTGGAACGAATCAGGCAGCGAGTTGGCCAGCCCGATCGCCTCCGACAAATCGTCGTAGGCATACACCGCGACCACCGGACCGAACACTTCCTTCTGCATCACATTGGCGTCGATGGACGGGTTGAGCAGTACAGTCGGCGCGTAGCAATTGTTGCCCAGCGCACGGCCACCGGAGATCAGGCGCGCGCCGCCGGCGACGGCTTCGTCCACCCATTGGCTGACGCGAGCGACTTCACGCTCGGTGATCAGCGGGCCGACATCGGTACGGGCATCGGTCGGATCGCCGACCACCATGGCATCGCCCAGTTGGCCCAGACGCTCGGCCACCTGTTCGGCGATGCTGCGGTGACAGAACACTCGCTGCACGCTGACGCAAACCTGGCCGGCATGGAAGAAGGCGCCACGGGCGATGCGCGGCAGCGAGTCGTCCAGATCGGCATCGGCCGCCAGCATCACTGGTGCCACACCACCGTGTTCCAGGGCGCAACGGGCACCCGGGGCCAGGGTCGAACGCAGCATCCAGCCCACTTTCGCCGAACCGATGAAGCTGAAGAAACCTACCCGCGGGTCGGACACCAGCTTGCCAGTGATGGTGTTGTCTGCCGGCAGCAGCATCTGCGCCCAGCCTTGCGGCAGGCCGGCTTCGGTCAGGATATCGATCAGGGTGCGGCAACTGAGCGGGGTGTTGCCCGCCGGCTTGACGATCACCGGCGCGCCGACGGCGATGGCCGGGATCACCTGGTGCACGATCAGGTTGAACGGGTGGTTGAAGGCGGAAACAGCCGCCACCACGCCAATCGGCTCGAATTGGGTGAAGGCCACACGGTTGGCCGACGCGGCGTTTACGCCCATCGGAATCACATGGCCGCCCTCGGTGCGCAGCACCTCGATGCTGTTGAGGATGCCGTCGATACCGCGCTCCACCTCAGCCAGAGAATCCTTCAACGGCTTGCCGCCTTCGCTGGCCGCCTGGGTGGCGATCTCGACCTTGCGTTCGGTGACCAACTGGGCCGCACGGTGCAGGATTTCGATGCGCCGAGGCTTGCTCAGCCATTGGCTGCGATCGCGATACAGGCCGTGGGCGACGCTCAGCGCCTGCTCGACATCGGCCGCGCTGGCGGCGACGACATGACCGAGTAGGGCGCCGTTGTAAGGCGCGTGCACAGCCAGTTTTTGTTCAGACATGGGACTTACCTCGGATCGCAAGAAATCAATGGGCAGGATTGGCGAAAAAAGATTGCACACCCCTATCCATTGTAGGAGCTGGGCTTGCCCGCGAAGGCGTCGGATCAGCCAACATTGATGTTGGATGTCCCGACCTCTTCGCGGGCAAGCCCGGCTCCTGGAAGGTTAACCGGCCAACGGCGCTTGCCGGACTTGCGATCAAGTTAGCCCTGGGCGGGTGTTTCGAAAACTGAATAATTAAGAAACAATCGTTCATTTTTACAGAAGACATGGCGGCAGCCACAAGCCACAAGCCACAAGCGACAAGCCACAAGCTGAAAAGCGACGTGTTCAACTTGCAGCTTGTAGCTTGCCGCTTGAAGCTCTCTTACAAGCCATCAGCGTCAATGATCGCCTTTGCAAAGGCCTGCGGGTCTTCCTGCGGCAGGTTGTGGCCGATGCCGCCGGAGATCAGCCGGTACTCGTATTTGCCGGTGAAGCGCTGGCGATAGTCCTCGGCTTTGGGGTGCGGCGCGCCGTTGGCGTCGCCTTCCATGGTGATGGTCGGCACGCTGATGGACGGGGCCTTGGCCAGCTTCTGCTCCAGGGCGTCGTACTTGCTTTCGCCGGTTTCCAGGCCCAGGCGCCAGCGGTAGTTGTAGACCGTGATGGCGACGTGATCCGGGTTGTTCAGGGCGGCGGCGCTGCGGTCGTAGGTGGCGTCATCGAACTTCCACTGCGGCGACGCCAGCTGCCAGATCAACTTGGCGAAGTCGTGGGTGTTTTTCTGGTAGCCATCGCGGCCGCGGTCGGTGGCGAAGTAGAACTGATACCACCACTGCAGTTCAGCCTTGGGCGGCAGCGGGTTCTTGCCGGCAGCCTGGTTGCCGATCAGGTAACCGCTGACCGACACCAGCGCCTTGACCCGCTCAGGCCACAGCGCCGAGACGATATCCGCCGAACGCGCGCCCCAGTCGTAGCCACCGAGCACCGCCTGCTTGATGTTCAGCGCGTCCATGAAATCGATCACGTCACTGGCCAGCGCAGCAGGCTGGCCGTTGCGCAGGGTTTTGTCGGACAGGAATTGGGTCTCGCCATAACCCCGGGCGTAAGGCATCAGCACGCGGTAGCCCTTGGCGGCCAGCAGCGGGGCGACTTCGTCGTAGCTGTGAATGTCGTATGGCCAGCCGTGCAGCAGGATCACCACCGGACCATCGGCCGGACCGGCTTCGGCGTAAGCCACGTTCAGCAGGCCGGCGTTGACATGCTTGAGCGGGCCGACGGGGGTATCGGCGTTGACGGAAGCGGCGGCAGGCGTGGTGGTTGGCGTGGTGCTCGCCTGGGCATTGATGGCGCCCAGGACGCCCAGGGTCAGGGCAAGAACAGTGGAACCCACCAGATGGCGGCGATTTTTGTCGGTGTTGGTTTTCGAAAAATGCACGTTCATGGTGGAGCTCCTTATTCAGTGGTGGCCAGGCGGTGGAGGCCGTGGTTCACATTTAAGGGCAGGGAGGTATCCGGGCTATTTCAGAAATGCGCGCGGGTGAAGCGTTTTGTATCGCGGGGAAGTTTAGATACATTGCGATACAAAGCAGGACGGCATGTCGCGATTCAAACACCTGTGGGAAACAACTGCGGGAGCGAGCCTGCTCGCGATAAACGCCCGGACAACGCGGTCATCCAGATGGACCGCGTTATCGTTGACGCTCATCGCGAGCAGGCTCGCTCCCACATTTCAGAGCAGATCAGACAGCGGGGCACTCAGCGAAACGCCGGCACCACGTGCTTGATGAACAGCTCCAGCGACTTTTTCTTTTCCGCGTGGGGCAGGCTGTTGTCGCACCAGAAGCTGAATTCGTCGACGCCCAGTTCCTGGTAGTACTTGATGCGCGGAATGATTTCTTCCGGGGTGCCGATCATGGCGGTCTTGTGCAGGCTTTCCAGTTCGAATTCCGGGCGGCCGGCGAACTTCTCTTCCGGGCTTGGCGCCAGGAAACCGTTGACCGGGGTCTGCTTGTTGCCGAACCAGGCGTCGAAGGTGCGGTAGAACTTCGAGATGGCCTTGGCGCCGACTTTCCAGCCTTCCGGGTCGTCGGCGGTGTGCACGTGGGTGTGACGCAGCACCATCAGTTGCGGGCGCGGCACGTCCGGGTTGTTGTCCAGTGCGGCCTGGAACTTGTTCTTCAGGTCGAGGACTTCTTCGTCGCCTTTCATCAGCGGCGTGACCATCACGTTGCAGCCGTTGGCGACGGCAAAGTTGTGCGAGTCCGGATCGCGGGCGGCGATCCACATCGGCGGGTTCGGCTGCTGGATCGGCTTGGGCACGCTGGTGGAGGTCGGGAATTTCCAGATGTCGCCGTCGTGGGCGTAGTCGCCTTTCCACAGCGCGCGAACCACCGGAACCATTTCCCGCAGGGCCTGGCCGCCGCTGGAAGCTGGCATGCCGCCGGCCATGCGGTCGAATTCCACCTGATAAGCGCCACGCGCCAGGCCGACTTCCATGCGACCGTTGCTGATCACGTCGAGCAGGGCGCATTCACCGGCGACCCGCAACGGGTGCCAGAACGGCGCGATGATGGTGCCGGCGCCCAGGTGAATGGTGGTGGTCTTGGCGGCGAGGTACGCCAGCAGCGGCATCGGGCTCGGCGAGATGGTGTATTCCATGGCGTGGTGTTCGCCGATCCATACGGTGTTGAAACCACCGGCTTCGGCCATCAGGGTCAGTTCGGTCAGGTCTTCGAACAACTGACGGTGACTGACGCTTTCGTCCCAACGTTCCATGTGTACGAACAGGGAAAATTTCATGACGCTACCTCGAATCTCTTGTGGTCGACCCGTCGACTGCGGGGCTGATGTTTGTTGGTATACCATAATACGAAATGGCTGCAAATTCTTTTAACCTGTGGGAGGTGGCTCAGGCCAGAACGGGCAACGCACCCATCTTCCCGTGGCAATACACCAGCGGGCCGGCGTCGTGCGAAGGCACGATCAGGTTCTTTACCGCGCCGACCATGATCGCGTGGTCGCCGCCTTCATATTCGCGCCACAGCTCGCATTCGATGACCGCCGTGGCGTTGGCCAGAATCGGGTTGCCCAGTTCGCTCAGGGTCCACTCGATGCCTTGGGCCTTGTCCTTGCCTTTGCGGGCGAAGGCGTAGGCTTCGCTCTGTTGGCCACCGGACAACACGTGAATGGCGAAGCGCTTGTTTTTGATCAACACAGGATAGGAGTCGGAGCTGTAATTGGGGCAGAACAGCACCAGGGCAGGGTCCATGGACAGCGAGCTGAAGGCGCTGGCGGTCAGGCCGACGATCTGCCCGTCGTCATCGAGGGTGGTGATAACGGTCACGCCGGAGGGGAACGAACCCATGACTTGTTTGTAGATGGCGGCATCGATCATTGGACGGTCCTCGGGTGGTGTGACGCGGTTTTTATGTGTTTGTAGGTCTGATGGTATACCGTAATACCAAGTTTGCAAGAACTTTCATTGCGTGCCGACAAACGCGCATGGCATCACTCAGGCTCAATGATTACGGGGCTTTTCGCGTAGGTGAGTGCATCGAAATACCGCAGGAAAGCGGATCAGATGCGATTTTCAGGACCGGATCAGTCTTGTGAAAATGTTGGAATACCATAATATGGTCCGCATCTGAGGGGCGCCAAAGAGCGTCCCCGGTTTGGCTTTTACAAAGATAAGAACAGACAAACTCGAGTTCATACCCTATGTCCCAGATGTCCCGGCAAGATCCGTTGATCGAGAACCACACGGTCGACTACGTTCCTCTCGCAGAGCGCCATGGGAAGGCCCGCGATCTCTTCACTCTATGGTTCAGCACCAACATTGCGCCGCTGCCGATCGTGACCGGCGCGATGGTGGTTCAGGTGTTCCACCTCAATCTGTTCTGGGGTCTGCTGGCGATTGCCCTGGGGCATATGGTCGGTGGCCTGGTGATTGCGCTCGCCTCGGCCCAGGGGCCGCGCATGGGCATCCCGCAAATGGTCCAGAGCCGGGGTCAGTTCGGGCGTTACGGCGCGCTGCTGATCGTGTTCTTTGCCGCATTGATCTACATCGGCTTCTTCATTTCCAACATCGTGCTCGCGGGCAAGTCGATCGTCGGCATCGTGCCTTCGGTACCGGTGCCGGCCAGCATTCTGATCGGTGCGCTCAGCGCCACGGCGATCGGGGTGATCGGCTATCGCTTCATCCATACCCTGAACCGTATCGGCACCTGGGTCATGGGCAGCGCGCTGCTCGCCGGCTTCCTCTACATCTTCGCCCATGACCTGCCGGCGGACTTCTTCACCCGCGGTGGCTTCAACCTGTCCGGCTGGCTGGCGACGGTATCGCTGGGGATCATCTGGCAGATCAGCTTCTCGCCTTACGTGTCGGACTATTCGCGCTACCTGCCGGCGGATATCGGCATCAGCCGTCCGTTTTTCGCCACCTACCTGGGCGCGACCCTGGGCACGATTCTGTCGTTCACTTTCGGTGCGGTAGCCGTGCTGGCGACTCCGGAGGGCACTGAAGCGATGGCGGCGGTCAAGCAGTCCACCGGTTGGCTGGGGCCGATTCTGATGGTGCTGTTCCTGCTCAACATCATCAGCCACAACGCCCTGAATCTGTATGGCGCGGTGCTGTCGATCATCACTTCGATCCAGACGTTTGCCAGCCAGTGGACGCCGAGCATCAAGGTGCGTGTGGTGTTGTCGACGGTGGTGCTGGTGGGTTGCTGTGTGGTGGCGCTGGGTGCGTCGGCGGATTTCATTTCGCAGTTCATCGGGTTGATTCTGGCGCTGTTGCTGGTGCTGGTGCCGTGGGCTTCGATCAACCTGATCGACTTCTATGTGATCAAGCGTGGCTGCTATGACATCGCTTCGATCTTCCGCGCCGATGGCGGGATTTACGGGCGGTTCAATCTGCATGCGATTGTGGCGTATTTCATTGGCATCATTGTGCAGTTGCCGTTTGCCAACACGTCGTTGTATGTCGGGCCGTATGCCAATCTGGTGGAGGGGGCTGATCTGTCGTGGCTGGTGGGGTTGGTGGTGACTTGTCCGCTGTATTACTGCCTGGCGACGCGGGGGCAGGGGCAGCGGAGTCGGGCGGCGAAATTCGGTTATACCGATTGATCGCATTTCCCTGTCGTTGTTTTTGTGGGGGCGAGCCTGCTCGCGAGCTTTTTAGGCTGTGTACATATCCATTGCTGCGGGCGCGGCTGCTGCCTTTGTTTCGGCCTGGCGGCCGACTCCCTTTGGCAAACGCCGGAGTGCCGGCCCAGCCCAAAGGAAGCAAAGGTCTCGCCCCAACGT
>NZ_JABFMP010000027.1 GCF_013359595.1 Pseudomonas sp. C1C7 | reverse complement strand
CGGTCGACGCCGGTACCCGTGCCGGTCGTTTCATGCTGCAGGACCTGCTGGGCTCCTTCGTGCCGGCGTTGCAACGTACCGAATCCTGGACCGCCAACCTGATCGCCACCGCAGGCTGCGTGGCCATGTGGGGCTGGCTGCTGTATCAGGGCGTGATCGATCCGCTGGGTGGCATCAACACCCTGTGGCCGCTGTTCGGCATCTCCAACCAGATGCTGGCCGGTATTGCCTTGATGCTCGGCACCGTGGTTCTGATCAAAATGAAGCGCCAGCGTTATGTCTGGGTGACCATGCTGCCGGCGGTCTGGCTGCTGATCTGCACCTCGACCGCAGGCTTCATCAAGTTGTTCGACCCAAGTCCGGCGATCGGCTTCCTGTCCCTGGCCAAGAAATACAGCGATGCCCTGGCCAACGGTCAGATCCTCGCGCCGGCCAAGGACATCACGCAGATGCAACATGTGATCTTCAACGCCTACACCAACGCTACGCTGACCGCGCTGTTCCTGTTCGTGGTGTTCAGCATCCTGTTCTATGCACTCAAGGTCGGCATTGCCTCCTGGGGTAAAAAAGAGCGTACGGATAAAGAATCGCCCTTCCAGGCGCTACCGGATGCGTGATCGAGGAGTGCAGCATGTTCAATGACCTGAGTCGCCTCGGTAAGTACCTCGGTCAGGCCGCGCGCCTGATGGTCGGCATGCCCGACTACGACAACTACGTCGAGCACATGCAAAACAAACACCCGGACAAACCGGTGATGAGCTACGAGGCGTTCTTCCGCGAGCGCCAGGAAGCCCGTTACGGTGGCAAGGGTGGGCCGAAGTGCTGTTGATTCAGCGCGAAGGTTGACGCAATACCTTGTGGGAGCGGGCTTGCTCGCGAAAGCGGTGTGTCATTCAGCATTCATGTCGACTGACACGACCCCTTCGCGAGCAAGCCCGCTCCCACATTTGTTTTGCGTTTGTCTTTAAATTTCATGCGACAGGAGATTCACCGTGTCCTCTCCCATCCCGGTCACGATCCTCAGCGGCTTCCTCGGCGCCGGCAAGACCACGCTGCTGCGCCATCTGCTCAAGGCCGAGCACGGCCTGAAGATCGCCGTGATCGAAAACGAATTCAGCGACGCCGGTATCGACACCCAGTTGCTGGGCGAAGAGCCGGTGCAAGTGATGACGCTGTCCAACGGCTGCGTCTGCTGCACCATCCACACCGATCTGACCAAGGCGCTTTACCTGCTGCTCGAACGCCTGGACAGCGGCGAAATCGCCTTCGACCGCCTGGTGATCGAATGCACCGGGCTGGCCGATCCGGCACCGGTGGCGCAAACCTTCTTCATCGACGAGGAACTGCGCGAGCGTTACATCCTCGACGGCATCATCACCCTGGTGGACGCGGCGCATGCCGAGCAGCAGCTGACCCAAACCATCGCCCAGGCGCAGATCGGTTTCGCCGATCGTTTGTTGGTGAGCAAGCGTGACCTGGTGGACGAATCGACTTTCAATGCCCTGAGCGAGCGCCTGACCCGCATCAACCGCCGCGCGCCCATACGTGTGGTTGATCACGGCAAAATCGACCTGGCGGAAATGCTCGACGTGCGCGGTTTTAATCTCAATGCCGACCTGGGCGGCAGTGTGAGCTTGCGTCCGGTCAGTACGGCACCTTCCATCGATCGTATTTCCAGTCTTGTGTTGCGCACCGACAAGCCGCTGGACATCGACAAGCTCAGCGAATTCATGAACGAACTGCTGGAGGACCATGGCAAGCAATTGCTGCGCTACAAAGGCGTGTTGAACATCCTGGGCGAGCCGCGACGCATGGTGTTTCAGGGGGTGCTGAAGCTATACGGTTTCGACTGGGACACAGAGTGGGCGGACGATGAAACGCGTGAAAGCGTGATCGTGTTCATTGCTGATGATTTGCCGGAAGAGAAAATCCGCAAGGGGTTTGCCAGGGTGGTGGCGGATTGAGACGTCACCGAAGCGGGTGCGATGTTGCAATCGTCACCCGCAGGTGCAAAACCTTGCCGCTTCAGACTTCATCAGGATGATTGATATAAGGAACGTTTCTTTCCAATATGTTCAAGTTAAAGGTCTGGGCTGTTCCACCTTTGGCGGCGATATAAGTATAAGGTGACCCTCGGATTATTTGCGCGTGAAGAGCTTGCGATTCTCTGGGTAGCAAGTAAATGCAAGGTGTAATGTTTTTGAGGTTTTCAAGGTTGATGGGTGTGCCGTTTTCTCGGGTTATATAAAAGATGTCTGATTTGTCCGCGGGAAAGGCACCGGCTAATCCGTTGTCATCGATGCTGAGGCACATTCCGTAGTAAGGTCCTGGCGTGCGAATGTAGAGTCGATACCCGTTATCGGAATATCTAAAGTAAATCATCAGGCGAGGCATGTGATTTATAGGGACATCGCTGCGCAATCCCAATAGATGTGAATCATCGCGAACTTGCGGACGCCCGGTGAAAAATCCGCCACTGGCACGAACGGGTGTGGAAATCGCGCGCTCACCGTGCATTACCTCCAGAAAGTTAAGAAGTCCGAAATCAGTGCCGATAGTCGCGATGAAGGATTTTTGTCGATCAGTATTCATTGACGTTACCTGCCGTGATGGTCAAACCGCACCGCGATTGAGGATATCGAGTGTGAATTCCAGAGGCTTTGCTTTGGCCGATTCGGTGCAGACGAGGCCGCCCACTGTGGTGTTGCCGCGCACACTCAGGGTCTTTCCGCCCCGGGTCTGGATCCTGATTTTTTTGTGGTCGCTGTCGAGCTGGTCGAGCGTGACGATGCGTCCCCGGTCATCGAGCAGGTTGAATGTGGTTTGGTTGCGGTCAGGCGGGAAGGCGCCAATGAAATCCTTGTTTTCGTTACTAAGGGCCTGGCGGTGATACAAGCCATTAGTGAGAAGGTAGATCGAATAGTAGTCTTCGATGCAATAAAAATAAAACTTGATCTGATGGTTCTGGGCATCACTTTTTACGCACAGGTAACTGGATACATCCATGTTGGCCTCGAATGACCAGGCATCATAATCGAGCTTTTTTACATGGGTGGTTTTTCCGTAGGTTATTTTCGGTAGATGAAGGTTTCCATAGTTTGTTTTCAATGATGCAACGAAAGATTGGTCTTTGCTTTTGGCCATGTTCGAGAACTCCATTTCATTGTTTTAAGCAGGGCCGAGTCAGTTCGGCTTGTGACTAAGCTAGCAGCAACGAAGTTTGAATTGGCTTTTGTTTGATAATCGAATATTTCGGAATTTTTATTGAGCTTGTGGAGGGCTTTTCGGATGTTTGATTTGCAAAAAAAAGCCCGGCCAATATGGCCGGGCTTTTTTAAACGCTCTGCTATCAGGCGCCGTACACCGGCAGCTTCTTGCAGATGGCTTTGACTTTCTCACGAACGGCGTCGATCACCGCTTCGTTGTTCAGGTCAGCCAGGATGTCGCAGATCCAGCCTGCCAGTTCCTTGCACTCGGCTTCCTTGAAGCCGCGAGTGGTCACAGCCGGAGTACCGAAGCGCAGGCCGGAGGTGACGAACGGGGAGCGAGGGTCGTTTGGCACGGAGTTCTTGTTCACGGTGATGAAAGCCTTGCCCAGAGCGGCGTCGGCATCTTTACCGGAGATTTCCTGCTTGATCAGCGACAGCAGGAACAGGTGGTTCTGAGTACCGCCGGAAACCACGTCGAAACCGCGCTCGATGAACACGCTGGCCATGGCCTGGGCGTTTTTTACCACTTGTTGCTGGTAGGCCTTGAACTCAGGCTGCAGTGCTTCCTTGAAGCAGATCGCCTTGGCAGCGATCACGTGCTCCAGCGGGCCGCCCTGGGCGCCAGGGAATACCGCAGAGTTCAGCTTCTTCTCGATGTCGGCGTTGGCGCGAGCCAGGATCAGGCCGCCACGTGGACCGCGCAGGGTCTTGTGAGTGGTGGTGGTCACGACGTCGGCGAATGGAACCGGGTTCGGGTAGACACCGGCGGCAACCAGACCGGCCACGTGGGCCATGTCGACGAACAGGTAGGCACCGACCTTGTCAGCGATGGCGCGGAAGCGCGGGAAGTCCAGAACCTGCGAGTAGGCGGAGAAACCGGCCACGATCATTTTCGGCTTGTTTTCAACAGCCAGACGCTCGACTTCGTCGTAGTCGATCAGGCCGTTGGCGTCGATGCCGTACTGGATGGCGTTGTACAGCTTGCCCGAGGACGAAACGCTGGCGCCGTGGGTCAGGTGACCGCCGTGGGCCAGGCTCATGCCCAGGATGGTGTCGCCA
Organism: Pseudomonas sp. C1C7; assembly: GCF_013359595.1. Classification (GTDB taxonomy): domain Bacteria; phylum Pseudomonadota; class Gammaproteobacteria; order Pseudomonadales; family Pseudomonadaceae; genus Aquipseudomonas. The sequence goes on along the minus strand of NZ_JABFMP010000027.1, from coordinate 103,196 downwards.
GCGGACAGCAGGGCCAGGTAGACGGCGCTGTTGGCTTGCGAGCCGGCGTGCGGCTGAACGTTGGCGTAATCGGCGCCGAACAGCTCTTTTGCACGGTCGATGGCCAGTTGCTCAACGACGTCGACGTACTCGCAACCACCGTAGTAGCGCTTGCCCGGGTAGCCTTCGGCGTACTTGTTGGTCAGTACCGAGCCTTGAGCTTCCATCACCGCAGGGCTGGTGTAGTTTTCCGAAGCGATCAGCTCAATGTGCTCTTCCTGGCGCTGAGCTTCTTGCTCCATGGCGGCAAAGAGATCGGCGTCGTACTTGGCAATAGTCAAATCACGGCTGAACATGGCGGTCCTCAAGGATCGGGGGCGGAAAAGGGGGGCATTCTACCCCAACGGGTTTTGGAAGGCATATGAAAGGACGTCATGTCGCAGACGAAAGGGATTCAGCTTCAAGCTTCAAGCTGCAAGCCTCAAGAGGAAAAGCGGATTGGCTTTGCTTGAAGCTTGAAGCTTGAAGCTTGCAGCTTGCAGCTTGCAGCTTGCAGCTTGCAGCTTGCAGCTTGCAGCTTGCAGCTTAAAGCTGCCCCACTGCATCTCTGATGAACTGCTCTTCGAACCGGTCCGCCGGCATCGGGCGCCCGAACAGGTAGCCCTGGACTTCGTCGCAGCCGTGTTCGCGCAGGAAATCCAGCTGTTCCTGGGTTTCCACACCCTCGGCGATTACCGCCAGATTCAGGCTGTGAGCCATGGCGATGATCGCCCGGGCGATCTGCGCATCCTGTTCACCCGAGGGCAGGCCATCGACGAAGGTGCGGTCGATCTTCAGCACGTCGATCGGGAACTGCTTGAGGTAGTTGAGCGATGAATAACCGGTGCCGAAGTCGTCGACCGCCAGGCTCAGGCCGAGGTTTTTCAGGCCATCGAGAATCTGCATCGCCTCGCTGACTTCGCGCATCAGGATGCTTTCGGTCAGTTCCAGCTCCAGGCACGCCGGCGGCAGGCCGGTGTCCTTGAGGATGGTGGCGATCCGCGTGCCGAGCTGGCCGTCGGAGAACTGCCGGGCCGAGATATTCACCGAGACTTTCGGCACCCGCATTTTGGCCTGATGCCAGGTCTTGAGCTGGCGGCTGGCCTCGCTGATCACCCACTCGCCCACATCCACCACCAGGCCCAGTTCCTCGAGCACCGGAATGAAGTCCCCCGGCGGCACCATGCCGCGGCGCGGATGACGCCAGCGCAGCAGGGCTTCGGCGCCGGTCAAACGTTTGCCATCGCCGCTGAACTGAGGCTGATAGAACAGCGTGAACTCGTTCTGTTCCAGGGCATGACGCAAATCGCTTTCCAGCTCCAGACGCTCCAGGGCGCTGGCGTTCATGTCCGCCTGGTAGAACTGGAAGTTGTTCTTGCCGCGTTCCTTGGCGTGGTACATCGCGGTGTCGGCGTTCTTCATCAGTTGGCTGAGTTCGTTGCCGTCCTGCGGGCTCAGGGCGATGCCGATACTGGCCGTGACGAAGAACTCGCGGCCTTCGAGCACGAACGGCTTCACCAGCCCGGCGAGAATCTGTTCTGCCACGTGAATCGCCCGGTTCAAGGCGGTCTCACGGTTGGCCCGAGGTTGCAGGAGCAGGGTGAACTCGTCGCCACCCATGCGCGCCACGGTGTCGTCATCGTCGACGCATTCGAGCAGACGGGTCGCCATTTCCTTGAGCATGCGATCGCCCGCGGCGTGCCCCAGGGAGTCGTTGATCGGCTTGAAACGGTCGAGGTCGAGGAACATCAGCACCACCCACGACTTCTGTCGTTCGGCCGCTTGTAGAGCGGTGTGCAGGCGGTCCTGGAACAGCGAGCGGTTGGGCAGGTGCGTCAGGGCGTCGTAATAGGCCAGGCGATGAATCCGCTGCTCGCTGGCCTTGCGCTCGCTGATGTCGCTGAAGAAGCACACGTAGCTGGCCAGATCGCCTTCGTCGTCGAACACCGCAGTGATACCGACCCAGGCCGGGTAGTGCTCGCCGTTGCGTCGCTTGAGCCAGACTTCGCCTTCCCAGGTGCTGTTCTGGTTCAGTTGCTTGAGTACATAACGCAGGTGGGCTTCCTGCTGCTCATCGACCGTCAGCATGTTCGGCAACTGGTCGAGGACCTGTTCCACCGCATAACCGCTGACACGGCTGAAGGCTTCGTTGGCCTGGACGATATAGCCGGCCGGGTCGGTGATCAGAATCGCCGAGGTCGAGTGCTCGAAAACCGTGGCCGCCATGCGCAGGTCTTTTTCCGCGCGGCGCTGCTGGCTGACGTCGCGACCGACACCGAGCACACCTTCGAACGCGTCGTGCTCGTCCCATACCAGCACCAGTCGCAGCTCGATCGGAATCTTGCGCCCGTCGGCCCGCAGGCAGTCGAACAGGAACAGTTGCGTCTGCACCTGGCTGCGCAGCAGCGCCAGTTGCTCGGGCTGATCGAGCGCCTTGCTGACCCGTTCCATCAGGCTGTAGATACCGGTCAGCTGCTGCGGGTTGGCGATGGTCGAGTGCCAGCCGTTCTGGAAAATCCACTCGGCGTCGTAGCCCAGCACGGCCTGCACCGACGGGCTGACGTAGTTGAGGCTCAGGCGGCTGTCGGTCGAGATGATCACGTCGCTGATGCTTTCGGCGAGCATCCGGTAACGCTGCTCGCTGTCGCGCAGCGATTCACTGGCTTCGATCTGCTCGGTAACGTCCTTGGCGACACCAATGATGCGGGTCACCTGGTTGTGCTTGTCCCGGGCCAGGGCCTGTTCGCGAATGTCGAAACGCCGCCATTCACCGTTACGGTGACGGAAGCGCAACTGGCATTGCATCAACTGGCTGTAGCCATCCTGGCGTTGCAGATGGCGCGAGCGGTGATAGAAGTCGGCATCGTCGGGGTGCAGAAGGATTTCCCAGAAATACTCACCCATCTGCTGCAGTTCGGTGCGGTTGTAACCCAGGGTCTGGCCCAGGTGGTGGTTGCTGAAAATCATCCGCTGGCTGATCACATCCTGCACATAGAGGTGATCGGGCACGGTACGCACCACGTCGGACCAGAAACCTTCCCGCTCCTGCAGCGACAGCTCCGTGAGCTTGCGGCTGGTGATATCGGTGATGCTCAGGATCACCGCTTTATAATCTTCCGGGCTTTGCGGCAGGCGCAGCACCAGCCAAAGGTGCTGGTCGCGGCCGGCGGCGTCCTGGAGCTTGATCTCCAGTTCCAGCTGCTTCTGTTGATTGAGCGTCGCCTCGAGCACCTGATTGCCGATGGCGCTGCCATCCAGCGGGTTGCCTTCTATCAGCAGATCCCAGGCCTGTTCGCGGGAGCCGACGTTGAGCAGTTGCAACGCCACCTGGTTGACTTCGGTAATGCGCAGCGCCTGCAACAGCTGCCGGCGTTGTTCCGGGTCCCGCAGCCATTCGCGCAGTTGCTCGTTGCTCTGCACGCGGGCCTTGTCGAAAGCGCTCATCAGGCCGGACATGTCGAGTACACACAGGGCCACGCCCGTGCCTTCGAAAATCTCCTGATATCGCCGACGACCTTCATGCAGTTGGCGCTGACGCCGGCGCATGTTCAGCAGAACGATAAAAGGCAGCATCGAGAAGGCCAGGCCCAGCAGGCATTTGCCGATGAAGGCCGGCAGCAGTTCTTCCAGCACCTGCTGGCGATCGAACAGCCCGCGCAGTTGCCAGTCGCTGCTGCTCAGGGGCACGGTCAGCACGCTGTTGCTCAGATCGTCCTGGGTCAGCGTGCCCGGATTGACCAGGGGCAGCGCCTCGTCGCGACTGATGATCTGGTGGTTGTTGCGGTTTTCCACCAGCCATTGCGGACGATTGTCGGCATCGCCAAGCTGAGTCAGGGACGAGAAAAAGGTCGGTTTGAAGCGCAGGGCCCAGTAACCGCGGCTGCTGCCGCTGCCTTGATGCAACAACAGATGCACGACCGAACCATCGATGGCATTGCTGAAGTAATGAGGCTGGGCGTGACTGCGCCGGACCAGCGCGCTCAGGTAATCGGCGTCTTCGCTGTTGCTCGAGCTGTCGGCGAGAATGGCTCCCGACGGGCTGAGCAAGGCGAGGCTGGTCAGGTCCGGCAGCGATTTTTGCAGCTTGCGCAGCAACGCCTGTTGCTCCTCGAGGCCTTGCGGCTGTTCGACGATGGGCAACAGGTTGAGGGCGATTCGAGCGTTCAGCGCCATGTTCAGGCTGACCTGGGTGGCCAGGTCGGCGGTGTAGTCGATGGTGTACTGACGCTGGGTTTTCTGGGTTTCTCGCAGTTGGTCCAGCAATTGCCAGAACATCAGCGCGAGCAGCAACAGCACCAGGGTCGCCAGGGCGCTTTTCAGTGTTCCGCGCAGGGGCGAACCGTTCGCGGTTGTCGGCGCACGAGTGGTCAGGGGCGGAGGGGCAATGGACAAACTGTAATCCTGCGGTTGGGCTGGACTGGCGCGACGTGCACTATAAGCCGGACGCCCGAAGGGCGGCTAGCATGCCTTGAGTTGTGGCAAAGTGCCAGCCCCGCTCGGCTGGACGGCCTCTCGTCATTCAGGTAGCTTTGCCGGTTACGCGGGAGCGTTCCAGCTCCTAGAATCAGACTTTTTTCAGCGCGCACGCTTGGGTCTCCATCAAGCGGTCCACGCGCACGGTCTGGCCCGGGCATCGCCTGCGCTTTCATCATTCATCAGTCACTGACCCTAGGTTCTCCATGGCTCAATACGTATTCACCATGCATCGGCTGGGCAAAGTTGTGCCGCCGAAGCGGGAAATCCTGAAAAACATCTCCCTGTCTTTCTTCCCCGGCGCCAAGATCGGCGTGCTCGGCCTCAACGGTTCGGGTAAATCCACCCTGCTGAAGATCATGGCGGGTGTCGACACCGAGTTCGAAGGCGAAGCGCGTCCGATGCCAGAACTCAACATTGGTTATCTGCCGCAAGAGCCGCAACTTGATCCGACCAAGACCGTGCGTGAAGTGGTCGAGGAGGCGGTCAGCGTAATCAAGGACGCCCAGGCGCGTCTGGACGAGGTCTACGCCGCCTACGCCGATCCGGATGCCGACTTCGACAAGCTGGCTGCCGAGCAGGCCAAGCTCGAAGCGATCCTGCAGGCCAGCGATGGCCACAACCTGGAGCGCCAGCTGGAAGTCGCCGCCGATGCGCTGCGCCTGCCGGCCTGGGACGCCAAGGTCGAACACCTGTCCGGTGGTGAGAAGCGTCGTGTGGCCCTGTGCCGCCTGCTGCTGTCGGCCCCTGACATGCTGCTGCTCGACGAACCGACCAACCACCTGGACGCCGATTCCGTCGCCTGGCTGGAGCACTTCCTTCACGACTTCCCGGGCACTGTGGTAGCGATTACGCACGACCGTTACTTCCTGGACAACGTCGCTGGCTGGATTCTGGAACTCGACCGCGGCGCGGGCATTCCTTACGAGGGCAACTATTCGGGCTGGCTGGAAGCCAAATCCGATCGTCTGGCCCAGGAATCCAAGCAGCAGTCGGCTCATGAAAAAGCCATGAAGGAAGAACTGGAGTGGGTGCGCAAAGGCGCCAAGGCCCGCCAGTCCAAATCCAAGGCTCGTCTGCAACGCTTCGAAGAAATGCAATCGCAGGAATTCCAGAAGCGCAGCGAAACCAACGAGATCTACATCCCGGCCGGTCCGCGCCTGGGTGACAAGGTCATCGAATTCAAGAATGTCACCAAGGGCTACGGCGATCGCGTACTGATCGACAACCTGTCGTTCGCCATGCCAAAAGGCGCGATCGTCGGCGTTATCGGTGGTAACGGTGCCGGTAAGTCGACCCTGTTCCGCATGCTGATGGGCAAGGAAACTCCGGATTCGGGCTCCATCGAAATCGGCGAAACCGTGCAACTGGCCTGCGTCGACCAGAGCCGCGAAGACCTGGACGGCAGCAAGACCGTGTTCCAGCAGATCTCCGACGGTTCCGACCAGATCCGCATTGGCAACTACGAGATCCCGTCGCGTACCTACGTTGGTCGCTTCAACTTCAAGGGCGGCGATCAGCAGAAGTTCGTCAAGGACCTGTCCGGTGGTGAGCGCGGTCGTCTTCACCTGGCGCTGACCCTGAAGGAGGGCGGCAACGTCCTGCTGCTCGACGAACCGTCCAACGACCTCGACGTTGAAACCCTGCGTTCCCTGGAAGAAGCCCTGCTGGACTTCCCGGGCGCCGCCATTGTGATCTCCCACGACCGGTGGTTCCTGGACCGCGTGGCGACCCACATCCTGGCTTACGAAGACGACTCGCAAGCGGTGTTCTTCGAAGGCAACTACACCGAATACGAAGCCGACCGCAAGAAGCGCCTCGGCGAAGCGGCTGCCCAGCCGCACCGTGTACGGCACAAGAAACTGGCCTGATTTGGGGTTGGTTGCAAAGAGAACGGAGCCTTCGGGCTCCGTTTTTTTTATGGGCCGGTTTATTCAGTGGCACCGCGTCGTACCGTTTGCGGGCAAGCCTCGCTCCTACAGGGGAATGGGTGACCTGTAGGAGCGAGGCTTGCCCGCGAAGGCGATCTACCTGATGGTGCAAAACCCGAAATGTGAATCCCTTTTCTGGTGCAAAAACCACCGAAAACCACACTCGATTTATATCCTGTGCACCATTTAATTTCATCAATGCGACATTCTGCGCTGTTCCAGTGCGTGAGTCCTTTGTTACAGTCCGGCTCAAATTTTCCAACGACAATAAATTTGCCGAGACTTTTCCATGATCGAATCCGTCGAATCCTTCCTCGCCCGCCTCAAGCAACGCGACCCTGACCAACCTGAATTCCATCAGGCCGTAGAAGAAGTTCTGCGCAGTCTGTGGCCGTTTCTGGAGGCCAACCCGCACTACCTGACCTCGGGCATCCTGGAGCGCATCTGCGAGCCGGAGCGGGCGATCACCTTTCGTGTGTCCTGGGTCGACGATCACGGCAAAGTGCAGGTCAACCGCGGTTTCCGCGTGCAGATGAACAGCGCCATCGGCCCTTACAAGGGTGGCCTTCGCTTCCATCCTTCGGTGAACCTCGGCGTGCTGAAATTCCTCGCCTTCGAACAGACCTTCAAGAACTCGCTGACCTCGCTGCCCATGGGCGGCGGCAAGGGCGGTTCGGACTTCGATCCGAAGGGCAAGAGCGACGCGGAAGTCATGCGTTTCTGCCAGGCCTTCATGAGCGAGCTGTACCGCCACATCGGTGCCGACGTTGACGTGCCGGCCGGTGATATCGGTGTGGGCGCCCGCGAGATCGGCTTCCTGTTCGGCCAGTACAAGCGCCTGAGCAACCAGTTCACCAGCGTGCTGACCGGCAAGGGCCCAAGCTACGGCGGCAGCCTGATTCGTCCTGAGGCGACCGGTTTCGGTTGCGTGTACTTCGCCGAGGAAATGCTCAAGCGTCGCGGTGAAACCGTCGAAGGCAAGCGCGTGGCGATTTCCGGTTCTGGCAACGTTGCGCAATACGCGGCGCGCAAGGTGATGGACCTGGGCGGAAAGGTGATTTCGCTGTCCGATTCCGAAGGCACACTGTATTGCGAAAGCGGTTTGACCGAAGAGCAGTGGCAGGCGGTGCTGGAGTTGAAGAACGTCCAGCGCGGGCGTATCCGTGAACTGGCCGCTCGCTTCGGCCTGGAGTTCCTCGCCGGCCAGCACCCGTGGGGGCTGCGTTGCGACATCGCATTGCCTTGCGCCACCCAGAACGAACTGGATGCCGAGGCCGCTCGCACCTTGCTGCGCAACGGCTGCGTCTGCGTGGCCGAAGGCGCGAACATGCCGACCACGCTCGAGGCGGTGGACCTGTTCATCGAGGCGGGCACCCTGTTCGCTCCGGGCAAGGCGTCCAACGCCGGTGGCGTGGCCGTGAGCGGGCTGGAGATGTCGCAGAACGCCATGCGCCTGCTGTGGACCGGCGGGGAAGTAGACAGCAAGCTGCACGCGATCATGCAGTCGATTCATCACGCTTGCGTGCATTACGGCGAAGAGAATGGCCAGGTCAACTACGTCAAGGGCGCGAACATCGCCGGCTTCGTCAAGGTTGCCGAAGCGATGCTCGCTCAGGGCGTGGTTTAAGTCGGCTCGATGCGGATGACCTCGATCAACTGATCGCCGGCCGGGCGCTGCCAGAGCACCTCATCGTTGAGTTGTGCCCCGAGCAGCGCCCGACCCAGTGGCGAGCCCCAGTTGATCAGGCCTTTGGCGGCCGCGGCCTGGTCTTCACCGACCAGTTGCACGCGGCGCTCGGTGCCGTGTTCATCGGCATAGGTGACCCAACTGCCGATCTGCACCTTCTTGTTCGAAGTGGCCGCTGGCACTACTTGAGCACTTTGCAGGCGCTGGAGGAAATAGCGCAGATCGCGTTCAAGGTTGACCAGTTGCTGCTTGTCCGCCTGATCGCCAAGCGCCAATTGCTCTGCGTGCTGCGCCTGTAATTGCGCCACTTTGTCCTGCAACTGGCCAATGCCTGCGGGCGTGACGTAATTGGGCTGCGCACTGACCTGCCGTTCGACCGGCTGATCGGTTTGCGCGGCGGCATTATCCTCATTGACGAAGGCGCGACTCATGGTTTCCTCCCGTTATAGGGTTTGGGCCATGGTTGCAGGCTTTTGGTTTCAGTGAATGTCTATTAGCGACCTATGGCGAGCGATAGGCCCGGGCGGCGTCCTGGTCCTTTTGCTGTTGCCAGGCTTTGTCGCGCTCGCTCTGGTGGCTGTTGTAATAGTCCTGGCGGTCCTGGCTCTCGCGCATGGCCTGACACTGGCGGAAGCCATCGCTCCAGCCTTCGGCGTAGTTGTTGTCTTTCAGATAGCGCGGCACGTTCTTGCGAAACTCGCCGGTGATGGCGCCTGCGGCTTGGCGGCCACTGCTGCAGCCGTCATCGAAACCATCGGCGAACGCCGGTGGATAACCCCTGGCGATCAGATCTTCGTGGGTTGTCTGGCAACCCGCAATCAACAGCAACAAACCAATCACACCTGCACAACGCAACATCTCGGGCTCCCTGACCGTTAAACGGCCTACAGGGAAAGTCTAGGTGCGGGTTCGTCAGTGTGGCGTGAAAGAAAGATCAAAAGATCGCAGCCTTCACTGTAGGAGCGAGGCTTGCCCGCGAAGAGGCCGGCACATCCAACATTGATGTCGCCTGACACACCGCTTTCGCGGGCAAGCCTCGCTCCTGCGCTTTTCAATAGTGATACCACTTCACCTCAAGCATCACTTCGTTTTCCGGCGAGGCCAGGTGGCTGAACTCGCGCTGGGCGCTCAGGCGTAATCCGAGGTTGCGCGACAACTCCCATTGCTGATTCAGGCTCACGCTGCGACGTACTTCGCCATTGGTGAAAAAATCACCTTTGGTTTCCAGGCTGAAGTTGCCCAACGGATTTTTCCACAGCACCCCTGTGTTGAACCCCGCCGCAGGTGATACGAACTCGGCGAAATCGTTATTGTGCTCCACGCGTACGGTGCCCAGGGCGAAACCCAGCATATCGTCGGCCAATTGCCAGGTGCCGCCGCCACCGCCGTTGACGTGGCTGACCAGGTTCTCATCGTCATGCTTGCCCGGCACCCGCTCCAGGCCCCCGGTGACCTGCCACGACAGCGGTTGCAGCAGCTCGTTGCGCGGCGTCAGCGAACGAATGGTCGCCAGGTCCAGTTGTTGCACCTGCCAGTCATTGCCTTCGTACTGACGCAATTTCAGCTGGAGGATTTCGATCTGCGCGCCGAGGGGAAAACTCTCGGAATTGTCATTGAGATCGTGATACGCCATGCGCAGGCCGTATTCGCCGAAAGCCCGGTCGCCCCGGGTGCCCAGGCCGGCCTGCCAGGTGCGCGATTCGTGGCCGTCCTCGGGCAGGCCGGGCTGCGGGATTTCCAGCTCCGGCGCGGGGTTCTGGTTGATCGCCCGCAGCAGCTCGAAACTGCGCTGCGCCCGCGCCGGGTCACGCTCCTGGCCATTGGCGCGGTAGCGTTCGAGGCGATAGGCCGCATCGATGATCAGCGCCTGGCGCTCCCGGGGCTGCGCCTTGAATTGCGCGGTTTGCAGCTGTTTCTGATCGGCGCTGACTTTCAACACCCACTGTTGTTCTTCATCGCTCAGAGGTTCGGCGCGAGCGAGCAGCTCCCGTTCACGGGAAGGGCGGTACTGGATCGACTCCACCAGTCCGGCCTCTTTCACCGCCTTGACGGTGTCGGTGGGAATGGCGGTCAGCGGGAATTGTTCGGTCAGGCGCAAGCTCGGGCGCGCCACCTGCAGCAGTTCCAGCAGGCGATAGGAGCAGTTTTCGTCGAAGAAGAAGTAGTCGAACTGGATCTGCTTCAACTCCCAGACGTGCTCAACCATGCGCGCGGTTTCAGCCTGAGTCAGGTTCAACCGGTATTCCCACAAGTCGCGGTTTTCCAGGCTTCGGTATTCCGAGAGTTTTTCCTGATACGGCACCAGCGCGAACAGCCCCGGATAGCCCCCCATCAAGCCTTTCCAGGCATACAGGATGCTGTTGTCCGAGCCTTCGATGTAGGCGCCGAAGTTGATCGCGTAACTGAGCAGCGAGGTTTTGTCGCTCTGGGCTTCGGCCTGATCGATGCGCAACAGGGTGTGGCCGAACATCGAGGACGGGCTGTTCAGATAGGCCGCCGGGAAAATCATCACCGCGCTGTGGGGTGAGACGTCCTTGAACCACTTTTTGAACTCGGCGCAGTCCGGCGCTGGCAGATCGGTCAGGTTCAACTGGTCTTTCAGCCAGCGGGTACGTGCCGGGTAGACGCATTGAGCGTGCTGCTCGCCGGCACTGGCCGGCGCGTACAGGGCCTGCACGGTGGCGGCGAGTTCGTGGTCAGGGTGTGAATTGCCATCAGGCGCGAGGAAGAACTTCTTGTCGCTGACATAGCTGCGCCAACCACCGAGCTTGGCGGTTTCGTAATGGCCCAGGGAAATCCAGAAAGGGTCGTTGGCCAGTTGCTGCAAACGTTGATTATCGATGTGTGGCGCGGCGGATAGCGGGGCGCAGACACAGAGCGCCAGCCAGGCGAGGCGTTTGAGCATAGGTGGCAACTTAATACGTGAGAAAAAGACCCAAAGAGGGGCAGTTCCAAAAAATAAAACCCGCTTCCCGAAAGAAGCGGGGCAGGGCCGAGCTTAAGCCTGCGTGGCGTACTTGGCCAGACGAGGATCGTTCTTCAGTACGGCCATTGTGTTGGTATGCACATCTTCGGCGGTCACGTCAGCCTTGCTGAAGATCTGCTGGAAGTGCTCGTGAGTGACGGCGGCGAAGTGCGCGCGATCTTCCGGCGCCACGCCCAGTACCACGGCATAGGTCGTCAGCGCTTCGCCGTTGCCTTTTGCCATGTCTTCGGACAGCTCGTTCATCATGCCATTCATGGCAAACCAGGATTTGCCGCCATAGGTCAGCGACGCGTTGGTGGAGCAACCGTTGGTGCCCGAGGTCATGCCGAAGGTTGCATTACCGGAAGTGCCGTTGGTGGTGGATGCCAGGAAGTGAGCCGGAGTGCCGCGCTGTCCTTCGAACAGCATGTTGCCCCAACCACAATCCGGGCCGCCTGGCGCCTGTGCCATGGCGTTGATGGATACAGCGGTGAAGAGAGTACCGAGAAGAATCCGTTTCATAGCTTTGTTCTCTTAATGTGCGTACCGATTTTTGGGGTCTGGCCCGGCCTGCGGAGCCAGTTGGGCCGGTTATAACTCCAGCCGCGCAGTTTGGAGTTTAGGCACGATCACAGGGTTCCGTGATTTTTTGCTGAACATTCATCAAAAACCGTGAATTGGTGCAGCCCTGTGCCCGGGTTCGCACTTGTCTATGCTTTGGCCTGAGGCGCTCCTTGCCAGTTCGGCACAGGCAGCGCCAGAATGCCGCTATCTGCCCCGCCTGATGTAAGGAAGCCCGATGCCTGATCCTGTTGCTGCCAGCTTGCGTCTAGCGCCCGAAGCGCTGACCCGTCCGTTTTCCGCTGAACAGTTCAGCTTCTCTACCACCAACGATCTGGAGCCCTTTCGCGGTGTGCTCGGCCAGGAACGCGCGGTCGAAGCCTTGCAGTTCGGTGTGGCCATGCCACGCCCCGGTTACAACGTATTCGTCATGGGCGAGCCCGGTACCGGCCGGTTCTCGTTCGTCAAACGCTACCTGAAGGCCGAAGGCAAGCGCCTGCAGACCCCGGCGGACTGGGTCTACGTCAACAACTTCGATGAAGCCCGCGAGCCCCGTGCGCTGGAGCTGCCATCGGGCACCGCCGGTACGTTCATCGGTGATATCAACGGCTTGATCGACAACCTGCTGGCCACTTTCCCGGCAGTGTTCGAACACCCGTCCTACCAGCAGAAGAAAAGCGCCATCGACCGCGCTTTCAATCAGCGCTACGACCGGGCGCTGGACGTGATCGAGCGTCTGGCCCTGGAAAAGGACGTCGCGCTCTACCGCGACAGCAGCAACATCGCCTTCACCCCGATGCTCGAAGGCAAGGCCCTGGACGAGGCGGAATTCGCCCAGCTGCCGGAAGCCGAGCGCGAGCGTTTCCACGATGACATTTCCGCCCTGGAAGAGCGCCTGAATGAAGAGCTCGCCAGCCTGCCGCAGTGGAAGCGCGAGTCGAGCAATCAGTTGCGCCACCTCAACGAAGAAACCATCACCCTGGCCTTGCAGCCGCTACTGTCGCCGCTGTCGGAGAAATATGCCGAGAACGCGGCCGTCTGCGGTTATCTGCAAGCGATGCAGGTTTACCTGCTCAAGACCGTGGTCGAGCAACTGGTGGACGACAGCAAGACCGACGCCGTCGCCCGCAAGCTGCTTGAAGAGCAGTACGCGCCGAGCCTGGTGGTCGGCCACTCCGTCAGCGGTGGCGCGCCGGTGGTGTTCGAGCCGCACCCGACCTACGAGAACTTGTTCGGCCGCATCGAATACAGCACCGACCAGGGCGCGCTGTACACCACTTACCGCCAGTTGCGCCCGGGTGCGCTGCACCGGGCCAACGGCGGTTTCCTGATCCTTGAAGCGGAAAAAATGCTCGGCGAGCCGTTCGTGTGGGACGCGCTGAAACGCGCCCTGCAATCGCGCAAGCTGAAGATGGAATCGCCACTGAGCGAAATGGGGCGATTCGCCACCGTCACCCTGACGCCGCAGCACATTCCGCTGCAGGTCAAAGTGATCATCATCGGCGCCCGCTCGCTCTACTACACGCTGCAGGACCTGGATCCGGATTTCCAGGAGATGTTCCGCGTCCTGGTGGATTTCGATGAAGACATCCCGATGGTCGACGAAAGCCTCGAGCAGTTCGCCCAGTTGCTGAAAACCCGTACTTCCGAGGAAGGCATGGCGCCGCTGACCGCCGATGCGGTGGCGCGTCTGGCGACCTACAGCGCGCGTCTGGCCGAGCATCAGGGGCGCTTGTCGGCGCGTATCGGCGATCTGTTCCAGCTGGTCAGCGAAGCGGATTTCATTCGCCATCTGGCCGGGGACGAGATGACCGATGCCGGCCACATCGAGCGTGCGCTCAAGGCCAAGGCGACTCGCACCGGGCGCGTCTCGGCGCGGATCCTCGACGACATGCTGGCCGGGATCATCCTGATCGATACCGCAGGTGCGGCGGTCGGCAAGTGCAACGGTCTGACGGTGCTGGAAGTCGGTGACTCGGCCTTCGGCGTGCCGGCGCGGATTTCCGCGACGGTCTACCCGGGCGGCAGCGGCATCGTCGACATCGAGCGTGAGGTCAACCTTGGCCAACCGATCCACTCCAAGGGCGTGATGATCCTCACCGGGTATCTGGGCAGCCGTTACGCTCAGGAATTCCCGCTGGCGATTTCGGCGAGTATCGCCCTGGAGCAGTCCTACGGTTACGTGGACGGCGACAGTGCGTCCCTCGGTGAGGCGTGCACGCTGATTTCGGCGCTGTCGAAAACGCCACTCAAGCAGTGCTTTGCCATCACCGGCTCGATCAACCAGTTCGGTGAAGTGCAGGCGGTGGGTGGGGTCAACGAGAAGATCGAAGGCTTCTTCCGTCTCTGCGAAGCCCGCGGTCTGACGGGCGAGCAGGGCGCGATCATTCCCCACGCCAACGTCGCCACGCTGATGCTCGACGAGAAGGTGCTGGCCGCAGTGCGCGCGGGGCAGTTCCATGTCTATGCGGTGCGTCAGGCCGACGAGGCCCTGAGCCTGCTGGTCGGCGAGCCTGCGGGTGAGCCGGACGAGAACGGCGAGTTCCCGGAAGGCAGCGTCAACGCGCGGGTGGTGGAGCGTCTGCGGGTCATTGCCGAAATGATCAGCGAGGACGACCTGAAAGAGGCCGAGAAGGAAATGGCGATCGAAGCGCTGGCAGAGGCCAAGCCCGCCTGATCTGAATCAACACCCTCCAACTGTGGGAGCGGACTTGCTCGCGAATGCGTAGTGTCAGTCAGCACAAATACCGACTGGCACACCGCCTTCGCGAGCAAGCCCGCTCCCACATTTTTTACCCGATCAAAACTGCAGAAGTGCCATCACTCTGGCGTCAATATTCACACAATGACCGCTCGGCGCCTTCTGGTGTCGAAAAGCCTGCATCTCGAACTTTTCTTCTATTCTCTGCTCAAGGATAGAGACAGTAATCAGGAATGAAACAGCTTCCCATGGAGGCTGAATACCGGATTTTCCGAGGGTCGCCGCCATGTCGCGCAACCTCTGCCTCACCCGTCAATGCTTGGGTCTCGTGACCCGTATCGAATGCGCCATCAAGCCCCTGGCCGGCGATAACGGCATGTGGACCTTGCTCTTCGCCGCCGGAATGGCCGGTGAACAACCTTCAGCCATCAAAGCCCAGGGCCCGTTCCATGGTCCGTTCGTGGCCGAATCCATTCTCGATACCATTGTTGAAAGCCTGACCCTGCACGGATATGAGCTGGCCGACGACCCGCAGATCTGGTGCCTGCACCTGCAAGCCCAGCTACGTGAAATCAACGGGGGACGTGGCCGCAACCTCGGCGGCCCGGAGTTCCGGCCGGAACATTGACGACGTTATTCGACCAGTTTGGTCATGTCCGCCTTGTCGAGTTTGACCTCGTAGCCGTATTGCACGGTGACGAGGTCAGTTCGTTGGTAGGTTTCCAGGCGCGTGGGTTGCCCGTAGAAATAGTGCACGGCAAATAGCGACGGGCCTTCTGCACTGGCGTCATGGTTGACCGCCAGAATTTCCTTCAGGTAGTGACCGCTGTCGTCCTTGGCGTAAAAACGCCAGTCCGTTTCCGGAAACACCTTCAGATCCACCACCAGCGCATTGCCCTTGAGCTCCAGGCCCTTGGGCAGTTTGCTGGCGTCGACGGTCTGTTTATCGACCGTGGCGAGAAACAGCGGGATGGAACCCACGGCGTAGGCCGGGGTTTCCGGGAACAGGTTCAAGTCGTAAGTGATGGTGCCGCGCAGCGGATCGACCTGATAGGCTTCCGCGGGCAATTCGATGGGCTCGTCAAGTTTGCCCTTGCTGTTCTCGGTGAAGAAACTCACCGGGCTTTCCCCGGGATTGAAGGACGTACCGAGCAGTTCGTCGTTGAAGGTTCTGAGGTGGCTGAACTCGATGCGTGCCGCGCTCGGATCATCCACCGACTGGCTGATACTTACGTTGCTCTTGAGTTGGTCCTCGGTCAGCGTCGCGCCCTTGAGCCAGCTCTGTGCCTGGTCGTCATACACCAGCACCGGCAGATCCAAAGGTTGAATGGATTTCTGTGTGGTGTGGGGATCGAAGCGCCGCACCGGCAGGTTCAGGTCCTTGCGGGTGACCGTGACCGTGGAGAAATCCAGCAGGCTGACTTCGAGGGTATCGATCACCCCGTTGAAATACACCTTCGAGTAATGGCGGGTCTGTTGTTTCTCGAAGGCGCGCTGTTCTTCATCGATCTGCTTTTCGAAGGATTCGCTCCAGCCTTTTTGTTGCTGCATTTTTGCCAGCTGGCTCTGATAGAACCTCACTTGCGCGGCGGTCTCATTGATCGAACCTGAGCGGGAAAGAAACTGCCCGCTGCTGTCACGCGCCTGGGCGATCAACGGGTTCAATGCCGTATCACCGACCTCCGCCGCCTGTGGCGCGCTGTTGCTGTATTCGATTTCCGCGTAGTTGTTGCCCAGTTTCACCAGGGTGACGCTGAGGTTGTCGTTGGTGCGAGTCTGGCCGACGTCCTTTTTGCTCAGGTCGAAGCTGTAGAGCCTGTGTGGCGCGATGACTTCCACCTTGCCTTGCAGGCTGACCGGTTGCGGCTGGTTCTTGATGTCGACGTCCAGACCCTCGATGAACGGGTAGGTCACGGTCAGATCATCGGGGTTGGTCAGGTTCGAGCTGGACGGGCTCAGCTGGATGCCGGGATCGGTTTCCGACCATTCCGGCTGAAAGGCGATCACGCGCTTGTTGCTCAGGGTCACCGACTGCCATTCCAGACCGTGGGGGAAAAGGAAGGTGGCCGGAATGCTGAAGTTGAAGGGAAACACCGGTTGCAGATCGGTCAGGTAATCGGAGCTGGAGTCCTTGTGCAGCACGAACAGGCCGTTGATGTAGGTGTCGACCAGGGCCTGGGGCGTGGGGTAGTGCTTGAGCACGGCGAGGGCGTCTTCACCGTATTCGGTCACTACCGGCTTGGTGTCGAGCTTGAGTTGCGCCCGTTCCAGCAGCAGCAACGAGCCACCGAGTTCGGCCACGGCGTCCTTGAGCTTGGGGTCGGTGATGGCATCGAGGGACTTCTCGAACTGCGCGGTCTTTTCCTCAAGGCTGACCTCGTGTTTCTCCTCGTCGGGCGAGCAGCCGCTCAGCGCTAGCGCCAGAAGGATTGCGGCACTGGTCAAAGGCAAACGCACATCCATTTCCAGTCTTCCTGTCCGATAACACTGAACTGTCAATGGTTTGGACACTAGCAGAAAAATTTCGACATACACGCGCAGGTGGCGGATTTCCCAACGGTTTCTGGGGGTAACGGGCGGCTGTTATACTCGCGGCCATTTTCAGACCTTGTGTGAGATTCAATGGAACGCTTTATCGAAAACGCAATGTACGCCTCCCGCTGGCTGCTGGCGCCGATCTACTTCGGCCTGTCCCTTGGGCTGCTGGCTCTGGCGCTGAAATTCTTCCAGGAAGTCTTCCACGTCATCCCCAACGTCTTTTCGATGGCCGAATCGGACCTGATCCTGGTGCTGCTGTCGCTGATCGACATGGCGCTGGTGGGCGGCTTGCTGGTGATGGTGATGATTTCCGGCTACGAGAACTTCGTTTCCCAACTGGACATCGACGACACCAAGGAAAAGCTCAACTGGCTCGGCACCATGGACTCGTCTTCCCTGAAGATGAAGGTGGCGGCGTCGATCGTGGCGATTTCTTCGATCCACCTGCTGCGGATCTTCATGGATGCCAAGAACGTCGATCCCGAGCACCTGATGTGGTACGTGATCATTCACATGACGTTCGTCGTGTCGGCATTTGCCATGGGTTACCTGGATAAAGTGACCAAACACTGATCGCATCGCCCGTCTGTTCCCGTCAATGGCGGGAAACAGACGGGCGGTCATGCGGGTGGGTTGTACTTTGATGCGCCGAGGCATATGCCTGTGAGTGTGATGACTCGCCATTGCACGAGGTGCGTTCATGAACCTGCAAGAGCTGAATGCCTATGCCGTCGCCGGGAAGCTCGATGAGCTGAACCTGATTTCCCTGGAAGGCGGAATCTACCTGCTGGAGGCGCGGATGCACGGCGCCGCCTACCCCCTGAGCGATACCCACGGCCACATGATGCACCTTCGCTCGGTGGAGCATGCCCGTGACATGCTGCGCTCCTTTCCCAAGCTGAACTTCAATCTGGTGCACCACCTGGTTCATGACGAGATGTGCGGGATGGGCGGCATCGATGAAATCCTGAAGGTGCCGATCGAGCAACGCTCCACGTCGCAGCGCTGACGGCCTCTGATCAACACCATGGCATCTGTGCTAGTCTGCTGACCCTTTTTGGTTCCGGGCGCTTCGGGACGCGCTGTGCATGCACGGCACGTTCCGGGCGTTCGCACAGCGGAGCAGTGTCATGTCCGAAGTAAATCTGTCCACCGACGAAACCCGCGTCAGCTACGGCATTGGCCGTCAGCTGGGCGACCAACTGCGCGACAACCCGCCACCGGGCGTGAGCCTGGACGCGATCCTGGCCGGTCTGACCGACGCTTTCGCAGGCCTGCCAAGCCGCGTTGGCCAGGAAGAAATGTCCGCCAGCTTCAAGGTGATCCGCGAAATCATGCAGGCCGAAGCTGCAGCCAAGGCTGAAGCGGCCGCTGGCGAAGGCCGTGCCTTCCTGGCTGAAAACGCCAAGCGTGACGGCATCACCACTCTGGCTTCCGGCCTGCAGTTCGAAGTGCTGACCGCCGGTGAAGGCGCCAAGCCGACCCGTGAAGACAGCGTGCGTACTCACTACCACGGCACCCTGATCGACGGCACTGTGTTCGACAGCTCCTACGAGCGCGGCCAGCCTGCGGAATTCCCGGTTGGCGGCGTGATCGCCGGCTGGACCGAGGCCCTGCAACTGATGAATGCCGGCAGCAAATGGCGCCTGTACGTGCCGAGCGAACTGGCTTACGGCGCTCAAGGCGTTGGCAGCATCCCGCCGCACAGCGTACTGGTGTTCGACGTCGAGCTGCTGGACGTTCTGTAATCCTCGCCGATTACTGATTCACCTGTAGGAGCCGAGCTTGCTCGCGATGGACTTCAACGATAACGCGGGCTTGCTGGAAGCCCGCGTTGTCTGAGTCACCATCGCGAGCAAGCTCGCTCCTACAGTTACAGCGCTTCATGGGTGGAACTTGCCATTGAGATCCGCCGCCGGACGCAACGCCCGCGCATAGCAGAACAGAAACAGATTCCTCACCACTTCCTTGAGCACCACCGGCTCGTTAGAACTCAAGCCATTGAGGTCCAGGTCACCCTGATCCTGCAGCTCGTTCAAGGCTTCCTCTTCAAGCACTGCGCAGACTTCCCCGGTTTCCCGATGCAGAATCCGCAGGTACGGGTGCGGGCGGTCCAGCCAGGCATCGATCAGATACGTCATGTCTCATCTCCATTGATTGGGTTCAATGAGAATAATTCCTATTCAATAAATAGCAAGAGACGATTGGCGAATGGCGGATTTTTCCGGGTAAAGATTGCGTAAGGTCAAAGCGGCTGGCGCTTTGCTATTGCGGGGAGTCGAGCGAGAGGGGGAGGGAGAGGCGCCATCCCGCGGCAGGCGCGGGATGGAATGCAGCGAAATCAGACTTTCCTGACGAACTCGGACTTGAGCTTCATCGGGCCGATGCCATCGATCTTGCAGTCGATGTCATGGTCACCGTCACACAGGCGGATGTTCTTGACCTTGGTGCCGACCTTGACCACCAAGGAGGTGCCCTTGACCTTCAGGTCCTTGATGACGGTGATGGTGTCGCCGTCCTGCAGGACATTGCCCACCGAGTCCTTTTTCACCGCGTCATCGGACGCAGCTTCAGCTTCGCCGCTGGCGGACCATTCGTGGGCGCACTCGGGGCAGATCAGCTGGGCGCCGTCTTCATAGGTGTATTCGGAATTGCATTTCGGGCAGGGTGGCAACGTGCTCACTAAGGCTCCTTGAATTCAGGATCGCTAAAAAGCGCACATTGTATAGGGTTTTCAGAATCTCCGTAGGAGCGAGCATGCTCGCGATGGTCTCAAGGACACCACTGGCATCCTGAATGCCAGCGTCATCGCTGGCGTCCATCGCGAGCAAGCTCGCTCCTACAGGAGTCGGGGGAGGGGATCAGTGCGTGCGGGCTACCGCAAACTCGCTCAGTTCCACCAGTGCATCGCGATACTCGTTGGCTGGCAGCGCTTCGAGGCATTTGATCGCGCGGGCCACGTAGTCGCGGGCCAATTGTGCGGTGTATTCCAGCGAGCCGGAGGCTTCCACGGCGATGCGGATGCTTTCCAGGTCTTCGATACCGCCTTTCTGGATCGCCTTGCGCACCAGGGCCGCCTGTTCCGGCGTGCCTTCGCGCATGGTGTAGATCAACGGCAGGGTCGGTTTGCCTTCGGCCAGATCGTCGCCGACGTTCTTGCCCAGTGTTTCCGCGTCGCCTTTGTAGTCCAGCAGGTCGTCGACCAACTGGAAGGCCACGCCCAGGTGGTCACCGAAGGTGCGCAGGGCCTCGGCCTGTTCCGGCGTGGCTCCGCACAGGGCGGCGGCGCTGTGGGTCGAGGCTTCGAAGAGCATCGCGGTCTTGCCGCGGATGACTTCCATGTAGGTTTCTTCGGTGGTGCTGGCGTCACGGACTTTGGACAACTGCAACACTTCGCCTTCGGCGATGACGCGGGTGGCCTGCGAAAGGATCTTCATCACCGGCATGGAGCCCAGTTCGACCATCATTTCGAAGGAGCGCGAGTACAGGAAGTCGCCCACCAGCACGCTTGGCGCGTTGCCCCACATGGCGTTGGCGGTGGAGCGGCCACGGCGCATGCCGGACATGTCGACCACGTCGTCATGCAGCAGGGTGGCGGTGTGCAGGAATTCGATGGTCGCGGCCAACAGGCGCAGATCGTCGCCTTCGCGGCCCAGGGCCTTGCCGGACAGCAAAACCAGCAAAGGACGAAGGCGTTTGCCGCCGGCCGAAGTGATGTAATCGCCGATTTTCGATACCAGCGGGACTCGGGAAGTCAGCTGCTTCTTGATGATGCCGTCGACGGCGCTAAAATCGTCCGCGACCGCGCGGTAGAAAGCTTGGGGTTGCATCAGCGACAGTCGCTCCAGAGGGGTTGCGCGGCATGCTAGGACCCACGTCCGGGCCTGTCAAGGCGCGATGGACGGCCTATTGCAAGGCGCTCGTGCCTTGCGTACAATCGCGCACCCTGAACTTCCTGGGCAGCACCTGCCTTACGCAATTGCAAGCGGGCCTCCAGCCCCATGCAGCCATGCCAGCCAATACCTCTTCTTATAAAGAGCTGGGTGAGCAGGATTATCGGAGAAATACCATGTCTTATGCAGTAATCGTTACTGGCGGCAAGCAATACAAAGTCGCCCCAGGTGAATACCTGAAGATCGAAAAACTGGAAGTCGCTACCGGCGAATCCGTTACCTTTGATCGCGTTCTGTTGGTTGCCAACGGTGACGACGTGAATATCGGTGCTCCAGTTGTTGCTGGCGCTACCGTTGTGGCTGAAGTGATCTCCCAAGGTCGTCACGATAAAGTCCGCATCATCAAGTTCCGTCGCCGTAAGCACCACATGAAGCGCATGGGCCACCGCCAGTGGTACACCGAGATCAAAATCACCGGTATTCAGGCTTAATTACAGCCTAATTCCTCACTAGGAGAATTGAACTCATGGCACACAAAAAAGCTGGTGGTAGTACCCGTAACGGTCGCGACTCAGAAGCCAAACGCCTTGGCGTGAAGATGTATGGCGGCCAGGCTATCAAAGCAGGCAACATCATCGTGCGTCAGCGCGGCACCCAATTCCACGCTGGCTACGGCGTTGGCATGGGTAAGGATCACACCCTCTTCGCTAAAGTCGAAGGCGTGATCAAGTTCGAAGTAAAAGGCGCCTTCGGTCGTCGTTACGTGAGCGTAGTCGCGGCTTAATTGCGCGATCGCTGGAAAAGCCCTGTCTCGCGACGGGGCTTTTTCGTTTGTGGGGTGAGTCTCTTGCAAAACTGTTTGTATGGGCTGCCGGCGCGCTGGGTTTGCGGTCGTGGATTGAGGTCGCTGCGCTCATTTTTGCAAGAGTCTTATGTCTAGTTTTTTTCGGCTCGTCCGTATGGCGAGAGGCGTTTTGTTATGAAGTTTGTTGATGAAGTATCGATTCGAGTAAAGGCAGGCGACGGCGGTAACGGTTGCATGAGTTTCCGTCGCGAAAAATTCATCGAAAACGGTGGTCCGAACGGTGGTGATGGTGGTGATGGCGGCTCGGTCTTCATGGTCGCCGACGAGAACCTCAATACCCTGGTTGACTACCGTTACACCCGGCACTTCGATGCCGAGCGTGGTTCCAACGGCGGCAGCACCGACTGCACCGGCAAGAAGGGTGAGGATCTGGTGCTGCGCGTACCGGTCGGCACCACGGTGATCGACTCCGCTACCCAGGAAGTGATCGGCGACCTGACCAAGGCTGGTCAGAAGCTGCTGGTGGCTCACGGTGGCTGGCACGGTCTGGGTAACACCCGTTTCAAATCCAGTACCAATCGTGCGCCACGTCAGACCACGCCGGGCAAGCCGGGCGAGCAGCGTGACCTCAAGCTGGAAATGAAAGTGCTGGCGGACGTGGGTCTGCTGGGCTTGCCGAACGCCGGCAAGAGTACCTTTATCCGTTCGGTGTCGGCCGCCAAGCCGAAAGTCGCCGACTATCCATTCACCACGCTGGTGCCAAACCTGGGTGTGGTCAGCGTCGACCGCTGGAAAAGCTTCGTGATTGCGGACATTCCGGGTCTGATCGAAGGTGCTTCCGACGGCGCGGGCCTGGGGATTCGCTTCCTCAAGCACCTGTCGCGTACCCGTCTGTTGCTGCACCTCGTCGACATGGCGCCGCTGGATGAGTCCGATGCTGCCGAGGCCGCTGAAGTGATCGTCAACGAGCTGACCAAGTTCAGCCCGTCCTTGGCCGAGCGTGATCGCTGGTTGATCCTGAACAAGAGCGACCAGATCCTCGAAGAAGAGCACGATGCCCGCGTCAAGGAAATCGTCGATCGCCTGGAGTGGACCGGTCCGGTTTACGTGATCTCGGCCATCGCCAAGCAGAACACCGAGCGTCTGTGCCACGACATCATGCGTTACCTGGAGGATCGTGCCGACCGTCTGGCCAACGATCCGGCTTACCAGGAAGAGCTGTCCGAGCTCGATCAGCGCATCGAAGATGAAGCGCGTGCTCAGTTGCAGGCCCTGGACGACCAGCGTGCCCTGCGTCGCAGCGGCGTGAAGTCGGTCCACGACATCGGTGACGATGATTGGGACGAAGAAGATGTGGATGATGAAGATGGTCCGGAAATCATTTACGTGCGTGACTGATCCATTGCGATAAACTTAAGCGCCGCTCAATAGAGCGGCGTTTTAGTATCTGGAAATCGATAGCATCTGGAAATTGGTAGTCACGAATAATGTATGGGCAGCGCCGGTCGCGCTGCCCTCGAGCTAAGGTTGAAGATGATGCGGAGCAAGGTGACGGGTGCGCAGCGTTGGGTCGTGAAAATCGGCAGCGCTTTGCTGACGGCGGACGGCAAGGGCCTGGACCGCGCGGCAATGGGTGTCTGGGTTGAGCAGATGGTGGCCTTGCATGAGGCGGGCGTCGAGCTGGTGCTGGTGTCCTCCGGGGCGGTGGCGGCCGGCATGAGCCGTCTGGGTTGGACCTCGCGACCCAGTGCGATGCACGAGCTCCAGGCTGCCGCTGCAATCGGCCAGATGGGGTTGGTGCAGGCCTGGGAGTCGAGCTTTGCCGAGCATGGCCGGCACACCGCGCAGATTCTGCTGACTCACGATGACCTGTCCGATCGCAAGCGCTACCTGAACGCCCGCAGCACCTTGCGCGCGCTGGTCGAGCTGAAGGTCATCCCGGTGATCAACGAAAACGACACCGTGGTCACCGACGAAATCCGTTTTGGCGACAACGACACCCTGGCGGCGCTGGTGGCCAACCTGGTCGAGGCGGACTTGCTGGTGATTCTGACGGACCGCGACGGCATGTTCGACGCCGATCCGCGCAACAACCCCGATGCCCAGCTGATTTACGAAGCGCGTGCCGATGATCCGACGCTCGACGCAGTGGCGGGCGGCACCGGTGGTGCACTGGGGCGCGGCGGCATGCAGACCAAATTGCGCGCGGCGCGTCTGGCGGCCCGTTCCGGTGCGCATACGATCATTGTCGGTGGGCGTCTGGAGCGCGTGCTGGATCGCCTCAAGGCAGGCGAGCGCATCGGCACCTTGCTGTCCCCTGAGCGCGGCATGCTCGCGGCGCGCAAGCAGTGGCTGGCCGGGCACCTGCAGACCCGTGGCACGCTGGTGCTGGACGCGGGTGCGGTGACGGCGCTGTCCGAGGGCAACAAGAGCTTGCTGCCGGTGGGCGTGAAGCTGGTTCAAGGCAGCTTCCGTCGCGGCGAGATGGTGGTGTGCGTGGCGCCGGATGGCCGGGAGATCGCCCGTGGTCTGGCCAACTACAGCGCGCTGGAGGCGCAGAAAATCATCGGTCAGTCGTCTGATGCGATCGTCGGTTTGCTGGGTTACATGGCTGAGCCGGAACTGGTTCACCGTGACAACCTGATCCTGGTCTGAGGGAATACCTGAATGCGTTTTGCAAAAGGATTGTTGGGCTTGCTGCTGGCGATGCCATTGCTGGCATCGGCCGAGGAAATCGGCCAGGTCTCGACCGTGTTCAAGTTCGTCGGTCCCAATGACCGGATCGTCGTCGAGGCATTTGATGATCCGAAAGTGGAGGGCGTGACCTGCTACCTGTCTCGCGCCAAGACGGGCGGGGTGAAGGGTGGGTTGGGTCTGGCTGAAGATCGTGCAGAGGCGTCCATCGCCTGTCGCCAGGTCGGGCCGATCAACTTCAAGGGTGAATTGAAGGATGGGGAGGAGGTGTTCAAGGAGCGCACTTCCCTGGTGTTCAAGACCATGCAGGTGGTGCGCTTTCTCGACAAGAAGCGCAACACCCTGGTTTATCTGGTCTACAGCGACCGCTTGATCGAGGGTAGCCCGCAGAATGCGGTGACTGCGATTCCGATCTTGCCGTGGGCGAGCGCTCAATAAGTCCAGCGCAAATCAAAATGTGGGAGCGGGCTTGCTCGCGAAGGGGGGGCTGTCAGCCGATATCATCGTCGGCTGGCACACCGCTTTCGCGAGCAAGCCCGCTCCCATAGTTTTTGTGTGGTCACCAAATCGCAGGCAATAAAAAACCGACCCTTAGGTCGGTTTTTTAGTGAACGAGTCGCTTAGGCAGCGGCAGCGTTCAGGGCCTTAACGTGGCCATTCAGACGGCTCTTATGGCGAGCAGCCTTGTTCTTGTGGATGATGCCTTTATCGGCCATACGGTCGATAACAGGCACAGCCAGAACGTATGCAGCTTGAGCTTTTGCAGCGTCTTTTGCGTCGATGGCTTTAACTACATTCTTGATGTAGGTACGAACCATGGAACGCAGGCTGGCGTTGTGGCTGCGACGCTTCTCAGCCTGTTTTGCACGTTTTTTGGCGGAAGGTGAGTTGGCCACCGTCGAGCTCCTCGAAAGACTTTTTAGGAAATAGCAAACAAAATAGGCCGCGAATCATGCCGATGAGTTGAAGTCTTGTCAAGGGCGCTTGAAACGTTCCGCTAAGTGGTAGGCGTGGTGCGACGGGATATTTCTTTCCGGCGTGTGACCTGTAAACTCGCGAGCTTTGGCTCTGTGCTGTTGCGGCGCGGAGTATCGCACAAGTAGGCGCATAGTTCGCCTGCTGTTTATCGACAGGCACACACTCTTTCAATGAATCTGCTCAAATCGTTGGCCGCCGTCAGCTCTATCACGATGCTTTCCCGGATTCTGGGATTTGTTCGTGACACCCTTATTGCGCGCACTTTCGGCGCGGGAATGGCGACCGACGCCTTCTTTATTGCCTTCAAATTGCCCAACCTGCTGCGACGCATCTTCGCCGAGGGGGCTTTTTCCCAGGCGTTCGTGCCGATTCTTGCCGAATACAAAAGCCAGAAGGGAGAGGAGGCGACGCGTACCTTTATTGCCTACGTCTCAGGCCTGTTGACGCTGGTGCTGGCGCTGGTCACGGCGCTGGGCATGCTGGCTGCGCCCTGGGTCATCTGGGTCACGGCGCCGGGATTCACTGACACCCCGGAAAAGTTCGAGCTGACCTCAAGCCTGTTACGGGTGACCTTTCCCTATATTTTGCTGATTTCCCTGTCATCGCTGGCCGGCGCGATCCTCAACACCTGGAACCGCTTTTCGGTGCCGGCGTTCGTGCCGACTCTGCTGAACGTCAGCATGATCATCTTTGCGCTGTTCCTGACGCCGTATTTCGATCCACCCGTGATGGCGCTGGGGTGGGCCGTTCTGGCCGGTGGTCTGGCTCAGCTGCTCTATCAACTGCCGCACCTGAAGAAAATCGGCATGCTGGTGCTGCCACGGATCAACCTGCGCGATACCGGCGTCTGGCGAGTGATGAAGCAGATGTTGCCGGCGATCCTCGGGGTCTCGGTCAGCCAGATTTCCCTGATCATCAACACCATTTTCGCCTCGTTTCTGGTCGCAGGCTCCGTGTCGTGGATGTATTACGCCGATCGCCTGATGGAGCTGCCGTCCGGCGTGTTGGGCGTGGCATTGGGGACTATCCTGCTGCCGACCCTGGCCAAGACCTACGCCAACAAGGATCGCCAGGAGTATTCGCGGATCCTCGATTGGGGCCTGCGCCTGTGCTTCCTGCTGGTGCTGCCTTGCGCGCTGGCGTTGGGGATTCTCGCCGAACCGCTGACGGTTTCGCTGTTCCAGTACGGTCAATTCAACGCATTTGACGCCGCCATGACCCAGCGGGCGCTGATCGCTTATTCGGTCGGTTTGCTCGCGATTATCGTGATCAAAGTGCTGGCGCCGGGCTTTTATGCGCAACAGAACATCCGCACGCCGGTGAAAATCGCGATTTTCACCCTGGTGGTCACTCAGTTGTTCAACCTGGTGCTGATCGGCCCGCTGGCCCATGCTGGCCTGGCGCTCGCCATCAGCGCCGGGGCGTGCCTGAATGCCGGGTTGCTCTTCTATCAACTGCGCAAGCAGCAGATGTATCAGCCGCAACCGGGCTGGACCAAATTCGCCTTCAAGCTGGTGGTCGCAGTGGCGGTGATGTCCGCCGTGCTGCTGGCCGGGATGCATTTCATGCCGGCCTGGGGCGAAGGGCAGATGCTCGAGCGCTTCCTGCGCCTGGGCGCCCTGGTGGTTGCAGGTGTGGTGGCGTATTTCGGCATGTTAGTGTTGATGGGCTTCCGCCTGCGCGACTTCAATCGCAAGGCGTTGAGCTGAGGAACATTGCTCGATAAAACAGCAGCGAGCCGGCATTTTTGTCGGCTCGATTACTTTGGGTTGCGGTGCTGCCTGTCGTCGGCCGCCCGGTGTGGTTATAATCGACCACTTTATGAGCAAGAAGCGCGTTATGCAGCTGGTTCGAGGCCTCCAAAATCTGCGCCCCCAGCATCGGGGCTGCGTCGCCACTATTGGCAACTTTGACGGTGTACACCGTGGCCACCAGGCTATCCTGGCGCGGCTGCGTGAGCGTGCGCTCGAGTTGGGCGTGCCCAGCTGCGTGGTGATTTTCGAGCCGCAGCCCCGGGAGTTTTTCGCCCCCGACACCGCGCCGGCGCGGCTGACCCGTCTGCGAGACAAACTGCAACTGCTGGCCGCCGAAGGCGTCGACCGGGTCCTGTGCCTGGCGTTCAACCAGCGCCTGAGCAAGCTCAGCGCCAGCGAATTCGTCGATACCATTCTGTTGGACGGCCTCGGTGTGCAGCACCTTGAGGTCGGCGACGATTTCCGTTTCGGTTGCGATCGGGCGGGGGATTTCGATTTCCTGCAGCAGGCCGGCGTCATGCAGGGCTTTACCGTCGAGGCCGCGCAAACCGTCGAGCTGGACGGCATCCGGGTCAGCAGCACCCAGGTGCGCAATGCCTTGGCCGCCGCCGATTTCGCCCTCGCCGAACGCTTGCTCGGCCGCCCGTACCGGATCGCCGGTCGCGTGCTGCACGGTCAGAAGCTCGCTCGCCAGCTGGGTACGGCCACCGCCAACATTCAACTCAAGCGCCGTCGCGTGCCGTTTACCGGGGTTTACCTGGTCAACGTCGATATCGACGGCAAGACCTGGCCCGGTGTCGCCAATATTGGCGTACGGCCAACGGTTCAAGGTGATGGCAAGGCCCACCTTGAAGTACATCTTCTGGATTTTGCCGGCGACCTGTACGACCGGCGTCTGACGGTGGTTTTCCACCACAAGCTGCGTGAAGAGCAGCGTTTTGCCTCTCTGGAGGCGTTGAAAACGGCGATCAACGCGGATGTCGCCGCCGCCCGTGCACTAGCCGCACCTAGCGCCCATCGCTAATGAAGAGCCTTAAATGACCGACTATAAAGCCACGCTAAACCTTCCGGACACCGCCTTCCCAATGAAGGCCGGCCTGCCTCAGCGCGAACCGCAGATTCTGCAGCGCTGGGACAGCATTGGCCTGTACGGAAAGTTGCGCGAGATTGGCAAGGATCGTCCGAAGTTCGTCCTGCACGACGGTCCTCCCTACGCCAACGGCACGATTCACATCGGTCACGCACTGAACAAGATCCTCAAGGACATGATCATTCGCTCGAAGACCCTGTCGGGATTCGACGCGCCTTATGTTCCGGGCTGGGACTGCCACGGTCTGCCGATCGAACACAAGGTCGAAGTGACCCACGGCAAGAACCTGGGCGCGGACAAGACCCGCGAACTGTGCCGTGCCTACGCCACCGAGCAGATCGAAGGGCAGAAATCCGAATTCATCCGTCTGGGCGTGTTGGGCGACTTCGCCAACCCGTACAAGACCATGGACTTCAAGAACGAGGCTGGTGAAATCCGCGCCCTGGCTGAAATCGTCAAGGGCGGTTTCGTGTTCAAGGGCCTCAAGCCCGTGAACTGGTGCTTCGACTGCGGTTCGGCCCTGGCTGAAGCGGAAGTCGAGTACGAGAACAAGAAGTCCTCGACCATCGACGTAGCCTTCCCGATTGCCGACGAAGCCAAACTGGCTGCCGCGTTCGGCCTGCCGTCGCTGGCCAAGCCTGCCTCGATCGTGATCTGGACCACCACCCCGTGGACCATTCCGGCCAACCAGGCGCTGAACGTTCACCCTGAATTCACCTACGCCCTGGTCGATATCGGCGACAAGCTGCTGGTCCTGGCTGAAGAGCTGGTGCAATCCTGCCTGTCCCGTTACGGCGTCGAAGGCTCGGTGCTGGCCACCGCTCCAGGTTCCGCCCTGGAACTGATCAACTTCCGTCACCCGTTCTACGACCGTCTGTCGCCGGTTTACCTGGCCGACTACGTCGAACTGGGCGCCGGCACCGGTGTGGTTCACTCCGCCCCGGCCTACGGCGTGGACGACTTCGTGACCTGCAAGAAGTACGGCATGGTCAACGACGACATCCTCAATCCGGTGCAGAGCAACGGCGTGTACGTGCCTTCGCTGGAATTCTTCGGCGGCCAGTTCATCTGGAAGGCCAACCCGGCCATCGTCGACAAGCTGACCGAAGTCGGTGCGCTGATGCACACCACCGTCATTGAACACAGCTACATGCACTGCTGGCGCCACAAGACCCCGCTGATCTATCGCGCCACCGCGCAGTGGTTCATCGGCATGGACAAGCAGCCGACCACCGGCGACACCCTGCGTCAGCGTTCGCTCAAAGCCATCGAAGACACCAAGTTCGTTCCGGCCTGGGGCCAGGCGCGCCTGCACTCGATGATCGCCAACCGTCCGGACTGGTGCATCTCCCGTCAGCGCAACTGGGGCGTGCCGATCCCGTTTTTCCTGAACAAGGAAAGCGGCGAACTGCACCCGCGTACTGTCGAGCTGATGGAAATCGTTGCCAAGCGTGTCGAAGTCGAAGGCATCGAAGCCTGGTTCAAACTGGACGCCGCCGAACTGCTGGGCGATGAAGCGCCGCAGTACGACAAGATCAGCGACACCCTGGACGTCTGGTTCGATTCGGGCACCACGCACTGGCACGTCCTGCGCGGTTCGCACCCGATGGGCCACGAAACCGGTCCTCGCGCCGACCTGTACCTGGAAGGTTCGGACCAGCACCGCGGCTGGTTCCACTCGTCCCTGCTGACCGGCTGCGCCATCGACAACCACGCGCCATACCGCGAACTGCTGACCCACGGTTTCACCGTCGACGAAGCTGGCCGCAAGATGTCCAAATCCCTGGGCAACGTGATCGCGCCGCAAAAGGTCAACGACACTCTGGGCGCCGACATCATGCGTCTGTGGGTGGCATCGACCGACTACTCCGGCGAGATGGCGGTTTCCGAGCAGATCCTGCAGCGCAGCGCCGACGCCTACCGTCGTATCCGCAACACCGCGCGTTTCCTGCTTTCCAACCTGACCGGTTTCAACCCGGCCACCGACCTGCTGCCGGCCGATGAAATGCTGGCACTGGACCGTTGGGCCGTGGACCGCACCCTGCTGCTGCAACGCGAGTTGCAAGAGCATTACGGCGAATACCGCTTCTGGAACGTCTACTCCAAGATCCACAACTTCTGCGTGCAGGA
This sequence comes from Pseudomonas sp. C1C7, assembly GCF_013359595.1. Classification (GTDB taxonomy): domain Bacteria; phylum Pseudomonadota; class Gammaproteobacteria; order Pseudomonadales; family Pseudomonadaceae; genus Aquipseudomonas. Next base: position 72,978 of record NZ_JABFMP010000027.1, on the reverse strand, counting down.
GCTGGGCGGTTTCTACCTCGACATCATCAAGGACCGCCAGTACACCACCGGCGCCGACAGCAAGGCCCGTCGTTCGTGCCAGACCGCGCTGTTCCACATCTGCGAAGCGCTGGTGCGCTGGATCGCTCCGATCCTCGCGTTCACCGCCGACGAGCTGTGGCAGTACCTGCCGGGCGAGCGCAACGAGTCGGTGATGCTCAACACCTGGTATGAAGGCCTGAGCGAATTGCCGGAAGGCTTCGAGCTGGATCGTGCGTACTGGGACCGCATCATGGCGGTCAAGGTAGCGGTCAACAAGGAAATGGAGATCCAGCGCGCGGCCAAGGCCGTCGGTGGCAACTTGCAGGCCGAAGTGACGCTGTTCGCCGAAGACGCCCTGACCGCCGATCTGGCCAAGCTGAGCAACGAACTGCGCTTCGTGCTGATCACCTCCACCGCCAGTGTTGCACCGTTGGTGCAGGCTCCGGCCGACGCCGTGGTGACCGAAGTCAGCGGCCTGAAGCTGAAAATCGTCAAGTCGGCTCACGCCAAGTGCGCCCGCTGCTGGCACTGCCGTGAAGACGTTGGCGTGAACCCGGAGCATCCGGAAATCTGCGGTCGTTGCGTCGACAACATCAGCGGCACCGGCGAGGTTCGCCACTATGCCTAATGCCGTTGGCCGTTTCGGACGGCTGAGCTGGCTCTGGTTGAGTTTGCTGGTCCTGGTCATCGACCAGGCCAGCAAGTTCTACTTCGAAGACAGGCTCCAGATGTACCAGCAGATCGTGATCATTCCCGATTACTTCAGCTGGACCCTGGCCTACAACACGGGCGCTGCGTTCAGCTTCCTGGCTGACAGCTCCGGTTGGCAGCGCTGGCTGTTCGCCCTGATCGCAGTGGTGGTCAGCGGGGTGCTGGTGGTCTGGCTCAAGCGCCTGGGCCGCAACGAAACCTGGCTCGCGGTCGCTCTGGCACTGGTGCTGGGCGGCGCGCTGGGCAACCTGTATGACCGCATTGCCCTGGGCCATGTGATCGATTTCATCCTGGTGCACTGGCAGAACCGCTGGTACTTCCCGGCGTTCAACTTTGCCGACAGTGCTATCACTGTAGGCGCCGTGATGCTGGCACTGGATATGTTCAAAAGTAAGAAAACCGGAGAAACCGTTCATGACTGAACAGGTATTGGCTGAACAACGTATCGGCCAGAACACGGAAGTCACCTTGCATTTCGCATTGCGCCTGGAGAACGGCGACACGGTGGACAGCACCTTCGACAAGGCCCCGGCGACCTTCAAGGTCGGTGACGGCAACCTGTTGCCAGGCTTCGAAGCGGCGCTGTTCGGTTTCAAGGCAGGGGACAAGCGTACCCTGACCGTCGAACCTGAAAACGCCTTCGGCCAGCCCAATCCGCAGAACGTGCAGATCATCCCGCGCTCGCAGTTCCAGAACATGGACCTCTCGCCGGGTTTGCTGGTGATCTTCAACGATGCGGCCAATACTGAATTGCCGGGCGTGGTGAAAGAGTTCGACGACACGCAAGTGACCGTCGACTTCAACCACCCGCTGGCGGGCAAGACGCTGACCTTTGACGTGGAAATCATCTCCGTCAAGGCGCTGTAACCGACCAGACACGGTCAAAAATGTGGGAGCGGGCTTGCTCGCGAAAGCGGTGTGTCAGACAACGTCCGAGTTGAATGTCAGTCAGCATTCGCGAGCAAGCCCGCTCCCACAGTGTTTTTCACAGTTTTCGCTATTTCTTGCGCGCAAGACACGAGGCACAGCATGCAAATCAAACTCGCCAACCCCCGTGGCTTTTGCGCCGGTGTGGACCGGGCGATCGAAATCGTCAACCGCGCCCTGGAAGTCTTCGGGCCGCCGATCTACGTGCGTCATGAAGTGGTCCACAACAAATTCGTCGTCGAGGACCTGCGCAACCGTGGCGCGATCTTTGTCGAGGAGCTGGATCAGGTGCCGGACGACGTCATCGTGATCTTCAGTGCCCACGGCGTGTCCCAGGCTGTTCGTAGCGAAGCCGCCGGCCGTGGCCTGAAAGTGTTCGACGCCACCTGCCCGCTGGTGACCAAGGTGCACATCGAAGTCGCGCGTTACAGCCGCGACGGGCGTGAATGCATCCTCATCGGCCACGCCGGTCACCCGGAAGTCGAAGGCACCATGGGCCAGTATGATCCAGCCAATGGCGGGTCGATCTATCTGGTCGAAGACGAAGAAGATGTCGCCAAGCTGCAAGTGCGCAACCCGGAAAAACTGGCGTTCGTCACCCAGACCACCCTGTCGATGGACGATACCAGCCGCGTCATCGATGCCCTGCGTACGCGTTTCCCGGCCATTGGCGGTCCGCGCAAGGACGACATCTGCTACGCCACGCAAAACCGTCAGGACGCGGTCAAGCAACTGGCCGACGAATGCGACGTGGTCCTGGTAGTCGGCAGCCCCAACAGCTCCAACTCCAACCGCCTGCGTGAACTCGCCGAGCGCATGGCCACGCCGGCGTACCTGATCGACGGTGCCGAAGACTTGCAGAAAAGCTGGTTCGACGGCGTCGAGCGCATCGGCATCACCGCCGGCGCATCGGCTCCGGAAGTGCTGGTCCGTGGCGTGATTCAGCAACTGCAGGCCTGGGGTGCCACCGGCGCCGACGAATTGGCCGGTCGCGAGGAAAACATCACGTTCTCCATGCCGAAAGAGCTACGCGTTCGTTCCGTCCTCTGAGTCTTCCCCGCCTATACACAAAGCCTGCTCGGTCTTTTTGCTGCGCAGGCTGACCAGGCCGGACCGGGCCAGTACCACCTGGTATTGGCTCAGCGCCTCCCGGGCCGAGCAGATGTGCAACGTCCCCGCTTGAAAGGCCCCGCTTGGCATGAGCGGCTCACCCAGACCGCTGAACCTCACGAAACTCCTCACCGGCCGATTGCCCACTACCGGCACTCGGGCACTGCTCGGGCGTTCGATCAGCAGCGGATTGTTGCTGTCTTCATGACCCTTGCCATTGATATCCAGAATCATCCGCCAGCCCTGGCTCCAGTCCTCGTTGATGGCATGGATCACGATGGTCTGATTGCGTGTGATGGCCTCGGTCCTGGCGGTGCGCAGGCCATGGAAAAGTGATTGCGCCGCGTCTTCCCGATGATTCGCTTTCACAACAGCCGCAAACGCCGGACTGACCAAATGCAGAACAATCCCGGCAATCGTCAGTCCCATGAGTAACTCAACCAGGCTGAAACCTCGTTGATGCATGACATCTCCCTCCCTGGAGTGTGATGGCCCGTGCAATCCATGCACCAGTAATGGCGAAACAATCTCGCTTCGGCGCTCGAATGTTCTAGCGTGTAACAGCAGGTATAGCGGACGGCAAAGGAGGGCACCGATGGATCATCGTTCAAAAGGTTTCACGCTGATCGAATTGCTGGTCGCCATCGCGATCTTCCTGGTCCTGATCACTCTGGCGGTACCGGCGTTCACCCGCTCCACGCAAATCACCCAGGCCGATACCGAGGTCGGTGACTTGCAACGGAGCCTGAACTTTGCCCGCCTCGAAGCGATCGACAGGGGAGTGGCCATCCGGGTGCGCCCCACCGCCGGGGGCAGTGTCTGGACCGGGGAGTTGTCGGTGTACGACAGCACCGGGACCTCGGCCAATGTATTGCGGGTTGTTCCGGCAATGAGCAGCGGTGCGAGTCTGACGCTACCCTCAGGAGTGAGCGCCATCGACTTCAACAGTTTTGGCGGGTTGGCATCATCGTCGACGGCGTTGGTGATCAACTACGTGCTGGGAGCACAAAGCAGGACGCTGAACGTGTGTCTGAACGGACGAATTCTATTGGGTGGAAGTTGCGGATGAGTTCATGGAGCAAGCGTGCACAGGAAGGCATGACGCTGATTGAAGTCCTGGTGGCGTTGTTGATTCTGAGTGTCGGACTGTTGGGGGCGGCGGCGTTTCAACTCAATGCGTTGAAGTACACCGACAGCGCGCGCATGACCAGTCAGGCCAGCTTTATCGCCTACGACATGATGGACCGCATTCGCGCCAACTCCGCCGCCGATTACACCGTGACACCACCGACTTCGAGCAATCCGAGCGTGGCCCGGGATCAGGACCTCTACGATTTCACCAACAATATCGTCAGTTTCGGTGGTGCCACCGCCACCGGCAGCATCGCTCTCAACCAGCGCGTGTACACCATCACCATTACCTGGGATGACTCCCGGGCGGCCAACACCGCCAACGCCCGTCGCAGCTTCGTCCTGACCAGCCGTGCAACCGTCGACCCGATGGCCACGCCATGAGCCGCCAGAAAGGCTTTGGCCTGATCGAACTGCTGATCGCCCTGACCTTGAGCCTGATCGTGGTGCTGGGCGTGGTGCAGGTGTTCATCGCCGCGAAAAACACCTTCCTCAGTCAGAACAGCGCCGCCGCGATCCAGGAAGACGCGCGTTTCGTCCTGAGCAAAATGATCCAGGAAATCCGCATGGTCGGGATGTTCGGCTGTCTGGGGGCGATCACCGACGCCAGTACGGGCACGACGTTCAATGCAAGCCAGGTCACGCCGATCAGTTGGGATAACGCCAACCTGAAGTTGACCCTGGTGACGGCGGATGTGGGCAGCAGCGGCGGTACGCCGACCTGGACGGTGCTGTCCGATTGTCGAAACAGCGCGACGGCTTACACAGGTGCGCAGACGCCGGCGACGGGCCAGTTGGCGTTTCCGATCCGGCGAGTGATCTACAGCCTCAAGAGCGGCCAGCTCACCATGGGCGTCGGCACTGGTACGCCGGCTCAATCCGTGCTGGTGGATAACGTCAGTGACTTCAGTGTGAGCTTTGGCCTGGCCAGTTCCGCCACCGATACGGCGGCCTCCAGCTACAGCACCAATCCGACCGATCCGGCTCGCATTCGCAGCGTGCGGTTGAGCCTGACGCTCGTCGATCCCGCCAATCGCGTGAGCAAACAGACCTTCAACGTCGTTGCCGCCTTGCGCAACCGCTTGCCATGAGGGGAGTGCCGATGGGTATTTCTTCGATGACAGCTCGTTCCCAGCGCGGCATGGCGCTGCTGGTCAGCCTGGTATTTCTGTTGCTGCTGACGCTGATCGGGATTTCGTCGATGCAGAACGCCACCTTGCAGGAAAAAATGGCTGGCAGCGTGAGCCTGCGCAATCAGTCGTTCCAGGCCGCGGAGGCGGTGTTGCGGGTAGGCGAAAGTGCGGTGCAGCTCGACAGTTATGCGCTGGCGGTGTGCAGCGGCACGACGCAATGCGCGCCGCCGGCCGAGTCGTCCACGGTCAAGGCCGCCGGGGTCAATTCCACTTCGGGGGTGGCCTGGATCGCCTCCGGTAACGGCTTCTATGGCGTGCAGAACATTGGCACCTCCATCACCGCGGTGAACGTACCGAGCAACACGTCGGCAACGTTGTACCGCGTCACCGCAGTCGGCATTGCGGGCAGTTCGCGCAGCGTGGTGGAGAGCATCTATGCGAAGTACTGACACGCGCTCGCGGATCTGGCGGTATTTGTGCGGCGTTGCCGCGGGCCTGTATCTGTCTGCGCCGGTGTATGCCTTCACACCTTCGGATTCTCCGTTGTTGAGCGCGGCGGCGGTGCCGCCCAACGTAATGCTGCTGATCGATGATTCCGGGAGCATGAACAACATCATTTGGGCGGCAGGATTCGATCCGACGGTCAGTCGCCCGCAAATCGCGAACTGCAACTCCGATTTTTCGTGCCTGGGTGGCCAGAATCTGGACATGAGCGATACCAACATCACATTGTCGAGCTTGAACCGTGGCGGTTGTTCGACCAATGGCAACTGGTACGGTTTTTATCGTGGTCTGCTGGGTTTGGGCTCGATCTGTCTGAAACTACCTGACCCAGTGGGTAATCAGGGCACCCGTTATACGGCGAACTACCTGTCTTATCTGGTATCGCAGGCCAACGGTGTGAGTCGTGACTACACCACCGGCGCCATTCCCAACGATTACCGTATCAGTGTGGCGCAGGATGTTTCCACCGCGCTGGTCACCAGCAACCGTTCCCTGCGGATCGGTCTGTCGACCTTCAATCCGCCCGTCAGCGGCAACCCCGGCCCCGGCGGTTTCATCGCCCGCCCCATCAGCGACCTGTCCCCTGTCAGCGGTACTGTCACTCAGGCGCAGGCGAACGCCAACTACACGGCATTGATCAACTCGATCAACGGATTGAGTGCGATCGCCAATACCCCGTTGGCAGAAACCTATTACGAAATAACCCGCTACATGCGCGGCATTGCGCCGTACTACAACTCTACGCCCAGCACCTATACCAGCCCGATCCAATACCGTTGCCAGAAAAACTATGGGGTGGTGATCACCGACGGCTTGCCGACCTACGACCGGACGTTTCCCACCAATGATCCGCTGGGAGGCACCCGCCTGCCGAACTGGGATGGCAACAGTGCCAACGACGGCGATAACCCTAATGGCGACACCGAAGGGGACACGCTGTACCTGGATGACATTGCCAAGTTCGCGTTCGACATCGACATGCGTTCCACCGGGGTGGACCTGGCGAACAAGAGCTGGAACGCGACGGATTTTCCCAAGCAGAACATGAACACCTACACCGTGGGTTTTACCGCGGCCAACCAGATGCTCTCGGATGCCGCCGCTTACGGTCAGGGCAAGTACTACCAGGCCACCGACAGTGCGGGCTTGAGCACTGCATTGTCCCAGGCGCTGAGTGAAATCACCTCCAAGGCGGGTTCCGGTGGCAGCGGCGTGACCAGCGGTACGATTCTCGCCAGTGGAACCAGTTATTTCCAGACCAGCTACGACCCCAAGGACTGGCGCGGCACGATCAAGGCGTTTGGCTTCAACGCCAACGGTACCGTCAATACAAACGCGGTGCAGTGGACCACCGACACCGCCATCGTTCCGAGCGCCACAGCGCCGACTTACCAATCCTGGAACACTCAGACCAACGCGCCAGTCACCCTGGCCTTCGGCAACTTTTCCACCCCCCAGCAGACGTCTCTCAATCAGGGGTTGCCCACGGGCATCACCGGCAACGATCTGGTGGAGTGGAGCAAGGGCACCAACAAGACTGGCCTGAAGGTACGCAGCGTACTGCTGGGGGACATCGTCAACTCGCCGCTGGTACTGGCATCCTCCACCGAAAAAACCGCTTCCGACCTGTCGGGTGACACTTCCTACAGCGCCTACCTGGCGACCAAGGCGGCCAACATGAACACCAGTCTGGTGGTCAACGCCAATGACGGTTTCGTCAGCGTAATCAACTCCGGCAATGGCGCACGGCGTTACGCCTACATGCCGTCCAGTGTGCTGCCATCGCTGCGCTACATCGCCGATACCACTTACATCAACGGCGTCAGTCACAAGTTTCTGGTGGACGGCCAGGTAGGCGTGTTCGATGCCCAGCTCAACACTGCCTGGAAGACCCTCGCGCTGGGCGGTACCGGCGCAGGTGGGCGGACCTTCTATGCGCTGCAACTGTTCGACGCCTCGGCCGGTAATGCGATCAGGGCATTGTGGGAAATCAGTGCGCCGGCCACCGCCAATACCGCGAACGCCTTCAATGATCTGGGTTATGCCTACGCACGACCCGAAGTGGCACGCCTGTCCGATGGTCGATGGGCCGCGTTCATTTCCAACGGCTATGGCAGCAACACCGGTGTGGTGGCGTTGTATGTCGTGGATGTTCGCGACGGTTCGCTGATCAGGAAGATCGTTGCCGACAGCACCAACGCCGATAACGGCCTGTCTTCGGTCAAGCTGCGCGTGAATTCGCAGAATGTGGTGCAGGCGGCCTATGGCGGTGACCTGAGTGGACGGCTGTGGAAATTCGACCTGAGCAGCACCAACCCCGATAGCTGGGGCGTGGCGTTTTCCGGCAAGCCGCTGTTCACCACCGCTGGCGGCGCCACTCAGCCAATCACTGCGCAGCCTTTGCTGGCGGACAATGCGCTGGGAGGAAAAGAGATTTTCTTCGGCACCGGCAAATTCAACGAGACCGCGGACAAGACCAACAAGGATTTGCAGGCGTTCTACGCCGTCTGGGATGCCGAGGGTGGTGCCGGGCAGATCACGACTTCCAGCTTGCAGGCGCAATCGATCACCGGCGTGTTTTCGGGAAGCAGCGGGCAGTTCGTCACCACCAGCCAGAACGAGGTGACCTATCCCGGGAAAAAGGGTTGGTTCCTGCCATTGGTGTATAACAACGCGCTGACCGGCGAGCGGGTGATCAATCAGGCCAGCCTGGTCCTGGGGCGAATCATTTTCACCACGGCCAGCGTCGACACCACGGACCCCTGCGCGAGCTTCGGTACCGGCAAACTGATCGAACTCGATGCGTTCAGCGGTAAGATGCTCAACTACGCGGTGCTCGACACCAACAACGACGGCGTGGTCGACAGTACCGACACGGTGTCCAGCGGTGTGGTCTTCAGCGGGGGCATCCCGACCCTCAATGCCATCGTCAATGGCGCGACCCGCAAGATCGTGAACGATTCCAGTGGCGGCATCACCACGCTGGTGGAAAAATCCGGCGGCGGCAGCCGTCGCATCATGTGGCGACAAATTCAGTAAGCGAGAGTTGAGGCATGCATAGATCCAACCGCGGTTTTACCCTGATCGAAATCATGATCGTGATTGCCATCATCGGTATCGTCATGACCATCGCTGCCCCGAGTTTCACCGAATACCTGAAGAAGGGCCGACGCGCTGAAGTGGCCGGCCTGCTCTCGGAACAGGCGCAGATCCTCGAGCGTTTCTATTCACAGAAAAACGTCTACACCGGCGCCACCGGCCTGAGCGGCGGCAACGATTACTACACCATCAACCAGACCCTTACCGATCAGACATTCCTGCTGACGGCGGTACGCAAGTCGGGCACGAGCATGGCAACGGACAAGTGCGGTGATTTCACCATCGCCAATACCGGTGCCCGGGGCATGGTCAATGCCACCGCCGGCCTGACCACCAAGGATTGCTGGGGTCGTTGAGTTTTCTTTTTCGGGCACCTTTTGCGCCCTTCTGTCTATTTATCGGTTGGTTCAATACATGATCAGGCAACAGCAAGTAGTGATTGTCGGCGGTGGGGTCATCGGCCTGTTGACGGCATTCAATCTGGCGTCCGAGGTGCAGAGCGTGGTGCTGCTGGACCGTTCCAGTGTCGGCCAGGAATCGTCCTGGGCGGGGGGCGGAATCGTCTCGCCGCTCTATCCATGGCGCTACAACCCGGCGGTCACTGCATTGGCCCATTGGTCCCAGGATTTTTATCCACAGCTGGGCGAACGCCTGTTTGCCGCCACCGGCGTCGATCCCGAAGTACATACCACCGGCCTGTACTGGCTGGATCTGGATGACGAAGCCGAAGCCCTGGCCTGGGCCGTGCGGGAGAGTCGTCCGCTGCGGGCTGTGGATATCTCGGCGGCTCATGACGCCGTGCCGGTATTGGGCAGTGGTTTTTCCCGGGCGATCTACATGGCCGATGTGGCCAACGTACGTAACCCGCGACTGGTGAAATCCCTCAAGGCGGCGTTGCAGGCGCTGCCGAACGTGACGATTCAGGAACAGTGCGAAGTCAGCGGCTTTGTTCGCGAAGGCGAAAAAGTGGTGGGCGTGCAGACGTCCGCTGGCGTGATCCGTGGCGATCAGGTGGTCCTCACTGCTGGCGCCTGGAGTGGCGACTTGCTCAAGAGCCTGGGCCTGGATCTGCCGGTCGAACCCGTGAAAGGCCAAATGATTCTCTACAAGTGCGCGGCGGATTTTCTGCCGAGCATGGTGCTTGCCAAGGGGCGTTATGCGATTCCCCGTCGCGACGGGCACATTCTGATTGGCAGCACGCTTGAGCACGAAGGCTACGACAAGACGCCGACCGACTCGGCACTGGAAAGCCTCAAGGCTTCGGCGGTGGAGTTGATTCCGGCGTTGGCGGATGCCGAGGTGGTGGGGCATTGGGCCGGTCTGCGGCCGGGCTCGCCGGAGGGCATTCCCTACATCGGCCGGGTGCCGGGGTTCGACGGTTTGTGGCTCAACTGCGGGCATTTCCGCAACGGCCTGGTGCTGGCGCCGGCGTCGTGTCAGTTGTTTGCCGATGTGATGCTGGGCAGGGAGCCGATCATTGATCCGGCGCCGTATGCGCCGAGCGGTCGGATCTGATTTCCAGTTGAATGCATTCGCAGGCAAGCTTCGCTCCTACAGGGTTATCACCGTCTGTAGGAGCGAGGCTTGCCCGCGAAAGAGCCCTCAATCCAGACCCAATTTCTTCAGCCTGTAGCGCATCGACCTGAAGGAAAGATTCAACCGCTGCGCCGCCGCCGTGCGGTTCCAGCGCGTCTCTTCCAGCGCCTGGAGAATCAGCTGGCGCTCGACGTTTTCCAGGTACGCCTCCAGATTGTCGATCTGCGTGAGGTCCGGCACCCCGGCCTCTGCGCTGCTGTTGCCCTCGGCCAGGCGCAGGTCGCCGGCTTCGATTTGTTTGTTCTCGCACAGCGTATGCGCCCGCTCGAGCATGTTCTCCAGTTCCCGCACATTGCCCGGAAAACGGTAGCTTTTCAGCGCATCGAGGGCTTGCGGATGAAGTTTTGCCAACGGTTCGCCGGTGTCTGAAGCCAGGCGCTTGAGCATATGGTTGGCCAGCGGTTCGATGTCGTCGCGACGCTCGCGCAAGGGCGGCACCCGCAGCTCGATCACGTTCAGGCGATAGTACAAATCCTGGCGGAAGCGCTCGGCCGTGACTTCGGCAGCGAGGTCCTTGTGGGTGGCACACAGGATGCGCACATCGACCACCACCTCCTGCTGTCCGCCGACACTGCGCACGGCTTTCTCCTGAATCGCCCGCAGCAGTTTGACCTGCATCGGCAGCGGCAAATCAGCCACCTCATCGAGAAACAGGGTGCCGCCATGGGCGGCCTGGAACAGCCCGGGTTTGTCCTCGATGGCACCGCTGAAGCTGCCTTTGCGATGGCCGAAAAACTCGCTCTCCATCAGCTCCGACGGGATGGCGCCGCAGTTGACCGGAACGAAGGGCTGGTTGGCCCGGGGCCCGCGATCGTGGATTAAACGTGCGACCAGCTCCTTGCCGCTGCCGGACTCGCCGCTGATGTACACCGGCGCCTGACTGCGCGCCAGCTTGTCGATCTGCTTGCGCAGGTTGCGCATCGGCAGGGAATCGCCCAGCAGGCGCCGGTCGATGGCAATGCCCGGAGCGGGCAGAAGCAGGGCGCTGGTCACCAGTTCGCGCAATCGGGTGAGGTCCACCGGCTTGGTCAGGAAGTCGAACGCACCGGCCTTGAGGGCATTGATCGCGGTGTCGACACTGCCGTAGGCGGTGATCATCGCCACGGGCACGTTGGGGTAGCGTTGCTGGATATGTTGGACCAGCTCAAGCCCCGTGCCGTCTGGCAGGCGCATGTCGGTCAGGCACAGGTCGAAGGCTTCGCGCTTGAGCAGGGCCAGGGCCTCTGCAGCATTGCGGGCGCTGTAGGTATCGAGTTTCATCCTTCCCAGGGTGATTTCCAGGAGTTCGCGGATGTCCGGTTCATCGTCGACGATGAGGACTTTTTGCCGTGGGCTCGTGTTCAACTTTGTTTCCGTCCGTGAGCAAAGGTGATGCGAAAGCAGCCGCCGCCTTGGCGTGGTTTGAAGTCTAGGCGGGCCTGGTTGCTTTCGCACAGCTCACGGGACAGATAGAGCCCCAGGCCAGTGCCTTGATGACTGGTGGTGAAGAACGGCTCGAACAGTTGCGCCTGATGGTCGGGGGCGACGCCGGGGCCGTCGTCGAGGATTTCCAGGATGGGCAGCTGGCTTGCGGCATCGATGAACAACTCAAGCCAGACCTGGGCTACATCGTGATCCTGGGCACTGTGACGCCACCCGTTGCGGATCAGGTTGTCGAGAATCTGGTTCAGCTGGTTCGGGTCCATCAGGGTCGTGAAGTCCCCGGCAGCGATGCGCAGATGAACCTGTTGGCGCTCGGTCGCACCCTCACGGGTTTCCGTGACGAATTGTTCCAGCCACGGCTTCAGGTCCAGTCGTTGCGGGACGCTTTGCTGGCGGCGGGACAGTTGCAGGACGTTTTCGATAACCCGATTCATTCGCTGAGAGTGATCTTGAATAATCTGAGTCAGACGTTGATCGGCGCTGCTCAGTTCCTCAGATTCTCGCAATAACTGCGCGGCATGACTGATGGCGCCCAGCGGGTTGCGGATTTCATGGGCGATACCCGCGGTCAGGCGCCCGAGAGCGGCGAGCTTCAGCTGTTGGGCCTGTTGAGCTATCTGGGCGAGATCTTCGAGAAACACCAGGGTCTGGTGCTGGGGGCTCGGGTCCAGCGCAATGAAGCTGGGCTGCAATTCCACGCCGCTGCCGGCGATTTTCAGGCTCTGGGGGCGCAGCGTCGGGTTGCTCAGCCACAGCTCCAGGCGTTCGACCAATGCGGGGAAATGTTCATCGATCAGGCAGCCTTCCAGATGGGCGCTGCCGAGCAGGGATCGGGCGCTGTGGTTGGCCATTTGCACGCGCCGCAGTTCGTCGAGCACCAGAATCCCGGTGCGCATCCGTTGCAGAATCAGCGCATTGAGCGCTTCCAGGCCGATCACTTCACTGGCCTTCTGCTCGGCCAGGGTTTCACTGACTTCCAGGCGTCGGATCAGGCCTTGCACCAGCAAGGCCGCGGCAAAGCACAGGGCGCCGTGGGTGCCGACCTGCAAATAGTCATTGGGGCTGGGAGGGTGGCTGAAGCTCAGCAGGAAACTCGAACCGATGATGCCAAGTGCGCCGATCGCGGCAATCAACAGCCCGATGCGTCTTCGCAGCAGGGTGTTGCTGATGGCCACCGAGACGATCAGCAGATTGCCAAGGGCGCTGGCCACGCCACCGCCGGCGTAGAACAACACGCACAGCAGCAGGACATCGAGCAGCGCCAGGCCAAACAATTGCGTCGGATGCCGGGTGTTCTCGAAGAACACCACCAGCAGGATATTCAGCACCAGGTACAACCAGCTGCCAGTGCGCAACAGCTCGTCGTTGGCTGAGGTCAGCAACTGGTTGTCCATGTTGCTGGAGATCAGCAGCACCAGAAGGATGCCGACGCTCAGACGGTAGAGATGATAAAGGCGCAGCAGTCGCTGGGCCTGTTTGTCGCTGTGACTGGAAGCCTCAGCGACCACTGGAACCGGGGCCTTGCTCCAGGTGGGCCTGGCTGCAATACCATTGTTGCTGGAAGCTGACGGCGCGATCACGCGGCAGGTGTACGCCGCAATGGGCGCAACGGACCATCGGTGCCGCTTCCAGCTCGGCGGGGGACTTGGGTACTGCGGCCTGGCCCTTGTACTTGCGCCAGAACCATACGGCGGCGGCAATCACCGCGATCCAGAATAATAAACGAAGCATGATGAGCAGCTTTCTGACTGATGAACCGGCAGTTTAGCCAAGGTCATGACGGGCGCACAGCGCAAATGCGCATGTCAAAAAGGGTGCAATAAAAAAGGGAGACTCAAGTCTCCCTTTTTCATTACCGCCGGTGTTTTCAGTCGAACACGCCGAAGGTCATGTAGCTGAACCACGAACGGTCTTCGTTGTTGCCTTCCGCTTCATGGTCTTCTTCTTCGATCACGTCACCGTCGGCATCTTTAGGCTTGAGCTCGTTCGGGATCGCGTCCTTGGCATCCTGGAACTGCTTCTGCACGTCCTGGTTGGCGCGGGTTTCTCCCGGTGGCAGCGGCGGACGGGATTCGATCAGGCCCAGGGTGGCCTTGCTCAGCCACGAACGGTTGTCGGCTTCGTCGACCGTCGGCACGAACTGACCGTCCACCAGGGTCGGGTGGTTCGGGTAGTTGAGCTTCAGGGTTTCGAGGCTGGTGGCAGCCAGTTCGTCCAGGTGCAGACGCTGGTAGGACTCGGTCATCACCGCCAGGCCGTCACCGACCGATGGGGTTTCCTGGAAGTTTTCCACAACGTAGCGACCACGGTTCGCGGCAGCGACATAGGCCTGACGGGTCAGGTAGTAGTCGGCAACGTGAATCTCGTAGGCGGCCAGCAGGTTGCGCAGGTAGATCATGCGCTGCTTGGCGTCAGGTGCGTAACGGCTGTTCGGGAAGCGGCTGGTCAGCTGGGCGAACTCGTTATAGGAGTCGCGCGCGGCGCCCGGGTCACGCTTGGTCATGTCCAGCGGCAGGAAACGGGCCAGCAGGCCGACGTCCTGGTCGAACGAGGTCAGGCCCTTGAGGTAGTAGGCGTAGTCGACGTTCGGATGCTGCGGATGCAGGCGGATGAAACGCTCGGCAGCGGCTTTGGCAGCCTCGGGCTCGGCATTCTTGTAGTTGGCGTAGATGAGTTCCAGCTGCGCCTGATCGGCATAACGACCGAACGGATAACGCGATTCCAGAGCTTTCAGCTTGGCGGTGGCGCTGGTGTAGCTGTTGTTGTCCAGATCAGCCTGAGCCTGTTGGTACAACTCGACTTCACTGAGGTTCTCGTCTACGACTTCCTTCGATGAGCAAGCAGCGGTCAATGCGAGGATGGCGATCAGCAGCAGGTGTTTCACTTGCATAGCGGCTTGCGTCCCTATGACGGCCGCTGTCTTGGGCGTGGCCGTCCTGTTATGATGAGCGCCCCGTTGAATAGCCTCGGGGCAAAAGACGCCGTATTTAACCACAAGCGCGCAGCCGAAACCAAAGGCTGTGCCGACGCCCAGTCCGAGCATGTCCGATAAAATTGAACTTCGCGCAGAGGTGCCGTCCGATTTGGGCGGCCAACGCCTCGATCAAGTCGCCGCCCAACTCTTCGCAGAGCACTCCCGCTCGCGCCTCTCCGCCTGGATCAAAGAAGGTCGCCTGACCGTGGACGGTGCGGTCATCCGCCCGCGCGACATCGTGCATGGCGGCTCCATCCTCGAACTGACCGCCGAGCAGGAAGCCCAGGGTGAGTGGGTCGCTCAGGACATCGAGCTGGACATCGTCTATGAAGACGACGACATCCTGGTGATCAACAAGCCTGCAGGCCTGGTGGTGCACCCGGCTGCCGGCCACGCTGATGGCACCTTGCTCAATGCCTTGCTGCACCATGTGCCGGACATCATCAATGTTCCGCGCGCCGGTATCGTGCACCGTCTGGACAAGGACACCACCGGTCTGATGGTGGTGGCCAAGACCATTCAGGCGCAGACCAAGCTCGTCGCTCAATTGCAGAGCCGCACCGTCAGCCGTATCTACGAATGCATCGTGATCGGCGTGGTGACGGCCGGCGGCAAGATCAACGCGCCGATCGGTCGCCATGGCCAGCAGCGCCAGCGCATGGCCGTGATGGAAGGCGGCAAGCCGGCCGTCAGCCATTACCGCGTGCTGGAGCGCTTCCGCTCGCACACCCACGTGCGGGTCAAGCTGGAAACCGGTCGTACGCACCAGATTCGCGTGCACATGGCGCACATCAACTTCCCGTTGGTCGGAGACCCGGCCTACGGCGGTCGTTTCCGCATTCCGCCGGCGGCCAGCCAGACCATGGTCGAGTCGTTGAAGCACTTCCCGCGTCAGGCCCTGCATGCGCGGTTCCTGGAACTGGAGCACCCGACCACGGGCCAGCGCATGAGCTGGGAGTCGCCGCTGCCGGAAGATTTCGTCTGGCTGCTGACCCTACTCAAGCAAGACCGCGAGGCGTTTGTCGGATGAGTGACTGGCTGATTCCAGACTGGCCCGCGCCGGCCGGGGTCAAAGCCTGTGTCACCACCCGTGCGGGCGGCGTCAGTGTGGCGCCGTTCGACAGCCTCAATCTGGGCGATCATGTCGAGGACAGCCCTGAAGCTGTTGCCGAAAACCGCCGTCGTCTCACCGATCATTTCTCCATGCAGCCGGCCTGGTTGAAGCAGGTTCACGGCATTGACGTGGCACATGCCGACCCAAGCCAGGTCGTCACTGCCGACGCCAGCTGGACGTCGACCCCAGGTATCGCCTGCGCGGCGATGACCGCCGATTGCCTGCCGGCATTGTTTTGCGACCGTGCCGGTACTCGCGTTGCGGCGGCTCATGCCGGCTGGCGCGGACTGGCGGCCGGTGTGCTCGAGGCGACGCTGGATGCCATGGCTGTCGCGCCCGAGGACGTACTGGTCTGGCTGGGCCCGGCCATCGGTCCGCAGGCCTTTGAAGTCGGTCCGGAAGTGCGCGAAGTCTTCATCGAACAATTGCCTGAGGCCGCCGAGGCTTTTGTACCCAGTGCAAATGCCGGAAAATTCATGGCAGACATCTATGCGTTGGCCCGTTTGCGCCTGGCCGCTCGCGGGGTCACAGCTGTTTACGGTGGCGGATTCTGCACCGTGACCGACCCGCGCTTCTTCTCTTACCGCCGTGCATCGCGCACCGGCAGGTTTGCCTCCCTGGTCTGGCTCGACCGCTAGACTTGCCTGACCTGCATCAACGTCACGACGCTTGAATCTTCCAGAATCGGCCACATCTATTGTGGTATCTGGCAGGTTTCTTCATTCAGGATGTTCTATAGGTCCGGCCTGCTCAAAAGGAAGGTGACCCATGCGTATAGACCGTTTAACCAGCAAGTTGCAGTTAGCTTTATCCGACGCCCAATCCCTGGCCGTCGGTCATGACCATCCCGCCATCGAGCCGGCGCATCTGATGCAGGCCCTGCTCGAACAACAGGGCGGTTCGATCAAGCCCCTGCTGATGCAGGTGGGCTTCGACGTCAACAGCCTGCGTAAAGAGCTGACCAAAGAGCTCGACCAGCTGCCGAAAATCCAGAATCCGACCGGCGACGTGAACATGTCGCAGGATCTGGCGCGCCTGCTCAACCAGGCCGATCGCCTGGCCCAGCAGAAGGGCGACCAGTTCATTTCCAGCGAGCTGGTGCTGCTCGCCGCCATGGACGAGAACAGCAAGCTCGGCAAATTGTTGCTCGGCCAGGGCGTGAGCAAGAAAGCCCTGGAGAACGCGATCAACAACCTGCGTGGTGGCGAGGCGGTCAATGACCCCAACCACGAGGAGGCACGCCAGGCCCTGGACAAATACACCGTCGACCTGACCAAGCGCGCCGAAGACGGCAAGCTCGATCCGGTGATCGGTCGTGACGACGAAATTCGCCGCACCATTCAGGTTCTGCAGCGCCGTACCAAGAACAACCCGGTCCTGATCGGTGAGCCTGGCGTGGGTAAAACCGCCATCGCCGAAGGCCTGGCCCAGCGCATCATCAATGGCGAAGTGCCGGATGGCCTGCGGGGCAAGCGTCTGCTGTCCCTGGACATGGGGGCGCTGATTGCCGGTGCCAAGTACCGCGGCGAGTTCGAAGAGCGGCTCAAGGCGTTGCTCAACGAGCTGTCGAAGCAGGAAGGGCAGATCATTCTGTTCATCGACGAATTGCACACCATGGTTGGCGCCGGCAAGGGCGAAGGCTCGATGGACGCGGGCAACATGCTCAAGCCGGCCCTGGCCCGTGGCGAGCTGCATTGCGTCGGTGCGACCACGCTCAACGAGTACCGCCAATATATAGAGAAGGACGCGGCCCTCGAGCGGCGTTTCCAGAAAGTCTTGGTGGATGAGCCGAGCGAGGAAGACACCATCGCCATCCTGCGTGGCCTCAAGGAGCGTTACGAGGTTCACCACAAGGTGGCGATCACCGATGGCGCGATCATCGCGGCGGCCAAGCTGAGCCATCGCTACATCACCGACCGTCAGTTGCCCGACAAGGCCATCGACCTGATCGACGAGGCCGCCAGCCGCATCCGCATGGAAATCGATTCCAAGCCGGAAGTGCTGGACCGTCTGGAGCGCCGTCTGATTCAACTGAAGGTGGAATCCCAGGCGCTGAAGAAAGAAAGCGACGACGCGGCGAAGAAGCGTCTGGAAAAACTGCAGGAAGAAATCGCTCGGCATGAGCGTGAGTACTCGGATCTCGAAGAAATCTGGAACTCGGAAAAAGCCGAGGTGCAGGGTTCCGCGCAGATCCAGCAGAAAATCGAACAGTCCCGGCAGGAGCTGGAAGCCGCACGCCGCAAAGGCGACCTGAACCGCATGGCCGAGTTGCAGTACGGGGTGATCCCGGACCTGGAGCGCAGCCTGCAAATGGTCGACCAGCATGGCAAGAGCGAAAACCAGTTGCTGCGCAGCAAGGTGACTGAAGAAGAGATCGCCGAAGTCGTGTCGAAGTGGACCGGTATTCCGGTGTCGAAGATGCTCGAAGGCGAGCGCGAAAAACTGATGAAGATGGAAAGCCTGTTGCACCAGCGTGTGATTGGCCAGGAAGAAGCGGTGGTTGCGGTCTCCAATGCGGTGCGGCGTTCCCGTGCCGGGCTGGCCGACCCGAATCGCCCAAGCGGCTCGTTCATGTTCCTGGGCCCCACCGGTGTCGGTAAAACCGAGCTGTGCAAGGCGCTGGCCGAGTTCCTCTTCGATACTGAAGAGGCGATGGTGCGTATCGACATGTCCGAGTTCATGGAGAAACATTCCGTGGCTCGTCTGATTGGTGCGCCACCGGGCTATGTCGGTTATGAAGAGGGCGGTTACCTGACCGAGGCGGTGCGTCGCAAGCCTTACTCGGTGATCCTGCTGGACGAGGTCGAGAAGGCGCATCCGGATGTGTTCAACATCCTGCTGCAAGTGCTCGAAGATGGCCGTCTGACCGACAGCCATGGCCGCACGGTGGATTTCAAGAACACCGTGATCGTCATGACCTCCAACCTGGGCTCGGCGCAGATCCAGGACCTGGTCGATGACCGTGAGGCCCAGCGTGCGGCGGTGATGGACGCGATTTCTTCGCACTTCCGTCCGGAGTTCATCAACCGGGTCGACGAAGTGGTGATCTTCGAGCCATTGGCACGGGATCAGATCGCCGGTATCACCGAGATCCAGTTGAGCCGTCTGCGCAGCCGTCTCACCGAGCGCGAGCTGAAGCTGGAGTTGAGCCCCGAGGCGATGGATAAGCTGATCGCCGTAGGGTACGACCCGGTGT
Organism: Pseudomonas sp. C1C7; assembly: GCF_013359595.1. Taxonomy (GTDB): domain Bacteria; phylum Pseudomonadota; class Gammaproteobacteria; order Pseudomonadales; family Pseudomonadaceae; genus Aquipseudomonas. The sequence goes on along the minus strand of NZ_JABFMP010000027.1, from coordinate 54,040 downwards.
ATGGCGCACGGCCGCTGAAACGCGCGATCCAGCGTTGGATCGAGAACCCGCTGGCGCAGCTGATCCTCTCCGGTCGCTTCATGCCGGGAGACACGGCGAAGGGCACCGTGGAGAACGACGAAATCGTTTTCAACTGAGCCAAAACGGCGGTACAAAAAAGGAGGCCTCGCATTGCGAGGCCTTTTTTTCATTAGGTTATTGAAGTTAAAGGAAAAGGCTTGTAAAGTGCGCCCCGCAGTAAGTCACCCGCCAGGGTTTCCGCTCACTGAGTAGAAATCTGAAATAAGTTGCAAATCATTAACTTGAAAGCGATTTAGGGGGTTGACAGAGGTGCTTAAGATTGTAGAATAGCGCGCCTCAGACACACGAACGCAGCGATGCGAACGAGTCGAAGAGAACGCTGTAAAGCACCAACGTTGTAGATGTAAATTGAAATATGCAGTTCCGTGATAGCTCAGTCGGTAGAGCAAATGACTGTTAATCATTGGGTCCCAGGTTCGAGTCCTGGTCACGGAGCCAATTTCAAGCCGGGGTATAGCGCAGTCCGGTAGCGCGCCTGCTTTGGGAGCAGGATGTCAGGAGTTCGAATCCCCTTACCCCGACCATATTTGGGTCGTTAGCTCAGTTGGTAGAGCAGTTGGCTTTTAACCAATTGGTCGCAGGTTCGAATCCTGCACGACCCACCATTTTTGAGACCAGTTCGCTGGAATCGAATCTTAAGATCAGACGCCAAAAGCTCTGTTCGCAGAAGGCGCCTCTTGAAGGTGCCTTTTTTTTACCGGGGTATAGCGCAGTCCGGTAGCGCGCCTGCTTTGGGAGCAGGATGTCAGGAGTTCGAATCCCCTTACCCCGACCATACAAGAGATCCCCGTATCGAAAGATACGGGGATTTTTTTTGTCTGCAGAAAAGCACATCGCTTCAAGTCATCGTACAACTTGCCGATAACGAGCTGTCGGGGTTCAGCCCTTCACTCAAGCCAATAAAAACAAAGGCGCTCGTTATGTTTCTTCGTCAGTTGAATATTGCCCCTCGTGCCGCGCTGGGGTTTGCCTTGATCGCATTGCTGGTGGCGCTGCTGGGGATTTTTGCCCTGGGGCAGATGTCGAGCATCCGCGAGAGCGAAGTGGCGGTGGAGAAACAATGGCTGCCGAGCATTCGCGGCGGTGACGAGATCCGTGAAATCATGCTGCGCATCCGCACCATTTCCCTGCGCATGGCCCTGGATCAGGACCCGAAGAACATCGCGCAATACCGTAGCCAGATGGATACCCGGGACAAGGAACTGAGCGAGAAAATCGCCGCCTACGACAAGCTGGTGACCTCGGCTGAAGGCCGGGCGTTGTATGACCAATTCAAAAGTACCTTCACCGCTTACCGCGCCGGCATTGCCCAGTCTTTCACCTTGGCCGAACAGGGGCGTCGCGACGAGCTGACCAAGTTGTTGCTGGTCGACATGAAAACCGTGGTCGACGGATCCGGCAAGCAACTCAGCGACCTGGCGGAGCTCTTCACCCGACAAGTCGCAGCCGAAAGCGAAAAATCCCGGGACCACTACGACACCTCGCGCACGATCGTCAGCCTGTTTATCGGCCTCGCGGCCCTGGCGACCGTCGCCCTGGCCCTGTTGTTGACCCGCAGCATCGTGCGCCCGCTCAGCGAAGCGGTGATCGCCGCGGAGCATGTGGCTCAAGGCGATCTGACTCGTCCGATCGAAACCCGGGGCAATGACGAAGTCAGCCGCTTGCTCAAGGCATTGGCCACCATGCAGCAAAACCTGCGGGAAACGCTGCAGGGCATCAGCCGTTCCGCGACTCAGTTGACCACCGCCGCTGACGAACTGAACGCTGTGACCCTCGACAGCACCCAGGGCCTGCAACAGCAGAACAACGAAATCGAGCAGGCGGCCACCGCCGTGAATGAAATGACCAGTGCCGTGGAAGAAGTCGCGCGCAATGCGGTGTCCACCTCCGATGCCACTCGTCAGTCCAGCGAATCGGCGCAAATGGGGCAGGAACGGGTCAGTGAGACGGCCAGTGCCATCAGTTCGTTGTCCGACGATGTGCAGAGCACCAGCGAGTTGGTGCAGTCCCTGGCCAATCAATCCCAGGATATCGGCAAGGTACTGGATGTGATTCGCGCCATCGCCGAGCAGACCAATCTGCTGGCGCTCAACGCGGCCATCGAGGCGGCGCGGGCGGGGGAGAGCGGTCGCGGATTCGCGGTAGTGGCTGACGAAGTGCGGGCCCTGGCCTATCGCACGCAGCAATCGACCCAGGAAATCGAGCAGATGGTGCAGGGCATGCGCAGCGGTTCGAGCCTGGCCCTGGACGCCATGAATGCCAGCGCTAACCGTGCCGCCAGCACCCTGGTTCTCGCCGAACGCGCAGGCCAGGCGCTGCAGACCATCACGGCGTCGGTGCACCAGATCCACGAGCGCAACCTGGTCATCGCCAGCGCGGCGGAAGAGCAGGCGCAAGTGGCGCGGGAGGTCGATCGCAACCTGGTGAACATTCGCGACTTGTCGGTGCGCTCGGCAGCCGGGGCGGATCAGACCAGTGCTTCAAGCCATGAGCTGTCGCAACTGGCCAACGCACTGCAGGGGATGGTGCGGCGGTTTCGGGTATAGGCCCTGTGAAAAAGAACGGTGGGAGAGGTCAGGTCCTGATACCAGTCAGTTAAGTTGAGCACACACCTGTGGCGAGGGGGGATTGCGCCCTCGCCACAATGTCCTCATCTCCTGTTAACTGACTGCCATCAGAGCTTGTTCACACCGGACTGTGTCAGTGCAGCTTGAGCCTCGGCTCAGTCCCCCGCCCGATCTTGCTGCCCAGCATCAGCATGGCCGTGCGGAACCATCCGTACAGCGCCATCTGGTGCATGCGGTACAGCGACACGTAGAACATCCGCGCCAGCCACCCTTCCAGCATCACGCTGCCGGTCAGGTTGCCCATCAAGTTACCCACAGCGGAAAAACGCGACAGCGAAATCAGCGAGCCGTAGTCGGTGTACTTGTACTCGGGCAGTGCCTTGCCTTCGATCCACAGCTTCAACGACTTGGCCAGCAGCGACGCCTGTTGATGCGCAGCCTGGGCGCGCGGCGGGACGTTGCGGTCGCTGCCCGGTTGCGGGCAGGCGGCGCAGTCACCGAAGGCGAAGATGTTCTCGTCGCGAGTGGTTTGCAGGGTCGGCAGCACTTGCAACTGGTTGATGCGGTTGGTTTCCAGGCCGTCGATTTCCTTCAGGAAGCCCGGTGCGCGAATCCCCGCCGCCCAGACTTTCAGGCCGGCGTTGATGGTCTTGCCGTCGGCGGTAATCAGGGCATCGGCCGTCACTTCGCTGACCGCCGCATTGGTCATCACGTTGACCCCGAGCTTCTCCAGGGTTTTATGCACAGGGCCGCCGATGCGCTCCGGCAGCGCCGGCAGCACCCGTGGCCCGGCTTCGATCAGGGTGATGTGCATGTTTTCCGGCTTGATCCGGTCCAGGCCGTAAGCCGCCAGTTCGTGAGCAGCGTTGTGCAACTCGGCGGCCAGTTCGACCCCGGTGGCACCGGCGCCGACGATGGCCACGCTGATTTGCTCGTCCTGAACGTTCTGCCCGGCATGGGCGCGCAGGTAGTGGTTGAGCAGTTGCTGGTGGAAGCGTTCGGCCTGTTTGCGGGTGTCGAGGAACAGGCAATGCTGCGCCGCGCCCTGGGTGCCGAAATCGTTGGTGGTGCTGCCGACGGAGATCACCAGCGTGTCGTAAGGCACTTCACGCGCAGGCACCAGCTCCAGGCCGGCTTCGTCATAGGTGGCGGCCAGCTGGATTTTTTTCTGCGCGCGATCGAGCCCGCTCATGCGCCCCAGCTGGAACTCGAAGTGGTTCCATTTCGCCTGGGCGACATAGTTGAGTTCGTCTTCGGAGGAGTTCAGGGAGCCGGCGGCCACTTCGTGCAGCAGCGGTTTCCAGATGTGGGTCAGGTTCGCGTCGACCAGCATCACGCTGGCCGTGCCGCGCTTGCCCAGAGTCTTACCCAGACGGGTAGCCAACTCCAGACCGCCGGCGCCGCCGCCGACAATAACAATACGATGGGACATGGGGATAACTCGCAAGGCTAAAAGAAATCGGTGCGGTTACCCGAGCGAGCGCCAGGCAGCTCATAGCGTCAGGTAACTGATAAATCGGCTCAACAGGCCCAGGCCAATGGTCACTGCCAGCACCAGCACAAGGAGCATCCACGGCCGGAATGGCCGGCGCTCGACTCGGTGCTGGGACAACTGCAGGTACTCTTCGACATGCTTTTGGTCGTCGGGGTTCAGGCGGCTGGTCATAAAGGCCTCGTCAGGTAGACGTTGCTGAATGTGTTGAAGCTACAGGCAGATTCAACGAGCGATGAACGGAGCATAGCCGGGACACAGGCCGAGACCGTCTCGATGCTCAGCCAATTGATGCCACTTTGTAACACTCGGGCAATGATTGCGCCATGTTCACAACAGGCGCAGCGGGCTCACAGACTGATCCCGACATCGAACACGATGCTGCGCCCAAGGTTGCTGCGCAAAAAATCCGGCGCATCGGGATGCGCGAACAGCACGCGGGCAAAGGTAGGCCCCACCAGCGACAGCGATCGCCAGCCCTGGCGCAGGTATTCGGTGGGCGGTGGAAAGTGGCTGTTGAGGTCCAGCACTTCGCGCTTGAGACTGGCGAAGGCAATGATGTCCAGCTCCCCCAGATCCATGCCGCGTTCCTTGTAGTTGTGCGCTTTTTTGCGCAAGGTCGGCGCCAGTCGCAGCAGAAACTCGTTGGCCGGAATGCGTCGGGGCTTGGCTTCCCGGCGCACCAGTTGGCTTAATGAAAACGCACTGCGCCGACGTTGCAGCTCATCGCGCCACTCATCGTTGAGGCGCCGGCCTTCGTCCAGGACGAAGAACACCTCGAAACTGGCATCACGAAACAGCACGTCCGGCGGCTCCCCGGCCGGGGCGAATTCGTCGGCGCGATAAGGAATGTTCAAGCCTTGCAGCAGGCGCTGGCAGACCCAACGCTCACGCTCCCATTTGCGGGCATTGGACAGGAAGGCGTTGGCCTGCTCGGCCGCGATGGTCAGCAGGCGTAAGTAATCTGAATCATCCATAGGCCCAAGCTTAGCGCTCAAATGTGATCGCAAAGAAAACAGTTTGCCTCGCCCGTGCAATTCCTCGCTCGACATCCCCCCCTGCACAAAACGGATAGCGATCTGCGCAGCGCGGATATTGACTCGCCTTCGGCTTCTCTAGCATCGGCGGTACGGACGTTCGCCGTCTTACCGACGATCTGAAAAACAACAACAAGAGATAAATGCCATGCGCAAGATCGATGTACACGAGGTTATCGACAAGGCTCGATTCAACCGCTTTCACTGGATGGTGCTGTTCTGGTGTGCCCTGATCATCATCTTCGACGGTTACGATCTGGTGATCTACGGCGTGGTCCTGCCGATGTTGATGAAGGAGTGGGGGCTCAGTCCTCTGCAAGCCGGGGCGCTTGGCAGTTATGCGTTGTTCGGCATGATGTTCGGCGCGCTGTTCTTCGGGCCGCTGTCGGACAGGATCGGGCGCAAAAAAGCCATCACCATCTGCGTGATGCTCTTCAGCGGTTTCACCGTGCTCAACGGTTTCGCCAGAAATCCCACGGAGTTCGGCCTCTGTCGTTTCATCGCCGGGCTGGGCATCGGTGGAGTGATGCCGAACGTCGTGGCGCTGATGAACGAATACGCACCGAAGAAAATCCGCAGCACTCTGGTTGCGATCATGTTCAGCGGATATTCGGTGGGCGGCATGTTGTCCGCCGGGCTGGGCATCGTGCTGATTCCTGGTTACGGCTGGCAGTCGGTGTTTTACGTGGCGGTCCTGCCGCTGTTGTTGCTGCCGCTGATCATGTACTTCCTGCCCGAATCGGTGGGCTTCATGCTGCGCCAGGGACGCTTTGAGGAAGCGCGCAACGTACTGCAGCGCATTGAGCCGTCCTACGCCGCGCAAGCCGACGATCAACTGCACATGAGCGAAGTGAAGGGCACCGGCACACCGGTGTTGCAGCTGTTTCGCGAGGGCCGGGCACTGCGCACGCTGATGCTGTGGCTGGCGTTCTTCTGCTGCCTGTTGATGGTGTACGCCCTGAGTTCCTGGTTGCCGAAGCTGATGGCCAATGCCGGCTACAGCCTGGGCTCGAGCCTGTCGTTCCTGCTGGTGCTGAACTTCGGCGCGATCTTCGGCGCGGTGGGCGGCGGTGTGCTGGGGGACAAGCTCAACCTGCCGCGGGTCTTGGCAGCGTTCTTCGCGGTGGGCGCGGTGTCGATCACCTTGCTCGGTTTCAACAGCCCGATGCCGGTGCTGTACCTGCTGATCGCGATTGCCGGCGCCACCACCATCGGCTCGCAGATTCTGCTGTACGCCTGCGCCGCGCAGTTCTACTCCATGACGATCCGCTCCACCGGCCTTGGCTGGGCGTCGGGCATCGGGCGCAACGGCGCCATCGTCGGTCCATTGCTGGGTGGTGCCTTGCTCGGGATCAGCCTGCCGCTGCAACTGAACTTCATGGCCTTCGCCTTGCCGGGTGCGGTTGCCGCCATCGCCATGACCGTGTTCGCCGTCAGCAGTCGGCGTAGCGTCCGGCAATCGCTGGCGTCGCCTCAAAGCGCAGTTGGCGAGGTGTCATGAATACGTTGCTTCGGGATTTTTCCCTGTCGGCGGCCGTGGCGGGATTCATCGCCACGGTGATTTCCTACGCCGGTCCGCTGGTGATCATTTTCCAGGCTGCCGATGCCGCCCATCTGTCGCGGGAGGTGTTGTCGTCCTGGGTCTGGGCGATTTCCATCGGCAGCGCGGTGCTGGGAATCGGTTTGAGCCTGCGTTACCGGGTGCCGGTGATCATCGCCTGGTCCGCGCCGGGCTCGGCGTTGCTGGTGGCGCTGCTGCCGGGGATTTCCATGCCCGAAGCAGTGGGCGCCTATCTGATCAGCAGCCTGATCGTGTTCCTGGTGGGGATGTCCGGGGCGTTCGACCGGATCATCGGCAAACTGCCGGCAGCGGTTGCGGCCGCGATGCTGGCGGGAATTCTGTTCAGCTTTGGCACCGGGCTGTTCGTCTCGCTGCAGAGCAAACCGGCGCTGGTGCTGGCGATGTTTGCCACCTACCTGATCTGCAAACGGCTGGTGCCGCGCTATGCGGTGCTGATGGTCTTGCTGGTGGGCTGTTCGATGGCGTTGCTCGCCGGCGATCTGCACCGCGAGGCACTGGTCATCGGTTTCGCAACGCCCGTGTGGATCACCCCGGCATTCAGCCTGAGCGCGACGCTGAACATCGCGCTGCCGCTGGTGATGGTGGCGCTGACCGGCCAGTTCGTGCCCGGCATGGCGGTATTGCGCGCCAGCGGCTACGGCACGCCCTCCGGACCGATCATCGCCAGCAGCGCCCTGGGCACGGCGCTGTTGGCGCCGTTCGGATGTCACGGGCTGAACCTGGCGGCGATCACCGCGGCGATCTGCACCGGCCGCGAGGCCCACGAAGATCCCGGCAAACGCTATGTGGCCGGGGTCGTGGGCGGTCTGTGCTACCTGGTGCTGGGCATCTTCGGCGCGACGCTGGTTTCACTGTTCTCGGCGTTTCCCAAGGAGTTGATCGCGGCCCTGGCCGGGCTGGCGCTGTTCGCCGCGATTGCCGGCGCACTCACGGGTGCGATGGCCGTACCGAGCGATCGCGAAGCCGCGCTGGTGACCTTCCTGACCACGGCCTCGGGCATGTCGTTGTTGGGGCTGTCCGCGGCTTTTTGGGGGCTGATTTTCGGCATGGTCACTCACCTGATTTTGAGCGCCCGTCGTCCCGCCACCCGCAGCCAGAGCGCTGCACAAAAACAAGCTGTTCCTGTCGATCAATAAAAATAAGAGACAAAACGATGAAACAGATTTTTCCAGCAACCGGTTCCGTGTTGTCCTTGGCTGTCGCCTCGAGTTTTTCCACCGGCGCGATAGCCGCCGAAAAAGGCTTCATCGAAGACACCACCGCCACCTTGCAAGCGCGCAATTACTACTTCAGCCGGGACTACTCGGACATCGTCGGGACAAACCTGCAATCGAAGGCCGAAGAGTGGGCGCAGGGTTTCATCCTCAACGTCAAATCGGGTTACACCCAGGGCACCGTCGGTTTCGGCGTGGACGTGATCGGCCTGCTTGGGCTCAGGCTCGACAGCAGTCCGGATCGGGTCAACACCGGTTTGCTGCCGGTGGGCGATGATGGGCGTGCGCCGAGCAATTACAGCCGTCTGGAAGGCGCATTGAAAATGCGTTTCTCGAAAACCGAACTGAAAGCGGGGGAGCTGCAACCCAATCTGCCAGTGCTGGTGTTCAGCGATATTCGTCTGCTGCCGCTGAGTTATCAGGGGGCGGGCATCACCTCGAACGAGATCGCGGGTCTGACCCTGCAGGCCGGCCACCTGAGTTCAACCAGCCTGCGCAACGAGGCGGGGGATGAAAAAATGCAGGCCATGCTCGGCCATGTGCCGCAACGTCAGGTCAGCAGCGACGGCTTCAATTTTGCCGGCGCTGATTACGCCTTCAATGAGAAACGCACGTCGGTGAGTGCCTGGTACGGGCAACTGGAAGATATCTACAACCAGCGCTTTCTCGGACTCAAGCACAGCGAGCCGATGGGCGACTGGGTTCTGGGCGCCAACCTCGGCTACTTCGATTCCCGTGAGGACGGCAAGAAGCTGTTGGGCAATATCGACAACCAGGCGTTCTTCTCCCTGCTGTCGGCCAAGCGTGGCGGTCACACGTTCTATGTCGGCTATCAGGCGATGTATGGCGACACGGCGTTCCCGCGGGTCTTTGCCAACATCTCGCCACTGGGCAACGAGGTGCCGACCTACGAGTTCGCCTTCACTGACGAGCGTTCATGGCAGGCACGTTATGACTACGATTTTGCCGCCCTCGGCATACCGGGCCTGACCAGTACCGTGCGTTATATCTCGGGCAATAACGTCGACACCGGCAAGGGTTTTGAGGGCAAGGATCGCGAGCGCGATCTGGATATTGGTTACGTCTTGCAGAGCGGCAGCCTCAAGGGCCTCGGCATCCGTGTGCGCAATGCCATGGCGCGCTCCAACTACCGCAGTGATATCGATGAGAACCGCTTGATCCTGATGTACACCTGGACCCTGCTATGAACGGCTGATCACAGATTGCTGGTGCAGTTGCCCATGACCTCGTAGGTCACGCGATGGGTCTGACCCTGATGATCCACATACACCATGGTCGCCGGCACCACGCCGCAGGCGTTTGCGGTATCCGATACGGAAACCACCTTGGCAATGTCCAGCGGTTGCGCGGGGTTGTAAGGGACGGCGGAAGGCTGGTTGTCGGCGGCCATGGCCGTGGTAGCGACGAGGGTCAGAAACAGGCTGGTCAATGTTTTCATTTTTCTGCATTCCGGGTTGATCCTGATGTCTGAATTTTTAGGTATTGGCCTTGCGCGATAAAGATGGCTGGATCCGATTCAGTCTTGCGAAATGCGTAACAATCACGCTGTCACTGCAAACATGCTGATTCAATTGTGGGAGCGAGCCTGCTCGCTCCTACAGGGGTTGTGGGCGCGGTGTAGACTGGGATCTCTTCCAAGGAGTGAGCCCTGCATGATCGGCGTCGAGTTGCTGTCACCCGAAACCCTCACGCTGGGTTGGCTGATCTACGTACCGGTGCTGATCTGGGCGATCTGCCGTGCTTCCTGGGTCGAGCTGTTCACCGACAGCCGTCGTCAGCATCAGGTCCTCGGCACGGTGTTCGCGCTGTTTCTGCTGTGGCTGGTGCGGCGGGATTTCGATACCGGCGTGTCCTATCACTTCATCGGCATGACCGCGGTAACGCTGCTGCTCGACTGGCCGCTGGCGATCGTCGGTGGGCTGATTGCGCAAACAGGGCTGGTGCTGCTGGGGCGTCAGGACCTGACGGCGATGGGGGTCAATGGCGCACTGTTCATTCTGCTGCCGGTGCTGGTCACCGAGTGCTGTGCGATTGCGGTCGAGCGCGCGCAGCCGCGCAATCTCTTCGTGTACATCTTCGTTTCCGGTTTCTTCGCCGCGGCGTTGTCGGCGTTGCTGTGCCTGTTGCTGGCGCTTACGGTGCTGTGGTTCGACGAGCGTTTTGCGATGCCGTACTGGCTCGAGGATTTCATCGGCTATTTGTGGCTGATCATTTTTCCCGAGGCGTTCATCAACGGCATGGTGGTCAGCGCGCTGGTGGTGTTCTGCCCGGAATGGCTGGAGACTTTCAATCGCACGCGCTATCTGTCGGCGCCGTGGAAGGACGACGATCCCGGGTCCTGAGTCTGTCCAGGCCCGGGATCGACAGTGTGCTCCCGATATCAGTGATGGCGCGGTTCGAAGTCGCCGCTGAACATTTCGTCTTCGGCATCCGGGGCCACTGGAATCTTGTGCTCTTCCGAGGCCCACGCGCCCAGGTCGATCAGCTTGCAACGGTCGGAGCAGAAGGGCCGGAACAGGCTTTCGGGGCTCCATTCCACGGGGGCGCCGCAGGTCGGGCATTCGACGGTCGGGTACTGGCTCATGACTGGCCTCCACACAAAGTTAGGTAAAAGTGATGCAGGCGCTCGACTTCGCTGTGCAGCCAGGCGAGGTCGCGGTCGTTGACCACCACATCGTCGGCATGGCTGACGCGATCCTGGCGACTGGACTGGACCTTGAGGATCGCCTGGACCTGCTCTTCGCTGGTCTGGTCCCGCTGCAAGGTGCGTTCGATCTGCAGCTGTTCGGGAGCATCGATCACCAGCACCCGCCGGGTCATGGCGTACTGGCCGGATTCGATCAGCAGCGGTGAAACCAGAATGGCGTAAGGTGATTTTGCCAGCGCCAGGTGATGAGCGATTTCCTCGGCGATCAACGGATGCAGCAGGGCTTCGAGCCAGCGGCGTTCATCCGCTACTTCGAAGATCAGTTTACGCAGGGCCGCGCGATCCAGCTGACCGTCGGCCTGCAACACGCCGGGGCCGAAATGTTCGGCGATTTTCGCCAGCGCCGGACGGCCCGGCTCCACGACCCAGCGCGCAGCATGATCGGCATCGACCACGTGCACACCCAGGTCGATGAAGTGCTGGGCAGCGGCGCTTTTGCCGCTGCCGATGCCACCGGTGAGGCCAAGAATCCAGGGTTTTTGCGCAGGGGTATTCATTTCAAACCGACAAACTGCCAATAGAAGTCGGTTATTTGACCACCCCAGAGCATGGCAATCCAGCCGGCAATCGCCAGATAGGGGCCGAAGGGGATGGGTGTGGAGGTTTTTGCCTGGCTCAGGCGCAGGTAAATCACGCCGACGATCGCTCCGACGAAGGACGACAGCAGGATGGTCAGCGGCAGAATCTGCCAGCCACCCCAGGCTCCGAACATCGCCAGCAGCTTGAAGTCGCCATGACCCATGCCGTCCTTGCCGGTGATCAGCTTGAACACCCAGAACACCGACCAGAGCATCAGGTAGCCGGCAATGGCTCCCCACAATGCGTCGTGCAGCGAGACGAACAGTTCGAGGCTGTTGACGATCAGTCCCAGCCACAGCAGTGGCAGCACCAGCACATCCGGCAGCAGTTGATGCTCGGCATCGATCTGGCTCATGGCCAACAGGCCCCAGGTCAGCAGTAACACCATGCCGGCCTGCCAGCCGAAACCGAAATGCCAGGCGACGAACGCCGACAACAGGCCGCAGGCCAGCTCCGTAAGAGGGTAGCGTTTGCTGATGGGGGTGGCGCAGGCGGAACAGCGCCCGCGCAGAAACAGAAAGCTGATGACGGGAATGTTTTCCCAGGCGCGGATCCGGTGTTCGCAGCGCGGGCACTGGGAGTGGGGCAGCAGCAGATTGTAGGTGGGCTGCGGTGTTTGCTCCGGCATCCCGAGGATCTCATGGGCCTGCACCCGCCATTCGCGTTCGAGCATCTTCGGCAGGCGCCAGATCACCACGTTGAGAAAGCTGCCGACCAGCAGCCCCACCAGCCCGGTGATCACCACGAATGCCAGCGGGTAGAGCGTCATGATTTCGTTCAGGGGCATGTCAGATCGTTGAGCCGAGTTGGAAGATGGGCAGGTACATCGCAACCACCAGGCCGCCGACGATAACACCCAACACCACCATGATGAACGGTTCCATGAGGCTGGTGAGACTGTCGACCATATTGTCGACCTCGTCTTCATAGAAGCCCGCGACCTTTTCCAGCATGTCATCCAGCGCGCCGGACTCTTCGCCGATGGCGGTCATCTGGATCGCCATGGTCGGAAAAATGCCGGAGGCACGCATGGAGAAATTCAACTGCATGCCGGTGGACACGTCCTGTTTGATGCGCAGCACCGCGCGCTTGAACACCACGTTGCCGGCGGCACCGGCCACGGAGTCCAGCGCCTCGACCAGGGGCACGCCAGCAGCGAAGGTGGTCGACAGGGTGCGGGCGAAACGGGCCACGGCGGATTTGTACAACAGAGTGCCAACCAGAGGCACTTTCAGCAGCCAGGCATCCGTTCGATTACGAAAGCCCTGGGAGGTCTTGAGGGCGTGACGAACCGCAAAGATCGCCGCGATCAAGCCGCCAAGCGTCATCCACCACCATTGCTGCATGAACTTCGAAAGGCTGATGACCATCAGGGTGAATGTCGGCAATTCAGCGCCAAAGTTATGAAACACCGATTCGAATTGCGGCACCACTTTGACCAGCAGAATCCCGGTCACGATGGCAGCAACGAAGATGACTGCCAGCGGGTAGGTCATGGCTTTCTTGATCTTGGCCTTGAGGCTTTCGCTTTTTTCCTTGTAGGTCGCCACCCGCTCGAGCAGGGTATCCAGGGCACCGGCCTGCTCACCGGCATCCACCAGGTTGCAGTAAAGCTCATCGAAGTACTTGGGCTTTTTGCGCAGGGCCGCGGCGAAGCTGTTGCCGGCCGCAACCTCCTGTTTGACCTCGTCCACCAGCGCGCGCATGGCCGGGTTTTCAAAGCCTTCGCCGATGATGTCGAACGACTGCAACAGCGGCACGCCGGCACGCATCATGGTCGCCATCTGCCGGGTGAACAGGGCGATGTCCTTGGCCTTGATGCCTTTGCCCAGTTTGAGCAGCGAAGGCGATTTTTTGCGAACCTTGCCGGGGTTGATGCCTTGCTTGCGCAGTTGCGCCTTGATGAGCGCAGGGTTCACGCCGCTCAATTCGCCCGTGACTTTGGTGCCTTTACGGTCGGTGCCTTCCCAGGCGTAGGTGCTGACTTTTGCTGCTTTGACCGCCATGTTCAGTCCTTGGTGACCCGGTTGATTTCTTCAAGGCTGGTGATGCCTTGCATGGCCTTGTGCAGGCCCGAGGTGCGCAGGTCATCGAAGCCGTCCTTGCGCATCTGCTCATCGATTTGCAGTGCGTTGCCCTCGGCCATGATCAGCCGCTGCAGGTCCTGCGTGTTCTTCACCACTTCATAGATCCCCACGCGCCCCCGGTAACCGCCGTTGCAGTGATCGCAACCCGCCGGCCCATAGATCGTGAAAGTACCGATGCGTTCCTCGGGGAACCCTTCCTTGAGCAAGGCCTCCCGGGGAATGTCGAGGGGCACCCGGCAATGGCTGCACAGCTTGCGCGCCAGGCGCTGGGCGATGATCAGGCTCACGGAGGTGGCGATGTTGAAGCCCTGGATGCCCATATTGTGCAGGCGGGTCAGGGTTTGCGCGGCGCTGTTGGTGTGCAGGGTCGACAGCACAAGGTGCCCGGTCTGGGCGGCCTTGATGGCGATTTCCGCGGTTTCCAGGTCGCGGATCTCGCCGACCATGATCACGTCCGGGTCCTGACGCAGGAACGAGCGCAGCGCCTGGGCGAAGTCCATACCCTGTTTGGGATTGACGTTGACCTGGTTGATGCCTTCCATGTTGATCTCCACCGGGTCTTCGGCGGTGGAGATATTGATGTCCACGGTGTTGAGAATATTCAGGCCGGTGTAGAGCGAAACGGTCTTGCCGGAACCGGTGGGGCCGGTCACCAGAATCATCCCTTGTGGCTGCTTGAGCGCCTCCATGTACAACGCTTGTTGCTCGGGTTCGTATCCTAGTGCGTCGATGCCCATCTGCGCGCTGGACGGATCGAGGATCCGGATCACCACCTTTTCACCCCACAGGGTGGGCAGGGTGTTGACCCGGAAATCGATGGATCGGCTTTTCGACAGGCGCATCTTGATCCGGCCGTCCTGAGGCTTGCGGCGCTCGGAGATGTCGAGGCTGGCCATGACCTTGAGCCTTGCCGCGATGCGGCTGGACAACTGGATCGGCGGCTTGGCGACCTCATGCAGGATGCCGTCGGTACGCACGCGCACACGGTAGTTCTTCTCGTAGGGCTCGAAATGAAGGTCCGAGGAGCCGCTCCTGATCGCATCGAGCAGCATCTTGTGAACGAAGCGCACCACTGGCGCGTCATCGGCATCCTGGCCGACGATGGTGTCCTGGCGGTCGTCGTCCGATTCGATGTCCACGCCATCGAGGTCAACGTCTCCCATCTCTTCCAGACCGCTGGAATGAGTGTCGAAGAATTTCTCGATGGCGTCGCTGAGCTTGTCTTCTTCGACCAGGATCGCTTCGGTGCTCAAGCCGGTGCTGAATTGAATGTCGTTGATGGCCTGGTGATTGGTCGGGTCGGAAATCCCCACGAACAACTTGTTGCCACGCCGCCAGAGTGGCAAGGCGTGGTGCTGGCGCACGAGTTTCTCGCTGACCAGTCCCTTGGGCTGGGTTTCCTTGTCGAGGTGATTGAGGTCCAGGAAGGCCATGCCAAAGTGTTCCGAGGCAATCTCGGCGACCTGACGGCTTTTCACCAGTTTGTTCTGCACCAGATAACTGACCAGCGAGATGCGGTTGCGCTGGGCCTGCTGCGACGCCTGTTGCGCGCTTTTGTCAGTGAGCAGTTCGGCCAGCACCAACTGTTTGGCCAGACCGCTTAAGGCGATGTCATTCATTGGGAATCCGGGGGAAGACCGTTGGATGACTTATAGCCTAGTCAAGCGAAGGAGCCAAACCAGCGGCGCTCAGGTGACAAAAAGTGTCAGATAGTGCGGATCCTGGGGGCTGGACGGTGGGCTGGCGCCTTTCCACGCCCCCGCCAATTGGGCTTGCGGGCCTTGGCATGGGCTGTGCTGAGACAGGTTCAGATCATGAGATTCCTACTCATGCACGGAGGCTGTCTATGAAGACTCAAAAAGGTTTTACCCTGATCGAGCTGCTGATCGTGGTGGCGATCATCGGGATTCTGGCGACGTTTGCGATTCCGGCTTATTCGAAGTATCAGGCGCGGGCGAAGGTGACGGCGGGTGTTGCGGAGCTTTCGACGTTGAAGGTCAACTATGAGGATGCGGTCAATTCGGGCACGGCTGCCCCCGCCGTTACAGTATTTGCCCCGGGTGGCGACACACAGAACTGCAAGTTTACCGCTGCGACAGGCACGACAACCGGGATGGTCTGCACACTGGTAGGTGCTCCGTCGGTCATTTCAGGTGCGACCGTTACACTGGCTCGGGACGCTACAAAAGGCTGGACTTGCACTACAAGTGTTGCCGCAGAATATGCGCCGAAGGGTTGCGGCGGCTAACCCACTACTTTTCCTGAACAAAAAATGCCCCGTACTTCACCGTACGGGGCATTTTTTATTCCAGCGCCAGAGTAAAAGAGAAAACTTCCCATATTTCATGGCCTTAAGCCTTCTTTAAAACTGGCAACTTGCAAGTCGAGAAATTCCAAGTCATGCAATTTGCATGATTCCGAAAAAACCCTGTTTTCATAACTTATTGATTTTTAACGTTTTATTGTCTGTCTCAAACTTGGCACAGCGTTCGCAATATCTCTGGCAACCCTGCTGAAAAAGACATCCAGCAGAATTTCCAGAAAAACAGGAGTTACTCGTATGAAGAAGTTCGCTATCGCTGCCGCTACTGCTACCGCGCTGACCCTGACCATGGCCAATGCTGCGTTCGCACAGACTCAAGCCACTCAGGCGCCAATGACGCTGGCAGCCGGTGAAATGACCAAAGCCAAGGAAGCTACTTCCGATACCTGGATTACCACCAAAGTCAAAAGTGACCTGGTCACCGAAAAAGGCATTCCTGGCACCGACATCAAGGTAGAGACCAACAAAGGCGTTGTGTCCCTGTCGTCCACCACTGCCGTGACCGAGTCCCAGAAAGCCACCGCCGTGGCGATCACCAAGAAAATCAAAGGCGTCAAGGCGGTCTCCGCTGACGGCCTGAAAGCCGAGTAAGGCAAGCTTCTCGCCTGGACTGGGAGAAGACGCGGCAGGCGGGCCGAGCAATACGTCTGTCGCCTCTGAAGGTTCATGCGAACGGCCACAGGGAAGTGGCCATTACAGGCCCCGATATGGATGTCGGGGCCTGTTTTATTTCGGGGGCGATACATCACCAATGTGGGAGCGGGCAAGCCCGCTCCCACATTTTGGTTTTGTGTCAGGCTTAATTGCCGCGTTTGCTGGTGATCTGCGTCAGCCGATTCCCCTCGAACCGCAGGAACTGATACATCCCGCTTTTCGGCCCGTAGGTCCATTCCTCGACCGGAAACTCTTCCCGCCGATTGGCACTGCGCTTGTAGCCCAGCAGATCGCGGCTGACCGGCTCGCCGCATTTCTGCAGCACTTCCCCCGCGCGGTCGCCGACGCTGATCAACTGGCTGCCACAGCGCAGCGTATCCGCCGCGAGTGCCGGGCTGGCAGATGTCGCCAGCACCAGCGCGAATAACAATCGCCGGCCCATCATTCGGCATCCAGATGCATGGGGGTGATGACCTTGCCGTCTTTCTCCGCCTCGCCCAACTGCGCATCGATAAAGTACACGCGATCGTCAGCCAGCTGGCCCTTGTCCACCAGGTAATCCTTGATGCTGCTGGCGCGGTCCTGGCCCAGCTGGCGCAGCAGCACTTCGCTGGAACTCCAGAACTGGATCACGCCTTCGCGCATCTTCGCCGTGCGTTCTTCCTTGCCCAGATCCGTCCATTCGGCCGGCGGCTGAGCCTTCAGGCGCGTGCGATAGATCCCTTCCAGCAGCGGGCCTTTCTCGCTCTCCGGCACTTGCAGCATGGATGCCTGGGCCGGGACCTTGTCGCCGCGACGCTGGAGCATTTTGTAGTAGTTGTATTGATACTCACGCTCCAGGCGCTGCTCGGCGATCAGCGGACCGTCGCTGCTCTTGGCCGCGGTGCCTTCGATTTCCAGGCGCAGGGCAGGGCGCTCTTTCAGGGCATTGGAGAGTTTGACCAGCGCCGCTTCGGAGTCCTTGCTCAGGTCGCTGGAGCCCGGCTCGAACGCGACCGTACCCAGATCCTGCGAACCGCCACCGGCCACCAGGCCACCGATGAGTTTGAACGGCGCGGCGGCCGCCTTGACGATCAGGTTACGCAGGGTCTGCCAGACAATCGGCATGACGCTGAACTGCGGGTTGTTCAAGTCGCCGGACACCGGCAGTTCGATGGAAATCTTGCCATCGACGTCCTTGAGCAAGGCAATCGCCAGCTTCAGTGGCAGGCTGACCGCGTCCGGACTGTCGACCTTCTCACCCAGCTGCAGCTGCTCGACCACCACTTTGTTTTCGGCCTGGAGCTGGCCCTTGGTGATCTTGTAGTGCAGGTCCAGATTGAGCCTGCCCTTGCGGATGCGATAGCCGGCGAACTTGCCGGAGTAGGGTGTCAGCGTGGTCAGCTCAACGCGTTTGAAGCTGGTGGCGATGTCGAGGCTGGCCATCGGGTCGAACGGGTTGAGCGAGCCTTTGATGGTCACCGGTGCGTAGCGGTCGACTTTGCCCTTGACGTCGACGCTGGCCGGTTTGGCCTGCCGGCTGTCGATGGTGCCGATCTGGCCATTGAGTTCCTGAACGGCGGTGGCGAAATTCGGCGTCAGGCTGAAGTCGGCGAAGTTGGCCGAGCCGTCATTGATGACGATGCCGCCGATATGGATGCCCAGCGGTTTTTCCTTGGTCGCAGGCTTGCTGGCCGCGGGCTTGGCAGCGGAATCCGCCGGTTGCGGAATCAGCAGGTCGTCGATGTTGGTGGTGCGATCATCGTTGATCATGAACCGCGCATAGGGCTGCAGCAGGTTGATCTTGTCGATCGAGAGGCTGTCGCCATGCTGATAGTTAAGACCGTCGACCACCACCTGCTGCCACTTGAGGAAGTCGCGGGTTTTCAGGGTGTCGAGGGTGTGCAGCTGATCGATCTGCGCGCGGCCGGTAACGCCGAGGGCCAGCGGCTCGGTGCTTTTCAGATTGACCGCCAGATCGCTGCCGAGCATGCCGCTGCGCAGTTCCAGGCGAATGAACGGGTTGATGTAGGACTGCGCGACACGCAGGTCGATGTCGCTGGTTTTCACATTGAGCCTGGCAGTCACTGGCGCCAGGTTGACCTCGCCTTCGGCGCTGAGCTTGCCTTGCTTGCCCACGCCGGTATCGAGCTTGAGCTGGAAGGGCGAGCCGTTGAGGCTGTCGAACTTCTGCAGGTCGAGATTAAGCGGACCCAGTTCCAGAGCCACGGCGGGTTGGGCTTTGCGGTCAGCAAGATGCACCTGGTAATTGCGCAGTTGCACATCGTTGAGCAGTACCTGCCAGGGTTTGGAAGGTTGCGCTGGGGGTTTCGGTGAGTCTGCCGCCGCCGGAGCGCTGGCCGGCTCCTCGTCAGCCTTGGCTTTGGCCGCGGGCTTGGACGGCTGGCTGGCGAACAGCTTCTGCCAGTCGAGTTGGCCATCGGCTTCCAGGGCTGCCCAGGTTTCCAGTTTGTTGCTGCGGATCTTGCCGACGACGACTTGCTGTTTCGCCAGGTCGACCGTGGTTTCACTGACGTCCAGTCGTTCCAGTTTCACCAGTGGCCGACCGTCAGGCGCCTTGATGGCGAAGGGTGCGATGGTGGCCGAGACATTGCTCAGCAGCAGTTCGGTTTCCTTGGACAGGTTGAGCTTGTAGTCGGTGCTCAGGCTGACCACGCCGTTCTCCAGCACCAGCGGCACCGCATCGCGCACATAGGGCCAGAAGGCTTTCATCTTGCCTTCGGTGAGTTTCAACTTGCCCTCGGAGGACAGCGGAATGAGGCTGAAATTGCCGGTCCAGTCGATCTGCCCGCCGTTGGGACCGACCGCCACCAGGGTCATGTCGGCGCTGTCCTCGGGCAGGGTGCTGAGGTTCTTCAGCTCGAAGTCGAGTTGGTCGTAGACGAATTCGATGGGCTCGCTGGGGCGTTCATCCAGAAAATGTACGCCGCCACCCGCCAGCTTGATGCTGTCTATGCGCAGTGGAAAAGGCTTGGCCTCGGGATCGGCCGGGGTGGGGTCGCTGGGTGGCAGTTTGAACAATCCGAGCAGATTGAGTTTGCCGTCCTTGCCAAACACGACCTCGGTCTTGGATTTGTCCAGTTCGATAGCCGACAGATGCACGGCTTTGGTCCACAGGCTGTCCAGGCTCAGATTCGCGTACAGGCGTTCGAAACCGATCTGTTCCTTGCCCGGCTCGCCGATGTTCAGGCCCCAAAGGGTCACTTCAAGGCTGAACGGATTGAGTTCGATTCGCTGCAAGGACGCGGGCGTCGTGGCGTAGTTGGCCAATTGCTGATTGGCGATACGCAGGGCGACGCCCGGCAAAATCAGAAAGCCCAGCAGGCTGTAGAGGGCCAGAGCAGTCAACAATGCGCCGACGGCGCGAATCAATCCTTTGTACATGCGTGGCTTCATCTGTCTGAATCGGAGTGCCTTGGAGTATGGCACGCGTTTGCGGTTCCGAAACAATCGCCCCGCAATGCAGATTCAGATAAGTCTGACGCAAATCAAAGCTGCAGGATCAGGGTTTTCAGTGGTGGCTGCTGGTCCATCGACGGGAAGTCATCCGCCGGTTTCATCACGCTCCACTCCCGCACCGGCCGCCCGGCTTTTTCCGCGCAACGCAAAACCTGTTCGCGCCAGTCGTCCATGCTGACCTTTGCCAGGTTGTTGCAGCAGATCAGCACGCCGTTGTCGGCGGTGGCCAGCAGTGCCGGTTTCAGCAAGCTCTGGTAGTCGCGCAACAGGTCGACGGTGCCGAAAGCACTTTTGGCCCAGGCCGGCGGATCGAGCAGCACCAGATCATATTGGCGTTGCTCCAGGCGCGGATAGCTCGGCAGTTTTTGCCCGCGACGCTGACTGATCGGCAGTCCGGCCAGTTGGCGAATGGCAGGGAAATAGTCGCACTGGATGAATTCCATGGTCGGCAGTTGCGGGTTGAGCTGGCCGTTCTCACGACCGACCGCCAGGTTGCCTTCGGCGAAATCCAGATTGCACACCTCGCGAGCGCCACCGGCCGCGGCGCTGAGGCCGACACCACAGGTGTAGGCGAACAGGTTGAGCACGCTTTTGTTCTGGCTGTGGGCCTTGACCCAGCCGCGGGCGTTGCGCAGGTCGAGGAACAGCAGCGGATCCTGCCCGGCATGACGCCCGCGCACCCGGTAGTTGAGGCCCCATTCGTGACCGACCAGGTCCTGCAGGGCGGCTTCCTCGGCGCGGTAGACGCTGTCTTCGCGGTCGATGCGCGAGTTGCCCCGGGAGCGGTCGTTGTAGACCAGCAGGCTGTCGATGCCCAGGTGCCGATTGACGATCTCGTGCAGTTGCAGCAGCGCGTCGCGCTCCAGCGTCTGGTGGAAACTCTGCACCATCAATTGCGGACCGTAGCGGTCGATGGTCAGGCCGCCGGCGCCTTCCTGGCTGCCATGGAACAGCCGATAGCAGTCGGTGCCCTGGCTGTGCAGTTCAGCCAACAGGTCCTGGCGACGTTCAAGGGCGGCGCGCAGCGCCTGATTCAAGGAAGACATGCTGGGCGCCTTGCAGGTGGGAATTTGGCGCGGGAGTTTAGCAGCTTGGCGCGGGACCGAGGGGCTGCCATCGCGAGCAGGGGGTTGAATACAAATCCAATATCCGACACAGAACCCTGTGGGAGCGAGCCTGCTCGCGATGCTTTCAATCAGGTCAAAAGCCCCATCCGCCGCTTCGCCCGCTGCACCGAGCCATTGCGCACCGCCCAGCGCAGCATCGGTGCGCTGCGGTTGACGCTGGCGCGGATCAGCTTGCGTTGCAGCGGACTCTGGCTGACGCCGAGCAAGTCACTGGCCCAATCCGGCAACAGATCAATCCCGGCCTGCATCATCAACCCGCCGAAAGGCTTGGCCAGTCGACTCGGCGAGGGCGCGTTCAGCAACAGCCGCAGCACTTCACGACTGCGCTCGTCACACAGCAGTTGCGGCCTGATGCGCTCCAGGTACTCGGCAATTTCCTGCCGCGAGCGTGGAACATCTCGAGCCCCCAAACGTTCCGCGACCAACGCGATCTCCGCGTAATAGCGATCCTGATCGGCAAGCGATAAATGCGGATTGCGATACCGCAGATGCGCAGCCAGAAAGTTGTTGACCTCGGCCACATGCACCCAGGTCAACAGCTGCGGATCGCTGGCGGCGTAAGGCCGGCCATCGGGCGCGATGCCGGTGATCTGCAGGTGAATGGTCCGCACTTTCTCGATCAGCCAGTCGGCATCCCTGCTTGAGCCAAAAGTGGTCCCGGAAATGAACTGCCCGGTGCGCCGCAACCGGCCGAGCATGTCCTCGCGAAAATTCGAGTGGTCCCACACGCCCGCCAGGGCCAGCGGGTGCAGTGCCTGCAGCATCAAGGCACTGATGCCGCCGATGAGCATGCTGCTGAAATCGCCATGCACCTGCCAACTGATCGAATCAGGCCCGAACAGACCGGGATCGCCTTTGGGGTTTTCCAGGTCCAGCTTGCCCAGGGACAGGCCGGTCAGACTCATAATTTGGGTTTCGATGCGGCTGCGGATGAATTCCATGGCGACTCGGTTGTGTAAGGACGGCGCGGCCGGTGAAGGCCGCGCATGCTTTTCTGGTTCAGGGTTTTACTGGTTCAGGCGCTTGTCGATCAGGCCCTGCACGACGCTCGGGTCGGCCAGGGTCGAAGTGTCCCCCAGGCTGTCCAGCTCGTTACAGGCGATCTTGCGCAGGATGCGGCGCATGATCTTGCCGGAACGGGTTTTCGGCAAGGCCGGCGCCCACTGGATCAGGTCCGGCTTGGCAAAGCTGCCGATTTCCTTGCTGACCAGCGAGAGCAGTTCTTTCTTCAGATCGTCACCGAATTCCACACCGTTCATGGGCGTGACGAAGGCATAGATGCCCTGGCCTTTGACGTCGTGGGGATAACCGACCACCGCCGCCTCGGCCACGCTGTCGTGCAGCACCAGGGCGCTTTCCACTTCGGCGGTACCGATGCGGTGCCCGGAGACGTTGATCACATCGTCGATACGCCCGGTGATCCAGTAGTCGCCGTCTTCATCGCGGCGTGCGCCGTCGCCGGTGAAGTAGTAGCCGGGATAGGGTTTGAAATAGGTGTCGACCATCCGTTTCGGATCGCCATAGACCGTGCGGATCTGCGCCGGCCAGCTGGATTTGATCGCCAGCACGCCGCTGCCGGCGCCCTTGATTTCCTTGCCTTGTTCATCGAGCAACACCGGTTGCACGCCAAACATGGGCTTAGTCGCGCAGCCGGGCTTGATCCGTTGGGCGCTGACCAGGGGGCTGAGCATGATGCCGCCGGTTTCGGTCTGCCACCAGGTATCGACAATCGGGCAACGCTCTTCGCCAACGGTGTGGAAATACCATTCCCAGGCTTCCGGGTTGATCGGCTCACCGACGGTGCCGAGCAGTCTGACGCTGGCGCGGGAGGTGCCCTTCAGCGGCTCCGGGCCTTCACGCATCAGGGCGCGCAGGGCAGTGGGGGCGGTGTAGAAAATATTCACCTTGTGCTTGTCGATGACCTGCCAGAAACGCGAGACGCTCGGGTAACTCGGCACGCCTTCGAAGATCAGGGTCGTGGCGCCGTTGGCCAATGGGCCGTAGACGATGTAACTGTGGCCGGTGACCCAGCCGACATCGGCGGTGCACCAGAAGACTTCACCGTCGCGGTAGTCCAGCCAGTATTTGAAGGTCATCGTCGCTTGCAGCAGATAACCGGCGGTGGTGTGCAGCACGCCCTTGGGTTTACCGGTGCTGCCGGAGGTGTAGAGGATGAACAGCGGGTCTTCAGCGTCCATCGGTTCGGGTGGGCAGTCGTCGCTGACCTCGCGCAGGGCCTGGTGATACCAGATGTCCCGGCCTTCGACCCAGTTCACCTGATTTTTGGTGCGCTCGACCACGACCACGGTGCTGACGTTCGGACAACTTTGCAGGGCCTTGTCGACGTTCTGCTTGAGTGGCACGAGCTTGCCGCCGCGCACGCCTTCATCGGCGGTGATCACGGTGCGGCAATCGGCATCGAGAATGCGGTCGCGCAGGGAATCAGGAGAGAAACCACCGAACACCACCGAATGCACCGCGCCGACGCGCGAGCAGGCGAGCATGGCGTAGGCCGCTTCGGGAATCATCGGCATGTAGATGCACACCCGATCGCCTTTTTTCACGCCACGGCTCTTGAGCACGTTGGCCAGGCGGCAGACGTTCTGATGCAGTTGTTTGTAGGTGATTTGGGTGGAATCGGCGGGATCGTCGCCTTCCCAGATGATCGCGACCTGATCGCCACGTGTCTCCAGGTGCCGGTCGATGCAGTTGTAGCTGACATTCAACTTGGCCCCGGCAAACCAGCTGGCCTCGCCGGTTTTCAGGTCATAGCGCTGGACGGTGTTCCAGGGGGCGATCCAGTCGAGGAATCGGTTGGCCTGTTCGGACCAGAACTGGCTGGGGTGTTCGATGGATTCGCGGTAGAGGCGGTGGTAGTCGTCTTGACTCAGTTGTGCAGCCCGGCGGACGGCATCGGCTTTGGGGAACGTGCTGATATCGAACATGACGGTTCCTTATTCTTGTTGTGGTCAACAGGTAATAAAGATGCGCCGAGTGCCCGGCTGGTTCAAGTCATGCGCTAAACACCCCCTGTAGGAGCGAAGCTTGCTCGCGAAGAACGATGTCGCGGTGTACCTGATACACCGAATCGTCTGATTCGCGAGCAAGCTTCGCTCCTACGGGGACGGGGTTGGAGGATTACCCGCGATGACGCCCGCGGAAGTAGTTGATCAGCCCTTGAGTGGACGGATCTTCAGCCTCGGTTTCCTCTTTGCCGACCAGGCGGTTGTAGACGCCCTTGCCCAGTTCCTTGCCCAGCTCCACGCCCCACTGATCGAAGGCGTTGATGCCCCAGATCACGCTTTGCACGAAGACCTTGTGCTCGTACATGGCCACCAGCGCGCCCAGACGACGCGGGCTGATGCGCTCGACCACCAGGGTGTTGCTCGGACGGTTGCCCGGAATCACCTTGTGCGGTGCGAGTTTCTGCACATCGGCTTCGTCCATGCCCTTGTCGCGCAGTTCTGTCTCGGCTTCGGCCAGGGTCTTGCCCAGCATCAGCGCCTGGCTCTGCGACAGGCAGTTGGCGTACAGCCACTGGTGGTGGTCGGCCACCGGGTTGAAGCTGACGATCGGCACGATGAAGTCGGCCGGGATCAGTTGGGTGCCCTGGTGCAGCAACTGGTGGTAGGCGTGCTGACCATTGCAGCCCACGCCGCCCCAGATCACTGGACCGGTATCGGTCGAAACCGGCTTGCCGTCCTGACGCACGCTCTTGCCGTTGGATTCCATGTCCAGCTGTTGCAGGTGCTTGGTGATGTTACGCAGGTAGTGGTCGTACGGCAGGATCGCGTGGCTTTGCGCACCCCAGAAGTTGCCGTACCAGACGCCGAGCAGCGCCAGCAGCACCGGCATGTTCTGTTCGAACGGTGCGCTCTGGAAATGCTGGTCCATGGTGTAGGCACCGGACAGCAGCTCCTTGAAGTTCGACATGCCGATGGCCAGGGCAATCGGCAGACCGATGGCCGACCACAGCGAGTAACGCCCGCCGACCCAGTCCCACATCGGGAAGATGTTCTCTTCACGGATACCGAACGCCACAGCCGCGGCGTTGTTGCTCGAGACCGCGATGAAGTGACGGTGCAGCTCGGCTTCCGAACCACCCTGGGCCAGGTACCAGGCACGGGCGGCCTGGGCGTTCTTCAGGGTTTCGAGGGTGTTGAAGGATTTCGACGAGACGATGAACAGCGTGGTCTCGGCGCGCAGTTTCATGGCCAGCTCGTGGAATTCGCTGCCGTCGATGTTCGCCAGATAGTGGCAGCGCACGCCCTTATGGGCGTAGGCCAGCAGGGCTTCGGACACCAGCTCGGGGCCAAGGAAGGAGCCACCGATGCCGATGTTCACCACGTCGGTGATCGGCTTCTCGGTGTAACCGCGCCACAGACCGTCGTGGATGCGGCCCACCAGGTCGGTCATCTGGTTCAGCACTTTGTGCACTTCCGGCATCACGTTGACGCCGTTGACCGACAACTTGTCGCCGACCGGACGACGCAGCGCGGTGTGCAGGGCAGGACGACCTTCGGAGGCGTTGACGATCTCGCCGTCGAACAGCGATTTGATCGCACCCTTGAGGTCGACTTCGTTGGCCAGACCCACCAGCAGGTCGCGGGTCTGGGCGTTGATCAGGTTCTTCGAATAGTCGAGAAACAGGCCGCAGCTGCTGAGGGTGAATTGAGTGAAACGCTGCGGATCGGCATTGAAGGCCTCGCGCATGCTGAAATCCTGCATGGCTTGGCGGTGGTCATTCAACGCCTGCCAGGCGGGCAGAGCGGTAACGTCATGAGGAGTGCGGTAGTACGCCATCGCTGCGGGTTTCCTTATTACTTGAACGGCCTTTTGAACACAAAAAATCCCGGAGCGCTATGGGTGGGCGTTCCGGTCGCCTGCGTCGACACGATTTCATGGCGCAGGGCGACTACAGTAAACCCCGCGCAATGATCTGTCTTGACTTTGTCTGACCCGTTTCCGGTACTTTTTTAACATCCAGTTAGAAACCGTCCGACAAACGGCCAAGGCAGGCTCGAATCAGGCGACCTGGACCGGAATGGCGTTGCTGGTGTGGCTCAATTCGTTGCCGGGCGCCATGTACAGCATGCGTGGCTTGAAGTTGAGCAATTCGGCTTCGCTGTAGTGGGCGTAGGCACAGATGATCACGCGATCACCCACTTTAGCCTTGTGCGCGGCCGCGCCGTTGACCGAAATCATGCGCGAGCCTTCTTCGCCACGAATGGCATAGGTGGTGAAACGCTCGCCATTGTCGACGTTGTAGATCTGGATCTGTTCGTATTCACGGATGCCGGACAAGTCCAGCCACTCGCCATCAATGGCGCAGGAACCTTCGTAATCGAGTACAGCGTGGGTGACTTCGGCGCGATGCAGCTTGGCTTTGAGCATGATGGCGTGCATGAGTGTTTCCCAGGTCGGTATCGAACAGTGGGCGGTTGGCCCGGTGGGTTTGAGGCGCAGCAGATCCCTATGTGGGAGCGGGCTTGCTCGCGAATGCAGGGTGTCAGTCAACGGTGAGGTTGAATGACACTCCGCGTTCGCGAGCAAGCCGGCTCCCACAGTGGGTTTTGTTCAGGCGGGTGTATCGAGGTTCAGATGCAGGTTGTCGATCAACCGCGTGGTGCCGAGGAAAGCGGCCACCAGGATCACCAGGTCGCGATCTTCCGCCGTCGCCGGACGCAACGTCAGGGCGTGACGGATTTCCAGATAGTCAGGGCGCAAACCAGCCGCTTCGAGCTGTTTGATCTGCGCGGCGATCAGCGCCGGGAAATCCCGCTCGCCCTGTTTGATCGCTTCGGCAATCTGGCTCAGGGTGCGATAGACCACGGGCGCGGTGGCGCGCTGCTCTTCGCTGAGGAAACCGTTGCGCGACGACAGCGCCAGGCCGTCGGCGGCACGCACGGTCGGCTCGCCGATGATCTGGATCGGCATGTTCAGGTCATGCACCAGGGCGCGGATGACCGCCAGTTGCTGGAAGTCTTTCTGGCCGAAAATCGCCAGGTCCGGCTGGACCATGTTGAACAGCTTGCTGACCACGGTCGCCACGCCTTCGAAGTGCCCCGGACGGCTGGCGCCGCACAGGCCTTCGGACAATTGCGGGACGCTGACGCGGGTCTGGCCGGTCATGCCGTCGGGGTACATTTCTTCGACCGTTGGCGCGAACAGCAGGTCGCAACCGGCTTCGAGCAGCTTTTCCTGGTCCGCGGCGAGGGTGCGCGGGTATTTGTCGAGGTCTTCGCCGGCGCCGAATTGCAGCGGGTTGACGAAAATGCTCGCGACCACGAAATCGACCCGCTGGGTCGCCTTGGTGATCAGCGCGACGTGCCCGCTGTGCAGGTTGCCCATGGTCGGCACGAAGCCGATGCGCTTGCCTTCGCTACGGGCGCGGGCAACGGCGGCCCGCAGTTCGCGTACGGTCTTTACGGTGTTCATGCAGAGAATCCATGTTCGATGCCAGGGAAGGTCGCCGCTTTGACTTCAGTGACGTAGGCGCTCAGGGCGCCGTGGATGCTTTCCTGGCCGGCCATGAAGTTCTTCACGAACTTGGGCACGCGACCGGTAATGGACAGACCCAGCATGTCGTGCAGGACCAATACCTGGCCATCGGTGCGATGGCCGGCACCGATGCCGATCACCGGAATGCTCACCGCCTGGGTGATTTCTTCGGCCAGTTCGCTCGGCACGCACTCGAGCAGCAGCATGGCGGCCCCGGCCTGTTCCAGGGAAATGGCGTCGGCGCGCATCTGGCGGGCCTGGTTTTCGTTACGGCCCTGGACCTTGTAGCCGCCGAGGATGTTCACCGCTTGCGGCGTCAGGCCCAGGTGCGCGCACACCGGCACACCGCGCTCGGCCAGCAGGCGAATCGAATCGGCCAGCCACAACGCACCTTCGACCTTGATCATGTGCGCACCGGCCTGCATCAACAGGGCGCTGTTGGTCATGGCTTGTTCGGTGGTGGCATAGGCCATGAAAGGCAGGTCGGCGAGGATCAGCGCATCGGTGTTACCGCGCTTGACCGCCGCTACGTGGTACGCCATTTCGGCGGTGGTGACCGGCAGGGTGCTGTCGTGGCCCTGCAGAACCATGCCCAGGGAGTCGCCCACCAGCAGCACTTCGACGCCAGCCTGATTGCAGGCGTGGGCGAAGGTCGCGTCATAGCAGGTCAGCATGGTGATCTTTTCACCTTTCTGCTTGAGGCTCTGGAGCGTGGTCAGGGTGATGGCTGGCATGTCAAAAAATCCTCGTTCAGGCGCTCTGGAAACTACTGCGAGTAACGCGCGTGATTCGTCATCTACTCAGGCGCACGGTCTTTTGTCGTGCTTATAAGGCCTGGATTGCGCCCTTTTAGTGCCGTGTTGACGGCAGCGGGACGCCTATAGTCGTGAGGAGAACCCGGGAAGTCAATTGCATGTGTTACCGCATTGTTACGTCAGGGTTGTTACCGAAGGGGACTGATGCGATTCAGCAGATTCTGTAGGAAATGGCGCAAACCAATGTGGGAGCGGGCTTGCTCGCGAATGCGGTGTGTCTGCTGGCAATGATGTCGGATAACACACCGCATTCGAGAGCAAGCCCGCTCCCACAGGGGATTTCGATCAGGCTTGGGGCAAGCGTTCCAGGCCGACGAACGGGCAGGCCGCGAGCAGGTCCGCGAGGGTGCGGCCATCGGCCAGGCGCAGATCCGCAGGTGCCAGTTCGGCCAGTGGGTACAGTACGAAGGCCCGTTCCTGCATGTGATAGTGCGGGACCTTGAGCCGTGGCTCGTCGATCAGGCGATCGCCGAACAGCAGGATGTCCAGGTCCAGGGTGCGCGGGCCCCAGCGCTCGAGGCGCTCGCGGCCCTGTCCGTTCTCGATGGCTTGCAGCGCATCGAGAAGCTCCAGCGGCGCGAGGCGGCTGTCGAGGGCGGCGACGGCGTTGGTGTAACGCGGTTGGCCGGGCAGCAACGAGTCGCTTTGATAGAAGGCCGAGACCCCCACCAGTTGCGTTTGCGGCAGCTGCGCCAGCGCGGTAACAGCGCTGCGCAGCTGTTCGGCAGGTTCAGCCAGGTTGCTGCCCATGCCGATGTAGATGCGTTCCATGGATTACTCGCCGCTACCCGATACGCCCGCTGCGTGTTTGCGCTTGGACCCGCCGCTGCGGCGACGCTTGCGTGGCCCGCCGGTGCCTTCATCCTTGCCGCTGAGGTCGCGAATCATGTCGCGGCGCTCGCTTTCATTGGCGTCCTGATAGTCCGTCCACCAGTCGCCCAGACCATCGGTCTGTTCGCCCGCGCTCTCGCGCAGCAGCAGGAAGTCGTAGCCGGCACGGAAGCGCGGGTTGTCCAGCAACAGGTCGGCGCGTTTGCCGCTGCGGCGTGGCAGGCGCTCCTGCATGTCCCAGATCTCGCGGATCGGCATGGTGAAGCGTTTTGGAATCGCGATGCGTTGGCACTGTTCGGCAATCAGCTCGTGCGCCGCTTCCTGCATCGCCGGAATCGGCGGCATGCCGCGTTCCTGCAGGCGCAGTACGCGCGCCGGCAGGGCAGGCCACAGCAGGGCGGCAAACAGGAACGCCGGTGTGACCGGCTTGTTCTGCTTGATGCGCAGGTCAGTGTTGATCAGCGCTTCACTGATCAGGGTGTGGGTGTAGGTCGGGTTGTGTTCCAGGGCCTCGGTGCTGGCCGGGAACAGCGGATCGAACAGTTGCAGGTCGACCAGCATCTCGAAGGCGTCCGCTGCGTAACCGGACAGGAACAGCTTGAGCACTTCCTCGAACAGGCGCGCCGCCGGGATTTCCCGCAGCATCGGCGCCAGCTCGCGAATCGGCAGGGCGCTGTGCTTCTCGATCCCGAAATTCAGCTTGGCCGCAAAACGCACGGCCCGCAGCATGCGCACCGGATCTTCCTGGTAGCGTTGCTTCGGATCGCCGATCAGGCGGATCAGGTGATTGCGAATGTCGTGCACGCCATTGGCGTAGTCGAGGATGCGCTCGCTGACCGGATCGTAATACAGGGCGTTGATGGTGAAATCGCGACGTTGCGCGTCTTCCTCCAGGGTGCCGTAGACGTTGTCGCGCAGGATGCGCCCGCTCTCGTTGCGCGAAGACTGGTTGCTGTCTTCGTCCTCTTCGTTTTGCGGGTGATTGGCCCGGAAGGTCGCGACTTCGATGATTTCGCGGCCAAAGTGGATGTGCACCAGCTTGAAACGGCGGCCGATGATGCGCGCATTGCGAAACTCGGCGCGGACCTGCTCGGGAGTGGCGCTGGTGGCGACGTCGAAATCTTTCGGGGTAATGCCCAGCAGCATGTCGCGCACGCAACCGCCGACCAGATAGGCCTGGTAACCGGCACTTTGCAGGCGTTCGACGATATTCACCGCGTAACGGCTGAATTGCGCCTTCTGCAGCGAATGTTGGCCGCTGTTGAGCACTTCAGGCGTGCTGCGAATGTGTTGCGTGCGACGCACGGGGGGACGGAATGACTGGAACAGCTTCTTCAGCATGGGATGCACTGTTTGAAGGAATGTTCGGCCAAAACGAAGAATTGACCGCATGATGGGCCGGGATTCTAGCATTTAGTCGGGGGATGGTGTAGGACGCAGAAAATATGAGCTGCCCCTGTGTAGGAGCGAGCGTGCTCGCAATGGATGCGAACGATGACGCGGGGAACCGGATTTGTCGGCAAGACAGAAACTACAAGGGGAGCCGAAGCTCCCCAAGAAGTAGTTGCATGCTCTATTTTTGTTATTGGTTTCGGGCTTTTTGTTTTTGTTAAGTGCCCATGCCATGAAGCTTTCCTTCATGACCCTCCCAATCGGGAGCCAAGAGCAAACGGATTGCTTTGGTCGCTGAATTGCAGTGATCTTTCGATCCAACCAGTACAGGCTCTGTCTTAAGACAGTTTTTTGTTGTTCTCGGCCTGGTCGTGGGGCAAGCCCCAAATACAACGCCTCTCCAAAAGAATCAGTTAGCTGCGCCTCTCGCCGTCTTGTTTTTATTGTGCGTGAGTCGATTCGTCTTATTTTTATTGTCTTGTACGTTGCTTGTTATTGTTCTTGTACCAAACATATAGCAGGGTGCGTGCCAACTTTTGCAAACCCCAATAAAACAAGGGGTTGGACGTGTGTGGCAGGTTTTTGAGGACGAAAAAAAGCCGGGGTTTCGTTACCGTAAACCCCGGCTTCTGTTACGTGAAAAATCTGAGGTAACAGTTTTTTCACAAAATCACGGTGTTACCCGCACATCAGACAGCTGTGGTTCAGCTCTCGCTGGCCACACCGGTCTTGCGCCGTGGAATGCCCAGGCGCTGGCGGCGTTCCCACAGGCATTTGCGGCTGACCCCCAGCTTGCGGGCCAGTTCGGTTTCGGTCATGTGATCCTGATGCTCGAGTACGAAGTGCTGGAAATAGTCTTCCAGCGACAGGTCCTCGGTCGGCTCATGATTGCTGTTGGCGGCAGTGCTGGCGCCCTGTTGCGGGGCCAGGCCGATGAACTCGTCGTCTTCCAGATCGCCCAGTTCGATGTCGATGCCCAAAAGCTCGGCGGAAATCTCCGGGCTCTCGCACAGGATCACCGCGCGCTCGACGGCGTTTTCCAGTTCACGAACGTTACCCGGCCATGAGTAATGGCGAATGGCTTGTTCGGCGTCGGGGGCGAATTTCAGGTCGGTGCGGTTGATCCGCGCGCTCTGACGCGCCAGGAACGCATTGGCGATTTCGTTGACGTCGGCACCACGCTCGCGCAGGGCCGGCAGTTTCAGGGCGATCACGTGGAGGCGGTAGTACAAGTCTTCACGGAACTGGCCGATCTTCGCCAGGTTCTTGAGGTCACGGTGGGTCGCGGCGATCAGGCGCACATCGACCTTTTGCGACTGGACCGAGCCGACCCGGCGAATCTCGCCTTCCTGCAGTACGCGCAGCAGACGCGCCTGGGCTTCCAGTGGCAGTTCGCCGATTTCGTCGAGGAACAGGGTGCCGCCGTCCGCCGCTTCCACAAGGCCAGCACGCCCGGCGCTGGCGCCGGTGAACGCACCTTTTTCGTGACCGAACAGCTCGGACTCGATCAGGCTTTCCGGAATGGCCGCGCAGTTCACCGAAATCATCGGCGCCTTGGCGCGTTTGGACAGGTTGTGCAGGGCGCGGGCCACCAGTTCTTTACCGGTACCGGACTCGCCCTGGATCAGCACGTTGGAATCGGTGGGAGCAACTTTGCGGATCTTGCCGTAAAGGTCCTGCATCGGTGGGCAGGAACCAATGATGCCGATCTCGCCGTTGCTGTTGTCGGTGCCCGATTTGGCCGCACCATTAGCGGCTTTGCCGGCTGCCACGGGTTCGCCGCTGGCTTGCAGCGTCTGGCGATCGCGCAGGATGCGCGCGACAGCCTGGAGCATTTCATCGTGGTCGAAAGGCTTGGCGATGTAGTCCACCGCGCCCATCTTCATCGAATCCACTGCCGAGCGCAGGCTGGCGTAGCTGGTCATGATCAGTACAGGCGTACCTTGGCCGAGTTTGATCAATTCGGTGCCCGGTGCGCCCGGCAGACGCAGGTCACTGACAATCAGGTCGAACGTGGTAATGGTGAAGCGTTCTTGTGCTTCCTGCACGGATCCGGCTTCGCTGACCTGGTACTGATTGCGTTCCAGGAGGCGTCGCAAGGCAGAGCGGATAATGGTTTCGTCTTCGACGATCAAAATGTGCGGCATTGATTCGATACTCTCGACGGTCTCAGTTCACAGCGGACGTCGCTTCGACATGACGCGGTAATGTCACCCGGATTCGGGTGCCGCGCTGGCTCTGAACATCAGCCGGGCTGTCGATGGTGATTTGTCCATAATGCTCTTCAACGATGGAATAGACCAGTGCAAGGCCCAGACCGGTGCCTTCGCCAGGGTCCTTGGTGGTAAAGAAGGGTTCGAACAATCGGTCCATGATGCTCGCTGGAATCCCGCTGCCTTCGTCCTCCACGATCAGGTCGACCGTGTGTTCGCCGGCTTCGCTCTTGACCCGCACGGCACTGCCCGCAGGCGAGGCGTCACGGGCGTTTGAGAGCAGATTGATCAGTACCTGGGCGAGCCGTTGCGGGTCACCTTCGACCCAGTGTTCGGGGTCGCACAGGTTATAGAACTGCACTTCGAAATTGCGTCGGTTCAGGGCCAGCAGGCCGATGGCGTCCTGGGCCACTTCCGCCAGACAAACGGCTTCATCGCTGTGCTGGTGACTGCCGGCATGGGCGAAGCTCATCAGCGATTGCACGATGCGCGAGACGCGTTTGGTCTGTTCGAGGATCTGCCCACTGATTTCCGTCAGTTCGCCATCCTCTTCACGCTCTTCGCGCAGGTTCTGCGCCAGGCAGGCGATACCGGTGATCGGGTTGCCGATTTCATGGGCCACGCCGGCGGCGAGGCGGCCGATGCTGGCCAGACGCTCGGAATGCACCAGTTTGTCTTCGAGCATCTGGGTTTCGGTCAGGTCTTCCACCAGCAATACCAGGCCGCTGTTGCCGGGGGCGAGCGGTTCGTCGATCGCTGCCTTGTGCAGGTTCAGCCAGCGGGTCTGGCCGTCGAGGGCCAGGTGCTGCTTGTGCAAGTGCTCGTCCGGGACGTTGATGAAACCTTGCAGCAGCGCTCTCCATGGATCGGCGATGGTGCTCAGCCGCGAACCGACCACGCGCTGCGCGGCGATTCCGGTCAGTTCCTCCATGGCCTTGTTCCACATGAGGATTTCCTGATCCTTGGCCAGCGAGCAGACGCCCATCGGCAGTTCCTGCAGAGTCTGGCGGTGGTAACGGCGCAGGGCGTCGAGTTCGGCGGCCAGGCCGGTCAGGCGCGAGTGGTAATCCTCGAGGCGACTTTCGATGAAGTGGATGTCCTCGGTGACATAGTTTTCGCCGCCGGCCTTGTAGGGCAGGAAGGTTTCGACCATGTCCTGGGCCACGCTCGGGCCCATCAGGCCTGAGAGGTTGGCCTCGATACGGTCACGCAAACGGCGCAGGGCATACGGCCGACGCTCATCGAATGGCAGGTAAAGGTCGCGCAGGGCCTGTTCGACTTCCTTCTGCGCAGCCTTCGCGCCCAGGGGTTTTGCCAGTTGAGTGGCGAACTCCTGAGGGGAGGCGGCGTGCAGTTCGCGGCGTTGCGGGCGGCGCACGTTGTCTACGGCACAGGCTTCGGCGGCGCTGGCCTCTTCGGTGCTGGCGTTGGTGAACAGCGAGATCAGGGTGAACATCAGCACGTTGGCGGCCAGTGAGGCGATAGCCGCCATGTGCCAGCTGGTGTCGTCCAGCACGTAAATCATGTTCAGCAGCGGAATGTAGAAACCCTGCAGATTGCCTACCAGCGGCAGCAGCATGGTCACCAGCCAGACCAGGATCCCCGCCAGGAGACCCGCGATGAAGCCGCGGCGGTTGGCGGTCGGCCAGTACAGGACCGAGAGCACGCCCGGCAGGAATTGCAGTGTGGCCACGAACGCGACGATGCCGAGGTTGGCCAGGTCCTGCTCCGCGCCCAGCAGCAGGTAGAAACCGTAACCGGCCATGATGATCGCGACGATCAGCGCCCGACGCGTCCACTTCAGCCAGCGGTAGATGTTGCCTTCAGCCGGTGGCTGGTACAGCGGCAGGACCAGGTGGTTCAGGGCCATGCCCGACAAGGCGAGGGTGGTGACGATGATCAGGCCGCTGGCGGCGGACAATCCGCCGACATAGGCCAGCAAAGCCAGCGCCTGGCTGTTGGCGGCGATGCCGATGCCGAGGGTGAAATATTCCGGATTGGTGGTGGCGCCCAGTTTCAGCCCGGCCCAGAGAATCAGCGGCACTGCCAGGCTCATCAACAGCAGGAACAGCGGCAGACCCCAGCTGGCGCTGACCAGCGCGCGCGGATTGAGGTTCTCGGTAAAGGTCATGTGATACATGTGCGGCATCACGATCGCCGAGGCGAAAAACACCAGCAGCAGTGTGCGCCACGGACCTTCCTGCAGCGGCGTGTGCAGGGCGGCGAGGGCGGTCTGGTTCTGCAGCAGCCACAGTTCCAGCTGTTGCGGGCCGTCGAAGACGCCATAGAGCGCATACAGGCCGACGCCGCCGAGGGCGACCAGCTTGATCACCGATTCGAAGGCGATCGCGAACACCAGCCCTTCATGCTTTTCACGGGTGGCGATATGTCGGGAGCCGAAGAAAATCGTGAACAGGGTGATCAGGGCGCAGAAGCTCAGGGCGACGCGATGCTGAACGGGCTCGCGGGTGAGGATGCCGATCGAGTCGGCCACCGCCTGAATCTGCAAGGCCAGCAACGGCAGGACGCCGATCAGCATGAAGATCGTGGTCAGCGCGCCGGCCCAGGTGCTGCGGAAGCGGAACGCGAACAGGTCCGCCAGGGACGACAGCTGATAGGTGCGGGTGATCTTCAGGATCGGATAGAGCAACACCGGCGCCAGCAGGAATGCCCCGGAGACACCCAGGTAGCTGGACAGGAACCCATAGCCGTACTGATAGGCCAGGCCCACCGTGCCATAAAACGCCCAGGCGCTGGCGTAGACGCCCAGCGACAGGGTGTAGGTGAGCGGGTGGCGAATGATCGCCCGGGGGATCATGCCCCGTTCACTGATCCAGGCCACGCCGAACAGCACCGCCAGGTAGGCGGCGCTGATCAGGATCATCTGGGTCAGGCTAAAGCTCATCGGCATCTTTTTGGCTCTGCAGGATGAAGGTCACGACGATCAGGATCAGCCAGAGCAGATAAGGGCGATACCAGGCGCCAGTGGCGTCGATCCACCAATCCATGATGGCCGGGGAGAACAGATAAATCCCCACTACCAGGAGCAGGACCAAGCGATAGATGTACATCCCGGCCTCTCTTTTTTATGCCTGTGCCCGAAAACGTGCGGCGATGGTAACGGATGGGGGCGCCACTGCAAGTCTGTTCACTGTAGTTGCGTCTCGGGCAGGCTCAATGTGCGCGGGATCCTGCTTGCATCCCAGTGGGCGATGCCCCAGGCCAGCACTTCTTTTGGCGTGGCGCAGGCCAGTTCGGCGCCGGGCGTTTGCCCCAGGGCACGCAAGGCTCGCAGCAGCAAGGGTGTGGCCTGATCTTCGGTCAATGGCGGCGAGCGGTAGGACTTGCCGAGCTTGTTGCCATCGGGCTGGGTGATCAGCGGAATGTGCAGGTAACGAGGTTGGCGCAGGCCGAGCAACTCCTGCAGATACAGCTGGCGTGGTGTGGAGTCGAGCAGGTCGGCGCCGCGCACGATGTCGGTGATGCCTTGCCAGGCATCGTCGAGCACCACCGCCAATTGATAGGCGTAGAGCCCGTCGCGGCGACGGATCACGAAATCGCCGACATCCCGCCCCAGGTGCTGATGGAATTCGCCTTGCACCCGGTCGATGAAGTGGTAGTCCAGTTCGGGTACGCGGATGCGGATCGCCGCGTCTTCGGCACCATGCCCGGCATTGCGGCACAGCCCCGGGTAGATCCCGTGGTATGGCTCCAGTTGTTTGCGCGAGCAGGTGCAAGCGTAGGCCAGACCGTGACTGAACAGGCGATTGAGGACTTCGGCGTAGGCCTCATGACGGTCACTCTGACGGACCATTTCGCCATCCCACTCGAAACCATAATTCTCCAGCGCCTTGAGAATCGCGGTCTGGGCACCGGGTTCTTCGCGGGGTGGATCGAGGTCTTCCATGCGCACCAGCCAGCGGCCGCCGACCGAACGTGCGTCAAGATAGGAAGCCAGCGCGGCGACCAGCGAACCAAAATGCAGGTGACCGCTGGGCGTTGGGGCGAAGCGCCCGATGTAGGAGGATTGGGGGGTGGCAGTCATGAATGCATTTAAAGCCAAAAAAACATCAGAAACAAAAACGGAGCGTTCGCACGCTCCGTTCTTCATTCAAGTCGTCATTACTTGCCGACTTGTTTTTCCTTGATTTCCGCCAGGGTCTTGCAGTCAACGCACATGTCGGCGGTAGGGCGGGCTTCCAGACGCTTGACGCCAATCTCGACGCCGCAGGATTCGCACCAGCCGTATTCTTCGTCTTCGATCAGTTGCAGGGTCTTGTCGATCTTCTTGATCAGCTTGCGCTCGCGATCGCGGGCTCGCAGTTCGAGGGCGAACTCTTCTTCCTGGCTGGCACGGTCTGCCGGGTCCGGGAAGTTGGCCGCTTCGTCCTTCATGTGATCAACCGTACGGTCGACTTCCTGCATCAAGTCCTGCTTCCACTTGTTCAGGACCTTGGTGAAGTGAGCGCGCATGGGCTTGCCCATGTACTCCTCGCCAGGAGATTCAACGTAGGGTTCGAAGCCACTGATTGGCTGTTGCTTTGCTTGGGTGGACATGAAATAGACCGCCTCTACTCTTGTAATCCATCTGCGCAGGATTGCTCCATCACCGACACCCGCCGGCCCTGCGGCTGCAAGCGGGCGAACTTACCAGATCAAATCGGGCCGCGCTACTCCCGGATGTCGAGGCCGTGGCCTGTGGCGCTTGCCGATGGTGGCAAAGCGCTGTCTGGCGGCTCTGGAGCCCTGATCAATTATTGATTTTAGTCAAACCTTGAGCGCTCGCTTGAGTCGTTTCGGGCCTGGGTTATACGGCTCTGACCGCTTTAGGTTCTCGCTCGTTCCTGCGCTTGGGTAGAATCGATTCTTTTCTTTCGTTGAAGGAAGGCCAATGGCTCAGTCCTACAGTGCTCGCAGTCGCGCGATCGAACCGTTTCATGTCATGGCGCTGCTGGCGCGGGCCAATGAGTTGCAGGCCGCCGGCCAGGATGTGATTCACCTGGAAATCGGCGAGCCGGACTTCACCACCGCCGAGCCGATCATCCGTGCAGGCCAGGCCGCGCTGGAATCGGGCAAGACCCGTTACACCGCCGCCCGGGGCATTCCCGAGCTGCGCGAGGCGATTTCGGGCTTTTATCAGCAGAGCTACGGCCTGGACATCGATCCGCGGCGCATCCTGATCACCCCGGGTGGTTCCGGCGCGCTGCTGCTGGCCAGCGCCTTGCTGGTGGATCCGGGCAAGCATTGGCTGCTGGCGGACCCGGGCTATCCCTGCAACCGGCATTTCCTGAGACTGGTGGAAGGTGCCGCACAGTTGGTGCCGGTAGGGCCGGAAGTGCGTTATCAACTGACCCCGGACCTGATCCAGCGCCACTGGGATCATGACAGCGTCGGTGCGCTGGTGGCCTCGCCGGCCAACCCGACCGGGACCATCCTCACTCGCGATGAGCTGGCAGGCCTCTCCACCGCCATCAAGCAGCGCCACGGTCATCTGGTGGTGGACGAGATCTACCACGGCCTGACCTACGGCACCGATGCGGCCAGCGTGCTGGAAGTCGACGACAGTGCTTTCGTGCTGAACAGTTTTTCCAAATATTTCGGCATGACCGGTTGGCGGCTCGGTTGGCTGGTGGCGCCCGACGCGGCGGTCAGTGAACTGGAGAAACTCGCCCAGAACCTCTACATCAGTGCACCGAGCGTGGCTCAACACGCCGCGCTGGCCTGTTTCGAACCGTCCACCATCAGCATTCTCGAAGAGCGCCGCGCCGAATTCGGTCGCCGCCGGGACTTCCTGTTGCCGGCCCTGCGTGAATTGGGCTTCGGCATCGCCGTGGAGCCAGAGGGCGCGTTCTATTTGTACGCCGATATCAGCAAGTTCGGCGGCGATGCCTTCTCGTTCTGCCGACACTTCCTCGAAACCGAGCACGTGGCATTCACCCCAGGGCTGGACTTCGGGCGCTATCAGGCGGGGCATCACGTCAGGTTTGCCTACACGCAAAGCCTGGAGCGCTTGCAGGAAGCGGTAGGGCGTATCGCCCGTGGCCTGCAGAGCTGGCAAGGCTGATGCGCTTTCATCCTCCGTTGGAAGAAGGTCGCCTGATTCGCCGATACAAGCGATTTCTCGCCGATATCGAAACCGTTAGCGGCGAGTTGCTGACCATTCACTGCCCCAACACGGGCTCGATGCTCAATTGCCAGGTCGAGGGCGGGCAGGTCTGGTTCAGCCGCTCCAATGATCCCAAACGCAAGTTGCCCGGGACCTGGGAAATCGGTGAAACCCCGCACGGCCGGCATTTTTGCGTCAATACCGGTCGCGCGAACACGCTGATTGAAGAAGCGTTGCGTGCCGGGCTGATTGC
The DNA here is from genome assembly GCF_013359595.1 of Pseudomonas sp. C1C7. Classification (GTDB taxonomy): domain Bacteria; phylum Pseudomonadota; class Gammaproteobacteria; order Pseudomonadales; family Pseudomonadaceae; genus Aquipseudomonas. The sequence continues at coordinate 14,999 of NZ_JABFMP010000027.1, read as the reverse complement.
CGAGTTGAACGGCTTTACCGAACTCAAGCGCGAAGTGGCGTATGGGCAGGAAAAGAGCCGCATCGATTTTCGTCTCGAATACCCCGACGGGCCGGCTTACGTGGAAGTCAAAAGCGTCACCCTCGGTTTTGAAGGTGATGCGGTGGCGGCATTTCCTGATGCGGTGACCCAGCGCGGCGCCAAGCACCTGCGTGAACTGGCCCATCTGGCCCGGGACGGCATTCGCGCGGTGCAGTTGTATTGCGTGAATTTGACGGGAATCGATGCGGTGCGTCCGGCGGACGAAATCGATGCGGCGTACTCTCAAGCCTTGCGTGAGGCCGTAGCCTGCGGCGTGGAAGTGTTGGCCTACGGTGTGCGCCTGAGCCACGAGGAGATGGTGGTGGATCGGCGCCTGGAAGTGATACTGGGCGTTTAAGGGTTGATCCAGATGCCGTGAGCATCCTCGCGGCATTCAACCTGGATCAGCGATTGCCCCGCGCAAGGGCCGGCGACACATTCGCCGTCCTCGATCAGAAACAGGGCGCCATGGGTCGCGCACTGGATCAGGCTGTTACTGGGGTCGAGGAATTGGTCGGGTGTCCATTCGAGCCCGACACCCCGATGCGGACAACGGTTGATATAGACGTAAACCTGACCGGCCCGGCGCACGGCGAAAAGCTTTTGCCCTTCAATCTCGAATCCGCGGCTGCTGGCATCGGCCAGTTCAATGCCCTTACACAGAAATTTCATGCCTATCCTCAGGGTGTGCTGTCAGGCATCCGAGCTTGACTCGCAAATGCAAGCGATTATCAAATGGCGGACTTGCCCAACAGATGCAGTAGCCAGGTGCACAGGATACTTGGCCTGCCGCTTTGATGCCCGGTTAACCCTTGAAGGAAGCTGTCTATGCGCCTGAGTATCCGCGTCGCTGCGCTTTGTGTCGGACTTTTCGCCAGTCATCACGCCGCTGCAGATGAACTGCCGCAACGCTGGGTCAGTGCCGGTGGGGCGCTTTCGGAGTGGGTCTGTGTGTTGGGCGGCGAAGCGAAACTGGTGGGGGTCGATACCACCAGTCAGCATCCTGCTTCGCTCAAGGCCCTGCCCAGTATCGGTTATCAGCGCCAGTTGTCGGCGGAAGGGGTGCTGAGTTTGCAGCCGCAAATTCTGGTCGGCACCGAAGAGATGGGGCCGCCACCGGTGATTTCGCAGATTCGCAGTTCGGGAGTAACGGTCAAGATGTTCTCGGCGCAGCCGAATATGGCGACGCTCCAGATCAACCTTCGGCAATTGGGCAAATTGCTCGGCGCTGAAGAAAAGGCGGAACAGGCGCTGGCCACTTATCAACAGGCGCTGGGGCAGCAGAAGGTGTGGGTGACGCGTGCGCAGTTGAAACAGCCGTCTCCGGGTGTGCTGCTGGTGCTAGGGCATGCGGGTGGTAAACCACTGATCGCCGGCAAGGACACTGCGGCAGATTGGCTGCTGCAACAGGCCGGTGCGCACAATCTGGCAACCCATAGCGGTTACAAGCCGTTTTCCAATGAATCGCTGGTGAGCCTGGACCCTGATGTGCTGGTGTTCGCCGACCGCGCGCTGTCCGGCAGTGAAGCTCGCGCGGCGCTGTTCAAGGAGAATCCGATTCTGGCCTCGACTCGCGCCGCCAGGAACGATCGTGTTCTCGAACTTGACCCGACCTTGCTGGTAGGCGGCCTGGGGCCGCGATTGCCGGAGAGTCTGAAGAAGCTGTCAGAGGGTTTCTATCCCGATACTGTTGGCCAATAAACCGGGGCCGTCGCTGTGTAGAAGGGGGCGACGGCTTTTTCATGGGCAAAAAAAGACCCGGCAGAGCCGGGTCAAATAACCGTGATTAGCCTGATGAGGAGATAATCTGAGAGTCCGAACCAAGGGCTTTCCAGAATATCGACCAGTCTCGCGACCAGTTGTGATAATCATATCGATTCTCATTACCAAGTCAACAGCTGATTTCCGATTGGCTCGATGGGTGTCGCACGATTCTGGTAAGTCCTTGTATTCATTGATTATCGAAGGGTCGTTTTTAGAGACGTCAATTCTTGTGACGTGACGAGATCGCTTCCAGCTGCTTATTCAGCGCTTCTTTGCGTTCCGCCGGAATGTCATTCCAGTGCACATCCATCAACGCGCCTTCAATCGCGTACAACAACACCTTGGACGCCCGGAACCCGCGCGTGCGCACGGCCCGGTAGGCGTCCACCGCCCCCAGGCGACGCAAGTCCGAGGCGCTGTGAATGCCCACGGCATGCAGCCACTGCGCCGACGTCTTGCCAAGATTCTTCAGGTGTTGCAGTTCATCATTCATCAAGCCTCCTTGCGATGGCCGAATGGTGCGTGGGCAAGCCTCTCAGGAGTGTAGCCATCAGTAGGAAAAGCGTGATTCTTTGGTCGTTTTCGACGCAAACGCTTCTAAGCGGTGGGGCCTTGCGAGGGGAAGAACGTCGGCGAATGACTGGCGAAAGGATCGGAATGAGCGGGATTCAGGGGCAAAACGTCCCGAAGTCTGACGCAAGGGCAGGGGCGCCAGACTTGTCAATTCACGCTAGGGCTCAGCGTGTACGGTAGCGCAGGCGGGTTCCGAAGTTCATCGACATCAGGATTTCGTCGGCGCTGAGCTCAACCGGGAAGTACGCGCCCGAGATCTGCGCATGGGCCAGGCTCGCGCCTTCAAGCTTCGCTTTGCTGAAGTCGATGCCGCGCAAATCGGCGGAGCGAAAGTACGCATCGCTGAAGTCGATGCCGTCGGCATTCAACTCCCGCAAATCCAGGCCACGGAAGTCGCCACCGACCATATCAATCGGGCCATCAGCCGGGCGTTCTTTGTTGAAGCCTGCGATGTCGTCTTTGTGCAGCAAGGCGTAAAGCGGAGTGTCGAGAAGCTTCGGCTGGCTCATGGCATATCACCTGTTGGTTTTATGACGCCAGTATAATGCCACTATTTGGCAGCCGTGAAGCGAGCAGACGCTTCACGGCTGAAAATAGTTTTTACAAGCCTGGCAGGCGCTGGCGGATTTGCGCCACGACTGTGTCGAGCGTTCCGCTCTCGTTGGTCTTGACGTGTTTGCTGTAGAGAATTTCCGCTGGCGTCAGGGCTTCACGATTGGCTTGCTGGGCCTGGATGACCTCCAGCGTGGCGTCGGATGGATCGTTCTTGTCAGCCTGGCGTTGCGCCAACCAGCTCTCGATGACCGCTTGCGGTGCTTCGCAGTCCAGAATCAGGAACGGAGTGCCTGTGGCTTCTGCGATTTTCGCCGCGCTGACGCGCTGGTCGTGCTTGAGGTAAGTGGCGTCGATCACCGCCGGGAAGCCGGCGTGCAGGATGACGGCGGCAATTTCGTGCAGGCGATTGTAGGTCGCGGTGCTGGCGTCGGCGCTATAGATGCCCGATTGCACATCGTTGGCGGCGGTTTGCTCGCCGAACAGGCGCTTGCGTTCAACGTCGGAGCGCAGGCGAATCGCTCCCAGTGCTTCTACCAGTCGCATGGCTACATGGCTTTTGCCGACCGCGGAAACGCCGTGGGTAATCGCCATGAAGCGCGAAGGAATGGTGCTGTAGCTTTCCGCCAGGTTAGCGTAGGTGCGGTATTGGCGCAGGGTGGTGGAGCGCTGCACCGGGGTGGCATCGGCCGGCATGCTGAACAGGCTGACCTTGGCGCGAACCAGCGCGCGATATGCTTTATAGAAGTTGAGCAACTCCAGACCATGGTAGTCGCCGGTCAGTTCCAGGTACTGGCTGATGAAGCGGCGGGCCAGGCATTTCAGGCCGCGGTCTTCCAGGTCCATCGCCAGGAAGCCTGCATCGGCATAGACGTCGGTGAAGCGGAAAGGCTCGTTGAATTCGATGCAGTCGAAAATCACCACGTTGCCGTCGATGATTGTGGCGTTGCCCAAATGAATGTCGCCATGGCATTCGCGGATGAAGCCGTCAGCCTTGCGCTGGCTGAGAACGGGCTTGAGGCGGTCGAAACTGCTTTCGGCCCAGGCTTGCAGGGCGTCGAGTTGCAGCAGGTCGGCCTTGTCGCTGAGGAACGGGCGAATCTGATCGAAGTTCTGCCGCACCGGTGCCATGACGCTGTCGGGAGTGCCGGCTTCGTGTTCGGCGGGCACTTTCGGCGCGTTGAGGTGGAACCGGGCGATTTGCGCTGCCATTGCATCGATGTGCGCCGGCGTCAGTTCGCCATTGGCCTGGAGCGTGCTGAGCAAGCCGCCCTGCGGGAACTGGCGCATTTTCAACACGTACTCGATGGCCGGGCCGTCGCCGCCCAGTTGCGGGGCTTCGACGCTGCCGGTGACCGGCAACACTTCCAGATACAAGTCATCGGTCAGGCGCTGGTTCAGGCGCAGTTCTTCGCCGCAAAAATGCTCACGAGCGTCGAGTGTGGTGAAGTCGAGGAAGCCGAAGTTGACCGGCTTCTTCACTTTATAGGCATAGGGGCCGGTGAGCAGGACCCAGGAGATATGGGTCTCGATGACCTTGAAGCCGTCTACCGGATGCGGATAGAGGGCCGGGTTTTGCAGCGCGGCGATCAGGGACTGGCTCACGGGGTGATCCTTCAGAGTCGGGAAAAATTCAGGTCGTCATTATGGCGGCTAGCCAGCTCAACGCAAACTCGGAGGGCTCCTGTTGAGTATGAATAAAGTGCGTATAATCCGCCGCCATGACACGTACTCGAACTCCCCGTACCCCCAAAAAACCACCCTCCAAAGGCCTGCGGCCCTGGCTGGGCTGGGCCCTTAAACTCAGTCTGGTCGGCCTTGTGGTGCTGGCCGGATTCGCGGTTTACCTCGATGCCATCGTGCAGGAGAAGTTTTCCGGCAAGCGCTGGACGATTCCGGCCAAGGTATACGCGCGTCCGCTCGAGCTGTTCGTCGGACAAAAGCTCAGCCGGGACGACTTTCTGACCGAACTCGATGCCTTGGGCTATCGCCGTGAAAGCGTGGCCAACGGTCCGGGCGCGGCCTCGGTCAGCGGCAATACCGTCGATCTGAATACCCGTGGCTTCCAATTCTATGAAGGCATGGAACAGGCACAACCGGTGCGGGTGCGGTTCTCTGGCGACTACGTGGCCGAGTTGTCGGGTGCCAGCGGTTCGAAGTTGTCCGTGGTGCGCCTGGAGCCGCTGCTGATCGGTGGCTTGTACCCGAAAAACCTTGAAGACCGGATCCTGATCAAGATCGATCAGGTGCCGCCTTATCTGCTCGAAACCCTGGTGGCTGTCGAAGACCGCGACTTCTACCACCACTTCGGTGTCTCGCCGAAGTCGATTGCCCGTGCGATCTGGGTCAACGGCTCGTCCGGGCGGATGCGCCAGGGCGGCAGTACCCTGACGCAACAGCTGGTAAAGAACTTCTATCTGACCAACGAGCGCAGTCTGACCCGCAAGCTCACCGAAGCGATGATGGCTTTGCTGCTTGAGATGCATTACGACAAGCGCGAAATCCTCGAGGCCTACCTCAACGAGGTGTTCATCGGTCAGGACGGCCAGCGCGCGGTGCACGGTTTCGGTCTGGCCAGCCAGTTCTTCTTCAGCCAGCCATTGGCTGAACTCAAGCTGCACCAGGTGGCCTTGCTGGTGGGCATGGTCAAGGGCCCGTCTTCCTATAACCCGCGTCGTTACCCGGAGCGTGCCCTTGAGCGGCGCAACCTGGTGCTCGACGTGTTGCAGGAGCAGGGTGTCGCGACGGCTGAGCAAGTCGAAGCCGCGAAGAAAATGCCGTTGGGCGTGACCAAGCGCGGCAGCCTGGCCGACAGCTCATTCCCCGGCTTCCTCGATCTGGTCAAGCGTCAGCTGCGTGAAGACTATCGCGATGAAGACTTGACCGAAGAAGGTCTGCGGATCTTCACCAGCTTCGACCCGATTCTGCAAATGAAGGCCGAAGCCTCGGTCAACGACACCTTCAAACGCCTCGCCGGGCGTAAAGGTTCCGATGATGTCGAAGCGGCGATGGTCGTGACCAATCCGGAAACCGGTGAGGTCCAGGCCATGATCGGCAGTCGTCAGGCCAGTTTCGCCGGCTTCAACCGGGCGCTGGATGCGGTGCGACCGATCGGCTCGCTGATCAAGCCGGCGGTCTATCTGACGGCGCTGGAGAAACCTGGCCAATACACATTGACCAGTTGGCTGTCGGACGAGTCGTTCTCGGTCAAGGGGGCGGACGGTCAGGTGTGGAAGCCGCAGAACTACGATCGACGCTCCCACGGCACGGTCTTCCTTTATCAGGGGCTGGCGCATTCCTACAACCTGTCGACCGCGCGTCTTGGTCTGGCGGTGGGTGTGCCGAACGTACTCAAGACCCTCGGGCGTCTGGGGGTGAATCGCGAGTTCCCGGCCTTCCCGTCGATGCTCTTGGGTGCCGGTGGCATGACACCGATCGAAGTGGCGACCATGTACCAGACCCTGGCCAACGGCGGTTTCAATACACCGATGCGCGGTATTCGCAGCGTGCTGACGGCCGAAGGTGAGCCACTCAAGCGTTATCCGTTCCAGATTCAGCAGCGTTTTGATCCGGCTTCCATTTACCTGATCCAGAGCGCCATGCAGCGAGTGATGCGCGAGGGTACCGGTAGCTCCGTTTACAACGTGTTGCCGAAAACCTTGACGCTGGCGGGCAAGACCGGCACCAGTAACGATTCCCGGGACAGCTGGTTCGCCGGCTTCAGCCAGGATCTGCTGGCGGTTGTCTGGCTGGGGCGCGATGACAACGGCAAGACGCCGTTTACCGGGGCGACCGGTGCGCTGCAGGTCTGGACCAGCTTCATGCGCAAGGCCGACCCGTTGCCGCTGGACATGCCGCAGCCGGATAATGTCGTTCAGGCCTGGGTTGATTCGCGCACCGGCCAGGGCTCGGATGCCAATTGCCCAGGCGCTGTGCAGATGCCGTATATTCGCGGCAGCGAGCCGCCTCCCGGTGCCGCTTGCGGCAGCGAAAATCCTAATCCCGCCGAAACGGTGATGGATTGGGTCAAAGGCTGGATGAATTAAGCAAAGAGGGTTTCAAGTGAACAAGTGGTTGATTCCAGCGGTTACCGCCGTAGCTTTGCTCAGCGGTTGCTCCACCGTTCAACGTGGCTCGATTCCGGTTGTCGACTCCGGTACCGCTGTTTCCAACAGCGAGCGGGTTTCGGCGAACGGCGGTTATCGCCAGACGACGGTAAAACGCCCTGCGCAAGCTCAGGTTCAGGAAATTCCACAGGGTGATACCGGCGTTGTGGTCATGGTGCCAGGTGGTGGCGCAACGACGTCGACTCCGATCAGTACTACGCCGATCACTCCTGGCCCGGTCAGCTCGGGGCCAATTACGCCGGGTCCGATCGATACATCGCCGGTGCAGTCGGCGCCGATCAATCAGGGCAGCTACAGCATGCCGTCGACCCCGAGCGGGATTCCGTCGGCCAGCGCCGGTGGCCTGTCCGCCGACGAACAACTGGACGGTCCGGTACTGGCGCTATTGACCACGGCTCAACAGCAGCAATCCAGCGGCGATCTCAATGGTGCATCTTCCAGTCTTGAGCGTGCCCAGCGTGTCGCTCCGCGCGAGCCGCAAGTGCTTTATCGCCTGGCGCAAGTGCGCATGGCCCAAGGCGATGCGCCGCAGGCCGAGCAGTTCGCCCGTCGCGGCCTGACCTTCGCCAACGGTCGCCCGGCGCTTCAGGCCAGCCTGTGGGAGTTGATCGCCCAGGCCCGCGAAAAGCAGGGTGATTCTGCGGGCGCGGCTTTGGCTCGTCAGAAAGCCAAGGTTACTTCGTGATGGATTCGCGTTTTCCGGATATTGCCGATCATTTGCTGTTGATCGAGCGTGAGCTGCGGCTGCAAGGCTGGTGGGATGAAATCGCACCCTCGGCAGAAGCACTGTCCAGTGTTGAACCCTTTTCGGTCGACACGTTGGACTTCGAGCAATGGCTGCAATGGATCTTCCTGCCGCGCATGAAGGCGATCCTCGAGCAGGATCTGCCTCTGCCAAATGCGTCGGGGATTCAGGAGATGGCTGAAATGGTCTTCGCTTCCCGCAACGTCCAGGGCAAGGACCGGCAGTTGCAAGTGCTGCTCAAAGAGTTCGATCAGATGATCACCGCTTCTCGCTGACCTCGAGCACTCGGGGAGCCGTTCGGCTCCTGCGGGTGCTATTGGCAGTTATCTGCGATCTGCTTCTGCGTTTCACTCAGGCGTTCCTGCCGTTGAGCGTCGTCCAGGCGACGCAACTGTCCATCCACTTCCTCTCTGAGCCGCGGGTTGTTCTGCAACTGCGCCAGGTTCGTTCGTGCCTGATCGCAAAACACCTTCAGCTCCGCCTGCTGCTCGGCCACTTGCCTTTTCACATCCTTGTCTATGGCCTGTTGATCGCCTATCGCTGCGCCGCTCTTGCTCGGAGGGGGAGGCGGGACAGGTTGGGAGGGCGTCGAGACAACGGTTGATGGCTGGCCCTGGGGTGGCTGGGCATCGAAATGGGTAACGCCCTGAGCATCGACCCACTTGTAAATCGGCGCGGCAATGCTCAAAGGGCTGGTGCAAATCAGCAGACTGGCGGTCAGGAAGAGCGCTCGCATGTCATTTCCTTATATCCGGATGCGCAATTGAAGTTAACACACTTGCGGTTTCGCGGTTTTTTCTTGCTTTCTCATGCGCTTACTTCAATAAAGCACAGACACGACTTGACTTGCAGGGGACGAAACAGAAGAATCCAAAGTCCGCTGTAGAGGGACTGCCAGAAGCAGACCCGCTCGGTAGAACATGAGGCGCACATCCGCGCCGACCTGCTACACCCGCAACGCGTTACCTCGCGCTGGGTGGGAGAGGCCCGCAACACTTGGGACGATCCCAATACTTGCTCAGTCAGTGCTGACGTAGTCGGCGACCACCGTCGCTCATGCTCTGCTGAGAAGTAAACCTATTAAGACCCGTCCCATTTCCCGTGGGCGGTATTCTGGCGTTTTAGAGGTGGACAACGTGGAGCTTTTATCTGGCGGTGAAATGATCGTCCGCTTCTTGCGTGACGAAGGCGTCAAGTATATCTATGGGTACCCGGGTGGTGCCGCATTGCATATCTACGATGCACTGTTCAAAGAACAATCCGTTCAACATATTCTCGTCCGTCATGAGCAGGCAGCCACTCACATGGCTGACGGCTATGCGCGTGCCACCGGCAAGGCCGGCGTTGTACTGGTGACCTCCGGTCCCGGCGCAACCAACGTCATTACCGGTATCGCCACTGCGTACATGGACTCCATTCCGATGGTGATTCTGACCGCCCAGGTGCCGAGCACCATGGTCGGCACCGATGCATTCCAGGAAACCGACATGATCGGTATCTCCCGGCCGATCGTGAAACACAGCTTCATGATCAAGCATCCGTCGGAAATCCCGGAAGTCATGAAGAAAGCCTTCTATCTGGCTCAATCCGGTCGTCCAGGTCCGGTCGTTGTCGATATCCCGAAAGACATGACCAACCCGGCCGAGAAGTTCGAATACATTTTCCCGAAAAAAGCCAAGCTGCGTTCCTACAGCCCGGCGGTCCGTGGCCACTCCGGCCAGATCCGCAAAGCCGTGGAAATGCTGCTGGCGGCCAAACGTCCGATCATCTACGCCGGCGGCGGCGTGATCATGGGCAACGGTTCCGCACCGTTGACCGAACTGGCTCAGTTGCTCAATGCACCGGTTACCAACACTCTGATGGGTCTTGGCGCCTATCCGGGCACTGACCGCCAGTTCCTCGGCATGCTCGGCATGCACGGCAGCTACACCGCCAACCTGGCCATGCACAACGCCGATGTGATCCTGGCAGCCGGTGCACGTTTCGATGACCGCGTTATCAACGGTCCGTCGAAGTTCTGCCCGAACGCCAAGATCATTCACATCGACATCGACCCGGCATCCATCTCCAAGACCATCAAGGCCGACGTGCCGATCGTGGGTCCGGTGGAAAGCGTATTGACCGAAATGGTCGCTACCTTCAAGGAGATCGGTGAAGTTCCTGGCAAGGAATCGGTTGCCAACTGGTGGAAGCAGATCGAAGAGTGGCGCGGTGATCGCGACATGTTCCCTTACAACAAGGGCGACGGCAGCATCATCAAGCCTCAGACCGTGATCGAGACTCTCTGCGAAGTGACCCATGGCGATGCCTATGTGTCCTCCGACGTAGGTCAGCACCAGATGTATGCCGCGCAGTACTACCGCTTCAACAAGCCGAACCGCTGGATCAACTCCGGTGGCCTGGGCACCATGGGCTTCGGCTTGCCGGCGGCCATGGGCGTGAAGATGAGCTTCCCGGATGCCGACGTCGCCTGCGTGACCGGTGAAGGCAGCATCCAGATGAACATCCAGGAACTGTCGACCTGCCTGCAACACGACTTGCCGTTGAAGATCATTCTGCTCAACAACGGTGTATTGGGCATGGTTCGTCAGTGGCAGGACATGAGCTACGGCGCGCGTCACTCGCATTCCTATATGGAATCGCTGCCTGACTTCGTCAAATTGGCCGAGGCCTATGGTCACGTGGGTATGCGCATCACCGACTTGAAGGATCTGAAGCCGATGATGGAAAAAGCATTCGCCATGAAGGATCGCCTGGTATTCCTCGATATCCAGGTCGATGCCAACGAGCACGTCTATCCGATGCAGATCAAAGACGGCTCCATGCGCGATATGTGGCTGAGCAAGACGGAGCGTACCTAATCATGCGTCACATTATTTCCTTGCTTCTGGAAAACGAACCCGGCGCTTTGTCTCGCGTAGTCGGCCTGTTCTCGCAGCGCAACTACAACATCGAAAGCCTGACCGTGGCCCCAACCGAAGACCCGACCCTGTCGCGTCTGACGCTGACCACCGTTGGTCACGATGAGATCATCGAGCAGATCACCAAGAACCTGAACAAACTGATCGAAGTGGTCAAATTGGTCGACTTGTCGGAAAGTGCTCATATCGAGCGCGAACTGATGCTGGTCAAGGTCAAGGCCACCGGTGCCCAGCGCGCCGAGATCAAACGAACCACCGATATTTACCGTGGACAGATCGTCGACGTCAGCGCCAGCGTGTATACCGTTCAATTGACCGGTACCAGCGACAAGCTCGACAGCTTCATTCAGTCCATCGGCACCGCCTCGATTCTGGAAACCGTCCGCAGCGGCGTAACCGGCATTGCTCGCGGCGACAAAGTACTCAGCATCTAACCAAATTAGCGAATGGCCTGAACGGCCTGGATATATAGGGGAAATTCATGAAAGTTTTCTACGATAAAGACTGCGACCTGTCGATCATCCAGGGCAAGAAAGTTGCCATCATCGGTTACGGTTCCCAGGGCCACGCTCAAGCGTGCAACCTGAAAGACTCCGGTGTCGACGTTACCGTTGGTCTGCGTAAAGGTTCGGCCACTGTTGCCAAAGCCGAAGCCCATGGCCTGAAAGTGGCTGACGTGGCTACCGCTGTTGCTGCTGCCGACCTGGTCATGATCCTGACCCCGGACGAATTCCAGGGCGCGCTGTACCGCGACGAAATCCAGCCGAACATCAAGAAAGGCGCCACCCTGGCCTTCTCCCACGGCTTCTCGATCCACTACAACCAGGTTGTGCCGCGCGCTGACCTCGACGTGATCATGATCGCGCCGAAGGCTCCAGGTCACACCGTACGTTCCGAGTTCGTCAAAGGCGGCGGTATCCCTGACCTGATCGCGATCTACCAGGACGCTTCCGGCAACGCCAAGAACGTAGCTCTGTCCTACGCAGCTGGCGTGGGCGGCGGTCGTACCGGCATCATCGAAACCACCTTCAAGGACGAGACTGAAACCGACCTGTTCGGCGAACAAGCCGTTCTGTGCGGCGGTACCGTCGAGCTGGTCAAGGCCGGTTTCGAAACGCTGGTTGAAGCTGGCTACGCGCCGGAAATGGCCTACTTCGAATGCCTGCACGAACTGAAGTTGATCGTTGACCTCATGTACGAAGGCGGTATCGCCAACATGAACTACTCGATCTCCAACAACGCTGAATACGGCGAGTACGTGACTGGTCCGGAAGTGATCAACGCCGAATCCCGTCAGGCCATGCGCAACGCCCTGAAACGTATTCAGGATGGCGAATACGCCAAGATGTTCATCAGCGAAGGTGCTACCGGCTATCCTTCGATGACCGCCAAGCGTCGTAACAACGCTGCTCACGGTATCGAAATCATCGGTGAGCAACTGCGCTCCATGATGCCGTGGATCAGCGCCAACAAGATCGTCGACAAAGCCAAAAACTAAGTCTGACGCTTGTACGAAAAACGCGGCTTAGGCCGCGTTTTTTCGTTTGGATGGTCGGTTCTGGTATAAAGCTGCATCGTTTGCGAGGCGAACTGGCGTCGCAGGCACTTGTCGAAACTTTCCACCCCGTTGCAAGGTATTGTTCATGAGCGAACGTCCCGAAGAGCCAGGCAAGGTCTCTGACGCCGAAAGCCTGCTGCCCATCGATGAACATGTCGAGGAAGGGCATGATGCTGAAGGCCGTAAAGTCCGGCATCGTGGTATCTATCTTCTGCCGAATCTTTTCACCACTGCGAACCTGTTCGCAGGGTTCTACTCCATCATCAGCTCCATGAGTGCCCAAAGTGCCTTGAGCGCGGGTGATTCGATTGGTGCGAGCAAGTATTTTGCCTTCGCCGCCATCGCCATCTTTGTCGCCATGGTGCTCGATGGTCTCGACGGCCGCGTTGCCCGCATGACCAATACCCAGAGTGCGTTTGGTGCCGAGTACGACTCGCTCTCGGATATGGTCGCCTTTGGTGTGGCGCCAGCGTTGTTGGCGTTTGGCTGGGCCCTGGGTGATATGGGCAAGGTCGGCTGGATGGTCGCCTTCATTTATGTGGCTGGCGCGGCGTTGCGCCTGGCGCGCTTCAATACCCAGGTCGGTACGGCTGACAAACGTTACTTCATTGGTCTGGCGAGCCCGGCAGCCGCTGGCGTTGTCGCAGGTATCGTCTGGGCGTTCAGCGATTACGGCATTCAAGGATCCAAGATGTCGTTCCTGGTGGCTCTGCTGGTCGCGGCCGCGGGTATGCTGATGGTCAGTAACATCAAGTACAACAGCTTCAAGGAGCTGGACCTGAAGGGCCGTGTGCCATTCGTGGCGATCCTTGCCGTGGTGCTGGTGTTCGCGGTGGTGTTCAGTGATCCGCCGCGCATTCTGCTGCTGGTTTTCCTTGCCTACGCCGCATCGGGTCCGGTGCAGTATCTGTTACATCTTCGTCGGCGCAAAAGCGTCGAGTGATGTAGTTTTCCCTCATACTCCGCAGTCTGTTGGTGCGTCTGTTCTAATGCTGCGGAGTAGCCATGCTGATCAAAGTCCCCAAAGCGTCCGACTGCCATGAGTCGGATGTCACGCCTGAATCTTTCTATCTTTCCAGGCGCCATTTATTGAGCGCAGCCGTTGGTGGTTTGGCCGTTGGCGGACTGCCTCGGTGGGCTGTTGCCGAAGATTCTGCACGTTACGCGGATGTGGAGCCTGGCAAGGCGCCGTCGTGGTTCAGCGAAAAGCTTCCCTCGACCAAATGGGGTGCGGTCAATGTTCGCGACGAAGCGATCACGCCCTTCAAGGATGCGACCCACTACAACAACTTCTACGAGTTCGGTGCCGACAAGGGCGACCCGGCTGCCAATGCCGGGTCGCTGAAGACCGAACCCTGGACGGTGGTTATCGACGGTGAGGTGGGTAAGCCGGGGCGGTATGCCCTGGAAGACTTCATGAAGCCTTATCAGCTGGAGGAACGCATCTATCGCCTGCGCTGTGTCGAGGCCTGGTCGATGGTCATCCCGTGGATAGGTTTCCCTATATCGGCGTTGCTCAAGCAGGTTGAGCCCGCCTCCGGCGCCAAGTACATTCGCTTCGAAACCTTGCAGGATCCCAAGAGTATGCCGGGTCAGCGTTCCGGCTTTGCCTTGATCGACTGGCCGTATGTAGAAGGATTACGACTGGACGAGGCGATGAACCCGTTGGCGATCCTGGCAGTGGGTATGTACGGGCGGGAGTTGCCGAATCAGAACGGTGCGCCGCTGCGCTTGGTTGTGCCGTGGAAATACGGTTTTAAAAGCATCAAATCCATCGTTCGTATCAGTCTGGTCAGTGAGCAGCCTAAAACCACGTGGCAGAGCATTGCTTCGGACGAGTATGGCTTCTACGCGAATGTGAACCCGACGGTCGATCATCCACGCTGGACGCAGGCCCGCGAGCGTCGCCTTCCAAGTGGCCTGTTCAAGCCGAACGTGCGTGATACGCAAATGTTCAACGGCTATGCGGATGAAGTTGCTTCTTTATATGCAGGGCTCGATCTGCGGAAGAACTACTGATGCGATATCCGCTCTGGCGCGTGGGCGTTTTCGCGGCTGCATTGGTGTGGCCACTGCTTTGGCTGTATCAGGCTTGGGGGGATGCATTGGGTCCGGACCCTGGCAAGGTACTGGTTGATCGGTTGGGGCTGGGAACGCTTGTTTTGTTGCTTATTACATTAAGCATGACGCCACTGCAGAAGTTGAGCGGCTGGGCAGGGTGGATATCTGTCCGGCGTCAGTTGGGGTTGTGGTGTTTTGCCTATGTGGTCCTGCATCTGAGTGCTTATCTCGCATTTATCCTTGGATTCGACTGGTCGCAGCTGGGCGTTGAGCTGCGCAAGCGTCCCTACATTATTGTCGGCGTGTTGGGGCTTCTGTGTTTGTTGGCGCTCGCAGTGACTTCCAATCGATACAGCCAGCGACGTTTGGGGGCGCGCTGGAAGAAGCTTCATCGCCTGGTCTATGTGGTTCTGGGGCTTGGGCTGTTGCACATGCTTTGGATTGTGCGGGCCGATTTGAAAGAGTGGTCAATCTACGCAGCTATTGGCGCCTTATTATTAGTGCTGCGGCTACCACCTGTAGCGCGGCGAATCCCTCGTTTAGTGCCTAAAAAGGCATTTCTGCCAGAAAAGCGTAATTAATGGTTGACGGCAGATTTCAGATCTCTATAATTCGCCCCACTTCCGGCGCAGTCGAAA
>NZ_JABFMP010000026.1 GCF_013359595.1 Pseudomonas sp. C1C7 | reverse complement strand
AGCTGGCCGCGCAGGCTGCCGGGGAGTTGGTGCTGCCGCCGGCTGAGGTGTGTGAACACACCGAGCGGCAGTTCAATGATCCGGGCCGGCCGTTGGATGACGGTGAGCTGAGTGATCCGGATGCGATGCAATTGGCCTGGGCGGCGATGTTGCGGTTGCTGGACCGAGTAGCCCCCGATTACCGAAACTAACCCAATCCCCCTGTAGGAGCAGCCTTCGGCAGCTCCTACAGGGGATCGGTGTTCAATCGCCAATCCCGTAGGAGCGAGGCTTGCCCGCGAAGGCGGTGTTTCAGACAACCACTGTGCTCGGGTGTACTCGATGTTCACTCTTGCTGTACAGTCGTTCAGCTCGCCATGAAATCCCGAGCCCAACGACTGAACCCAGGAGCATGTCGCCATGAATCAGGAAGCCCGTTTTTCCCGCATGGAACCGGAGTTGCGCAAGGCCAATCTGATCGAGGCGACGCTGGTGTGTCTCAAGCGGCATGGCTTCCAGGGCGCTTCGATTCGCAAGATTTCCGCCGAGGCCGGGGTGTCGGTGGGGCTGATCAGTCATCACTATTCCGGCAAGGACGAACTGGTGGCCGAGGCCTACATGTCGATCACCAGCCGGGTCATGACCCTGCTGCGCGACGCCATGGAGCAGGCCGCACCCAATGCCCGCGAGCGCCTGTCGGCGTTTTTCCGCGGTTCCTTCTCCGCCGAACTGCTCGATCCGCAGCTGATCGACGCCTGGCTGGCGTTCTGGGGCGCGGTGAAAACCGCCGAGGCGATCAACAAGGCCCACGATGATTCCTACGGCGAATACCGCGACATCTTGAGCAAGGTGCTGAAGGACCTGGCAGCGGAAGAGGACTGGGAAAACTTCGATGCCGATCTCGCCGCGATCAGCCTCAGCGCCTTGCTCGACGGCCTGTGGCTGGAGCTGGGCCTGAACCCCGGCACCTTCACCCCGGAGCAGGGCATCCAGATTTGCGAAGCCTGGGTCGATGGTTTGCAGGCCGGCGGCCGCCAGCGTTTCTGCGTGCAGACGAGCAGCTGTTGATCGACTGTTCAGCTATCGATACTCTCAATCCTTGATGCAGCAAAACACTCTAATAAGAAATACGCCTTCGGGCCTGTGCAGGACACCCAGCAATGACTCCTCGGGTACTGATCGTCGACGACGATCCGCTGATTCGCGATCTGTTGCACGCCTACCTTTCCCAGGAAGGTTACGACGTTCATTGCGCCGCAACGGCGGAACTGGCCGAAACCTTCCTGGCCAGCCAGGCCGTGGACCTGGTCATGCTCGACATCCGCCTGCCGGGCAAGGACGGACTGACCCTGACCCGCGAACTGCGGGTGCGTTCGGAAGTGGGGATCATCCTGATCACCGGGCGCAACGATGAAATCGACCGCATCGTCGGCCTGGAATGCGGTGCCGACGACTACGTGATCAAACCCCTCAATCCCCGTGAACTGGTGTCCCGGGCGAAGAACCTGATTCGCCGGGTGCGCCACGCGCAATCGCCGCAACCGGTGGCCACGGTCGCCAAACCGGTCAAGCAGTTCGCCGACTGGGCGCTGGACACCGATCGCCGCCGCCTGATCGATCCGGCCGGCGGCGAAACCCTGCTGACCCACGGCGAGTACCAGCTGCTCAGCGTGTTCCTGCGCAACAGTGGCCACACCCTCAGCCGCGATCAGTTGATGGACCAGATCCGCAACCGCGAATGGGTGCCCAACGACCGCTCCATCGACGTGCTGGTGGGCCGCTTGCGCCGCAAGCTGCACGACGATCCCGCCGAACCGCAATTGATCATCACCATCCACGGCGCCGGCTACCTGTTCACGGCCAGCCTGGCGGCGTGATGGCGGTGCGGCGACTGCTCTGGCTGCTGCTGGCGCTGGTCGCCAGCCAATGCGCCGTTGCGGCAGAGAAAGTGCGCTACTGCGATTATCCGGTCTACCCGCCGATTTCCTGGAGCGACGGCAAGCAGGTTCGTGGCCTGGCGCCGAGCGTGGTGAAGAAACTGTTCGGCGAATTGGGCTACGAGGTCGAGATCGTGGTGCTGGGCAACTGGAAACGCTGCCTGCTCGATGCCGCCGAAGGCCGGGTCGACGTAGTGCTGGCCTACAGCAGTCCGGAGCGCGAGCGCAGCATGCTGTTTTCCACGGTGCCGGTGCTCCGCGAGGAAGTGGCGTTGTTCATCAATCGCCAGCGCCCGGTGAAATTCGAGAAACTCGAAGACCTGGCCCATTACCGCGGCGGCCTGTTGTTCGGTGAAAGCTACGGCCCGGAGTTCGATCGCATGGTGGCGCAGAACAACAACATCGAATGGGTCTCGGACAGTCGGCAGAACTTCGGCAAGCTGATCCGCGGACGCATCGACTTCATCACCCAGGAACGCCGCACCGGCCAGCTGTACGTGGAAAACCTGCCCGGTGCCCAGGACATCGTCGCCTTGCCCAATGCCCTGAGCGTCGACTATCTGCGAGTTGCGGTTTCCCGTCTTTCGCCGCTGGCCGCGCACATGCCGCAGATCAACGCGCAATTGCAGCGCATGGCGGACGCCGGTGACATCGAGCGCCAGCTCGATGAAAGCGAAGTGACCTATCGCGACATGATCAACCTGCCGGCGAACGAACGATGATCCGCGCCCGTCCCGGTGGTCTGCTGCGGCGCCTGCTGCTGTTCATTCTGTTGTTCAGCCTGTGCTTCACCGTGCTCGCCAGCAGCGTGCAGCTGTACATCGAATATCGCCGGGAAATGCGCGACATCGACTCGCGCATGGAGCTGATCCGCGCCGGCTATCTGGCGAGCCTGGAACGCAGCCTGTGGGATCTGAACCAGGAGCAGTTGAACGTGCAGTTGCGCGGCCTGGTGGATTTTTCCGATGTGGCGCGGGTGCACCTGACCAGCGCCGATTACGATCTGGTGCAAGGCAATCCGGCCCCCATCGGGCCGTTGCGCATCGAGCGCTTTGCCCTGGATTACCAGCCGCCATCCGGGCCGTTGCGCCAACTTGGCGAGCTGGAGGTCAGCACCGATCTGGGTGCGGTC
The DNA here is from genome assembly GCF_013359595.1 of Pseudomonas sp. C1C7. Lineage (GTDB taxonomy): Bacteria > Pseudomonadota > Gammaproteobacteria > Pseudomonadales > Pseudomonadaceae > Aquipseudomonas. The sequence continues at coordinate 105,524 of NZ_JABFMP010000026.1, read as the reverse complement.
CATCAACGCCTGTACGCCAGCGGCCTGACCAGCCTGTTGTGGATGGGCGCGTTTCTCTGTGGCCTGGCGGTGGCGCTGTCGGGGCTGTTCTATCGTCTGGTCACCCGTCATCTGAAAGTCATGGCCGAATTCGCCCGGCGCATTGCAGTCGGTCAATGGCATGAACCATTGATTCTGGACAAGCGACGCAGCGCACATAAAGACGAAATTGACACCGTGGCCCACGCTCTGGACGACATGCGCCGGGCGATCCTCAGCGACATCGACCGCCGGGAATGCGATCGCCTGGCCTTGCAGGACAACCGCGACGAACTGCAACGGATGGTCGAGCGACGCACCGCCAGCCTGATGCGTGCCAAGGAGGAAGCCGAAGCGGCCAACCACGCCAAATCACGGTTCCTGGCGACCATGAGCCACGAGTTGCGCACGCCGCTCAACGGCATTCTCGGCATGGCCGAATTACTGCGCGGCGCCAGTTTGAACCCGCAGGACAGCAAGCGTCTGGACGCCTTGCACAAGGCCGGCGAAGGGCTGCTGAGCATCCTCAACGAAGTGCTGTTTTTCGCGAAACTGGAGGAGGGCGCGAGCCTGCCCGAGCCGGTGGACTTCTCGCTTCGCCAGTTGCTCGACGAAGTGCTGACCCTGCTCGAGCCCAAGGCGCTCACCAACGACACCATCCTGCTGTGCCGCGTCGATGAGCGGGTGGCGGCGCGTCATCACGGCGCCGAGCAATTTCTGCGGCAGATCCTCAGCAACCTGTTGGCCAATGCGATCAAGTTCACCCAGGACGGCGAAGTCAGTGTCGAAGTGGCTTTGCTCGCGCAATCTGAAGGGCAGCATTTGCGGGTCAGTGTTACGGACAACGGCATCGGCATTACCCCTGAGATGCAGGCGAAGATTTTCGAGCGCTTCACCCAGGCCAGCGAAGAAATCGCCCAGCGCTTTGGCGGCACCGGCCTGGGGTTGGCGATCTGCAAACACCTGGTGGAGTACATGGGCGGCAGCATCGGCGTCAGCAGCGAGGTCGGGCGCGGCAGTTGTTTCTGGTTCGAATTGACGTTGCAACCGGCGGGCGAGGTCATCGAGCAGACACCGGTCAGTACGGCGGGCGGGGCGCTGGACATTCTGGTGGTCGAGGATGTGGCGCTCAATCGCGAAGTGGCCGAGGGGCTGTTGCAACGGGAGGGGCATCGGGTGTGGCTGGCCGAAGACGCGGAACAGGCGTTGCAGCAGTGCGCCGCTCAGGTGTTCGACCTGATTCTGCTGGATGTGCACTTGCCGGGCATGAGTGGTGTCGAGTTGTGCCGCCGGTTACGCGCAAGCGTTGGGCCGAATCGCCAGACACCGATGATCGCGCTGACCGCCAGTGTCCAGCCGGCGCTGGTGCGCGGTTATCTGGACGCCGGCATGGACGGCATTCTCGCCAAGCCGTTGAAGCTGGAAAGCCTGCGCCAGGTGCTGGCGGGGCAGGCCACGGTCAAGGAGCCCCTGCAAGCGGGCGGGACCATGGACTGGCAGCTGCTGCAAACCCATCGCACCTTGCTCGGCGAACAGAAAGTGCAAGGGCTGCTGACGGTGTTGCGAGACTCGATCCTGCAGCACCGCGAGGCACTGAACGAGGCGATCGAGGCTGACGATTGCACGGAAGTTGCGCAACTGGCGCACCGGCTGGCCGGCAGTGGCGATTCCCTTGGCTTTCGCGGGCTGGCTGAGGTGTTGAGAAGGCTGGAAAGCGCGGCACTGGGCAACGATGGGCCGGCAATCCGTGGGTTGGCGCCGACCGTTCAGGCGCAGATCCAGCGGGCGTTGCAAATCCTCGAAGACCTGCTGCAACGCTGAAATACATTTTTGTTACAACCTTCTACAACTGCGAACTTTACGTTCAACGGCAACTTACATGGCTTTCCAATAATCGACGCAACCGCCGCAGCGCGGTCTTCGAAGCTTATTGGAGATAATAATAATGATCCGCCGTAAAGCTGCTCCTTCCCTGCGCCGTGACCTCCTGTCATGCGCCTCGCACCTCTCTGAATGTTGAGGTGCCGACATGAACGACAACACTGATCGCAAAGGCATCCACCTGACCCGCGCCCTGAAAAGCCGGCACATTTTCATGCTGTCTCTGGGTGGCGTCATCGGCACCGGGCTGTTCATGGGCTCGGGCGTGACCATCAATCAGGGCGGCCCGCTGGGGGCGGTCCTGGCCTATCTGGTCGCCGGTTTGCTGATGTACCTGGTGATGGTCTGCCTGGGCGAACTGTCGGTGCAGATGCCGGTATCCGGTTCGTTCCAGACCCACGCCACCAAATTCATCGGCCCGGCCACCGGCTTCATGATCGGCTGGGTGTACTGGATGAGCTGGGCCACCACTGTGGGTCTCGAGTTCACCGCCGCCGGAATGCTGATGACCCGCTGGTTTCCGACGGTGCCGATCTGGTACTGGTCGGCGTTCTTCGTGGTGGTGCTGTTCGGCCTCAATGCCCTGGCGACCCGCGCGTTCGGCGAGGCCGAATACTGGTTCTCGGGGATCAAGGTGGCGGCGATTCTCGGGTTTATCGTGGTGGGGGTGCTGGTGATCTTCGGGGTGATGCCGTTGACCAGTGGCGCGCCGGCGCCGATGGCCGACAACCTGATTGGTGATTCGCTGTTCCCCAACGGGTTGTCGGCGGTGTTCGCGGTGATGATGACCGTGGTCTACGCCTTCCAGGGCTGCGAGATCATGGGCGTGGCGGCCGGTGAAACCGATCAGCCGGAAAAGAGCATTCCGCGTGCCGTGCGCAACGTGGTGTTCCGCGTGCTGATTTTCTACGTGTTGGCGATTGTCGTGCTGTCGGCGATCGTGCCGTGGCAGCAGGCGGGGCTGATGGAGAGTCCGTTCGTGCAGGTGTTCGACATGGTCGGCATTCCTTACGCCGCGGACCTGATGAACTTCGTGATCCTCACGGCGATCCTGTCCGTGGGCAACTCCGGCCTCTACGCCTCGACCCGCATCCTGTGGGCGATGTCGAAAACCGGCATGGCGCCGAAAAGCCTGTCGCCATTGAGCAAGCGCGGCGTGCCGTTGCGTGCCCTGAGCATCACCCTGTGCTTTGCCCTGGTGTCGCTGCTGACCAGCTTTGTTGCGGCGGACACCCTGTTCATGGTGCTGATGGCGGTGAGCGGCATGGCCGGCACCGTGACCTGGATTGTCATCGCCCTGGCGCAGTACAAATTCCGCAAGGCGTACCTGCGTGATGGCGGCAAACTCAGCGACCTGAAATACCGCGCCCCGTGGTTCCCGGTGTTGCCGTTGACGTGCATTGCACTGTGCTGTTCGCTGTTCGTGTTCCTGGCGCTGGATGAGACGCAACGGCCTTCGTTGTATTGGGGCTTTGGGTTTATTGCGCTGTGCTATGGCGTGTACTTCCTGTTCCATCGCAAACGCGAAGCGGTGTTGGCGCCGAGCTTGCCGAGCGCCTGAATTGCTCCTCCAAACAGTCCCCCTGTGTAGGAGCTGTCGAGTGAAACGAGGCTGCGATCTTTTAAAAGCAAGATCAAAAGATCGCAGCCTTCGGCAGCTCCCACATTTGTTTCTCTGTCGTCCACAAAACCCCGTAGGAGCAAGGCTTGCCCGCGAAGACGTCTTCGAAATCGCCTTCGCGGGCAAGCCTTGCTCCTGCAGGTCATGCGCCCGTCTGTCGGCAGTTGTTCGAAGTTGTAACAGCGCCAACGAAGCCCTCCCGAATATCAAAAAATATTCCATATAAAACAATCACATAAACAATTTCTGTGCCTGTTACAGGCTATTTCATCCCCCAATTGCCGTCTTGCTGAACACTCGTTTAGTATGGCCTCAAGTCGCAACACCTCAGACCAATCAAAATAATTCGAGGACTCGCATGACTACTCACGATTCTCTGCTCAGTCAGGTCGAAGCAGGCGTTGCCTGGATCACCCTTAATCGCACCGCCCAGCGCAATGCGCTGGACATTCCGACGCTTAAAAAAATCCACGAACTGCTCGATGCCTATAACGCCGACCCAGCGGTTCGCGTCGTGGTGCTGACCGGCAGTGGACGCAGCTTCTGTGCCGGTGCGGACCTGGACGAGTGGGCCGCTGCCCAAGCCCGGGGCGCGCTGGAGAGCTATGGCTGGACCGAAACCGCCCACGCCCTGATGACCCGATTGCACAGCCTGGACAAACCGACCATCGCCGCCATCAACGGCACCGCCGTCGGCGGGGGTATGGACCTGACCTTGTGCTGCGACCTGCGCATCGCCGCGCAATCGGCGCGCTTCAAGGCCGGCTACACCAGCATGGGCTACTCGCCGGACGCCGGCGCCAGCTGGCACCTGCCACGCCTGATCGGCAGCGAACACGCCAAGCGGCTGCTGTTCCTCGACGAACTGTGGGGCGCCGATCGTGCCCTGGCCGCCGGCCTGGTCAGCGAAGTCTGCGCCGACGAGCAACTGCACAGCGTCGCCAGCGAACTGGCCACACGCCTGGCCGCCGGCCCGACCTTCGCCTTTGCCCAGACCAAGAAACTCATGCGCGAAGGCGCCGACCGCAGTCTGCCGGAACAACTGAAGGCTGAACTCGCCGCCGGCCTGTTGTGCGGTCGTAGCGAAGACGGCAACGAAGCCCTGCGCGCCGCCATGGAAAAACGCGCGCCGCGCTTCATCGGCCGCTAATCCAGCGACATCCCTCCATCAGCACACGAACAACAGGTAGCACCATGAATTTCCAACTGACCCAAGAACAAGAAATGTTGGTGGACTCGGTACGCAGTTTTGTCGAAAAAGAACTGCTGCCCTATGAAGATGAAGTCGACCGTGCCGACGAAGTCTCCCCGGAACTGGCGGCGCAGATTCGCGGCAAGGCCATCGCCGCCGGTTTCTACGCCTTCAACATGCCCGAAGAAGTGGGCGGTGGCGGTCTGGACTATCTGTCCCAGGCGCTTATCGAGCGTGAGCTGTCCAAGGTTTCCTGGGCGCTGCACGTGTTCGTCGCACGCCCTTCGAAAATTCTCATGGCCTGCAAGGGCGACCAGATCAACGACTACCTGCTGCCGTGCATCCAGGGCGAGAAAATCGACTGCTTCGCCCTCACCGAACCGGGCGCCGGTTCCGATGCCAACGCGATCAAGACCCGCGCCGTGCGTGACGGTGACGACTTCATTCTCAACGGCAGCAAGCACTTCATCAGCCATGCCGGCCACGCCGATTTCGCCATCGTCTTCGCCGTGACCGACACCTACGAGCACAACGGCCGCAAACGCAACGCCGTGACCTCGTTCCTGGTCGATCGCAACACCCCGGGTATGACCATCCGCCGTGGGCCGAAGTGCGTGAGCAACCGTGGCTACCACACCTTCGAAATGTTCTTCGACGACTGCCGCGTACCGGCCTCCAAGGTGCTGGGCGAAGTCGACAAGGGTTGGGAAGTGGCCAACGCCTGGCTGACCGCCGGCCGGGTGATGGTCGCCGCCAACTGCGTCGGCCAGGCGCAACGGGCGCTGGACGTGTCGCTGCAATGGGCCGCCGACCGCAAGCAGTTCGGCCAGCCCATCGGCAGCTACCAGGGCGTGTCGTTCAAGCTGGCCGACATGGCCACGCAGATTCGCGCCGCCGAGCTGCTGACCCTGCACACCGCCTGGAAAATGGATCAGGGCACCATGACCGACGGCGAGGCCGGTATGGCCAAGCTGTTCGCCAGTGAAGTGCTGGGTCGCGCGGCCGATGAGGCGGTGCAGATCTTCGGCGGCATGGGCCTGATGGACGAAGGTCCGGTGGAGCGCATCTGGCGTAACGCGCGGATCGAGCGGATCTGGGAAGGCACCTCGGAAATCCAGCGCCACATCATTTCCCGCGAACTGCTGCGGCCGCTGCTGCGCTGATCCGTCCGGAGAATTCCCATGTCGCAATCGATTCGTGACAACCTCAAACGCATGCTCGCGCCCCAGCACGTGGCGTTCGTCGGCGGCCGCAGCATGGCCCGCGCCCTCAAACGCTGTGCCGAGGGTGGCTACCAGGGGCAAATGTGGCTGGTCAATCCGCAGCACGACAGCCTCGAAGGCGTGCCGTGCGTGCGCAACATCGCCGACTTGCCTTGCGGGCCGGACGCGGTGTTCATTGCCACCAACCGTGAGCTGACCCTGACCTGCGTCGCCGAACTGGCCGCCATCGGCACCGGCGGCGCCATCTGCTACGCCTCCGGTTTCGCCGAAGTCGGCGCCGAGGGCCAGGCCCTGCAACGCCAGCTGCTGGATGCGGCCGGCGACATGGCCTTGCTCGGCCCCAACTGCTACGGCTTGCTGGACTACCTGCACAGCTCCGCGTTGTGGCCGGTGGCGCATGGCGGCAAGGCGGTGGAGAAGGGCGTGGCGGTACTGACCCAGAGCGGCAACTTCGCCTACAACCTGTCCATGAGCGACCGTTCGCTGCCGGTGGCCTACATGGCGTCGGTGGGCAATCAGGCGCAACTGGGCGTGGCGGAACTGATGGACGTGTTGCTCGATGAGCCACGGGTCACCGCCATCGGCCTGCACATGGAAGGCTTGAAGAACGTGCCGGGTTTCGCCCGCGCCGCGCACAAGGCGCTGGAGAAGGGCATCCCGATCATCGCCCTGAAAACCGGCGTCTCGCAGATCGGCGCCGAACTGGCCCTGAGTCACACCAGTTCGCTGTCCGGTTCCGATGCCTTGTACGACGCGCTGTTCGACCGCCTCGGAGTGATCCGCGTCAGCGGCCCGGTGAGCTTCGTCGAAACCCTGAAAGCGGCGGCCTGCGGCAACCTGCCGGCGGGTGACAGCCTGATCGCGCTGGCCTGTTCCGGTGGCGACGCCGGGCTGATTGCCGACTATTGCGAACGCAACGGCCTGACGCTGCCCAAGCTGGACAACGGACAGGTCGCTGAGCTTGCAACCGTGCTGCCGAGCTACGCCAACCTGGTCAACCCGCTGGACTTCACCACAGCGATCTGGGGCGACGGCGAAGCGTTGAACACCATGCTCGACACCGCCCTGCGCACCGAAGCCGACGCGGCGATGCTGGTGCTCGACTACCCGGCGCAGTTCACCGGCGAGCGCAAGGAATGCGACCTGCTGCTGGACCTGTACTGCAAGGCGCTGGAGCGCCATGGCAAAACCGGTTTCGTCACCTCGGCCTTCCCGGAACTGCTGCCACCGCATGCCCGTGAGCGTCTGCACGTCCAGGGCGTCGCGGCCTTGCAGGGTGTCGAGGACGGCCTGGCTGCCTGGGGCCGCATCGCCGGTTACCAGCGCAAGCGTCAGGCGCTGTTGGCGCTGGGTGAATCGGCACTGGTGCCGCTCTGCCCGCAAGCGCTTGCAGGCGAAGGCGAGTTGCTTAACGAATGGGATTCGAAACAGGCCCTGCGCGAGTTCGGCCTGCCGACGCCAAACGGTGTGCTGAGCAGTCCGGCCCATGCATTGAAGGATGCGCAAAAGCTCGGCTACCCGCTGGTGCTCAAGGCGGTCAGCGCACAGTTGCCGCACAAGACCGAAGCCGGCGCCGTGGCGCTGAACCTCAAGGACGACGCCGCGCTGACTGCCGCGCTGGAAAAAATGCGCGCCAGCATCAAGGCCTACGCGCCGGACGTGGCCTTCGATCAACTGCTGCTGGAGCCGATGGCCAAGCCACCGCTGGCCGAGCTGATTGTCGGCATCAAGCGTGAAAACGATTTCGGCCTGGCCCTGGTGATCGGCGCCGGCGGCATTCTGGTGGAGTTGCTCAAGGACAGTCGCAGCCTGCTGCTGCCGACCACCGACGGCGCCATCCGCCAGGCCTTGCTGAGCCTGCGCAGCGCCGCGCTGCTGCAAGGTTTCCGTGGGCGCGAAGCAGCGGATCTCGATTCGCTGGTGAGCGCGATTCGTGCGGTCGCCGACTACGCCTGCGAAAACGCCGCGCAGTTGCTGGAACTGGATGTGAACCCATTGTTGGTCGGTGCCGAAGGCACGACCGCGGTCGATGCGTTGATTCGCCTCGGCCATGCGTGAGGACCTGAACATGCAAAACAAAACCTTGACCGGTGGCCAGGCGCTGGTGCGTCTGCTGGCCAACTACGGCGTCGACACCGTGTTCGGCATTCCCGGCGTGCATACCCTGGAGCTCTATCGCGGCTTGCCCGGCAGCGGCATTCGCCACGTACTGACCCGTCACGAGCAGGGCGCCAGCTTCATGGCCGACGGCTATGCCCGGGTCAGCGGCAAGCCCGGCGTGTGCTTCGTCATCACCGGTCCCGGCGTGACCAACGCCGCCACCGGCATCGGCCAGGCCTACGCCGACTCGATCCCGATGCTGGTGATTTCCAGCGTCAACCACACCGCCAGCCTGGGCAAGGGCTGGGGCATCCTGCACGAATGCCAGGACCAGCGCGCCATGACCGCGCCGATCACCGCGTTCTCGGCGGTGGCCCTGACGGCGGAAGATCTGCCTGAGCTGATCGCCCGTGCCTACGCGGTGTTCGACAGCGAGCGTCCGCGTCCGGTGCACATTTCCGTGCCGCTGGACGTACTGGCGGCGCCGGTGGCCCGTGACTGGAGCAATGAAGTGGTGCGTCGTCCGGGGCGCGGTACGCCTGCTGCCTCTGTGTTGGACGAAGCCGTTGCCAGGCTGCACGCCGCCAAACGCCCGATGATCATCGCCGGTGGTGGCGCGCTGAATGCCGCTGCGCAGTTGCAGGAGCTCAGCACTCGTCTGGCTGCGCCGCTGTTCACCAGCGTCGCCGGCAAGGGCCTGCTGCCGCCGGACGCGCCGCTGAACGCCGGTTCGTCCCTGTGCGTCGAGCCCGGCTGGAACCTGATCGCCGAAGCCGATGTGGTGCTGGCGGTCGGTACCGAAATGGCCGACACCGATTTCTGGCGCGAGCGTCTACCAGTCAATGGTGAAGTGCTGCGGGTGGACATCGACTCGCGCAAGTTCAACGACTTCTACCCATGCGCCGTTGCCCTGCAAGGCGATGCGCAACAGACCCTGGCCGCCTTGCTCGAGCGCCTGTCGCCAGAGGTGCGCGACGCCAGCGCGGCAGTCGCCAGGGTTGCGGCCCTGCGTGACGCGGTGAAGAGCGGTCACGGCCCGTTGCAGTCGATCCATCAGGCGATTCTTTCGCGCATCGCCGCCGAACTGCCGGCCGATGCCTTCATCAGCACCGACATGACCCAGCTGGCCTACACCGGCAACTATGCCTTCGATTCGCTGGCGCCACGCAGCTGGCTGCACCCGACCGGCTACGGCACCCTGGGCTACGGTCTGCCAGCCGGCATCGGCGCCAAGTTCGGCGCGCCGCAGCGTCCGGGCCTGGTGCTGGTGGGGGACGGCGGTTTCCTCTACACCGCGCAGGAACTGGCAACCGCCGTCGAAGAACTGGACAGCCCGCTGGTGGTGCTGCTGTGGAACAACGATGCCCTGGGGCAGATCCGCGACGACATGCTCGGCCTGGATATCGAGCCCATCGGCGTGCTGCCGCGCAACCCGGACTTCGCCGGCCTGGCCCGTGCCTTCGGTTGCACCGTGACCCAGCCGCAAAGCCTGGCCGAGCTGCAAACCGACCTGCGCAACGGCTTCAAGCGCAACGGTGTGACCCTGATCGAACTCAAGCACGCCTGCGCGCAGTGAAGGGGGAATAGACCATGCGTTTTTCCGATCTGACCCAGCGTATCGCCGGTGACGGCGCCGCGGCCTGGGATATTCACTACCGCGCGCTGGCCAAGCGCGAGCAGGGCGAGGACATCCTGTTGCTGTCCGTGGGCGACCCGGATTTCGACACCCCGCAACCGATCGTGCAGGGCGCTATCGACAGCCTGTTGTCCGGCAACACTCATTACGCCGAGGTGCGCGGCAAGCGTGCCTTGCGCGAGGCCATCGCCAAGCGCCATTCCCAGCGCAGTGGGCAACAGGTTTCGGCGGATGAGGTGACCGTACTGGCCGGCGCACAATGCGCGCTGTTCAGCGTGGCCCAGTGCGTGCTCAACCCGGGCGATGAAGTGATCGTCGCCGAGCCGATGTACGTCACCTACGAAGCGGTTTTCGGTGCCTGCGGTGCCGTGGTGGTTCCGGTGCCGGTGCGTTCGGAAAACGGCTTTCGGGTCATGCCCGAAGACGTCGCCGCGCGCATCACCCCGCGTACTCGCGCCCTGGCCCTGAACAGCCCGCACAACCCGTCCGGCGCGAGCCTGCCGCGCAGCACCTGGCAGGCCTTGGCAGAACTGTGCATCGCCCATGACCTGTGGCTGATTTCCGATGAGGTCTACAGCGAGCTGCTGTTCGAAGGCGAGCACGTGAGTCCGGCGAGCCTGCCGGGCATGGCCGAGCGCACCGCGACCCTCAACAGCCTGTCCAAATCCCACGCCATGACCGGCTGGCGCGTCGGCTGGGTGGTGGCGCCGCCGTCGTTGGCCGCGCACCTGGAAAACCTGGCGCTGTGCATGCTCTATGGCTCGCCGGACTTCGTCCAGGACGCCGCCGTGGTCGCGCTGGAAAGCAATCTGCCGGAACTGGACGCCATGCGCGAAGCCTATCGCCAGCGCCGCGATCTGGTCTGCGAAAGCCTGGCCGATTGCCCAGCAATCCGTGCCCTCAAGCCCGATGGCGGCATGTTCGTGATGGTCGATATCCGCGAAACCGGGCTCAGCGCCCAGGCGTTCGCCGACCGCCTGCTCGATCGCCACGGTGTTTCCGTGTTGGCCGGCGAAGCCTTCGGGCCGAGCGCGGCCGGTCATATCCGACTCGGGCTGGTGGTGGGGGCCGCGCCGTTGCGCGACGCCTGCCAGCGCATCGCCCGTTGTGCTGAAGAATTGATGGAGGCTGTGGTAGATGCTTGATTACACCGCTCTGTATATCGATGGTCGCTGGCAAACCCCGTCGGGCAAAGGTGTCGCCCAGGTGATCAACCCGGCCACCGAAGAAGTGGCCGGCAGCGTGCCGCTGGGTGATGAACGCGACGTCGACAACGCCGTGGCGGCAGCGCGCAAGGCGTTCGCCTCGTGGTCGCGCACGCCGTCCAGCGTGCGTGCCGGCTACATCCGCGCCTTGGCTGAACAACTGAAAACCCGCGCCGATGAAATGGCCGCGGTGATCACCAGCGAACTGGGCATGCCGGTGCAGTGGTCGCGTTCGGTGCAGGTCGACGGGCCCATTGTCGGCCTTGAGCAATACATCGAACTGGCCGGCGTGATGGACGAAGTGCGCGAAGTCGGCAACTCGCTGGTGATTCGCGAAGCGGTGGGCGTCTGCGCGTTCATCAATCCGTGGAACTACCCGCTGCATCAACTGATCGGCAAGCTCGCCCCGGCATTGGCGGCCGGTTGCACGGTGGTGGTCAAGCCGAGCCAGGACACGCCGCTGCACGCGTTCCTGCTGGCGCAGATGATCGAAGACATCGGGCTGCCTGCCGGGGTGTTCAACCTGGTCAGCGGACCGGGCTCGAAAGTCGGCGAAGCCCTGGCCAAACACCCGGACGTGGACATGGTGTCGTTCACCGGCTCCACCGGTGCCGGGGTGCGGGTCTCCCAGGCTGCGGCGCCTTCGGTCAAGCGCGTGTGCCTGGAATTGGGCGGCAAGTCGGCGCTGCTGATTGCCGAGGACGCCGATCTGGACGCCGCCGTGCGCTATGGCGTGCAGGACGTGATGATCAACTCCGGGCAGACCTGCACCGCGCTGACCCGCATGCTGCTGCCGGCCAGTCGTTACGCCGAGGCGGTGGAGATTGCGCTGCAAGAAACCCTGAGCCTGAAGATGGGCGATCCGCTGGACCCGCAGAGTTTCCTCGGCCCGATGTGTTCCGAAGGGCAGCGCCGCACCGTGCTCGACTACATCCGGATCGGTCAGGAAGAGGGCGCACGCCTGCTGTGCGGCGGCGAGTCGACGGCTGACTTCGAACGAGGCTACTACGTCAGCCCGACGCTGTTCGCCGACGTCGACAACAGCATGCGCATCGCCCAGGAAGAGATCTTCGGCCCGGTGCTGTGCCTGATCCCTTACGAGGATGAGGCCCAGGCCATCGAGATCGCCAACGACTCGCCGTTTGGTCTGTCCAGCGGCGTCTGGGCCGGCAGCACCGAGCGGGCCTTGCAATTGGGTCGTCAGTTGCGGGCCGGCCAGTGCTTCCTCAATGGCGCGGCGTTCAACTATCAGGCGCCGTTCGGCGGCTACAAACAGTCCGGCAACGGTCGGGAGTGGGGGGAAGAGGGACTCAACGAATTCGTCGAAGTGAAGGCGATTCAGGTGTGACGTCTGGCGATTCAAGGTTGGAACGCACCGGGCCCAGGCCCGGTGCTTTGCGTGGTTTTGATAAAGCTGCAGAACTGGAATTCCATTAGCGATCTATCAGGGGCAAGGCAATGAGCGATAACAAAAACAAGATTACTCAAGCGAACCACGAACTGGGCTTCCCGCGTCGGGATTTCCTCAAGTACAGCGCGGCGGCGGCGGCAGTGGCCGGCGCATTTTCCATGGGCCTGCCGCTGGGCGCTTTCGCCCAGGAAGCCACGCCCAAGGCTGGCGGCGTATTGCGCCTGGGTCTGGCTGGGGGCAGCACCACCGACTCCAAGGACCCGGGTTCCTGGGCCGACACCTTCACCTTTGTCGGCTTCTCGGCGGTCTATAACACCCTCACCGAAATCGCCGTCGACGGCACTGCGATTCCCGAACTGGCTGAAAGCTGGACCTCGACGCCGGACGCGCGGGTCTGGACCTTCAAGCTGCGTCAGGGCGTGACCTTCCACAACGGCAAGACCCTGGACGCCGGTGACGTGGTGGCTTCGATCCAGCATCACCTGGGGGAAAAATCCACCTCGGCGGCGAAAACCGTGCTGGGCGATGTGGCCAAGGTTAGCGCCAATGGCAGCGACAGCGTGGTGTTCGAACTGCATTCGGGCAACGCCGACTTCTCCTATGTGGTCGCCGATTACCATCTGGTGATCATGCCAGGCAAGGACGGCACCCCGGACTGGCAGGCCGGCGTCGGCACCGGTGGCTATCGTCTCAAGGACTTCGAGCCGGGCGTGCGCATGACCCTGGAACGCAGCCCGGACTACTGGAAGCCCGGGCGTGCGCACTTCGCCAGCGCCGAGCTGATCGCCATCGCCGACGGCGCCGCGCGGGTCAACGCGCTGGTCACCGGGCAAGTGGATGTGATCAACAAGGTCGACCTCAAGACCGTGGCGCTGCTCAAGCGAAACCCGAACCTGGCGATCGAAGAAACCAAGGGCGCCCAGCACTACACCTTCCCGATGCTCACCGACAGCCAGGTGTTCGCCAACAACGACGTGCGCCTGGCGATGAAGCACGCGATCAACCGAGAAACCCTGCTGGCCTCGGTGCTGCACGGCTACGGCCTGGTGGGCAACGACCACCCGATCCAGCCGGGCAGCCGCTTCATCAACACGGCGCTGGAGCAGCGCACCTACGATCCGGACAAGTCGCGTTTCTACCTGAAACAGGCCGGCCTGGATTCCCTCAAGGTGCGCCTGCAGGCGTCCGATGCGGCGTACACCGGCGCGGTGGACGCCTCGGTGCTGTTCAAGGAGCAGGCCCGCGCCGCCGGGATCGACATCGAGGTGGTGCGCGAACCGGCGGACGGGTTCTTCTCCAACGTCTGGATGAAGCAGCCGTTCACCACCTCGTTCTGGTACAGCAGCCTGACCGCCGACCGCATGTTCAGCATCGGCTACGCCAAGGGCGCGGCCTGGAACGAAACCCACTGGGACAACCCGCGCTTCAACCAGCTGCTCAACGCCGCCCGCGGCGAAATGAACGACCCGCTGCGCCGCGAGATGTACAACGAAATGCAGGCCCTGTGCCGGGATGACGGCGGCGCGATCGTGCCGCTGTTCGCCAGCTCCGTGGCCGCACGCTCCAACCGCGTCGCCCACGGCGGCCAGACCGCGCCGTATGGCGAGCTGGACGGGTTGCGGGTGATCGAGCGTTGGTGGCAGGCGTAAGCCTCAGTAAAAAACGATGAAGATCCCTGTGGGAGCTTATGCCAGCCAGTAAGTGACACATTTGTGTTCGGCTTGGCTGACTGGCATGAGGGAAAGCTTACTCCCACAGTAGGGAATTGCAGTCTTCAAAGATGTGCCCATTTAAGGAACTACGCAGTGAACAGTATTTTCAAGCTGCTACTTCAACGTCTGGCATTGGGGCTGTTATCGCTTTTCGCGGTGTCAGTGATCATTTTTCTCGCGGTCGGCATGCTCCCGGGCGATATCGCCCAAGCCATGCTCGGCCAGGCCGCCACCCCGGAAACCGTGGCCGCCTACCGGGCGCAACTGGGCCTGGACCTGCCGCCGCTGACCCGCTTCGGGCACTGGATCTGGCAACTGTTGCACGGTGACCTGGGCATGTCGCTGGCCAACCAGCGGCCCATCGCCGAACTGGTCGGTACGCGGCTGGGCAACACCTTCAGCCTGGCGCTGCTCGCCGCGCTGATCTCGGTGCCGCTGGCTTTGCTGCTGGGGATGCTCGCGGCGCTGTATCGCAACAGCTGGTTCGATCGCCTGCTCAACACCTCGGCCCTGAGTGCGGTGTCGTTCCCCGAGTTCTTCGTCGCCTACATCCTGATCCTGGTGTTCGCCGTAAAACTCAACTGGTTCCCGAGCATTTCCAACCTGTCGCCGGACGCGTCCCTCGGTGAGGTGCTGCAGCGCTCGGTGCTGCCCGTCGCCACCCTCAGCCTGGTGGTGATCGCCCAGATGATGCGCATGACCCGCGCCTCCCTGATCAACCTGCTGGCCAGCCCGTACATCGAAATGGCCCGGCTCAAGGGCATCAGCCAATCGCGGATCATCTTCCGCCACGCCTTGCCCAACGCCCTGGCGCCCATCGTCAACGTGGTGGCGCTGAACCTGGCGTACCTGGTGGTCGGCGTGGTGGTGGTCGAGGTGGTGTTCGTCTATCCGGGCCTGGGCCAGTTGCTGGTGGACTCGGTGGCCAAGCGCGACATCCCGGTGGTGCAGGCCTGCAGCCTGATCTTCGCCGCGACCTACATCCTGCTCAATACCAGTGCCGACGTGCTGTCGATTGCCAGCAACCCGCGCCTGATGCATCCGAAGGGGTAAGCCATGAGCCTGTTCAAACAACTATTGCGGGCGCCGCTGAGCGCCAAATTCGGGCTGCTGGTGATTCTGCTGTACATCCTGGTGGCCGTGTTCGCGCCGGTGCTGGCGCCGTTCGGCGAAACCCAGGTGGTGGGCGAGGGCTTCGCGCCGTGGGGCGGGCAGTTCTTGCTGGGCACCGACAACCTGGGGCGCGACATGTTCAGCCGTCTGGTCTACGGCGCGCGCAACACCCTGGGCATTGCCTTCCTGACCACACTGCTGGCGTTCCTGCTCGGTGGCCTCAGTGGCCTGATCGCGGCGATCAAGGGCGGCGCGATCGATCAGGGCCTGTCGCGGGTGGTGGACATCCTGATGGCGATTCCGCAACTGATCTTCGCCTTGCTGATCCTCAGCGTGGTGGGCACCAACGCCGTGTCCCTGGTGCTGGTGATCGCGCTGCTGGACGCGACCCGGGTGTTTCGCCTTTCGAGGGCGGTGGCGATGACTGTGGTGGTGCAGGACTTCGTCGAAGCCGCGCGCCTGCGCGGTGAAGGCCTGTGGTGGCTGGTCACCCGCGAAGTGTTGCCCAACGCCGCGGCGCCGTTGATTGCCGAGTTCGGCCTGCGTTTCTGCTTCGTGTTCCTGTTCATCAGTGCGCTGTCGTTCCTCGGCCTGGGCATTCAACCGCCGACCGCCGACTGGGGCAGCATGGTGCGCGACAACGCCGTGCTGATCACCTTCGGCGACATCAGCCCGCTGCTGCCGGCGCTGGCCGTGGCCCTGATCACCGTGAGCGTCAATTTCGTCGTCGACTGGATGCTGCACAAATCCAGCGGCCTCAAGGAGTGCTGAACATGACGACCAAACCTTTGCTGGAAATCCGCAACCTGCACATCGAAGGTCACTACGAGGACGCCTGGCATCCGCTGATCAAGGGCATCGACCTGACCCTGCAGCGCGGCGAGGTGCTGGGGCTGATCGGCGAGTCCGGGGCGGGCAAGTCGACCCTCGGCCTGTCGGCCATGGGCTACACCCGCGACGGTTGCCGCATCACTGGCGGCTCTGTGCATTTCGACGGCATCGACCTGCTCAACGCCAAACCTGAAGCCCTGCGTCAGCTACGTGGCTTGCGCATCGCCTACGTTGCGCAAAGTGCCGCGGCGTCGTTCAACCCGGCCCATCGGCTGATCGACCAGCACGTGGAAACCGCGGTGAAGAACGGCGGCATGAGCCGCGAGCAGGCGATGGCCGAGGCGGTAGAGCTTTATCGGGTACTGCGTCTGCCCAACCCCGAGAAGATCGGTCAGCGGTATCCGCATCAGGTCTCCGGCGGGCAGTTGCAACGGGTGATGACCGCCATGGCCATGGCCTGTCACCCGGATTTGATCATCTTCGACGAACCGACCACTGCGCTGGACGTCACCACCCAGATCGAAGTGCTGGCGGCGATCCGCGATGCCGTGGCGACCTACGGCAGCGCCGCGATCTACATCAGCCACGACCTGGCGGTGGTGGCGCAGATGGCCGACCGCATCATGGTCCTGCGCCACGGCAAACTGGTGGAAGAGGCCGAGACCCGCAAGATGCTCGGCGATCCCCAGGAGGACTACACCAAGTCGCTGTGGGCGGTGCGCAGTTTCCGCACCGAACCCAAGCCGTGCCCGCAGCAGGAAAAACCGCTGCTGGAACTGCGTCAAAGCTGCGCCAGCTACGGCGATCAACCGGTGCTGCACGATGTCTCGCTCAAGCTCTATCGCGGCCAGACACTGGCAGTGATCGGCGAGTCCGGCAGCGGCAAGAGCTCCACGGCGCGGCTGATCACCGGGCTGCTGCCGCCGACCTACGGCCAGGTGCTGTACGACGGCCAACCGCTGCCGGCGGATTTTCGTCAGCGCAGCAAGGAGCAATTGCGGCGCATCCAGATGATCTACCAGATCCCCGACACCGCGCTCAATCCGCGCCAGCGCATCGTCGATATCATCGGCCGGCCGTTGACGTTCTACCTGGGCCTCAAGGGCAAGGCGATGCGTGCGCGGGTGGCCGAGCTGCTGGAGATGATCGAGCTGGACCCGGCGAAGTACATGGATCGCCAGCCCCGGGAATTGTCCGGCGGACAGAAACAACGGATCTGCATCGCCCGGGCACTGGCGGCCGATCCGCAGCTGATCATCTGCGACGAAGTGACCTCGGCCCTTGATCAACTGGTGGCCGAAGGCGTATTGAAACTGCTCAACCGCATTCAGCAGCAACTCGGTGTCGCTTACCTGTTCATCACTCACGACGTCGCCACCGTGCGGGCGATTGCCGATGAGGTGCTGGTGATGCAAAAGGGCAGGGTGGTGGACCACGGCTCGCGCAGCGCCATCTTCACCCCGCCGCATCAGGATTACACCGGGCTGCTGTTCTCCTCCGAACCGCAAATGGACCCGGACTGGCTCGACCAACTGCTGGCCAGCCGCGCAACGAATACAAACCCTACGCTGGAAAAAGTCTAAGGAATCACCATGAAAGTACTGATCGTCCACGCTCACCCCGAGCCAAAATCCTTCACCGCAGCCCTGCGCGACCAGGCCGTGACGACCCTCGAAGCCCAGGGCCACGAAGTGCAGGTCAGTGACCTGTACAAGATGAACTGGAACCCGGTGGCCAGCGACGCCGACTTCTCCTCCCGGGAAAACCCCGATTACCTGGTGTACGCGCTGGAACAACGCCTGGGCGTGAAAAGCCAGTCACTGGCGGCAGACATCCAGGGCGAACTGGACAAGCTGCTCTGGGCCGACCTCGTCATCCTCAACTTCCCGATCTTCTGGTTCTCGGCGCCTGCCATGCTCAAGGGCTGGATCGACCGTGTACTGGTCTCGGGCATCTGCTACGGTGGCAAACGCTTCTACGATCAGGGCGGGCTGGCGGGCAAGAAGGCCCTGGTAACCGTGACCCTGGGCGGGCGTGAGCACATGTTCGGCGAAGACGCGATTCATGGCCCGCTGCAAGACATGCTGCGCCCGATCCTGCGCGGGACGTTGGCCTATGTCGGTTTTGATGTGCTGGAGCCGTTCGTGGCCTGGCATGTGCCGTATATCAGCGATGAAGCGCGTCAGGCGTTTCTCAAGGATTACGCGCAGCGGTTGCAGCATCTGAGTGATGATCAGCCGTTGGTTTTTCCGAGGTTGTCGCAGTTTGATGACAAGCTCTACCCACTGCCTGCCAAGGCCTGAGCCTTTGCAGGAGCTGTCGAGTGAAACGAGGCTGCGATCTTTTGATCTTTCAAAGCAGAATCAAAAGATCGCAGCCTTCGGCAGCTCCTACGGTTTCGGGGTTTCAATGCAAATCCCGCATCCACCGAAGGTCCCCTGTGGGAGCGGGCTTGCCTGCGAAGAGGCCAGCAGCTTCAACATCTCCTTTGCCTGACCTACCGTGATCGCGGGCAAGCCCGCTCCCACAGTTTTTGATATCCAACGCACGTAATTCCCGCCCGCATTGTTCTGATTACGCAAACACTGAAGTCGCCGAGATTGGAATTGTTGGGGGAGGGGCTGGCTTGTAGCCTCCTTCACGTCGAGTACCACGATTTGCCAACGATCGAATGGTGTTCGGCGGCCTAATAAAAATAAGGAAGGCAGATATGAATATTCGTGCATGGGTGTGCGCAGCGACCCTGTTCGCCCCCGTTCTGGGTGCCGGTGTTTTGTTTCCCTCGATGGCTGGTGCGGCCGACGATCCCATGGGGTCGCTGGTGCGCAGCGTGTTCGGCGACAGCCTCGAAAGGGATCACGGCATCAAGATCTATGGTTGGGCCCAGGCGGGTGTGATCTATAACAATAACGGCACGGATGACGTCAGCAAGCAGAGTTTCTTCAATACCGACGAAGGCGTGAACCTCAATCAGTTCGCCCTGGCCGTGGAGAAGAAACCCAAGAGCAACGTGGTCGGGCGAGTCGGGCCGTTCCCGGGGCCGATGCCTCAGGAAGCCGACTGGGGTTTCAACGTGACCACGCTGTACGGCAAGGACGCGCGCTACTTCAAGACCTACGGCTGGGACGAGGACCTGAGCGCCAATCGCAACAACAAGCCTGAGGACCCGGCGCTGACCATCGCCCAGGCCTACGTCGATTTCTACTTCCCGGTGCTTGGCGGGTCCGACCTGATGATCGGCATCTTCCACACCCCGCTGGAAAACGAAATCGGCTTCGCCTTGCCGTCCCCGGCACCCACCGATTTCTACTCCCACACCTATTCCTTCATGCACGGCCCGGCCAAGCATGCCGGTGCGCTGTACTCGTTCAAACTGCCATCGGCGCCTGGCGAAAGCATGCTCGGCTTCGAGCTGGGCGTGGTCCAGGGCTGGAACAACCTGCAGGATCCCAACCACGACCCGGACGTAATCGCCAACCTGCGCTGGCGCTCGGCGGATTTCAACACCTGGATCGACTGGGAAAACATCTACGGCAACGGCGCCGGCGACAGTTTTGCCGAATGCAGCTGCGGCTCGCCGATTCCGGCCGGCACCAAGGAAGACGATTTCAAGCGTCTGGCCTCGTACCTGACCCTGTCGCAAGTGCTCGATCCGAACAACCGCGTGGCCCTGGAGCTGAACTACGGCAAGCAGAAGGACGGCGCTTTCGCCGGGTTCGCCAACAAACAGGACGGCACCTGGTACGGCACCGATCTGAACTGGTACCACAAGCTCAGCGAAAACCTCATGTGGAACAGCCGCGCCGAGTGGTTCTACACCGACGCGCCGGTGCACGTGATGATGGCCAACATCGACCCGAACACCGGCATCCCCGACCCGACCTGGGGCAGCTTCTACGGCGTCACCACCAACCTGGCCTGGACCCCGTCACCCAACGTGCGCCTGCGTCCGGAACTGCGTTACGACATCCACTCCGGCCCCGGTCGCGACGCCTACGCCGACGGGGAAAAGGACTCGCAGGTGGTCGCGTCCTTCGACGTCACGCTGTTCTTCTAAACCGATTCCCCCCGATTACCCCTGACCCTGCGTGCTGGCCCGGCCACACGTGGCGACCCCGTTCGTCCAGGCTTTTGGAGTATTTACATGACTGACAACAACGATAAAAACCTGTTTGGCCGCGATTTCTCCCGTCGCGCATTCCTGCGTGGCACCGGTGTCGCCGCCGGTGGCGTGGCGCTGGCGAGCCTGCCGTTGCGATTCGCCATCGGCGGTGAACGGGTCATCAAGCTCGGCTACGTCAGCCCGCAGACCGGTCCGCTGGCGCCGTTTGCCGCAGCCGATAACTACATCATCGAATCCCTCAAGCAGGTGCTGAAGAACTCCATCAACATCGGTGGCAAGGCCTATCGCCTGGAAGTAATCGTCAAGGACAGCCAGTCCAACCCCAACCGCGCGGCGGAGGTGGCGAGCGAGTTGATCCTGTCGGACCAGGTCGACCTGATGCTGGTGTCCTCGACCCCGGAAACCACCAACCCGGTGTCCGACCAGTGCGAGATCAACGAGATCCCCTGCATCTCCACGGTCGCGCCGTGGCAGCCGTGGTTCTTCACCCGTGGCGGCAAGCCGGACCAGGGTTTCGAGTGGACTTACCACTTCTTCTGGGGCCTGGAGGATGTGATCGGCGCCTACACCGCGATGTGGGGCGCGATGCCGTCCAACAAGGTGGTCGGCGGCCTGTTTCCCAACGATGGCGACGGCAATGCCTGGGGTGATCAGAAGCTCGGCTTCCCGCCGGTGCTGGCGCAAAAGGGTTTCCAACTGGTCGACCCCGGTCGCTTCCAGAGCCTGACCGACGATTTCTCCGCGCAGATTGCCGCCTTCAAAAAGGCCGAGGTCGAGGTGGTCACTGGTGTGGTGATCCCGCCGGACCTCAGCACCTTCTGGACCCAGGCGCGCCAGCAGGGCTTCAAGCCCAAGGCCGTGTCGGTGGGCAAGGCGCTGCTGTTCCCCACGGCGGTCGAGGCACTGGGCAAGGCCGGCAACAACCTGTCGACGGAAATCTGGTGGAGCCCCACGCACCCGTTCAGCTCGTCGTTGACCGGTGCCAGCGCCGGCCAGCTCGCCCAGGGTTTCACCCAGGCCACCGGCAAGCAATGGACCCAGCCGTTGGGTTTCGTCCACGCGCTGTTCGAGCTGGCGGTGGACATCCTCAAGCGCACCGAAGAGGTGGGCAACGCCCATGCGGTACGCGATGCCTTGCTCAAGACCAACCTCAACACCGTGGTCGGGCCGATCAACTGGAACGGCGGGCCGGTGAAGAACGTCGCCAAGACGCCACTGGTCAGCGGCCAGTGGCGCCTGGGCAGCGACAGCAAATACGACCTGGTGATCACCAGCAATGCCAGCGCCCCGGCGATTCCTCTGGGCGGCGAGATGCAGGCGATTACCTATTGAGCGGGCAACGGGACACAGGTGCACCATGCAA
This sequence comes from Pseudomonas sp. C1C7, assembly GCF_013359595.1. Taxonomy (GTDB): domain Bacteria; phylum Pseudomonadota; class Gammaproteobacteria; order Pseudomonadales; family Pseudomonadaceae; genus Aquipseudomonas. The sequence goes on along the minus strand of NZ_JABFMP010000026.1, from coordinate 84,095 downwards.
CAACCACTTCTGCAACTGAGTGACGTGCACAAGAGCTACGGCTCAGTGAAGGTCACGGACGCCATGAGCCTGGACCTGCAACCGGGGGAAGCCCTGGGCATCATCGGCCCCAACGGCGCCGGTAAAAGCACGCTGTTCAACCTGATCGCCGGTGGCGTCGCGGCGGATCAGGGCCGCATCCGTTTCGAAGGCCGTGACGTCACCCGCGAACCGGTGTTCAAGCGCTGCCAGCAAGGCATTGGCCGTTCCCACCAGATCCCGCATCCGTTCGTGAAAATGACCGTGTTCGAGAACCTGCTGGTGGGGGCGACGTTCGGCGCGCGCCTGGGCGACAAGGAAGCCAGCCAATGGTGCGCGCAGACCCTGGAACTGACCGGGCTGATGCGCAAGGCCAACGTGCTGGCCGGCTCCCTGACGCTGCTCGACCGCAAGCGCCTGGAAATGGCCCGGGCGCTGTCGACCCAACCACGCCTGCTGTTGCTTGACGAAATCGCCGGCGGCCTGACGGAACCGGAGTGCCTGGCGCTGGTAGAGACCATCCAGGGCATCCACAAGTCGGGCGTGGCCATCATCTGGATCGAACACATCGTGCATGCCTTGCTGGCGGTGGTCAGTCGCCTGACCGTGATCAACTTCGGCGCCAAGCTGGCCGAAGGTGAACCCCACAGCGTCATGGCCGACCCCAGGGTCCAGGACATTTACATGGGCATCGGGAGCTGAGCCATGAGCACCAGTCTTTTATCTATCGACAAACTCTGCGCCGGCTACGGCGACTTCCAGGCGCTGTTCGACATCAGCCTGAACCTGGAAGCCGGCGAGACCGTGGCGATCATCGGCTCCAACGGTGCCGGCAAATCGACCTTCCTGCGCTCGCTGGCCGGGTTGATCAGCAATCAGCCCGGTGCCATTCGTTTCAATGGCCAGGCCATCGGCGACATGCCGGCCAACCGGGTGCTGGAGCAGGGCATCGCCTTGGTGCCCGAGGGCCGCAAGCTGTTTCCTTCGCTCAGCGTCGAGGAAAACCTGCTGATCGGCGCCTACAGCAAACGCCCGGGGCCCTGGACCCTGAAGCGGATTTATCAGCTGTTCCCGGTGCTGGAAAAACTGCGCAAGCGCCCCGGCACTGCGCTGTCCGGCGGCCAGCAGCAAATGGTCGCGATCGGTCGCGGGCTGATGGCCAACCCGCAGTTGCTGCTGTGCGACGAAATCAGCCTCGGCCTGGCACCGACCACCATCAAGGACATCTATGCCGCGCTGCCTTCGATCAAGGCCGATGGCACCACGGTGATTCTCGTCGAACAGGACATCAATCAGGCGTTGAGTGTGAGTGACCGTTTCTATTGCTTCCAGGAAGGGCGGGTGTCCCTGACCGGGCGGCCAGGGGATGCGGACAAGGCACAAATCAAAGCCGCGTATTTCGGGATCTAGTGATGGAATGGCTAAATACTTTGCTTCAAGGCGTATTGCTCGGTGGCCTGTACGCGATGTTCGCGGTGGGCCTGTCGCTGATGTTCGGCATCATGCGTCTGGTCAACATCGCCCATGGCGACTTCATCGTGCTGGCGTCGTACCTGGCGCTGGTGGTGGTCAACCATCTTGGTTTCAGCCCGCTGGCCAGTCTGCTGATGGTGGTGCCGTTGATGTTCGTCTTCGGCTATCTGCTGCAGCGGTTATTGCTCAACCGCACCTTGGGCAGCGACATCCTGCCGCCGCTGCTGGTGACGTTTGGACTTTCGATCATCGTGCAGAACGTGCTGCTGGAATTTTTCAGCGCCGACAGCCAGAAACTGTCCCAGGGTGAGCTTGAGGTGGCCAGCGTCGGTATCGGCAGCCTGAGCGTCGGGGTGATGCCGCTGATCGTGTTCGGCAGTGCGTTGCTGATCATCGGCGGCCTGCAACTGTTGTTCTACAAGACTTCGCTGGGCCGGGCGTTCCGCGCCACCTCCGATGACCAGCACACCGCGCGACTGATGGGCGTGAACAATGCGCACATCTTCGGCCTGGCGATGGCGCTGGCGATGGCGGTGGTGTCGATTGCAGGGGTGTTCCTGGCGATTCGCACCAGTTTCGATCCCACCGTGGGGCCGGCGCGACTGTTGTACGGTTTCGAGGCGGTGATCATCGGCGGCCTGGGCAGCCTGTGGGGCACGCTGGCGGGCGGGGTGATCCTCGGCGTCGCGCAGACCCTGGGGGCGAAGATCGATCCCGGCTGGCAGATCCTCGCCGGTCATCTTGTGTTTCTGCTGATCCTGGTCGTGCGTCCGCGTGGCCTGTTTCCCCGGAGTGTCGACTGATGAATGCCTTGAACAATCCCGCGCCGGTTTATCGCGTACAGCGCACGACCACCAGCAGCACTATTGGCCTGTCACTGCTGGGGCTCTGTGTGCTGGTGTTGCTGACCGCGCCACTCTGGGCCGATCGCGCCAGCCTGCGGCTGGTGGTGGAGTTCGCCTATTACCTGGCCCTGGCGCAAATGTGGAATCTGCTGGCCGGTTACGCTGGCATGGTGTCGGTGGGGCAGCAGGCCTTCGTCGGCCTGGGTGGGTATCTGCTGTTCATGCTGGCCAGCCAGTTGGGCGTGCCACCATTGTTCGCGGTTCTGCTCTCGGGGGTGCTGGTGGCAGTGCTGGCGATTCCCACGGCGCTGGTGGTGTTTCGCCTGCGCGGGGCTTACTTCGCGATCGGCACCTGGGTGGTGGCAGAGGTATTCCGCCTGGGCCTGGCGCAGATGAGCAGCCTGGGCGGAGGGTCGGGGCAGAGCCTGCCGGCGGCGATCGTAAGGCAGATCGGCAATGACCGGGACGGGCGCGAAACCTTGATCTACTTCACCGCCCTGGCCATCGCCATGGGTGCGGTGGCGGTGGTGTTCTTCCTGCTGCGCTCGCGGCAGGGGCTGGCGCTGGCATCGATCCGCGATTCGGAACCAGCCTCGGGTAGCCTTGGGGTGGATACCTTGCGCACCAAGTTGATGGTCTATGTGCTGGCCGCCGGATGTACGGGTGTGGTCGGGGCGCTGATCTTCCTGCAGAAGCTGCGGATTTCGCCGGACGCGGCGTTCAGCCTGCAGGACTGGACGGCGGTGGTGATCTTCATCGTGATCATCGGCGGCATCGGCACCCTGGAAGGGCCCTTGATCGGCACGCTGATCTACTTCGTGCTGCGCGGTTGCCTGGCGCAGTACGGCGCGGTGTACATGATCATCCTCGGCGTGGTGGCGGTGGTGATGATGCTCAAAGCCCCGCAGGGGGTGTGGGGGTTGATCAGCGAGCGATTGGGTTGGCAGGTGTTTCCGATGCAACGACGCCTGAAGGGGTACCAGGACCTGTAATCGCGAGCACACCACAAATCCCGTGTAGGAGCTGTCGCAGGCTGCGATCTTTTGATTTTCAAGAGCAAGATCAAAAGATCGCAGCCTTCGGCAGCTCCTGCACAGGTATGGAGCGCAGGCCGGCGAAAGGCTAACCTCGCCATACGCCAACAATAAAAAGCCTCCAGAGAACCTGCCCCCATGGATCGTTTACTCAGTGTCGAAGCCTTCGTGCGGGTGGCCGAGACCGGCAACTTCGCCAAGGCTGCCCAGCAACTGGGCGTGACCCGTTCGGTGATCACCCATCGTATCCAGCAACTGGAACAATTCATCAACGCGCCGCTGTTCCACCGCAGCACTCGCCATGTGCGGCTCTCCGAAGTGGGGGAGACGTACTACAAGGAATGCGCGGACATGGTCGCCGGGTTCAATTCCCTGACCGAACACATGCGCGAGCTGCGGGCCAAGCCTACTGGCAAGCTGCGGGTGCAGATGTTGCCGGGGTTTGCCATCAGCCACTTCGGTCACCTGCTCGCGGAATTCACCCGGCTGTACCCGGACATCGAGGTCGATGTGATCGTCAACGACCGGGTGGTGGACCCCATCGAAGAAGGCTTCGACGTCGCGTTCCAGATGTTCCCGCCAATGGCTGAGACGTTGATCGAGCGAAAGCTGTTCACCGTGCGCCGGCTGTTCTGCATGTCCCCGGACTACGCCAGCGAATTTGGCGTCCCGACCCATCCCCAGCAATTGCTGCAGCACAAGATCGCTCTGTACGAGGGGTATCCGTCGCGCAATCGCTGGGTGTTCAATCGTGGGGACGAACAGGTCGAACTGAGCCTGCCGGGGCAGGTACGTTCCAACTCCGTGCATCTGCTGCGCGATTACGCCCAGACCGGGGTGGGGATTGTCTGCCTGCCGACGCTGGTGGCCAGTGAGGATTTGCTCAGCGGACGGTTGATTCCGGTGCTGTCGGATTATCTGTTGTCGTCGTTCAGTTTCTCCGCGGTATACCCCGCCACCCAGCGTCGGGCGTTGAAGGTGCGGACCCTGATCGATTTCCTGGTGGACAATTTCGGCGCCGAGCCCTGCTGGGACGTGCCGTTGCTGGAGCGCGGCTGGATTCGCTGAAACCCCACCATCCTGTAGGAGCTGCGTACCAGTGTTCGCGTTTTGCAAACACTGTTGTCGCCGGTCAGCTAATTGTTACGGGACCTGTCGCGTCGTACTGTTTGCTCACTGTTACTAAAACAACAAAACGGTGAGAACCATGAGTAGCGCAGCAATCGAAACAGTCTTCGGCTCGCTGGACAATTACAGCAAGGGCTCGGTTGAAATCGTCAGCGGCCAGGCCAGCCATTACGCCTTTTCGAACATCTTCGAAGTGGCGGACAAATCCCTTCCTTACGAGAAAGTCGTCGTCGGCTACAACCTGGGCTACGTCATCGAAACCCTGCGTGCCGAAGGCCAGTCGCCCTGGTACACCTGCGCCCACGACGAGTTCGCCATCGTCATGGACGGTGAAGTGCGGGTGGATTTCCTCAAGCTCGATGCCCCGCTCAAGGACGGCGAGGGCACTCACGCGGCCGGTGACCTGCCAGCGGGCAAACCCATGGGCTACGTGCTGCTCAAGCGCGGCCATCAGTGCCTGCTGCCGGTCGGCACCGCGTATCGCTTCGAAGCCAGCCGTCCGGGCGTGATTCTGCAACAGACCATCAAGGGCCCGTTGTCGGTCGAGAAGTGGGCAGACATCTGCCTGAAGTGACCCGCCACCGACCGTCCACTCCACAACAACAAAAGGAATCCCGCCATGGCCATGCTTGAAACCGCTGCTGAAACCGCCCTGTTTGCCGACGACGAAGTCCAGGCCAGCGCGCCCCATGCCGTCACCGGTTATCGCTCATTCAAACTGGGCGCCTTCGAGCTGTCGCGCGACGAGTATTTCGCCCGCATCACCTGGCCGGCCAAGGGCCAGACCCGCTCGCACCTGATCCCGGTCGACGCCTTCCTGCGCGCCATGATGCGCGACGTGGCCTGGGGCTTCTTCTACGGCTGGGTCAACTTCGACCACGTCATCGGCACCCGCAACTACTACGGCAAGGTCGATCTGTACGCCGGCACCTTCAACGGCACCCTCAAGGAAGCCGGGGTCAACTACACCGAAAACTTCGAAACGCCGCTGATCATGGCCACCTTCAAGGCCATCCTGCGGGACTGGACCAACGCCACCTTCGACCCGTTCGCAGCGCCCGAAGAAACCGGCAGCGCCTTCGGTCGCAAGAACGGCGACAACATCGAGGCCATCGAACGCTTCCGCATCGCCACCAAGCGCATGCCGGGCCTGCCGGATGACTCGCCGCTGCGCAACGATTTGCCGGTCAACCGCCAGTTCATCGATGTGTCCCAGGAAGAGCCGGAAGTCCACCCGGCCGAAGGTTTCGAAGGCCAACTGCATGCGTTCAGCCTGTTCAAGTACCTGTCGCGCTCGGACGTGACCTGGAACCCGTCGGTGACCTCGGTGTGCAAGGCCAGCCTGTTCTGCCCGACCACCGAAGAATTCATCCTGCCGGTGTTCCACGGCAACGACCGCATCGAGTGGTTCCTGCAGCTGTCCGACGAAATTATCTGGGACGTGGGCGACAAGGACGACGGCAACCCACGCGCGCGGATCACCATGCGTGCCGGCGACATCTGCGCCATGCCCGCCGACATCCGTCACCAGGGCTACTCGACCAAACGCTCGATGCTGATGGTCTGGGAAAACGCCACGCCTAACCTGCCGCAACGCTACGAAAGCGGCGAACTCACGCCGTACCCGATCGAGTTCTAAGACCTCGCGTCCCGCCCGGCAGCGCGCCGGGCCCGGCTTTCAGAAATTGAGTCAGACACTGCGCCAGGGGCGCGGTGCGAGGAAACCATTATGCAAAATCAGCTCTATATCGATGGCCGCTTCGTGGATGCGGTCGCTGGCGGCACCATCGACGTGGTCTCGCCCCATGACGGCTCGTTGATCACCCGCATCGCCGCCGCCGAAGCCGGCGACGTCGATTTGGCCGTCGCCGCCGCCAAGCGCGCGTTTCCCGCGTGGTCGGCACTGGGCGCCGCCGAGCGCGGGCGTCTGCTGCTGAAGCTGGCGGACAAGATCGAAGAATGCGGCGAAGAGCTGGCCCGCCTCGAATCCCTGGACACCGGCCACCCGATCCGCGACTCCCGTGGCCTCGACGTGCCGCGCACCGCCGCCTGCTTCCGCTACTTCGGCGGCATGGCCGACAAGATCGAAGGCTCGGTGATTCCGGTGGAAGCGGGCTTTCTCAACTACGTACAGCGCAAGCCGATCGGCGTGGTGGCGCAGATCGTGCCGTGGAATTTCCCGCTGATGTTCACCAGTTGGAAAATGGGCCCGGCCCTGGCGGCGGGCAACACCATCGTCATCAAGCCTTCGGAAATCACGCCGCTGTCAACTCTGCGCATCGCCGAGCTGATGACCGAAGTCGGCTTCCCCAAAGGCGTGGTCAACGTGGTGCCGGGCTACGGCCACACCGCAGGCCAGGCACTGGCCGAACACCTGGACGTGGGCAAGATCGCCTTCACCGGCTCCACCGCCACCGGACGGCGCATCGTCGAGGCGTCGAAGAGCAACCTCAAGCGCATCCAGCTGGAGCTGGGCGGCAAGGGCGCCAACATCGTCTTCGAGGACGCCAATCTCGACGCGGCAGTCAACGGCGCCGCCTGGGCGATCTTCCACAACCAGGGCCAGGCCTGCATCGCAGGTTCCCGGCTGATCCTGCACAAGGACATCGCCGACAAATTCCTCGAGCGTTTCATCCCCCTGGCCAAGTCCATTCGCCTGGGCGACCCGATGAACCCCGAGACCGAAATGGGCCCGCTGACCTCGGCGCTGCACCGCGACCGGGTGATGGCCTACATCGATATCGCCATCGAGCAGGGCGGCAAGATCCTCGCCGGCGGCAAGGCCCCGGACGACAAGGCCCTGGCCAAGGGTTTCTACGTCGAGCCGACCATCGTCGAGGCCAAGCCTGAGGATCGTGTCTGCCAGGAGGAAGTCTTCGGCCCGTTCGTCACCGTGGTGCGTTTCAGCACAGACGAAGAAGCCCTGGCCATCGCCAACAGCACCGAATACGGCCTGGGCAGCGGTCTGTGGACGCAGAACCTGACCCGCGCGCACAAGATGGCCAATGCCATTCACGCCGGCATGTGCTGGATCAACTGCTACAAGCGCGTCAGCCCCGGCAGCCCGTTTGGCGGTGTCGGCCAGTCCGGCTACGGTCGCGAAATGGGCTTTGAAGCGATCCACGATTACACCGAGGCCCGCTCGGTGTGGGTCAACGTCGACGCCAACATCCCGCCGCACTTCAAGCGCTGAGGTCTGCCATGAGTCCGTTTATCTACCAGAGCCTGCCGACCCGCGTGGTGTTCGGCTGGGGCAAGCTTTCGGCACTGGCCGAAGAGATCGAGCGCCTGGGCGCGCGGCGTGCGCTGATCCTCACCACCCCGGAACAACAGGGCCTGGGCGAGCAGGTCGCGGCCTTGCTGGGTGAGCGAGCGGCGGGCATCTATCCCAAGGCGGTGATGCACGTGCCGCTGGAAGTGGCGCAGGCGGCCCGGGTGGAAGCGGCGCGGCTGGATGCCGATTGCTGCGTGGCCATCGGCGGCGGTTCGACCATTGGCCTGGGCAAGGCGATCGCCATGGATTCCGGCCTGCCGATCGTCGCGGTGCCGACCACCTACGCCGGTTCGGAAATGACCCCGATCTATGGCCTGACCGAGAACCGCCTGAAGAAAACCGGGCGCGATCCACGGGTTCTGCCCAAGACCGTGATCTACGACCCGCAACTGACCCTGACCCTGCCGGCGCAGATTTCCGCCTGTTCGGGCATGAACGCCATGGCCCACGCGGTCGAGGCGCTCTACGCCCAGGACGCCAACCCGATCATCGGCTTCATGGCCGAAGAGTCGATCCGTTCGCTGGCGCAGTCGTTGCCGGGGGTGGTCGACAATCCCGAAGACCCGGACGCTCGCGCCCAGGCGCTGTACGGCGCCTGGCTGGCGGGCATCTGCCTGGGTTCGGTGGGCATGGCCTTGCACCACAAGCTGTGCCACACCCTGGGCGGCACCTTCAATCTGCCCCATGCCCAGGCCCACGCGATCGTCTTGCCCCACGCCGCGCATTACAACCGTGAGGCGGCAGCCGGCCCCTTGCAGCGGGCGGCGCGGGCGCTGGGCGGCAGCGAGGCCAGTGAAGTCGGCGCCTTGCTGTATGCACTGAACCAGAAGCTGGGCATTCCCCTGGCACTGGAGGATATTGGTTTTCCTGCAAACGGCCCGGCTGAAGCGGCTCAAATTGCCTGCGCCAGCCCGTACTACAATCCGCGGCCGTTCGAGCAGGCGCCGATCGAAGCACTGCTCAACCGTGCGTTGAAGGGCCAGGCACCAGCCTGACGCACTCAACAACTTTTATCGGAATAACAACAATGACCGATCAAGACAAAGCCACCGAAGCCCTGATTTCCGAGCAAGCCGTGAACAGCTTCGATGGCGCGCCGAATGCGCGCTACAAACAGATCATGCAGAGCCTGACCCGGCATCTGCATGCGTTCGTCAGCGAAGTGGAGCTGACCGAGCAGGAGTGGTTCGAAGGCATCCGCTTTCTGACCGACACCGGCCACACGTGTGACGGCCTGGTGCGCCAGGAATTCATCCTGCTGTCCGATACCTTGGGCGTGTCGATGCTGGTCGATGCGATCAACCATCGCCACAGCGCCACGGCCACCGAAACCACGGTGTTCGGACCGTTCTACATCGACGGCATGCCGGATCGCGAATTCGGCGAGAACATGGCCTTCACCCCGGGCGAGACGGCGCTGGTGCGCGGACGGGTGGTGGACGTCAACGGCAACGCCCTGGCCGGCGCGGTGCTCGACGTCTGGCAGACCGCCGAGAACGGCATGTATTCCGGCCAGGACACCGAACAGCCGTTCGGCAACCTGCGCGGACGGTATCGCACCGATGCCGACGGTTGTTTCGCCATCCGCACGATTGTCCCGGTGGCCTACCCGATACCCACCGACGGACCGGTGGGGCGCATGCTCGATGCGGCCAACCGGCATGCCTGGCGGCCGGCGCACCTGCATTTCATGATCGATGTACCGGGCTATCGCAAGCTGGTCACGCACCTGTTCAACCACGATGACCCGTATCTGGCGTCGGACGCGGTGTTTGGCGTCAAGCAATCGCTGCAGGTGATCTACGAGGACTGTGCCCGCCACGACGAGGTGTCCGCCCGGTTGGGCATGGATGTGCCGTTCAAGCGCGCGTGCTACGAATTCGTCATGGAAAAGGCGTGAATCATGGCCCAGTACTTTGCGGTATTCGCCACCGATCACCCTGATTCGTTGAGCCTGCGCCAGCGTCTGCGCCCCAGCCACCAGGCGCATTTGCGCGCCAATGACAGCCATCGGGTGGTGGTGCGCTTTGGCGGCCCGACCCTGGACGATGCCGCAGTGGCGATGAACGGCACCTTGCTGGTGATCGAGGCCGGCAGCCTGCCGGAGGTGGAGGCCTTTCTTCAGGACGATCCGTACGTTCAGGCCGGATTGTTCGCCAATATCCAGATTCGGCCGTGGAACTGGAGCCTGGGCAACCCGGAAATGCGTGGCTGACCATGAGCACGATTACCCTCTGCCAACTGGACGACATCGCCGACGGTGGCGCCCTGGGCTTGCCGCAACACCAGCAGTTGCATCCCGCCGGGCTGGTAGCGGTGCGCCAGGGTGACCAGGCATGGGTGTACATCAACCGTTGCCCGCATTTTTCCGTGCCGCTGGACTTTCGTCCGCAGGAGTTCTGCACCTATCGCGGCAAGGTGTTGATGTGCGCCCATCACAGCGCGATGTTCCGTTTCGAGGACGGGCATTGCGTCGATGGGCCGTGCAAGGGCGCGAAGCTTGAGACCGTGCCGGTGCGTCGGGTCGGAAACAGCCTGGTGATGGAGGCTCGGGAGGAGGGCTGAACTACACTGATTCAGGGTGAATCACGCTCATTTCGGAGGACATCATGAAAAGGTTTCCGCCCGTCGGCCTGTGCCTGGTTTTGTCGGTTCTGAGCGCCCAGGGATGGGCCCAATCGGTGGTGCCGCTCAAGGGCCAGACTTCGCAGCAGACTCAAGCCGATATTTCCGAGTGCAATAACATCGCCGCCAGTCAGACGGCTTCGACGTCCACGCCTTCGGGTGGCCGGGTCAAGGGCGCCGTGGCCGGTGCCGCCGCCGGGGCGACGGCTGCGCAGGTGCGTGGCAATCAGCACGATGAGATTTATGATCGCGTGGACAGCGACCGGCAGCAGGACTATCGCCAGGACCGGGCCAAACAGACCGCTGCGGCGGGCATGGTGGTCGGTGGGTCACGCCAGCGTCAGGAGCGTCGGGCACAGCGCAACGAAAACGCTGCTACAACATCGACTGCCTACACCAGTTGCCTGCAGGGCAAGGGGTATCAGGTTAATCCTTGAGTAGTTGCCTCGCAAATCTTGTAGCAGCAGGCTTCGCCAGCGGCTACGGACGTGCATTTTTTATAGCATCAATGAGGCAGTGACCATTCCCTGCTCGATAGGAGCTTCAAGACGTAGAATCTTGTCCCTACGCGCATGGCTGTGCGTAATCCGCCCGCGGGACGAATTTGAATCTATTAGCACAACTACGGACGCCAATATTTGCTTTCCTGGCGTTCCTCAATCGAATTTTGCATTACGCAGGAAAGACTGGCGATCTTTGTTCTGCTCGGATTTCAACATCAATTCAGCGCCGACGAGTTTGCCAGGTTGACTACGTCCCAACACCGTCATCGGATCCTCAAACCCGTGGACGTAGCCCAAGGCGAATGCTCCACACTGATAGCCCATAAGTCGCAGCAACTCGTCCGGAAGAGTACGGGCGATCTCTAACGGACAAGAAAGGAACTGGTTCTCCTCTTGCCGAAGCCATCCAAGGGCGTAAGTCAGGTTGATGGCTGACCGGACCCGGTCGGACCGATTGGCTCCGCCGCCGTGGTAAACCTTTCCGTCGTAGACGAGTACTGAGCCTTTTTCCATTTCCGCAGGAAAGCTGGCCGCAATCTCAAACTCAACGCTGCGCCCCGCTCGGTGACTGCCGGGGACGATGCGAGTGGCGCCCATCTTCTCGGAATAGTCGGTCATGGCCCATAGTGTGTTGCATTGCACGTGATAGTCGTCGGGAAAGGGGAACATGTCCCAGGCCACTTCATCTTGATGCAATGTCTGTGCGCTTGCCCCAGGGTGAATGGACACGACTTGCGTGCAATGGATTTGGAATGTTGTAGCGTGAGAGAGAAAGCGTTGTGTCGTCTCGATAATAGTTGGATTAAGGATCAACTCACGCACCCGAACAGATCGCGCAATTAGGCCACCAGTGCGTTTGGTCCTTCTGCCGAGAATGCTGTCCGGCCCGAAGGGCGTCATTGCGGTGTAGGGTTCGAGCTCCTCGGCAATTCGATCCATAGCGGTGCCGGGCACGAGTTTGTCAATGATGGCGTAGCCGTGCTTTCGCAAGCACTGCACTACTTCCGGTGCTGAAACGGTATTGGGAAGGTGAATCAGCGACATTGAGAGTACTCCGTGGTGCGTGTTTTTTTCGTTTGGTGAGTCTTTATCGATACCAGGCAGTGCTGCATTAGGGGGCTGACGGTCTGACGGGGTTTTTAGAGTTGATTAGCGCTGACCTGTATAGATTCAGGATTTTGGCACCCATTGCGGATGGGGCATAACGTTGTTCAACGTAGGTTCGTAATCGAGCCGAATCGATACTCTGCGAATGGTGCCCGGCCAGCACAGCCTGTGCTCGTGCAATCAGCGCAGGCGTGTTCTCCGGTGCAATCAGTAGGTCCGGTGTAATGCCGCGTAGAATTTCCGGAAGGCCGCCTACGGCAAAAGCGACTACCGGGACACCAGTAGCCAGCGCTTCGATGCTGGCTCCCCCGAACTCCTCATACGCTGAAGGCATCACGATCAGGCGGCAAGCCGCCATCGCCAAAGGTACTTCATGATTGGGGATGAAACCTGTAACCGTCACCCAATCCTGCAGTCCGGCCTTGTTTATGGCGTGCCGCAGTCGTTCCCGTTGTGTCCCGTCGCCAACGATTAGCAACTCGCATTCCTGCTCGCGCAATGCCTGAGCGAGTGGAATGAGGTGCTGCCATCCCTTTTCTTTCGCGATACGGCCGACAAAGCCGACAGTTTGCCGCCGTAGATTATGACGTTTCCGGAATGCCGTTATGCCTTCTTGTGGGGGGCGCGCGAACTGCGCGGTATCGACCACGTCAGGAATGATCTCAATACGACGAGCATCACGAGAGAGTTGGGAGGCAGTTCGTTTGGTCAGGGCGATCACCGCAAAAGCTTTGCTCACGGCTTTGCGTTCGAGCCACCGAGCCAAACGGTGTTGAAGCATGTCCAGCCAGGAGTGCGGTGTATAGACCGCAAGGCGAGAGCAGTGCACCGTCAGAATCAGTGGCAGTCTCAACAGTCGAGGTGCTAAACAAGCCACCAACAGCGCCGGTATTTGTCCGTCAAGGTGCGTATGAACCACATCAAAATCATGTTTGCGCCTTTTTTTGAACAGTGCAAACAGTGTTGCTACAGCCCACGACTGCGTCAGTCCTATCAAACCGCTGAATTCGGATCGTATCCTCGGCATGGGTAATAGCATGCGCTCTACCCACAGAAACGGCTGTAATTGTCGAAGCTTGGGCAGTCCGGGGAAGCCGATGGTCATAACATGTTGATGGATACCTTCCTGAGCGAGCCAAACTGCTTGTCTCCAAGTCTGAACCTGCATGCCGCCTACCGAGTCGTACGCTGCTGGCCACGCTTCAACATCCGGATGATGGAAAAAGGGCGTCAACTTCAAGACTTTCATACGAAAAAGGCCTCTGTTGAATGAATTGGAGCAGGGGAGAGGGACCGGCAAGCGACATGCGCATCAGGACTCACGGCGAACCCGATCAGGTATCAGTCAAATGACGATGTCGTCCGTTATTTTGGTGTGTAGCTCACGTGCCAACGTGCCGATGGAGATCGTTCGCTCGGTCGAAGCCAACTTATCGGTCTGGATATCGAGCGTTGCTTCAAGCCGGCTAAATACCTGCTCCCAGTCGCGCGTATTCAATTCAACCTTGTTTAGGGCCGTTACATCTTCCGGGGTCTCACCGACCACATTGCAGATCGTGTGAATGACGAGTTGGCGAATGAAATGGAGTGTCATGAGTTTGGTCGCTCCCTGGTTTTGAATTAGCGGAGGGTTGCAGCTTTCACGAGGCGCTTGAATGACACGTCGCGTCGCGGGCGATCTGTCGAGAAATCCTCAAGGCATTGGCCTGGATCGTCAGAGTGGGGTTCACCCCCCCGGGATAGGGCATATAGCTTCCATCCGCAACGTAGACGTTATCTATTGAGTGGATTTTTCCATCCCGATCCACCACTGACGTTCGCGGGTCGTCACCCGCGCGGCAGGTGCCATGCAGGTGAGTGCTGCCCATTGCAAAATTTGAGGCTTCATGTTGGATATCCCGCGCGCCGGCGGCCTTGAGCCAGTCGGCTGAGCGCTCCACCATATAGGCTAGGCGTGCCAAGTCCTGCGGGTTTGTCGTGTAATCGATCATCAGCCGCGGCAGGCCCCAAGAGTCCGTACTACTGGAGAGACGGATCCGATTCCCGAGAGATGGATGGTCAGCAAGAATGGTTTCTACACGTAAAATCAGTCCATCGCCCTGCAGAAGACTCCAGTCGTCGTGCTTGGCTTCGTAGATCAGTCCTCCAACACCAGTCGGACAGCGCTCGTCCAGATAGTGGCCAAGTGTGCAGACCGTCGAGAACGGCCCCCGATATCCTATTGGATGATCGTCGATTCGCTGCCGGCTTGTATGCACCACGCCTTGCGAATACTCACTGAGTTTCATGCAAAGACCTCGCCCGACTATATCGTGGTCATTGCCAAGTCCCCTTGGCGCGTGAGGTGTGATCGAGCGCAGCAGTAGCGCTGCCGTTTGAATTGCATTGCAGGCCAGCACAAAACGGTGCCCACGGATTGAACGAATCTGACCCGTGGTCGTGTCTAGGCAGTTTACCGCGCTGGCGCAGTTGCACTTTTCCTGCGTTAGCGCCACGGCCTTCACACCGGTCAGCAGCAACAGGTTGGGCATATTGGCCAAGGGACCGAGTAGGGAGTCCACCATATCGCGCTTGGCGCCGCGCGTGCACTGTGCAGTGATACATAAGGAGCAGTTGTCGCACCGGCTGCGGTCGATCGCTATTGGAGTCGGACGGGGGGATAGACCGAGCCGGACCGCCCCTTCCCAAAGATGTTCCGCGGGCAGGCTCAACGTGTTCGGAGGCTGTCTTCGCCTACATTCGAACCCTGTGTGGTCGATGGAAAGAATAGACTCCATCTCGCTGTAAAAAGGCGCGAGATCGGAAGCTACAATGGGCCACTTCACCGGTAATCCCTCGACACGGATGCGCTCGCTGGGATCGAAATCGAAGTCGGTATACCGGAACGAGGCTCCACCGTAGAAAACCGTGCCTCCACCAAGATTGCGTGTGCTCCATGGCCATCCCCCCGTGCTCCATCCTTGCGCGGTATTGCCAGCCAATGCGAGCTCGGCTTGTGCATCAACGTCCGCATTCCTTGCACTGGCTTTGAGTCTCGAACCTTCCTCCAGCATGAGGGTACGAAGCCCGGCTCGAACGAAAGTATCTGCAGCTACTGCACCAGCGGCCCCACTACCAACGATTACAACATCGAAAGGATCATCTAGCAGGGTATTTGACCGCAGCCCATGCATATGAGATGTGCCGAACGGGCGCTCTTCAATGTACTGCTCTAATGTAGATGTCATTGTTATGGACCGTCCTCTGGCGTGGTTAGTAGGGAGATGTGCAAATATTCCGTACCCCTATGGAGGGAATGATTCTCGACTTACAACAAGTACTGTAGTTTTGTGGCTCTCCAACATTGAGTTCCTAGATGATTGCACTTGGAATGAAGTGATCCTTGAAAGCTCAGCATGCTGTTTGCGCAGACAGAAGACCCTAGCAGATAAAATCGGCGCAGAAAAACGATAACTTCAGGTGTTATTGTTAATCAGATAGATCTGCAGTACTTTTCCAGAAAATCTGTAGGACTATTCCTTTTGAGTTTTTTGTGCGGTTTTTAGATGTTGCACAAGCCGAAAATTTACTGAAATCTAACACGCAATCGCCGCTTTTATTGACGTTGCAGCAACCGAAACTACGTGCTCGACCTAAGTGTTCAGTGGCATGTTGAATTCGGTGAATTTTAATCGTTGAGGTTTTTGTATTAAGCCTTATTTTTATGTGCGCCTCGTTTAGTTATATGTGGTCGGCAGTTCGCCGCTCTGTGATGTCATTTGTTCGATAGTTGGGCGAATTTGAAGTATTTTTTGTGGTCGTGTTGGGTATCTTGGTGCCCATGTGCGCCATGTTGCTGACGAAGCACTTATTTAGCTGGGAGAACCTTATGCGAAACTTACGACTGCAGTTTGAAGATGAGTGCTATCCCGTGCGGATTGGCGTTCGATGCTCGGATGAAATTCTCTCGAACTTGCTTGAGCTCGACGCCTCAAGCTACCACCTGATTACGGATCGAACAGTTAGTCAGTTACATGCAGGTGCATTGTGCGAGCAGCTTTCGACTCAAGCCATTGCCAGCCTCTGGGTCGTCGACAACGGTGAATCATTCAAATCCTTGGAAACCGTTGAACATCTTGCTAAAGAAATGGTCCAGGCGGGCATTGATCGGGCCAGCGTGATTGTCGCAGTAGGTGGCGGGGTCATCGGGAATCTCGCGGGACTGACAGCCGCGTTGTTGTTTCGCGGCATTCGCCTCGTACATGTGCCTACTACGTTGATTGCGGCGGCGGATTCAATAGCTTCGCTCAAGCAGGCAGTAAATCTTACTGTAGGCAAAAATCTGCTGGGCTGTTTTCACAAACCCACATCTGTTCTGATCGATTTAAACTTTCTGCGGACGTTGCCGGTGACGCAAATCCGGTCAGGCATGTACGAGATTATTAAAAACGCATTGATCGTGGCCGTCGAGAACATCCCCCTGCTCGAAAGAGGATTGAAACCGGACGCAAATTATACCGATAGTGAACTCATGGCCATTGTTGAGGCTGGTTTGCTTGCAAAGCAAAAGGTCATGAAGGCAGACAAATGCGAGCGAAAAGAGGCCATTGTATTCGAGTATGGCCACACGGTCGGCCACGCAATCGAACTTGCTGCGGAGGGTAGGGTTCCGCATGGTGAAGCCGTCGGCCTCGGAATGATTGTGGCGGCGGAAGTTGCAAGTCGTCTAGGGCGACTGAGCGAAGCAGACCGTAGTCTTCATCATCGTCTACTCAAACGCAATGGACTGACGGTTCAGTTGCCGCCGGGGGTTACGATCTCCGCGGTGATGGCGCTGCTGCGCACGGACAACAAGCGAGGTTATGTTGGCGCTCGTCCTGACCAGGTTGCCATGATCCTTCTTGATGGCCTGGGGGTCCCAGCCGGACCAGTTGTTAGACCTTTAGTTTTGGTCGACGGCTCGCTAATTCAGTCTTGCATTGAAGATTGCTTAACGGGGATCAAGGATATCGCCATCGAAGAAAATCGTCAGTGAAAAGTCTAACTACGTCGGTATTTCGCAATCGACGCGCCCATGGATCTCGGTACGAGCGATAACTATGGACAACTTTCTTGTTAGCCAGCCTACCCAAGCGGGACCTGTGGGGCTAATACGCATCGACGTTGGGCAAATACTGAGTCGCTTGCGTGACGCAGCGACCCCCGAAACCATGGATCGATATCTGGTGGCCTGCGCCAGTGTGCAATTCTGGGCCGACCTGCTCGCTCTGGGGAAGCTGAACGGTGTGCGGGATGATACGACGACGGAGGAACTCGAAGAGAATCTTCGCCGAGCCGAATGCGAAGCCGATAGCGCCGCACAGGTGACGTTAGGGCGGACAGCGAATACGTCCGAATCCATCGTTCGCTACGCTTCTACCAATGTCGCGCTCCACGTAAACACTTCGCCCGACTTTCTGAGCAAAGTCCTCCACCTGCCGATGCCGGAGTGTTGCGGCTACGACCTTGCTGATCTCGAAAGGATCGCCGGTGATGCTGGTCGATTGACCGAGCAGGTGCGCCTTGATCGGGCCATTCTAATTGTTGGAGTCCGCACTGGTGGCACATATCTCGCTCCACTCTGGAAAGCTGTACTGACCGGATTGGGTGTTACCGATGTGCAGTGGTGTACGGTGCGACCTCTAGAACAATGTGCAACGTTGGATGGTTTGGAAACCGTTCGGACATGGTTGGAGCACCGTATCGCACCTGTAATTTTGGTGGTGGACGATCGGCCGGATACCGGGGCTACGATGGAGCGTGTAGCGGCTAGTTTGCGCGACCCTGGCATCGACCTATGGTTTTCGAGTGTCGGAAAGCTTTGGCAAGGCTACGTGGTGCCCCCGACGCCGTCATACCCATCGACGTTCCTGATGCGCGATTCCTGTGATCCGCGGCTTTGGGAATGCTTGCTACCCGGTGAACACCATGAATTCATCGCACGACTACGGAACACAGAGGGCATACCTTCGCTCCCTGCCGAAGCTCGACTGCAGTTTCGGTGCCCACAAGGTGAAGTGCGATACGGGATCAGTCATGGCTGGCTCCCATGGAATGATCCACGAGTCCTGAATGGGCGCCGTCCATTGGTTAACCCACGCAAGACGCCAATCGAAATTCTTCGGCCTAATGGTGATGTGCTGTTACATCTTCGTTTCATCGGTGAAGGTGTATTCGGTCGTGCGGAATTCGAGCGCGTGCGAAAGGTTGGCTCCACACGTAGGGCTTGGCTAGTTGACGGTTATGCCATTACGGTCGATCTAGGACCCACACGATCATTCCAGGAGTTTTTTCATACCGCGAGCCAGCCTAGAAGAGCCAACTTACTGCTTCAAGCGGCGAATTGGCTGGTTGCCAATTCAAGGCAAACCATCGCGCTTACGTACCATAGCCCTGTGGTGATGGCCCTTGGTCCGCGCTGGTCGACAATGATAGATACCATGCGACAGTGCTGCGGTTGCGATCCACTACAGGTGATATCTAAGACGCTGGGTGCATTTTTATCGGAGCCGGTACCTTGGCCGGGATTGGCGGGCAGGGTGTTCCGTTCATCACTTCGTTATAGCTGTGGGGGGTGGCATTGGCAGATTGACCGACACGGAAGTCTTCATCGTTTTCAACTGGAAACGAACTGGGGCGACATCAGCTTTCCTGAGCTGGAGTTGGCGGCTTTCGCTCTCGAAAACCGCTTAGCGATCAAAGACGCTGGGCAGCTCGCATCACTGTGTGGTCTTGATTGGTCGAGCGTTCGGGAGAGTCTGTCGCTAGCTGCGCTGATGATTGCCGAAGCTCGGGTGCGCAGCGTGAGAATACTCAGCGCACGTGGAAGGGCCACCCTCTACGAAGATTTCCATCAATTGATAAGGACGACTTCCGAGTTGGCCGAGATCGACACACCTCAATGGAAATGACATGGACAGACCTCACTCCATCGTTACCGACATCTATACCGCACAGCCCAGGCTGCGTGCTGTTTGCTCCAGTGGTGCGACGGTGACGCTCTCGGACGGCAAGCAGTATATCGATCTGATGAACGGTAAAGGTAGCGTCACGCTAGGACACCATCACCCTGCAGTGAACTCAGCGATTACGCACCATTTACAAAGCGGGCAGGCATCGGTGACCTGCTGGAGCAATCTACATGAGGCGCTCACAAACCGGATTATCCAGGACGTCGGAATCGAGGACGCACGGCTTGCTCTGTTCAGCACCGGAACAGAAGCTTGCCGGGCCGCCGTGCAGGTTGCGCGGCAATTCACTGGACGGCACGTCATAGCGAGTGCGGGTTATCACGGTTGGGGCGACTACTGGGCCAGAAGCAATAATTTGCTGGAAGCCAATGCGAGTGGAGTCATTGACTTCTACTTTGTGCCGGAACTTCTGGAGCAGGTGCTTGAGCAGCATCGCGGACAAATGGCCTTGGTTATTTTGTCGCCCGACTACGTCCACCTGCAACCGGAGACACTTAGTCGGCTAGCACAGATCACTAGGCATGAGGGGGTACTTCTGTGCTGCGATGACGTTAAGCAGGGCTACCGTGCGGTGCGAGCCTCGCAATTTCCAAGAACGGTCGGCTTCCATGCAGATCTGTACACCTTCGCAAAAGGATTGGCAAACGGCCACCGACTGTCGTGCCTGGTGGGCCGATCAGATGTGATGGCTGCGGCTAAGGAATTTACCTACACCGCCTACTTTGACACGATCCCGATCGTTGCAGCGTTAGCCACTATGGACTACATGGACCGTCACGACGGCTATCAGCGATTGGTCCAGTGTGGAGGCGCTCTGGCGGCGGAACTGCGTAATATCGTGCGAAGCAGGGAGTTGCCGATCATGATTTACGGCGATGGTCCAATGCTTCAAATCGTGGGTGCTTCCGAGGCCCTGGATCACGCCCTGTACACGAATTGTGCCATGGCGGGCCTTCTTCTATATGAAGGGGACAATCAAGCTGTCTCACTCGCGACCAGCGACGTGTTTGACGAGCTGATCAAACGTTTCGAGGTAGCGCTCACTAACACGTCGCGACAGTTCGGAAGGGACGAGAGCGCGTCGGTTAGCCGCCAGCGGCGCTTCAAGGCGTCGTTCCGCATGATAGACGGAGCCAACGATGTCGTTCCCTTTGAGGAAGCGATTCGTTGGATCAAGGAGGAGCGATGATCTTGCCATTTCCGGAGTCGATGATGGGCAGGAGAATCTTGCTGCTATCACCGCACGCAGATGATGTTGCTTACTCCATAGGTGGAATCGTCGCGCGGCTTTCCATGCAAGCGGATCTCCGTCTCATGACCGTCTTTAGCCTCAGTGGATGGGCACTACCTTGGGCTTCGCGCGATAAATCCACTGAGGCGATATCGACAGATCGGGAGAGGGAGGATCGTGCTTATTGTGCCCGCCGGCGGATGGATTACGAAAGACTGTCCTGTCCGGACAGCTTTGTTATGGGATATGACGAAGCGACGGAACTCAGCATGGTAGCAAACGATGATCCGAGGACTGGCGACGTTGTGAATCTGATTCTTAACGCCGTGGCGTTTCGGGAGCCTCAAGTTGTGCTTGCTCCGTGCGGTCTTGGCGGACATGTCGATCATCAGATTGTACGAATTGCCGCAGATGCGTTGCATCACGTCGAAGTCCTTTACTACGAGGATGTTCCCTACAGCGCAAGCTTGCCGCTCCTCGAGCTCGAAAGACAGCTTGCTGTTCAAGGTCTAACGCCTGCCATTACGGCTGATATCGAACCTGTTTTGAGAAGCAAGTACGAGGACATGTGGGGCTACCGTTCACAGACCAGTGCATCCATCGTTGCTGAGATGTTGCTACATGCCAGCCGTGTCGGCACCGGCACAACAAGATATGCGGAGCGCCTATGGCGTCGCACAAATTGAATCCGTTCTAGCGAAAGAACTGATCCGGAACAACCGCTGGCATCATCCAGTGGCTTTCTGGGACAGGCTGAATTGGTCCTGATTGATGGAGGTATCTATGTTGGAAAAACTAGCGATTTACGGTGGGGCTACGGTCCACGACGGGAATTGGCCCAATTGGCCCCAGTGCACTGAAAACACCAGGCGCAATATCAATGCCGTGCTAGGTAGCCACCGGTGGTCCATCAGTGGTCAATATCGTGGTCAGCCGTCCTGGGAGGAGCGTTTCGGAAAGGCGTTTGCCGATTACACTGGCGCCGGATATTGCGTTCCAACCTCGACTGGCACCGCCAGTTTGAGCATGGCGTTGGAGGCTTGCGAGGTTGGCGCGTATGACGAGGTGATTGTGCCAGGCGTCAGCTGGGTCGCATCAGCGTCCGCAGTACTTGGAATCAATGCTATCCCGGTCCTGACCGATGTAGAGCCCGATTCTGGGTGCCTTGATCCAGTGGCACTAGAGCGCGCAATCACATCGCGTACACGCGCAATCACTGTGGTTCATCTAGGATCAGCAGTCGCAGATCTGGATCGCCTGGTGGGTATCGCCCAAGCGCACTCCATTCCGTTGATTGAAGATTGCGCTCAGGCACATGGCGCCCGGTATTCCGGACGTCATGTTGGTTGCTTCGGAGCGGCAGGTACCTTTTCGATGCAGCATAGCAAGCTGCTAACGAGTGGAGAGGGTGGGGCGGTGATTACTGATGATGTGATCCTCGCTCGCCGTCTAGCACATCTGCGGGCCGACGGACGAACGATTTCGGCGAAACCGCCTGGAATGGATGAGATGGCGTTGGTCGAGAGTGCAGAGATCATGGGCAGTAACCATTGTCTCTCGGAATTTCATGCCGCCATTTTGGTGGCGCAACTGGAGGCGTTGGACGAGCAATTGGCGCATAGGCGTTGTAATGCCGCAGTTCTGGACAGCTTCCTGGATTCTCTTGGTTTCCTGCCACAAGCTACTGCCCCTCGCACCACGGAACGATCGTATTACACCTATGTGGTGCGATTGCCACAATGGATTGTCGAGGCACAAGGCTCTGAGCAGTTCGCCGCGGCGCTGTCTGCGGAAATTAGGTTGCCATGTAAGGCGATGTACAGCGCGCTTAACCAGAATCGACTCTATAAGCCCTTCTCGCGAAACCGGTTCGGACTGGGAAAGGCATTCACCGATGCGGTCGATCCATCCCGTTATCAGTTGCCCATAGCGCAAGAGTTTTCCAAGTCCTGCATCGCTTTACCTCATCGCATGCTGTTGGCCAATACGAACGCGATAGAACATGTGGCTGCTGCCTTCGAAAAGGTAGCCAGGTTGATAGGCAACAACCCGCGTACTTGAGCGGACGCGTAGCAACGCATTTATTGCATTGTCCTCTGTGCCACAGCAATGGCCGCCATTCGGTCGGAAGTTTGGCATCAGTCGTGGACCGTCAGTGAGGCTATATTTTGCTCGGTTTTTTTGAAAAATTACTCTACCCATTCCCTGCTACTGAGCCATCACCGCCACCCCGGGGATTCTTCGCCTTTCTATGGGCTTGCACGCAAGGTGTACGCGGCAAGATCGCCGCTATGGCAGTACTCACAATGATAATGTCGGCGTTAGATGTACTGCTGATTGCTATGTTCGGACGCATCGTCGACTGGCTCAGCCTCCAGGTGCCATCGCGCCTGTGGGCCGAGCGGGGTGAAACATTACTATGGCTAGTAGCGGTTATGGTGGCCAGCATCGCAGTCGTAGCACTTCAGACCGTTGTCAAACATCAGACACTCACGGTGAACTTACCCATGCGGCTGCGGTGGAACTTCCACAGGCTAATGTTGGGGCAAAGCATATCCTTCTATCAGGATGAATTCGCAGGTCGTCTTACCGCCAAGGTAATGCAAACTTCACTTGCAGTGCGTGAAACCATTTTCGTACTGGCGGACGTTTTGGTCGCTATGAGTGTATACGTAACGACTATGGTCATCCTGGTTAGCGTGCTTGACGTGCAATTGATTTGGCCTTTCTTGGTGTGGCTCATCCTCTTCGTTGCTGTGTTGTGCTATTTCGTGCCTCGCCTTGGTAAGTTCGGTAAGGAGCAGGCTGACGCGCGCACGCTATTGATTGGACGCGTGACCGATGCCTATACCAACATCGCCACAGTCAAACTGTTCTCGCACACGCAGCGTGAGGCAGGGTTCGCGCAAGAGGCGATGTGCGAATTCATGCGCACTGGTTACGGCGAGATGCGGCTAGTGAGTGCCTTTGAGATTGTCAACCATCTCCTTAGCATAGGGCTGATGATTGGCACGACAGGAACCGCGTTATGGTTATGGTCGCAAGGTGTGGTAGGTGTGGGCGCCGTTGCCGCTGGCACCGCAATGGCGTTGCGCCTGCAGTCCATGTCGCAATGGCTTATGTGGGAGATGACCAGCCTATTCGAGAACGTTGGCACAGTGCAGGACGGCATGAAGACACTGTCGATTCCACCTGCCGTTCTCGATGCACCTGACTCCGTCGAGCTTATAGCAACGTGTGGAGAGGTATGCTTTGAACGAGTGAGTTTCCGCTACGCTGAGAATGGTCGACGCGTGATCGACGATCTGGACCTCAAGGTCATGCCTGGTGAAAAGATTGGTCTGGTTGGTCGATCGGGGGCTGGCAAGTCTACGTTATTGAACTTGCTGCTGCGCTTCCATGATCTAGAAAACGGTCGCATCCTGATCGATGGGCAGAACGTCGCAAACGTTACGCAGGATTCGTTGCGCAGCCAAATCGGCATAGTCACGCAGGACGTCTCGCTGCTGCATCGGTCGGTTTCCGACAATATTTCTTACGGCAGACCCGATGCGACGTCGGCACAGATTGAGGCGGCGGCCCGGCGCGCAGAGGCTCACATTTTTATCCGCAATCTCGGCGATGCAAGTAAGCGATGCGGTTACGAGGCGCATGTCGGTGAGCGCGGTGTCAAGCTCTCGGGCGGACAGCGTCAGCGTATTGCCATTGCGAGGGTGATGCTGAAGGACGCACCGATCTTGCTGCTTGACGAGGCCACCAGTGCACTTGATTCCGAAGTCGAAGCCGTAATCCAGCAAAGCCTTTACCGGTTAATGGAAGGAAAGACTGTGATCGCGATTGCACACCGGCTGTCCACAATCGCGGCGATGGACCGTTTGATCGTGCTTGATGAGGGGCGTGTCGTCGAACAGGGCGACCATACGACTCTGCTTTCGCAAGGAGGTCTTTACGCGAGGTTGTGGGCTCACCAGAGCAGCGGATTCCTGGGTGACCCCAAATGAAAGTGCGCGGCTTTTTGAACGCGTTCAGCCCATTTCCACGCTGTACCACCCCATTCATCAAATCCTGCGTGCTAAACCATGACTACTAACGAAGAACAGCTCTATGGACCCAAGGTGGAACGACTGCTGCATATTCGCAAGATCGAGTCCCTGGCGAACCTTGTCCTGCCCATCTTTCCGATCGCCCCATTGTTGACAGTGGCGGGTGGCCTGGTACAGAGGGATGACGCGGTATCGATCTATGCAGCCGAGTTGAACAAAACTTTTCCGCGGCTGGTGCAAAGTGTGGAGGAGGTTTGTGGTCCCGCACCCTGGATCGTGCGAAGTGCTGGTAACGAGGACTTGACGGATCACGTCAATGCCGGCGGCTACGAAAGCCTGATATGTCACGGGGCACAGGAGCTGATAAAAAGCATTGCCGCTGTGGCCATGAGTGGGTCAACCGAACATGCACGACGCCAGTTGGCCCTGTCGGGGTATTACGACAATGTCGAGGCCATTCCATGCTTCGTGCAGCCTTTGCTGGAGATCGATGTCTGCGACGATGTCGACCACGGTCATTCGCCATATCTGGACACGGCCGTTCTTGATCACATGGAGGCGGTGTGCAACGAGCTGATGCAAACGTTCGACTTCGTAGCGATCGATTGCGAATGGGGCATTGAGACGACACTTGGATTTGTGTCCGTGACTACCGTCATGCCGAGAAACCTGCAATTGATGAACGTAGCACATACGCTTGGCTTCGGTTTCTCCAGCGCTCAGAATACCGGCCCGCAGGCGACGACCCTGGCCTTGCGTCCGGCGTGCTCCGACCTCAGGCTCTGGCGGGGATGCCATCTGCGCGCGACGACGGTCCTAAGGTTGCACCTACTACAGGTGCGGCCTGCGTCTCAGGACGAAGCCTTTCGCGACCGTTATGTGTTGACCAATGCGTGCCGTGAAACGTTGATCGGGCGCTACGAGGCAGTGGAAGCTGGTTTGTTGATGCTCGGCGCCCGATCCTCGGGCCGAGCATTAGTGGCACCGGATCTCATGGGCGCTTGGCGCCGGTATCTTGCGCTCAACGCGTGGGAGCAGGCCACTGTGGCGGTGGTGATAGTTGATGAAGGCAGTGCGGAGGAACACGCGGGTATCATGTTCCGCCAGCAGGCAATTACCTGTGTGCGCATGGACACGCGATGCATGCCGACCGGAGCAGACTGCGTTGTATTTGACCGTGGCACGTGCATTCTCGGCGACTCCACGATGCTGCGATCTATTCAGAGCGAACTTCGCCGAGAGCTTGTGTTACCCGATGACTGCGCGCTTGTATTCACCGATGAAGTGCTGGTATCTGATGGCTCGCTGGAGCAAGGCTGTGTCGATCTTCTTTCCGAGTTGCGTCGCCTGCCGATCGCTAGAGAAGCCAAGGACCGGCTGCTCGCACGCACCGAACAACCGATGTCGACGAGGTGGATACAGCTTGCTAACGGCATAGTGGAGTCACCCTCTCTGCTCGCGGCAATCTGGCGGTCACGAAATGTGGGATATGCAGACGAATGCTACGCGCTGACTGAATTTGCGAACCTCTACAAATGTGCCGTTCGAGTGTCACAGGAACTGCCACAGCGCGGACTGCCTAATCTTGCGGCGTTGTCGCCGATGACCTGCACATTGTCCGCGAGTGGCGACCTTCGAATCGTCATGGCACTCCTCGATTGTGAGGCGGCGATGTCCTGGGTACCGCCGCAAACGTTGCGTCGCCTACTCGATTCAGCCGCCGTGCAACTAATGGCGTGTCGACGCGACAACGCTGTGTTGATACTCGAGAGCGTTACCTTCATCAGGATGGAATGTACGCGACTGCCGGTTTATGAACTTGGCGAGACCGTCTCCTACCTCGACGCGTTGGCGCACGATCTTGAAGATGGCTTGTGTGTCGATGCGATGGTATCCATCCGTTCATTGGAGTTGTCGATCTCAAGTGGGATCCTGCTTAAGCGTCAGGCTCTCAAAAACCCAGCAATCCTTGAATCGGCGGATGCATTTCGGCAGTCAGTAGCGTCGTTTAGAGGCATTGTGTCGGGTGGGGATGCAACGGAACGGCTTACTCAGCAACTCAACGATGCCTATTTGACGCTCCGGGGCGCGCTGTACGAGACATCCCTAATTCACGTCGCCGAGCAGATCAGAGGTTCGCTAATCGAAACTTACGACGCCTCGTCGAAAGGGCTACTGGGGCGCACGGTGGAAGAGGGTGACGTGACCAGTTACCGTCGTTACCTCATGGTGATGCAAGGGTGGATCGAATTTCTGTGCATGGGATCGCTCTCTGAGCGCGATGCCGCCGTGCTTCAGTGCTTTCAAATCTGGCTCCGCCAGTGGACTGATGAAGCGATCCCGGATTCATTCGAAATTAAAGATCGCAACTGGCGATTCGAATTTGACGCCATTGCGGTTTCTCGCGAGACACCGGGGCGGTATGAGAATGCGCACGTTCTACACAATCTCCTGCACCAATACTCGCTGGCGGGGCTGCAGCTTGACACGTTGTACCTACCCCGACGCGTACAAGCGCTCGAACGCTTCTGTTCGACCTTTAGTAGTCGTTCGACAAAGGTACTGCGTTTTGAGCGGGAGTTGCTCGAGATCCAGATTCCAATGGGAACGCACAAGGCGAGCTACGTGTTCACGCCGCGGCAGGTCTCGGTAGAGTGGACAGAACCGCCTGATTGCCCAGGACGCGAAATTGCTCGGATCTTGGCGTTTGAGGTATTCCTGGATCGATTGCGCACCTGGATGTTCCCAGAACTGACGATTCGGCGTGAGCAGGTGATGGGTACCTGGACACTGTTCATCCGCCTCAATGCGCAAGGGTCGGAACCTTGGGATTATGAGGATCTCAAGCACTTTGTGGTGGTTACGCGCCTGCTATTCGACGCCTCCTATGATTTTTCATATGTCGCGAACGAAGCCGTTGACGGTTTCGCTGAACGTTTTCACGGGTCGGAATGGAAGGCGATACTCACCACACTGGTACGGCATCGAGCGGTGCTAGAGGACGCTTCGCAGTACGTCGCCTTGCACGCCCTGCCGATGTCGTCGACGGTCGCCGCGATAGCGCAGAGCCGAACCGTTCGTGGTCTGTTCTTGCGTTGCCTGCGTAGGGGATTCGATTATTGCCGAGGCTTGATTGACGGATATGCGCACTGGCTGAACGAGGAGGCAGAGGACGATAGGTTGTGGTCCGAACGCTATGAGTTGCTCCGTCAGGCCAGCCTTTTCCTGGCGGCCAACTGGCCAAAAGAGGCGCTTTCGGAACTTGCCGGACGGGCTGTCTTCAATGTTGGCGATGACCTGATCGCGGCTTGCCTGTTCAAACGCTCGGACTTGGCGGATGACCTGCGGAAAGTCGTGACGGCAGGATCATCAACGCTATCGGGTATGTCGGGGATGATCGTGCGGCATACGCCGGAAATTGCCGTAGCGGGCACTGGCGCATCGCCCTTGGCTTCGCAACTGATCGGCACCGGATTTCGATTTCGCCGCGCGAAACACTTTTTAGTTGCACGCCTCGGTGATCGCCTTGATCAGGAAACGTTGGGGGGGCTGCTTCGGGATCTGGACACGGTTCCTTGGGGGCATACCGCGGCCGCTGAGCAGGCCATCCAGAGGCAGATGTCGATGATTGGGCCTGTCTGTCGATTCGAACTGGAAAAAGGCATCGATTGGGCAACGCTGGATTGATGGACAAGTCGGGTTGTTCCATGTCCGCACGGACATTAAGAAATTGCTTAAATCCTGAAACTGGTGTTTTTCCGTTGATCCAGCAAATGAACCATCAAGCAGGCATACAGGGTGACCGCGATGAACAGCGCCATGCGCACCGCGAAGGCGGTCTGCACGTCTTTGCCCGCCGCACTGTCCTGCACTGACTGCCCAAGCAGGATGATCAGCGTAATCAGCGTGTTGAGCCAGAAACCGGGGCTAACCCGGCCCGGACTCAGGCCGTAGAGCTTGCGTGCTAGTAGCAGGGCGAACAGCAGCATCCACAGAAAGAACATCCACAGGTGCACGAACAGGCCCAGCGCATTCCAGAACCCGACAGCGAGCAGTCCTCCGAGCAGGGTCGAACCCACCAGCTCACGCCCGGCGGAGCGCGCCGAGGTGGTCGAGCTCTGTTGCCCCAGGCTCACCGCCTTGAGGACGATGGGCAGGTAGCTGGCGGGGTTGATCAGCGCCAGCAGGAAGGCCGGCATCACGATCAGCGTGGCACGCAAGGCCACCCGGTCGACTTCGTCCGCCGCAATCTGCGGTGCAGCAGGCGCGGGTGGGGCATTGTCCGGCTCGGGGTACAAACCGTGACTCACGACACCGGACATGACCGCCAACAGCAAGCCCGCAACCAGGGCCTGGATGACCGTAAGTGCCAGGTCGAAGTCGGCGACGCCGGCCGAAGAAATCATCGTCAGGCCGATTACCAGCAAGGTGACGATCAGGTTGTTGCCCCCGCGCAGGCCAAAGCGAAACACCACGAACAGGCACAGGTCGATCAACAGCACACCGCTGACGGCGAAGTAACGCAAAAGCGGGATCAGCAGCAGGCCGATGCCCGTGGTCAACATCGCAATCAGCGCCAGCGCCACTGTGGCCTTCAATGGCAACGGGCGATTGACGCTGGCCAGCAACAACACGCACAGCACCGGCGCCAGAAAGGGGATCGGCAGGGCCAGACCAAAGCTGGCCGCCAGGCACAACGCAGTTCCCGTGGCCAGGCGCAGGGCGCGCTGTACCCTGGGCGAACGCGGATGCCCACTGAACGCAGGATCAGTAGACATACGACAGCCAGCTCATCAGCCGCAGAAAGAACCGGCCCAAGGGGTTCAGCAGATTGCCTTCGCTGGGAAACGCCATGACTTCCGCCTGGCCCCCGGCGCGGATCGAACGGTTATCGCGCAGCATCGCCAGGGCGTCGGGTGAAAACTCGATGATCACCGGGAAACGCTGGGCCGGTCGCAACCAGTCGCGGCTGTTCTGTACCGTGGGCAGGCTGCCGGGGGCGGTCGGTTGACCGACGCTGACACCGTAACCGACGCTGCGAACACGGCCGACGAACACCTCGCCGGGCAGCGCATCGAGCACGATCCTCACCGGCGTGTCGGGTTTGACCAGTCCCAGATTGTTCTCGGTCATGTCGGCGCTGATCCACACGTCATGGATCGCGATCAGGGTCATCACCGGGTTGCCGGCGGCGGCGAACTGGCCGACGTCGGTGCGCAGGTCGGTGATCAGCCCGGCCGAGCGGGCGCGAACCTGGGTGTTGGACAGATCCAGCTCGGCTTTCGACAGGGCGGTGGCGGCGCTGCGCAACTGGGCGTTGTCTTCCTCGCTGCCGCCTTCCTGTTCCCGGGCCCTTTGGACTTCGGCGCGGGCGGCGGCGACCTGGCTGACCGCCGCCTCGCGGTTGGCCCGGGACACTTCCAGCAGACGCACGGACACGGTGCCGGGATCCTGGCGATACAGGCCTTCAAGGCGCTGATTGTCCTGCCGCGCCTTGAGTTCGTTGGCCTGGGCCGCTCGCAAACTGGCCTGAGCCGAAGCGATACCGGCGGTGCTCGCGCCGATCTGCCGGCGGGTGGACTCCAGATCGGCCTTGGCCCGGTCGACGGCGATCTGATACGGCTGCGGATCGACCTCGAAGATGACATCGCCAGCCTTGACGTCCTGGTTGTTGCGCACGTTGACGCGGATCACCCGGCCTGCGACTTCCGCCGCCACCGGAATCACGAAGGCGCCGACCCGGGCCTGCTGCGTGTAGGGCGTGAACCGATCCGCCAGCAGATACCAGGCAAGGCTCAAGACGATCAGCAGCAACACCCATTTCACGCCTTTCTTCGTCGGGTCGGCGGGCGGCGGGGCGTCAGGGGAAGTAGGCGCGGCGTCAGTCATGGTTGCTCACCGGGTTGGGAAAGGAAGAGGCGGGTTGCGGCTCGGACAGCAGGTCGCCCCAGTCGGTGCGTTGTTCCATCTGCTTGCGCGTGGCCGGATCGATCCTGGCCTGGGCGCTGTACCAGCCACCGCCCAGGGCCCGGTACAGGGCAATCACGTTACTGACCGCGTCGCTGCGACTGACCAGGTAGCTGTCCTGGGTATCGAGCAGCGCGCGCTGGGCATCGAGCACCCTTTGAAAGTCCGAGTAACCCTCGCGATACAGGGTGTTGGCCAATTCCAGCGAGCGCTTCGCCGCGCCTTCGGCCTCGCGCAGGATACGTTCGCGCTGCAAGGCCTGGGTCAGACCGTTGGCGGCGTCATCCGCTTCCCGCGCAGCCTGGCGCACCTTGTCGCGATAGGCTTCGATCAGTTGCTGCAGGCGCGCATCCTGGATCCGCACGTTGTTGGTGATGCGCCCATAATCGAAAACGTTCCAGCGCAGGCTCGGTCCGCCGATCAGGTCGAGACTTCGGGAGCTGCCGCTCAGTGTGTCGGTGGACCAGACGATGCTGCCCAGCAGACTCAGCGACGGGTAGAGGTCAGTCTCGGCAACGCCCACCAGCGCCGATTGGGCGGCGACGTTCAATTCGGCGGCGCGCACGTCGGGGCGGCGCAGCAGCAGCTTGGCCGGGACGTCTTGCAGCACCGCGCGATCCACCAGCGGAATCAGGCTGTTGTTCTCCACCACCAGCGGCAATTCTCCCGGCGGCTGGCCGATCAGGATCGCCAGGGCATTGCGCAGGCGCACGAGCTGATCCTGCAGGCCGGGGATGCTGCTCAGGGTGCCCAGGTATTGGGTCTTGGCTTGTTGCAGGTCGAGTTCGGCGCTCTGGCCGCTCTTGAACAGTTTCTCGGTGATCTCGTAGTTGCGTTCCTGCTGGCGGGCGTTTTCCTCGGCGACCCGCAAGCGCGCCTGGGTGGTGCGCAGGGCAAAGTAATTGTCGGCGACCTGGGCGCGCAGCAGCACCAGGGCATCCTCGTAATTGGCCTCGGCGGCGAAATAGCTGGCGTCGGAGGCCTCGATGGCGCGGCTGAAACGTCCCCAGAAATCCAGTTCCCAACCCACATCGAAGCCGGCGCTGTGCTGCCAGAAACGGCTGTCCACCGGGTTGCGTCCGCCGGACTGGTCACGGTGCACATACACGCTGTCGGCGCTGAGCTGTTGCAGCTGCGGATAACGACCGCTTTCGGCGATGCCCAATTGCGCCCGGGCTTCCATGACCCGCAGGCCGGCGATCTTCAGGCTGGAATTGTTGGTGTCGGCTTCGGCGATCAACTGGTCCAGGGTCGGGTCGGCAAAAATCGACCACCACTGGCGAATATCCGGTTGCAGTTCCCGCTGGCTGGCCTGTTCCAGGTGTGGCGAATGCCAGTGATCCACCCAGGGCTCTGCGGGCGGCTGAAAATCCGGTCCCAAGCGTACGCATCCGTCCAGAGACAGGACGAGGGCGAGCGCGGCAAACAGCAGCAAGGGAGGGGCGGGTAAGGGCATTGCGTGGTTCCGGCCAGGGAATATCACAGCAGCATAGCCGCCCAAACGCCGCCCGGAGGGTTTGCGCGAGCCGTCACGCAAAAACGGCGCCAATGCATTAAAAACGACCTGTTTGCGCTAAACGCGCACCTTCATCACTTTTCTGTTGAACGAGTGTTCAGCTTGGATTATGTTCTTTTCCACCTACTCTCCCGGCTGGTTGCGGGCTTGCGTTTCTTCTTTTTGAACGAGGCACTGGCATGCGGTTTTCACCCTTTGTTGAGCGGATCTCAGGACAAGGCGTAGCGGCCTGGGATATTCACTACGCGGCTTTCGATGCGCGACGACGCGGTGAGGATGTGATCATTCTCAGTGTCGGCGATCCGGACTTCCCGACACCCGACTTCATCACCGACGCCGCCATCGAAGCGCTGCGCGAAGGTGACACCCACTACACCGAAATCGCTGGCCGCAAGGCCTTGCGCGACGCCATCGCCGGGCGTTACTCCAAACTCCTCGGTCGTGAACTGCAAGCTGAAAACGTGATCACCGTGGCCGGGGCGCAGAACGCCTTGTTCACGGCCTCGATGTGCCTGCTCAGCGCCGGCGACGAGGTGATTGCCCTCGATCCGATGTACGTGACCTACGAGGCGACCCTCAAGGCTTCCGGCGCCACGTTGGTACGGGTGCCGTGCTCGGCGGACGATGATTTCCGCCTCGATGCCGCCGTACTGGCCAAGGCCATCACCAACCGCACCAAGGCGATTTTCCTCTCCAACCCGAACAATCCCACCGGCGTGGTGCTCAACCGCGAAGAGCTGCAGACCATCGCCGACCTGGCCATCGCCCATGACCTGTGGGTGGTGGTCGATGAAGTCTATGAAAGCCTGACGTTCGAGCGCGATCACCTGAGCCTGGCGGCGTTGCCAGGCATGGCCGAGCGTTGCGTGGTGATCGGCAGCCTGTCCAAATCCCATGCCATGACTGGCTGGCGCATTGGCTGGATCGTCGCGGATCCGGCGCTGGTCGCCCACGCTGAAACCCTGGTGTTGAGCATGCTCTACGGCCTGCCGGGGTTCTGCATGGAAGCCGCGCTCAAGGCGGTGCAGGCCCATGACGAAGTCAGCCACGGCATGCGTGATATCTATCGGCACCGTCGTGACCTGGTGGTGGCGGGGCTGTCGGGCTGTTACGCGATTTCCGTGCTCAAGCCCGATGCCGGCATGTTCGTGCTGGTGGACGTGCGCGCTACCGGCCTGACCTCGCTGGAATTCGCCTGGCGGCTGCTGCGTGAGGCGCGGGTGTCGGTGCTCGATGCCGCCGCGTTCGGCGAACCGGCTCAGGGCTTCGTGCGTTTGTCCTTCACCATGGGTGAAGAGCGGCTGGCCGAAGCGTGCAAGCGCATCCGCGACTTCCTCCTTGTACTCAGGGATGAAGCACCCAAGCCTGTAATCGCCCGCGTGACCAGCGAACCGCTGATTCAGCCGGTGACCGTGCGCAACATGATCGAGGTGGAAAAACTGCACAAGCGCTTCGGCAACATCGAAGTGCTCAAGGGCGTCTCGATGACTGCCCGCGAAGGCGATGTGATTTCGCTGATCGGCGCCAGCGGCTCGGGCAAAAGTACCTTGCTGCGCTGCATCAACATGCTCGAAGTGCCGGACCAGGGGCGCATCCTGGTGGATGGCGAAAGCATTCACTTGAACCACACCCGTCCCGGCGCGCCGCTGGTGGCGGATGCCAAGCAGCTGGTGCGCATCCGTTCGAGCCTGGGCATGGTGTTCCAGAACTTCAACCTCTGGCCCCATCGCACGGTGCTGGAAAACCTGATCGAAGCGCCGACCCAGGTCCTGCGCGAGAGCAAGGCGGAGGCCACCGAACGGGCCGAAGCGCTGCTCGAGCGCGTGGGGCTGGCGGCCAAGCGCAACGAATACCCGGCGTTTCTCTCCGGGGGGCAGCAACAACGGGTGGCCATCGCCCGGGCCCTGGCCATGCGACCCAAGGTCATGCTGTTCGATGAACCCACCTCGGCACTCGACCCGGAACTGGTCGGCGAAGTGCTGCGGGTGATCCGCTCGCTCGCCGAAGAAGGCCGGACCATGATCCTGGTGACCCATGAAATGGCCTTCGCACGCGATGTCTCATCCAAGGTCGCCTTCCTGCATCAAGGCCTGATCGAGGAAACCGGTACGCCGGACGATGTGTTCGTACACCCACGCAGCGAGCGTTGCCGACAGTTCGTCAACGCTCATCAGACTCGCTAATAACATCAATAAAAGACGGGGAACAATCATGGGAAATCGACGTTTGGCAAACTGGTTGGGCGGCGTGGCTTGCGTCATGCTCGCCGGCATCAGCGCGGCGCAGGCCCAGCCGATCCGCTTCGCGGTCGCGGCCGAACCCTATCCGCCGTACACCGAGAAGCAGGCCAACGGTGAGTGGAAGGGTTTTGAAGTGGACCTGATCCACAAGCTGTGCAGCGAAATGAAAGCCGAGTGCGAGATCAAGGAAGTGGCCTGGGACGGGATCATTCCGTCGCTGCTGGCGAAGAAGATCGACGTGATTTTTTCCTCGATGTCGGTGACCGAGGAGCGTGAAAAGCAGATCGCTTTCAGCAAGGCCTACTACGACACCCCGATCGCGATTGTCGGCCCCAAGGGCACTAAAGTCGCCAAGTACCCGGATGACCTGAAGGGCAAGACCATCGGCGTGCAGAACTCCACCGTCAGCGCCAGTTACCTGAAGGCCTACTACGAAAAAATCGCCGACGTGAAGTACTACGACACCCAGGACTCGGCCAACGCCGACATGGTCGCCGGTCGCATCGACCTGATGATGGCTGACGGCACCGCGATGACCGCGTTCGTCAAATCCCCGGACGCCAAGGGCCTCGAACTGCTCGCCACCGTCCCTTACGACCCGCTGTTCGGCAAGGGCGTCGGCGCCGGCATTCGCAAGGACGACACCGAACTCAAGGCCAGGCTCGACAAGGCCATCACCGAACTGCTGGCCAGCAAGGACTACGACGAACTCTCCCAGAGCTACTTCGGTACCAGCGTAAAACCGAAGCTGTGACCTTCTGGAGCGCAATACCTGTAGGAGCGAGGCTTGCCCGCGAAGGGGCGTCAACGATAACGCGGGAAACCTGATGCCCCGCGGTGTATTGGAGTCCATCGCGAGCAAGCTGGCTCCTACAGCGGACGGCGCAGTACCTGTGGGAGCGAGCCTGCTCGCGATGGTCGTGAACGATGACGCGGAATGCCTGATGCCCCGCGGTGTTCTTTGGTTCATCGCGAGCAAGCTCGCTCCCACAGGGAACATGGCAGACGTTTGAATTCGTCATGCGGAGACTGAAATGCCAACAATGTTCGAGATGATCGGTTTCAGCGATCAGGGATGGGGCGCTGCGTTGCTCAAGGGTCTGGGGATGACCCTGCAGATATCGGCCGGGGCCTTTGTGGTCGGCTTGATCGTCGGGCTGGTGGTGGCCTGTCTCAAGCTGGGCGCGCCCAAGCCCATTGCGGCACTGGCCCGGGGTTACACCACCTTGTTCCGCGCCGTGCCCGAGCTGTTGATGATCCTGTTGCTGTTCTACGTCGGCTCCATGCTGCTCAATTCGTTGATGGAGTCCATGGGCTACGACCCGGTCAACGTCAGCGGCCCGCTGGCGGCGATCCTGGTACTGGGGCTGGTGCAGGGCGCCTACGCCTCGGAGATCTTCCGCGCGGCGATCCAGGCCATTCCCTTTGGCCAGATCGAAGCGGGCAAGGCGTTCGGCCTGCACGGTTTCGCGCTGTTCCGCCGGGTCACGCTGCCGATCATGGCGCCGTATGCAATGGCGGGCATGGCCAACCTGTGGATCAACCTGATCAAGGACAGTGCCCTGATCAGCGTGGTCGGGACCAACGAGCTGCTGTACACCGCCAAGCAGGCCGCGGGTTCGACGCGTCAGTACCTGTTGTTCTACCTCACCGCCGCGGCGCTGTATTACGCGGTGACGCTGGTATCCAACTACTTGTCGGGACGGCTGGAGCGACGCATTCGTCGCTGGATGCCAATAGTCGACTAACCGGGCCGAACGAACGGGTTGAGAGAGCGAAATGATTCCAGCGTGGACAATCGAATACGCATCGCTGCTGATGCGCGGACTGCAAACGACCATCGCCATCCTGCTGATTTCCAGCGTGCTGGGGTTCGTCCTGGCAATCCTGGTGGCACTGGCACGCATCTCCAGAAACAAGCTGATCGCCAAGGTCAGCCTGTTGTTTACCAGCGTCACCCGCGGTACGCCGCTGCTGATCCAGATCTACATCTTCTACTACGGCCTGGGCAGCCTGTTCGCACAGTTCCCGTTGATCCGCGGCAGCTTCCTCTGGCCGTACATGCGCGACGGCTACTGGTACATCGTCTTCGCCCTGGTGGTGTCGGTGGGCGCCTACGTCGGCGAAGTGATTCGCGGCGGCCTGCTGGCGGTGCCCAAAGGGGAAATGGAAGCCGCCTCGGCCTTCGGCATGACCCCGCGCCAGACCCTGTTGCGGGTACGCCTGCCACGGGCATTGCGCCTGCTGTTGCCGACCCTGGCCGGGGAAACGGTGATGCTGCTCAAATCCACGGCGCTGGCCTCGACCATCGCGGTCATCGACCTGTTGGGCGCGGCCAACGTGGTGCGGGCGCAGACCCTGCAAGTCTATGAGCCGCTGTTGCTGGTGGCCGGCGTGTACATCTGCCTGACGTTCCTGATCGAAGCGCTGTTCGCCTTCTTCGAACGTCGCGGCACACCGGTGCGCAGGTCCGCATGATGAACCAGCCACGGGTTGATCGCTCACTGCAAGGCATTGGCCTGTGTGTCCTGGGCTACGCCTTTCTGTCCTTGCAGGACGCGGGCATCAAGTGGCTGGTGGATGGCTATTCGGTGTTCACCATTCTGTTCTGGCGCGCCGTCGTGGTGGCGGGCGCCTGTTTGCTGGCGGGACGCACCGAACTGGTTCGCCGCGCCTGGCGCTCATCCAGTCGGCGGCTGCTGGTGGTGCGCGGCCTGCTGTCGATTGCGGCCTGGCTGCTGTACTACACGGCGGCCCGGGACCTGACCCTGGCGGAAATGACCACCCTGTATTTCTCGGCACCGATCATGGTCACCGTGCTGGCGACGAGCATTCTCAAGGAACAGGTCAACCGCTGGCAGTGGTTCGCCCTGATCCTGGGTTTCATCGGCGTGGTGATTGCCTGCCGTCCCAACAACATGACCGACCCGCTGCCGATCGTCCTGACCCTGCTGGCGGCGGTGTTCTGGGCGTTTACCTACATCCAGTTGCGTCAGGTGGATGACCAGACTTCGGTGCTGGAGCAGATGCTCATCACCAATGTGGTGTTCGTGATCTGCATGGCCGTGGCCTTGCCCTGGACCCACACCCCGACGCCGATGCCGGCGTGGCTGGGCATGCTCGCTGCCGGGTTGATGGGTGGAGCGGGGCAGTTCTTGCTGTTCGCCAGTTTCCAGCGCGCTACGGCTACGGTGCTGGCGCCGTTCGAGTACACCGGGCTGATCTGGGCGTTCCTGCTGTCGAGCGTGGTCTGGGGCACGCTGATGGATGTGTCGCTGATGATCGGTGCCGGCCTGATCGCGGTCAGCGGCACCCTGGCGATGATCTTCGGCCGACACGCCTCACAGGACGTCGTCGGCGCTGAATGCTCCGTTTCGCAGCCCCTTTACCCAGCAGCGACAGATGTGCAGACCGTTGGCCGGGCTGAAGGTCTCGGCGTTGAGGCTCCACTCGATCCAGAGGCCGTCGAGCATCGCCGATAGGCCGATGGCGGCCAGGCGGGTGTCGTGGATCTTGAAGCCTTCGCTGACCGCCAGGTCGTCGAGTAGCTGACACAGCAGGTCGATGTAGGTGCCGTAGCTTTTTTCGTGGGCCTGGCTTACGTGTTCGGAATGCCGGATCAGGCTCCAGAACACCACCCAGGCGCCCAGCAATTGCGGGTCCAGGACCCTGGGTGAAAAGGAACCGACCAGGAACGCATCCATCTTCTGCGCCGGCGTGCCGGCCTGATCGATTTCATTGCGCAGGGCGGTGGTCAGTTCGATGGCGAGCTTCTGGTAGGTGTCGGCGATCAGCGCATCGATGCTGCCGAAATGATGATTGAGCAAGCCGACGGAGACACCGGCCTCGGTGGCGATACGCCGCACGGAAAGCCCGGCGTGGCCATCGCGGACCAGACAGCGCAGGGCAGCGGATACCAGCGACTCACGGCGTTCATCGGCTTCGGCACGACGGTTTTTCGGGGCAGGTGTGGTCACGGGAGATTCCTTGAATGGTTCCACGTTGCCGAGCTTAGTTGAACACACGTTCAATCACCAGTCTCGTTCACGACGACGCTTTTGACACTCAGGGCAGATACAGGACAGGGGGAGCAATCATATGGCGCAGGATGTTTCGTTCAACGTTCACAACAATAACGGTGGCACAGTTCAGGTCGGAGCATGGCGGTTCGTCGGTGACGGCAGCGGTCCGACTGTGCACTTGCAGGCCGGCGTGCATGCCGATGAAATCGCCGGGATGCTGGTGCTGCACCTGCTGATGCAACGCCTGCAAGTGGCGGAGCGGCAGGGCTGGCTCAAGGGCAGCATCACCGTGGTGCCTCAAGCCAATCCGCTGGGCATCGGCCAGTTCCGTCAGGGGCGGATTCTCGGTCGGCATCACGACGCCACCGGGCATAACTTCAACCGTGGCTTCGATCAGTCGGCGGCCATGGAACAGCCTTCCACCGTGGTCCAGCAATGGCAGAAGCAACTGGTGCAACTGGCGGCGCCGGCGGATGTGATGCTCGACCTGCACACCGATGACGAAGCACTGCCTTACCTCTACGTGCACCGCAGTTTCTGGCCGCGCGGTCGTGACCTGGCGGTGGCGATGAAGATGGACGTGGCGATCATCTGGGACGACGGCGGCGACGGCTCCTTCGAAGAAACCATCATCGCTCCCTGGCTGCGCGAAGGCAGCGCCGAGCGGCACATGGCCGCGACCCTGGAGTTGCGCGGGCAGGGCGACGTCAGCGATCACTTCGCCGGGCAGGATGCCGACGGCCTTTACTCCTGGCTGTGCGGATACGGCGTGATCGACGATACCCCGGTAGCTGCAGACTGGCCCGTCGAAGCGGTGGACATGGGCCATATGGAAACCATCCTCGCGCCGCAACCCGGCGTGCTGATCTTCGAGAAAGAACTGGGTGATCTCGTCGAGGAAGGCCAGCGCTTCGCCCGAATCCTGCGCCGCCCCGGCGATCCGTATTCGGAAGTGGTGCTGTACGCGCAACAGACCGGACGCCTGGTCACCCGCTACCGCGACCGCCTGATCGGCCAGGGCATGGGCGTGGCGAAGTTCACCGGCACCCGCGTGTCGCGCAATTGGAGCGGCGGGCTGCTGGATCCGAACTAAAGAAAACACTTAGACCGAGAGTGATCACCCGAATACCGCAGCGCAAAGCGTTGCCCTAGGCTGCCCGCAACCCGTAACGCCGTCCCCTGTAGCCGCAGGCTTTGCCAGCGGCTACAAAAGAGCGTGCGTTACGGCTCCCAAGTTCTGGCCGGAGTACGCCATGCGGTTATTCGAGTTGATCACCTTCACGGTAAAGGTTCGCACCGTCGCCCAAGCGCTGGCGAAGATCGAAACGGCACTGGCCGAGTCCGAGGTCGGCGGTGCCCTGATGGGGTGCTGGGCCTCGGAGATCGGTCAGTTGAACCAGATTGCCCTGTTGCGCGGCTTTGCCGATGAAAACGCGCGGCAAGCCGAGCGCGAGCGGTTCTTGCTGGATGGCCGGGCGTTTGGCATCAACGAGTTCATCACCGACCTGCGCATCGAAAACTACAGCCTGTTTCCCTTCCTCAAACCCCTGGCCCCCGGCAATCATGGGCCGTGCTATGAACTGCGGGTCTACGACCTGATCAGCGCCGGCCTGCAACCGACCCTCGATGGCTGGGCCAAGGCCATCGAAGCACGCACCGCCGAACAATATTCCCCGGTGTACGCCGCGTTTTATGCCACCGACGGCGCACTGCCGCGCTACCTGCACATCTGGCCGTGGTCCACCCTGGAGCAGCGCCTGCAAGTACGCACCCAGGCCGTTGCAGACGGCGTCTGGCCTCCGGAAAACTCCGGCCCGCAACTGCGCGACATGCAATCCACCATCTACCTGCCGGCGAAGTTTTCACCGCTGCAGTAACTGTAGGAGCGAGCAGGCTCGCTCCCACCGTTTGTGAACGCAAACCCCCTGTAGGAGCTGCCGAAGGCTGCGATCTTTTGATCTTGCCCTTAGAAGATCGCAGCCATCGGCAGCTCCTGCAGGGTCAAAATCAATCAGCGCGCAACGCCTCATCAATTTTCTTAATCTTTGGTATTGATTAAGCGAACTTCCGCCACTCAAGTGATGAATTGATAATGGGTCTCAAGCGAGCAAACACAGACCACTGAGTTGCTCTCTTAACCAACTTATCCCGGAGATTCATCATGAAATACGTTATGTTCGCCGCACTTTCGTTAGCCAGTGTCTTTGCTTCGGCCCAAGACGCCACTCCAGCCCGGAAAGGTCTGGATATCGCCAAGGTCATCAGCATCAAACCCGCTCAGGACCCTGC
Source organism: Pseudomonas sp. C1C7 (assembly GCF_013359595.1). Taxonomy (GTDB): domain Bacteria; phylum Pseudomonadota; class Gammaproteobacteria; order Pseudomonadales; family Pseudomonadaceae; genus Aquipseudomonas. The sequence continues at coordinate 43,791 of NZ_JABFMP010000026.1, read as the reverse complement.
CACCACCAGCGGTATCATCGACTCGAAGATGGTTTACCTGGACAGCGCCGGCGTAACTCGCACCTTGGACTACACCATCCTCGGTAACGCCCAGCAGAACGGTTGAAGTTGATGATTGAAGTGACCCACTACCGTTGTAAAACAACTAAAAACGCCGCGTCCAACGCGGCGTTTTTTGTTATGGGCGCAATTAGCGCACTTCGGCCAGGCTGACTTGTGGCTGCGAAACAAAAGGCTCCGGCTCAGGCCCGGTAAGAATCAGGCGGAAGGTCTCTACCAACGGCCGCAACGTAACCCGATGCCACGCCACCCACAGCGGCATGGTGAAGGTCAGCCACGGCAGCTCGCGAAACACCACTCCCGGATGCGCCGCCTGATTCAGGCTTTTCTGTGTCATGGCCACCCCCAGTCCGGCCGCCACCAGACCCAGCGCGGTGTAAGGCTCAGCCGCCTCCAGACGAATCTGCGGGGTGAACCCCGCTCGAATGCACGCAGCGACGAAATCCGCATGATGGTTCTCGCCCTGGCTGTACTTCACGCCGATCCAGTCCAGATCCTGCACATGAGTCGGCAGCAGCCGCTCGGTACCCGCCAGCGGATGATTCGCCGGCATCGCCAGCAGCATCGGGTCTTCCAGCAACTGGAAGTGCGTCAGTTCCGCGTCGTCGTTGCTCGGCGGCTCGCTGACCAGCGCCACGTCCAGGCTGCGCTGGCGCAAGCCTTCGAGCTGATCGGCCGAACTCAGGTGATGCAGGGCAATGTGCACGCCGGGACGAATCTCGCGCACCTCTCGGAGCGCCGCCGGCAGCACGTTGGCATGCATGGCGTTTTCGATGTAGCCGATGCACAGACCACCTTCCTCACCACGCCCCAGGCGCTTGCCCAAAGACTCCAGGCGATTGGCGTGGGTGAGCAGGGCGCGGGCTTCGGTGAGGAAGGTCCGTCCGTCGGTTGTCAGGCGGATGCGTTGCTGGGTGCGCTCGAACAGGACCAGGCCCAGACGCTCTTCGAGCTGAGCGATCTGTCGGCTCAGGGGCGACTGGGAAATGTGCAACCGCTCTGCGGCACGGCCCACATGTTCCTCTTCGGCGGTAACGATGAAATAGCGAAGCTGGCGCAGGTCGATCATGGTGATGCTCGCGAGGTCTCAAGTGTGGCTTATTGTGTCTTGGACGGTCTGCGTTGCGCAATCTAGGATCTGCTCAACGGTCGCCAACCGGCGATCACTCAACTGATCCAGAGGATTTGAAAATGAGCTTGAAAGACAAATTGCCAGGCGTGTTGGGTTTCGGTACCGCTCCACTGGGCAACATGTTCCGCAACATTCCCGAAACCGAGGCACTGGCCACTGTCGATGCGGCCTGGGACGCCGGCGTGCGTTACTTCGATACCGCGCCGTTCTACGGTGCCGGTCTTTCCGAAATCCGCCTGGGCAACGCGTTGGAAAAATACAACCGGGACGACTACGTCCTGAGCACCAAGGTTGGCCGCGTCATCCTCGACGAGCTGGACAACAGCGCCCGTGACTTGGGCGAAAAAAGCGGCGTGTTCGAACACGGCCTGCGCAACAAGATCGTCAATGACTACAGCGCCGATGCCACGAAGCGCTCCATCGAGGACAGCCTCAAGCGCCTGAGGACCGACCGCCTGGACATCGTCTGGATTCACGACATCGCCCAGGATTTCTACGGCGACCAGTGGCTGCAATATTTCGAACAGGCCCGCACCGGTGCGTTCAAGGTGCTGGACCGTCTGCGCGACGAAGGCGTGATCAAGGCCTGGGGCCTGGGTGTCAACCGCGTCGAGCCGATCGAACTGACCCTGGACCTGGAAGAAGCCCGCCCCGATGGCATGCTGCTCGCCGGTCGCTACACCTTGCTCGATCACGAACGTGCCCTGCAACGCGTGATGGCCTCGGCCCATGCGCAGAATGTCGACATCGTGGTCGGTGGTCCGTACAGCTCAGGGATCCTGGCCGGTGGCGCGCACTTCGAATACCAGAAGGCCAGCCCGCAGATCATCCAGAAGGTCGAGCACATCAAGCGCATCGCCCAGGCCCATGGCGTGGACATCAAGGCCGCCGCGCTGCAATTCTCCCTGGCCAACCCGGCGGTGGCCGCGGTGATCCCAGGCGCCAGCCGTCCGGAGCGCATCGCCGAAGATGTGGCTGCGCTGCAAGCGGTGATCCCGGCGGCATTCTGGGCGCAACTGCGCAGTGCCGGGTTGATTGCGGCTAACGCGCCAGTGCCGGCGTAACAATCGGCTGAAACCTGAACCCCTGTGGGAGCGAGCAGGCTCGCTCCCACAAAGGGCAACATGCTCACTGTGCCGATACGATGCTCTTGGCCTCCAAAAACGACTCCAACCCCAGCACCCCGAATTCCCGGCCAATCCCCGATTGCTTCACCCCACCAAACGGCGCCAGCAATTCCGGGTTGATCCGGTTGATCATCACGGTGCCCGCTTCCAGCCTGGAGGCGATTCGCCCGGCACGTTCCAGATCCCTCGCAAGCACATAGGCATGCAGCCCATACACCGTGCCATTGGCAATCTCGATGGCCTGTTCCTCGCTGTCATAGGTCATGATCGACAGCACCGGCCCGAAGATTTCTTCACGGGCTATATCCATCTGCGGGCTGACATCGACGAACACCGTGGGCCTCACGAAATAGCCCTTTTCCAGCCCGGCAGGGCGACCCTCGCCACCGACAATCAACCGCGCACCCTGCACAAGGCCACGCTCAATGTAGTGCTGAACACGCTCGTACTGGGCAAGGCTGGCCAGCGGCCCGATGGCGCTGTCCGGATCCCGGGGATCGCCCACGCGCAAGGTCGCGGCATAGGCCTGCACGGCGCCGATGACCTCATCCAGACGCGCTCGCGGCACCAGCAGTCGAGTCCCGGCAATGCACGCCTGTCCGCTGTTGTTGAAGGCGGCATTGATCGCCAGTGGTATGGCGGTGGCCAGGTCCGCATCGTCCAGCACGATCGACGCCGATTTGCCGGTCAGGGCAAGGCTCACCCGTTTAATGCTGTCCACGGCGGCACGGGCGATCAGCTTGCCGGTGGCGGTGGAGCCGGTGAAGGAGAGCCGGGCGATGTCGGGATGTGTGCTCAGTTCATCGCCGACATCGTGGCCGCGTCCCAACAGAATGTTGAAAATCCCGCCCGGCAAACCCGCGCTGTGCAGCGCCTCGGCGATCACGCGGCTCTGCAACGGGCTCAGCTCACTGGGTTTGATCACCGACGCGCAACCGGCGGCGATGGCGCAGGCGAGCTTGCTGCAGACCGTCCCGGCCACGCTGTTCCAGGGCGCGATCAATGCCGCGACACCCACCGGTTCCATCACCACTTGCGCCGTACCGACGGTGCGACTCAGCGGATAGTCCTCCAGGGTTTGCGCGGCATTGGCAAAACACTGGGAGACATACTGGCTGACCCATTGCGTGCGGGCGAACACGCCGCCGTATTCTTCGATGGCCGAATCGCGAATCCGCTCGGCGCTGCCCAGCACGGCGGCCTGAAGCTGGCGGAGCATCTCGATGCGTTCGGCCTTGCTCGTGTTGCCGAACCCGCTTTGCGCGCGCCGCGCGGCAGCGATGGCCAGCTTCGCATCATCCCGGTTGGCCAGGGTGGCGGTGCCGATGACCGCTTCGGTCGCCGGATTGATGATCTCGATGATCTCCGTGCCCTGTACCGGGACGAAATTGCCGTCGATGTAAGCCTCTTTGATGTTCCACATGATCTGTCCCGGTCGTTCGTGAAGAAGGAAAGGCCAAACTAGCGGTTTGTCATTGAGCTGATAATCCGTTCAAATGCGGATGAATCATCAAGGAAACCGGAACAATGTACAGAAGCGGCTTGACCGAACTGGAAGTGGTACTGGCAGTCGCCAAGCGGCGGGGTTTCCGTGCGGCAGCCACCGACTTGAACATGTCCACCACGGCGGTCAGCAATGCGGTGGCCGGCCTGGAAGCGCGCCTGGGAACACGGCTGTTCCATCGAACCACCCGCAGCGTTTCACTGACCGAGGCCGGGCAGCGTTTCATCGAGCAGATAGAGCCCGCCGTCGCCGATATCCAGCAGGCGATGCAAAACCTGCACGAAGACCCGGCCCGACCGACAGGCACGCTGCGCATCAACAGCTCGCTGGGCGCGGCGCTGATGGTTTTCCAACCGATCCTGCTCAAATTCCTGAACCGTTACCCCGGGATGACCGTGGACATCGTCACCGAAGGCAAAATGGTCGACATCATCGCCGAAGGCTTCGACGCGGGATTGCGTCAGGGTACGCGGGTGCCACGGGACATGATCCGAGTGCCCATCACCCCGAACATTCAAAGGGTGGTGGTGGGTTCCACAGACTATTTTTCTACGCACCCTGAGCCAGATGCACCCGAGGACCTGGCCGATCACGCCTGTATCCGCGCGCGCCTGCCCGGTGGGGAATCGTCCCCTTGGGCGTTCATCCGTGACGAGCAGACGTTCACCCTCGATGTGCTCGGGCCATTGGTGCTGGACGCGCCGCAATTGATGGTCGAAGCGGTACGGCAAGGCGTCGGGCTCGCGCAGGTGCCGCAATGGTACGTGCAGGAAGATTTGGAAGAAGGGCGGCTGATCCAGGTCCTGGCGCCTTTCACGCCCGACGCGCCCGGCCTGTCGCTGTACTACGCTGGACATCGGCATATTCCCCCCGGCCTGCGATCACTGATCGATCTGATCCACGAGCAAGCGGGTCATTTCAGTTTCTGAAACAGTGGATTTCAATTCGTAGGCATTCCGCCGCACCGGCGTTGAGGGGAAGATAGCGCTCACTCTGCATTCCGATCATCACCCCTGGCGCAGCGAGGAGACACCCGATGGACGGCATCTCGAAACCGCAATCCTCACCCTGGCATGAAGGCGAGCTGACCTTGCAACGCAGCGTCGGCGCGGTCGAGATGATGGTGGGGGTCGGCCAGCGCCAGATGTCGCGGGCGTGGATGCCGGACCAGCATCGCGAGTTCTATGCGCAACTGCCGTTTGTGATTCTGGGGGCGGTGGACCCTCAGGGTGATGTCTGGGCCACGATTCGCACCGGCCAACCCGGCTTCATGCATTCTCCGGAGCCGCAAATCCTGCATATAAAGCTTGAGCCGCAACCCAACGATCCGGCGCAGGAGGGCATGAAGGCTGGCGATGCCATCGGCATGCTCGGCATGGAATTGCACACCCGCCGGCGCAACCGCATGAATGGCAACGTGCGGCGCGAGCTGGAGGATGGCATCGAAATCGCGGTCACCCAGGCCTACGGCAATTGCCCGCGTTATATCAATCTGCGTCAGTACGCCTTCGTCGAAGAAACGCTCGACATTGCCCGCGAGTTGAGTGCGACGGACGAGATCGTGCGCCAGATGACCACCACGGCCGATTCGTTTTACGTCGCCACCTACGTCGAGCGCGACGGCCAGAATCAGGTCGACGCTTCCCATCGCGGTGGCAAATCGGGTTTCGTGCGCATGGAAGAAGACGGCACGCTGACCATTCCTGACTTCTCCGGCAATCTGTTTTTCAACACCCTGGGCAACATCCTGCTCAACCCCCGGGCCGGGCTGGTGTTCATGGATTTCAAGAGCGGTGACCTGCTGCAAATGACCGGCACTGCCGAGGTGCTGCTGGACGATCCCCGGATTGCCGCATTCCAGGGGGCCGAGCGGCTGTGGCGTTTCAAGCCGCAGCGCATCGTTTACCGTCAGGCCGCGCTGGCATTGCGTTGGGAAGACAAGGAAGAGGGGGAGTCGCCCAATTCCCTGATGACCGGCAGTTGGGAGCACGCCGCCGAGCGCTTGCGGGCCGAGGCCATGCGCACCCACTGGCGGCCGCTGCGGGTGGCGCGCATCGTCGAGGAAAGCCCGAGCATTCGTTCGTTTTATCTGGAACCCGATGACGGCATTGGCCTGCCCGGGTTCGAGCCGGGGCAACACGTGCCCGTGCGGATCCTGCCCCATGGGCAGCAGGCGCCTTCGATTCGTACCTACAGCGTGTCCAGCGCTCCGTCGGATGACTTCCTGCGCATCAGCGTCAAACGTGACGGCCTGGTTTCTTCGCATCTGCATGAGCGAATCCAGGTCGGTGACTGGATCGAAGCACGCGCACCCCAAGGGCATTTTTCCGTTCACGCGGCTGAGCGGCGTCCATTGGTGCTGCTGGCCGCCGGTGTCGGTATCACGCCGTTGCTGTCGATGCTGCGGGAAGTGGTTTATCAGGGAAAACGCATCAATCGCCTGCGCCCGACCTGGCTGGTGCAAAGCAGCCGCGCTGTGGAGGACCTGGCTTTCCGCGAGGAAATCGATGAGCTGGTCGCACGGGCGGGGGACAGGGTCAAGGTGTTGCGCGTAGTCAGCCAGCCATCCACCGACGGTTCCGGCGGTGAATATGACAAGGCAGGTCGGATCAATGTCGAACTGCTCAAGACCGTGCTGCCGCTCAACGACTACGACTTCTACCTGTGCGGACCGGGGAGTTTTACCCAGGCGCTGTACGATGGCTTGCGTGCATTGCGCATTCCCGATGACCGGATTCACGCCGAAACCTTTGGCCCGTCGACCCTGGTCCGCGACGCCGAAATCACCGTGCCCGCCGCGCAACAGACACCCGCTTCAAGTGAACCGGTGAAAGTGCTGTTCTCCACCTCCGGCAAGGAAGCGCGCTGGGAACCCGGCACCGGAACCTTGCTGGAACTGGCCGAAGCCCGTGGTCTGAACCCCGAATTCAGCTGCCGCGGCGGCTCCTGCGGCACCTGCAAAACCCGCATCACCAGCGGGCACGTGCACTACCTCAACACCCCGGACCAGGGCCTGGCCGCCGACGAAGTGCTGATTTGCTGTTCGGTCCCGGCCCAAGGCAGCGAACCGCTGGTGCTCGACATCTGAACCCACCTATCTGTAGGAGCGAGGCTTGCCCGCGAAGGCGCCAGATCAGCCAACATCAATGTTGAATGTACCGGCCCTTTCGCGGGCAAGCCTCGCTCCTACGGATGTTGTGTTCGGCGCAGCGTGCCGATCAGACCAACGCACTCCTGCGCTTGAGCTCGCTGTTGAGGATGAAGTCGTTCTCCGAATAATCCACCGGACAATCGATCACATGCACCCCCGGTTCGCCGATGCAACGCTCCAGCAGCGGCAGGAAGCCTTCGGCGCTGTCGACCCGATGGCCCTTGGCACCATAGGCTTGGGCGTATTTGACGAAGTCCGGGTTGCCGTAGTCCAGGCCGAAATCGGTGAAGCCCATGTTGGCCTGTTTCCAGCGGATCATGCCGTAGCCGTCGTCGCGCAGGATGATCACCGTGAGGTTCATCTTCAGGCGCACGGCGGTTTCCAGTTCCTGGCTGTTCATCATGAAACCGCCGTCACCGCACACCGCGACCACCGGGCGGTCGGGGTAGACCAGGTGTGAGGCCATCGCCGACGGCAGGCCGGCGCCCATGGTCGCCAGGGCGTTGTCCAGCAGTACGGTGTTTGGCCGGTGGGCCTTGTAGTTGCGGGCGAACCAGATTTTGTAGATGCCGTTGTCCAGCGCGACGATGCCTTCGGAGGGCAGGGCGCGACGCACGTCGGCAACGAAACGCTGCGGGTAGATCGGGAAACGGTTGTCGTCGGCGCCCTCGATGATCTGCGCCTCGTTGGCCTCGCGGATCGCCATCAGGCGGCTGAAATCCCAGTGCGGCTGGACTTGCAGCGCCTCGCCGATCTGCCACACGGCGTTGGCGATGTCGCCCACCACTTCGATCTGCGGGAAATACACCGGGTCGACTTCCGCCGAACGGAAGTTGATGTGAATCACCTCGGTACCGCCACGGACCATGAAGAACGGCGGTTTCTCGATCACGTCGTGGCCGATGTTGACGATCAGGTCGGCGGCTTCCACGGCGCGGTGCACGAAGTCGCCGGCGGAGAGGGCGGCGTTGCCGAGAAAGCGCGGGTGGCGCTCGTCCACCACGCCCTTGCCCATCTGCGTGGTCACAAACGGAATGCCGGTGTTGTCGATCAGCTGCTTGAGCACCTTGCAGGTCATCTTGCGGTTAGCCCCGGCGCCGATCACCAGGATCGGGCTGCGGGCGGCCTTGAGCTTTTCCACGGCGCCTTCGATGGACTTGGTCTCGGCCAGGGGACGACGGACCAGACTCGGCGGGATCGGCATGCTTTCAGTCTGTTCGGCGGCAATGTCTTCAGGCAGCTCCAGATGCACGGCACCGGGTTTTTCTTCTTCGGACAGGCGGAAGGCTTCGCGCACCCGGGAGGGGATGTTGTCGGCGGACGCCAGTTGATGGGTGTACTTGGTCAGTGGCTGCATCATGCCGACCACATCGAGGATCTGGAACCGGCCCTGCTTGGACTTCTTGATCGGTTTCTGCCCGGTGATCATCAGCATCGGCATGCCGCCCAGATAGGCATAAGCACCGGCCGTCACCAGATTGGTCGCGCCAGGGCCCAGGGTCGAGAGGCTGACGCCGGTCTTGCCGGTCAGGCGGCCATAGGTAGCAGCCATGAAACCGGCGGATTGTTCGTGGCGGGTCAGCACCAGCTTGATGGGCGACTTGCGCAGGGACTCCAGCAGGTCAAGGTTCTCTTCGCCGGGAATTCCGAACACGAACTCCACGCCCTCGTTTTCCAGACATTGCACAACGACATCGGCAGCCTTGGCCATTTTGGTTGGTACCTCGGATTTCGGGAAGGGAACAGGCCCTGCGTGATTGCCCGCAAAACCTGAATGCCTGATCGGTACTGCACCGCCCAGTATCGTCCCATTGCCCTTGACCGGTTTACCGTTGGTCGCCTGCGTGCGCTCCGTGAAGGCCCGACTGTTTCAGCTGCTGAAATGCTGGATTGTAAAAGCTGGTGATTCCGCAGTTTGCGGTAGCGAGAGACCATAGCGCCATCGACGCGATCCCCGGGTCGAACCCTTGTCAAAGCGGAGTACGTCATGTCCCAGAACGCCATCAAACTTTATCGTCACCCTTTGTCCGGCCACTCGCATCGTGTCGAGTTGATGCTTTCGTTGCTGGGCCAGCCTGCCGAACTGGTGTTCGTCGACCTGATGAAAGGCGCGCACAAGTCCCCTGAGTTCCTGGCGCTCAACGCCTTCGGACAAGTGCCGGTGATCGATGACAACGGCACCGTGCTGTCCGATTCGAACGCCATCCTGGTGTACCTCGCCGCCCAGTACGGCAATGGCCAATGGCTGCCGAGCGATCCACTGGCGCAAGCGAAGGTCCAGCGCTGGCTGTCGGTGGCGGCGGGTCAGATCAGTTCGGGTCCGGCCACGGCGCGCTTGATCACCGTTTTTGGCGCCAAGTACAACGCCGATGAAGTCATCAGCCGTTCCCATGCCTTGCTCAAAGTCATGGAGCAGGAACTGGCGCAAGGCAAATTCCTCGCAGGAGACACGGCCACCGTCGCTGACGTCGCCGCCTACACCTACATTGCCCATGCACCGGAAGGCAACGTCGCGCTGACCGAATATCCGCATATCCGTGCCTGGCTGAGCAGCATCGAAGCCTTGCCAGGTTTCGTCGGCATGCAGCGCACCGCTGTCGGCTTGCAACAAGCCTGAAGTGAACCCGGGGCCCGGCGATGAGATTTCGCCGGGCCCCGCACGTTGAAGTTCCTCCCCTAAAACAGCCAATAGCGATGCGCAAACGTGCGAAAGCCGTCACGGCCGACAATACTGGCGATTGATTCGCCCGCGGATACCGCTCAAACCTCGCTCGCTCAACTCAGGGTCGCCAATGGATCGCTTTCAGGAAATGCAGATTTTCATGGCGGTGGCCGAAGAGGAAGGCTTCGCCGCAGCGGCCCGCCGCCTGAACATTTCGCCACCCAGCGTGACCCGCGCCATTGCCGCGATGGAAGAGCGGATCGGCACCCAGTTGATGTCGCGAACCACCCGCAGCCTGCACCTGAGCGAAGCCGGTCAACGTTACCTGGAAGATTGCCGGCGCATCCTCAGCGAAATCGACGAAGCGGAGGAGGCCGCGGCCGGCAGCTACCGGGTGCCGCGTGGACAATTGACGGTGACGGCGCCGGTGATGTTCGGCGAGTCGTACATCGCGCCGCTCCTGACCGATTATCTGGATCAGTATCCCTCGGTGCACCTCAATGCCCTGTTGGTCGATCGCATGGTCAACATGGCCGATGAAGGCATTGATGTAGCCGTGCGCATCGGCCATCTGCAGGACTCCAACCTGAACATCGTCAAGGTCGGCGAGGTGCGCCAGGTGGTCTGCGCCGCTCCGGCCTATTTCGAGAAGTACGGCAGGCCCGATCATCCCCAGGCGCTGGGTTCGGGCAACATCGTGATGTCGTCGGCCAGCCACCTGCTCAGCGATTGGCAATTCATGGAGGGAGACAAGACGCTGAGCTTTCGTTTTGACCCGCGCCTGATTGTCACCGCCAATCAGGCGGCGATCAATATTGCCTGCCTGGGATGGGGCATCACGCGGGTGTTGTCCTATCAAGTGGCCCGGCACGTGGCCCGGGGCGAACTGGAAATCGTCCTGCAAGCCTTCGAGCCGCCGGCATTGCCCATACAGGTGGTCTACCAGAAGAGCAACCGGGTGCCGGCCAAAGTGCGCACCTTCGCGGACTTTCTCGTCGACCGGTTGGGCTATGACGAAACGCTCAAGGCGAATGTCAGGGGCGAGGGCTGATGGATCGTTATCGCGAAATACAGATATTCGAAGCGTTGTCCGAGCGGCCAAGCCTGGCTTCGGCGGCGCGTCGGCTCAATGTCTCGGGGCCGACTGTCGCGCGCGCCATCGCCCGTCTCGAGGCGCGGCTGGGCGTCGCGCTGTTGTCGCGCAGCACTCGCGGCGTGCGGCTGACGGAGGCCGGGGCGGCGTTCATGGCCGATTGCACGCGCATCCTCAACGGAATCGAGCAGGCGGAGGCGTCCGCCAAAGGCCTGCACGTCGAGGCGCAAGGCAACCTGAGGGTGCTGATGCCGCTGTTGTTCGGCCGCCATGTCATGGGACCGCTGCTCACCGGCTATATGGACAGCTATCCGCACGTCCGGTTTTTCGCCCAATACCATGACCGCTTTCCCAACATGAACGAGGAAGCACTCGACGTGGCGGTATGGGTGGGGCACCTGCCCAGTTCGTCGCTGATTGCCCGCTCTGTCGGGCACGTCCGATCGATCGTCTGCGCCAGCCCCAAATACCTGGCAGCCCACGGTGAACCCATGGAGCCCGAAGACATCAAGCATCATCGCCTGATCGCCACGCAGGCCAGCCAGAATCAGGTCAATTGGGCGTTCCAGCGTCAGCAGGAACCCTTGACCGTCAAGGCACGCTCGGTACTGAGTTGCGCCACAGTGCAGGGCGCCATCGACGCCGCGGCCCATGGCGCCGGGTTGATGCGCTGCCTGAGTTATCCGTTGTACGACTATCTGCATGGCGGACGCCTGCGCAGGGTGCTGCAAGCCTATGAGTTGCCGGCGTTGCCGGTGCAGGTGGTCTACCGCGAAAGGCTCAAGGCGTCGATGCGCGTGCGCAGTTTTGTCGACTACATCGTTGACCGGTTGCGTGAGCATCCGGCGATGCAAGCCGACAAAACCTCCTGACACCACCGTCTCTAATGCAGGAGCTGCCGAAGGCTGCGATCTTTTGATCTTGTCTTTTAAAAGCAAAATCAAAAGACCGCAGCCTGCGGCAGCTCCTGCAGGGGAGGCGATTGTTTCGTTGGCGGCAATGGAGCCATGACATTCCTGTCCATTCCCCGTTCCAACTGTTGCGGTGAAACTGGCTCCAGAAGCGAATGACCGTGCGGGTCATCGCAGCAGGCTTCAATCGCGGGAGATTCCTCATGTTCGAGACCACCGATTTCTGCGCCGAAACCCTTCGAGCCGACAGTGCCAGCCAGGCGCACAGCGAATTCGAAAGCGGCTTTCTGCTGCCCCAGTTGATGGGCCTTTCGTTCAACGAGCCGGCCCGTGCGCAGCTGACAGAGGGTGCCAGGGCTTGCCCGGTTCGAGGCCTTGTATCCAGGCTGATGCGCGTGTTAAAGCTCAGGGCGTGAGCAGCGGATGAATCGCGCATTCTGTTTACGACGGCGCTGACTATGCTTCAAGGGCAGAAGAATTCATTGACCGGACTGTCGATTTGATCGACGGCCGGTCATTGGGCTGCGCTGGAGGTATTCGATGCTGTCCATGTTCACTGAAAGCCCGTTGCTCGGCGCCCTGGCCCTGATCCTGATCGATACGGTGATGTGGCGGCTGATCAGCACCCGGCGGCACAACTGGAAAGTGCTGATACGCCTGGTCATTTTCCTGCTGTACAGCCTGCTGCTGTTCAATGAAGGCCTGAGCCCGCTGGAACCGGCGCCCGCGGGTGACAGCGTACCGTTGCAGATGGCGGCCACGGCGCTGCAGATCGGCTGGTGGCTGTTCGGTGCGCGGACGCTGACGGTGATGATCGGCGCGGTAATGATGCAGCGGGTCGGGCATACCGGCCGGCTGATCCAGGACCTGCTCGGCGCGGTGATCTTTCTGGTGGCGGTGATTGCCGCGCTGGCCTATGTGCTCAATCTGCCGGTCAAGGGCGTGCTGGCGACCTCCGGCGCTTTGGCGATCATCGTCGGCCTGGCGTTGCAAAGCACCCTCAGCGACGTGTTTTCCGGAATTGTCCTCAACACCACCAAGCCCTATCAGATCGATGACTGGATCGCTATCGACGGCACCGAAGGCCGGGTCACCGACATCGATTGGCGCGCCACTTTCCTGCAGACCTCCCAGGGCAGCATGATCGTGATTCCCAACTCGATGGCGGCCAAGGCCAAGATCACCAACTTCAGTCGGCCCAGCGACATGTTCGGGGTGTCCATCAGTCTGCTGATCAGCCCCCATGTGCGCCCGAACCGGGTGTTCGATGCGCTGGAGCGGGCGGCCCAGGGTTGCCGGATCCTGCTGACCAAGCCGGCGCCCAAGGTGACGATCAAGAGCACCGGCAGCGGTGGCGTGGAATATGAGGTCAGCGGCTTCGTGATTTCCATGGATCAGAAGCGCCTGGTGCGCAATCAGCTGTTCGACCTGGCGTACCGGCATTTGCTGGCGGCCGGCATCAACTGGCTGTCGACGGTGGAAACCAACGAACCGGTGCGCCATTCCCGGGCGCGGGCGTTGCTGGATCACTCGGCGATTTTCGCCAATACCTTAAGTGATGAAGAGAAGGACAGCGTCAGCAAGAACATGACCCGCCAGGCGTTCCAGCCGGGGGACATGATTCTCCCGGGCGGGGAGATCAGCGAGCATCTGTACATTATCGAGTCGGGGGTGGTGACGGTGGCGCTCAGCCGCGCGGGCGTGAAGTTCGAAGCCGGGCGCATGGGGCCGGGGGAGGTGATCGGCGAGGCGGGGATCGTCTCGGGCAAGGCCTTGCCCGCGGATTTCGCCGCGCTGACGTTCTGCTATCTGTACCGGATCGACAAGGAATACTTCCGGCCCTGCGTGGAAGCGCGGCATGACATCAGCGAAGCGATGCGAGCGCTGGTGGACTTCCGTTTGCAGATATCCCAGACATTGCTGCAGGAAGAGCCCAAGGCCATCGAGAAAAAGGGCTTTCTGCAGTGGCTGCGTAGCCGGGTGTAACTTTCCAGGCGTTGAACATTTGCCTCAACACCGGACCCCCTGTAGGAGCCGAGCTTGCTCGCGATGGTCGCCAACGATAACGCGGGAAACGTGACGCGCCACGGCGTTCCTGCCTCCATCGCGAGCAAGCTCGGCTCCTACAGTTGATGGATGCCGCGGAAACAAAATGATTGAAAAAAACTGTCATAAGCTATAAAGGAAAAGGACACCGGCATATCGCTAACAATCAGTAAAAGAGTATCGCCAGTTTCTGGCTCATGGAGCGCTGATGAGTTTTCGTCAATTGACCGGTTCGCCACGGCAATCGAGCGGCGACGATCTGGTCGCCTCTCAACTGATAGGGAATTCGGAGACTGCCGCGGTGGCTTACGCCGGCAACGACGACAAGATCGAAAAACTGCTCGACTCAGCGCGCAACTGGCCCCATACCACGGCATGGGCCGTTTACCGTGCCGGCGAACAAATGTATCTGGTCGGACAGGGCGATCCGCAGGGACAGTGGCCCGCGAGCATTTCCAATGAAGAATTCGACGCCTTTTGCCGAACCCGGCGCCTGCAGCGCTGGCCCACCGGCAAGGGCGAAAGCGTTCTCGGCTGGCTGCTCGCACCCGTCGATGACGCGGCGGAACCCGCGCTCGCCGAATTTGCCCAGCGCCTGGGCATTCAGGTGCAGACCAACACCCTGGCCCGCGCGCAGATCACCCAGCGGGTGCTCTATGAAATCACCTACCTGGCCAGCTCGACCCGCGACCGTTCGGTGTTCCTGGTCGGCGTGCACCAGTTGCTGGCCAGCCTGATCGACGCCGAAAACTTCTACCTGGCGCTTTACGATCCGCACACCCACAAAATCGACTATCCGTACTACGTCGACAAAATCGACGTCGATGCCCTGGAATCCTCGAATTACGAGTACCTGGACCCCAATCGCCTGTCGCTGACCGGCCAGGTGCTGACGTCCGGCCAGCCGTTGCTGATCGATTCGGCCGGGATTCTCCAGGCCCAGGCCGAAGGCCGTTTCTACTGCGTGGGCGACCGTCCCGAGTTCTGGATGGGCGCACCGCTGAAAAACGCCTCGGACGAAGTGTTCGGCATGCTCGCCATGCAGGTCTACGAGGTGTCGCGCACCTACAGTGCCGAAGACCGTGCGCTGTTCCTGGTGGTCTCGCGCCACGTGGCCATGGCCCTGGACCGGATTCTGCACCGCGAGGACCTGGAGCAGACCGTGATGCGCCGCACCCTGGAGCTGTCAGCGGTCAACGACGCGCTGCGCCAGGAAGTGGCCGAACGCGAGCGCGCCGAGCATCTGCAAAACGCCTTGTTCCAGATCGCCGAACTGTCGAGCCAGCCAGGGGATATGACCGAGTTCTTCCAGACCCTGCACGGCATCGTCGGCGATCTGCTGTTCGCGCAGAACTTCTACATCGCGATGTTCGACGACGCGACCACCGAAGTGACCTTTCCCTATTACGTCGATGAGCGCCAGACCGTGCGCCCGGCAGCGCGGCGTGGGCGCCGGGGCCTGACCGAGTACGTGATCCGCCAGCGTCGGCCGTGCCTGGTCGACTTCGACGAGGCGGGTCGCCTGTCCGAACAGGGGGAAATCGAAATCGAGGAGGCATTCCGCTCTCACTCCTGGCTGGGCATTCCGCTGTTCGATGGCGACAGCGTGCGAGGCGTACTGGCGGTGCAAAGCTACACCGCGCAGGTCAGCTACAGCCAGCGCGACCAGGAACTGCTGACCTTCGTATCGCGGCACATCGACACCGCGTTGTCACGCCGTACCGCCGCCGAAGCGATCCATGCCGCCAATCTCAAGCTCGAAGCCCGGGTGCAGAACCGTACCCGCGAACTGGACCACGCCAACGCCAAGTTGCAGCACGAAAACTCCCACGATGCCCTGACGGGGCTGGCCAACCGCACCTACCTGCAACAGCGCCTGAATCAGGCCTGGGCGCGGTTCGAAAGCGAGGGCGGGCAACTGGCGGTGATGTTCATCGACCTGGACCGTTTCAAGATGGTCAACGACAGCTTCGGCCATCATTTTGGCGACCTGCTGTTGATGCACGCCGCTCACCGTCTGCGCAGTTGCCTGCGGGAAACCGACATGCTGGCGCGGCTGGGCGGCGATGAATTCTCGGTGCTGGCGCCGGAGGCTTCGCTGGAGACGCTGATTGAAATCGGCGAGCGGATCCTCGCGGCGTTCGACCTGCCATTCTTCATCAATGGCCATCAGGTCTTTTCTTCCTGCAGCGTCGGTATCGTCAGTGCCGACAGCCAGTTTCACAACGAGCCGGCCGACCTGCTGCGCGATGCCGATGCGGCGATGTACCGGGTCAAGAGTGCCGGGCGCGACAGCTACGCGGTGTTCAATCAGGAAGTGCGGCGTGAGGTGTCCGATCAGGTCGAGCGTGAAGGGGCGTTGCGCAATGCGCTCAAGCGCACCGATGAGTTGCTGCCGTACTTCCAGCCGATCGTCAGTCTGGAAACCGGTGAACTGGTGGCGCTCGAAGCCTTGATTCGATGGCACCAGCCGGGCGGCCGGGTGATCGCGCCGGGCGAGTTTCTGCCGGACGTCGAGGGTCTGCGCCTGATCGGTCGACTGGACCTGTACATGCTCACCCGCATCGCGGTGATCCTCGCCCAGCCCGAGCACGCCAACTGGCCGGCGGTGCACGTCAATTGCTCCAGCTACAGCATGGCCCGCCCGGAATTCGCCGGCGAAGTGCTGGCGCTGCTGGCGCGACACGGGGTCGAGCCTTCGCGGATCTGCCTGGAATTGACCGAAGGCGCGCTGGTGGCGGAACCGGCCATCGCCCGCCTGACCATGCAGCAATTGGCCGATAACGGCATGTCGGTGGTGCTCGACGACTTCGGCGCCGGATTCTCGTCCCTGAGTTACGTGCACCAGTACCGGTTCAGCGGCTTGAAGATCGACAAGTCGTTCATCCTCGAACTCACCAGCAGCCCCCGCAGCCGCGCCATCGTACGGGCCATCGTGCGCATGGCCGAGTCGTTGGATTTGAGCGTGGTGGCCGAAGGGGTAGAGGACGAACTGACCCTGGACCTGCTGCGGGAAATGGGCGCGGGGCAGGCCCAGGGTTACTACTTCGCCAAGCCGATGAGCCTGGAAGATCTGCTGGCCAGCGCATTGCTCTAAAACTGTAGGAGCTGGCGAAGGCTGCGATCTTTTGATCTTGTTTTTCAAAGATCGAAAGATCGCAGCCTCGTTTCACTCGACAGCGCCTACAGGTTTTGTGGTCGATCGCGGTATCCGTGAACGACACAAACCCCTGTGGGAGCGGGCTTGCCCGCGAATGCGTCAGGTCAGGCAGCATCAATGTCGGATGTGCCGTCCTCTTCGCGAGCAAGCCCGCTCCCACCTGTTTTGCGGCGGCTCAATCGGCCTTTTGATCGGTAGGCACTTGCGTCCAGCTGTCATCCGGGTCGAACAGCTTCATCGACAGCGCCAGTTTCTCCCCGCTGGGCCCCAGGTCTTTTTCGAACACCTGCCCGTCATGGCTGATCATGAAGCTCATGACCCCGGTGTCGTCGTATTTCGCCGGCCAGGCGATCAGGGCGAAGCCGCGGCTCATTTTGTCGCCGATCAGGTAGCTGTAGGCGCCACCGGGGGCCGAGGGGCCCTGGCCCTTGAGGATGCGGAAGTGATAACCGTGCCAGTCCTCCAGGGTCGAGGCGTTGCCGAACATCGGGCCCAGGGGGCTGATCTGACCGCTGTCGTCGTCCGCCCAATAGAGCCCGTCGTGTTCACCGGGGGTGCTGAAGATCTTCTGTGCGTACTCCAGCGCGCCATCGCCATCACGATCCTGCGAGGCATAGTCCATCTGCGCATCATGATAGGCCAGCACCGACTGCACCGTGGACAGCTCGTTTCGACCAATGCGGCGAGCGCGAATTTCCACGGCGCCGGCCTTCATGTCGAAGCGCCAGCCGCTCTTGTCCTTGACCATGGGGATGGGCATGGTCCAGTGATCGGGGCCGACCGCCAGAATGGCCTTGCGATCATTGGGCTTCTGGATCTGATGCTGCTCGTGATACTGCTTGAGGAACGCATCCACATCCTCGCGCTGCACACCTTCACGGGGAATCACGCTGCGCCAGTCCTCACCCAGAAGCTCGGTCAGCCGCGCCTGATCGGCATGCTCGGTCCCCAACGCCTTGACGAATTCCTCGGCGGCCTTTTCCGGCGTGGAAAACGCCTCCTGCGCCGCCGCAACCCCCGACCACAAGAGGCTCGCGGTGATCGCCAAGGCGGGCGCCACCAGATTCATGAACACTTTGACTCGACTTGGATTGTTCACCGGCGGCCCCCCCTCGAACGCATTGGGCTGGACGGTCTGCTGATCTGGTGACCGGAAGACCGCATCGAGCTTGGGCGCTGGGCGGATGCCTGGCTGGCCCGACCCCGCAGGGCCTGCGCATTGGATTGGGAAGGTGAGCGCGCACCGGCGAACGCGTTATTGCGGGCACTGCCGGGACTGGCGGCCGGGCGTTTTTGCGCGTTCTGACGAGAAAAGGTCGAATCCTGTCGGCGCTGGTTCACCTGAGCGTCCTGCCTTCTGGGCTGCTGGTTTTCGCGAATGTTTCGTTCACCCTGGTTTCGCGTGGCGACCTGGTTGCGGTCAACGCCCTGGCTTCTGTCCGCCGCCCGAGGCCGGTCCGCGCCACCTTGCATGCGATTGCCGGCCGCCATGCCCGACTGCGCCTGACGCGCCTGATCACGGGCCTGGCGATTGCTGGTGGCCGGTCTCTCGATGCCGCTTCGGTCCATGGCGCTACGGGCATTCTCCCGAGCCTGGGCGCGCTGGGCGTTGTCGCCGCGAAAGGCTTCGCGCTGAGTGGCACCGTTGAGTTGGCGACCGAATTGCTCGCGGCTGCGCTGGTCGCGATAGGGCACCCCCTGGCGATTGACGGCGTTGTGCTGCCACTTGTTCTGGTTGTTGGTGATCTGATTGTTGCGGTTGATGTTGTTGTAGCGATTGACGTCCACGTCGATGTCGTTGTTGCCCCAGTCACAATCGCCCCAGAGCGAAGCGACGATCGCCACCCCGGTACCGAACGCCAGCCCCGCGACCAGTGCCTGGCCCGGGTAATAGGCCGGTGGCGGCGGGTAGTAGACCGGCGGTGAGGCCGGATAGGCCCAGGTGCCATAGGTGGTGGTCGGGTTATAGGTCGGCACGTACACCACCTGCGGATCGGCGGGCTGGATGATGATCGTGGACGAACTGGCCGGGGCAGGTGCCGGCGTTGAAGACGATGAGGACGATTCGGGCGCGGGAGCCGGCGCCGCTGCCGGCGTAATATTCTGCACCGTGACATTCTGATACTGGTTGCTCTGCAGGTTGCCGGCGGCCTGGGCCTGATGCCGCAAACGCTGCACCGCGCCCATCAAATCGTCCGGCTGCGCGAGAAACGCATCTCCCAACCGCTGCACCCAGACCGGATCCTGGCCCAGGGTCGCCAGCACCTGCGGGAAGGCGACCAGCGCCTGCACACTCGGGTCCCAGGGCTGATTCGCCACCTGTTTGACCGCATCGTCGCCCTTGGCTTTCGGATTGGCCTTGGACCAGGTCACGGCCTCGGCGATTTGCCCGGGGTAGGTGCTGGCCATCAGCACCTGGGCCAGCAACGGGTCCGGATACAGCGCGATCGGCGCGACCATCTGATCCAGTTGTTCCTGATTGAACACCGGATCCTTTGCCACCTCTGCAGCTGGCGCTGCATCGGCGGTGGTGGCCGTGGCGCTGGCATCACCCACCGTGGCCGTGGCGGTCCCGTTGCCGGCGGTCGCCGTCGCCGTGCTGTTGCCCGTGCCGGCAGTCGCCGTGGCCTGCACCGTCTGCGCCAGGCAAGTGGAACCATTGATCAACAGTACGACCGACACCGCGTAAAACAATGGAATGCGCATCATGCTCTCCATGTGGTTGCGATCTTTGTAGCAGCTGGCGAAGCCTGCGTTCGGCTGCGCAGCAGTCGTGAAACCTGAATCCCGGATTTACCTGAAACACCGCATTGTCTGATTTTGCGACTGCTTCGCAGCCCAACGCAGGCTTCGCCAGCTGCTACACAGATATCAAGGCTCAATATTTGATATCCCTGGCCTTCTGCCGACCTTCGCGCCGGGTCTCGCGTTTGTCCTGCCTGCATTCCGGATTGCTCTTGGCGTCGGCCGCCCGGCAATCCTGTTTCGTCTGACGCGCGTCCTGACGGGTTTCCTGGCGGGTATCGCGCGCGGCGCGGCGTTTTTCGGAGCGGTCGGTGGCGGCCCACGCCGTGCCGTTCACCACCAGCAATAAAATCATCGCCAGCCAACCAAGTGCCCTGGGCTTTTTCATGATCGTGTCTCCCATGAACCCGGAATTTGAGTACAGCCGATTTTCCGCCTCTTTGCCGGGTAAACACCGGCCATTCATCCCATCGCAGCGCAGCGGATTCACTGCGCTCGCAACAGGTGAGCGTTGTGGTCGATCAGGGTTTGCAGGACCTCCACCGAGCCATTGATCGCGAACTGCGCACCCATGCACACCAGCAGAAAACCCATCAGCCGCGAGATGGCTTCGATGCCTGACTGGCCCATGATCCGCATGATGAATCCCGAGCAGCGCAGGCAGATCCAGAGGATCAGCGCGGTCAGCATGAAGATCAGCGGCGGGGCGACCAGCAGCACCCACGGCGGGAACAAGGTGTTGTTCTTGATGGTGGCGGCGGCGCTGATGATCATCGCGATGGTGCCGGGCCCGGCGGTACTGGGCATGGCCAGCGGGATGAAAGCGAAGGTCGGCTGTTCCGCGGTGCTGGCCCCGGCAACGACGGGTTGGGGTGGCGGCGGAAACAGCATCTTCAAGCCCATGATCACCAGAATCCCGCCGCCGGCGATGCGCAGGCCCGGGATGGAAATGTTGAAGGCATCCATGACGAAGGCACCGATGTAGTAGGTGACCGCCATGATCAAAAACACATAGAAGGACGTCAGAAAAGCCTGGGAGTCCTTTTCCTTCTGGCTCAGTCCCTTGCTCAGGGCAAGGAACAGCGCCACGGTCGTCGGCGGGTTGGTCAACGGCAGCAGCGCCAGCAACCCGAGCCCGATAGCATTGAGCAGATCTATCATATCGAACCCGGGTCCTTTCGTTCAGGGCCGCGCAACTAGCGCGAGGTCTGGACCTTCAGCACTTCGGTATAAACGGCGTCGACCGTCTGGCCCTCCTTGAGGTTCTTCATGCGCGCTTGCAGGTCGGGATCCTCGACCTTCACCACCCGCAGTTTCCCTTCCGGAGGCATCAGCGTCACTTCGTGGGTTTTCATGTCGATCTTGGTGATTTTCGAGGTGACCTTGACCTGACGCACGGCTTCACCGCCGGGGTTGGGATTATCCTTGGTCGCACGGACGGTCATCGCTTCATTGGTCATGCCTGGCGCGCCACCGACGGTGGTGTCCAGCACATAGGCGACCGAGCGGATCACCTGGATATCGACGGTGTCGCCGACTTTGAGATTGTTCAGGTTCTTCGCCTGGTCGGTGAGCTGCAGGGGCACCGGTTGCTGGTCCGGGCCTTCGATGGTCACCTGATAGTTCGCCGGATCGACGGCCAGGACCTTCGAGACGATGTGGCCTTCAATGGCGCGGCTGCCCAACGGAATATCGGCGGCATGGGCCGTCAGGCAAGCGGTTGAAAAGAGGGAGGCGAGGGCGACGGCAGAAGCAAGGGAGCGGATAGATTTCATAAGCCTGTTTTTCCATTCAATGGTGTGACAGAACGAATCCGTTTGAAGCGTCTGCAGGTCACTCGAAGTGTTCGGGATTGACCGTATCCCCGGACTTCATGTTCAGCTGCACCCGTACATCCTCGAACATGAGGTCATAGTGTTTGTGCATTGAGCCGATGCTGCTCATGGACTTGGGAATACCGTATTTCTCGGCGATTTGCGTCACGTTCCTGGCGAAGTTGTAGGCCTCTTCCTTGGGCAGAAAGAACGTCTCCTTGAGTTCCTTGCCCTGGATGCTGCCGTGCATGGTGAACAGCATGCCCTTGCCTTGCTTGGGATCGCTGCTGACTTCGTAGTCGAGGTGAATGTTGTAGCTCACATCTTTGTCGTTCAGCGCATGGCGCTCGATGTGCAGATGACCTGGCTCGAACATGGCCATTTTCTTATCCCCTTTGGAAATCGTGAGGCCGGGCAGGGATTAACCTGCCTGGCACATCGTTTTATCGGTAGCTGATCCCCGGTGCGGCGGTGCTCACACGGGTCCCGGCCTTGCCTTGAACGATCGCCTCGATATCCGAGAGCGAACCGATCACGGCGACCTTTCCAGTATGGCGGGCGAATTCGCAGGCTGCCTGAACTTTGGGGCCCATGGAGCCGGCGGCGAACCCCAGGCGTTCCAGTTCGTCCGGATGGGCCTGGCCGATGGCTTTCTGGGTCGGCTTGCCGTAGTCGATGAAAGCCGCGTTGACGTCGGTGGCGATCACCAGCAGATCGGCCTCCAGTTGCTCGGCCAGCAGGGACGAACACAGGTCCTTGTCGATCACCGCCTCGATGCCCTGCAGCTTGCGGTTTTCGTCGTACATGGTCGGAATGCCGCCGCCGCCCGCGCAGATCACGATGCTGCCCTTGTCCAGCAGCCACTTGATCGGGCGAATTTCGAAAATGCGCTTGGGTTTGGGGCTGGCGACCACGCGGCGGAACTTGTCGCCGTCGGGGGCGATGGCCCAGCCTTTTTCGGCGGCCAGTTTCTCGGCTTCGTCCTTGGTGTAGACCGGGCCGATGGGTTTGGTCGGGTTCTTGAAGGCCGGGTCGTTGGCGTCGACTTCGACCTGGGTGAGCAGGGTCGCGAAAGGCACCTCGAAGGCCAGCAGGTTGCCCAGTTCCTGTTCGATGATGTAGCCGATCATGCCTTCGGTTTCGGCACCGAGCACGTCCAGCGGGTAGGGAGTGACCGAGGTGTAGGCCGCCGCCTGCAGCGACAAAAGGCCCACTTGAGGGCCATTGCCGTGGGCGATGACCAGTTGGTTGCCGGGATGGATCTTGGCGATCTGTTCGGTGGCGATCCGGATGTTGGCGCGCTGGTTGTCAGCGGTCATCGGTTCACCCCGGCGAAGCAGGGCATTACCGCCCAGAGCAACGACGATACGCATGATGCAAGTCCTTTCAGAGTTCGGTGATCCCGTAGGAGCGAGGCTTGCCCGCGAAGGGACTTTCACGGTGTGTCAGGCCTGCCGCCTTCGCGGGCAAGCCTCGCTCCTACAGGTCAGGCAGCGGGACAAGTAGTTTGACCCGCTGATCTGCGTTACAGGTCAGCCAGTGTCGACACCAGAATCGCCTTGATGGTGTGCATGCGGTTTTCCGCTTGCTCGAAGGCGATGCAGGCTGGCGACTCGAACACGTCATCGGTCACTTCGATGCCGTTCTTCAGGTGTGGATATTGCTCGGCAATCTGCTTGCCGACCTTGGTCTCGCTGTTGTGGAAAGCCGGCAGGCAGTGCATGAACTTGGTGCGCGGGTTGCCGGTGGCTTTCATCAGGTCGGCGTTGACCTGGTAAGGCAGCAGTTGCTGGATACGCTCGGCCCAGGCTTCCACCGGTTCGCCCATCGATACCCAGACGTCGGTGTGAATGAAATCCACGCCCTTGACCGCGGCCTTCGGATCTTCGGTGAGGGTGATGCGGGCACCGCTTTCTTCACCGTATTTCTTGCAGCGATCCACCAGGTCGTCGGTCGGCCACAGTGCTTTCGGCGCGCAGATGCGCACGTCCATGCCCAGCTTGGCGCCGATCAGCAACAGCGAGTTGCCCATGTTGTTGCGCGCGTCGCCCAGGTAGGCGTAGCTGATGTCGTGCAGCGGCTTGTCGGAGTGTTCGCGCATGGTCAGCACGTCGGCGATCATTTGCGTCGGGTGATATTCGTCGGTCAGGCCGTTGAACACCGGCACGCCGGCGAACTTGGCCAGTTCCTCGACGATTTCCTGCTTGAAGCCGCGATACTCGATCGCGTCGTACATGCGCCCGAGCACCCGGGCGGTGTCCTTCATGCTTTCCTTGTGGCCGATCTGCGAAGAGTTCGGGTCGATATAGGTGACATTCGCGCCCTGGTCATAGGCAGCCACTTCGAAGGCGCAACGGGTACGGGTCGAGGTCTTTTCGAAGATCAGCGCGATGTTGTTGCCCTTCAGGTGCTGCTGTTCGGTGCCGGTGTATTTCGCGCGTTTGAGGTCGCGGGACAGGTCGAGCAGGTAGCGCAATTCGCGAGTGCTGTGATGTTCCAGGCTCAGCAGATTGCGGTTATGAATATTGAAAGCCATGGTGCGTCTCCCTGAAATTAATAGTCGATCGGATCGCGGACAATCGGGCAGGTCATGCAGTGGCCGCCGCCACGCCCGCGCCCCAGTTCGCCGGCGCTGATGGTGATGACTTCCACGCCGGCCTTGCGCAGCAGGGTGTTGGTGTAGGTGTTGCGGTCGTAGCCGATGACCACGCCGGGTTCCACCGCCACCACGTTGTTGCCGTCGTCCCACTGTTCGCGTTCGGCGGCGAAGGCGTTGCCGCCGGTTTCAACCACCCGCAGTTTTGGCAGGTTGAGCACGTCGGCCACCACTTCGATGAACGATTTGTTCTCACGGCGCACGTCCAGTCCGTAAGGTTTGCTTTCGTCGGCGCGGATGATGAACGGCACGATCTCCTTGACCACTTCGGGGAACACCGTGACCAGATCGCGATCGCAGAAGCTGAACACGGTGTCCAGGTGCATGGCCGCGCGGGATTTGGGCAGGCCGGCAACCACCACTTTTTCCACCGCGCCTTTGGCGAACAACGATTGCGCCAATTGGGCGATGGCCTGGCGCGAAGAGCGCTCGCCCATGCCGATCAACACCACGCCATTGCCGATCGGCATCACGTCGCCACCTTCCAGCGTGGCCTTGCCATGGTCCTTGTCCGGATCGCCATACCAGACTTCAAAATCAGCCTTGGTGAAGTCAGGATGGAATTTGTAGATGGCGGTGGTCAGCAGGGTTTCCTGACGGCGGGCCGGCCAGTACATCGGATTGAGGGTGACGCCACCATAGATCCAGCACGTGGTATCGCGGGTGAACTGGGTATTGGGCAGCGGGTCGAGCAAAAAGCTCGAATGGCCCAGATAGTCGCGGTACATCTTGATCACGCCGGAGCCTTCGCTGTCGGGCAGGTCTTCACCGGCCACGCCACCGATCAGGAACTCGGCGAGCTTGCGCGGTTCCAGACCTTCGAGCCAGCTGCGCACTTCGTTGGTCAGGCCCAGGCCGACGGTGTCGGCGGTGATCTTGCGATCCAGAATCCATTTCAGCGCTTCGGGGTTCTGCACGGTCTCGGTCAACAGATTGTGCATTTCAAGGACTTCGATGCCGCGCTCACGCATCTTGGTGACGAAATCGAAGTGATCGCGCTTGGCCTGGTTGACCCAGATCACATCGTCGAACAGCAGTTCATCGCAGTTGCTTGGGGTCAGCCGCTGATGGGCAAGACCGGGGGAGCAAACCATGACTTTGCGCAGTTTGCCGGCTTCGGAATGAACGCCGTACTTGACTTTTTCCGTGGTCATTTCAGTGATCCTCCAGATAAAAAAGCAGTCGTTACAAGGTCAGGAAGCCGTCGTAGAGACCGAAGGCCGCCACCAGGGCGCCAATGACCACTGCGGCGAAAATCAGCTTCTCGACGTGGGTGAATACCGGTTGTTTCAATTCCAGCTTGGCCTTGGCGAACAGGATCGCGCCGGGGGCATAGAGCAGGGCGGACAGCAGCAGGTACTTCATGCCGCCGGCGTAGATCAGCCAGATCGCGTACAGCAGCGCGATGGCGCCGATGAACAGGTCCTTGCTGCGTTCCGATGGCGCGTTTTCATAGGTTTCGCCGCGTACCGCCAGCAGGAACCCATAGGCCGCCGACCACAGGTAAGGCACCAGGATCATCGAGGTGGCGAGGTAGATCAGCGACAGGTAGGTACTGGCGGAAAACAGCGTGATGATCAGGAAAATCTGCACCATCGCGTTGGTCAGCCACAGGGCGTTGACCGGTACGTGATTGGCGTTTTCCTTGCGCAGGAACTCCGGCATGGTGTGGTCCTTGGCGGCGGCGAACATGATCTCCGCACAGAGCAGGACCCACGACAGCAGGGCGCCGAGCAGGGAAATGATCAGGCCGACACTGATCAGGATCGCACCCCAGTCGCCCACCACGTGCTTGAGCACCGCCGCCATCGATGGGTTCTGCAATTTGGCCAGCTCAGGCTGGGTCATGATGCCCAGCGACAGCACGTTCACCAGCACCAGGAACAGCAGCACGGTGATGAAGCCGATCACGGTGGCGCGGCCGACGTCGCTGCGTTTCTCCGCCCGGGCCGAGAAGATGCTCGCGCCTTCGATGCCGATGAACACCCAGACGGTGACCAGCATCATCTTGCGCACCTGGTTCATTACGCTGCCCAGGTCAGGGTTTTTCACGCCCCAGATGTCGGCGGTGAAGATGTCCAGCTTGAAGGCGAACAGCGCGATCAGCACGAACAGCAGCAGCGGCACGATCTTGGCGACGGTGGTCACCACGTTGATGAACGCCGCTTCCTTGATCCCGCGCAACACCAGCAGGTGCACGGCCCACAGCAGCACGGAGGCGCCGATGATCGCCGCTACCGTATTGCCCTCGCCAAAGATTGGAAAGAAGTAACCCAGGGTGCTGAACAGCAGCACGAAGTAACCGACGTTGCCCAGCCAGGCACTGATCCAGTAACCCCAGGCCGAAGAGAAGCCCATGTAGTCGCCGAAACCGGCCTTGGCGTAGGCGTAGACCCCGCCGTCCAGATCAGGCTTGCGGTTGGCCAGGGTCTGGAACACGAAGGCCAGGGTCAGCATGCCGACCGCGGTGATGGCCCACCCGATCAGCACGGCGCCTACGTCGGCACTGGCCGCCATGTTCTGTGGCAAGGAGAAGATCCCGCCCCCAATCATCGAGCCAACAACCAGGGCTACCAATGCACCCAATCGCAACTTTCCGGGAGATTCAGACATGTGTTGACTCCATTGTGCGAGAAGAGAGAAAGCAGATTATTTCCATTACCTGTTCAATCGACTGACCTGGATC
Source organism: Pseudomonas sp. C1C7 (assembly GCF_013359595.1). Classification (GTDB taxonomy): domain Bacteria; phylum Pseudomonadota; class Gammaproteobacteria; order Pseudomonadales; family Pseudomonadaceae; genus Aquipseudomonas. The sequence continues at coordinate 17,044 of NZ_JABFMP010000026.1, read as the reverse complement.
AATGGCATACAACAACGGTGTTAGTGAGTGACCTAATAATGTGCAGGTCAATTAACCAACAGCCGTAAAAGCCTTTTCCAGAGGCTTTGCTGTTAAGAGGCGGATACAGCTGAATCTAGACATTAGTTCACTTTTTTTTATTGTAAAGAATAGCTTTCGTTTTTGGATCCTGTACTTTTTGGTTAATTGACCGAAATTACAGATAAACTTTTTATTTCGATTGGCTATAAGTCCTATTCAGTTGGCATTAGCGCAAATTTATTAATGCGCTATCGTCCAAACAAGTTGATTACAAGCATTTGATGGTCTTGCAACTTAAGTCTTACCGTGGAGGGAGACACAGGTATGTCGCAGCCGACACAAAAGCTTCGCTTGAGTGCGCTGATAGCGCTGGTGGTCGGTTCAATGATAGGTGGCGGGATCTTCTCGTTGCCCCAGAACATGGCGGAGCGCGCCGAAGCCGGCGCGGTGCTGATCGGTTGGGGCATCACGGCGGTGGGCATGCTGACCCTGGCCTTCGTGTTCCAGACTCTGGCCAACCGCAAGCCGGAACTCAACTCCGGTGTCTATGCCTACGCCAAGGCCGGCTTCGGCGATTACATGGGTTTTTCGTCTGCCTGGGGGTACTGGATCAGTGCCTGGCTGGGCAATGTCGGCTACTTCGTTTTGCTGTTTAGCACTCTTGGTTATTTCTTTCCGGTCTTTGGCCAAGGCAATACGCCGATCGCCATCGGCTGCGCCTCGGTGCTGCTGTGGGCCGTGCACTTTCTGGTGATGCGCGGCATCAAGGAGGCGGCCTTCATCAACCAATTGACCACCGTGGCCAAGGTCGTGCCGCTGATCATGTTCATCGTGATTGCCGCCGTGGCGTTCAAGGCCGATATCTTCACCCGCGATATCTGGGGTCGCGCCAATCCGAGCTTCGGCAGCGTGATGGACCAGGTGCGCAACATGATGCTGGTGACCGTGTTCGTGTTCATCGGCATTGAAGGGGCCAGCGTCTACTCGGCCCGGGCGGAAAAACGTTCCGATGTCGGCCGGGCGACGGTGATCGGTTTTCTCGGCGTGCTGGCACTCCTGGTGCTGGTGAACCTGCTGTCGCTGGGGATCATGAGCCAGCCGGAACTGGCCACCTTGCAGAACCCGTCGCTGGCGGCGGTGCTGGAGCGCATTGTCGGCCCGTGGGGCGCCTTGCTGATCAGCATCGGCCTGGCGATTTCGCTGCTCGGCGCCTTGCTGTCCTGGGCGCTGCTGTGCGCCGAAATCCTCTTCGCCACGGCCAAGGACCGCACCATGCCGGTGTTCCTGACCCGGGAAAACGCCAATCACGTGCCGGTCAATGCCTTGTGGCTGACCAATGGCATGATTCAGCTGTTCCTGCTGATCACCCTGTTTTCCGCCGGCACTTACACCAGCCTGATCTACCTCGCATCCTCGATGATTCTGGTGCCGTACCTGTGGTCGGCGGCCTATGCGGTGCTGCTCAGCGGGCGTGGCGAAACCTACGAGCAAGACTCGGCGCAACGCACCAAGGACCTGCTGATCGGTGCGATCGCCCTGGGTTATGCGGTGTGGTTGTTGTATGCCGGCGGGGTCAAATACCTGCTGCTCTCGGCCTTGCTCTACGCACCCGGTGTGATCCTGTTCGCCAAGGCCAAGCGCGAGCAGGGCCAGCCGCTGTTCACCACCCTCGAGAAGGGCATCTTCGCCCTGGTCATCATCGGAGCAGGGCTGGCGGCCTATGGGTTGTACAGCGGTGTGCTGTCGCTGTAAGCGTCACGGGCGTTTCAAACTACACTCAACACCGGGCTGAAATGCGAGGTTGGACCCATGCAGAGCAGTGGCGACAAGAAGCGCGCACCCGTGCTCGACCCGATCGAGCGTGCCACGGAGGTGATTTTCGGCCTGCTGATGGCAATGACCTTCACGTCCACCATCAGCGTCGTCACCACCGACCAGGAAGCCGAGCGGGTGATGCTGATCGCCGCGCTGGGCTGCAACCTGGCCTGGGGCCTGGCCGATGCGGCGATGTATTTGCTGGGAGTGCTGATCGAACGCAGTCGCAAACGCACCTTGCTCGCCAGCCTGCACAGCGATCCGGATCCTGCTGCCGGGCAGGCGCTGGTGGCTGATGCGTTGCCCCCGCGTATCGCCACGGCGGTTGGCAGCGAGGGGGTGGAAATGCTGCGTCAGCGCTTGCTCCAGGCACCGGCACAGAACGTGCCGCCCCGACTTGGCTTCGATGATTTCAAGGGCGCGTTCGGGGTTTTCCTGTTGGTGGTGTTTTCGACCTTTCCCGTTGCGTTGCCGTTTCTGCTGGTGGACCAGACGGCACAGGCCGTGCGCGTCTCCAACCTGGTCGGCGTCGGGATGCTGTTCGTGGCCGGGTGGGTGCTGGCGCGCTATGCGGGCCTCAAGCCCTGGCTGGGCGCTTTTGCGCTGGCCATCGCCGGCACCTTGCTGGTGTCCGCGATCATTGCTCTGGGCGGCTAGTCCGCTCCCTTCCTTTGATAACTGTCAGTGGTCCGTATTCGTGAGGTATTGAACATGGCAAAAGGCAAGAAAGACGCGAAGAAGAAACAGCCGGTAGAAGAAACGAAATTGAGCAACAAGGACTACCTGGCTCAGTTGCGCTTGCTGCACGTCGAGCTGGTCAAGTTGCAGGAGTGGGTGAAGCAGGAAGGCGTGAAGATCTGCGTAATCTTCGAGGGGCGCGACGGTGCCGGGAAGGGCGGGACGATCAAGGCGCTGACCGAGCGGGTCAGCCCGCGGGTGTTCAGGGTGCTGGCGCTGCCTGCGCCGACTGATCGGGAAAAGAGCCAGATGTATCTGCAGCGCTACCTGCCGCACCTGCCGGCGGCCGGTGAGATCGTGATCTTCGATCGCAGCTGGTACAACCGCGCGGGCGTCGAGCGGGTGATGGGGTTTTGCACCGAGGAACAGGCGCAGAAATTCCTCAAGTCCGTGCCGGCGGTGGAGCGGGCGATCGTTGATTCGGGGGTGATCCTGCTCAAGTACTGGCTGGAGGTCAGCGAGGAAGAACAGACCCGTCGGCTGGAAGCGCGGATCGAGGACGGGCGCAAGATCTGGAAACTGTCACCGATGGACCTGAAGTCCTACAGCCGCTGGTACGACTACTCCCGCGCCCGCGACGACATGTTCAAGTCCACCGACACCGAGTACGGACCATGGCTGGTGGCCAACTCCAACGACAAGCGCAGGGCGCGTTTGAACATCATCACCGATCTGTTGAGCCGCATTCCCTACAAGGAGGTCAAGCGCGAAAGGATCGTCCTGCCCAAGCGCCAGAAACAGGGGAATTACAAAGAAGCAGACCACCCGCTGCGCCGCGTGCCCGAGAAGTTCTGAAGCATCCACTGCCGGATGTGTAGGAGCGAGGCTTGCCCGTGAAGGCGTCAGTTGGTCCGACATCAATGTTGGATGTGCCGGCCTCTTCGCGGGCAAGCCTCGCTCCTACAGGTCCCGAGACTGGCTTTCATACCCCTGAACGACACAGAACCCATGTGGGAGCGGGCTTGCCCGCGAAGGCGTCAGATAGGCCGACATCGATGTTGGATGTGCCGGCCTCTTCGCGGGCAAGCCTCGCTCCTACAGGTATTGTGTGAGACACAGACCTTTTTAAGACCCCGACGCCGTCAGCTCATCCGCCTTGGACACCCAGCCCCCACCCGTGGCCTTGTACAGATCGACCATTGAGGTAAACACCTGCCCACGCGTGCGGGTGTAGTTGATTTCGGCGTCGAACAGGCTGCGTTCGGCGTCGAGCACTTCGATGTAGCTGGTGTAGCCGTTGTCATAGCGCAGCCGCGCGTAGTGGGCGTAGGTGCGCAGGGCGTCGACCTGGCCGGCCTGGAAGGCCATTTGTTCTCGGGACTTGCTGGAGGCGACCAGGGCATTTTCCACATCGCCGAAGGCCGATTGAATGGCTTTCTGGTAGGTCAGCAGCGCCTGTTTCTGGAAGGCTTCGGCCTGCTGAACCTGCCCGGCAATTGCGCCACCGGTGAAGATCGGCATGCTCGCCGCGACCCCGTAGGACCAGGTCGCCGCAGGGCCGGTGAACAGGTCCGAGAGCTGGTTGCTCACCGAACCGAGCATCCCGGTCAGGGAGATGGTCGGAAAATACTGGGCCTTGGCCGCGCCGATCTGGGCGTTGGCCGAGATCAGATCCAGTTCGGCTTGACGCAGGTCCGGCCGGCGTTCCAGCAGGTCCGATGGCAACCCGGCGGGCACCGCCGGCAGCGTCAGTTGCGCCAGGCTGCGCCCGCGCAGGATCGGCCCTGGGTTGCGCCCGAGCAGAATCGCCAGCAGGTTTTCCTGCTGCGCCACCAGCGGCTCGAATTGCGCCACCGACGCCTGGGTGCGCTGATACTCGGACAGGTTCTGCGCCAGTTCCATCTCCGAAATCACCCCGGCCTCGAAGCGCTGTTTGAAGATGCCATAGGAATCACCCCGGACCTTGGCCGTGGTGCGGGCGATTTCCAGCTCGCGGTCCAGATCCCGCAGGGTGATGTAACTGGTCGCCACCGACGACACCAGGCTCAGGATCACACTGCGCCGACCTTCCTCGGACGCCAGCAGATCGGCGCGGGCCGACTCGTTCAGACGCCGCAGACGCCCCCAGATATCCAGCTCCCAATTGACGCTGAGCAGCGCCTGATAATTGTTGAACACCGGATCGACCGACGAATCCAGCGGCACCGGGCCGTTGTCCCGCGGTGAACGTGTGCGCTGGCCTTGGCTGTCCAGACCGACCTGAGGAAAGAACAGGGATCGGGTTTCTACATAGCGCCCCTGGAATTGCTCGACCCGGGCCGCGGCAATCTTGATGTCCTTGTTCTCGAGCAGGGCGCTGCGGATCAGCTCATTGAGCACCGGGTCCTGGAACTGCTCCCACCACAGGGTGTTGGACAGGTCCTTGGCTTCCTTGTCCGCATAACGGTAGGCCGCCGGGGTGTCGATGTTCGGCGCCTGATAGTCCGGGCCGACCATGCAGCCGGTCAGGCTCAAGCCCAGGCAAAGACAAAGCGGGATAGAGTTCTTGCGCATCTCAATCCCCCTCATGCTTGTTTTGCGCCGCCCCGTCGGGGATGTGCGCGGAAGGTGTCTGAGTCAACAGTGTTTGCTTGTCATCCTTCTTGCCGGTCACGCGCTCGATCAGGAAGTAGAAAACCGGAATGAAGAACACCGCAATCACCGTCGCCGCGAGCATGCCGCCGATCACCCCGGTACCGATGGAGTGCCGGCTGTTTTCGGACGCACCGACCGCAATCGCCAACGGCACGCAACCCAGGATGAACGCCAGCGAGGTCATCACGATCGGCCGCAGACGTTCCTTGGCGGCGGTCATGGCGGCATCGTAGGCGGACATGCCGGTCTCGCGGTTCAGCACCGCGAACTCGAAAATCAGAATCGCGTTCTTCGCCGCCAGCGCCACCAGCATGGTCAAGCCGATCTGGAAGTACACGTCATTGCTCAAACCACGGATCAATACGGCGAGCAGGGCGCCGAAGATGGCGAACGGCACCGCCATCAGCACACCCACCGGCAGCGACCATTTCTCGTACTGCGCCGCGAGGATCAGGAACACCATCACCAGACCGAAGATGAACACCTGGGAGGACGCGCCACCGCTCTTTTTCTCCTCGAAGGCCTCGCCGCTCAGGGCCAGGGCGAAGTCGTTGGTCATGATCTCTGCGCTGATTTCCTCCAGCGCCGCCAGGGCCTGGCCGGAGCTGTAGCCGGGGGCTGCGTTGGCGGTGAGCTTGACCGCCGGGAAGTTGTTGAAACGGGTCAGAAGGTCCGGCCCGGTGACGTAGCGGGTGGTCAGCACGGCCTTGAGCGGCACCATGCCGAGGTTCTTGCTGCGCACGTAGATTTCCTGCAGGTCTTCGGCCTTGAGGCGGTAGGCCGGCTCAGCCTGCAGGATCACCTGCCACAAGCGGCTGAACTTGTTGAACTGCGAAACGTACAGCGAACCGAACATGGTCTGCATCGCGCTGTAGACGTCTTCCACCGGTACGCCCAGGGACTCGGCTTTCTCACGGTCGACATCGACCATCAGTTGCCGTGAATGCACGTTGAAGGTCGAGGTGACGGCGCCCAGTTCCGGACGTTCCTTGGCCTTGGCCACCAGGGTGCCGACCATCTCGGCCAACTGGTCGACATTGCCGTCGCCCTTGCTCTGCACCCAGACCTCCATGCCGCCGGTGGTGCCCAGGCCCGGAATCGACGGCGGGTTCACCGGCAGAATGATGCCTTCCTGCACGGTAGAGAAGGCGCGGGCGGCTTTCTGGATCACCGCCGGGGCGCTTTGCTGGGCGATGGTGTCGGAGTCCTTGTAACGGCCTTCGAAATCCTTGAAACCGACGAAAAACGCGCCGGCGTTGTTCTTGTTCTGGCCGTCCAGCAGGCTGTAGCCGTTGACGATCGCCACGCCTTCCACCGACGGGTCGTTCTGGAAGAAATCACTGGCCACCTGTCCCACCGCGCCGGTGCGATCCAGGCTCGCGGCATCGGGCATGATGATCGCGCCCAGCAGGTAACCCTGGTCCTCGGGCGGCAGGAAGGCGCTGGGGATGCGATTGCCCATCAGCACGATCAGCACGATCATCCCGGCAAACACCAGCAAGGCCAGGGCGAAACGCTTGATCATGAACGCCACCGAGCGCGAATAACCGTCGGTCATGCGCTCGAAACTGCGTTCGAACCAGCGAAAGAATCTGTTCTTTTCACCGTGCTGCGGCTTTAGCAGCAGGGCGGCGAGGGCAGGAGACAGGGTCAGGGCCACCAGGCCTGAAATCACCACGGAAATGGCGATGGTGATGGCGAACTGTTTATAGAGCTGGCCGGTGATCCCGCCCATGAACGCCACCGGGATGAACACCGCACAGAGCACCAGCACGATGGCGACCACGGGGCCCGCCACTTCGTCCATCGCCCGTTTGGCGGCGTCCTTGGGGTTCATCTTGTGCACGTGCATGTTGCGCTCGACGTTCTCGATCACCACGATCGCGTCGTCCACCACGATACCGATGGCCAGCACCATGCCGAACAGCGTCAGCATGTTCACCGAGAAACCCAGGGCGGTCATGCCGATGAAGGTGCCGACAATCGACACCGGTACCGCAATCACCGGAATCAGCGTGGCGCGCAGGCTCTGCAGGAACAGGAACACCACGATCACCACCAGCACCAGGGCTTCGAAGAAGGTGTGGATCACCTCGGAAATCGACGCGCGGGTGAAGGCGGTGGTGTCCATCACGACCTTGTATTCGATGCCCTCGGGGAAGGTGGCCTTCATGTCCGAGAGGGTCTTGGTCACCGCCGCCGAAACGTCCAGGGCGTTGGCGCCGGGTTGCTGGTAGACCGCGATCAGCGTCGCCGGTTTGCCCTGGTAGGTGCTGCGTAGCGAGTAGTCCTTCTGCCCCAGTTCCGCCCGGCCGACGTCCTTGAGCCGCACGATGGCCGCGCCTTCGTTGCTGGCACGCAGGATGATATTTTCAAACTCCGAAGGCTCGGTCAGGCGGCCCTTGGTGGTCACCGCGAAAGATTGCTCCACCGGCGAGCCGGTCGGCGACTGGCCAACCCGGCCCACGGCGAATTGCTGGTTCTGGTTGGCCACGGCTTTCTGCACATCAGCCGCGGTGATGCCCAGCTGAGCCATGCGGTCGGGCTTGAGCCAGATCCGCATCGCGTAGTCCGGCGTGCCGAAGATACTGGCCTGGTTGGCGCCGGGAATGCGCTTGATGGCATCGAGGATATAGAGGTTGGCGTAGTTGGCGACGTAGGTGCTGTCATAGCGGTCGCCCGCCGAGTACACCGCCAGCACCATCATGAAGGCCGAGGATTTCTTCTGCACCTGGATGCCCTGGCTCTGCACCGCGTCGGGCAGTTGCGGCAGGGCCAGGTTGACCCGGTTCTGCACGTCGACCTGGGCCAGGGCCGGGTCGGTGCCGATCTCGAAGAACACGTTGAGGGTCATGTTGCCCGTCGCCGAACTCGACGAGTTCATGTAGATCATGTTGTCGGCGCCGTTGACCTGCTGCTCGATGGGTGCCGCGACGTTATTGGCCACCACCTGCGCATCGGCGCCGGGGTAGGTGGCCGCCACGGTGATTTGCGGTGGCGTGATGTCCGGGTACTGGGCCACGGGCAGCGCCAGCATGGCCACCGCGCCGGCCAGGGTGATGACGATGGAGATGACGGAAGCGAAGATCGGTCGGTCGATGCAATAGTGGGAAATGCTCATGGCGCTTTCCCACTGGCAGGTGGCGTGGTCGGGCCGGCCTTGATGGTTTGTCCGGATTCAGCGGGGACCGGCGCCTTGACGGCCGCCTCGTTGATTTTCAGCACTCCGCCGGGGGTGACCCTGAGGGCGCCGTCGACCACGATGCGCTCGCCGGCTTTCAGGCCTTTGTTGATGAACCAGTTGTCACCTTGCCATTCGCCGACCTCGACCACCCGTTGCTCGGGTTTGCCTTCGCCGTTGATCACCCAGACGAATTTGCTTTTGGCGCCTTCGAGCACGGCTTTTTGCGGCACCAGGATCGCGTTCGGCCGGGTCGCGCCCTTGGCCAGGGCGCGCACGAACTGGCCGGGACGCAGCAGGCCGTTGGGGTTGGCCAGCACCGCGCGGACCAGGAAGGTGCCGGTGTCCTGGCTGTAGGACGGCGCGGTGAAGTTGACCTTGCCGCGTTCCGGAACGGTGGTGCCGTCCGCCAGGACCACCTCGACGACAAAGTCGCTGCGTGGCGGGAAGATCAGGTGCCCGGCGGCGATTTCGTCGCGGTATTTGAGGGTTTCGTTTTCCGAAAGGCTGAAGTTGACGTACATCGGGTCCATCTGCGACACGGAGGTCAACAGGCCCGATTCGCCGGGAGTGACGTAGCTGCCTTCCTGCTTTTTCGCGTCGCTGGACAGGCCGTTGAGCGGCGAGGTGATGGTGGTGTAGCTCAGGTTCAGCTGTGCGGTACGCACCTGGCCTTCGGCGGCGAGCACCGCGGCCTTGGTTTCGCGCTCGGAGCCCACGGCGTTGTCCAGGTCCATCTTGCTGACCGCGTTCTGCGCCGCCAGCGGACGGACGCGGGCGAGGGTGGCCTTGGCCACTTCCCAGCGCGCCTGTTGCTGGGCCATCTGGCCCTGGGCCGAGGCCAGCGCGGCTTCGAACGGCTTGCGGTCCATCTGGAACAGGACCTGCCCGGTTTTCACCAGGTCGCCTTCAGTGTACTGGCGCTTGTCGAGGAAGCCGGCGACCCGGGCGCGGATTTCCACTTCCCGTGAGCTTTGGGTCTGGGCGACGAATTCGAAAGTGACCGGCGTATCGCGCGAGGCCACCGTCATCACGGTCACCTCCGGTGGCTGGCGGGCCGGTGCAACCGGCTCTTTGCCACATCCACCCAACAGACTCGAAAGCCCGACAAGGGCAACAACAGGCAGGCTCAAGCGCTGCCCGACAACGAATGATCTCACACCCATCCCCACGCTCCTGACTGTCTCCCCGATCAGAAGCGTAGACACAAAGTTTGCGCAGCGCTAACCGCGTTGAAAGCCAATGAAAATCAGCACATTCGACATTGATGTTGGAGGATCCGGTGCCTTCGCGGGCAAGCCTCGCTCCTACGGGTTTTTGTGTAGTTCACAGGCCTTGTGATCGACACAGGCTCCGTAGGAGCGAGGCTTGCCCGCGAAGAGGCCAGCCCATTGAAACGCCGGCTGTCATGAAATGAAAAGCCATTGTCGTCTGATGAGAAGCGACCCAAGGGGCGGCGCCCTACAGTCCAATCAGCGCAATTCGACGCACCCGACAATAATGCTGACTGGGGAAACAACAAAATGGCCAAAGCCGTACGCTTTTACGAAACCGGTGGTCCCGAAGTACTTCGTTATGAAGATGTCGAAGTCGGCGAACCCGGTCCGGGTCAGGTTCGTCTTCGTCATGTAGCCGTTGGCCTGAACTATGCCGACACCTACTTTCGTAACGGCACCTACCCGATCCCGATGCCCAACGGCATGGGTGTCGAAGCGTCCGGCGTGGTCCAGGCCATCGGCGAGGGCGTGACCAATGTTCAGGTGGGCGACCGTGTGACCTACACCGGTTTCCTCAACACCCTGGGCGCCTACAGCACCGAACGCCTGATCCCGGCCGCGCCGCTGATCAAGCTGCCGGAAACCATCAGCTTCGAGACCGCCGCGGCCATGACCATGCGCGGCCTGACGTCCTCGTACCTGATGCGCCGCATCTACGACTTCAAGGCCGGCGACAGCATTCTGCTGCACGCCGCGGCTGGCGGTGTCGGCCTGATCGTTTCGCAATGGGCCAAGTTGCTCGGCCTGAACGTCATCGGCACCGTTTCCAGCGATGCCAAGGGCGAAATCGCCAAGGCCCACGGCTGTGACCACTACATCAACTACAGCCACGAAGACGTCGCCCAGCGCGTCCGCGAACTGACTGACGGCGTCGGCGTGAACGTGGTGTTCGACAGCGTCGGCAAGAATACCTTCATGGGCTCGCTGGACTCGCTCAAGCGCCGCGGCCTGCTGGTCTGCGTCGGCACCGCATCCGGCCCGATCCCGGCGTTCGACCCGGTGATGCTGGCGATGAAAGGCTCGCTGTACATGACCCGTCCGGCCCTGGCCGACTACATCGCCGACCCGGCGGAAAAAGCCGCCCTGGCCGGCGAGCTGTTCGATCACGTCGGCAGCGGCCGGATCAAGATCGAGATCAACCAGCACTACGCCTTGCAGGACGCCGTCCAGGCCCACCGTGACCTGGAATCGCGCAAGACCACCGGCTCCTCGATTTTCGTCATTTAAGGGAGTTTGCCTGCCATGAAAGTCGAACAATTGACCTGCAACATCGGCGCGGAACTGATCGGCGTGAACCTCGCCGACGCGGTCCACGACGATGGTCTTTTCGCCGAGATTCGTGCCCAGTTGCTCAAGCACCGGGTGGTGTTCCTGCGCGACCAGGACATCAGCCGCGCCGACCACGTGGCCTTCGCCCGCCGGTTCGGCGAGCTGGAAGACCATCCGGTGGCCGGCAGCGATCCGGATCACCCGGGCCTGGTGCGCATCTACAAGAACCCCGACCAGCCGATGGACCGCTACGAAAACGCCTGGCACACCGACGCCACCTGGCGCGAAGCACCACCCATGGGCTGCGTGCTGCGCTGCGTGGAATGCCCGCCGGTGGGCGGCGACACCATGTGGACCAACATGGTCCAGGCGTACGCCAATCTGCCGGACGACGTGAAGCTGAAGATTGCCGACCTGCGCGCCCGTCACAGCATCGAAGCCAGCTTTGGCGCGGCCATGCCGATCGAGAAGCGTCTGGCACTCAAGGCGATGTACCCGGACGCCGAGCACCCGGTGGTGCGCACGCACCCGGAAACCGGTGAGAAAGTGCTGTTCGTCAACGCCTTCACCACCCATTTCAGCAACTACCACACCCCGGACCGGGTGCGCTTCGGCCAGGACGCCAACCCGGGCGCCAGCGACTTGCTGCGTTACCTGATCAGCCAGGCCTACATCCCGGAGTACCAAGTGCGCTGGCGCTGGAAACCCAACAGCATCGCCATCTGGGACAACCGCAGCACCCAGCATTACGCCGTCATGGACTACCCGCCGTGCCATCGCAAGATGGAGCGCGCCGGGATCATCGGTGACAAGACGTACTGATCCGACCTTTCTGCATCCGCACTCATAAATACGTCTGCCCGGCACGACCCCGGGCGGACGGGACAATCATAAGAACTGGAGTACACCATGCAATTTTTTGACGATTCCCTGCACCCGGAAAACATGGAAAAGGTGGTCATTACCGTGGCCCCGTACGGCCCGGAGTGGATGCCGGAAGACTTCCCGGAAGACATCCCGCTGACCATGGACGAGCAGGTGCAGAAAGCGGTCGACTGCTACGAAGCCGGCGCCACCGTGCTGCACCTGCACGTGCGTGAACTGGACGGCAAGGGCTCCAAGCGCCTGTCCAAGTTCAACGAACTGATCGCCGGTGTGCGCGAAGCCGTGCCGGACATGATCATCCAGGTCGGCGGTTCGATCTCCTTCGCTCCGGAAAGTGAAGGCGAGGCGGCCAAGTGGCTGTCGGACGACACCCGCCACATGCTGGCCGAGCTGACGCCGAAACCGGATCAGGTGACCGTGGCGATCAACACCACCCAGATGAACATCATGGAGCTGTTGTATCCGGAGTACCTCAAGGGCACGTCCCTGGATAACCCGATGGTCCATGCCGCCTACAGCGAAATGACCGTACCGGCGGGGCCGGCCTGGGTGGCCGAGCACCTCAAGCGCCTGATGGACAACAACATCCAGCCGCATTTCCAGCTGACCGGCATGCACGCCCTGGAAACCCTCGAGCGCCTGGTGCGCCGTGGCGTGTACATGGGCCCGCTGAACCTGACCTGGATCGGCATCGGCGGCGGTTTCGACGGTCCTAACCCGTTCAACTTCTTCAACTTCATCCACCGCGCGCCGGACGGTTGCACCCTGACCAGCGAATCGCTGCTCAAGAACGTCATGCCGTTCAACACCATGTCCATGGCCATGGGCCTGCACCCGCGTGTGGGTAACGAAGACACTATCATTGATCACAAGGGCGACCGTTTCGGCTCGGTCGACCAGATCAAGCAGACCGTGCGCATCGCCCACGAACTGGGTCGCGAAATCGCCAGCGGCAAAGAAGCCCGCGAGATCTATCGCATCGGTGTGAAGTACAACAGCATCGAGGAAACCCTGCTGGCCAACGGCATGGCCCCCAACCGCAAGGCCGGGCAGAAGGGCGTGCCACAACGCGGCTGATCCGTAGTCGCAAACGGGACGGGACGGGAGGCCGTGACCTCTCGTCCCCACCCGTCAAACAAGCTCGATAACAACAATAAAACAAGGTTTCGAGGAGGCTGAATGGCCTTTCACCCAATCGCTGCTGGCGATGACGACGGTGCCGTCGCTGTTGCGCGTCCGTATGCCTGGATCGTCTTCGCTCTGACGTTCGGTCTGTTGATTTCCGATTACATGTCGCGTCAGGTGCTGAACGCGGTATTCCCGCTGCTCAAGGGCGAATGGGCCCTGAGCGACGGCCAGCTTGGCCTGCTCAGCGGCATCGTCGCGCTGATGGTCGGGCTGCTGACGTTCCCGCTGTCGTTGCTCGCCGACCGTTTCGGCCGGGTCAAGAGCCTGGCGCTGATGGCCATGCTCTGGAGCCTGGCGACCCTGGGTTGCGCCCTGGCCCAGGACTACCAGCAGATGTTCATCGCCCGCTTCATGGTCGGCGTCGGCGAGGCCGCCTACGGCAGTGTCGGTATCGCCGTGGTGATCTCGGTGTTCCCCAAACACATGCGCGCCACCCTGGCCAGTGCGTTCATGGCCGGCGGCATGTTCGGTTCGGTGCTGGGCATGGCCCTGGGCGGCGCGATTGCCGCCAAGCTGGGCTGGCGCTGGTCGTTTGCCGGGATGTCGCTGTTCGGCCTGGTGCTGGCGGTGCTGTACCCGATCATCGTCAAGGAAGCCCGCATCGCGCCCAAGCGCGTGGTGGACACGGCGACTGCCGCGGTCAAGCGTCCGTTGCGCACCCTGTGGTCGAGCAAGTCGGTGATTGCGACTTATATCGGCAGCGGCCTGCAACTGTTCGTTGGCGGTACGGTGATTGTGTGGATGCCCAGCTACCTCAATCGCTACTACGAGATGACCACGGACAAGGCGGGCGGTGTCGCGGCGATCATCGTGCTGTGCAGCGGTGCCGGGATGATCCTGTGCGGCATGCTCAGCGACCGTCTGTGCCGTAACTCGCCGGAGCGCAAGGTGGCGCTGGCGATCGCCTACTGCCTGGGCAGCTGCCTGCTGTTGTCGGCCGCGTTCGCCTTGCCGGCGGGGCCTGTGCAACTGCTGCTGATCTGCATGGGCATGCTGATTGCCGCCGGTACCACCGGGCCTGCCGGTGCGATGGTTGCCAACCTGACCCATTACTCGGTCCACGGCACGGCGTTCGCCACGCTGACCCTGGCCAACAACATGCTGGGCCTGGCGCCCGGACCGTTCCTGACCGGCAAATTGTCCGACCTGATCGGCCTGCACGCGGCTTTCCAGCTGGTGCCGCTGGTCAGCCTCGCGGCCGCGGCAGTGTTCTTCTACGCCAAGTGTCATTACCACAAAGATATTGCCCGTCTTCAGGGTCAGAGCGTGCCTTACCCCGTTGCTCAAGCCGGGCTTGAGGTGAAGTTGTGAGTCGTCGTTTAGATATTGATGTGTTTTTCGATTTCATCTGTCCCTGGTGCCTGATCGGCAAGCGTCAAATGGAGCATGCCCAGGTGCAGTTTCGCAGTCGTCACCCGGATGTGCAGATCTCCACGAAGTGGCATGGCGTGCAGTTGCTGCCGCAGATTCCGGTGCAGGGTGAACCCTTCGCCGAGTTCTATCGCAAGCGCCTGGGCAATGCCGACGCCGTGGCCATGCGTCAGGCCCAGGTGCAGCAGGCGGCCGCGGCGGTGGGGTTGAACATCGACTTGAGCAACATTGCGGTGATGCCCAACACCGCCGATGCCCATCGGTTGATGGAACGGGTCAGTGCCCAGGGCAATGCGGTGCAGAGCGATGTACTGATCGAGCGCCTGTTCGCTGCGTATTTCCAGAAGGGCGAAGACCTGGGCAACCGTGAAACCTTGCTTGCCATCGCGCAGTCCTGCGGTATCGATCCTCGGGTTGTGGCCGACTGCCTGTTGGGCGACGCCACGCCGTTCGACGGTTTTCCCGGCGGCGCCAGTGGCGTACCCAGCTTTCAGTTCAATCGCCGCATGAGCGTGGTGGGTGCGCAACCGGCCCATGCGCTGCTCGGGGCGATGAACGAAGCGCTGAAGGAACAAGAACGCGAGCGGGCAACCGCATGACTCGGCGCATTCCCGTACCCGCCGGCAAATACCCGCCGGCCGGTGGCCGGGCGCTGTTCGAATTCGATGACAAGAGCCTGGCGTTGTTCAACGTCGACGGTGAGCTGTACGTCATCGACGACAGCTGCCCGCATCAGGGCGCCTCGCTGTGCGGCGGGCGCCTTGAGGGCAGGGTGATCCAGTGCTGCGCCCATGGTCTGCGGTTCGACCTGCGCAGTGGCTACATGCTCAATTCCAACCTGGTGAAGGTCAACAACTACCCGGTCGAGATCATCGACGACCAGGCGTTTATCGTCATCGCTTCAGAGGAGTCCGCGCCATGAGCGCCATTGCCCTGACCCGTATCCACAGTCGCACGCGCGAACTGGCACCGGGGTTTATCGTCAGCCTGATCGTGGCCGCAGCCGCCTCGTTCCTGTCCGAGCACTACGGTGCGCCGGTCATGCTGTTTGCCTTGCTGCTGGGCATGGCCCTGAATTTTCTGGCCGACGACGGTGCGTGCAAGGCCGGCGTCGAATTCACCGCCCGCACGGTGCTGCGCATCGGCGTAGCGCTGCTGGGCATGCGCATCACCCTGGAGCAGATGGCGGCGCTGGGCTGGAAGCCGATTGCGCTGGTGGTGATTCTGGTGGTGGTGACCATCGGCGTGTCGGTGATCGCGGCCAAGGCCCTGGGCTTCCAACGCCTGTTCGGCATGCTCACTGGTGGCGCGACGGCCATCTGCGGCGCTTCGGCGGCCCTGGCGCTGGCGGCGGCGCTGCCCAATCATCCGCAGAAAGAACGCGCGACCCTGTTCACGGTGATCGGCGTCTCGGCCCTGTCGACGATGGCGATGATCGTCTACCCGATGATCGCCAACTGGCTGCACCTGTCGCCGCAGCTGGCGGGGGTGTTCCTCGGCGCGACCATTCACGATGTGGCACAGGTGGTGGGTGCGGGTTACAGCATGTCCACCGAGACGGGCGACACGGCCACGGTGGTCAAGCTGATGCGTGTTGCCATGCTGCTGCCGGTGATCGTCACTGCCGCCATGATCACTCGCATGCAGGGCGCTGATCCGACCGGCAAGCGTCCGCCATTGCTGCCCTGGTTCGCCGTGGGCTTTCTGATCCTGGCCTGCATCAACAGCACCGGCTGGGTGGTCCCGGCGGTGCAGGGCGCGGTCAACGAACTGTCGCGCTGGTGCCTGGTGATTTCCATCAGTGCGCTGGGGATGAAGACCCGGCTGAAAGAACTGGCGTCGGTGGGGATCAAACCGATTTTGCTGATGGTGGGGGAGACGGTGTTCCTGGTTGTTCTGGTGTTGCTGTTGCTGCACTGGGGTGCCTGACGATAGTGGCAGGGCTGCAGCACGTTGACTCCTGACGTGTTGCAGTCGACGGCCGGTGCTTGAAAAACACCGGCTTTTCGCGGCGACTGTACCAGCAGTCGCCGTTTTTTTTGCCTGCGTTTTCTGTTGGAACATAGACCTGTGGGGTGTCACGCAAACCTGTAGGAGCGAGCAGGCTCGCGAGCTTTTTAGGCTGTGTACATATCCATTGCTGCGGTAACGGCGGCTTATGGTTCCGCCTGACGGCGGGTTACTTGGAAAAGCGCCAAGTAACCAAGCGCTTTTATCCCCTGACGTACGGCCCCTCGCTGAGGCTCGGGGTTCCCGAGCTCCGGTGTCCATCCGGGGGCATCGCCTCCGGTTTGCTGCGCTGCACCTCCTCTCGATGTGTGCGGCTGCGCCGCACGGCCCGCGCGCCTTACCCCCCGGATGAACACCTCCACTCGGCCTTCCGACGGGGCAGATCAAAATCAAGAGCAAGATCAAAAGCCAAAGCCAAAGCAGGTCGGGAACCCCTGTAGGAGCGAGCATGTTCGCGATAGTGGTCAACGATGACGCGGGCTGTCTGGTGCCCCGTGGTGTTCTGGCGTGCATCGCGAGCAAGCTCGGCTCCTACAGTGGTTTGGGGTACATCCGTCAGGCCGCCATCGCTGGCAAGCCAGCTCCCACAGGTTTTGTGGCTAGACACAAAGCTGCGGGCAACCTCGAACCACTGTAGGAGCAGGCTCCCCCACAGTCTCTGTGGCAGACGCTGGATCTGTGGCTGACCCGAATCGATGTAGGAGCTGCCGAAGGC
>NZ_JABFMP010000025.1 GCF_013359595.1 Pseudomonas sp. C1C7 | reverse complement strand
ACATACGCTCGATGATATTGCGCTGCCGGTACTTGGGACGATCAAACAGCCTTGGCAAGCCAGGCTTAGGTTTGCGCTTCATGCTGCGCAGGGGAATTACTGGCTGCATCCGATACCGGTCGCAGTAGCGACGTAAGGCTTCGGTGTCATAGCCTTTGTCCGCCAGCAACCATCGGCAGCGTTTGCGGGGGCGCCCGCGCAAGCTGGGGATATACGCCTCATCAAGTAACGGCTGGGCGTAAGCGATATCGCTGGCCTGTCCGCCCGACAACAAAAAATTCAGCGGGACGCCGTTGGCATCGCACAGCATGTGGATTTTGATCGTCAGGCCGCTCCGGCTGCGCCCGAGCGCATAATCTTGCGGTTCTTCAGGCCCCCTTTTTTCCCGGCGCCAGAAGAGGCTCGGGTTGCGCGTACCGCGGTGGAATCAATCATCCAGGTCTCCAAATCAATTAGCCCTTGCTCGTTGAGCTTGATATGCAGCCGCTTGAGCATTTGGTCAAACGACCCGCGATTACGCCAGTCACGAAATCGCTGATAGACCGTCGACCAGGGACCGAAGCGTTCAGGCATGTCGCGCCAAGCGGCGCCCGAACAAAGCACCCAAAGTACGCCGTTAAGCAACAAGCGATCATCTCTTCTCGGACGTCCACTACGGCGAGGTTCGTCGAAGATATCCGCAACCAAATCCCAGGCTGCGTCGGGAAGTTCGTACCATTTGGCCATCGTGGGCTCCTGCCTTTGATGGTCGCGGACTTTACTGAATCTCAACGTCCGTGGAATTCAATTTGGTTTCGGCGGATTTCGTACAGAACCTAGTTTCTGCTGGTGATTCATATCCCGTAACGACCCCACTTTTGACTGTCCCACGACATCGCCTAACTTTGGGAGGCAGCTTCGGAAAAGCTGCTTCCTCAAACGATGTCATGGAGCTTCAACTATGCGTAAAGGCTATCTCTCTTCCCTGGTATTTGCCCTGCTCACCAGTCTCTCTACTGCCGCAATCGCGGCACCCGCGGTCAAACCAGAAGCTGTCAGCGCGCCGATGAGCCAGGATATGGCGCCGAAGGCTCAGACCGGAAAAATTGATCTCAACGGTGCTGATGCACCCACGCTGCAACGTGAACTCGCGGGTGTCGGTGAAGCGAAGGCCAATGCGATTGTTGCGTATCGTGACATTAATGGACCTTTCGCATCGGTGGATGAGTTGCTCGAAGTGAAGGGTATCGGCAAGGCGATCCTGGATCGCAACCGCGAGAAGCTGGAAGTGAACTAAGCTTTCTGTTCAACGCCAAGGGGCCGGTCATTGACCGGCCTTTTTGCATGTTGGCGGACGCTAAGAAAGACGCCTCCTGTCGGGGAGCTAAAAATTACGGCTATCATATTCATGTTAAATTATGCCTATAATCAATAGGCCATTCCCCCCGACGCTTTGAATTCCAGGCGTTTGGTTTCCTCTAAAGCACTCCCCAGGAGCACACCTATGAATCCCGCCAAGTCCCAAGGTACAGCCCTCATCACCGGCGCTTCTTCCGGTATCGGCGCGGTTTACGCGCAGCGCCTTGCCTCCCGTGGTTTTAATCTGTTGCTGGTCGCTCGCGATCAACAACGACTGGACGAGGCAGCCACCAAGCTGCATGCCGAACATGGCATTCAGGTCGAAGTGCTCAAGGCTGACCTCACGCAAAAAGACGACGTGCTCAAGCTTGAGCAACGCCTGCGCACCGACTCGAGCATCAGCCTGCTGGTAAACAACGCCGGTATGGCAGCGGATGGCTTGCTGGCCAACGCTGACACCGATCAGCTTGAGCGAATGATTCAGCTGAACATCACCGCAGTCACGCGCCTGGCTTCTGCTGCCGCGGCCGGTTTTGCCAAGGCGGGCCGAGGCACGATCATCAATATTGGCTCTGTGGTGGCCCTGTTCCCTGAACGTTTCAACGCGACCTACAGTGCCAGCAAGGCATACGTTCTGAGCCTGAGCCAATCGCTGAATGCTGAACTGCAGGGCACCGGCGTCAAGGTTCAGGCCGTGTTGCCAGGCGTAACACGTACCGAGATCTGGGAACGCTCCGGTATCGATGCTTCACAGATTCCGGCGGACATGGTCATGGAAGCAGGGGAGATGGTCGACGCCGCGCTGTCGGGGCTGGATCAGGGGGAGTTGGTCACCATCCCTTCGCTTCCGGATGCCGCCGACTGGGATGCTTTCGTCGCCGCGCGTCATGTGATGGCGCCCAACCTTTCCAAAAGCAAAGCCGCCACGCGTTACAAATGAAGCGCGACAAAAGCCGAGAAGAGGTGATGCGGGATGAGTGATCGTCGTGTAGTTGTAACGGGCATGGGCCTGGTGTCTCCACTGGGCAGTGGTGTTGACGCAGTCTGGGCACGCCTGCTGGCCGGGCGCTCCGGGATCAGGAACCTGCCGGATGATGTCGTGGCCGATCTGCCGACCAAGGTCGGTGGCGCAGTGCCGACTATCGCTGATGATTCCGAAGCAGGTTTTGACCCGGACCTTGCAACAGCGCCCAAGGAACAGAAGAAGATGGATCGCTTCATTCTGTTCGCCATGGAGGCGGCCCGTCAGGCGCTGGAGCAGGCTGGCTGGCAAGCGCAGACCACTGACACCCAGGAGCGCACCGCGACCATCATCGGTTCCGGCGTCGGTGGTTTCGGGGCGATCGCCGATGCGGTGCGGACCACCGACACCCGTGGTCCACGACGTTTATCACCGTTCACCATCCCGTCTTTCCTGGTCAATCTGGCGGCCGGGCATGTGTCGATTCAGCACGGTTTCAAAGGCCCGTTGGGTGCACCGGTGACAGCCTGCGCCGCCGGGGTCCAGGCGATTGGTGATGCTGCTCGGCTGATTCGTGCCGGCGAAGCGGACATCGCGATATGCGGTGGCGCGGAGGCGGCAATCGATCGGGTCAGCCTTGCCGGGTTCGCCGCGGCTCGCGCTTTGTCCAGCGCATACAACGACACTCCGGAACGCGCTTCACGCCCCTTCGACAGTGGTCGCGATGGCTTTGTGATGGGCGAGGGCGCCGGTCTGTTGGTGATCGAATCCCTGGAACATGCCCTGGCTCGCGGTGCCAAACCCATTGCAGAGATCGTTGGTTACGGCACCAGCGCCGATGCCTATCACCTGACCGCCGGCCCCGAGGACGGCAGTGGTGCGCGCCGCGCAATGTCGCTGGCTTTGGCTCAGGCGGGTGTTACACCGCAACAGGTCCAGCATCTCAATGCCCACGCCACATCAACCCCGGTTGGGGACTTGGGGGAACTGGCGGCGATCAAATCGCTGTTCGGCGCAGATAACAAGATCGCGGTGACTTCCACCAAATCCGCCACCGGCCACTTGCTCGGTGCGGCAGGGGGGATCGAAGCGATTTTCACCCTGTTGGC
Organism: Pseudomonas sp. C1C7; assembly: GCF_013359595.1. Classification (GTDB taxonomy): domain Bacteria; phylum Pseudomonadota; class Gammaproteobacteria; order Pseudomonadales; family Pseudomonadaceae; genus Aquipseudomonas. The sequence continues at coordinate 105,688 of NZ_JABFMP010000025.1, read as the reverse complement.
GATCCGTGATCAGGTCGTGCCCGCGACGCTCAACTTCGACAACCCGGACCCAGCCGCCGAAGGCGTGGATATCGTTCACGGTCAGGCCAGGCCGATGCCCATTGAATACGCGTTATCCAATGGCTTCGGGTTTGGTGGGGTCAACGCCAGCGTGCTGTTCAAGCGCTGGGAACGTTAATCCAGGTTCTTTTTGAGTTGCTCGCGGGTGACGTCGAGGATGCGCTGGGCACAATCGGCGTCGGCGACACAGCGTGACAAAAGCAAAGCGCCGGCGAGCGCAGCCATGATGACGATGCTGCGTTCGTCGGCGTTTTCGCCTTCCAGGGTGTTCTCGATCTGATCGAGTCGCGCCTTCAATATCACATCGCTGGTTGGGCTCGGTTGGCCGCGCAGGCCCAGTTCGGAGGAAATGGTCACCAGCGGGCAGCCTTCGTGTGGCGAAGTCTGGTGCCACTCGGAAAGATAGGTGTCAATGAACGCTTCGAGCGGATGTTCCTCGGCAAACAGTTGTGCGCAAAGTCCATCCACTTGTTCGCCTGCTTCATGTAGCGCCTTTTCCACCAATTCGTCCTTGGACTTGAAGTGCGAGTAAAAGCCACCGTGAGTCAAGCCCAGCGCCTTCATCAGAGGTTGCAGGCCGGTCGCGCCGATGCCGTCACGGCGAAAGCGCTCCGATGCTTCCTTGATGATGCGTTGGTGGGTCTGGGCTTTGTGGTCCTGCGAGTAACGCATCTGATTTCTCCAGCATCAATGCGCCATATTAACCAATGAAAATTGGATGGTGACTGTACTTCTACTTCTGAAAAGCACACAGATGCGTCGAACTTGTATTAAACGCCCGTATTAGTGGCACGAATAGTGATTACTCATTGGCAGATGATTGTTGAACAATCCTTGAGGCGATGAGCATGAGCAGCGGACTGTCACTGGCCGATCACATTACTTTGGAGTTGCGTGCCGACATTATCGGCGGGCGCTTGCTGCCGGGCATGGCCCTGGTCGAAAACGATCTGGTGTCCGCCTATAACGCCTCGCGCAATACCATTCGTGAAGCCTTGCATCGGCTGGGCCAGGAGGGCCTGGCCCGCTATGTGCGCAACAAGGGCGTGATGGTGCGCCGCCTGGGTCCTGATGATGTGCGGGACCTGTTCAAGGTCCGACGCACGCTGGAACTGCAGGCCATCCATACCAGTCGCCCGCTGCGCGACTATCAATCCGACCGTATGCAGGAAGCCCTCGAAGCCACGGAGCTGGCCCGGGAGCGCGAGGATTGGCGCGCCGTCGGCACCCACAGCCTGGCCTTTCATCAACACATCGTCGGGCTGATGCACAGCCCGTTGTTCGATGAGTTCTTCACCAATGTCGTCGCGCAATTGCGTCTGGTGTTTTGCATGGCGCCTGACGAATCGCGTTTTCAGTCGCCCTGGCTGGCGCGTGATCGGCAGATACATGAACTGCTGGTCGAGGGCGACAAACACGGAGCCGAAGGAGCGCTGAGCCTTTATCTCGACGACTCCGAACATCTGTTGTTGCAAATGCTTGCCTCCACTTCGCGTCACTGAACGAGGAATCGCGCCATGTACAAAGATTATCCAGCGGCCTATCAAGTCAGCAAAGGCTCGGCCTTGCAGGTGGACAAGGCCTTCTATGAACGGGTGCGCGACGCGAAGGACGGGCGCACGCTGATCGAGTCGTTCGAAGTGCCGATCCGCAGCGGTCGAGCGTGGAAGGTGCCCGCCGGTCATGTCTTCAGGGTCACCACTCCGGTCGGCCCGCAGGTGGGCGATTTCAACGTGTGGAACGCCCATGATCCGCGTGAACGTCTGTGGGCTTCGCGCACTCGTCAACTGCAAGGCGCGCACGTCAGCACCCATGACCGGCTCTGGTCGAACCTGCCATTTCTACGCCCCTTGGTGACCATCACCGATGACAGCCTCGCCGATTACGGCATCGATGAGCATGGCGGACGTTTGCATGATCTGCTCGGCACTCGCTGCGATCCCTATGTGAACAAAATGCTCACCGGCGAGGATTTCCATCACCACTGCCATTCCAACCTGACCCGCGCTGTATTGCCTTTCGGCCTGACCGAGTTCGATGTGCATGACGTGCTGAACATCTTCCAGTGCACGGGCCTGAACCATGACGACATGTACTTCATGAAGGCCTGTCCGGCGCAGAAGGGCGACTACCTGGAGTTCTTCGCCGAGATCGATCTGCTGTGCGCGTTATCGACCTGCCCGGGCGGTGATCTGTCGTTGGCCATGTGGGGGCCGGATGCGCAGGATCCGCTGAGCGTGTGTCGCCCGTTGGGGGTGGAGATTTATCGTCTGGAGGATTCGTTGCTGGAGGGCTGGAGCCAACCGGAGCGTGCGGCGTATAACGGGTTGCATGGTTTGCATATCGCCAAGGCCGATTGGGAATAACGGATGACCTGTAGCAGCTGGCGAAGCCTGCGTCCGGCTGCGAAGCAGTCGTAAAGTCAGCGAATGCGGTGTGTCAGATAGGTCGCGTTCACCGAATTTACGACTGCTTCGCAGCCGGACGCAGGCTTCGCCAGCTGCTACAGGGGCTGCGTTTGTCTCGGGATCGTCAACGGTCCTGCGCATCCTTGGCATCCGCCTCGGCATTGCGCTCGGCAACGCGTCGGCGCTGTTCCTCCGTCAACTCGACCTTGTTGGCGGTGTCACGCAGCATCATCAATCCGCCAACGATTGAGCCAATTGCAACGATCAGTATCAACCAGGCATACCAGGGCATGGGGCTCTCCTTCAGGACAGGCCGAGTGGCGGGGGCGCCAGTCGTTGTTGCATACAGTATTGAGCAATTTGAGTTCGCAGTGGTTCCATTCTGAGCCGGATCCATGGGATTGCGTTCTGACTAATGGGCTGTCCAAGTCATCGAGTTCTCCTTCCCAAAAAATGTATAAGGCCGGTGCTTAGGTGCAGCATTTAGCTCCCATGTTGTGATCATTCCCGATCTTCATCGAGAAACGCTGAGGTGCGATAAATTACTAGAAGCCCGTAGCCATGAAGGCAGGGGCAGCTTGAGTGAAGCTCCGATCGCACCATGTCTGAAATTTCCGAATGCATCGAAATGGATGCAATGTCTCGTCACATTTAGGTTTGGCAACCTGGGAGGATGGTGTGAGTGACGTTGCCAGTTTGTTCCGGGTGTCCCTTGAGCGGAAAATGTGGCAAGATCCCACGCGGAAGGCGGCGTTCAGCTATGATCGCTAGTTGAATTTTATATCGTTTCGCAAAAAGCAAAATATCAATTAGGAGTAAGTTTGCGTGGCCGATATTAGAGATATCGTTGTTAAAGCAATTGTCGATGCAGCAGTGCCAAATGCTGGAAGCCTGCGAGACGATGTTAGCCTTACTGATCAAGGCGTGGATTCATTAGGTGTATTTACAGTTGTAATGAACATTCAAGATGCATGCGAAATTGAAATCCCTGACGGTGACCTCGATCGCTTGAAGACAATCAATGACTTTGTTGAGTATCTAACTGGAAGGCTTGCCTGACAGAGTCTATATAGGCCAGTTTAGGCTGGCTTATGTGGCGAGTGATTTGTAGGAGTGAGTCTGTGTGCGTTTTGGTGTGCTCATGCCTTATTTCGAGTTATGTTGATCTTTAACTTCGAGCATCCGAAATGCCTGCTATTTTAGCAAAGTTGTTTGTCGCAATCGCCATAGGTTTGTTTTTGGCGCTGAAGTTTGATATCAAACTCGCTGACTTGATTGCGGATTTTTCTGATTGGCGTTTTATCGCGATAGCAGCTTTGTTGCCTGTCACAGTTACTGCTTTTTTGTCCGCAAATCGATGGCAGGTTTTTCTTCGTCAAAGTGGCATAGACGAACGACTGAGTACGCTTTGGCGGATTAGCCTGATATCTCAGTTTCAAGGCTTGGTTCTACCATCATCACAAGGCGCTGATGCTTTTCGAATTTTTCACATCGAGAAACGCAATCCTCACAAGCGTGGCATTGCAGGCAGCACTGTCATAGTTGAGAGAATGATGGGCCTTCTGGTGCTCTGTTCATTTACACTAATCGCACTACCTTTTCTTCCTTCCTCAGATGATTATCTGACGCTCGTAGCAATCGTTTTGATGATTAGTGCATGCGCTGTCGCGGTGCAGTTCATCTTACTTAGTAGAGCAATTCACCGGCTTTACAATGGTGTCCAGTATCGGAGTCGCATTGTTGGGAAAGCATTGGGTTACGTCGAAAAACTGCACGCTGGTACGATTCATTTCCCTTATAAAAGTGCATTGCTTCCTTCTGTTCTTCTGATTAGTGGTTATCAGGTGTCACTTATTTTGGTGGTTTACCTGGTTTTCCGAGCGTACGGTTATGATATTCCGTTTATGCAGCATCTTGCTCTCTACCCCGTCATTTCTATACTGACTCTGATCCCGATTACCATTGCGGGCTTTGGAGTTCGAGAGGGTTTTTTTGTTTATTTTTACGCGATGATAGGGGTGCCAGCACATGTAGCGGTAGGGGTGTCCCTAGTTAACTATGCTCTCATGGCCCTTGTTCCGGCAGCATTGGGTGCGGTGGTTTACATGTCAAGTAGCTTCCGGGAAAATCCTCGGAATGAATCAAGATGACGGCGAGTGAATATGATGAGTTCTGGACACACACCTTTTCCCAAAGCGGCTTTCGAATCCTTAGCTTCATCAGAGGCCAGTCATTGGTGGTTTCGAGCAAGAAATCGCTTGATTGTGTGGGTCCTGAAGTCCCGCTCAGTCAAGTTCCGAAATTTTCTGGAAATTGGCTGTGGGACCGGGTTTGTGCTGGAGGGAATCTCTCGTAATTTTCCGGAGGCTGAGCTGTTCGGTACGGAGTATTTCGAAGAAGGTCTGGCCCATGCACGTGGACGTATTCCCACGGCGACTTTCGAGCAGATGGATGCTCGCTTGCTGAATGATGTTGAGCGCTACGACTTGATAGGCGCGTTTGATGTGATCGAGCATATCAATGAGGATGAGGCTGTAATTTCCAATATCTCACGAGCCCTTCATAAAAACGGGTGCCTGTTGCTGACCGTTCCGCAGCACCGCTGGCTGTGGTCGGAAGCGGATGAGCGTGCATGTCATGTGCGCCGTTACACCCGTGCAGAGCTCATTGGAAAGGTTAGAAAAGCAGGGCTGGAGGTCCAATACGTTACCTCTTTCGTGAGTTTGCTGGTCCCTCTTATGTGGTTATCACGCCAGCGACGTGGTCAGAAATCCGCCGAAAAAAATAGCGAGTTCGATATTTCCGATACAACCAATCGAATACTTGAGTTTGCTATGAAAGTGGAGCTCAAATTAATACAGCTAGGTTTATCTCTACCGTTTGGCGGATCTCTGCTTGTGCTGGCAAAAAAAGCGGGCTCCTAGTTTTCAAACGACGTCGCGGGCCTTCCCGACTGGGGAGCAATATCCAATCAAGCTGACTTGTTCTCGGGATGAGAGCTCAGTCTGTTTAACGAATAATCGGATAATCGAGATGAGGTCCAGCGTGGTGAATAAAGCTGTTTCCATCAGCCTCGTTGTCCCCGTTTATCGAAGCGGGAGTACACTGGCTACTTTTTATGAAAGAGCAAGCGAGGCACTGCAAAAAATTAGCAGTGATTGGGAAATGATCCTTGTAGATGATGCTAGCCCAGATGAAACCTGGTCCGCGGCATTGGCTCTACGCGAACAAGATGCGCGGGTTAAAGTTATTCGATTCGCGAAAAACAAGGGGCAGCAACATGCTACGCTTTGTGGACTGGGCTATGCTACTAAGCGATATGTGGTGACTATCGATGACGACTTGCAATGTTTTCCTGAGGATTTGCATTTATTTATTGAGCAGTTGAATGCAGGAAAGCATGTCGTTATCGGGAAAATCCTATCTGCTGAAAAAAAACACAGCGCGTGGCGCAACTTGGCGTCTCGAATAAATCAGAAATTAATCAGCAAAATAATGGGGAAACCCACAACGTTTGCGCTTTCCAGTTATCGAGCAATGAGCTTGGCGGTGGTCAGGCAACTTGTGAAGTATCAAGGTTCCCATCCCCATATCGCAGCGATGATTTTCAACTCTGTTCCGGTCACAATGATGACCAATGTCACAATTCGACATTCTGATCGCGCAGACGGTGATGTCAGTACTTACACATTTAAGAAGTTATTAAAAACAATTTCTTTTTTAATTGTGAACTACTCTTTGCTGCCTCTGCGCTACGTATCGATTTGGGGTTTTTTTGTAAGTATTTCCAGTATATTGTTTGCTGTGTTCATTATGTTGCGGACCCTGCTGACAGATCATGCTGTTCCGGGATGGGCATCGTTGGCGATATTGATATCATTTCTGGCGGGAAATATATTGTTGGCATTGGGTATTCAAGGTGAATACCTCGGTAGGCTCGTGGAAAATGCCTCGAGTCTCAGCCAATTCCCAATTATCGAAGAACACCTGGATTGACTATGATATTCACATACCGAGCGCATGATTATTTTTCGAGTGAAAACATTTTCAATCGTGGTGGCTTTTCCCATCTTGATGAAACTGACGCAATGTCCCCTGGAGCCCTTGTCTACTGTCAAAATCTGCATTATCTAGAAATTGCTCTAATGACGGATAATGTTAGCTGCATCTTATGTCCGAGTTCCCTCAGAGGTGAAAGTTTTAAAACAGAAAAAACTCTTATTTACAGCGACGACCCGCGCATGGCTTTCTTTGGTCTTTATCAAAGACTTTCGTCTGACTCTAATTTTGACAATGCGGACCGGCCAGTCATGGGCGAGAACTGTATTATCCACCCAAGTGCGGTCATTTCTCCTCGTGCATCATTGGGTAACAATGTAGAAGTCTCGGCCAATGCTGTTATCGAGCATAACGTTGTAATTGGTGACAACGTTTACATCGGCTCCAATGCCGTCATAGGGGCAGAAGGTCTTATTACGCTGCGTAACGTTGATGGAACTTTGATGACTGTTAAGCATCAAGGTGGTGTAAAGGTGGGGGCCGGCTGCCAGATATTGGCTGGCGCGGTTATTGCCAAAGCGTTGTTTCAAAAGCCCACGACGATCGAAGAGAACTGCCAAATTGGGATTATGACTAATATTGGTCACGGCGCTAATATTGGCAAAAATACTGTAATTTCCGGCAATACCGTTGTCGCTGGCCGAACTAGGGTCGGCGCAGGAGTTTGGATGGGCACATCTTGTTCGGTGGCTCAGGGATTGGATATTGGAGATGGCGCTCAAATAAAAATGGGCTCCGTCGTAATCTCCAATGTGGCAGCAGGAGCTGTCGTTTCCGGTAACTTCGCTATTAGCCATCGAGTCAATATGACCGCACATTTGAGGAAGTCACAGTGATCAACTCTACAGAACTTTCGCTCTGTCTGAGAGGCAGCAGAGAATACATTCAAGGCACTAATATGCTCGACGCTGCGATGGTGGCGATCGCTTGTGGCACGGAAGCGCGAATTGAGAATCTAAGCTTTTCGATCGGCAGGATGACGTCAAAAAATCTTTTGTGCAACTGGTGGGAAGCGGGCAGTATCGTCGCCGATCAATGCGATTCAGTTTCTACGTTTTTATTCACTTCGACAGGCGTGCCCTATGAGGGACGCCTTGTCGAGCTTGAAGAATACGTCAAGAAACGTATGCCGTTTGACGAGTCTGTAATCACTAAGTGTTGTGTATTTGCACCAGGGGAAAAGCGGGTCACGCTTGCAGAGATGCCATTGGGGGTTTCGCCGATCGAGGTTTTGGTTTCGATGAATAAGGCTTTGCATCATGAAATATACAAAATCGCCAGTAACAGTCAGTGGGTATTCTGCCGCTGGGAGAGCTCTGTGTGGCCTCTCCCGAATGAATTGGGTGGAGTTAGCCTTACCATTGAGCAGAGCTTGGGCACCCGTTTAACAAGGGCTCGGATAGAATGTAACAATAAGTTGGTCGGAAGAATGTATTTCAGTGCCAAAAATTCCGAGGCTTAAATAGAAAGGCATGGTGGGCCTTCTCGTAAGAAAAGCGCATTAACCATGCCTCAGTCGCCATCTTACAAGCTATTTTCCAAGGCGCGTGATGGATGGTGTGAGCAATCGAGTATTTTTATTCGATTGGCGGATTACTTTATGGCAGCTAACAGGCACTCAGTAATCTTTTCTTGTTGCAATTCACTCAGGCCCACCCACAGAGGCAGTCTGATCAAGCACTCTGACTGCCGGTCAGTCATGGGCAAAGATCCATGTGTCCGACCATAGCGCTGCCCGGCGGGTGAAGAGTGTAAAGGAACGTAGTGAAATACTGCGTCAATGGCGTTTTCTTTTAATTTGCGTAGCACTGTTTGCCGATCGATCTCAGAGTTGAGCAAGACATAATACATGTGAGCGTTATGTTGACATTCTGCAGGTATGATCGGACGACGCAGATCGCCTTGTGTTTCTGCAGAGGCTAGCAGTTGGTGGTAATAGTCCCAACTCGCCAAGCGTTGTGACGTGATGTCTTTCGCCTCTTCCAGTTGCGCCCAGAGAAAAGCTGCAATCAGTTCGCCCGGAAGATAAGAGGAGCCGACTTCCTGCCAAGTGTATTTGTCGACTTCCCCACGGAAAAAGCGACTTCGATCGGTTCCTTTTTCACGAATAATTTCAGCGCGTACAGCCAAAGTGGCATCATTCACCAAGAGCGCGCCGCCTTCACCAGATATGACATTTTTGGTTTCGTGAAAACTATAAGCTCCCAACTGACCTATGCTTCCCAATACCCGACCTTTATAGGTTGACATCACACCTTGCGCGGCATCCTCCACTACCATGAGGCCATGGCGGCGGGCGATATCCATGATGGTGTCCATTTCACACGCGACGCCGGCGTAATGAACCGGAACAATTGCTCTGGTTCGAGGTGTGATTGCTGCTTCAATCAGGCGTTCGTCAAGGTTCAGGGTGTCTTCGCGTATATCCACGAATACAGGAACTGCACCGCGCAATACGAATGCGTTTGCAGTCGATACGAAGGTATAGGACGGCATGATAACTTCGTCACCTGGTTGGATATTCAGCAATAGTGCTGCCATCTCAAGTGCCGCAGTACATGAGTGTGTAAGTAGTGTTTTTACGGATCCGGTTGTTTGCTCCAGCCAGGCATGACATTTTTTAGTGAAGGGACCATCTCCAGCGAGCTTGTTGCCAAGCTTCGCCTGTTCAATGTATTTAAACTCCTGACCTGTCATATATGGTCGGTTGAACTGGATTTTTTCGACGGTCACGTAATGTCTCCGGACAAATAATTTTGTGGCTTATAAGTCAGCGATTAGTTCTTGCTCTAATTTATAAACTGCTTTCAGGCGTCGATGGATGCTCCCATGCCGCCGCTCGCAGTGCCCGCTTGGTGTTGATCATATATTAAGCTCGCCTCGTACGCGCGGATGGTTGCGGCATCGACAGCAAGTGCTATGGCTTTGCCTGTTCAGAAAGACACTCCTGCAAACCTGTTTGCCAATCCGGCTGGCTAACGTCCCATTCGCGCAACAGTAGGCCGCAATCCAGGCGTGAATTGTGCGGTCGCATTGCGGGGGTTGGATACTCGTCGCTGGTGATGGGTACTAGCTCTGCACAAGCAGAGTTCTGTCGTAGTAATGCTTCTCTGATCACCTGAGCAAATTGAAACCAGGAAGTTTCACCCATGGCGGTCAGATGATACGTGCCCCATTTAGCAACGCCACCTGTTTGCCAACGTTCTATAAGCGCCAGCGTGCTGGTGGCAACCGTGCCAGCCCAGGTCGGCGCACCTATCTGATCGGAGACTACCCGCAGTTCAGGCTTCTCCCGCAACAAGCGTTGCATGGTCAGCAGAAAGTTGCGGCCATGGGTTGAATATATCCAGCCCGTTCGCAGGATCAAGTGTTTATCGCATGCCTCGGCGATGGCACGTTCTCCTGCCAGTTTGCTCTGACCATAAACACTCAGAGGGTTGGGAAGGTCATCCTCGGTGTAGGGGGTGGCCTTGCTGCCGTCGAACACATAGTCGGTGGAGTAGTGAATCAGCGGTATATCGAGTGCCAGCGCTTCTTCGGCAAAGATGCCGGGGGCGACCGCGTTGATGGCGAAGGCCGTCTGCTGCTCGCTTTCAGCCTGATCGACCGCTGTATAGGCCGCGGCATTGATGATCAGGTCGGGATGAAGGTTGCGAACGCACTTGCGAATTTGTCGGGGTAGTGCCAGGTCGAGCTGGTCGCGACCTGGTACAAGCAGTTCGTATGACGACGCAAGCCGACGCTGCAACTCACGCGACACTTGGCCATTCTGACCGCTGATAAGGATTTTCATAGTTGCACATCAGACTCGAACGTCCCGCACTCGATGATCACACTATTAAAGCTAATCGCCGGTGAACTCCTCTCCTGCCAACTTGGCAAGGTACTGACCATACCCCGTCTTGCCGAAATATCTGGAGCGCTCCAGCAACAAGTCACGGCTGATCCAGGTGTTCAGATATGCAATCTCCTCAAGGCAGGCAATTTTGAGGCCTTGGCGGTGCTCAATGGTCTGAACATATTGCGAGGCTTCAAGCAAACTGTCATGAGTACCGGTGTCCAGCCAAGCGAAACCACGCCCGAAGCGTTCTACCTTCAGATCCCCACGCTTCAAGTAGGCGTTATTGATGTCTGTGATTTCCAACTCGCCGCGAGGCGAAGGTTTGACGGACTTGGCAATCTCTATCACGTCGTTATCGTAGAAATACAGGCCGGTGACCGCATAGCTTGATTTTGGGTTTGCCGGCTTTTCTTCAATCGATAATGCACGTCCCTCGCGGTCGAAGTCGATCACACCAAAACGCTCCGGATCTTTGACCCAGTAGCCAAACACGGTGGCGCCAGACGAGCGTTTGGCAGCATTTTTTAGCTGCCCGCCAAAGTAGGAACCGTGAAAGATGTTGTCACCCAGAATCAGACACACCGAATCATTGCCGATGAAGTCTTCCCCTATGAGAAACGCTTGGGCCAGTCCATCTGGCGACGGCTGTTCGGCATAGCTGAAGTTCACGCCGAACTGACTGCCATCCCCCAGCAGGTTCTGATATTGGGGGAGATCCTGGGGAGTCGAAATCACTAAAATATCCCGAATTCCGGCTAGCATCAGCACCGAAATGGGATAGTAGATCATCGGTTTGTCGTAAACCGGCAAGAGTTGCTTTGATACACCCAGCGTGATGGGGTGCAGGCGTGTGCCGGAGCCGCCCGCTAAAACGATACCTTTCATGCGAGCATTTCCCTTGAGTCAATCGTGCCTAGTCGTTCGCCCTTGTAACTTCCATCCTGAACCCGGCGACACCAATCCATATTGTTCAAATACCATTCAACGGTCTTGCGTAGGCCGCTGGCGAATGTCTCCTGAGGAACCCACCCCAGCTCGCGTTCAATTTTGCTCGCATCAATCGCATAACGCTGATCATGCCCTGGCCGATCCTGGACGAAGGTAATCAGATCTTCGTAATGCGCAATTCCCTCAGGTTTTAGTGGTGCGAGTTCCTCAAGCAATGCACAGATACCGCGCACGACTTCGATATTTTTCTGTTCGTTGTGGCCGCCAATATTGTAGGTCTCGCCGACCTTGCCTTCGGCGACGACCTTGATCAGCGCTCGAGCGTGATCTTCGACAAACAACCAATCGCGAACTTGCAAGCCATTGCCATACACCGGCAGTGGCTTACCGGCCAACGCATTCAAAATGACCAACGGAATCAACTTTTCAGGAAAGTGGAAGGGGCCATAGTTGTTCGAGCAGTTTGTCAGTAGAACCGGAAGCCCATATGTGCGATGCCAGGCGCGCACCAGATGGTCGGACGCGGCTTTACTGGCAGAGTAGGGCGAGCTGGGAGCGTAGGGCGTCGTTTCGGTGAACAGGTCGTTGACGCCATGCAGGTCACCGTAGACTTCATCGGTGGAGATGTGATGGAAACGGAAAGCGCTTTTTTCTGGCTCGGCAAGGCTGTTCCAGTAGGCGCGGGTGGCTTCCAGAAGGCTGTAGGTGCCGACGATGTTGGTTTGTATGAAATCGGCGGGCCCATCGATGGAACGGTCGACATGGGACTCCGCTGCCAGATGCATGATCGCGTGGGGCTGAAAACGTGCGAGCACCGTGCTGACGGTCGCTTGATCGATTACATCGGCCTGGACGAATTCATAGCGGGTGTCGTTGGCAATGCTGGTCAGTGATTCGAGGTTGCCGGCATATGTCAGCTTATCCAGATTGAGAACTTCAACGCTGGAGTGTCGAATCAACTCGCGAACAAGGGCTGAGCCGATGAACCCGGCGCCGCCGGTGATGAGGATACGCATGTAAACCAGCCTTTTGAGTAAGTCGATGACACAGAAGAGGTATAGCTTGTCGGCATGGACGGGGGAGTGCAATAGAGGTGATGCTCTGTTGTTGTCTTTATCGCGTCTCAAAACCTGACGCCGATCCCTGTAGCAGCTGGCGAAGCCTGCGTCCGGCTGCGAAGCAGTCGTGAATCCATCCGCCGCGGTTTGTCAGATAAATCGGGTGTACAGGTTTCGCGACTGCTTCGCAGCCGGACGCAGGCTTCGCCAGCTGCTACATGGACTGCGGCGCCGCTGAACCCACTCTTTACACTTTCTTTATACCCCGCCCACCCCCTCGATCTCGCGCCTTTACACCCTCCCTCCCGACAATAACTCCACAAGCGGCAACAAGCCGTAACACGGAGATCTTCCATGAGCGTTCTGGACGGGGTGTCGCTGCTGTTGGCAGTGGGGCTGTTCATTTATCTGTTGGTTGCGCTGTTGCGCGCGGACCGGAGCTAGGAGCGGCTATGCACAGTTATGACTATTGGCTGATCCTCGCGTTTTTCGCGGTGGTATTGGTTCCGGCGCCGTTTCTCGGGCGCTTCTACTACAAGGTGATGGAAGGGCAGCGTACCTGGCTAACGCCGATTCTCGGGCCGGTGGAGCGTGGGTGTTATCGACTTTCCGGGGTGGATCCGCAGGCTGAGCAGAGCTGGCAGAAGTACACCCTGGCCTTGCTCGCCTTCAACCTCGCGGGCTTCCTGTTGCTGTTCGCGATTCTCCTGTTCCAGGATCACCTGCCGCTGAACCCGCAGAACCTGCCAGGGCAGGAGTGGACGCTGGCGTTCAACACCGCCATCAGTTTCATGACCAACACCAACTGGCAGGCCTACAGCGGCGAGGCGTCGCTGAGTTATCTGAGCCAGATGGTCGGCCTCACGGTGCAGAACTTTGTCAGCGCCGCCACTGGCCTGGCGGTGCTGGTTGCGTTGTGCCGTGGCATCGGGCGCAAATCCACTCAGTCCCTGGGCAACTTCTGGGTCGACATGACCCGTGCCACCCTCTATGGCCTGCTGCCGTTGTGCCTGCTGCTGGCGCTGTACCTGGTGTGGCAGGGTGTGCCGCAGACCTTCGCGCAGTACGTGAATGCGGTGACGGTGCAGGGTGTCGATCAGGTGATTCCGCTGGGCCCGGCGGCCAGTCAGATTGCGATCAAGCAGTTGGGTACCAACGGGGGGGGCTTCTTCGGCGTCAACTCGGCACATCCGTTCGAGAACCCGACCGCCTGGGCCAACCTGTTCGAGTTGGCCTCGATCATCCTGATTCCGGTGGCGCTGGTGTTCACCTTCGGCCATTACGTGAAGGACTTGCGCCAGAGCCGCGCGATCATCGCCTGCATGTTGGCGCTGTTTCTGATCGGCGGGGCGACTTCGCTGTGGGCCGAGTATCAGCCCAACCCCGCTTTGAACAACGCCGCGGTCGAGCAGACCGCGCCGCTGGAAGGCAAGGAAGCGCGTTTCGGCACCACGGCCACGGTGCTGTGGTCGGTGACCACCACGGCGGCCTCGAACGGCTCGGTCAACGGCATGCACGACAGCCTCAACCCGCTGAGCGGCATGGTCGCGCTGGTGAACATGATGGTCGGCGAGGTGATCTTCGGTGGCGTGGGTGCGGGCCTCTACGGCATGTTGCTCAACGTGCTGATCGCGGTGTTCCTCGCCGGGCTGATGATCGGCCGCACGCCGGAATACCTCGGCAAGAAGCTGCAGGCTCGGGAAGTGCAATTGCTGGTGGTGACCCTGATGGTCATGCCGATTGGCGTGCTGGTGCTCGGCGCGATTGCCGCGAGCCTGCCAGGGCCGGTGGCTTCGGTGAGCAACCCCGGCGCCCATGGTTTCAGCCAGCTGCTTTACGCCTACACCTCGGCCAGCGCCAACAACGGTTCCGCGTTCGGTGGTTTCGGTGCCAACACGCCGTTCCACAACCTGATGCTGGGCCTGGGCATGTTGATCGGGCGCTTCGGTTACATCCTCCCGGTACTGGCCCTGGCCGGCAGCCTGGCGATGAAGAAAACCGCGCCGATCGGCCAGAACAGCTTTCCGACCCACGGCCCGCTGTTCGTGACCCTGCTGACCGTGACCATTTTGCTGGTGGGTGGGCTGACTTTCCTGCCGACGCTGGCGTTGGGCCCGATTGCTGAACACCTGAGTATGGGCTTCTAAGGAATCCATCATGAATATGCATGTTCCTGCTTCAAAACCTGCGTCACAGACCAAGCCTGTCGAAGCAGCAAAAACCGCAATATCAGCCCTCTGGCGCCCGGCGCTGCGACAAGCCTTCGTCAAGCTCGACCCCCGGCAATTGCAGCGCGCGCCGGTGATGCTGGTGGTCGAGTTGACCGCGATCCTCACCACCGTGCTGTGCTTCGTGCCGGATACCGCGGTGCCGACCTTCGTCGCCGCGCAGATTGCCGTATGGCTGTGGTTCACCGTGTTGTTCGCCAACTTCGCCGAAGCCCTGGCCGAAGGTCGCGGCAAGGCTCGGGCCGACAGTCTCAAGGCCGGTAGCGAAGGCTTGAGTGCTCGTCGCAAAACCGGCAATGGCAGCTTTCAGGTGGTGCCCGCCAGCAGCCTGCGCAAGGGCGACGTGGTGCGGGTCGAAGCCGGGGAAATGATCCCCGGTGACGGCGAAGTGATCGAAGGTATCGCGGCGGTCAACGAAGCGGCGATCACCGGCGAATCGGCGCCGGTGATCCGCGAGTCCGGCGGCGACCGCTCGGCCGTCACCGGCAATACACGGCTGGTCTCCGACTGGCTGCTGGTGAAGATCACCGCCAACCCCGGTGAGTCGACGCTGGACCGCATGATCGCCCTGGTCGAAGGCGCCAAGCGCCAGAAAACCCCGAACGAAGTGGCGCTCGACATCCTGCTGATCGGCCTGACCCTGATCTTTCTGCTGGTGGTCGTGACCCTGCAGCCTTTCGCGCACTTCGCCAATGGGAGCCTGCCGCTGGTGTTCCTGGTGGCGCTGTTGGTCACGCTGATCCCGACCACCATCGGCGGCCTGTTGTCCGCCATCGGTATCGCCGGGATGGACCGTCTGGTGCGCTTGAACGTGATCGCCAAGTCCGGCCGCGCGGTGGAAGCGGCGGGGGACGTGCACGTCCTGTTGCTGGACAAGACCGGCACCATCACCTTCGGCAATCGTCGTTGCGCGGCTGTAGTGGCGGCGCCGGGCGTGACCACCCGGGAGCTTGCCGAGGGCGCCTTGTTCGCCTCGCTGGCCGACGACACGGCGGAAGGTAAATCCATCGTCGAATACCTGCGCAACACACAACCGCAGCCTGAGCCTTCCAGCGAGCTGCTGACTGCCGTGCCGTTCAGCGCCGAAACCCGCTTGTCCGGCGTCGACTATCAGGGCCGCGTGTATCGCAAGGGCGCGGTGGATTCGCTGTTGGCCTTCGTCGGCCTGAAGCGCGCCGATCTGGCGCCGGCGTTGTCCCGGGAAATCGACAAGATCGCCCAGAGCGGCGGTACCCCGTTGCTGGTCTGCGCCGACGGCAAGTTGCTTGGCGCGATTCACCTCAAGGATGTGGTCAAGCCCGGCATTCGCGAGCGTTTCGCCGAACTGCGCAAACTGGGGATTCGCACGGTCATGGTCACCGGCGACAACCCGCTGACCGCCGCGGCGATTGCCGCTGAAGCGGGTGTGGATGACGTGCTGGCCGAGGCTACGCCCGAGAAGAAGCTGGCGCGCATTCGCCACGAGCAGAACGACGGTCGGCTGGTTGCCATGTGCGGCGACGGCGCCAACGATGCCCCGGCGCTGGCCCAGGCGGACGTCGGCATGGCGATGAACGATGGTACGCAAGCGGCGCGAGAGGCGGCCAACATGGTCGACCTCGACAGCGACCCGACCAAGCTGTTGGACGTGGTGCAGATCGGCAAGGAGTTGCTAGTGACCCGTGGCGCGCTCACCACCTTCTCAATCGCCAACGACGTGGCCAAGTACTTCGCGATCCTGCCGGCGCTGTTTGCCGCGATCTATCCGCAACTGGGTGTGCTCAACGTCATGCACCTGAGCAGCCCGCAGAGTGCGATTCTCTCGGCGATCGTGTTCAACGCCCTGATCATCGTCGTGCTGATTCCCCTGGCGCTGCGCGGTGTGCGGGTGCAGGCGGCGAGTGCGGCGGCGTTGTTGCGGCGCAATCTGTTGATCTATGGGTTGGGCGGGATATTGGTGCCGTTCGTGGGCATCAAGGCCATCGACGTGTTGCTGACGGCGTTGCACTTGGTCTGATCCGACACCTTTCACTGTGGGAGCGAGCCTGCTCGCGATGGTCGTCAACGATAACGCGAACTGACTGAAACTTGACGACGCTCCTGGGCTTATCGCGAGCAGGCTTGCTCCCACAGGTTGACCCTACAGGTTACCTCTCTGAATTCGAGGATTTTGAAATGTCCACATTGATACGCCCGGCCCTGAGCCTGCTTGTGCTGATGACCCTGATCACGGGCGTCGCCTACCCCCTGGTGGTCACCGGCGTGGCCCAGGTTGCATTCCCCGATCAGGCCAACGGCAGCCTGGTTCGCGATGCCGAAGGCAAGGTTCGCGGCTCTTCTCTGATCGCCCAGGATTTCGTCGGCGACGCCTGGTTCCACCCACGGCCATCGGCCGGTGCCTTTGCCACGGTGTCGAGCAGCGCCAGCAACCTGTCGCCGAGCAACCCGGCCTTGGCCACTCGCGTGATCGACGATGCCAACAAACTGCTCGTGCCAGGGCAAGGACCGGTGCCGCTGGCGCTGGTTACCACCTCCGGCAGCGGCCTCGATCCGCACTTGCCACCGGCGGCGATTGCCTATCAACTGGCGCGTGTCGCGGCGGCGCGCAATCTGCCGGTGTCGACGTTGCAGAATCTGCTGGAGGCGCACATCGAGCAGCCGTTGGTGGGGCCGCCGGTGGTGAATGTGCTTGAGTTGAATCTGGCATTGGAAAAGCTGTAGATCAAAAGATCGCAGCCTTCGGCAGCTCCTACAGGAAGCATGCTGCCGCAGGCTGCGATCTTTTAAGCAACATCCCCACTTTCAAGTCAGACAAGGCAAAAACAAATGAGCGACTCCGGCCGCGCCGACGCGCTGTTAGCCAACCTGCCCCGCGATGGCCGTGGCCGGCTCAAGGTTTTCCTCGGCGCCGCGCCCGGTGTCGGCAAGACCTACGCCATGCTGCAAGCCGCCCACACCCAGCAGCGCCAGGGGGTGAAGCTCATTGCCGGTGTGGTCGAGACCCACGGTCGGGCCGAGACCGAAGCGCTGCTCGGTGGCTTGCCGCAGCAGCCGCTGCTGCGCTCGGAATACCGCGGCGTGATGCTCGAGGAGATGGATCTGGATGGCCTGCTCGCCGCCAAACCGAAGCTGGTGCTGGTGGACGAACTGGCCCACAGCAACGCCCCCGGCAGCCGCCATGCCAAACGCTGGCAGGACATTCAGGAACTGCTCGCCGCCGGCATCGACGTCTACACCACGGTCAACGTCCAGCACCTGGAAAGTCTCAACGATCAGGTGCGCGGCATCACTGGCGTGCAGGTGCGCGAAACCCTGCCGGACTGGGTGCTGCAGGAAGCCTTCGAGCTGCTGCTGATCGACTTGCCACCGCGCGAACTGCTCGAGCGTTTGCGCGACGGCAAGGTCTACGTGCCGGAGCAGGCGCGGGCGGCGATCGATGCGTTCTTCACCCAGACCAACCTCACCGCGTTGCGCGAGCTGGCGATGCAAACCGCGGCGGCCCAGGTCGACAACGATCTGACCCAGAACTATCGCCAGCTCGGTCAGGCGGCGCCTGCGGTGCGCGGTCGGTTGCTGGTGGGCGTCGATGGCGATCATCAGGCCGAACGGCTGGTGCGGCACGCCAGCCGCGTCGCCCAGCGCCGGCACCTGCCGTGGAGCCTGGTGCATGTGGACAACGGCAGCGGCGCAGACGAGCAGTCGCGCCTGCGCCTGCAAAGCGCTCAGCAACTGGCCGAACGCCTCGGTGGGGAAGTGGTGTTGCTGCGGGCCGGCGAGGTGGCGAAAACCCTGATCCAGCATGCCGCCGAACGTCGCGCCACGCTTGTGCTGGTCGGCCAGTCCCGACCGCGTTTGCGCCGACGTCTGTTCGGCGGAGGCCTGGCGGCGCGCTTGCTGCGCAATGCCAAGGGCCTTGAAATCAACGTTCTCGACAGCGATCACGAACAGCATCAGCCACGTCAGCGCGTGATGCAGCCGCTGGTGTGGTTCGATTACGCCCTGGCGGTGGTGGCGACGGTACTGGCCAGCGCGTTGGCCTGGGTCGTTGCCCACGCCTTGCCACTGCCGAATATCTCCCTGGTCTTCCTCGCCGCGGTGTTGCTGGTGGCCGTGCGCAGCAGCCTCGGACCTGCGTTGGCCTGCGCCGCACTCTCGTTCCTCGCCTACGATTTCCTGTTCATCCCGCCGAATTTCTCCTTCAGCATCCAGCGCGAGGAAGACGTGCTGACCTTGCTGTTCTTCCTGCTGATGGCGGCGCTCACCGGCAATCTCGCCGCGCGCCAGCGCCGGCAATTGCAGGCCCTGCGCGACACCCAGGAAGAGACCAGCGAACTGCTCGACCTGTCGCGCAAACTCACCGCCGCCACCGACCGTCAAGCCGTGGTCAGCGCCGCCGCCCAGCACCTCAATGGCTGGAGCGACCTGCAACTGTGCCTGCTCAACCGCGACGGCCCCAGCGGCTGGAAAGTCGAAACCGGTGGCCCGCTGGAATTCACCGAAGCCGAGCGCGCCGCCGCCGATTGGGCCTGGCAACACGATCAGCCGGCGGGCGCGGGCACCGGCACGCTGCCGTTCGGACGCTGGTGGTGGTGGCCGTTGTCGGTGGAGGACGGACCGCTGGCGCTGCTCGGTGTCTGTGCCCGGGAAGGCCAGACCTTGAGCGGGCAGCGTCGGCGCCTGCTGACGGCCCTGAGCCAGCCGCTGGCCCAGGCGCTGGCCCGGGCGCAATTGGCCGATGACCTGGAAGCGGCGCGGCTGCATGGCGAAACCGAGCAACTGCGCAGCGCCTTGCTGGCCTCGGTGTCCCACGATCTGCGCACGCCGCTGACCTCCATGCGCGGCAGCATCGACAGCCTGCTGGCGCTGGGCGAAGCGATCCCGCTGGAGGATCGCCGCGAGCTGCTCGAAGGCACCCGCGATGAAGCCGAGCGCCTCGACCGCTACATCCAGAACCTGCTGGACATGACCCGGCTCGGCCATGGCGCGCTGAAGCTGGCGCGGGACTGGGTCTCGCCGGCGGATATCGTCGGCAGCGCGCTCAATCGCCTGCGCGCGGTGCTGGCGCCGTTGCAGGTCAGCACCGAAGTGCCGGCGGAACTGCCGCTGCTGTTCGTCCATGCCGCGCTGATCGAGCAGGCGTTGGTCAACGTGCTGGAAAATGCCGCGCGCTTTTCCCCGTCTCACGGTCGCCTGCAATTGCGCGCCGGAGCTGATGACGCCGAGCTGTTCTTCTCGGTGAGCGATGAAGGGCCGGGGATTCCCGAGGAGGACCGGGCGAAGATTTTCGACATGTTCTACACCGCCGCCCGCGGTGATCGGGGCGGGCAGGGCACCGGGCTGGGGCTGGCGATCTGTCAGGGCATGGTCGGCGCCCATGGCGGGCGGATCAGCGTCGAGGACGGTATCGACGGGCGCGGCACCTGCATCACCCTGCACTTGCCGTTGCAGGCTCAGCCTGGCTACTCGGACGGCAATGAAAGTGAAGCCTGATCCTGCTTGCGTTACTCTTCTGCCACTTCTTCATATCGATGTGAATCCATGAGCCAGACCGCGACCATCCTGGTCATCGACGACGAACCGCAGATCCGCAAATTCCTGCGCATCAGCCTCGCTTCCCAGGGCTACAAAGTGCTGGAGGCCGGAACCGGCAGCGAAGGACTGGCCCAGGCCGCGCTGAACAAACCGGACCTGCTGGTGCTCGACCTTGGTTTGCCGGACATGGATGGCCAGCAGGTGCTGCGCGATTTTCGCGAGTGGTCGACGGTGCCGGTGCTGGTGCTCTCGGTGCGCGCCGGAGAAGGGCAGAAGGTGGAGGCGCTGGATGGCGGCGCCAACGATTACGTGACCAAGCCGTTCGGCATTCAGGAATTTCTCGCGCGCATTCGTGCGTTGCTGCGTCAGGCGCCGGTGGGCGAGGCCCAGCAAGCGGCATTGAATTTCGGCCCGCTGACGGTGGACCTGGCCTATCGCCGGGTGTTGCTCGACGGCAACGAAGTCGCCCTGACCCGCAAGGAGTACGCGGTGCTCGCGCAACTGGCGCGACATCCGGGGCGGGTCATCACCCAGCAGCAACTGCTCAAGGACATCTGGGGGCCGACCCATACCGAGGACAGCCATTACCTGCGGATCGTGGTGGGGCATTTGCGGCAGAAACTGGCGGATGATCCGATGAAGCCGCGGTTCATCGTGACCGAGGCGGGGGTGGGGTATCGGTTGTTGAGTGACCGTTAGTTTTTGCGGTGCCTGGGCTGGCGCCTTCGCGGGCAAGCCCGCTCCCACAGTTGATCGATGTCGTTCACAAATTCTGTGTTCAAAACCGAACCCTGTGGGAGCGGGCTTGCCCGCGAAGAGGCCGGAACATTCACTCGAGATCCATCAGGTTGTCACCCACGCTCATTCTCATACCGATCCAGCGTATCCCGCGCAATCTCCCGCCCCAGCGCGATCAGCTCCGGCGCCTTGTAGAACTCGAAAAACCGGCAAACCCGCTTCGGCACGTTGATCAGGATGTCCGGCGGATAGCCGGCGATCTTGTACTGCGCCAGCGAGGTCTGCATCACCTCGAAACTCTGGTTGATCAGGTCCAGCAGAGACGCCGGCCCGACGTTGTCGATGATGAATGACCCGGTGGCGGACTTCGGCGCACCGTCGCGTTCCGGAGCGGCGGCCGGTTGTTGGGCTTCGGGGTCGGCGGCCTCGGGCCAGGGGTTGATCTCGGCCGCCTCGGCCAGCAGCGCTTCCTTCTCCAGCAGCAACAACTGCTCGGCCTGTTTGCGCCGGAAAGGCAGCTTGGAACCGAGCGAGGCGATCAGGCTGTCGAAGCGGGTCTTGAACGCGGCGGGGCGCTGGATCACCGGCAACTGATAGTGGCGCTGGTTGGTGGCGTTGAGGTTGACCGCGATGATCAGGTCGCAATGGCTGGACACCACCGGCACGATCGGCAGCGGGTTGAGGATGCCGCCATCCACCAGCATGCGGCTGCCTTGCATCACCGGAGTGAACAGGCTGGGAATCGCCGCCGAGGCACGCATCGCCTGATGCAGACAGCCTTCCTGGAACCAGATTTCCTGCTGGTTGGTCAGGTCGGTGGCGATGGCCGTGTAGGGGATGCGCAGGTCTTCGATATTGATCTCGCCGACGATCTTGCGGATCTGCCCGAACACCTTTTCCCCGCGGATCGCCCCCAGGCGAAAGCTGACATCCACCAGGCGCAACACATCGAGGTAATCCAGGCTCTCGATCCAGTCGCGGTAGTCATTGAGTTTGCCGGCGGCGTAGATCCCGCCAACCACCGCCCCCATTGAGCAACCGGCAATGCAGGCAATGTCGTAGCCGCGCCGTTCGATCTCCTGGATCACGCCGATGTGGGCGTAACCCCGGGCTCCACCCGAGCCCAATACCAGTGCGACACGCTTTTTCATGAATCGCCCTCGCTTCAATGGCTCAACAATGCACCCATCGAGGGGCGCGGTTCAATCGTCGAGGTCGTACGGGACGGTGAAGGCGTCGTTTTTTCGACAGCTTATGGCGGCACTCGATTATTCTCGCCAACGCTATAGTCTACGCGTCCGATGGACGGCACTTTTCCGGCGTCAAACCGTCCTAAGTGCATGACTGTTTCTATCTTTTGAGGTGTAAGTGATGAAAGCCTGGATCTGTGTGCCACTGATTGCCCTGGCACTGGCCGGTTGCGCCGGCAAAACCGCGTATCGCGACAGTTGCGGCAACGAGCTCGATGCGGCCTGGAAGGAACTGGATCTGGCCAAGGCCGAAGGTTTCGCCGGCAACGTCAGCTATTCCAAGGCCCTGTCGCTGCTGACCGCGGCCAAGACTCAGCAGCAGTTCGAAGGTTTCGAGGGCTGCACCAAGAAGGCCGAGAAAGCGCGTTTCTATATTCGTGAGTCGAGGGCGGGGAGATAAAAGCAGCTGCAGGCTCTAAGCTACAAGCCACAAGTTGGAGCGGACCGCATTTCAACTTGCAGCTTGGAGCTTGCCGCTCACCACTGTTTACGGAGTAAACACCCCATGATTGATCGGTTGGTCGCCCATGTCTTGAGGACTGAAGTTCGGTTGCTGGCCTGTCAGGCACGCTTGAGTGCCCGCACTGATCCCGAGGCGCTGCACGATCTGCGTACCACGGTTCGGCGATTGCGCAGCCTGTTGCGGCCATTGCGCGGCTTGCCCGGTGTCGAACAACTGGAAGCGGCGGCGTCCCACGTCGGTGACCTGACCACGCCGCTGCGTGATCGCGAGGTGCTGGCGGCCTATCTGCTCGAGCATGGTCACACCGAGGCCGCGCAATGGCGCATGGCGCAGATGGCAAAGGCCTATCCTGCGGTGGCAGAGAGCATCGAGCTTGGGCAACTGCTGCTGATCCTCGAAGCCTTTCCGCGCTTTTTACGGGCAGCCCAGCGTCAGGGATTGCTCAAGGGCCTGGGCAAGCTCATCACCAAGCGCCTGGGCAAACAGTGGAAAAAACTCGACGAAGCCCTGCACGATCCTGCCCACGACCGTCACCGCCTGCGCCTGTTGATCAAGCGCGTGCGCTATGGCATCGAGGCCTACCCCGAACTGGATCGCCTGCCGAAAGCCGCGAAGCCGCGATTGAAGTCAGCCCAGGGCGCGTTGGGCGATTGGCACGACTGCGTGCAATGGCTGGCCCTGGCGGAGCAGGAGGCGGATCTGCAACCCTGCGTCGCCACCTGGAAAACCGCCATGGCCCAGGCTGAACAGAACGCCGACCGGGTTCTCGACAAGCTCGACAAGGCTTGCTTCCAGCCCTGAACTTCACACGATCCCCTGTAGCAGCAGCCTTCGGCAGCTGCTACAGGGGCTATGAACGCTTGCGGCTCATCTGCCGGTCAATTTGGCCGGAATAGGCGCTGTACAGCCTTCGCCGGCTGGTTAAGATCCCTCCATTCTTTTTATGCCCCCCGAGGTTTTCATGCGTTTTTCCGATCTGCTTGACGCTGTCCGCCGCCAGCCGCAGGACCTGTCCATCCCCGCGGGATGGGCGCAAGGGCGTGCCAGCTTCGGTGGGCTGGTGGCCGCGCTGCAATTTGAAGCCATGCGCGCGAAAGTGCCGGCCGATCGCCCGGTGCGTTCGCTGGCGATTACCTTTGTCGGGCCGGTGGAGCCGGAAGTGCCGGTGAGCTTTGAAGTCGATGTGCTGCGCGAAGGCAAGGCGGTCAGCCAGATTCTCGGTCGGGCGATGCAGAAAGGGCAGGTGGTGACCCTGATCCAGGGCAGCTTCGGCGCCTCGCGCCCGTCGGAGGTCGCGGTGCAGGCCGAGCCGGCACCGGATATGAAGCATTGGGACGACTGTCAGGAACTGCCTTTCATCGAAGGCGTGATCCCGGAATTCATGCGCCATCTGGCGATGCGCTGGAGCGTCGGCGGCCTGCCGTTCACCGGCAACACCTCGCGGCACATGGGCGGTTGGGTGCGTCTGCGGGGCGATGTGAAGGAAGAGCCGGTAAGCGAAGCGCACATCCTGGCCCTGGTGGATGCCTGGCCTCCGGCGGTGATGCCGTTTCTGAAGAAACCGGCGATGGGCAGCACCCTGACCTGGACCATCGAATTCGTTCAGCCGCTGCTCGATCTGAGCACGCTTTACTGGTGCAAATACCTGGTCGAAACCGAACATGCCGCCGATGGCTATGGCCACGCGGCCGCGAAGTTGTGGGACCCCGAAGGGCGTCTGATCGCCATGAGCCGGCAGACGGTCACTGTCTTTGCCTGATCTCTGGTTGGCAAATCAGTGACGACGGTGGCGCTCACGCCAGGCGCGCCACCAGCCGCCACTGAGGAAAAACCGCGGAAAGGTCAGAAACTGCTCGACCAGCAGGCGCGATACCGCGTCCTTGCGATCACTGAAGGGTTCGGAGGCTTGCGCTTCCAGACTGTGCCCGTGGCGCTGCAAACCCAGCGCCGCAATCACACCGACGATGCCGATGGCAAAGTTCGCCAGATTCAGGCCGAACACGCCGGAAACAATCAGCAGAAACGCCACGATGAACAGCGGGACAGCGATCAGGTGCAACACCAGATTGGTCGGGTGCTGATGATTGCCCGGGTAGGCACGCCATTGCCAGGAGGGAAGGTTGGGGTGACGTTTACCCATGATGCTGATCCTCAAGTCCATGTTGAACACATGGTTGAAGAATAGGCCCGTACAATGGCCGCAGCGAATCAAGGTTGGCTATTGGCGCCATAGGTGTAATACGTAAACAGCTCCCTGTAGGAGCTGCCGAAGGCTGCGATCTTTTGATCTTGCCTTGAAAAGATCAAAAGATCGCAGCCTCGTTGCACTCGACAGCTCCTGCAGGGGGCGTTTCCTTAAAGCTTCAACTGCCCGATCGCCTTGCTCAACTGCCCGGCCAGCTCCGCCAGCTCATGACTGGTGGTCGCCGACCCCACCGTCTGCTGCACGGTGTTCTCCGTCACGTCCCGAATGCTCACCACCGCCCGGTTCATCTCTTCCGCGACCTGACTCTGCTGCTCGGCCGCCACGGCAATCTGCGTATTGCTCTCGCGCATCTGCGCCACCGCTCCGGTGATCTGTTCCAGCGCCGTGCCGGCTTCCTGGGCCTGTTGCACGCAGTCATCGGCCTTGAACGAGCTTTCCTGCATGAAGTCCACGGCGTCGCGGGTTCCGGCCTGCAGCGCCGAGACCATCACGGTGATTTCGTCGGTGGAACTCTGCACCCGCTTGGCGAGGTTGCGCACTTCATCGGCGACCACGGCGAAACCGCGGCCCATTTCACCGGCCCGGGCCGCCTCGATCGCAGCATTCAGGGCCAGCAGGTTGGTCTGTTCGGCGATGCTGTGAATCACGTTGACCACGCCATTGATCTTCTGACTGTCTTCGGCCAGGCGCTGGATCATCTCGGCGGTCTGCTGCACCCCGGTGGACAGCCCGGAAATCGACTTCTGAACGCGCATGACCACCTCCTGCCCGCTGCCGGCCAGGGTGTCGGCCGATTGTGAGAGGTCGCGGGTGGCGCCGGCGTGTTGGGCGATGTGGTGGACGGTGGCGGTCATTTCATTGATCGCCGTGGCGGCCTGATCGGTTTCGCTCTGCTGGCCGAGCATGCCGTGACGTACCTCGTTCATGCTCGACGCCAGCCGCGCAGCACCTTCGTCCAGTTGCCGTGCAGTGCTGGCCACGGTGTTGACCACGCGCTGATAACCGGCCTGCATGGCGTTGAAGGCATTGGCCATCTGCCCGACTTCGTCGCTGCAAGCCAGCGGTACCCGGGCCGAAAGGTCGCCGGTCTTTTCCACGTGGAGCATCACGTCTTTCAGGGTATTGAGCTGGCTGAGCAGGAAACGGATCAGCAACTGCGAGGCGCCCAGCATCGCCAGCATCAGGATGAACACCGCGGCCGCGTAATTGATGAAACGCTCATCGAACACCTGACGCAGGCTCGGCCCCTGGGCAATCACCGCGACTCGCTGACCGTCGACCCGGGTGAACACTTCGGCGCCTAGCAGCAGGTTTTCACCGAACAGCGGCATGGGATTGATCTCGACCCAGCCGTTGGCGCTGGTCAGTTCGGCAATTGGCTGGCCATCGAATACCGGTGCCTGCCCGCGCTCGAACGTCAGTAGCTGGGGAGATTTTGGCAGCGGCTGCCCGGCGGGCCAGGCACCGAGCAATCGAGCCTGGGCCTGGGCCGATGCCTGGGCGGCCTGGTGGCGGGCGTGTTGCTCCAGCTGCACGGCGTACAGCACCAGCAACAGGGTAGTGACGAAGGCGACGGCGTTCACCGCCCAGAATTTGTATTTCAGCGAGATGTTGCTAAGCCAGGCACCCATGGAGGTCTTCTCTGATAGCGGAAACAGTTTTGGCAAGGTGCCATTAGTTTGCCGCTATCCATGCCATGGGTTGTTGATGTGGATCAACAGACACCACCATTCCCCTGTGGGAGCGGGCTTGCCCGCGATAGCGGTGTGTCAGGTTGAAATGATTCGACTGACACTCCGTCATCGCGGGCAAGCCCGCAGGGATGAGGTGGTTATTGAGATATTGTGGGCAACCGGTAGAACGCCCGCGCACAGGCAGTGGTATGAGCAGCCAGATCCTCGAGCGTCTCGCCCCGGTGCAACGCCACCTCACGCAACACTTCCGTCAAATACGCCGGCTCATTGCGCCCATTCTTCGGCTTGGGTCGCAGGCTGCGTGGCAGCAGATAAGGCGCATCGCTCTCCAGCATCAGACGTCCGCGCTTGATCTCCTTCACCAGCGGATGCAGATGAGTGCCCCGGCGTTCGTCGCAGATCCAGCCGGTAATGCCGATGTGCAGGTCCATGTCGAGGTAGCTGAACAGCGCCTTCTGTTCCCCGGTGAAGCAGTGCACGACCGCGGCCGGCAACCGATCGCGGTAGTCGCGCAGGATCTCCAGCAGGCGCTGGCTCGCATCACGCTCATGCAGGAAGACCGGCATCTGCAGTTCGACCGCCAGCGCCAGATGCTCTTCGAGGACTTTTTCCTGTTGCGGGCGCGGCGAGAAATCGCGGTTGAAATCCAGACCGCATTCGCCCACGGCCACCACGCTGGATTCCTTGAGCAGACCGCGCAGCTGACGGGCGCTGTCGGCGTTCCAGTCGCTAGCGCAGTGGGGGTGAATGCCGGCGGTGGCGAACAGCCGTTGCCCGCTTTCATCCAGTTGCCGACACAGCTCCAGGGCCTGTTCGCTGCCTTCGACACTGGTGCCGGTCAAGACCAATTGGCAGACACCCGCAGCGTAAGCACGGTCGAGCACCGCCTGGTGCTTGTCGTCGAAACTGGAGTTGGTCAGGTTGACGCCGATATCGATGAGTTGCATGGTGCTACCTCGGACTCAAGGCCGAAAAGCATATCAGAGCTGTAGATTTATAAGAAAAACCAAGAACTACAAGCAGTTATCGCTGTCTTTGAAACCGCACTCCAGATCTGCGTGCAAGACGGGATGGTCAGAGTGCCATCACTGTGCCAGTCTTTCGCACTTTTTTACCCGCGCCCAAGGCGCTTTTTTCTCATTAATTGCATGGGTTTCATGCAGTCGACCTGAATTCTTTCCGGAGAGTGGATGATTCGTCCCTCGGTTTTGCTACTGCTGTGCTGTTCGCTGCTGCTGCCGATCTCGGCGCAGGCGCGGCTGCCCGGGCCACTGCAAGCCGTACCGGCAGCGAAGGTGCGCGACCTCACGGAAATTCGCAGCAGCCGTGTGTTGCGCGTGCTGGTCAACCAGAGCCGCAACAGCTCCGGCGAAGTCCAGGGCCAGTCCATCGGCGTCGAATACCATCGCTTGCGCGCCTTCGAGCAATACCTCAACGGCCATGCCCGCGACGGTCAGGAAATCTCCCTCAAGATCATTCCCAAGGCCAAGGATCAACTGCTCGGCGCCTTGCAGCGCGGGGAGGGCGACCTGGTCGCGCCCGGTGAATTGCTCGATCTGCGGGCCGGCTATGCCGTCAGCACCAGCGAGCCGATTGCCCGCGACGTGCCGCTGGTGCTGGTCGGCATCAAGGGCGAACGCCGCTATACCCGCCTGGAACAGCTGTCGGGCAAAACCCTGGCACTGCCCACCGGCAGTGCCGCCGGTGATGCCGTGAGCCAGATCAATCAGAAACTCGCCCTGCACAAACTGCCGCCGGTCATCATCGAATGGGTCGATCCCAGCCTGGCGGTCGAGGATGTGCTGGAGATGGTCCAGGGTGGGATCTTTCACCTGACCATCGTCGAGCAACCGATTGCCGAGCGCTGGGGCAAGATCCTGCCCAAGCTGCGTATCGACCGGCAGGTGCAGATCAGTGATCCGGGCGAGGAATACTGGTTCGTGCGCCGCGATGCGTCGATGCTGCGGGCCAGCATCGATCGCTTCCTTACCGGCTACAAGAAACCCTCGGACCAGGACGCCGCGTTCCTGCGCATCTACCGCCGCCTCTATCAAGTGCACTATCCCCTGGCCAAGGCTGACCGCCAGCGTCTGGAAAAACTGCGCCCGGTGCTGCAGAAACACGCCGCTGCCCAGGGGATGGACTGGTTGAACCTGGCGGCGCTGGCGTTCAAGGAGTCCGGCCTGCAACCCAAGGCCCGTGGCGGCGGTCCCACCGGCCTGATGCAGATCACGCCATCCGCGGCCCAGCGGGTCGGGGTCAGCAATATTCAGGATCTCGATAACAATGTGCAGGCCGGGGCCAAGTACCTGGCGATGATCCGCAAGAAGTTCTTCGCCAGTCCCAAACTCAACGAACGCGAGCGCATGGCGTTCGTGCTGGCGGCCTACAACATCGGTCCGGAGCGGGTTCAGGGCATGCGCGCCGAAGCGCGGCGGCGTGGCCTGAATCCCAATCAGTGGTTCTTCCAGGTCGAGCGCATCGCCATGGAGCAGGTGGGGATGGGACCTGTCAGCTATGTTAATAGCGTGAACAAGTACTATCTGGCGTTCGATCGTGAGCGTGAGTCGTTGGAGCCTCAGGGGCAAAAGGTCGCCCTGCGTAAATGATCGAATAAACTGAACTGTTATAGCGGTTTTTTGCGCTTTTACTATTTTGTTTGCCGATTAATATGGCGCCCAACGAACACACACTCACAATGGATGACACAGCATGAGCACTCTGATCAACAAGGTACTGTTTACCCGCGCTGGCTACGGCCTGACCGTTCTGCGAATTTTCGTCGGCATCATCTTCGCCGCACACGGTTCGCAAAAACTCTTCGGCGCCTTCGGTGGGTACGGCCTGGCCGGGACCGCTCAATACATGGAAAGCATCGGCCTGACCCCGGGCTACCTGATGGCGACGCTGGCGGGCGGTACCGAGTTCTTCGCCGGTCTGGCCCTGATCATCGGCCTGCTGGTGCGCCCTGCGGCGCTGGGCCTGACCTTCCTTTCGCTGGTGGCGATCTTCTCGGTGCACATCAGCAACGGTCTGTTCATGGCCAACAACGGCTACGAATTCGCCCTGGCCCTGCTGGGTGGCAGCATCGCGGTGCTGATTGAAGGTGCGGGCAAGCTGTCGGTGGATCGTGCCATCGCCGGTTGATCAATCGACTTCAGCGAACGTTTTTCCCGATCGAGCCTCAAATCTTTACATCCCTTGAAGATTCGAGGCACACCATGACAGCGAATGCCAAAGGTAAAGAGACTCGACGTCCCCTGATACCGGCCTTGGTTTTTGGACTGTTGCTTTCACCCTTGGCCATGGCGGGCGATAACGGCTCCGCCGCGGTGGGCGGTGGCCTTGGCGGCGTACTCGGTAACGTCGTCGGTGGCCAGGTAGGCGGCAGTACCGGTGCCGCGGTGGGCGCCGGTGTCGGTGGCGCCGCCGGTAGTGCGGTCGGTGCCCGCAAAGGCAGCCGCACTGAAGCGGCAATCGGCGGTGGCCTGGGTGGCGCCGGCGGTTCGGTGATCGGCAACAGCCTTGGCGGTTCTACCGGTTCGGCCATCGGTGCAGGTCTTGGTGGTGCGGCCGGTGGTGCGGTCGGCAATAATCTGGGTACCGACAATGACCACCACTCCGGTGGTCACAAGCACAAGAACAAGCATCGCAACCGACATCATTGATGGTTGCTTTGATGAGGAGCCAAGGTGAGGGGCTGAACACTCCTCACCTCTGAATACTCGAGGTGTGCCATGGCTTCGAAAGCTGCGGGTAAAACACAAGACAGTCCGGTCATCGATCCGCTGATCAACGATCCGGGCAATGAGGATCCGGGTTCACTGATGGACGACGCCACGGTGCCGCTCAACGATTCGGATGATGCCGGTGATGTGGGCAATATCGAACTCGAGCATGATCACGAAGACGATGATGATTGACCGGTTGTCCGCCCGGTCGAACGTGCGCAGCGCGTAATCCTCGAAATGTCAGGGCCTGCCTTTCAGGCTCGCTGAGAGGTGCGCCATGAACGCTGAACCGAGAGACACCGACGCCGACGAAACCCCCGAATATCCCCTGCCTTCACCCACCGATCCCCTGGATCGCGACCAGCGACCACCCGACGATGACGCCGGTATCGAGCAGGTGCCCGACGAAGACATCAGGCGCACCGACGTTGAGTCTCCCCCTGACAATCCGAGCTGATAACTGCTAACGCCAAAGACCGCTTGTCGATTGAACGGCAACCTTGAAAAGCGCCTGCTGCCAACAGTCAGGTAAGCAGCTTTGAAAAGGAGTGCACCATGATCAGGTCAAAAATCACGGCCATGGCAATGGCCGGCTTGATGTCGCTGTGTTCATGGGCGGCGTTTGCCGGCAACGATGCGCCAGTCGACAAGGGTGGAATGCCGCCGTCCACGGAAATGAACGCGGGCTCAGGCCCCGAGAATGCGCTGCCCCCGGGTTCGATTGGGGGTGGCAATGGTGGGGATGCCAATGGCAGCAGCACCAGTGCGAAGAAGGACAGTGGGGTCAAGAGTGAGAAGGGGTCGGTGGATAGTGGATCCTCCAGTCAGTCCAGGGATTCGGGCAGTAGCAAAGGGAAGGGCGGCGGATAATTTCAGGGTTGTTAACCCGACCTGATGCCCATCGCGATCCATGTTCTTCGTCAGCCTTGGAATTGCCCGTTGCCCACCATCCCCATAGCTCGCTATCCTGCTGAATCCTTTAATCAGCCACCGCGCCGGCCACCCCCGCGCCGCCCCGGATGCCTTTGAAACGGATCAGATGCGATGAATGCAGCGCTGGATGAGTTCGGCCCGATCAAGGCCGTGATTTTCGATATGGACGGCTTGCTGCTGGATACCGAGGGCATCTACACCGAAGTCACCTCTCTGATTGCCGGGCGCTATGGACGCACCTTCGACTGGAGCATCAAGCAGAACATTATCGGTCGTGGCGCCGGCGACCTGGCTCGTTACGTGGTCGAAGCCCTGGACCTGCCGATCACCGCCGAAGAATTTCTGGTAATCCGCGAGCCGCTGATGCGCGAGCGTTTTCCTGCTGCGCAGGCGATGCCGGGCGCACAGGAACTGGTGCGGCATCTGAAGGCCAACAACATTCCCATCGCGGTCGGCACCAGTTCGACCAGCCATTCGTTCGGCCAGAAAACCACGTTGCACCGCGACTGGTTCGCGCTGTTCGACACCATCGTCACGGCCGACGACCCGGAAGTCGGCGCGGCGAAACCGGCGCCGGATATCTTCCTGACCGCAGCGCGGCGTCTGGGTGTCGAGCCCAAGGATTGCCTGGTGTTCGAGGATTCGCCGTTTGGCGTCACGGCGGCGAAGGCGGCGGGGATGACGGCGATCGCCATTCCGGATGCGGCGATGGCGGACGAGAAGTACGCGCATGCCGATGGGGTTCTGCGTACGTTGAAAGCGTTCAGGCCGGGTGTCTTTGGCCTGCCAACCCTCGAATGGGCCTGACATACATCCAAGTGTGTGCGGGCTTGCTTCGTGCCAGGACAAACCCCGTGTGAGCGAGGCTTGCCCGCGAAGAACGATAACGCGGTCTACCTGCTGAAACGCTCCGCCCAACCAATGATCCGCTTCGGCCGCGGCGTCGCGTAGGTCCGCACCTTCGAGGTCGACAACCCCAACCGCACCAGCGATTCGGCAATCGTCACCGCCGCCGTCACCCCATCCACCACCGGCACGCCGGTGCGCTGGCGAATCTGCTCATCCAGCCCGGCCATGCCGCCGCAGCCCAGGCAAATCACTTCGGCCTTGTCCTGAGTCACCGCCAGCTCCGCCTGATGCACGATGGCTTCCAGCGCGCGTTGCGGCTCATGTTCCAGTTCCAGCACCGCCAGGCCGCTGGCGCGCACCGAGGCACAGCGATCCCACAGCCCGGACAGTTTCAGGCGATCCTCGATCAGCGGCACGGTGCGATCCAGGGTGGTGACCACCGAATACGCGTGGCCGAGATACATCGCGGTGCTCGCCGCCGCGTCGGTGATGTCGACCACCGGCACATTGAGCAGCTCTTGCAGGCCTTCGCGGCCATGTTCGCCGTAACCGGCCTGAATCACTGCATCGAAGGGCTGGTCGTAGGACATCACCCGGTCCATCACGGCGATGGCTGCCAGGTAACTTTCGAAATTGCCTTCAACCGAGTCGGCGCCGAACTGCGGCGTCAGGCCGACGATTTCCGTACCGGGTGAAGCAACGGCCTGCGCCGAACGGGCAATGGCCTGGGTGATGGATTCGGTGGTGTTGACGTTGACCACGAGAATACGCATGGGAAGTCCTTATAGCGGGGTGCTTTTAACAGGGTGCTTTTAACTAGGTGGGGCGGCCCGACACTGCCGGGCCGCGATGGAGTCAGTGGCTGACGTTGTCGACGGCGATGGATTCACCGCTGACGTCGGCGTAGTGCGGTTCGCGCTTGGCGATGATCAGGTAGAGCATCCCGGCGATGCCGGCGCCGATCAGCCAGGAGAACGGCGAGACCAGGTGGAAGCCTGGCACCAGCGCCAGGACGATGGCGATCAGGGCCGCGGGAATGAACGCCGCCACGGCGCGCAGATTGACGCCACGGCTGTAGTAATACGCGCCGTTGGGGTCTTCGCTGTACAGCTGCGGCACGTTGACCTGGCCTTTTCGCACCAGCCAGTAGTCGACCATGATCACGCCATACAGCGGGCCGAGCAGGGCACCCAGGCCCGACAGGAAGTACACGATCACCAGCGGGCTGTTGTAGAGGTTCCACGGCAGGATCAGCACGGCGATGGTGGCGCTGATCAGGCCGGCGCGACGGAAGGTCAGGTACTTGGGCGCCAGGTTGCTGAGCACGAACGCCGGGGCGACGAAGTTGGCCATGATGTTGACCGCCACAGTAACGATCAGGAACGCCAGGCAACCGAGCACCAGGAAGAAGGTGTTGGGGATCGAGGCGATGATCTCGGTCGGGCTCTCGATGATCCGGCCATCGATCTGGAACTGCGCGCCACACAGCAGGACGGTGATCGCCGCGAACACCAGAATGTTCACCGGCAGGCCCCAGAAGTTGCCGACCTTGATCGTCTTGCGGCACGGCGAGGAACGGGCGAAGTCGCAGAAGTTGAGGATCAGCGTGCCGTAGATCGCCAGCCACAGGGCGCCACCGGCGAAGATGTTGCGCCACATCTCGCCACCGGTCAGCGGTTCGCGGATCGACCAGGCGATGGTGGCGTTGGCCTGGAAGTACATCCAGGCGGCGAGGGCGGCGACGGTCAGCAGAATCACCGGCCCGGCGAACGCTTCATAGCGCCGCACCATTTCCATGCCGTAGGCGAGGATGGCCAGCTGCACGAACCAGATCGCCACGAAGCACACCCAGCCCAGGGTCGACAGACCGAGGATCGAGTTGTGGTCGTATTCGGCAAAGCCGGGGTGGATCGCGGTCAACAGCACGCGGAATACCACCGAGGCCAGGTACGTCTGAATCCCGAACCAGGCGATGGCGATCACGGCACGGATCAACGCAGGAATCTGCGCGCCGTGGATACCGAAACTGATCCGGCTGATCACCGGAAAGGGCACGCCGGTTTTCTGCCCCATGTAGCCGGACAGGTTCATGAACATGTAGACCAGCGCCGCGCCGATGCCCAGCGAAAGCAGGATCTGCCAGCCGCCCAGGCCCAGGGCGTACAAACCGATGGCAAAGGAATAGTTGGCGATGTTGTGAACGTCGTTGGTCCACAGGGCGAAGATGCTGTACTTGCCCCAACGCCGGCCTTCGACCTTGGTCGGTGCCAGGTCCTGGTTATGCAGGCGGGGGCTGAGCACCACGGGGCATTGCTGAGTTTGATCTCGTTGAGTGGAGTGGGAGGAGGGCAGATCCAGCGCAATATTGTTGTTTGAAAGACTTGTACGCATTCCGGCAGGCTCCTGATGTTCGGGGCCGCGATGACTGTGCATGAGCGCAGGGCTCGGCAATCTTCGTCGCGGGTGGCGAGCATCATTGGTTACGGGGCATCTGCAGCCTGTACGGGATAGGGCGCTTCAGGCTTGCGGATCTAAAGTGTTTTTATGTTTTGAGATGATTGTATACAAAACATGTATGCACTTAAGCGAGTTCCATGCCAGTCCTCGAAATCGAGGCGTGGAGAGATGATTTCGTTTTGTCATCAGTGGAGGCGCGGGGCGATGAAAATCGTGGTGTGCGAGGTGGCTGATTGCGCAGGTATTTATTTTTCGGGAGGGTATTTGGGGAGGGCGGTAGCGGAGGTCGGAAAGGGAAAATGTAACCTTTCAGGGCGCAGAAACAAAAAGTGCACACATAAATGGCACCGATGGTGACATTCGTGTGTACACATTTCCGAAGCTGGCGCTGGAACCCAATGTGGGAGCGGGCTGGAGATCAGGCCTTGGACTTGCTGATGATATTCCCCGCATGCAGCCCACATTCTTTCTGGGTCGCTTCTTCCCACCACCAGCGACCTTCGCGTTCGTGCTGGTTCGGCAGGACCGGGCGGGTGCAGGGTTCGCAGCCGATGCTGATGAAGCCGCGCTCGTGCAGGCTGTTGTACGGCAGTTCGAGCATGCGGATGTAACCCCACACCTCTTCGCTGGTCATCTGCGCCAGCGGGTTGAACTTGTACAGGGTGCGTTCCGGGGTGGAGAAGGCGGTGTCGATTTCCATCACCGCCACCGCGCTGCGGGTGCCCGGGCTCTGGTCGCGGCGCTGACCGGTGGCCCAGGCCTTGACGCCGCCGAGCTTGCGACGCAGCGGCTCGATCTTGCGGATCCCGCAGCATTCGCCATGGCCGTCCTTGTAGAAGCTGAACAGGCCTTTTTCCTTCACGAAGGGTTCCAGCTTGGTGTAGTCCGGCGATACCAGTTCGATGTCGATTTTGTAGTGCTCGCGCACCTGATCGATGAAGCGGTAGGTCTCCGGGTGCAGGCGGCCGGTGTCGAGGCTGAACACCTTGATGTTCTTGTTGATCTTCCAGGCCATGTCCACCAGCACCACATCCTCGGCGCCGCTGAAAGATATCCACAAGTCATCGCCAAACTCGGCGAACGCGAGTTTCAGGATGTCCTGGGGGGATTTGTTGGCATAGGTCGTGGCGAGTTCCACGACGTCGAACGTTGGGCTCATCAGGGCGGCTTCCTACAGGTCGGTGGCGCTGGGCGCTCTATATGGGGCCGATGGTAACAAAAAGCTGCGCCGGCCGGGGCGTCCTCTGCGTTGCGCGGTGAGGGTGGAGTCGCTAGAGTTCGGCCTCGCTCGACTCAATAAACAATACAAATGGGAGTGTCTTGTGGAAATTGCATGTCTGGATCTGGAAGGTGTATTGGTCCCGGAAATCTGGATCGCCTTCGCTGAAAAAACCGGAATCGAGTCCCTCAGGGCCACCACCCGGGACATCCCCGACTACGACGTATTGATGAAGCAGCGCCTGCGGATTCTCGATGAACACGGTCTGAAGCTGGCCGACATCCAGGAAGTGATCGCCACCCTCAAGCCGCTGGACGGCGCCATCGAGTTCGTCAACTGGCTGCGCGAGCGCTTCCAGGTGGTGATCCTGTCGGACACCTTCTACGAATTCTCCCAGCCGCTGATGCGTCAGCTGGGCTTCCCGACCTTGCTCTGCCACCGCCTGATCACCGACGACAGCGGGCGCGTGACCGGCTATCAGCTGCGTCAGAAAGATCCCAAGCGTCAGTCGGTCCTGGCCTTCAAGAGCCTGTACTACCGGGTGATCGCCGCCGGCGATTCCTACAACGACACCACCATGCTGGGCGAGGCGGATGCCGGAATTCTGTTCCACGCGCCGGACAACGTGATCCGCGAATTCCCGCAATTCCCGGCGGTGCACAGTTTTGAGGATTTGAAGCAGGAGTTCATCAAGGCCTCGAACCGGACCCTGTCCCTGTAATCGTCTGGTCTGACGTCTTCGCGGGCAAGCCTCGCTCCTACAGGGTCACAACCGACCTGTAGGAGCGAGGCTTGCCCGCGAAGCTTTTAAAGCGTCTGCAAAGTCTCTAGCAGAACCTTCACCTTCGTGATCGACTCCTGATACTCCGCCTGCCACTGCGAATCGGCCACGATCCCGCCGCCGCCCCAGCAACACACCTGCCCATCCTTGACCAGCAAGCTGCGAATGGCGATGGAGCTGTCCATCTCGCCACGCACGTCCAGGTACAACAACGAACCGCAATACAAGCCACGCCGGGTCGGCTCCAGCTCGTCGATGATCTGCATCGCGCGAATCTTCGGCGCGCCGGTGATCGAGCCGCCGGGGAAGCTGCCGGCGATCAGGTCCAGGGCATCGCGATCATCCGCCAGTTCGCCGGTGACGCTGCTCACCAGGTGATGCACGTTGGGGTAGCTTTCCAGGCTGAACAGTTCCGGTACGCGGACCGAACCGGTGCGGCAGGTGCGCCCCAGGTCGTTGCGCAGCAGGTCGACGATCATCAGGTTTTCCGCGCGATCCTTGGGGCTGGCCAGCAGTTCGGCGGCGTTCGCCGCATCTTGCGCAACCGTTTCGCCGCGGGGCCGAGTGCCCTTGATCGGGCGGGTTTCCACATGACCCTCGCAGACCCGGACGAAGCGCTCCGGAGACAGACTCAGCACCGCGCCGCCGTCGGGCAGGCTCTGGAAGCCGGAAAACGGGGTCGGGCAGGCCAGGCGCAATGCGCAATAGGCGGTCCATGGATCACCTTCACAGGGGGCGCGGAAGCGCTGGGCGAAGTTGACCTGGTAGCAGTCGCCGGCCTGGATGTATTGCTGAATGCGCTCGATCGCCTGCCGGTATTGCTCGGCGCTCAGGTCGGCATTCATCGGCGCTTGCAGCTTGAAAGGCTCGAAGGCGTCAGCGGCAGGCTGGCTGAACAGCTGGATCAGACGCTGGCGCTCACTGTCGGCCACTGTCGGGTGAAACACCAGCTGGCTGGTGGCCTGCTGGTGATCGCTGATCAGGGCCCAGCCGTACAGACCGAAACGTGCATCGGGCAATTGCAGGTCATCGGTGGCCTGGCTCGGCAGGTGTTCCAGGTGACGGCCGAAGTCGTAGCTGAGGTAGCCGATCAGGCCGCCGGCGAAGGGCAATTCATAGGGGGCGGGCAGGGAAGCCTGGCCCAGTTGCGTGAGGTTTTCCCGCAGACGTTGCAGGAAATCGCCACCGCTTTCCTCGGGTGCCACGGTCAGCTGCGCCAGTGGCCAGGCACTGAGCAGATCGAAGCGCCCGCGTTCGGCGGCGGGGCGGCCGCTGTCGAGCAGCACGGCGCCGGGGGCATGGCGAATGGCCGAGAAATAATCGGCGGGGTTGGCGCGATAGGGCAGCGGGTGTACGGAACAGGTCAACATGGGCGGGTCAGCCCTCAACCGGGGGAATATGCCCAAACATCTCTTGAACGAACGCCACCCGCTCTTCAACGGTTTCCGTCACGCCGCGGGCCTTCATCTCTTCCATCCGTGCCTCCACCGCGTGGGTGCGCAGGGTCAGGCCGCAGTCGTTGGCGATCTGGATGTTCAGGCCCGGGCGGGCGTTGAGTTCGAGGATCAGCGGGCCTTTTTCCTGGTCCAGCACCATGTCGACACCGATGTAACCCAGGCCACACAGCTCGTAGCAGCCGGCGGCGAGTTTCATGAAGCCGTCCCAGTAGGGCAGTTGCACGCCGTCCACCGCGTTGGTGGTGTCCGGGTGTTTGGCGATGATGTTGTTCAGCCAGGTGCCGCGCAGGGTCAGGCCGGTGGCGAGGTCGACGCCCACGCCGATGGCGCCCTGGTGCAGGTTGGCCTTGCCGCCGGACTGGCGGGTCGGCAGGCGCAGCATCGCCATCACCGGGTAGCCCATCAACACGATAATGCGGATGTCGGGCACGCCCTCGTAGCTGATGCTCTTGAAGATCTGGTCCGGCGTGACCCGGTACTCGATCAGCGCCCGGTCGCGGTGCCCGCCAAGCGAGTACAGGCCGGTGAGGATGCTGGAGATGTGGTGCTCGATCTCTTCATGGCTGATGATCTTGCCCGACACCGTGCGATAGCGACCCTCGAAACGGTCGGCGATCACGATGATGCCGTCGCCTCCGGCGCCCTGGGCCGGCTTGATCACGAAGTCGTTGCGCCCGCCGATGATCTCGTCGAGGTTGTCGATTTCCTTCTCGGTGGAGATGATCCCGTACAGCTCCGGCACATGGATGCCGGCGGCGATGGCGCGCTCCTTGGTGAGGATCTTGTCGTCGACAATCGGGTACAGGCTGCGCTTGTTGTACTTGAGCACATAGTCCGCGTTGCGCCGATTGATCCCCATGATGCCCCGGGCTTCCAGGGCCTTCCAGGTCTTCCAGAAGCCGAACATCAGGCGTCAGCCTTCTTCAGGAAAGCCTTGAAACGCACCAGTTCGGTCAGGCGGTAACCGCGATAACGACCCATGGCCAGCATGAAGCCCACCAGGATCAGCAGGATCGCCGGGAAGGTGAACACGAAGTACACCAGCTCCGGAACGCTCATGATCAGGTGCGCCAGGGAGGCGGCGAACAGGGTGCCGATCGCCACTTTCATGGCATGGCTGGCGCCGCGTTCTTCCCAGGTGATCGACAGGCGTTCGATGGTCATGGTCAGAATCACCATCGGGAACAATGCCACCGACAGACCGCGCTCCAGACCCAGCTTGTGGCTGAGCAGGCTGATGGCCGCGATCAGTACCACCACGAACGTCAACACCACCGACAGCCTCGGCAGCATTTGCAGTTTCAGGTGCTCAAGGTAGGAACGCAGCGACAACCCCAGCGCGGTGATGATGGTGAACAGCACGATACCGAAACCCAGCTGGGTTTCGCGGAAGGCCAGGGCGATCAGTACCGGGGTGAAGGTACCCAGGGTCTGCAGGCCGATCAGGTTGCGCAGGATCAGGATCACCAGCACGCCGATCGGGATCATCACCATGATCATGAAAGTCTGCTGGGTCTGCAGCGGCAAGCCGTACAGCGAGTATTCGAGGAAATTGGCGTCGGTGTTCTCGTCGGTCAGCTTGGCCAGGCGAATGGCGTTCATTTCGCTGTTGTTCATGCTGAAGGTGACGGTGGCTTTCTTGCCGCCATCGACAGTGATCAGGTTCTCATCGCCGGTCCACCACAGCAGGCGGTCGGTCGGCAGGCCCTGTTCGCCGGTTTCCGGGTTGAAGTACAGCCAGTCGGTGCCGTTGAAGCTGCGCAGCCACAGTTCCGGGGTCTGCGGCTGATCGGCGACCAGGCGAATGGTGTGGACTTTTTCCACCGGTACGTGGGCGATGGACAGCACCAGTTCGACGATGCGGGCTTTCTGCGAAGTCGACGGATCGCCCGCCAGCAGCAGCTTCACATTGTCGTCGTTGACATTGTTGACACGTTTGATCGCTTCGCCAACGAAGGTCTCGACGTCGGCCGAGTGCTGGCGGATCGGTGCGAGCAGGGCTTCGGCGGCCACTTTCTCCGGGCCTTCCACGGCGATGCTGTCACGGAAGGTCGGGCCCTTGATCTTGGTTTTTTCCGCGCTGTAGCGCTTGGTCAGCACCAGGCGGTAGTACAGCGTCTGGTTGCCCTTGGCCCGGCGTGCCGACCAGGTGACCTTGCGGTTGCCGTCGACCCGGTTGACCGCCACCCCGTAGTTGTTGGAGATGAAGCTTTCATTGAGGCTGACGTAGTCGCGGCTCAGTGGCGGTACGAACATCTGGATCTTGACCGGATCCTTGGCACTGGCGACGAACTCGACCTTGGCGTCGATGTTCCACAAGTCGTCGGTGGCGTCTTCGGTCACGGGAATGCCCAGCACGAAGATCTGGTAGGCCGTGACTGAAATGCCCAGCACCACCAGGATGGCGATCAGCATTTTCAGATGGAGGGTAAGAGAGCGCATTGGAATTACTCTGCGGTATGAGCGTCGGTGGCGCAGGCGGGTTTGCCGGCAGCGTATTTAAGACTGGGGTCGACCAGCGCATCGAAGCGCTTGAGCGCCTCGGAGCCAATCAAAAGCGGGTATTGGAACGCACTTCGGTCGGTCAGGTTCACTTCTATGCTGCGAAGGGCCGAACCCATGCAGATATCCAGTTCGATCACCGGGCGCGCGGTGTACTTCTTGCCTTCTTCCGGATCGTAGTCGCCGGCGCGGCGCTTGATCTTGCTGACCCGGGCCAGCGGCCTTTCGATCGGGTGCGAATGAGCGGCGTCGATCGCCAGGTAGAAACGTACCCAGGATTCGCCATTGCGTTTGAAGCGCTTGATGTCGCGGGCACTCAATGAAGCGGTCTTGGCCCCGGTATCGAGTTTGGCCGCCACTTCCAGGTCGATGCCGCCCAGCGATGCGTACTCATTGAGGCCATACACAGTCTTTTCCCCCGCGACGGCAAGCCCGGGCAGGCACAGTACATAAAGGAAGGCGGGGAGCAGCTTGAGTCTCATAAATCCTGGTGCGCAGCGGTCCGTGTTTCGATTCAAGACCCTGGCATTGCTGCGCAAGCTCCCTGTAGGCCTATCAGAGTTTTATGACAGACAGTGCAGATGGGACAACCAAATGCGGGCGGCATTCTAGCACGGTGGTTTTATGGCGCCAGCGCTGGCCGGCACCTCAAAGTCGATAAAGCGCTTCGTTATGGTGCAAGTGGTTATTAGACGATTGTCGACAATTTCCATTTATCCTTTGACTGCGATGGCTGAATTCGTTAGTTTTTGCCGCATCAGCTTTCAAGGTGTCGACAATATGTTGGATCAACTCGATCCCCCGATCACTGCCTCAGACGATACGGAAACGCTTTCCGAGAACGTCTTCCGCCGCATTCAGGCAGCCATCGTCAAAGGTGACATTGCGCCGGGCAGCAAAATCTCCGAGCCGGAGCTGGCCCGTACCTACGGCATCAGCCGCGGCCCGCTGCGCGAGGCGATCCACCGCCTGGAAGGCCAGCGCCTGCTGGTGCGCGTGCCGCACGTCGGTGCGCGGGTGGTGTCGCTCAATCATGCCGAGTTGCTGGAACTCTACGAAATCCGCGAGTCCCTCGAAGGCATGGCCTGCCGCCTGGCGGCCGAGCGCATGAGCGTCGAAGAGATCGACGAGCTGCGCCGCGTCCTCGAGACCCACGAGCGCGACGAGGCTTTCCAGGCTGGTCGCGGCTATTACCAGCAGGAAGGCGATTTCGACTTCCACTACCGGATCATCCAGGGCAGCGGTAACCGCACCCTCACGCAAATGCTCTGCGGCGAGCTGTATCAACTGGTGCGCATGTACCGCATCCAGTTCTCCACCACGCCCAATCGCCCGCACCAGGCCTTTGCCGAACACCACCGAATTCTCGATGCCATCGCCGACCGTGACGGTGAGCTGGCCGAGCTATTGATGCGTCGTCACATCGGCGCCTCTAAACGCAACATCGCCCGTCATTACCAGGACGGCGCCAACCCGACAGCCAAACGAGGTGAGTCATGAGTTTCAACAAGAGCACTCCAGGCCAGCGTTTCCGCGATGCGGTCGCCAGCGAGCATCCATTGCAAGTGGTCGGCGCGATCAACGCCAACCACGCACTTTTGGCCAAGCGTGCCGGTTTCAAAGCCATCTACCTGTCCGGTGGCGGCGTGGCAGCCGGTTCCCTCGGCGTGCCTGACCTGGGCATCACCGGTCTGGACGACGTGCTGACCGACGTGCGTCGCATCACCGACGTCTGCGACCTGCCGCTGCTGGTGGACGTGGACACCGGTTTCGGTTCCTCGGCGTTCAACGTGGCGCGTACCGTCAAGTCGATGATCAAGTTCGGCGCGGCGGCGATTCACATCGAAGACCAGGTCGGCGCCAAGCGTTGCGGCCACCGCCCTAACAAGGAAATCGTTTCGCAGCAGGAAATGGTCGACCGCATCAAGGCCGCCGTCGATGCCCGTACCGATGACAGCTTCGTGATCATGGCCCGTACCGACGCCCTGGCGGTGGAAGGTCTGGAGTCCGCCCTGGATCGCGCGGCCGCCTGCATCGAGGCCGGCGCCGACATGGTGTTCCCGGAAGCCATCACCGAGCTTGAAATGTACAAGCTGTTCGCCAACCGCGTGAAAGCGCCGATCCTGGCCAACATCACCGAATTCGGCGCGACCCCGCTGTACACCACCGAGCAGCTGGCCGGTGCCGACGTATCGCTGGTGCTGTACCCGCTGTCGGCCTTCCGCGCGATGAACAAGGCCGCGGAAAACGTCTACACCGCCATCCGCCGCGACGGCACGCAGCAGAACGTCATCGACACCATGCAGACCCGCATGGAACTTTACGATCGCATCGACTACCACACCTTCGAGCAGAAGCTTGATGCGTTGTTTGCCGCGAAGAAATGAAGATCAAGAGATCGCAGCTTTCGGCAGCTCCTACATGGATCGGCTTTTAATGTAGGAGCTGCCGAGTGAAACGAGGCTGCGATCTTTTCGGCATCCCCGAATAACCCGATAAATCACAAATTGCCGATTCCCTAATAAATTCAAGAAGACTGGAGACAGCAAATGGCCGAAGCAAAAGTACTCAGTGGCGCCGGGCTCCGTGGCCAGGTTGCCGGGCAAACCGCACTGTCCACCGTGGGCCAGGCGGGCGCAGGCCTGACCTATCGCGGCTACGACGTTCGCGAACTGGCGGCTGACGCGCAATTCGAAGAAGTCGCTTACCTGCTGCTGTACGGCGAGCTGCCGAGCAAGGCGCAACTGGCCGCCTACGTCGCCAAGCTGAGCAAGCTGCGCGACCTGCCGCAAGCGCTGAAAGAAGTGCTGGAGCGCATTCCTGCCGACGCCCACCCGATGGACGTGATGCGCACCGGTTGCTCGTTCCTGGGCAACATCGAGCCGGAGAACGACTTCTCCGAGCAGCGCGACAAGACCGACCGTCTGCTGGCCGCCTTCCCGGCGATCATGACCTACTGGTATCGCTTCAGCCACGAAGGCAAGCGCATCGAATGCGTGAGCGACGAGCAGTCCATCGGCGGCCACTTCCTGCACCTGCTGCACGGCAAGAAGCCGAGCGAGCTGCACGTCAAGGTGATGAACGTTTCACTGATCCTCTACGCGGAGCACGAATTCAACGCGTCGACCTTCACCGCTCGCGTGTGCGCCTCGACCCTGTCCGACCTGTTCTCCTGCGTCACCGCGGCCATCGGCTCGCTGCGCGGCCCGCTGCACGGCGGCGCCAACGAGGCGGCGATGGAAATGATCGAGCGCTTCTCGTCGCCTGAAGACGCGATCAAGGGCACCCTGGGCATGCTGGAGCGCAAGGACAAGATCATGGGCTTCGGCCACGCGATCTATAAGGACAGCGATCCACGTAACGAAGTGATCAAGGGCTGGTCGAAGAAGCTCGCCGACGAAGTGGGCGACAAGGTGCTGTTCCCGGTTTCCGAGGCCATCGACAAGACCATGTGGGAGCAGAAGAAGCTGTTCCCGAACGCCGACTTCTACCATGCCTCGGCGTACCACTTCATGGGCATCCCGACCAAGTTGTTCACCCCGATCTTCGTCTGCTCGCGCCTGACCGGCTGGGCCGCACACGTGTTCGAACAACGCGCCAACAACCGCATCATCCGCCCGAGCGCCGAGTACACCGGCGTCGAACAGCGCAAGTTCGTGCCAATCGAACAACGCTGAATGGTGGGGGCTTTGACGCAGGGATTTGAACGTAACGCAAATCCCTGTGGGAGCGGGCTTGCCCGCGATAGCGGTGGGTCATTCGACATCTTTGTCGGATGTGACTCAGTCATCGCGGGCAAGCCCGCTCCCACAGTGGATGGTGTGAACTTCAACTCCGGCACCAGGCCCCACCCTTTGTAATAACCGTGACCGAGTCCCGACTGATGAACACAGAATTCCGTAAAACGCTGCCCGGCAGCCATCTGGATTACTTCGATGTCCGCGCGGCGGTCGAGGCTATCCAGCCTGGCGCCTACGACACCCTGCCGTACACCTCCCGCGTGCTGGCGGAAAACCTTGTGCGTCGCTGCGACCCGGCCACGCTCACCGAATCGTTGAAGCAGTTCATCGAGCGCAAGCGCGACCTCGACTTCCCATGGTTCCCGGCCCGCGTGGTGTGCCACGACATTCTCGGCCAGACCGCCCTGGTGGACCTCGCCGGCCTGCGTGACGCCATCGCCCAGCAGGGCGGTGACCCGGCGCAAGTGAACCCGGTGGTGCCGACCCAACTGATCGTCGACCACTCCCTGGCCGTCGAGCGCGGTGGTTTCGATCCGGAGGCGTTCGAGAAGAACCGCGCCATCGAAGACCGTCGCAACGAAGACCGTTTCCACTTCATCAACTGGACCAAGAAGGCGTTCAAGAACGTCGACGTGATCCCGCCCGGCAACGGCATCATGCACCAGATCAACCTGGAGAAAATGTCTCCGGTGATCCAGGTCCGTGACGGTGTAGCGTTCCCCGACACCTGCGTCGGCACCGACAGCCACACCCCGCACGTCGATGCGCTGGGCGTGATCGCCATCGGTGTTGGTGGCCTGGAAGCGGAAAGCGTGATGCTCGGCCGCGCCTCCTGGATGCGCCTGCCGGAAAGCGTCGGCG
The DNA here is from genome assembly GCF_013359595.1 of Pseudomonas sp. C1C7. GTDB lineage: Bacteria > Pseudomonadota > Gammaproteobacteria > Pseudomonadales > Pseudomonadaceae > Aquipseudomonas. The sequence continues at coordinate 60,694 of NZ_JABFMP010000025.1, read as the reverse complement.
TCGAACTGACCGGAAAGCTGCAACCGGGCATCACCGCCACCGACATGGTGCTGGCGCTCACCGAGTTCCTGCGCAAGCAGAAGGTGGTCGGTGCATGGCTGGAGTTCTTCGGCGAAGGCGCCTCGGCGCTGACCCTGGGCGACCGTGCGACCATCTCCAACATGGCTCCCGAGTACGGCGCCACCGCCGCGATGTTCTACATCGATCAGCAGACCATCGACTACCTCAAGCTCACCGGTCGTGATGACGAGCAGGTGCAACTGGTCGAGCAATACGCCAAGCAGATCGGCCTGTGGGCGGACAGCCTCAAGGGCGCGCAATACGAGCGCGGCCTGACGTTCGATCTGTCCTCGGTCGTGCGCAATATGGCAGGCCCGAGCAACCCGCACGCCCGTGTCGCGGTGTCGGATCTAGCGGCCAAGGGCATTTCCGGCCAGTGGGAAGACGTCCCGGGCCAGATGCCGGACGGCGCGGTGATCATCGCCGCCATCACCAGTTGCACCAACACCAGCAACCCGCGCAACGTGATCGCCGCCGGCCTGCTGGCGCGCAACGCCAACAAGCTGGGCCTGACCCGCAAGCCTTGGGTCAAGTCGTCCCTGGCCCCGGGCTCGAAAACCGTGGCCCTGTACCTGGACGAAGCCGGCCTGACCGATGAACTCGAACAGCTCGGTTTCGGTGTCGTGGCCTTCGCCTGCACCACCTGCAACGGCATGTCCGGTGCACTGGACCCTGTCATCCAGCAGGAAATCATCGACCGCGACCTGTACGCCACCGCCGTACTGTCCGGCAACCGCAACTTCGACGGGCGGATTCACCCGTACGCCAAGCAGGCGTTCCTCGCCTCGCCACCGCTGGTGGTCGCCTACGCCATCGCCGGGACCATCCGTTTCGACATCGAAAAAGACGTGTTGGGCGTGGTCGATGGCAAGGAAATCCGCCTGAAGGACATCTGGCCGAGCGATGAAGAAGTCGACGCCGTCGTGAAGGCTTCCGTGAAGCCTGAGCAGTTCCGTCAGGTCTACATCCCGATGTTCGCCATCCACGAAGACAACGGCCCGAAAGTCGCACCGCTGTACGACTGGCGCGAGATGAGCACCTACATCCGCCGTCCGCCGTACTGGGAAGGTGCACTGGCCGGCGCCCGTCCGCTCAAGGGCATGCGCCCACTGGCGGTACTGCCGGACAACATCACCACCGACCACCTGTCGCCGTCCAACGCGATCATGATGGACAGCGCCGCCGGCGAATACCTGGCGAAAATGGGCCTGCCGGAAGAGGACTTCAACTCTTACGCGACGCACCGTGGCGACCACCTGACCGCGCAGCGCGCCACCTTCGCCAACCCGAAACTGTTCAATGAAATGGTTCAGGAAAACGGCAAGGTCAAGCAGGGCTCCCTGGCCCGCGTCGAGCCGGAAGGCAAAGTGATGCGCATGTGGGAAGCCATCGAGACCTACATGGATCGCAAGCAGTCGCTGATCATCATCGCCGGTGCCGACTACGGTCAGGGCTCGTCCCGCGACTGGGCCGCCAAGGGCGTGCGTCTGGCGGGTGTCGAGGCGATCGTCGCCGAAGGCTTCGAGCGCATCCACCGCACCAACCTGGTGGGCATGGGCGTGCTGCCGCTGGAGTTCAAGCCGGGCACCGACCGCCATACCCTGGCCATCGACGGCACCGAAGTCTATGACGTGATTGGCGAGCGCACGCCGCGCGCCGATTTGACCCTGGTGATCCATCGCAAGAACGGCGAACACGTCGAGGTGCCGGTGACCTGCCGTCTCGACACCGCCGAAGAAGTGTCGATCTACGAGGCCGGCGGCGTGTTGCAGCGCTTCGCCCAGGACTTCCTCGAAGAATCGGCGGTAGCCGTCTAAACACAGGCAGTACAGACACGGGGCTTTCGAGTCCCGTGTCTGTTTTAAGGAGTAACGAGCACCATGGCTCATCCAGCTCAAATCAAGATTCCCGCCACCTACATGCGCGGCGGCACCAGCAAGGGCGTGTTCTTCAGCCTGCAGGATCTGCCGGAAGTGGCCCAGGTTCCGGGGCCGGCCCGCGATGCCCTGCTGCTGCGCGTGATCGGCAGCCCCGATCCGTACGACAAGCAGATCGACGGCATGGGCGGCGCGACGTCCAGCACCAGCAAGACCGTGATTCTGTCGAAAAGCATCAAGGCCGATCACGACGTCGACTACCTGTTCGGTCAGGTCTCCATCGACAAGCCCTTCGTGGACTGGAGCGGCAACTGCGGCAACCTGACCGCAGCGGTCGGTTCGTTCGCCATCAGCAACGGTCTGGTGGATGCCAGCCGCATCCCGCACAACGGCGTGGCCGTGGTGCGCGTGTGGCAGGCCAACATCGGCAAGACCATCATCGCTCACGTACCGATCACCAACGGTGAAGTGCAGGAAACCGGCGATTTCGAACTCGACGGCGTGACCTTCCCGGCGGCTGAAGTTCAGGTCGAGTTCCTCGATCCGGCGGCGGAAGAAGAGGGCGCGGGCGGTTCGATGTTCCCCACCGGCAACCTGGTCGACGACCTGGAAGTCCCGGGCGTCGGCACCTTCAAGGCGACCATGATCAACGCCGGCATCCCGACCATCTTCGTCAATGCCGAAGACATCGGTTACAAGGGCACCGAGTTGCAAGGCGCGATCAATGGCGACCCGAAAGCGCTGCTGATGTTCGAGACCATCCGCGCCTACGGCGCCGTGCGCATGGGCCTGATCGCGAACGTCGACGAAGCGGCCAAGCGTCAGCACACGCCGAAAGTGGCGTTCGTCGCCAAGCCTGCCGACTATGTTTCCTCCAGCGGCAAGGCGATTGCGGCCGGTGATGTCGACCTGCTGGTGCGTGCGCTGTCCATGGGCAAGCTGCACCACGCGATGATGGGCACCGCGGCAGTGGCAATCGGCACGGCGGCGGCGATTACCGGCACCCTGGTGAACCTCGCGGCCGGTGGCATCGAGCGTAATGCGGTGCGTTTCGGGCATCCGTCCGGGACCTTGCGCGTGGGCGCCGAGGCCAGCCTGGTCAACGGCGAGTGGACCGTGAACAAGGCCATCATGAGCCGCAGTGCGCGGGTGTTGATGGAAGGCTACGTTCGCGTGCCGGGCGATTCCTTCTAAGCTCGCAACAAAACCCTGTGTAGGCGCTGCCGAAGGCTGCGATCCTTTGATCTTGATCTTCAAAAAACAAAATCAAAAGATCGCAGCCTTCGGCAGCTCCTGCACGGGGATTGCGTTTCAGAACAAGAATGTTGTCATCCGCCGTGATCGCCCGAACCGAGGTCCCATCAACGAACCACCTCACGAGTGAATCGAACATGAGCGCCAACGTTGACCTGAACAATCGCCCGGACTACGACCAGGTCCTGCAGGACATTGCCGACTACGTCCTCGATTTCCGCATCGAATCCGAAGAAGCCCTGAACACCGCCCGCAACTGCCTGATGGACACCCTGGGCTGTGGCTTGCTGGCGCTGCGTTTTCCCGAGTGCACCAAGCATCTGGGGCCGGTTGTCGAAGGCTCGGTCGTGCCGTTCGGTGCGCGGGTGCCGGGGACCTCCTATCGGCTGGACCCGGTCAAGGCGGCGTGGGACATCGGTTGCACCGTGCGCTGGCTCGATTACAACGACACCTGGCTGGCCGCGGAGTGGGGCCATCCGTCGGATAACCTCGGCGGCATCCTCGCGGTGGCTGACCATTTATCACAAAAGCGCCTGGCCGGTGGCGATGCGCCGCTGACCCTGCGTACAGTGCTCGACGCGATGATCATGGCCCACGAGATTCAGGGCGTGATTGCCCTGGAAAACTCCTTCAATCGGGTCGGTCTCGATCACGTGATTCTGGTGAAAGTCGCCTCGACCGCGGTCACCGCCAAATTGATGGGGGCCAACCGCGAGCAGCTGTTGTCCGCGTTGTCCCATGCGTTCGCCGACGGTCAGGCACTGCGTACTTATCGCCATGCGCCGAACGCCGGATCACGCAAGTCCTGGGCGGCGGGGGATGCTTCCAGCCGGGGCGTGCGTCTGGCGGACATCGCCATGCGCGGTGAGATGGGCATTCCCGGTGTGCTGAGCGCGAAACAGTGGGAGCAGCTGCAAGCTTTGAGCCTCAAGCTGCAAGTAAAGGCAACAGCGCTGTTGCTTGCAGCTTGCAGCTTGCAGCTTGCCGCTTGTAGCTGCCTCCCTTACTTGAACCGCCGCTCCACCCCTTTCTCCACAAGAATCTTCGCCGAGATTTCTTCAACGGAAAAATGCGTGGAGTTGATGTTCGGAATGTTCTCGCGACGGAACAGGTTCTCCACCTCGCGCACTTCGAACTCGCACTGGGCGTAGCTCGAATAGCGGCTGTTGGGCTTGCGCTCGTTGCGGATCGCGGTCAGGCGGTCGGGGTCGATGGTCAGGCCGAACAGCTTGTGCTGGTGGGCGCGCAGGGCGCTTGGCAGGGTCAGGCGCTCCATGTCGTCTTCGGTCAGCGGGTAGTTGGCCGCGCGGATGCCGAATTGCATGGCCATGTACAGACAGGTAGGTGTCTTGCCGCAGCGCGACACGCCCACCAGGATCAGGTCGGCCTTGTCGTAGTAGTGCGTGCGGGCGCCGTCGTCGTTGTCGAGGGCGAAGTTCACCGCCTCGATCCGCTCCATGTAATTGGAGTTGGAGCCGATCGAGTGGGATTTGCCGACGGAATAGGAGGAATGCTCGGTCAGTTCCTGTTCCAGAGGCGCCAGGAAGGTCGAGAAAATGTCGATCATGAAACCATTGGAAGTTGCGAGGATCTCACGAATGTCCTGATTGACGATGGTGTCGAAGATAATCGGACGAAAGCCGTCGACTTCGGCGGCTTTGTTGATTTGTTGTACCATGGCCCGCGCTTTATCCACGCTGTCGATGTATGGCCGCGTGAATTTGCTGAAGGTAATGTTTTCGAACTGCGCCAGAAGGCTTTGACCCAGGGTTTCGGCAGTGATGCCGGTGCCATCGGAGATAAAGAAAGCAGATCGTTTCATTTGCACCTTGGGCCTTAAGCTAGTGACGAATCTTGGATATGATAGGCGCGATTTGCCGGCCGCCAATGGCCGGCATTCTCACTTATTTTCCAGGTCCAGGCCATACAGCCGGCAAACGCCCCCTTTGGCAGCCGGCTTCTGAGCTTTTCCAACACAGTTAGTGGAGAGATCACCTTGGTAGAGTACGTAGTTTCCCTCGATAAGCTCGGCAAACACGATGTTGAGCATGTGGGGGGCAAGAACGCATCCCTGGGCGAGATGATCAGCAACCTTGCAGGTGCCGGTGTATCGGTGCCCGGCGGCTTCGCCACAACCGCTCAGGCTTATCGCGACTTCCTGGAACTGAGCGGCCTGAACCAGCAGATTCACGACGCCCTGGATGCACTGGACGTCGATGATGTGAATGCTCTGGCCAAAACCGGTGCCCAGATCCGTCAATGGATCATGGAAGCCGAGTTCCCCGAGAAACTGAACGCCGAAATCCGCGCCGCATTCGCCACCCTGTCCGCCGGCAATCCCGACGTGGCCGTGGCCGTGCGCTCTTCCGCTACCGCGGAAGACTTGCCGGACGCCTCCTTCGCCGGTCAGCAGGAAACCTTTTTGAACATCCGTGGTGTGGATAACGTCATCCGCGCCGCCAAAGAGGTGTTCGCCTCCCTATTCAACGATCGCGCGATTTCCTATCGCGTGCATCAGGGCTTCGACCACAAGTTGGTTGCCCTGTCGGCCGGCGTACAACGCATGGTCCGCTCCGAAACCGGCACCGCCGGCGTGATGTTCACCCTCGATACCGAATCGGGCTTTCGCGATGTCGTGTTCATCACCGGCGCCTACGGCCTGGGTGAAACCGTCGTGCAAGGTGCGGTGAACCCGGACGAATTCTACGTCCACAAGAACACCCTGACCGCCGGTCGTCCGGCCATCCTGCGCCGCAACCTGGGCAGCAAGGCCATCAAGATGATCTACGGCGACGAGGCCAAGGCCGGTCGTTCGGTCAAGACCGTCGATGTCGACAAGGCCGACCGCGCGCGTTTCTGCCTGACCGACGCCGAAGTCAGCGAGCTGGCCAAGCAGGCGATGATCATCGAGAAGCACTACCAGTGCCCGATGGACATCGAATGGGCCAAGGACGGTGACGACGGCAAGCTGTACATCGTGCAGGCCCGTCCGGAAACCGTGAAGAGCCGCACCCAGGCCAACGTCATGGAACGTTACCTGCTCAAGGAAACCGGCACCGTGCTGGTGGAAGGTCGCGCCATTGGCCAGCGCATCGGCGCCGGTAAGGTCCGCATCATCAAGGACGTGTCCGAGATGGACAAGGTCCAGGTCGGCGACGTACTGGTTTCCGACATGACCGACCCGGACTGGGAACCGGTCATGAAGCGCGCCAGCGCCATCGTCACCAACCGTGGCGGTCGTACCTGCCACGCGGCGATCATCGCCCGTGAGCTGGGCATTCCGGCCGTGGTCGGTTGCGGCAACGCCACCGAACTGCTGAAGGAAGGCCAGGGCGTGACCGTTTCCTGCGCCGAAGGCGACACCGGTTACATCTTCGAGGGCGAACTGGGCTTCGACATCAAGAAGAACTCCGTGGACGCCATGCCGGACCTGCCGTTCAAGATCATGATGAACGTCGGCAACCCGGACCGTGCCTTTGACTTCGCACAGCTGCCGAACGCCGGTGTGGGCCTGGCCCGCCTGGAGTTCATCATCAACCGCATGATCGGCGTGCACCCCAAGGCATTGCTGAACTACGACGGTCTGCCGCTGGACATCAAGGAAAGCGTCGACAAGCGCATTGCCGGTTACAACGATCCGGTCGGCTTCTACGTCGAAAAACTGGTCGAAGGCATCAGCACCCTGGCGGCGGCGTTCTATCCGAAGAAGGTCATCGTGCGTCTGTCGGACTTCAAGTCCAACGAATACGCCAACCTGATCGGCGGCAAGCTGTACGAGCCGGAAGAAGAAAACCCGATGCTGGGCTTCCGCGGCGCTTCGCGTTACATCAGTGAATCGTTCCGTGACTGCTTCGAGCTCGAATGCCGCGCCCTCAAGCGTGTGCGCAACGAGATGGGCCTGACCAACGTTGAAATCATGGTGCCGTTCGTCCGTACTTTGGGCGAAGCGAGCCAGGTGGTGGATCTGCTGGCCAAGAACGGCCTGGCCCGCGGCGACAACGGCCTGCGCGTCATCATGATGTGCGAGCTGCCGTCCAACGCGATCCTGGCCGAAGAGTTCCTCGAGTACTTCGACGGCTTCTCCATCGGCTCCAACGACCTGACCCAGCTGACCCTGGGCCTGGACCGCGACTCGGGCATCATCGCGCACCTGTTCGACGAGCGTAATCCGGCGGTCAAGAAGCTTTTGGCAAACGCCATTGCCGCGTGCAACAAGGCCGGCAAGTACATCGGCATCTGCGGTCAGGGCCCTTCGGACCACCCGGACCTGGCCAAGTGGCTGATGGAACAAGGCATCGAAAGCGTGTCGCTGAACCCTGACTCCGTACTGGAGACCTGGTTCTTCCTGGCAGAGGGTCAGGCTTCGGCTTGATCGAGTGTGAACGGCTCGCTCCCTGTAGGAGCAAGGCTTGCCCGCGATGGCGTCTTCAGAATCGCCATCGCCAGCAAGCTGTGCTCCTACGGGAGTTGCCGTTTTTAGAGATTGAAGTAGGGCGGGCTCCTCCGGAAGCCGCCCTTTTTTGTGCAAGAGATTATGCAAAGCAGCAGCAACCTATTTCCTGTCGCCCTGATCAGCGCCGAACGACGCGGTGATCTGAGCGAAGATGTCTATCGTTTGAAACCCGCGAACAGCCCTGACGCCAGCGTCGAAATCGCGGTGACGCGCCTGGGCATGGCCGATGAGCCAGCGGTGCGCGGCGTGCCGGTGATCCTGCTGCACGGCAGCTTTTCCAACCGACGCTTCTGGTTTTCCCCCAAAGGCCTGGGCCTGGGCGCGCATCTGACGCGGCTGGGATACGACGTGTGGATTCCGGAAATGCGCGGCCACGGCCTGTCCCAGCGCAACCTGGACTACCGCAAGAACCGCGTCGCCGACTACGCGCGCTACGATCTGCCGGCCATTGGCGCCTTCGTTCGCGAGCAGAGCGGCCAGATCCCGCACTGGATCGGCCATTCGCTGGGCGGCATCACCCTGGCCGCAGCCTTGGGTGGTCAATACATCGGCGAGCCGGTGGTGGCGTCCGTGGCGTTTTTCGGCACTCAGGTCAGCCGCACCTACTGGCCGTTGAAGATCCCGCCGGTGGAGTGGAGCGGGCGCTTCATTCTCAAGCGTTTCGCCCAGCTGTCCGGGTCCCGGCTCAAGCGTGGGCCGGAAGACGAGCCCATCGGCCTGGCGCTTGAGAGCATGCGCTGGTTCGGCCTGTTCGGGCGCTTTGGCGATGCCGACAAGGATTGGTGGGCCGGCCTGGCCGAGGTCCAGCTACCGGTACTGGCGGTGAGTGCGGCGGGGGATCATCAGGATCCGGCCTGGGCGTGCCGCAAGCTGTTCGATCAGTTGGGCTCTGAGCACAAGCAGTTCATCAACCTGGGGCGTGAGCAGGGTTTTACCGAGAATTTCGGGCATGTAGAGATGCTGGTCAGCAAGGCGGCACAGGCCGAAGTCTGGCCACTGGCAGCCCGCTGGCTGGCGGATCAGCACACCCCATTGCTGGGTGAGCAGGCGGACGTGGCCACGGCAATCTAAGCTGGAGGCTCTAACAGAGGCATTTCGCTCTGGTCGGCTTGAGGCTAAGATATGACGGTTTGAGCTGTTCTGGTCATTTTCGATGATCGAATCATCAATGATGTTCGTGCTTTCTTCCTCTTTACAGGAGTTTCTCGATGATCCATTACCTCACGCCTGACCTGTGCGACGCCTATCCGGAGCTGGTGCAGGTGCTGGAACCGATGTTCAGCAATTTCGGCGGCCGTGATTCGTTCGGCGGCGAAATCGTGACCATCAAATGTTTCGAAGACAACTCGCTGGTCAAGGAACAGGTCGAACTCCAGGGCAAGGGCAAGGTACTGGTGGTCGATGGCGGCGGCTCCCTGCGTCGCGCGCTGCTGGGCGACATGCTCGCCGAGAAGGCCGCGAAAAACGGTTGGGAAGGGCTGGTGATCTACGGTTGCATCCGTGACGTCGACGTCATCGCGCAAACCGACCTGGGCGTCCAGGCGCTGGCCAGCCACCCGATGAAAACCGACAAGCGCGGCATCGGCGACCTGAACGTTGCCGTCACCTTTGCCGGGGTGACTTTCCACCCGGGCCACTACATTTATGCGGACAACAACGGCGTGATCATCTCGCCAAGCCCGCTGAAAATGCCTGAGTAAGAACTGACAGAAGGAATGCGGATGTTCGAGGAAGAAAACGCGCAGTGGGGATTGGTCCACGCCCTGGTGCTGGACGGCAAAGGCGGTGCGCGTTCGATAGCCCGGACAGAACTCGACGATCTGCAGCTGCAGGCCCATGAAAGCCTGTGGCTGCACTGGGATCGCAGTCATCCGCAAACCCAGACCTGGCTGCGCAAATCCAGTGGTCTGAGCGAATTCAGCTGCGACCTGTTGCTGGAAGAAAACACCCGCCCGCGTCTCTTACAGCTTTCCGACAGCGAACTGCTGCTATTTTTGCGCGGTGTGAACCTCAATCCGGGGGCCGAGCCTGAAGACATGGTCTCGGTACGGATCTTCGGTTCCGCCCAGCGCGTGATTTCGCTGCGTTTGCGTCCGTTGCGCGCCACCGAAGAACTGCTGGCGCAGCTGGAAGCCGGCAAGGGACCGAAAACCGCGTCGGAAATCATCCTCTATATGGCGCAGTACCTGACCAACAAGGTCCAGGATCTGGTCAGCTGCCTCTCGGAAGTGGTCGATGGCGAAGAGGAAAAGCTGGATGCCGACGAACGGTATACACCTGAACATGGAGAGGTTTTGCAGATCCGGCGCCGGGCTGCTGCGTTGAAGCGGTTTCTCGCTCCGCAGCGGGATATTTTCGGTCAGCTGACACGGATCAAGTTGCCCTGGTTCGTTGAGGACGACGGGGACTATTGGAACGAATTGAACAACAGCCTGACCCGCTATTTAGAGGAGCTTGAGTTAACGCGCGAGCGCGTGGGGCTGGTCCTGGAGGCTGAAGACCGAAGATTGAGCGTGCGCATGAACCGCACCATGTATCGCTTCGGGATCATCACCGGGATTTTTTTGCCGATGAGTTTTTTGACCGGTCTTTTGGGGATCAACGTTGGGGGCATTCCTTTATCCGGAAGTCCATATGGCTTCCTTGTCGCCTGCCTGCTGATGATCGCGGTGGCGCTCGGACAGTGGTGGATATTCCGACGTTTGCGCTGGGTTTGAATGTAAACCTTGTGACCCGACCAAATTTGACCGCGTCTTTCACAGACATCACGAGAGGTGCGTATGCACGATCCGTTTGAACAGTCTTTGCGTGACATGCTCAAGGCCGACCCGTCCACCCGCGACGAGGATGCGTGCCTTGGCCGCGTACTGAAAACCGCCAACCGCCAGGTCGGCGCCGGCGATCTGTTCAGTCTGCTGGGCCGCTGGCTGCCCGCTTTGATGATCGCCCTCAATAATGGCTCGGCCCATGTGGCGCCGGTGTCCCGTCTCCGTAAACCTAACGCTCGCACTGCTGATAAGGCTGATTGAATATGGAACTTGATCTCTGGACACAGAGCCTCGTCACTGCAATGACTGCGCTATGGACCAAGGTTGCGAACTTCATTCCAAACCTGTTTGGCGCACTGGTCGTGCTGCTGCTGGGTTTCGTCGTGGCCAAGCTTTTGGACACGCTGCTGTCCAAATTGCTGGCCAAACTGGGCCTCGATCGCCTGATGGGCGGTACCGGCCTGACCAAACTGATGTCCCGTGCCGGTCTGCAGGTGCCGATTTCGACCCTGATCGGCAAGATCGTCTACTGGTTCGTTCTGCTTATTTTCCTGGTTTCCGCCGCTGAATCCCTTGGCCTTGAGCGGGTTTCGGCTACGCTGGACATGCTGGCGCTGTATTTGCCGAAGGTATTTGGCGCCGCGCTGGTGCTGCTGGTCGGTGTTTTGCTGGCGCAATTGGCCAACGGCCTGGTGCGTGGCGCGGCGGAAGGCGTGGGACTGGACTACGCTTCCGGTTTGGGCCGAATCGCCCAGGGGCTGGTCATCATCATCAGTATTTCGGTCGCGATCAGTCAGTTGGAGGTCAAGACTGACCTGCTCAACCACGTTATCGTGATCGTTTTGATTACCGTTGGTCTGGCGGTTGCGCTGGCCATGGGGTTGGGAAGCCGGGAAATTGCCGGTCAGATTCTTGCGGGAATCTATGTGCGTGAGTTGTACCAGGTAGGGCAACAAGTGCGAGTTGGAGAGGTCGAAGGGCAGATCGAGGAGATCGGCACGGTTAAAACCACATTGCTGACGGATGAGGGTGAGCTAGTCTCTCTTTCCAATCGGATCCTCCTCGAGCAGCATGTGAGTAGCCGCTAACCCGGCAAATCCTGCTAATGTATGCCGCCGCAAAAATGCCTGCTGATGCCGGCTGCGGCGGACATTGACCTGACTGTCGGCCCGACTTGTTTTGAATAAAGCCCAACCGCTATCCACGCGCTATGACCCCCGCGAGCTCTCTGATGAGGAGTTGGTCGCGCGCTCGCATACCGAGCTGTTTCACGTAACGCGCGCCTATGAAGAACTGATGCGGCGTTACCAGCGAACATTATTTAACGTCTGTGCACGATATCTCGGGAACGATCGCGACGCAGATGATGTCTGTCAGGAAGTGATGTTGAAGGTGTTGTATGGCTTGAAGAACTTCGAGGGCAAGTCGAAGTTCAAGACATGGCTATATAGCATCACGTACAACGAATGCATCACGCAGTATCGGAAAGAACGGCGAAAGCGTCGCTTGATGGACGCGTTGAGTCTTGACCCCCTCGAAGAAGCGTCCGAGGAAAAGGCGCCGAAACCCGAGGAGAAGGGCGGACTTGATCGCTGGTTGGTGTATGTGAACCCGATTGACCGCGAAATTCTGGTGCTACGATTTGTCGCAGAGCTGGAGTTTCAGGAGATCGCAGACATCATGCACATGGGCTTGAGCGCAACAAAAATGCGGTACAAACGTGCTCTAGATAAATTGCGTGAGAAATTTGCAGGCATTGCCGAAACTTAGTTCGGCGCAAATATCTCTTACGTGTAGGCAAGTTCTGATAGAATTGCCGCCGAGTTGTCCCCCGGTTTGCGGGACTGCTTCACAATCACCAGATGGGGATTTAACGGATGAAACTGAAAAACACCTTGGGCTTGGCCATTGGTTCTCTTATTGCCGCCACTTCGTTCGGCGCTCTGGCACAGGGCCAAGGCGCAGTTGAAATCGAAGGCTTCGCAAAGAAAGAACAGTTCGACAGCGCTCGTAACTTCAAGAACAACGGCAACCTGTTCGGCGGTTCCGTTGGTTACTTCCTGACCGACGACGTAGAACTGCGTCTGGGCTACGACGAAGTGCACAACGTGCGTTCCGACGACGGTCGTAACATCAAGGGCGCCAACACCGCTCTGGACGCTCTGTACCACTTCAACAACCCAGGCGACATGGTCCGTCCATACGTATCGGCTGGTTTCTCCGATCAGAGCATCGGTCAGAACGGCAAAGGCGGTCGTGACCGCTCCACCTTCGCCAACGTTGGCGGCGGTGCCAAGCTGTACTTCACCGAGAACTTCTACGCCCGTGCCGGCGTTGAAGCTCAGTACAACATCGACAAGGGCGACACCGAGTGGGCTCCTAGCGTCGGTATCGGTGTGAACTTCGGTGGCGGCTCCAAGCCAGCCGCTGCTCCAGTTCCAGCTCCAGAAGTCTGCTCCGACAGCGACAACGACGGCGTTTGCGACAACGTCGACAAGTGCCCGGACACCCCAGCCAACGTAACCGTTGACGCTGATGGCTGCCCAGCAGTTGCTGAAGTTGTTCGTGTAGAGCTGGACGTGAAGTTCGACTTCGACAAGTCGGTCGTCAAGCCAAACAGCTACGCTGACATCAAGAACCTGGCTGACTTCATGAAGCAGTACCCATCCACCACCACTACTGTTGAAGGTCACACTGACTCCGTCGGTCCTGACGCTTACAACCAGAAACTGTCCGAGCGTCGCGCTGCCGCCGTCAAGCAGGTTCTGACCAACCAGTACGGTGTTGAATCGTCCCGCGTTCAGTCCGTTGGCTACGGCGAATCCCGCCCAGTTGCTGACAACGCCACTGAAGCTGGCCGCGCTGTAAACCGTCGCGTAGAAGCGCAGGTTGAAGCCCAAGCTAAGTAATTAGCTCGCCGCTTTGAGAAAAGCCCGGCTTATGCCGGGCTTTTCTTTGCCTGCGATTTGGTGAGGCGCCGTCCCTGTAGGAGCGAGCATGCTCGCTCCTACAGGCCTACGCACTCCAATGTAGGCGCTGCCGAAGGCTGCGATCTTTTGATCTTTTCTGCGGCGACTTCGCCGATCACCAGGATCGCCGGGCTTTTCAGTTCGAAGGCCAGGGCATCTTTTTCCATGGCGGTCAGATCGCTGCGGCACTCCCGCTGATGGGGCAGCGAAGCGTTTTCGATCATCGCCACCGGCGTATCCGCCGTCATCCCGCCAGCCAGCAGCTGCTCACGGATTTCCCCGAGTTTGGCCACGCCCATGTAGATCACCAGGGTCGTCCCACCCTGCGCCAGCGCCCGCCAGTTCAGGCTGCTGCCGTCCTGGGTATGGGCCGTCACCAGCGTCACGCCCCGCGCCACCCCGCGCAGTGTCAGCGGAATATCGCATTGCGTGGCGCCCGCGAGCCCGGCCGTGATGCCATTGACCAGCTCCACTTCGACCCCACGCTCACGCAACCACTCCGCTTCCTCGCCACCACGCCCGAAAATGCACGGATCACCGCCCTTGAGCCGCACCACGCATTTGCCCTGGCGCGCGTAACGCAGCATCAAGCGATGGATGAATTCCTGCGGCGTCGAGCGGCAGCCGCCGCGTTTGCCCACGGGGATGATCCGCGCATTGCCACAATGCTCAAGGACCGCGTCATTGACCAGATCATCGATCAGCACGACATCCGCTTCTCTCATCGCTCGCACGGCTTTGAGCGTCAGCAGTTCCGGATCACCAGGTCCTGCACCGACCAGCCAGACTTTTGCGTTCATCGTGTTGTCCTCATTTGGAAAATTCGTCATGGCCAGCCGTCAGCCATGAAACAGCGCAAACAACAGCGCCAGATTGATCAACAACGACCCCAACGCCAGCGCTCGCCAGACCTTCAGCGGCTCGCGTTCCAGCAGGGGCCGGGGGCGTACGTTCAGACTGCGGCGCTCCCCTTGTTCCATCAGCAGCAACCATTCCTCCGCCGTTTCAAAGCGTTGGGCCGGATCCGCCGCCACCGCGCGTTCAAGGCTCTGGGTCAGCCATTCCGGCAGATCCGGGCGATAGCGGCTGGGATTCACCGGCACGCCGAAACGCGGACGCTGGAAGGCTTCGATTTCGCCATAGGGGTAGTGCCCGGTAAGCAGGAAATACAGAGTCACGCCCACCGCATACAGGTCCTGCTGCGGCGCCGGCTTGTCACCGCGAAACCCTTCCGGCGCGATATAGCTCGGGGTGCCGGGCAGGGTAGAGGGCTGGTCTTCGGACAGGCCCGGGCACCAGGCCAGGCCGAAATCCAGCAGGCGCAATTCGCCGTCGTCCCCCAGCAGCAGGTTCTCCGGCTTGATGTCGCGATGCAGGATCTGCCGCCGATGCAGCAGACCGACCGCCTTGAGCAGGCGTTCGGCCAACTCCTGCCACTGAGCCAGCGGCAACGGTCCGCTCTGCGCAAACAGCTGCGCCAAAGTGGCGCCGGAATATTCCCGCATCACGTAGTACAAATGCTGACGCTGACCGGCCGCATGGACTTCAGGAAAATGCCGGCTCGCAACCCGCTTGAGAAACCATTCCTCCGACAGCAGCGCTTGCCCGGCCAGATGATCATCGCGCAGAGCGCCGGGCAGGGTTTTCAGCAGCCAGGGTTGTTGCTGGGCATCTCGCACCCGATACAGCAGCGATTGCTGGCTCTGGCCGACAATGCTTTCGACTTTCCAGCCTTCGAAGTCCTGGCCGGGTTTCAGCGCCGGCGGCAGTGGCCATTGCTGCAAATGAATCAGCGCATCGCCGATGCTGGTTTCCCCCAGGGCATCGACCCGCACCAGCATGGCGCTGGCGTTGTCCTGGCTGCCGGCCAGGTGCGCCGCATTCACCAAGGTCTGCGCAGCGCTGTCGAGATCGGGTTGATCGCGCAGGATCGCCGCAATCGCGGTATCGCCCAGCACCGCCCAGACCCCGTCGCTGAGCAGCACGAAGCTCTCGTCGACCCGCAGTTCACCGTCGAGAAAATCCAGCACCAGATGCTGATCGAGCCCCAGCGCGCGCTTGAGTACGTGCTGCATGCCCGGTTGATCCCACACATGGTCCTCGCTGACCCGCTGCAACTGATCGGCGTGCCAGCGATAGACCCGGCAATCGCCGACATGGGCGAGGGTGAAACGGCGGCCACGCATGACCAGCGCACTCACTGTGGTCAGCAGGGGCTGCCCGCCGCCATTGGCCTGCAACCAGCGGTTCTGTGCCAGCAGCAGGCGATCCAGCGCCTGGGCGACCCCCCAGGTTTCCGGCGTTGCGTAATAGTCCAAAGCCAGAGCCTGCAAGGTCGAACGGGCGGCCAGGCCACCATCGGCGCACTGGCTGACGCCGTCGGCGATGGCGAACAGGTACCCCTTGCTCGCGGCCAGTGCCGGGGCTGGCGTGACCAGGCGCAGGGCGTCCTGATTTTCCTCGCGCGGCCCGGTGGCGCTGGCTTCGGCAAAACTCAGTTGCAGGCTCATGGCGATCTCAGACCCGGGCAGCGGTCACGGCCGCCGAACCCCAGGTGGTTCTCCAGCGACGTTTCACACCGTGCAGACCGAACCAGGCCAGTACCGCAAGGCTGGCGAACAACCACAGCGCCATCTGGTAGCTGCCGGTGCTTTGCTTGATCGCGCCCATGCCCGCCGCCAGGGCAAAACCGCCGATACCTCCGGCCATGCCGATCAGGCCGGTCATCACCCCGATTTCCCGGCGGAAGCGCTGCGGTACCAGCTGGAACACCGCACCGTTGCCGGCACCCAGACCGAGCATGGTGCACACAAACAGTGCCAGCGCCGCATAGGAGCTTGGCAGGTTGAAACCCACGGCCGCGATGCAGATCGCCGCCACGGTGTACATCGCCAGCAAGGTGCGGATGCCACCGAAGCGATCCGCCAGGGCGCCACCCAGAGGGCGCATCAGACTGCCGCCGAACACGCAGGCGGCAGTGTAGTAGCCGGCGGTGACCGGGCTCAGGCCGTATTGGTCGTTGAAGTAGCCGGGCAGGGCGCTGGCCAGACCGATGAAGCCGCCGAAGGTCACGCTGTAGAAGAACATGAACCACCAGCTGTCACGGTCGCCCAGGGCCTTGAAGTAGTCGGCCATCGATTTGGCTTTTGGTCGCTCCGGGGCATTCTTGGCCAGCCAGGCGAAAACGATCAGGGTCAGGATCAGCGGGATCAGGGCGAAGCCGAAGACGTTGCTCCAGCCGTAAGCGGCCGCCAATACCGGCGCGATCAGCGCCGCCAGCACGGTGCCCGAGTTGCCCGCCCCGGCGATGCCCATGGCCTTGCCCTGGTGCTGCGGCGGATACCATTGCGACGCCAGCGGCAGGGCCACGGCGAAGGACGCGCCGGCCATGCCGAGGAACAGCCCCAGCAGCAATGCCTGCTCGTAGCTGTGGATGCCGAGTTTCCAGGCGCCGAACAGCGCGCAGATGACGATCACCTGGCCGATCAGGCCGGCGGTTTTCGGCGACAGACGATCGGCCAGCATGCCCATCACGAAGCGCAACACCGCGCCTGCCAGAATCGGCGTGGCCACCACCAGTCCGCGTTGCTGGGTGGTCAGGTGCAGGTCGGCGGCGATCTGCACCGCCAGAGGGCCGAGCAGGTACCAGACCATGAAGCTCAGGTCGAAATAGAGGAAGGCCGAGAACAGGGTCGGGGTATGGCCGGATTTCCAGAAGCTTGAATTCATCGCGCACCTCAGCTGAAAAGAGTCTCGAACGGGAGTCAGTCGGGGCGCCGCCGGGCGGCACCACCGGCCCCGGGCTATGGGGCCAAAACAAAAAAACGCCGCTACCCGATTCGCCCGGAGCGAAGGGGGTGAGCGACGTCTTTGTCGTAGGTGGGGCAACCGCCGTTGGTTACCTGTGCAGAATGCTTAGCGAGATCTATGCCAACACCAGCTGCTACATGGATCGTGTTTTGCCTTGATAACCGGGGTCAGCCGAGCAATTCACTCATCGCAATGATCTGCTCCGCCACCTGTATCAGCTTCTGCTGCCGGCTCATCGCCTGGCGGCGCATCAGGGTGTAGGCCTCTTCCTCGTTGCAGTCCTTCATCTTCATCAGCAGCCCCTTGGCCAGCTCGATGCGCTTGCGCTCGGCCAGTTGCTGGTCGCGGGCCTGCAGTTGGGCGCGCAGGGCCTGGTCGCTTTCGAAGCGCGCCATGGCCACGTCGAGGATCGGCTGCAGGCGCTGGGCATGGATACCTTCGACGATGTAGGCGCTGACGCCGGACTTGATCGCCTGGCGCATTACATCGGGGTCATGCTCGTCGGTGAACATCACGATCGGCCGCGGCTGGTCGCGGCTGACCAGCACCACTTGCTCCATCACATCACGCCCCGGTGACTCGGTATCGATCAGGATCACGTCCGGACGCACCGTTTCGACGCGTTCGGGCAGGTCGATGGTCAATCCGGACTCATCGATGACCTCGAAGCCGGCTTCCGTCAGGGCCGCTTTCAGGCGCCCGACCTTCTTTGCGGTGTCGTTGATCAGCAGGATACGCAACATGTTCGTGGTCTCCTGTCAGCGGCTGGCGAAACGATGGGCGCTGTCGCTCATCGCATGCAATTTGAAACTACGGGCATAACCCGCCGGATCGGAGCCGTCCCAGACCTTGCCGTCGATCAACTGGCTGCTGCGCATTTCCCGGCCCGGGCTGGCGATGCCCACGGCGCTGGCGGCCTCACGGTACAGGCTCAGTTGCTGGACCTGACGGGCCACGGCCAGGTAATCCGGGTCGTCGCGCAACAACCCCCAGCGGCGGAACTGGGTCATGAACCACATGCCGTCGGACAGATACGGCAGGTTGACCTCGCCATCGCCATGGAAGCGCAGGGCGTGCGGGTCCTGCCAGCGATTGCCCAGACCGTCGGCGTAATCGCCCAAAAGTCGCGGCTCGATGCATTCCACGGGGGCATCCAGGTACTGCGGCGCGCTGAGCAGCTGCGCGGTGCTGCGACGATTTTCGTTGCTGTCCTCGATGAAGCGACTGGCCTCGAGAATCGCCATCACCAGCACACGGGCGGTGTTGGGATACTGCTCGACGAAGGTGCGGGTGCAGCCGAGGACTTTTTCCGGGTGATTGGGCCAGATGGCCTGGGTGGTCGCCAGGGTGAAACCCAGATCCTGCTGCACCGCGCTCGCCGACCACGGTTCACCGACGCACAGCCCATCGATACGCCCGGCCTGCAGGTGCGCAACCATTTGCGGCGGCGGCACCACCACGCTGTCGACATCCAGCAACGGATGAATGCCCTGGCTGGCGAGCCAGTAATACAGCCACATCGCGTGGGTGCCGGTGGGGAAGGTCTGGGCGAAGGTCAGTTTTGTGCGAGTTTGGTGCACGTGCCGGTGCAGTGCTTCAGGACCGGTCACGCCCAGCCCCTGCAGGCCACGGGAAAGGTTGATGCTCTGGCCATTCTGGTTCAGGCCCATGAGCACCGCCATGTCGGTCGCGGCCACGCCGCCGATGCCCAGGTGCACCGCGTAGATCAGGCCGTACAGGCTGTGGGCGGCATCCAGTTCGCCGCTGACGAGCTTGTCCCGCAGATTGGCCCAGGAGGCCTGGCGCTTGAGGTTCAGGGTCAGGCCGTAGGGCTGGGCAAAGCCCTGGGTGGCGGCAACCACCACCGAGGCGCAGTCGCTCAGGGCCATGAAGCCGAGATCGATGGTGCTCTTTTCCGGGGCATCGCTGCCATTGACCCAGGCCAGAGGGCCGGCTGATGGTTCGTTCATCTGTGTTCACCTTGCAAAAAAAACGTCGTCCGGGCACGCGCAATGCCTTTGACGACGCCATTGTCCCGACACGCCTTCCGTCGTTGGTCTGCGTGCTGATGCCTGAATGGGTGCAAGGCATATGCCAGCGCGGATTTCATCAGCTTGGCATCAGGATTCGACGCAGCCCCTCCTGCATCCTGCCGGCCTTCCTCGTCAGGTCGCAAAGGAGGCTGGCGTGCCCCTCGAATCGCCCCGCGCAACACGTATCCCGGACATCCGTCTCAATGAGCGGGTGCTGCATGTGTGTGTCGTTCAGGCCGCCGTTTGCCTGACCCCGACAGACTGTGTGTCAAGCTGCTGCCTGCCACCTGGCTGGCAAGGCCTGATTGCCCTGAGCCATGGGTTTGAAGCCCCCGACGGTCTTCAGGCCCAGCCGATCCCACAGGCACCGCTGGTGAAGCTGCAGGTGTTCATCGACCTGGCGAGCGCGCCGCTCGATCAACGTTCCGGCCCGCTCCCATGGGCGCTGTTGCCGGTCGCTTACCCCAAGGTGCAAACGGAGCAGGCGCTCGAGCGCTGGTACCTCGAACAGGCAATGGCCGGCGGCGAGGCTTATCAGGCCTTCGCCAGCGTGCTGCGCCACAGCGAAAGCTACGGCCTGGTGCGCTTCCTGCTGGAGCAGGGCACCCACAGCGAGAAACTCGGCACCCTGGCGCAGCGCTACGGGGTTTCGGTGTCGCATTTTCGTCGGTTGTGCCGGCAAGCGCTGGGCACCGCCGCCAAGCCGGCCCTGCGTGGCTGGCGCACGGCCCAGGCGCTGTTGAACATGAGCCTGCGCGAAGGCTCGCTGACGGATGTGGCGCTGGAGTTCGGCTTCGCGTCCTCCTCGCATTTCTCCAGGGAAATCCGCGAACTGGTGGGCTTCACCCCCAGCAGCCTCGCCGACATTACCTACCTGCCGGGCAAGTGAATCGCCGCATGTCTTCTCTGTCTGTCTTGCCCCTCTGGCTGAGTGCCGCGCTGCTGATGGCGCCGATTTCGGCCCAGGCCGCTGTCTATGAGTTCGAGGCCCGGGAGCAAAGCGCGCGGACATTTTTCGGCGAACTGTACGGCGCCCTCGGCAAGCCGGTGATCGTCAGCAAGGCGGCTGCGGCCAAGCGGGTTTCCGGCACCTTCGACCTGCGCACACCGCAACGCACCTTTGAGCGCATCGCCTTGCAGATGGGGCTGATCTGGTACAGCGACGGCCAGGCGATTTACCTGTACGACGCCCCGGAAATCAAAAGCGCGATGATCTCCCTGCAGACCCTGACCGTGGCCAGGCTGCAAGGCTTTCTCGAGCGTTCCGGGCTGTATGATCCTCGTTATCCGTTGCGCCACGACGGCCTGCGCACCTTCCATGTGTCGGGCCCGCCGATGTACGTCGACCTGGTGGTGCAGGCGGCCGGGATGATGGACAACCAGCGCTCGGAACTGCTGCTGGGCAAGCAGCAGATCGGTGTGATCCAGGTGCGCAATACTTTCGTCAGCGACCGTAAATACGAGCTGCGCGACGACAAGGTGACCATTCCCGGGCTGGCCACGGTGATCGAACAATTGCTGCGCGGCGAGAAGCGTGAGGTCGAGCCGGCCTTGGCGCAGCCACAAATACAGCCGCAGCCGCAACGTCTACAGGGTTTGATGCCGGCATTCCCGCTGGAAGGCTTGGCAAACGCAGCGTCGGAAAAAGACCCCGCCGCACCACGAGTCATCGCCCGTGACGTTGCCGCCGGCAACATCCGGGTGGTCGCCTATCCCGACACCAACAGCCTGCTGGTCAAGGGACTGCCGGAGCAGGTGCGCTTCATCGAGAACCTGGTGAGCGCGCTGGATACGCCCAAACGCCACGTCGAGCTGTCGCTGTGGATCATCGATCTGCACAAGGACGAACTCAATCAGCTGGGCATCAATTGGCAGGGGACGCTGAACGCCGGCGGCAAGTTTTCCGCCTCGCTCAATGCCGGCTCCGCGACCACCCTGGACGGCGCGTCGTTTGTCACCCAGGTCATGGCGCTGGAGCGCAGCAACCGGGCGAACGTGGTGTCCCGGCCGGTGATTCTCACCCAGGAAAACGTGCCGGCGATCTTCGACAACAACCGCACCTTCTACGCGCCTCTGGTTGGCGAGCGCAGTGTCGATCTGCAACACGTGACCTACGGCACCCTGGTCAACGTACTGCCGCGTTTTGCCCAGGCCAACGAAGTGGAAATGTCGCTGAACATCGAGGACGGCAACGAAGTTGAACGGCCTGATCAAACGACGCAACCGGGTACCTTGCCCACGGTCGGCCGCACCCGCATCAGCACCGTGGCGCGGGTACCCCAGGGCAAGAGTCTGCTGGTGGGCGGATTCACCCGTGACGACAACACCGAACAGGTCGGGCGAATTCCGGTACTGGGTTCGATCCCTTGGATTGGGCGCTTGTTCAGCTATCGCCAAAGCCGATCAGCCAACACCGTGCGGGTGTTTTTGATTCAACCCCGGGAGATTCGCGACGCGTTGCCCGTCGACGGTTTTGAGTCCGGCTCGCGACTGCTGACCCCGGAGCAGCATGAGCGCGTGCGTCGATCCTATTTTCGAATGGCACAACCATGATCCTGCCGTCGATTTCCACAGGCGGCCGGTCGGCCCAGGCACGGCTCAACACCGAGAAGGCGGCGGAACATCCGCAGCCTCAAGCGGATATCGATATCGATCTCGACGACAGCGGCACCGTCGCGGCAGTGCAACGCTTCGTGCAAATCAGCGACGAGATGTCTGCTGCGTTGGCGCAGTTCCGCGGACGACGCAACTTCGAACTCAAATCCGACACCCTGACCGACAACTTCGAGCGGGTGCTGGACGACGACACCGTGCCCAAGGCGAAGCAGGTCCTCAGCCTCGCACGACTGGCGGACAAGCCCGTCGCCTGGCTGCTGGATATGGCCCGCAGCCTGTTCCCCGATGACAGCGACCTGGCGCTGGTGCTGCGTGAGCTGCTGCGCCGGAAAAAACTCGAAGCGCGCACCCGTCAAAGACTCGAAGCCCTGTTGCAGACCGTGGTCGTCCAGGCGTCCCCCAAACGCCTGAACGCCGGGATCAACACCGCGCTCAAAGCCCGAATGTTCGGCTCGAGCATGGCCGTGCGCGCGGCGCTGTTGCGCGAAACCTACCGCGATTTTCTCGAGTCCGACGAAGGCCCGCTCGAGTGCTATCAGGACTGGATCGCCCTCTACGGACCCGATCAGCGCCTGAACGTGCTGACCTTCATCGAGGCCGCGCTGCTCACTGACATCAGCGCCCAGGACCCCAGTTGTTCCCGCGCCGAATTCGGCGATCTGCTGGCCAAGGTCAACGACCTCAAACACCTGCGTTCGGCTGACGAACTGTTCGTCGGTCGCCTGCTCGCCGACACGCTCATCTGCCGCCACAACCCCCATGAGGCGGATTGGCTGGTGTTCCTGTTCGGCGTATTGGCCTATCCCGACGACCTCGACCAGCTGCTGCTCGGCGCCCTGGGTGAGTGTGTGTTGCTCAGCACCCACCACGAACGATCGGCCCTGTTGCAGACCCTGCGCCGCCTCAGCCTGCAATTGCCCGTGCCGCTGTTCGCCGATGAACAGGCGCCGCTGCGTCTGGCAGAACAATTCACCCGGCTGGCGGATGTCGCCTACGCCCATGAATGCATCGAACGCCGACGTCTCGGCGGTTGCCCATGACCTTCCCCCGGAACTGACCCGCCATGCTCAATGTGTTTTTGCGCAATGTCGGCGCTCGCCCGGAGCTGCTGATCCTGACGCTGATGGTGATGATCATCGCCACGCTGATCATTCCGCTGCCCACGGCGTTGGTGGATTTTCTGATCGGCCTGAACATCGTCATTTCCCTGCTGGTGTTCATGGGCTCGTTCTACATCGAACGCATCCTCAGCTTCTCCACCTTTCCAGCCTTGCTGCTGTTGACCACGCTGTTTCGCCTGGCGCTGTCGATCAGCACCAGCCGGTTGATCCTCAGCCAGGCCGATGCGGGGGAGATCATCGCGTCTTTCGGCGAGTTTGTGATCGGCGAGAGTCTGGTGGTGGGTTTCGTGATCTTTTCCATCGTCACCATCGTGCAGTTCATCGTCATCACCAAGGGCTCGGAGCGGGTGGCGGAAGTGGCGGCGCGCTTCTCCCTGGATGGCATGCCGGGCAAGCAGATGAGCATCGACGGCGACCTCAAGGCCGGTGCCATCACCGCCGAGGAAGCCAGGGAAAAACGCAGCGTGCTGGAGCGCGAAAGCCAGCTGTACGGCTCGTTCGACGGCGCCATGAAGTTCATCAAGGGCGATGCGATCGCCGGCATCATCATTATTTTCGTCAACTTCATCGGCGGCATGGCCATCGGCATCGGGCAGATGGGCATGGACCTGTCCACGGCACTGTCGACCTACACCCTGTTGACCATCGGCGATGGCCTGGTTGCGCAGATTCCGGCACTGCTGATCGCCATCGGCGCCGGTTTCATCGTCACCCGGGTCAACGGCGATGACGCCAACCTGGGGCGCAACATGCTCGCGCAAATGCTCGGTCACCCGTTCGTGCTCGGTGTGACGGCGTTGCTGGCGGTGGGCGTTGGCCTGCTGCCCGGTTTTCCGCTGCTGACCTTCCTGCCGATTGCCGTGGCTCTGGCGCTGCTGGTGTTCTTCCGCCAGCGCAAGGCCGCCAGAGGTGAAGGCCCTGACAACGTTCCGCCGTCGAACCAGGGCGACACACCAGGCGCTTCAGGCCTGCTCGAAGACATCGACAACATCGCCACCGAGACCATCGCGCTGATGCTGCTGGTGCCCGCCGCGCGTCTGGAGGAACTGAACAGGGCACGCTGGGCGGCGCGCTTTCGCAGCCAGTTCTTCGTCGATTACGGCCTGCGCATTCCCGAGCCGCAATTGCGCGCCAGCGAGGCGTTGCCGGCGCATCAGGTGGCGGTGCTGATCAACGAAGTGCGCGCCGAGCAATTCGATATCCATTTCGATCACTGGCGCCTGCTCGACTATTCGCCGGAGCTGGAATCCCTGGGGTTGGCGCTGGTGCGCGGCAACGACAGCAATCGCCTGGGCGGGGTCTGGGTCAATGCCTCCGACCGCGAGCGCGTGCAGCAGCTGGGTTATCACCTGCGACCGGCGGACGAGGAGTGCTATCGCTGCCTGGTCACCTTGCTGGCGCGCAACATCCAGGAATTTTTCGGGGTCCAGGAAACCAAGCAGCTGCTGGATGAAATGGAAAGCCGCTGCCCGGACCTGCTCAAGGAAGTCTATCGCCACGTCACCGTGCAGAAGATCGCCGAGGTGCTGCAGCGCCTGATCGGCGAGCGCATTTCGGTGCGCAACATGAAGCTGATTCTCGAAACCCTGGCCCATTGGGCCTCCCGGGAAAAGGACGCGCTGGCGCTGGTCGAGCACGTGCGCGGCGCCATGGCCCGCTACATCAGCAACAAGTTTGCCCAAGGCAACGACCTGCGCGTGCTGCTGTTGTCGGCGGAGTTCGAAGAGGTGGTGCGGCGCGGTATCCGGCAAACCTCGGGCGGCAGCTTCATCAACCTGGAGCCTGCCGAATCCGAGGACCTGATGGACCGCCTCAGCGTCGGCCTGGACAACGTACACATCGCCCACAAGGACATGGTGCTGCTGTGTTCGGTGGATGTGCGGCGCTACATCAAGAAGCTGATCGAGGGACGTTTTCGCGAGCTGGACGTGATGTCGTTCGGCGAAGTCTGCGAGACCGTCTCGGTCAATGTGATCAAAACCCTGTAAGGAAATCTGCCCGTGATAACCATGGATATTGCCGATCTGTTGCGCGATGCGCTGCGTCACAGCGGCTGCGCCGAAAGCCAGATCGGCCAATTCGACAGCCACAGCACCATCGAAATGCAGATGAAGGAGTTGCCGGCGATCAACGTCGGCGAGGTGGGCGGGGAGGTGTGGGTCTGGGCCGCGGTGATGGAGACCGGGGCTGCGCCATTGAGCCACAGCGCCTTTGCGCTGCTGCAGATCCTGCTCCAGGGTTGCCCCTGGTCGCGCAGCGGGCAATTGCACCTGTGCGAGGCCCAGGGCCAGCTCGAACTGCGCCTGATGTGCAACGACAAGGCCCTCGACGACGGGCGCAGCTTCGCCCGGGCGCTGGATCATTTCGTCGAAGTGCTCGAAGAAATCCACGGCATCCTGCGCCTGTGATGATCCGTGCGGCGGCCCACCCGTTGCGGCTCAGCGGCCCGTTGATCGAGGCGGCGCTGGGCCAGGTGGTGATCGGTGAGATCTGCGAGGTGCGCAGGCACTGGCGCTCGCCCGAGGTGGCGGCCAGGGCGCAGGTCATCGGCTTCAAGCCCGATGCGGTGCTGCTGAGTCTGCTCGGCGATGCCCGGGGCTTGTCGCGGGAGTCGATGATCGTGCCCACCGGCGCGACCCTGCAACTGGCCTGCAGCGAGGCGTTGCTTGGCAGTGTGGTCGATCCTCGGGGCAACATCGTCGAGCGTCTGGCGCCGTCCACGGCGCTGGCGCAACAGGATTATCCGGTGGATGCCGATCCGCCGTCGTACCAGCACAGGCGCGGGGTGCAGACGCCGTTGCGCACGGGCATCCGGGTCATCGACGGCTTGCTGACCTGCGGCGTGGGGCAGCGCGTCGGGATTTTCGCCGCCGCCGGTTCCGGCAAGACCACCCTGATCAACATGCTGATCGAGCACACCGACGCCGATGTATTTGTCATCGGCCTGATCGGCGAGCGTGGTCGGGAGGTGACCGAATTCATCGAGCTTCTGCGCCAGTCGGACAAACGCGAACGCTGTGTGGTGGTGTTCGCCACTTCGGATTTTTCTTCGGTGGATCGCTGCAATTCGGCGCTGCAGGCCACCGCCATCGCCGAGTATTTTCGCGACCGGGGCCGGCGAGTGGTGTTGTTGCTGGATTCGCTGACGCGTTATGCCAGAGCCCGTCGCGATCTGGCCCTGGCCGCCGGGGAAGCGCCGGCGCGTCGGGGTTATCCGGCTTCCGTTTTTGATGCCTTGCCGCGCTTGCTGGAACGCCCCGGCGTGACCGCTTCGGGCAGCATCACCGCCTTCTACACGGTGCTGCTCGAAAGCGACGACGAACCGGATCCGATTGCCGAAGAGATCCGCTCGATTCTCGACGGCCATGTCTATCTCGGCCGGGCGCTGGCGGCCAAAGGTCACTACCCGGCCATCGATGTGTTGCGCAGCGTGAGCCGCGTGGCGACGCAGGTCACAGAGCCTGAAGTGCAGCAACTGGCGGCAGCGACCCGGGACACTCTGACGCGGCTGGAACAGTTGCAGATCTTCCTCGACATGGGCGAATACACCCAGGGTGCGGACGCGGCCAACGACCGGGCGCTGCAACGCCGCGATGCCCTTGGACAGTGGCTGCGTCAGCCCACGGGTGAATGCTGTGATCCGGAAGAAACCCTGCGTCGATTGCGGGAGCTGATGGCATGAGTCCATTGGCCGATCGTCGCCGGCTGTTGGCGCTCAGCGTGTTCCGACAGCAGCGCGCAGAACTGGCGATAACCCGTAGCCGCCAGCAATTGCGGCCACTGCTTCAGGAACGGGACAGCTTCGCCGGGCAGGAGGCGGCGCTGCACAACCTGTTGGCCAGCCATCGTGCCGAGGATTGCGTGCTTGACCACGGACAACTGCTGGCGCTGCTGCGCAGGCAGGCGGTGATCCGGCGGCAGATCGATCTGTTGCGCGTGGAGCGTGAGCGGGTCAATCAGCAGTGCCGAGAGGTTGAGCAGCGGTTGCAGGAGCAGCGCGAGCATTTGCGCCTGGTCCAACGTAAGCACGACAAATACGAGCGCTCTGTCCGGCAGCTGGTGCGTGGGCAAAGGCTGGAGCAGGTGCGTCGGGAAGAGTGGGAAATCGAAGAGATGAGCGGAGTTCGTCGATGAAGGAGTTGTCGGTCATTTCACTGTTGCCGGTTCAACCTGTGGATCTGGTCGGCGAAGGTCCGATGGGTGAGCTGCAGGACCGGTTGATTCCCGTGCAGGAGGATGAGTTGCCGCAGGGTGTGCTGGAGCTGATGTCGACTTTGGTTCTGCGACCTGTTGTGGCGGTGGTTGAGCAGGACAGTGCCGGGCAGCCGGCGCAGAACAGACCTGCCGATCTTCGTTTGCCGCGCGCTGTGGTGCCTGCGGCTCCCACCATCGACAAAATCGTTGCGCAGCCGTTGATGATCGAGCCTTTATCAAGCGCGGTCGAGGTTCTGCCGGATGTGCCGACCGTCCGCGTCGAAGGTCAAAGACCCGAGGCTCTGTATGAACGCCCGATGCCGTCGATTGCACCCTTTGCTGTACCGGTGAAAGTCCCTCTGTCGTCGCCAAAGATTCCCCACACGGTCATGGAAGCCATCCCCGAAACGCGGCCGGATTCGCCCAGGAATCTATTGCAGGTCCCATTCAACAAAGGCCTAGTCAGTGGTCAGGTGACGATCAGCCGAGTGTCCGATGAACCTGTCCGCAATCTGCAACTCAGTCCGAGCAATACCCAGGTTTTCGAACACCTCAAAGTGTCACTGGAACAGGTTCGCGAACCCACCTGGCGCCTGACCGACAGCCGTGACGAACAACAACGTCAGGGCTCCCGGCAAGCGCCCGATGACGAGCAGAACGACGACGCATGAGCTTGCTGAAATTACGCCGGATCAACCTGCAAGCCCATGCCGTTTCGCAGGCCGTTCAGCGCTGGCGCTATGCCGGTGTCGACGCAGGCTCCAGTGTTCCTCCAGGGCAATCGGGCTACCTGCGGTTCTGCGTGTCTGGCGAAGGAGGGGAGTGGCAGGGTCTGATCGACGCCCGCGACTGGTTGCATCAATCGCTGCCGGGATTGCAGTCGCTACTGATCGTCGAGTGTTCACTGACAACCATCGCCGAGCTGTTCCGTGCCGTGTCGCAACCGCTGCTGATGGATGTGGATGACCTGCAATACCGGGAAATTTACGACGTCGAATCTATCGCTCCCCATCAATTGCCCACGCAGGAAATGCCATGGCTCGATACCGCTCAGGGCCGCGTGTGGATCACTCGATTACCACCCGCCAGGGCTACCGGCCCAGCCCATGAAGACAATGGCTGGCTAAGCGATCTGCCATTTCGCCTGGACCTGAAACTGGGCTTCAGCCACCTGCATCACACCCACGCAATCCGCCTGAAAACCGGCGATGTCCTGCGGATCGCTCAGCGCGCCCAACGCTGTTGCCTGGGGGATCGATGCCTGGGCTTCTTCTCCTTTACCGAACAGGGAATACACATGCAGTCGAGCGATACCGACCCACAGGACGCGCCTGAACCCGACCTCGATCCGGGCGCGCTGCCCGTCAAGCTGGAGTTCGTGCTGGCGACCCACGACATCGACCTGGCGAGGCTCTCGCAGATCGCCTCCGGGCAACTGATCCCGCTGGCGGACGATGCCGCGCAACGCATCGAAGTGCGCGCCAACGGCAAGCCCGTGGCCCGCGGCGAACTGGTGCAACTCGACGAGCAGTTGGGTGTGGAGTTGCTCGAGGTCTACCGGAACCCGCGCGATGAATGACGTTTCGCTGATCGCCCTTTTGGCGTTCGCCTCGCTGCTGCCGTTCCTGGTGGCGGCGGGCACCTGCTATATCAAGTTTTCCATCGTCTTCGTCATCGTGCGCAACGCCCTGGGTTTGCAGCAGGTGCCGTCGAACATGACGCTCAATGCCATCGCCCTGATGCTGGCGATCTTCGTCATGACCCCGGTGATGAAGCAGGGCTACGGCTACTACAAGCGCGAAGCGGTGGCTTTCACCGATCTCGAGGCGGTGGTGGATTTCGCCGAGAACGGCCTGGGTGGCTACAAGGATTACCTGCGTAAATACACCGACCCGGAACTGGCGCTGTTCTTCGAGCGGGCACAGGCGATTCAGAGTGAAAACCAGGACGAGCTGCCTGCCGATGAAGAACTCACGCCTTCGCTGTTTGCGCTGCTACCGGCCTACGCCCTGAGTGAAATCAAAAGCGCCTTCAAGATCGGCTTCTACCTGTACCTGCCGTTCGTGATCGTCGATCTGGTGATCTCCAGCATCCTGCTGGCGCTGGGCATGATGATGATGAGCCCGGTGATCATTTCCGTGCCGATCAAGCTGGTGCTGTTCGTCGCCCTCGATGGCTGGGCGCTGCTGTCGACCGGGCTGGTCAAGCAGTACCTGACGTTGCTGGCGTAGGGGACGGTCATGAACGATCTGGTGTATGCCGGCAACAAGACCCTGTACCTGATCCTGCTGATGGTGGCCTGGCCGATCATCGTCGCTACGGTGGTGGGGCTGGTGGTCGGCCTGATCCAGACCGTGACCCAGTTGCAGGAGCAGACCTTGCCCTTCGGCTTCAAGCTGCTGGCGGTCGCCGCGTGCCTGTTCCTGCTCTCGGGCTGGTACGGCGAAACCCTGCTGGATTTCAGTCGCGAAGTCATCCGTCTGGCCCTGGGTTAGCTTGATGTCGGTGACGCTGCTTTTCGACTTGTACGCCTGGTTCGCCAGTGCGCTTCTTGGCGTGGCCCGGCTGGCGCCGATTTTCTTCATGCTGCCGTTTCTCAACAGCGGGGTGCTCACCGGGGCGCCGCGTCAGGCGGTGATCGTGCTGGTGGCGTTGGGGTTCTGGCCCTATGTCGGGGTGCCGCTGCCGGCTCTGGATGGAGTGGCGTTTTTCGGTCTGCTGCTGCGGGAGGCGGGCATCGGCGTCTTGCTGGGCTGTCTCTTGTGTTGGCCGTTCTGGGTGTTGCATGCCATGGGCAACCTGATCGACAACCAGCGCGGGGCGATGCTCAGCAGCACCGTGGACCCGGCCAACGGTGTCGATACGTCGGAGCTGGCGAACTTCCTGCAGCTGTTCGCCGCCGCGGTGTATCTCGAAGGCGGCGGCATGCTGCTGATGCTTGAAACCGTGGGCCACAGTTATCGCCTCTGCACGCCGGCGAACGGCTGCGAGGTGCAGCTGCAACCGATTCTGCAACTGCTCGATGCCCTGGTGAGCAAGACATTGGTGATCAGCGCACCGGTGGTGGCAACGCTGCTGATCAGCGAAGCGTTGCTCGGGCTGCTCTCGCGTTACGCGCCGCAGATGAACGCGTTTTCGGTGTCGCTGACGATCAAGAGCCTGGTGGCGCTGGTGGTGCTGATGTTGTATTTCGGCGTGCACCTGCCGGACGAGGTGCTGCGCATGGGGATTAACTCCCAGGCATTGGAGCCGTATCTGCAAGGGGAGCAGGGCGATGTCGTCCAGCGCCTCTAAAACCGAGAAGCCCACGCCCAAGCGCCTGCGCGATGCGGCGCGCAAGGGCCAGACCTTCAAGGCCAAGGATCTGGTGATCACCTGCCTGACGCTGTGCGGCATCAGCTACATGGTGTTCAACAGCTCGCTGATCGAAGTCATGGAGGCCTATCGACGGATCATCGCCAGCGATTTCGATGCCGACTTGCAGAAGTACTCGGCGATGCTGGTGGTCGTGGGGCTCAAGGCGCTGTTGCCGCTGCTGCTGGTGTGCGTCCTGACCAGCGCGCTGCCGGCGCTGCTGCAAAGCGGTTTCGCCCTGGCCAGCGAAGCCCTGAAGCTGAATTTCGGCGCCCTGAACCCGGTTAATGGTTTCAAGAAACTGTTCAGCCTGCGCACCGTCAAGGACACCGTCAAAGCGCTCTTGTACCTGGGCAGTTTTGCCCTGGCGCTGTGGATTGTCTGGATCACCCAGCGGCAATTGCTGTTCGCACAGTTGTTCGCCGAGGCGCCGGAGCTGTTTGCCATCTGGGGGCGCCTGTTGCTGGTGCTGGTGCTGGCGTTTCTGCTCTGCGTGCTGCTGATCGTGGTGCTCGATGCGCTGAGCGAGTACTTCCTGTTCATGAAGGACCAGATGATGGACAAGGACTCGGTCAAGCGCGAACACAAGGAACAGGACGGCAACCCGGACATCAAGCGCCGCCGCCAGGACCTGCACCGCGAACTGCTGTCGGAGCAGGTCAAATCCGATGTGCGCAACTCGCGAATGATCATCGCCAACCCGACCCACATCGCCATCGGCGTGTACTTCCGCCCGGAAATCACCGTACTGCCGTTCATCTCCCTGATGGAAACCAACCAGCGCGCCCTGGCCGTACGCGCCTACGCCAGACAGGTCGGCGTGCCGGTCATCAACGACATCGCCCTGGCCCGACGCATCTACAAGACCCACCAGCGCTACAGCTTCCTTCAGGTGCAGGAGGTCGAGGAAGTCCTGCGCCTGTTGATCTGGCTCGAACAGGTCGAACAAGCCTGACAGACCCGACACGAACCCTGTAGGAGCGGGGTATGAGCGCAATTTGGCAGCGAGGCAGGCGATGTCTTTGGCTCAATGCCCCCGTCAGCCACGCTGACGTCTTTCAGGAGTGTGCTGATGAGTCGCAACAACCAACAAAACGAACAGGTCGCCCTCGAGGTCGTGGATGCGGTTCTGGCCGGGGCGCCGTTGAAGGATGTGCAGGGCATCAGCGATGAGCAGATGAACCACCTGTATGCCTTCGCCTACCAGTTCTACGAGCAGGGACGGCTGGACGATGCCGAGAAGTTCTTCCACTTCCTGTGCATCTACGACTTCTACAACAGCCAGTACTGGATGGGCCTGGCGGCGGTGCATCAACTCAAACACAACCACCAGAAGGCGATCGACCTCTACGCGATCGCCTTCGCCCAGGGCAAGAACGACTACCGGCCGATGTTCTACAGCGGTCAGTGCCAGCTCGCCCTGGGTCGGATCGGCAAGGCCCGGCTGTGTTTCGAGTACGCGCTGGAGCACGCCACGCAAGATGATCTGCGAGAGCAGGCCCGGGTCTATCTCGAGAGCCTGAGGCATATGGAGATGCACGATTCAGTGGAAAAAGGATCAGAGGAATAAGCATGAGTGAAATCAGAAACAGCTTCCCGCCCGCCTTTCAGAGCGCCTTGAGCCGCGCGCAAGGCTTTGAAAAGTACGGCACGGCCGCCACTCAGGCGGCCAGAACCGCGGACTACCAGAAAGCCGGCCAGCAAGCGTTGGCGAACCTGATGTCGGTGAACTACGAAGGCCCACGCAGCGCGGCCGCCGCAGGCAGACCGATGCTGCATGCACCGCCTCCCCGCGCCGACGGTAACAAGCCGGAAACCAGCGGCGACCTGTTCACGCTGCTGATGGCGATGATCAGCGAGCTGATCGGTGAAGTGGATACCAACAAGCTGAAGAACCGCCTGGCGATGCTGCAAAGCATGGCCGGTGCGAAACAGCAGGGCCATGAAAAGCTGGCCGCCGATTACGCCGCCGCCATCGAAGCGCTGGAGGCGGCCGAAGGCGCCATCGGCAGCAGTCAGGAACAGCTCGATCAGTTGCAGGAGCGCGTTAAACAGAGTCTGGCGTTGCTGCAGGCCAGCGAAGCGCGGCTGGCGCAGCTCGACCCGCAATCACCCGAATACGCCCGCGAACTGGCCCTGCGCGATCAGCTCAAGGGTGATTTGGCGCACCATACGCAAACCCTGGAAAAAGCCACCGATGCCCACCTGAAACTCATCGACACCGCCAATGCCAGCGCCAGGGTTCTGGCCGCCGTGTCGGTGAAGGTGCAGGAGGCCGGTCTCGGCGGTTCCGCTATCAAGCAGTCCAATGAAAAGGCCCTGAGCAGCAGCGCCCTGGCTTTGCTCAACCGCCTGAAGATCATCGAAATGCTCGGTGAGTCCGCGCAGAACAAGGAAGAGCTCAGCCAGGAATTGTTCCAGCAATTGCAGGCCCGGCTTCAGGAACACATGAAGGCCGAATCGGAAAAATACCTGGAAGAAGTGCGCAAGGCCGAGGCGCTGCAAAAGACCATGGGCTGCATCGGCGCCATCGTCGGCGCGGTGCTCACCGTGGCGACTATCGCGGCCGGCGTGCTGACCGCCAACCCGGTGCTGATTGCGGTGGGGGTGATCGGCGCGGCGGTGATGATTTCCGATGCGGTGGTCAAGGAGGCGACGGGCACCTCGTTCATGGCCGAAGCCATGAAGCCCCTGACCACGGTGATGCAGGAAGCGATCAAGCTGTTCACCGATCTCTATACGCAATTGCTGATTGCGGTGGGCGTCGATGAGGAAACCGCGAAAGAGATCGCGCAGATCGCCGGCATGATTCAGGGCATTGCTTCGACGCTGGCCGCTGTGGCGCTGGTGGCTGTGGTCGGGGCGCAGGTGATCGGGCCAATGGTCAGCGCGGTGGCTTCGAAGCTGGCATCGGTGGTCGCTCAGGCCGCCCCGGCGGCGGTTCAGGCCATGCGCCAACTGGCGACTTCGCTGGGTAACTCGCTGACCCAGATGCTGACCCAACTGCGCGGATTCATCACCAACGGCGCTGATCCGGTGTCTCTTGCTCGTTACGCCGCCAATCTGGAAATCGCCCAGGCCGTTACCGAGTTCAGCAATGTCGCGGTGCAGGGTGGCCTGCAAATCCGTAGCGGAGCGCATCAGGCTCAGGCTGCCGAGCACCTGGCCGGCGTGCGGATGCGGATGGCGATCAGCGAAGAAATCACCCACTACCTCGGTCGCCTGGTGGAGGACTACGGCAAGGCAATGCAGGACCGAACCCGGCAGGTCGAGCAAATTTTCGCCGATCTGCAACGCAGCCACTCCGTCAGCCTGCAAATGGCTCGGCAAGTGTGATCCCGTGGATAAAAGGAATTCGAAATGACCACCATTAATGGCTTTGGCGTGATCGCGCGTGCGACTGAAATGGCAACAGCAGAGTTTGTCGCTGCAAAGAAGCCCGATGAGCTTCGGTCCCCTGATCTGAATCCGCTTATCGCTGACAAGCAAATCCTCAAGACGTCTGATGTACGCATACTGTCGGCCGCGGAGTTCGGTGCTGCAATCAACGCCTACCAGCCCACTGAAGCGGATCTGGTCGACATGCAGGCCGCTCCCGCACTGCTCAACGATGAGGTGCGCGACGACCTGGTGTTCGATCCCGGCGCCTGGGAAAAACACGCCAACGTCCTGGTGGCCGCGATCATCGCGCTGAACATCGCCCGGGTGGCCAACGCCCAGTTGCGCGGACACTTCAGCGTCATGGCCGCCGACGCCGCCAAGGCCCAGGGTGCGGCGATCATCGAGTCGGGCAAGGCGTCACTGCACAGCGCAATCACCGCCGCGGCAGTCTCCGGTGCGATCGCCGGCTTCGCGATGGTCAAGACCTTTCAGGGGCAAGGGCTCAAGCACGCGGACATCAGCCAGAACCGCCGCAACGTCGTTGATGCGAACAATATCGAGCGCGATCTCAAGGCAGATCTCGGCCGCGATGACTGGGACCCGCAGACCACTTACCCGGTCAAGACCTTCGACGATTTCGGTCGCATCACGACCGTCGATTTCAAGCCCAAGGGCACCTCGCTGACCCCTGACGAACAGAAGTGGTTCGAAGGGGAAATTCTCAAGGCGCAAAAGGTCGGACAGCACTCGGACTGGCTGAGCCAGATGGGCAGCAAGGGCATCGAAAAGAAACTGGAGCTCGGCCGTGCGTTCAATGCCATGTCGATGAGCCTGAGCCAGGTGGTGTCCAACATCGTGCGGATGACCGAGCACGCCGCCCGGGAAAAGGAAGTGCTGCAGCAAAGTGCGCAGAACACGCAGAAGAGCCTGAGTGATGAAATCGGGCAGAAGGATTCGGCGGATGCTGCGTTGCTGCAGAAGCTGATGGACATGGTCATGCAGCTGTTTCAGTCGCGGATTGATGTGATAGGGCGGGTATAAATGGCTAACTCCATAGGTATCGCGCATTTCGTGCCGCCAGCGCACAAAGCTGCTCCTGAAGTTCGCCGGGCGAATGATGTTCCGTTGCTTGCGCAGGCGCAGGCGCCGGTGGAAGGCGTGGAGTTTTCTTTGGCGCAGATGATTGATCGATCGATCAAAACGTTGAACCGCAGCTTCGACGCGATGCTCATGCGTTGCGCAGATAAGGGGATGCGCCAAGAGTTGTGGGTGCATCAATTGAGTCGTGCTGGTGCCGTATTGACCGATTGCCAACAATCTTTGCCTTCGGTGTCGCATCAACATCTCGAAGCCGCGCAAATGCAGATCATGCGCGATCTGAAAGAACGACACCCACCACCAGCGGACATCGCCGAAGCCTTCGATCAGGCCATCAGTTCCTCCGACGACTTCTTCGAAAAACTGCTGGAGCTGATCGACCTGATCAAGAACGGCTACCTCGCCGGCTACGAGCACATCGTCGCCGCGTATTCGGACTTCTTCGCCGACTTCAACAAGGACATCACTGCGAAGCTCAAGGAGTGGATTCAGGGGGCGAACGACGGCAAGGAGGTCAAGATCAATGCCGGCGAAATCCGCCTCGCCCTGCAGGCGCTGATCAACAAATACTCCCACCCCAATCCCGCATCAGTGCTGTTCCCGGCCCCCGGCATGGGCGGCGCGAGCCGTGAGGAAGCTGAAAAGTGGCGCCAGGCCCTGGGCCTGCCCGCCAGTTGCCTGAAGCAGAATGCCGACGGCACCTACAGCGTGGTCATGGACCTCAGCCCGTTGACGATCATGCGCGACAGCCTGCCGCCCAACGTGTTCTGGATCGCCTGGGACACAGCGAAATTCCAGGCCTGGCAAACCGGCTTCAACGCCCAGGAAGAACGCATGAAAAACCTGCTGCAGTCGCTGACCCAGAAGTATTCGAACGCCAATTCCTATCACGACAACTTCAACAAAACCCTGTCCTCGCACCTCAACCAATACGCCGACATGCTCAAAGCCATGTTGAATTTCTAACCCCGCCGCCAACTGACCACACCCCGCCCTCTGCAGGAGCGAGCACGCTCGCTCCTGCAGTGTCGGGTTAAACCCAGGAGAATATTCATTGCTGGAAATCGAGAATCAAGTCATCCGGATACTGATGGATTACTTCAAATCCACCCGACGCAACATCACACCGAACTCCCGCCTGGTCGAAGACCTCTACATCGACTCCATGAGCCTGGTGGAACTGGTCATGGCCCTGAACGAGTCCTTCGCGATCGAACTGCCCGAAGACGAAGTCGCGCAGTGGAAAACCGTGCGAGATATCTGCACCTCGATAGTCAGTTGCCCACACACCATGTCGTAAATTCCTACGTCTGCTGAGTCACGGCTCCTACGGAAACATCCCGCGCAACTTCCTATAGTCACGCCGCTTTTCATCTGGAGCCTGCCACCGCGCAGGCTCCGTGCGTTTCGTACCTTTCTATAGAGAAGTCAGAGTGTATGGACAGGGCATCCGATCGAGCGCCGGTCAATTCTTTCGTGTTTGGCCAGTGGCTTTTGCAAGGCGATGGAACGCTGATACGGGAGGGAGAGGGCGTTCACGTCCCTCCCAAGGAGTCGAGCGTGCTGCGTCTGTTGCTCAAGTCAGCCGGCACGGTCATCAGCAAGCACCAGCTGCTCGACGACGTCTGGCCTGAAACCTATGCCGCCGAAGAGTCCCTGACCCGCTGCATTTACGCCCTGCGCAAGCTGCTGCGCGAAGACAAGGACTTCATTGCGACGGTGTATGGCCAGGGTTATCGATTCACCTGTCCGGCGGTGGAACTCGATGCGCCGCACCCGACGCGCACCGCATCTCCCTCACTGGCCGTCCTGCCGTTTCGGCATGCGGACGAAGCGGCGGCGCTGGACCTGCAGGATGTGATCATCCGCCAGTTGAGCACGGCGTTCGGCGAGTCGCTGCGGGTCATTCCCTCTGGATTGATGGATCACACGACATCTCTGGATGCGCGGTCGCAGGTGCAGCGTCTGGCGGCGGACTATTGCCTGAGCGGACGCTGTATCCGTCAGGGCGACCATCAACACTGGTCGGTCGAACTCATCCGCGGCAGCGACCACGTGCTGTTGCATGGGCAGACGCTGGACGCCTGCGATCTCAGCGAGGCACTCGGCGCCCTGACTTGCCTGGTGGCACAGCGGATGACAGGCCTGCGTCCGGCCGCAGATGCCTGTGCGTCCTATCCCGCCGCAGTGGCCTGGCTCAATGGCCTGTGCAGCCTGCAACAGCACACGCCGCAAAGCCTGCGCGATGCCCAGGTGCAATTTCGCCAGTGCCTGAAACTGGATGCCGGATACGCGCCGGCCTGGTGCGGCCTGGCCGACGCCTGGCTGGGGCAGGCGATGATCGGCCTGTGTTATCAGGGGCGGGCGATGGAGCAGGCGCAATCGGCGATTTCCAGTGCCTTGACCCGCGCCCCGGGCAACTTGCCGGCACTGACGCGCCTGGCCTTGCTCACCAGTCTGCGTGGCTGCGAACAGGCGGCCCAAGTGCTGTTCCAGCGCTGCCTGCTGAGTGCCGATCAGGCTGATGCGCATTACTTTCACGCCTGGCATCACTGGTACTGGCGGCGCAACGAGCAGGCGGCGCAAAGCATTGAACGCAGCCTGCAGCATGACCCCGACAGCGTACGGGCTCAGGTCCTGCGCTTGCGTATCGCGCTGGCGCAAGGGGCGGAATCGACGGTGCTCATGGCCCGTCGAACCCTGCAGCAAGGTGCTGCGGCCAATTCGTTGCTGGTGATTCTGAATGCCGTGGTGCTGGCGTATTTCGGCCAGCACGCGGCGGCCTGGCATGAACTGGAACAGGTCGGGCTGGCGCAAAGCGCAATCGGCGAGCAGGGGCTCGCGGCCTGGAACGTGTTGTTCGGGGTCAATCCGCTCACCGCCCGCAACCAGTATGCAAGCTGGTTGTGCCTGGCAAAGACGGGCGCACCGGACGGGCTGATGGTGGCGCCGCTCTGGGGCTCGCTGCAGCGTGCTCCGGATTTCCGCCGTTGCGAAACGTTGCCCAGCGAGCGACGTCTGGCATGACCGCACGCAGGATCAAATCGCTGCTCATGCTCGCCTGTTTTGGCGCGACTCAGGCACAGGCGTTTTGCTGGGATCGGGCGGGCCAGCTCCACCGGATCGAACCCGAACTGCTGCAGGCGATCGCCGAAGTCGAGTCAGGCCACAAACCCGGTGCAATCAACCACAACAAGGATGGCTCGCGGGATATCGGCCTGATGCAGATCAACAGCATCCATCTGCCGCGCTTGAGTGCCCAGGGCATCACCGAGCAACGTCTGCTGGAAGAACCCTGTCTGTCGGTGGAAGTCGGCGCCTCGGTGCTGGCCGGTTTCGTGGCGCGATATGGCTACAACTGGACGGCGGTGGGGGCCTACAACGCCGGCAATTCGCCGGACAGGCAAGCGGCGCGCCTGCGCTATGCGCGCAAGGTCTGGCAGCGCTATCAACGACTCACGCTGACGCAAAAACAGCGGGGATTCTGATCGGGTTAAGCAGAATTCGATCAGGAATTCTCAATTGCGCCTTCCTAACATGCCGGCTCATTTCATCGCTCTGGAGTGTGAACGGTGACAGACCCGACAGCCGTCCCTCAGCCCTGTGTACTGCGGATACTCAACGGTCCGCTGCAGGGCTGCGAATTTCCCCTTGTGCAATCCGTCACCCTGTTCGTGGTGGGAGCGGTGGAGTTGCTGGGGGACGGGAAGCTCGCTGCCAGCGTTCCCGCCGAGGCCATCTTCGTGCCGCTGGCCGAGGGGGGATGCAATTTCGAAGTGCTCGCCGATCACCTCTCCAACGATGGCCTGATGCTGCGGTTGCTCGGCGATTGCGAGGAATTGCTTCACGGCAGGTTTCATACGCGGGTGCAGGTCGGCGGCCTGCAAATTGCCCTGCGTCCTGGCGATCAGGCCTGGTCACCGGAACTTCTGCTCAAACAACGCAGCCCCTCGCTCGACACCGAGCAATTCGAGTCTCAAGGCAAGCCCTGGACTCGATGGCTGGCCGGCGGCTTTGCCGCAGTGGTGTTGGCCGTCGCTGCCATCCTCTGGTCGATACCGCAATCCACCCCTGAAACCGATATCCGCGCATTGATCACTGGCGCCAGCGCCGAGGTCGAAGTGCTGCGGGGCCGCGATGAGGCGGTGTATGTCTTCGTCTCATCCGAGCGCGATGCCGGCTGGAGCCGACAGGTGCTGATGCGCAGTAACTCTGCGTCGGCCAAAGTGCTGGTG
Organism: Pseudomonas sp. C1C7; assembly: GCF_013359595.1. GTDB lineage: Bacteria > Pseudomonadota > Gammaproteobacteria > Pseudomonadales > Pseudomonadaceae > Aquipseudomonas. Next base: position 21,471 of record NZ_JABFMP010000025.1, on the reverse strand, counting down.
ACGGATCAGGAACGGCGTCGGCTGGAGCAGCTGCTGTTCGACCATGATCCGCAGATGGCCTGGCATTCCCTCGACTTCAAGAGCCCGTCCGCGCCACGCCTGCTGCTCAGCGCCCAGCGCAATCTGCTGACACCACACAAACAGCAGGAGCTGACCGATGCACTGCTGGCCGCCGCGCCCTATGCCCGGGACATCGCCGTGCATTTGCAGGATGACCATCTGCTCGCGGATCTTGCCGAGGAAGGCCTGCAACGCCTGTCGCTGAGCTTCGATCGCGCGGAGCACGGCGACAGCGTCACCTTCGCGCTGACCGGCAATCTGCAGGACGTCGAACTGGCCGCCGCCCGCGACTATGTAGACGGTTTCCATCGCCAGTGGGGAGATCGCTACGTGCATTTCACGGTGGAGCTCAAGGACGACGGGCTCAAGGACAAATCCTTTCAAACCGGCCCCCAGGGCTACATCAAGACGACCGCGTCGTCCTGGCATTTTCCAACTCCACGATAAAGGTGACTCATGGCTGACATTGGTATCCCCATCGAATTTCCCGATGACTTTCTCGGTCGCCAGGCCGATGCGTTCGAAAAGGGCGCGGAAAAACTCAAGGAAGCGCTGGACGAAGCGCTGGAAAAGCTCAAGGACGATGCCTCCGACCCTGCGCTGCTGGCGGCCTATCAAACCGCCTTTTCCTCCTACACCGTATTCCGCAACGCCCAGACCAACACGATCAAGGGCTTCAAGGACATCGACATGGCGATCATCCAGGCCGCTCGCTGACGTTCGTTTTTCCATCGGCCATGGATTGCCGTCCGTGGCCACTGACCTGAGTGCATGCCATGCCTGTTCCGGACATTTCCCTTCTTGATATCCAGCCCACGGCTTTCAGCGAACTGCGCGGCCCGCAGGACGGCCCGATCGTTTCCCTCGAGTCGCGCCTGATCGAGGCCTTTGCCGGCTCCGCGGTCGACAGCGAAAAGCAGGTCTCGGCGATCAATCAATTGCTGCAGCGCCCGGATATCACCGACCCCGAAGTCCTCAGCCAGTTGCAGGACCTGAGCGGGCAGTACAACGTCGAGATCAACCTGCTCAACGTGCTGGTGCGCAAGGCGGTGGGCACCGCAGAAACCCTGTTGCGCGCCTCATGAAGCCGGGTGTGTGGCTGGTGCTGTTGTGCCTGGCGCTGGCGGGCTGTCGCCAGCCGAATCTACTCGAAGGCCTGGACCAGCAGCAGGCCAACGAAGTGCTGTCGGTGCTGCAACGCAACAATATCGCGGCAGTGAAAGTCGATGCCGGCAAGACCGGCTACACGGTGAAGATCGATCAGGTGGATTTTTCCGCCGCGGTGGATCTGCTCAACCTCTATTCCCTGCCTTCGCGGCCACGCCTGCAAGTGGCCGAAATGTTTCCCGCCGATACCCTGGTGGCCTCGCCCCGGGCGGAAAAGGCCCGGCTGTATTCGGCGCTGGAGCAGCGCCTGGAACAGTCACTGAATGTGCTCGAAGGCGTGGTCTCGGCGCGGGTCCATGTCAGTTACGACCTGGATGCCGGCGAGGGCGGGCGCAAATCGCCTCCCATTCACCTGTCGGCGGTGGCGATCCATGAGCGCGACGTCGAGCCGCAATTGCTGATCACCGACATCAAGCGTTTTCTCAAGAACAGCTTTGCCGGCGTCGACTACGAAAATATCTCGGTGGTGCTGTCCAAACGCTCTGCGACTCAGCATGTCGCACCCACCGTGGCGGCAAGACAGGAGCCTTCGCGGGGCATCTGGTTGCTGGGCTTGGTGGGCGTGGTGGTGTTGGCGGGGGCTGTGACTTTCGCTTTTCTGCGCCTGAGTGCGGGACGACGTGATGGCGTGCGCTGAAAGTATGCAGGCAATTGTTGCCGAGCCTCTGGATTATCTGCACTCGCAGCGCCTGTTCGTGCCGGCGCAGTTTCGCGGACCCGAGGCGCGTCAGGTGCTCAATCGGATCGTGCTTGATGGACTGCAGCTACAGAGTACGTGGCCGCCGGTTGCGTTGAGCGCCGTGGCACGTCAATGGGTGCTTCATTGGCGGCAATTGCCCCGCATCGCCGGACTGATGGGCGCCTGGCGCCTGATGCCGGAACTGACCCGAGGCGGGGCGTTGCTGCGCTTTCCATTGTCGATGCGCCGCTTCGCCAGTTGCAGCCTGAGTGTGCGAAGCGCGCTGCCGATCGACTGCCCGGTGATTTCAATGCAAGTGGTCGAGGCCGCGGGTCTCAATGCGTTGTGCAGCTGGCATGAGCAGGTGCCTGCACTGTTGATCGAGCGCCTGTTCCTGCAATTTTCCCCCACGGTAGTTCGCCTGTATGAGCAATGGCCTCTGGCGAAACCCGACCCGGCTCTTTTCCACATGGCGGTGCAGCATGCTCGACTCTATCCGAACCCTGACTGACCTCCCGGACCCGGGCGAAGTGCATCTGTGCCGCGAAGACATCGCCGCCGCACGCCGCCGTCGCGGCTTGCAGTTACAAGCGCAGGGCTGGGCCCGGGAGTGCGTCGACCAGGCCCGGCGCGACGCCGAAGCGATTCATGCCCAGGCCTTTCAGGAAGGCTATGCCGAAGGTGTCTTGCGCGTGACCGAACACTTGGCCGAGGGCCTGCTGGCGTCCCGGGCGTTGGCAGTGCAGTTGCGCGAAGACGTGGCGCAGGCTGCCGGGGATTTGCTCGCGCAAGCCTTGAGTCGTCCCCAATGGCTGGACGACATGCTCGAACGCTGGCTGGCAGAACAAGCCCCTGACACGGGCGCGGTGCTGCACCTGTTGCTGCCGACGCACTGGCGCTCACGCAGCCATGAATGGCGCGAGCGGTTGTACAGACTATGGCCCGGCGAGCTGGTGTTCGATTTTCAAGCGCAGGAGCGTTATGTGCTGCGCCTTGGTGATCAGTTGCTGGAGTTTGATATCGCGGCGGCTCGACAGAAGTTGGAGCCGCGGTTGCTGGCGAGTGTTGCGAACCTGCCAGCGTCGGCGCGCTCGCTGGATAGCAAGTCGAAGCGGGCGCTGACGGAACTGTGTGCAAGTTTTGCGGGGGCGCCTGATGAGGATTGAATCGGTGAGCGGTAGCGGCGCGCTCGAAAGCGAGACCTCGACGGTCGAATCCCTGGAGTCGCGGTTGTCAGCCAACCTGCGGCCGGACCCTGCGTTCGAGCGTTTGTATCAACAGCTGCTGGCCATGGAGGGGCAGGGCGGGAAGGCGATTCATGAGTATCTGCGGACGCTGCGCGGGGCCGATGGAGAGTCCCGGACCTATCCATCGGCCAAGGCATTGCTGGCGGTGACGTTGCAGGTACTGGTGCGGTTGAAGGACGAGAAACTGCAGGACTCGCAGATTTACAAGGAGGTCAGCGCAGCGAACGCGTTGGCGTTCAGCGTGGATCTATTTGTGAAGGGCTTCATGCGCGAGGTGTTTCAGCCGATGGGTGATGATGCTTGGGAGAAGAGTGAATGGTGAATGGAGTAGGTACGAGTTCATCGAGTGTCGGCTCAAGGCGCGAAAGTGTCGTTTCAGTAGACCGTTCAACTGCAAGTGGGTCGAGTCGGCTCGACGATGTGGAGTTTGTTCAGAATTCGGGGCCATCGTCGCCTTTGCGCCCATCGCCACGACTGCGGGTGGTTTTGAGTGAGGTGGAAAACTCCGTGCAGGGTCATATAGAGCAGAGCTGTCGGTCTTTAGGTGAAGATGGCCAGGTCTTGAGGGATAAAGTCATAGATTTTATTGAAGGTGAGCGATCGACTACGGGACCCTGTAAGGAGCTGATTGAACGGGCAAGGCAACTGAGTGCCGAAGGCGATCAATCCATTGAGCCCCGCGTAAATCGAATGCACGCCATCCTTCAAGCAGGCCTGGAACTGTTTGAATCGACCAAAGGGCCCGCGCTCAATCTGCTGAACGTCGTCGGGCGCACTGCAGCGATTGTTGTATTTTCGGAAGTGTTGAGCCAAATCGCGGGGTATTACGCCCAGCTAGCTGTGGACCAAGGCGATACACCTGAAGCCTTGAAAACCTGGGGCGCGCTGGCGCTGGGAGTGGCAGGCCCGGCGTTGGCGTTACTCGGAGGCATTCGAAATGATCGCAACGGCACGTCGAGCACGTCATCCAATGTTGCACGGCTGCTGATGTTTTTACTGACCTCGGCATTGTTGATCGCAGGGTTTGTTACAAACACGCTACCTAAAGTGTTTGCACCGCTGGCTGGTGGGGCGGTTTACACACTGGTCAGAGGCCTGCTCAATGCCTGTTTCCCCCTGGTGGACAAAACCGGTTCCCCCAGTGCCAAGGCCATCGCAGTGACAACGGTCACTTACGCCGTAGCCCAAGGTTTGTTGGATAAGCTGGGGCAACTGACGCCTCTGGCGGGGGCAGCCCGGGCGGCGGCGGGACTGGGTTGGAGTCTGGGGGCGGATGCCATCAAGGGGTTGCTGAATGGCTTCGGCATGGCGCTGGATGACATCGTCTACCTTTACAGCAAACACATGCTTCCCGGTGTGAAACCCGCCGAGGAAGAAGACTTGTGGGTACGCGTCGCTCCCCACGTGCCATCTGCGTCTGATCTGGCGGACGCAGCAGGCAATATCGGATCGATGCGCCTCTGCGCGGTCGTGTCGTTCAATGTGGGATTGGCGACCATCGATTCGCTGCTCAAATCGGCCGACGACGAGAAAGACACCAGGTGGTATGTCTTGACCGCCTGTTTCGCCATCCTGGCCTTGATGATCTATCCCCTGCTGGTCAAAGGCAGTGCCTCGGGCAAGGACGACAAACAACCCCTCAACGAAAGCCCGATTCTCTGAACCCAGGCAAAGCAGTCGCCTGTGCGCCCCGTGCCGGCTATAATCGCCGGCACTTTTTGCCGCCCTGAGTCCAAGCCGCCCATGTACACCCTGGCCCGTCAGCTGTTGTTCAAACTTTCCCCGGAAACTTCCCACGATCTGTCCCTGGACCTGATCGGCGCGGGCGGGCGTCTGGGGCTCAACGGTTTGCTGTGCAAGGCACCGGCGAAGAGCCCGGTGACGGTCATGGGCCTGGACTTCCCCAACCCGGTGGGGCTGGCGGCCGGTCTGGACAAGAACGGCGCGGCCATCGACGGATTTTCCCAGCTGGGTTTCGGTTTTGTCGAAATCGGCACCATCACCCCGCGTCCGCAGCCGGGCAACCCCAAGCCACGGCTGTTCCGTCTGCCGGAAGCCGAAGGGATCATCAACCGCATGGGCTTCAACAACCTCGGCGTCGATCACCTGCTGGCCCGCGTCGCCGCGGCCAAATACAAGGGCGTGCTGGGCATCAACATCGGCAAGAACTTCGACACTCCGGTAGAACGCGCGGTGGACGATTACCTGATCTGCCTGGACAAGGTCTATGCCCACGCCAGCTATGTGACCGTCAACGTCAGCTCACCGAACACCCCGGGCCTGCGCAGCCTGCAATTCGGTGATTCGCTCAAGCAACTGCTCGCCGACCTGGCCACCCGCCGCGCCGAACTGGCGCTGCGTCACGGCAAGCACGTGCCCCTGGCGATCAAGATCGCCCCGGACATGACCGACGAAGAAACCGCGCAGGTCGCGCAAGCCCTGATCGAAACCGGCATGGACGCGGTCATCGCCACCAACACCACCTTGAGCCGCGTGGGCGTTGAAGGTATGGAACACGGTGACGAGGCGGGCGGCCTGTCGGGCGCTCCGGTGCGCGAGAAGAGCACCCATACCGTGAAAGTGCTGGCCTCGGAGCTGGGCGGTCGCCTGCCGATCATCGCCGCGGGCGGCATCACCGAAGGCAAGCACGCGGCGGAGAAAATCACCGCGGGTGCGAGCCTGGTGCAGATCTATTCCGGGTTCATCTACAAGGGCCCGGCGTTGATTCGCGAGTCCGTGGATGCGATTGCCGCTCTGCGCTAACCCGCGTCCTACCCGTTCAATGCAGGAGCTGCCGAAGGCTGCGATCTTTTGATTCTGTTTTCTGAAAGCAAGATCAAAAGATCGCAGCCTTCGCCAGCTCCTACAGGTTTTTAAAGGCCAAAACCCAGGCATAAAAAAGGGCCCCTCAAAAGGAGCCCCTGGGCCGCAGCCCGCCGTCCGGATGGGACGTGCGTGGTTAATTCGTTACTTGCTCAGATTGTCGTGTCGGAATGAATGCCCTGTGTTAGCCGACAGCGTGAAGTTCGTTGAGTCTGTGGATTCCCGCAGTGCCGGTCATACCGTCCCAGTTGTCGCCGCGTCCTTCTCGCCAGCCGTTGATCCAGGCTTGGCGTACCGACGGTAGAGTAAATGGGCAAAGCTCACGGGATTTACCACCAACCCCATATTGATAGCCGCGCAAAAATGCTCGTTCCAAAGGATCACGCTTAAGTCTTCTCATAGGGTGTTGCCCTCACTTGTTGACTGTTTTCATCGCGTCGACCTCTATCGAGGTCAGGCAGAAAGACTCTGCCATTTGGGGCCCGCTGCCGGCGTGGCGAGCCAAAGTGTTGGCGTCATGGCGGCGCCAACCTGTATTGATTTCTAACCAATGCGTCACATCGAGGGAATGATCGTTTTGTCATAAGAACGTAACCATGAAGATGGTAAGGCCATAAGTAACACGATATTCGTAGCGTATTTATTGATCAAAGCCCTGTATGATCGGCGCCCCGCAGGATGAAGGGGTTAATCCTTTGCTGAGAATGTCTCGCGTTGTAGTGCGACATTTTTCGACGAAGGGTCGACTTATGACATTTTATTGCATCAACTTTTTTATCTGTCCTGGCATCTAAGCTCTTTTGAATCCGAGCAGTCAGGGTGGAGAGGCACACCTTCGTGCCACGCGGGCGCTCTTCGAGAAAAGCGCCTGATTGAAAACCGGGCCGGCAATGCGTTGCCGGTTCACTAGCCAAAGGCTCTGTATCCTCATGTCTGATCGTTTCGAACTCTTCCTCACCTGTCCAAAAGGCCTTGAAGGCCTGCTCATCGAGGAAGCCGCCGGGCTTGGCCTTGAGGATGCACGTGAGCACACCTCTGCCGTGCGCGGCATGGCCACCATGGAAGCCGCCTATCGCCTGTGCCTGTGGTCGCGCCTGGCCAACCGGGTGCTGCTGGTTCTCAAGCGCTTCCCGATGAAAAACGCCGACGACCTTTATCAAGGCGTGCACGACATCGATTGGCAGGACCACATGCTCAATGACGGCACCCTGGCCGTCGAATTCAGCGGCCACGGCTCGGGCATCGACAACACCCACTTCGGTGCGCTGAAGGTCAAGGACGCCATCGTCGACAAGCTGCGCACCCCGCAGGGCGATCGCCCGTCCATCGACAAACTCAACCCGGACCTGCGCGTGCACCTGCGCCTGGACCGTGGCGAAGCCATTCTTTCCCTCGATCTTTCCGGCCACAGCCTGCACCAGCGCGGTTATCGCCTGCAGCAAGGCGCCGCGCCGCTGAAGGAAAACCTCGCGGCGGCGATCCTGATCCGTTCCGGCTGGCCACGTATCGCGGCCGAAGGCGGCGCGCTGGCGGACCCGATGTGCGGTGTGGGTACCTTCCTCGTCGAAGCGGCAATGATCGCCGCCGATATTGCACCGAACCTGCGTCGCGAGCAGTGGGGCTTCAGCGCCTGGCTGGGGCACGTGCCGGCATTGTGGAAAAAGCTCCATGAAGAGGCCGTCGAGCGTGCGGCGGCCGGTCTGGCCAAGCCGCCGCTGTGGATTCGTGGTTACGAAGCCGACCCGCGGCTGATTCAGCCGGGGCGCAATAACGTCGAACGTGCCGGCCTGAGCGAGTGGATCAAGATCTACCAGGGCGAAGTCGCGACCTTCGAGCCGCGCCCGGATCAGAACCAGAAAGGCCTGGTGATCTGCAACCCGCCCTACGGCGAGCGTCTGGGCGAGGAAGCGAGCCTGCTCTACCTCTATCAGAACCTCGGCGAACGCCTGCGCCAGGCCTGCCTGAACTGGGAAGCGGCGGTGTTCACCGGCGCCCCGGACCTGGGCAAGCGCATGGGCATCCGCAGCCACAAGCAGTATTCGTTCTGGAACGGCGCCTTGCCGTGCAAGCTGCTGCTGATCAAGGTGCAGCCGAGCCAGTTCGTCACCGGCGAACGCAAGACCCCGGAACAGCGTCAGGCCGAGCGTGAACAGGCCGCGTACGACCAGCTGCCGAACGAGCCGCAAGAGCGCAAGTTCAACAAGAATGGCAACCCAATCAAGCCGGCGCCTGTGCCTGTGGTCGAGCAGCCGCGCCTGAGCGAAGGCGGGCAGATGTTCGCCAACCGCCTGCTGAAAAACCTCAAGGCTTTGGGCAAGTGGGCCAAGCGTGATGGCGTCGATTGCTATCGTGTCTACGATGCCGACATGCCGGAATACTCCATGGCCATCGACCTGTATCACGACTGGGTCCACGTCCAGGAATACGCCGCGCCCAAGTCCGTCGACCCGGAAAAGGCTTCGGCGCGCATGTTCGATGCCCTGGCGGCCATTCCCCAGGCGCTGAACATCGACAAGAGCCGCGTGGTGGTCAAGCGTCGCGAGCGCCAGAGCGGCATCAAGCAGTACGAGCGTCAGGCGGCCCAGGGCAAGTTCGTGGAGGTTAATGAAGGCGGCGTGAAGCTGCTGGTCAATCTCACCGACTACCTCGATACCGGCCTGTTCCTCGACCACCGGCCAATGCGCCTGCGGATTCAGAAAGAGGCCGCCGGCAAGCGCTTCCTCAATCTGTTCTGCTACACCGCCACCGCCAGTGTGCACGCGGCCAAGGGCGGTGCGCGCAGCACCACCAGCGTCGATCTGTCGAAAACCTATCTGGACTGGGCGCGGCGCAATCTGTCGCTCAACGGCTTCTCGGACAAGAACCGTCTGGAGCAGGGCGATGTGATGGCCTGGCTGGAAAACGCCCGGGACGAGTACGACATGATCTTCATCGACCCGCCGACCTTCTCCAACTCCAAGCGCATGGAAGGCGTGTTCGACGTGCAGCGCGATCAAGTGCAACTGATCGATCTGGCCATGGCGCGCCTGGCCGCCGGCGGTGTCCTGTACTTCTCCAACAACTTCCGTAAGTTCGAGCTGGAGGCCAATCTCGCCGAGCGCTATGCGGTCGAAGAGATCACCGCGCAGACCATTGATCCGGATTTTGCCCGCAATTCGAAGATCCACCGCGCCTGGAAAATCACGGCCCGTTGACGCTTGTTGTGATTGGATCCACAGAGCCTTGATTTTTATAGGCTCTTGGATTCTCCGAGTACTGGTCAAATTAGTGGCTAATAGCTATAACTCAATTCAGGGCCAAAGGGCTTTCCCGCACCTGGCGTTCTGAGTTGCATTTATGTCGTTGCACGCCGTGCGCCCAAAAATCCTGGGTTTTATCAGCGAAGATGTCTCGGCCTGGCTGGTCGCGCTGCTGGTATTGCTGCTCGGCGGGGTTCTGACCGGCATCCTGGCGTGGTCGACGCTGGACCTGTTCAAGCATCAATTGCGTCAACGGTTCCAGCTGCTGGCCAGCGAGCGTTACAGCCGTATCGAAGAACGTTTCGAGGATCAGGAGCAGCGCCTCGACGGCCTGCGCCGGTTCTTCGCCAATTCCGATACGGTTTCCCGAGCCGAATTCAACGGCTACACCCAACCTCTGTTGCATCGCACACAGGCCTATTCGTTCGCCGAACGGGTCAGTGGCGCGCAGCGCGCGGCGTTCGAGCAACGGGCGCGGGACGAGGGGCTGACGGACTTTACCTTGCGTGAACTCAATGCCGACGGTCAGCTGCAACTGGCTGGCGAGCGGGATGAGTACGTGGTGGTGCTGTACAGCCAGACCCAAAGCAAGCTCGGTTCGCCCCTGGGTTACGACTTGCTGGCGCAGCCTTTGCGCCGGGCGACGCTGGAGCGTGCCGATGCGCATGGGCGGATGGCGGTGTCGCAACCGATGCATCTGGTCAGTATCGAACCGGCCTATGCGCGGGGTGTGCTGCTGGTGGCGCCGGTCAGGCAGCGCAATGATCCGCAGGCCGCAACCGACAAGCCCTTCGGTTATGTGATGGCGGTGATCAGCATGCGTCAGTTGCTGTCCGACGGTTTGCCGGAGGCGGGGCGCGATTATCTGTCGGTGCGCATCCTCGACCTGTCCATCGAGGATCAGCACGAAGTCCTGTTCGAATCAGCGAACCCTCCCGCCGTCAGCGACCTGGCCGCGAGCCGCCTGTTGCGTCTGGCCGATCACGAATATCAGGTCGACATTCAGCCCAGCGAAGCCTTCCTCCAGGCCAACCATTCGTCGGTGACCGCGATAGTGGTGCTCGGTGGTTTGATCAGTGTGCTGCTCAGCGCCTTGCTCTATGTGCTGGTGAGCCAGCGCCAGCGTGCGTTGAAAATGGTCGACCAGCGCACCGAGGAACTGCGCGCCCGGGAACAGGAGCTGCGCGGCACCCACGGCCAGCTGCGCGGGGTGCTGAATGCCGCGACCCAGGTGGCGATCATCGCCACGGATCTGCGTGGGGTGATCAGCACCTTCAATGCCGGTGCCGAACAGATGCTCGGCTACACCGCCGCCGAAGTGGTGGGCCGCATGACCCTGGAAAACCTGCACCTGCCCCGGGAGCTGACGGCCCGTTCCGTCGAGTTGAGCGCGCGTTTCGGCAAGCCGGTGCCGACCTGTCAGGCGATGCTGGTCGAGTCCAGCGTCGAAAGCCGGCACGAAACCCGCGAGTGGACGCTGGTACGCAGCGACGGCAGCCATTTGATGGTCAACATGCTGGCCACGCCGGTGCTCGACGAGCAGGGTCTGTGGGTCGGGCACCTGGCGGTGTGCATCGACATCACCGAGCGCAAGCGGGTGCATGAGGCGCTGGCGGCGCGGGATGTGTTGTTGAAGAAGCTCAGCGCCCATGTGCCCGGTGGGATCTATCAGTTCAAGATGGAGTTCGACGGACGTTTCAGTGTGATCTACGCCAGTGACGGTATTCGTGAAATCTACGAGCTGGAGCCGGATGTGCTGCTGCTCAATGCCGAGGCGATCTTCACCCGTATTCATCCACAGGACACGACCCGGGTGCGCGCCTCGATCCGCGCCTCGGCCGACAACCTGAGCCCGTGGCGCGAGGAGTACCGCGTGCAGTTGCCTCAGCGTGGGTTGCGTTGGGTCCGCGGCGAGGCGACGCCGGAGGAGCTGCCGGGCGGTGGGGTGTTGTGGCACGGCTATATCTCGGACATTTCCGACATGAAGCGGGTGGAGGAAGAGCTGCGTGCGCTGTCGGTCACCGATTCGCTGACGGGTATTCATAACCGCCGCTATTTCCAGGAACGCCTGACCACCGAGATGGCCCGGGTGGAGCGCGGGGGCGGCGAGCTGTCGGTGATCATGCTGGACATCGACCATTTCAAGCGCATCAACGATCAGTACGGCCATGCCGTGGGCGACCGGGTGCTGCAGGCCGTGTGCGAACGCATCGGCCACCGGCTGCGCCGCACCGACGTGTTCTGCCGCCTGGGCGGTGAAGAGTTCATGGTGCTCTGCCCGGACATCGGCGGCGAACAGGCCCACACCCTGGCCCTGGAACTGTGGCAAAGCCTGCGCAGTGCGCCGATCGATGAAGTCGGCGTCGTCACCGCCAGTTTCGGTATCGCCAGCTGGCGAATCGGCGAGGGGGCCGATGCGCTGTTGCTGAGGGCGGATTCGGGGGTGTATGTGGCGAAGCAGGAGGGCAGGGATCGGGTGCAGGGGGAGATGAACTGATCCCGAGGTTTGTACATAACCTCTGATCAACCTCAACCAACCTGTGGGAGCGGGCTTGCCCGCGATGGCGTCTGGTCAGCCAACATCTCTATTGAATGTGCCGGCCTCTTCGCGGGCAAGCCCGGCTCCTACAGGGTTTGTGGGTGTTCGCGGGATTTGAGTACACCAGATAAACCTGTGGGAGCGGGCTTGAGCTTTAGAGCGGTTACAGCACCGAAGCCGTCTGCGCCACTTTCGGCTGGCGGTACAGGTCCAGCAGTACCTGATCGAGTACCGACGAGGCGCCGAAGGGGGCTTTGTCGTTGAGGATGGCGACCACGGCCCAGGTGTTGCCGTTGACATCACGGCTGTAGCCGGCGATGGCGCGCACGGTGTTCAGGGTACCGGTCTTGACGTGGGCTTCGCCGCGCATCGCGGTGGTCTTCAGGCGTTTGCGCATGGTGCCGTCGGTACCGGCGATCGGCATCGAGCTGATGTACTCGGCCGCATACGGGCTGCGCCAGGCGGCTTGCAGCATCGAGGCCATTTCCCGGGCGCTGACGCGTTCGGAGCGGGACAGGCCGGAGCCGTTCTCCATGACCAGGTGCGGCGCGGTGATGCCTTTCTTCGCCAGCCACTGACGGACCACACGCTGGGCGGCCTTGGCGTCGTCGGCGTCGGCGTCGGTGCGGAAGCGTTGTCCCAGGCTCAGGAACAGCTGCTGGGCCATGGTGTTGTTACTGTACTTGTTGATGTCGCGAATGATTTCCGCCAGATCCGGCGAGAACGCCCGGGCCAGCACCTTGGCATCTTTCGGCGTTGGCGCCAGAACGTCACGGCCCTGGATGCTGCCACCCAGTTCTTTCCAGATCGCACGCACCGCGCCGGCGGTGTAGGTCGCGTGGTCGAGCAGCGACAGGTATGTCTGCGAGCTGCAGCCGTCACCCAACTGACCGCCGACGGTGACCGTCACGCTGCCATCGGCCTGAGGCACCGGGTTGTAGCGCACGCCGCCGGTGCATTGCTTTGAAGGAAGCGCCTTGACCTGATTCTCGATACGAATGCTGGCGATCGGCGGTTCCACCGAAATCAGCACACGCCCGCCGTCGTTGCGCGCAACGAAGCGCAGGGCCTTGAGGTTGACCAGCAGGGCGTCAGGCTTGACCAGGAACGGCTTGTTCTCGTCATTGCCATCGTCATTGAACTCGGGCAGTTGCGGCTGCACGAAGAAATTCTTGTCCAGCACCAGATCACCGGTGACCTGGGTCACGCCATTGGCGCGCAGGTCGCGCATCAACAGCCAGAGCTTTTCCATGTTCAGCTTCGGATCGCCGCCACCCTTGAGGTAGAGGTTACCGTTGAGAATGCCGCCGCTCAGGGTGCCGTCGGTGTAGAACTCGGTTTTCCACTGATGGTTGGGGCCGAGCATTTCCAGGGCCGCGTAGGTGGTCACCAGCTTCATGGTCGAGGCCGGGTTGACCGACACGTCGGCGTTGAAAATGGTCGGGGTGCCGGGGCCGTTGAGCGGGATCATCACCAGCGACAGGGCGTTGTCCTGCAACTTGCTGGCCTTCAGGGCTTTTTCGACGTTGGGCGTCAGGGAGGTGTTGATCGTTTCAGCGGAAGCGGGGAGGGCCAGCGGCAAAAGTAGGCTGGCCAGCAGCAATGGACGCAACGATTTGATCATGTGAAATAAGACCCTGCAGTCGAGGGGAAATTGACGAGGGCATGAAAATGAAAGCCCTCAGCGGTGACAAAAGTGTCGGCATTATGCCCCAAGGTGTTGCGGCCTTGGTCTGCTAATCCGCTATTTTTTACTTTGTAGATGCTGGCGAAGCCTGCGTTCGGCTGCGAAGCAGTCGTAAAACCTGAGTACCGAATCCATCTGACACACCACGTTGCCTGATTTCACGACTGCTTCGCAGCCGGACGCAGGCTTCGCCAGCTGCTACAAGGATCGGGGACACCACAAAGAAAAAGGGCCATCACAATGGATGGCCCTTTTGAACATCAAGCTACCGGATTGATCGGCTTTTCCGGGTACCAGACGTCGATCAGCGGGCTGACGGTGACTTCGGTCAGTTCGCTGCGGCCCTTGAGCCAGGCTTCAACGGCAGCGCGCTGCTCTTCGGAGACCGAACCGCGCTTCTGCAGGCAAACCAGACCGAAGTCGTCGCCGCCAACATAGCCCAGACCGTTGGCTTCCATGGCTTCTTTCAGGAACGCGTCGAGGAATGCGTCGATTGCCTCGTCAGCCAGATCTTCCTTGAAGTCCAGGTTCAATTCGAAACCCAATTCCTGGAACTCGTCTACACAGAGCTTTTTGCGCAGACGCTGGGAACGGTTAGTGGCCATGAAACAATCCTCTTGAGTATTAACGCCGCGCATCTTACCAGCTAAGCAAGTTCCTTGCCGGTCGAGTTGTTCAATTAATACCGCCTGCGGACCGCCGGTTTCATTACGCCTTTCAGAGGCCGGGCAGGATATCGGCCGGCACAATGCTTCCGCCTTTCATGACCACGGGCAATTTCTCCAGAACGCTGATGTCGGCGAGCGGATCGCCGTCCACCGCGATCATGTCGGCATAGCGCCCGGCACTGATGGCGCCGACATCCTGCTGCCAGTTGAGCAGGTCGGCGGCGACCACCGTGGCGGACTGGATCGCCTGCATCGGCGTCATGCCGAACTTGACCATGTAGGCGAACTGTTTGGCGTTGGTGCCGATCGGATAAACGCCGGCGTCGGTGCCATAGGCGATCTTCACCCCGGCCTTGACCGCCTTGCGAAAGGCCTGGCGCTGCACGTCGGTGGTTTCGGCGTTCTTGCGCAGGTAACTCTCCGGCCATTTTTCCTCGCGACCGACTTCATCGATGTAGTCGCCGTTATAGATGTCCATCACCAGATAGGTGCCGTTGTCCTTGGCCAGCTTGATGCCTTCGTCATCCAGCAGCGAGGCGTGTTCGACGGATTTCACACCCGCGCGGATCGCCGCCTTGATCCCTTCGGCGCCATGGGCGTGCACGGTGGCATAGCTTTTGTGAATCCTGGCTTCCTGCACCACGGCGCGCATTTCGTCCTCGGTCATTTCCATCTGGCCGGGCTCGGTGCCTTCGGCCAGTACCGAGCCGGTGCCCATCATCTTGATGGTGTCCACGCCGTGCTGGAACAGGTAGCGGGTCTTCAACCTGGCGTCGTTGGCATCGCGGTAAACCCCCACGCGCATGTCCGCCGGGATCTCCACGCCAGGGGCGAATCCGGTGACCTCGCCACCGCCGCCGGCCACGGTGATGTAGGCGCCCACCACGTTCATCCGCGGCCCCAACACCCGATTGGCGTTGATCGCATCGCGCAGGGCGACGTCGGTGAAGGCGCGATAAGTGCCCAGGTCATGCACGGTGGTGAAGCCTGCGCGCAGGGTCTGATAAGCATGTTTGGCGCCCATCAGCGCAACGTCCTGGGGGGAATGCAACAGCGGTTCGGCGACGTTGTTGGTCATGTCCCAGTCGGAAATGTGCGTGTGCATGTCGATCAGGCCCGGCAGCACGGTTTTGCCCGACCAGTCGATCACCGTGCTGTTGGCCGGTGGCGCGCTCCAGGGCTCGACGGCGACGATGCGCTCACCGTCGATCTTGATGCGTTGATCGCTCAGCACTTTGCCTTTCTCCACATCCACCAGATGCCCGGCATGCACATAAACAGTGTCCGCCTGCGCAGATAAGGCCAGGGAAGAGAAAGTAATCGCCAGCGCAATACACTTGATCCGCAAGTTCTTCATGGGAGACCTCTTGTTTTTATTGTGATGAGACAGATCAGAAAAGATCGAAGGGGTATTCGGTAATGATGCGAAGTTGCTTGACGCTGTCGCCGGTGAAGGACTGGTCGGCATAACGGACGCGTACGGAGAGGTTCTTCAGGGCGCCACTTTCCACCACGGTTTTAAGGTCGATATCCCGTTCGATCTGTTTATCGGCGTGGGCGAAGTAGGCGTACAAACCCTCGGGATCAACTTTCTCGTTATCGATATCGAAGCCGTAGACGTAGCGAAGGCTGAGTGTCGTGTGCAAATAACCGGTGCTGCCGAAGTCATAGGCGTAACCCAGGCCTATGGATTGTTCGCCGGGACCGTTGAAGTCACCGTATTGCGAGGAGTTGGCCAGGTAGATGGAGTCCATGTAAGTCCCGTCGGACGACATCAGATAGTCGAACGGCTGGCTGCCATGAACTTTCTGATAGGACAGGGTGTAGCTGTGCGGGCCATTGCCATAAGTGGTCGCGAGCGACCAGGCCGTGACATTGATCGTGCCGGCATTGGCCTGGCCGGTATCGAGCGAGCGGTAGAGGTTGAAGTCCAAACCCAGCGTCTGCTCTGCCGCCAACGCGAAGGTGTAGTTCGCGTTGACGTAGTACTGGCGCCACAGGTCCTGCGCGCGGGACGCATAAAAACCGAGACTGCCTTCCTCGATCGGCTGCCAGGTCAGGCCGGCATAATCCACGTCGCCGGCGTCGACTCCGGCGTAACCGGCCTTGAAGCCCTCGTCGTGGTTGGTGGTCGTGTAACCCCGGGAAGAATAGAAGTGGCCGATATCGAGGCTGACTGTTTCGATGTCATCGCTCAGGAGTTGAAAGCCCCGAGTGGTCATCGGCATCAATCTCAAGTCGGGCGTGGCGAAGACCGGGTTGTAAGGACGCAAGTCGCCAAACTTCAAAACGGTGTTCGACCATTTGGCTTTTACAGAGCCATTAAGTGTCGATGACTCACTTCTTTCCCCGTCACCCTCGACGGGAAACATGCCCGTGCCCTGAGTGCCGCGTCCACCATCGAGCTTGTAGGCGGTATAGGCACTGGCGTCGATGCCAAAGCCAATAACACCCTGGGTGAACCCGGACTGGTAGTCCATCAGGAAACCCTGACCCCATCCTATTGCATCGGGATAGTGGGACAGCGAGTTGCGGTTGAAGTACATGTTGCGTGCAAGGATTTTGGCGGTTGAGCCTTCGATAAATCCTTCAGGCTCATCTTTGGCTTGCACATCTTCTGCTTGAACGGGCAGAGAACTTGCGGATACGGAAAATACGAACAGTCCCAACAATGAACGCTTCTTCATTAGAGGCCTCAGGGCTTTGATTCTTATTGTTCTTAGGGAACGCCTGCGGGCCAAGAATGTGCTGCGGGTGGCGCAAATTACAGTGATGTCTGCGCATTAATTCGATGTGCGAAGCGCATAAAAAACGGTGGCAGTCGGGTCTGAATGTCCTACCCGTTTATCGCATTTTTGGATCTACCCGCTAAGTCATCCTGCCCCTACATTGATTCGACTTTCTCACCCGAGGTTGATCATGGCCCCCCAAGTGGATTTGCACGCGTTAACCACCCCGTCGGAGCTCGAAGCGTGCTTCGAACTGATGAAACAGCTGCGTCCGGCATTGGTGTCTCCTGCGTTGTTCGCCCAGCAGATTGCACGGCAACTCAAGCAGGGTTACCAGTTGCTGGCGGCCCGGCAAGACGGAACCTATGTAGGGCTGATCGGTTTTCGTGAGACCGAAAACCTGCTTTATGGCCGCTTCATTTACGTGGACGACCTGGTGGTCGACACCGCGGCGCGTCATCTGGGTCTGGGCGCGAGTCTGCTCGATGCCGTGCGGGCCGAGGCGATCAGTCGCGGTTGCGCACACCTGGTGCTCGACACCGGACTGCACATGCCGCTGGCCCAGCGTTTTTATTTCCGCGAGGGAATGCTGGCCAAGGGCATGCATTTCGTTCAGCCATTGTCGGAGTGACGGGACCAGGGCAGTGAAAGAATTACTCATGATCAACAGCAGCCCGAATGGATCGGGCTCTGCTGGCTTCCGCCTGGCCATGGACATGATCGAAAGCCTGCGCAGCAGACGTCCGGAGCTGAATCTCACCGTACGCGACCTGATGGCTGATCCTTTGCTGCCGGTCAGCGATGCCTACTGTGTGGCCTTGCTGGGCGGTCGGGAAAACGATGACCCGGCCTTCGCCCAATCCGAGCGTTTGATCGCCGAACTTGAACGCAGTGATGTGCTGTTTATCGCGACGCCCATTCACAACTTCAGCGTGCCGGCCGCCCTCAAGCTGTGGGTCGACAATGTGGTTCGCGCGCGGCGCACGTTCGGTCGCGGACCCAACGGGAAAATCGGCTTGCTCGCGGATCGACCGACTTACTTGCTGATCAGCTCCGGTGGCATTCATCGTGGCCCGCAAGCCAATCAGCCCGAATTCATCAGCTCGTTTCTGCGCTGCGTGTTGAATACCATCGGTTTGCATGATTTGCGTTTCGTCTACCTTCAGGGCATGGCGACGGGGCCGGACGCGGTCAGCGCGGCCTTGCTGCAAGCCCGTCGGCAATTGAGCGCGGAGCCGGTGTTTTTCCCGTTGGAGGAAACCGCTCATGGCTGAAAGCATTTTCGTTGCAGGCGCTACCGGGGTTATCGGCAGTGTCCTGGTCAAGTTGCTGCTTCAGGCGGGTTACCGCGTCTACGGCAGCACGCGCCGTGAGGAGCAGGCCCAACGGTTGCGTTCCCTGGGTGTGAGCCCCGTGGTTGTCGATGTTTTCGATGCCCAGGCACTGGAGGCGCAATTGCTGCGGATCAAGCCCGACTGTGTCGTGCATCAACTCACGGATCTGCCACGGGGGCTCGACCCCACGCAGATGGCGGAGGCGATCGCTCGCAACGCACGATTGCGTGATCAGGGCACGGCCAATCTGATGGCGGCCGCGCGGGCATCGGGCTGTGAGCGCGTTGTCGCCCAGAGTATTGCGTGGGCGTATGCCGAGGGCCCCATGCCTTACGCAGAGGAGGCCGCGCTGGATCTGCAGGCGCAGGGCTTGCGCGCGATCAGCGTGGGTGGCGTGGCGGCGCTGGAACATCGCGTGTTGAACACGCCGTCTGTGGAGGGCACCGTGCTTCGCTACGGTCAGCTGTATGGTCCGGGTACCGGCACCGATCAGCCGTCGGGGACCAGCCCCTTGCATGTCGAGGCGGCGGCCTGGGCCGCGTTGCTGGCGCTGCGGTTGCACGCCAATGGCGTGTTCAACATCGCCGAAGACAATCCGCAGGTCAGCACTGAAAAGGCGCGGCGCATGCTTGGCTGGACGCCTGATCTGCGCGCTTAAGTCAGGCCCTGCATGACCTTTTCCAGGCGTCGCGCCAATTCCAGGGCGTGGGCTTGGTCTTTCACGTTGGTGAAGCCCAGGAGCAGGCCCTGTGCTGCCGGTGTCGAGGCGTACCAGTTCGACAACGCCTGGATGCTCAGACCTGCCTCCCGCGCACGCAGCGCGATGGCGCGGTCATCCATGCCTGGGGCCAGCCGCAGGATCAGATGCATTCCGCCTACCTGGCGATCGACGGAGCATTGATCCCCAAGGACCGCGTGCAGGGCCTCGGCCAGCAGGCCTCGGCGAGACGAATAGAGATCACGCATTCTTTTCAGATGGCGGGCGAAATGGCCTTGCTCGATGAACCTGGCCGTGGTGACTTGCCACAGGTGAGGGCTGTGGCTGTGCATCATGTCGGCGATTTGGGTGAACCGCGCCACGAGATCTTCCGATACCACCACATAAGCCAGGCGCAGGGCCGGCACCAACACCTTGCTGAAGGTGCCGCAATACAACACCCGATTGCCGCCATCGAGGCTTTTCAGCGCGGGCAGCGTTCGGCCCTGATAGCGGTATTCGCTGTCGTAGTCATCCTCGATGATCCAGCTGTTCTGCCGGTTGGCCCAATCCAGCAGGGCCTGGCGGCGCGGCATGGACATGGGGACGCAGAGCGGGCTCTGGTGAGTGGGTGTCACCACGGCAAAACGCGCGTCCGGTGCCTGTTGCACGGCGCTTTGCACGTCGATGCCTTCCGCGTCGACGGGCACTGGCACGAGGTTCGCACCCGCTTCCCGCAGGAAATGACTGGCGGCGAAATACCCGGGGTCCTCGACCCAGCAGTTATCGCCCCGGTTCAGCAGACTGCGGCAGATCAGATCCAGACAGGCGCGGTAGCCGGCGACAATGAAAATCTGCTCGGGTGAGCAGGCGATGCCACGGGAGACGCTCAAGTAGCCCGCCACCGCTTCGCGCAGTGCGCGATGACCGCGGGCGTCCGGGTAAATCAGCCCATCCAGCTGCGAGTGGCGCAGCGTGTGGTGAGCCAGGCGATTCCACAGCGGGCCGGGGAACGCATCCAGCGCCGGCAGGCCCATCTGCAACGGCAGCGGCGGTTCGCCCATATGAATCAGCGGCGCCTTCGGGGGTGCGACGGGGGCCGCCCGGGGTTTGAGCGGAGCGGGTTTGATCTGCGGTGACACCACGGTTCCGGCAGGCCCGCGCGAGACAAAGTAGCCCTCGTTGATCAACAGCTGGTACGCGGCCTCGACGGTGCCGCGGGCCAGATTCAAGTCCGAAGCCAGCGCCCGGATGGAAGGCACGCGATCACCGGGTTTCAGGCGTCCCTCTGCAATCGAATCGCGAAAGCGCCAGTAGATTTGCCGGAACAACGGAGGACCGCCCGCTTTTTCGGATTCGATTTTTCGCATTTCGATGTCCCAATCAATTCCAGCATTTTTGGATCTATAGCATAGGGCATGAAGGCGATAACGTGTCTGCGCTTTGACACTGTTTCCCATCTCGACTGGAGAGCCCGAATGCTCAACACACTCACGCAGGACGAATCGGTGCCTCTCGGCGCTGGCGTGCAATCAACGGAGGCCCGGCGCGTCATCTGGCTGACGGCGGTTTGTGCAGCGCTGTACCCCTGGGTGCTGGATGCCTTCCACTGGGCGGTGACGCCGGGCGCGGCCGATCAGCCGGTGTCCGCGGGCTCGACGGCCATGGCGACCTTGATGCTGGTGGTGGCCTTTGCAGTGCCGTTGATCTGTCTGCTGCAAGCGGGCCATCCGCTTCGGGCGGGCGCCGGGGAGGCCTCGCGGGCGCGACGTTTCGCCTTCATCGCCATGACCGCGCCGACGACTTACGTGTTTTTCGGCGTGGTTTCCTACATGGCGGGCAGCCCGATTCCCGATACCTGGATCTGGACTCCGGCGTGGTTGTTGTTGGGATACGTGGCGATTCGAAAGGGGGTGTCTCAGGCGCCGGGACGGGCGAGTCTGTCAGCGCCGCTGCGGGTGGCGCATGGCGTCTGTGGTGCGATCGCTGCGCTATACGTGCTGTTCCACATCACCAATCACCTGTTCGGCCTCGTCAGCCCGCAGGCGCACGGGGCGGTCATGGACATCGGGCGCACGGTTTATCGGGCGTCTTTCATCGAGCCTTTGCTGGTGATGGTGATGCTGTTCCAGATTGTCAGCGGCCTGCGCCTGGTCTGGACCGGAAGCGAGACCACCCTGGACCGCTACCGGGTTTTCCAGCTGTCGTCGGGGGTGTTCATGTCCGTGTTCATACTCGGCCACATGAACTCAGTGTTCATCTTTGCCCGAACCTACCTGGGCATCCCCACGGACTGGGCATTCGCCGCCGGGCTGCCGACCGGCCTGATCGCTGACCCGTGGAACATCCGGCTGCTGCCGCACTATGCGCTGGGGGTGTTTTTCGTGCTGGCGCACCTGTTCTCGGGGTTGCGGGTGGTGTTGCTGGCGCATGGCGTCAAACCAACGATTGCCAATACCCTCTGGTGGGTGGGCGCGGGCGTGGGGTCGTTGGTTTCGCTGGCGATCATGCTGGGCATGACCGGGTTTCGTCTGGTGTGAGCAGACTAACCTGTAGCAGCTGGCGAAGCCTGCGTCCGGCTGCGAAGCAGTCGTGAAATCAG
>NZ_JABFMP010000024.1 GCF_013359595.1 Pseudomonas sp. C1C7 | reverse complement strand
CGCTGCTGTCAACACCTCTTTTTCAACTCCCTGCGGGCTTCGATGAACTGAAGCCATCACTGTCGAAACTTACTTAACTCGTTGATTACCAAAGAGTTTTCCGTTTCGACTGCGCCGGAAGTGGGGCGAATTATAGAGATCTGAAATTCGCCGTCAATACTTAATTTCGATTTATTCGGATTTCAGCGTAATACGCGCAAATGCCTTCTTGCCAGCCTGGCATACATGGGTCGCACCCAGCGCATATACAAAGGAGCGATCAACAACCTCGCCATCTACACGCACGCCGCCAGAGCCCAAGAGATCCCGAGCCACAGCCGAGTTCTTCACCAGACCTGCCTTATTAAGAACAGCCGCGATTGGCATATCTTCGGTAGCAGCCAGCTCGATCTCAGGCAAATCATCCGGCAGCTCACCATCCTTCATACGGTTGCCTGCGGCACGGTGAGCATTGGCCGCAGCCTCTTCACCATGGAAACGCGCAACAATCTCTTCAGCCAGCTTGATCTTGATATCACGCGGATTGGCACCCGCCTCCACGTCAGCGCGCAAAGCATTGATCTCATCCATGCTGCGGAAACTGAGCAATTCGAAGTAGCGCCACATCAACGCATCAGGAATCGATACCAACTTGCTGTACATCACGCCAGGCGCTTCCTGGATACCGACATAGTTGCCCAGAGACTTGGACATCTTCTTCACGCCATCCAGCCCTTCGAGCAATGGCATGGTCAAAATGCACTGAGCTTCCTGACCGTAACCACGCTGCAGCTCGCGCCCCATCAGCAGGTTGAACTTCTGATCGGTACCACCCAACTCTACGTCCGCACGCAGAGCAACCGAGTCATACCCCTGAACCAGTGGATAGAGGAACTCGTGAATGGCGATAGGCTGGTTGGTCGTGTAGCGCTTGTCGAAGTCGTCGCGCTCGAGCATCCGCGCCACGGTGTACTGCGAAGTCAGGCGAATGAAGTCGGCCGGCCCCATCTTGTCCATCCAAGTGGAGTTGAATGCCACCTCGGTTTTGGCAGGATCGAGAATCTTGAACACCTGAGTCTTGTAGGTCTCGGCATTCTCCAGAACCTGCTCACGGGTCAACGGAGGACGCGTCGCGCTCTTGCCGCTCGGATCACCAATCATTCCGGTGAAGTCGCCGATCAGGAAGATCACCTGATGCCCCAGCTCCTGGAACTGGCGCAACTTGTTGATAAGCACGGTGTGACCCAAGTGCAAATCCGGCGCGGTCGGATCGAAGCCTGCCTTAATACGCAGTGGCTGGCCACGCTTGAGCTTTTCGATCAGCTCGGACTCGACCAACAGTTCTTCCGCACCACGTTTGATCAGCGCTAGCTGCTCTTCAACCGACTTCATAACAGACCCGCAAGGCTCAGATTCAAAGGGACCCAACCATACAAGAACGCGCGTCAAATACAAGGTTTGCCCGGCGCACGGACACCAATCCGCGAACAGAGTGTCCGTGGACTTGCTTCGATGATGATTTGGTTATATTTTATACAGTTATTTCATATTCATCATGTCATTCATCTTTTCCAATTCATCTTTTTTCAAAGTCAAACATTACTCATGACCAAAGAATCGTCTAAAGCGCCACCGCTTTACCCGAAGACCCACCTGCTTGCTGCGAGCGGCATCGCTGCCCTTCTGAGCCTGGCGCTTCTGGTATTTCCTTCCAGTGATGTTGAAGCCAAAAAGACAACCCTGAGTCTTGAACTGGAAAGTCCTGCTGAACAACTGACACAAGATCAAGACGCTGCCGAAGCCGTTCAAGCCACAAATGAGCCGACCGAGTCCCCTTTCGCACAGATCGACAACGGCGCAGAAGAGACCTCGGAAACCGCTCAGGCCGCCCCTGCACCGGTCGTCGAAGAAAAGAAGGCCCCAAACCACAGGGAAGTGATCGTCTCCAAGGGAGACACCCTTTCCACCCTGTTCGAGAAAGTAGGCCTGCCGGCCACTTCGGTGCATGAAGTGCTGGCCAGCGACAAGCAGGCCAAGCAGTTCAGCCAGCTCAAGCACGGACAAAAACTGGAGTTCGAGCTGAGCCCGGACGGCCAATTGACCAACCTGCACAGCAAGGTCAGCGATCTCGAAACCATTACCCTGACCAAGAACGACAAGGGTTATACCTTCAACCGCATCACCGCCAAGCCGACTGTGCGTTCTGCCTACGTACACGGCGTGATCAACAGCTCGCTTTCGCAGTCCGCCGCGCGCGCCGGCCTGTCCCACAGCCTGACCATGGATATGGCCAACGTGTTTGGCTATGACGTCGACTTCGCCCAGGACATTCGCCAAGGTGACGAATTTGATGTGATCTACGAGCAGAAAGTGGTCAATGGCAAAGCCGTCGGTAACGGTCCGATCCTGTCCGCCCGCTTCACCAACCGCGGCAAGACCTACACCGCCGTGCGTTACACCAACAAGCAAGGCAACAGCAGCTATTACACCGCTGACGGCAATAGCATGCGCAAGGCGTTCATTCGGACTCCGGTGGACTTTGCGCGCATCAGCTCGAAGTTCTCGATGGGCCGCAAGCACCCGATCCTGAACAAGATACGCGCTCACAAAGGTGTGGACTACGCAGCTCCGCGCGGTACGCCAATCAAGGCCGCCGGCGACGGCAAGGTGCTGTTGGCGGGTCGCCGCGGCGGTTATGGCAACACCGTGATCATCCAGCACGGCAGCACCTACCGTACGCTCTACGGCCACATGCAGGGCTTCGCCAAAGGCGTCCAGACCGGTAGCAATGTCAAACAGGGCCAGGTAATTGGCTACATTGGCACCACCGGCCTGTCCACCGGACCGCACCTGCACTATGAGTTCCAGGTGAACGGCGTACACGTCGATCCGCTGGGCCAGAAGGTGGCAATGGCCGACCCTATCTCCAAAGCCGAACGTGCACGTTTCCTGGCGCAGAGCCAGCCGCTGATGGCGCGCATGGACCAAGAGAAAGCCACCAAACTGGCTTCGAGCAAGCGTTAAGCCATGGCGCTCTATATAGGTGTGATGTCCGGGACCAGCCTTGACGGCCTGGACATTGCGCTGATCGAGCAGGCCCCGGCAATCCGGCTGATTGCCACGCACTACATTCCCATGCCCGACTCCCTGCGCACTGAGCTTCTTGGCTTGTGCGCCAGCGGCCCCGATGAGATTGCCCGCTCCGCCATCGCCCAGCAGAACTGGGTCAAACTGGCGGCACAGGGCATTCACAGCCTCCTGACCCAACAACACCTCAGGCCCGAAGACATTCGCGCGATCGGCAGCCATGGGCAGACCATTCGCCACGAACCGGCGCGAGGCTTCACGGTGCAGATCGGCAACCCGGCGCTATTGACCGAGCTGACCGGAATCACGGTGGTCAGCGACTTCCGCAGCCGTGACGTCGCTGCCGGCGGCCAGGGCGCGCCTCTGGTTCCAGCCTTCCACGAGGCCCTGTTCGAGGAACAGACCGGCAATCGCGCCGTATTGAACGTCGGCGGCTTCAGCAATCTCAGCCTGATCGAGCCAGGCAAGCCAGTCGCGGGCTTTGATTGCGGACCGGGCAACGTGCTGCTGGATGCGTGGATTCATCAGCAACGGGGCGAGAACTACGATCGCGATGGCCAATGGGCCGCCAGCGGCAAGGTCGAACCGATCCTGTTGAAAGCCCTGCTCAGCGATCCATTCTTCAGCACCAAGGGCCCGAAAAGTACCGGCCGCGAAGTATTCAACCTGCCATGGCTGACGCAGCATCTCGCGCAGCTACCGGCCATCGCCGCCAACGACGTACAGGCAACGCTGCTTGAGCTGACCGCATTGACCATCATCGAGTCGCTGCAGAGCGCTCAGGCCCACACGCAAGAATTGCTGGTCTGCGGCGGTGGCGCTCACAACACCACGCTGATGAATCGCCTGGCCAGCCTGCTGCCCAATGCGAAAGTCAGCAGCACTTCCGCCTATGACGTGGACCCGGACTGGGTCGAAGCCATGGCCTTTGCCTGGCTCGCCCACTGCTGCCTTGAAGGCATCGCAGCCAATCGCCCGAGCGTCACCGGCGCCCGCGGCTTGCGCGTTCTGGGCGCCATCTACCCCGCCTGAACGTCAGACAGCAAAACGCCGCATGACCGTGAGGCCATGCGGCGTTTTGCTGATACAGGTGCGCTGATCAGATCGAGAACGAAGAACCGCAACCACAGGTCGTGGTCGCATTCGGGTTCTTGATGACGAAACGCGAACCTTCCAGACCTTCCTGGTAATCCACCTCGGCACCTGCCAGGTACTGGAAGCTCATTGGATCGACTACCAGACTCACACCTTCGCGCTCGACGATGGTGTCGTCATCGGCCACTTCCTCATCGAAAGTGAAGCCATACTGAAAACCTGAACAACCGCCGCCCGTAACGAATACGCGCAGCTTCAAGCGATCATTCCCCTCTTCATCGACCAGGCTCTTCACCTTGTGCGCAGCACCGTGGGTGAATTGCAAAGCCGTGGGGGTGAAGGATTCGACGCTCATGCTGACTATCTCCCGGCGCTACGCCGTCATATTGCGTGATGACGCGCATTATCCGCTTGTCCTAGAAAATCGGTCAACTATTGTTATGGTATATCAACCAACCCAATCGTCGGCCCGGAATGCAAAAAGGCCCGTTCAACGGGCCTTTTGCTGTGCGCAGTAAAACCTTAAGGCAGCATGCCGGCGTGGGACAGGCCCAGACGCTCATCCAGGCCGAACAGGATGTTCATGTTCTGAACTGCCTGACCCGACGCGCCTTTGACCAGGTTGTCGATTACCGACAGCACCACCACCAGATCACCCTCCTGCGGACGGTGCACCGCGATACGGCAAACGTTGGCACCGCGCACGCTGCGGGTTTCCGGGTGGCTGCCGGCTGGCATCACGTCGACGAACGGTTCGTTGGCATAACGCTTTTCGAACAGCGCCTGAAGGTCGACCGAGCGATCCACGACGGTCGCGTAGAGCGTCGAGTGAATGCCGCGAATCATCGGAGTCAGGTGCGGAACGAAGGTCAGGCCGACGTCCTTACCTGCAGCACGGCGCAAGCCCTGGCGGATTTCCGGCAAGTGACGGTGCCCCTTGACCGCGTAAGCCTTCAGGCTCTCGGAGGTCTCGGAGTACAACGAACCTACAGCCGCACCGCGACCGGCACCGCTGACGCCGGACTTGCAGTCAGCGATCAGGCGCGAAGCATCCGCCAGACCGGCTTCGAGCAACGGCAGGAAACCCAACTGGGTCGCGGTCGGATAGCAACCCGGTACAGCGATCAGGCGTGCCTTTTTGATCTGCTCGCGATTGACTTCCGGCAGACCGTAGACCGCCTCGTCCAGCAGCTCTGGCGCGCCATGCGGCTGGCCGTACCATTTGGCCCACTCGTGCGCATCCTGCAGACGGAAGTCCGCAGACAGATCGATGACCTTGGTCCCGGCCGCCAGCAATTCACCCGCCAGGGCGTGAGCAACGCCGTGAGGCGTCGCAAAGAACACCACATCGCACGCGCCCAGGGTCTTGATGTCCGGAACGCTGAACGCCAGGCCGTCATAGTGGCCTCGCAGGTTCGGATACATGTCGGCCACGGCCATGCCGGCCTCGGATCGGGAAGTGATGACTACCACTTCAGCTTGCGGATGTTGCGCCAACAGACGCAGCAATTCGACCCCGGTGTAACCCGTGCCGCCGACGATACCGACCTTGACCATAAACCTGCCCTCAACGAACCCACTGGAAAGCCGTCGATAATAGGGGCCGCGCGCGCCTGCGACAACCGGCAAGGTGACGTGCGGACGCTCAAGCCTCTACTATCCCGGCTACCGTGAACCTGGGGATAACCAAAAATGCTTTATCTGTGGCTAAAAGCTTTTCACATCATCAGCGTCGTATGCTGGTTTGCCGGCCTGTTCTACCTGCCGCGCCTGTTCGTTTATCACGCGCAAAGCGAGGATAGCGTCAGCAAGGAGCGCTTCAGCATCATGGAGCGCAAGCTCTATCGCGGCATCATGGGCCCGGCGATGATCGCGACCCTGATCTTCGGCGGCTGGCTGATCAGCCTCAATCCAAGCGCCTATTTCAGCCAAGGTGGCTGGATGCATGCCAAGCTGACTCTGGTGGCACTGCTGATCGGCTACCACCATATGTGCGGCGCACAGGTGAAGCGGTTTGCCCGTGGCGAGAACACCCGCAGCCATGTCTTTTATCGCTGGTTCAATGAAGTGCCGGTTGTGTTTTTGCTGGCTATCGTAATTCTGGTCGTCGTGCGGCCGTTCTAAATCCAACAAGCATTAGTCACCGGGGGTATTCCAATGTCGCTGCCCGCTTTGCTCGATCATCGTTTGCGCCTGCCCGTGGTAGCGGCGCCGATGTTCCTGATTTCCAACCCGCAACTGGTCCTGGCCTGCTGCCGCAACGGCGTGGTGGGCAGTTTTCCAGCGCTCAACCAACGCGAAAGCAGTGGCTTCAAGGCATGGCTGGAAGAAATCGAAGCGGGCCTGGCGACGCTGGAAAATCCCGCGCCGTACGCCGTGAACCTGATCGTCCACAACAGTAACCCGCGATTGCAGGCCGATCTCGAGATCTGCATCGAGCACAAGGTGCCGATCGTGATCACCAGCCTGGGCGCGGTGAAAGAAGTGGTCGATGCGGTGCACAGTTATGGCGGCCTGGTATTCCACGACGTCACGACCCGCCGCCATGCCGAGAAAGCCGCCGAGGCCGGCGTGGATGGCTTGATCGCCGTCGCCGCGGGAGCAGGCGGACATGCCGGGACCTGGAGCCCGTTCTCGCTGATCGCCGAGATCCGCCAGTTCTTCGACAAGACCTTGCTGCTGGCCGGCTGTCTGAACCACGGCCACGAGATTCTCGCCGCGCAACTGCTGGGTGCGGATCTTGCCTACTTCGGCACACGCTTTATCGGCACCGCTGAAAGTCATGCGCCGGACGCCTACAAGGAAATGCTGCTGAGCTCCAAGGCCGCGGACATCATTCACACGCCAGCGGTATCGGGCGTTCCGGCGAGCTTCATGCGCCAGAGTCTGGAAGCTGCGGGTTTCGACATGCTGGCCCTGCAAAACAAGGGCGAGGTCAACTTCGGCTCCAAGCTCAAGCCGCTGAGCGATGAAGCCAAAGCCTGGAAAACCGTATGGTCGGCCGGTCAAGGTGTCGGTGAAATCGATGACTTGCCGAATGTCGATGAACTGGTGGCGCGTCTCGACAGCGAGTATCGCAAGGCGTTGGAACAAGCCACGCAACTTCAACAGCGCTGGCCACGTTGAAAGAATCGGGTCGGCTTCAGCGGCCGGCCCTACAATCCATGGATTCAAACCTTCGCGACAAGGATGCCTGGGCAATGAGCGACAACCGCTTCAACATCGTTTTCGACGGCACGCTTTTACCGGGCGTTGATATCAATACCGCCAAACTCAACATCGCAGCGCTGTACAAAAGCGATGTCGCTGCCGTCGAGCGCCTGTTCAATGGCCATGCGGTAGTACTCAAGCGAGACCTGACGCAGTCCGACGCACAGGCATATCTGCAGGCCCTGAAGAACGCCGGCATCGATGCCCGGGTCGAGCCCGTAACGTTGATCGAGCTCAATCTGTCCGACGTTCACCAGCCCTCGCCCGTCGCCACTCCCGAAGAGCCCGATTCACCCTACGCGCCACCGCAAGCCAGGGTCGGCGAGCAGTTGGCCGAGTTCGCCACGCTCAAGCCCTTCGGTGTGGAAGGACGGATCGGCCGTCTGCGCTTTCTGGCGTGGTCGATGGTGTTGAGCCTGGTGGCGATCGCTGTGATTAGCGTATTCGCCGTGGTGGGATTGGCGCTGGTCAGCACCGATTCGACCGCAGGGCTGATCATCGGCGGTTTTCTGGCGTTCATCCTGTGCATCGTGTTCATCATTGCCAGCGTCATGATCACCGTTCAGCGTCTGCATGACCTCGGCTGGTCCGGATGGCTCTGGCTGCTGAACCTGGTGCCCTTTGTAGGCAGTTTCTTTCCGCTTGTGATGATGGCGATGCCCGGCAACCAAACAGCCAACCGTTATGGCGCTCCACCGCCACCCAACAGCACGGCGGTCAAAGTGCTGTCATCGTTGTGGGTGGTGCTGCTCGCACTGATCATCGTCGGCGCACTGGCGGGTGGTATTTCCGCTATTCAGGACGAGTATGAAAATACCCTCGAAAGCAGTTACCAGAGCAGCTCGCAGATCACCGAGGAAATCGAGGTGCAAGCTCAATCCCCGGCAAATTCAGCCGATGATGCAGCCGAACAAGCCCAGCCACCTGTAGACTCTGCGCAAGAATGAACAGCGCTCCCTGCCCGTGACACCTGCGATGCGGCGCGCTGCTGTTGCGATGGAGAACTGCATGACCCGTTACGCTCTGATCACTGGCGCTTCCAGCGGCATCGGCCTGGCGATGGCCGAAGCGCTGGCCCGGCGCGGCCGCAGCCTGATACTGGTGGCCCGACAGCGTGATCAGCTGGAAAGTATCGCGATGGAACTGACCCAACGTTTCGGCGTGGAGGTCCTGTTCCGCGCCTGCGACCTGAGTGAGCCCCTGCGCCTGTCCGGCTTTCTGCTGGAACTGGAAGAAGGTGACCGGCAGATCGACTTGCTGGTGAACTGCGCCGGTATCGGTACCTGCGGCCCGTTTCTGGGGCTGGACTGGATGACCGAGCAAGACCTGATCGAAGTGAACATCCTGGCCCTGACCCGTCTGTGCCATGCCATTGGTAACAGCATGGCGCTGCACGGTGGCGGGCAGATCCTGAACGTCGCTTCGGTTGCGGCCTTCCGCCCGGGGCCGTGGATGAGTACCTATTACGCCAGCAAGGCGTATGTGCTGCACTTCTCCGAAGGCCTGCGCGTGGAACTGAAAAAATGCGCGGTGAAGGTTTCGGTGCTGTGCCCCGGGCCGACCCGCACCGGTTTTTTCCGCACCGCGCAGCTGAACGCAGACAAACTGGCCGACAGCAAGATGCTGATGAGCCCGGAAGAAGTCGCGCTCTATACCGTTCGGGCACTGGAAAAGAATCGCGCAATCATTATTCCCGGACGGCGCAACCGCTGGCTCGCCGCCCTGCCCCGCTTCGGTTCGCGCTGGCTGATCCGGACAATCACCGGCATGGTTAACAAGTCTTATTGCCCGCGCTGAGCGGGTGACTGGCAAAAAGCTGGGCTCGGGCATGCCCCGTGAGTACACTCAGGCCAGCCCAAACAACGGAGAAAACTGCTGTGGATACTCTGTTCACCAAGATCATCAACCGGGAAATCCCGGCGAAGATCATTTACGAGGACGACCAGGTACTGGCCTTCCACGACATCGCCCCACAGGCACCGGTGCATTTTCTGGTGATTCCGAAAAAACCGGTGCGCACCCTGAACGACCTGACCGAGGACGACAAGGCTCTGGCTGGACACATTCTGTTCACCGCCCAGCGCCTGGCCCTGGAACTGGGCTGTGAAAAGGGTTTCCGCGTGGTCATGAACTGCAATGAAGAAGGCGGCCAGACCGTCTATCACATTCATATGCACGTGCTCGGCCAGCGCCAGATGCACTGGCCACCGGGCTGATCAGACGCCCCACTGCTGGCGATGAACGTCAACGATCACGCGTGTTTGCAGAAAACACCGTTGCCGTGGAACACATCGCCAGCAAGCGCCCTCAAACGGAAACATCCCCGCCGCACAATGACCCGAGGCAAAACTTCCACGGCCGATTGGGTTAAACTGGCCGCCGAGATTCCTCCGGAGGTCAGCATGACTACCCAACGTCACTACTCGCCAATCGACCGCCTTCTGCTGCAAGCCGATGCCGCGATGCGTACTTTGCTGCCTTCCAGTGGCCAGCCGTACCGCCCGTCCCCCGCCATCGTGCAGCCGGACGCCAAAATGAGCGACGAGGACACCCGGCACGTGGCCGGCCTGATGCGCATCAACCATACCGGCGAAGTCTGCGCCCAGGCGCTGTACCAGGGGCAGGCGCTGACCGCCAAGCTGCCGCAGGTGCGAGCGGCCATGGAACATGCCGCCGAGGAAGAAATCGATCACCTGGTCTGGTGCGAGCAGCGCATCCATCAGCTGGGTAGCCACACCAGCATTCTCAATCCGCTGTTCTACGGCATGTCCTTCGGGATCGGCGCGGTTGCAGGTCTGATCAGCGACAAAGTCAGCCTGGGTTTCGTCGCGGCCACCGAAGATCAGGTGTGCAAACACTTGAACGAACACCTCGAGCAGTTGCCGGCGGAAGATGAAAAGTCCCGGGCGATCCTGGAACAGATGCGTATTGATGAAGAGCAGCATGCCGAGAGTGCGCTGGATGCTGGCGGTTTCCGGTTTCCGGCGCCGGTGAAGTTCGGGATGAGTTTGTTGGCCAAGGTGATGACCAAGAGTACTTATCGGATCTGAGATCCTTGGTTGTCTGGAAGGGCCGCTTCGCGAGCAAGCTTCGCTCCTACATAAACGAGAAAGAAAAAAGGCGACTGCCGTGAGGGAGTCGCCTTTTTTGTGTTCGCTGCGGTCGGATGAGCAACTACCCGATTCAGCCAAGCTCGACGATTTCGTAGTCGTGGGTGATCTCGACACCTGCGGCGCCCAGCATGATCGACGCCGAGCAATACTTCTCCGCCGACAGCTCGATGGCACGCTTGACCTGGGCTTCTTTCAACCCGCGGCCCTTGACCACGAAATGCATGTGGATCTTCTTGAAGACTTTCGGATCTTCGCTCGCACGCTCGGCGTCCAGGAACGCTTCGCAGCTCTCGACCGCCTGGCGGGACTTCTTGAGAATGCTGACCACATCGAAGTTACTGCAACCGCCGACACCCAGCAGGAGCATTTCCATCGGCCGGACACCCAGGTTACGGCCACCGGCATCGGGCGGACCGTCCATGACCACGACATGACCACTACCGGATTCGCCGAGGAACATGGCTTCGCCAGCCCATTGGATGCGTGCCTTCATCGCCAAGACTCCACTGTATAAAAAAGGGTCGCCAGCTTAGCACAGGCCCCGTGATTGACAGTGCCCGCCTGCGGAGACGCGCCACCTTAATGTCCGTAGGTAATTTCTCGAATATTGCCGGAAGTGTCTGTTAAGCTGACGCCAATTCGCTGACGCATTGCCGGCTTTGCCGCAGCCGCCGCAATTCATATAAAAACCAAACACACCGTGCAGTCTTTTCGGGATACAACCATGGTTGCTATTGCCCCCACCCCCAAGATCAAGAACCTCGACAAGCTATTGATGCATTGTCAGCGCCGCCGCTATCAGGCCAAGAGCAACATCATTTGCGCTGGCGACCGCGCCGAAACGCTGTTCTTCATCATCAAAGGTTCGGTCACGATCCTGATCGAAGATGACGACGGCCGGGAAATGATCATCGCTTATCTGAATGCCGGGGACTTTTTCGGTGAGTTGGGCCTGTTCGAGCAGGCAGGCCTGGAGCAGCAGCGCAGCGCCTGGGTGCGCGCCAAGGTGGAATGCGAAGTCGCGGAAATCAGTTACACGAAATTCCGTGAACTGTCGCAGCAGGACCCGGACATTCTTTATGTGTTGAGCGGGCAGATCGCCCAGCGACTGCGCAACACCACCCGCAAGGTTGGCGACCTCGCCTTTTTCGACGTCACGGGTCGCGTCGCTCGCTGCCTGCTGGAACTGTGCAAGCAGCCTGACGCCATGACTCACCCCGATGGCATGCAGATCAAGGTGACACGTCAGGAAATCGGGCGGATCGTCGGCTGTTCTCGGGAGATGGTCGGTCGCGTGCTCAAGGACCTTGAGGAACGCAACCTGGTCGACGTCAAGGGCAAGACCATGGTGGTGTTCGGTACGCGCTAGGCGCTGAACATCCGCACCAGCATTTGCCGGTAGAGTTCGTCGAGACGTGCCAGCGCGTCTGGCGCCATGAACTTCTCATGCAGGGCGATGTGGCTTTCGGCACGCACCCGCTGCTCCAGACCACAGGCCTCGTTGAATCGATTGACCGCCGCAACCATCGATTCACGCTCGTTATCCACCAGCATCGCACCGTGAACCAACCCCACCGGCCGCTGCCCGCCCTGACTCTGGCGCCAGCGCTGGGCGGTGCCGACCATCTTGCGCCCGTCCAGGTTGACGTTGAAGCGGCCATCGCAAAACGCGCCTTCGATTTCCCCGAGCGACGACGTCCCGCCCAGCTCATCCAGCAGATCACAGATCGGGTCGCACAAGCGCCGGTATCCGGACTCGATGCGGTTCAGATCGCCTTCACTGCGCGGTGGCGCATAAACCAGGGCGATATTGATGGTCGATGACGATTGCGGCACCGGCTCGCCGCCGGTTTCGCGCAACAGCACCGGCCAGCCGGCAGCGGCGGAGACTTCACAGGCGTGATCGAAGTCGGGCAGGCGGTTCAAGCGGCGCGGCATGACCAAAGCCCGATCGCTGGGCCGCCAGAACAGCAGGCCAAATTCCGTGTTGCCGGCGCAGACCGATGCCAGCAAGTCCTGTTCGGCTTGCAGGCCGGCTTCGATGGTCAGGGAAGTTGGTAGCGACATGGACAGCTCCGGCAGGCTTCAGATCTTCGGGGAATTTGAAGGCCTCTTCGCGAGCAAGCCCGCTCCCACATTAGACCGCATTTAAATGTGGGAGCGGGCTTGCTCGCGAAAGGCATCTCGGTCTGACTGTAATCAGTCGAGGGTCGAACCGCTTACGGGAACACCACGCTCAGGGAAGAACAGACGCTGCAACTCGGTGCCCGGGCTCTCGGCGCGCATGAATGCTTCACCCACCAGGAACGCGTAAACGTCGCTGATTTCCATCAGCTCGACATCCGCCCGATTGAGGATGCCACTTTCGGTGATGACCAGGCGATCACGGGGAATGCGCGGCAACAGGTCCAGCGTGGTTTCCAGGCTGACATCGAAGGTGTGCAGGTTGCGGTTGTTGATACCGACCAATGGCGTGTCGAGGGTTTTCAGGGCCCGCTCCAGTTCGTCACCGTCGTGAACCTCCACCAGCACATCAAGACCAACATCCTTGGCCACGGATGCCAGTTCGGCCATTTTCACGTCATCCAACGCGGATACGATCAACAGCACGCAGTCGGCGCCCAGCGCACGGGCTTCGACGATCTGGTACGGATCGATCATGAAGTCCTTGCGGATCACCGGCAGCTTGCAGGCCGCGCGGGCCTGCTGCAGGTAGGCGTCGGCGCCCTGGAAATAATCGATATCGGTCAGCACCGACAGGCAGGTCGCACCGCCTTTCTCGTAGCTTTTGGCGATGTCGGCAGGCACGAAGTTCTCGCGGATCACACCTTTGCTTGGCGACGCTTTCTTGATCTCGGCAATGACTGCCGGTTGTTTAAGCTTGGCCTGAGCCAGCAACGCCTTGGCAAAACCACGGGGTGCATCGGCCGCCTTGGCCAGATTCTCAAGCTCGGTGAGGCTGACGCGAGCGCTGCGCTCGGCCACTTCCTCAACCTTGCGCGCCAGAATCTTTTCCAGAACCGTCGGTACACTCATCCCTCATTCTCCACTTTGAATACCGCGGTAAATGCGCCCAGCTCCTCGAGTTTTTCCCGAGCCAGGCCTGTATGCAACGCATCGTGCGCCAGGGCAACGCCCTCTTTGAGACTGCTGGCGTGATCGGCGGCGTACAACGCGGCGCCCGCGTTGAGCATAATCATCTCGGCAGCCTTCTGACCGTTTTCAGTTTTGCGCTTGCCCAGTGCATCGCGAATCAGCTCGAGGGAAGCTTCCGGGCTTTCGACAGCCAGGCCGTGCAGGCTCTGGCTTTTCATGCCCAGGTCTTCGGGCTCGACCCAATACTCGGTGATCTGGTCGTCCTTCAGCTCGGCGACGTAGGTCGGTGCAGCCAGGCTGAACTCGTCCAGGCCATCCTTGGAATGCACCACCAGCACATGCTTGCTGCCCAGACGCTGCAACACTTCAGCCAGCGGTCGGCACAAGGCCTGGGTGAACACGCCCACCACCTGATGTTTCACGCCGGCCGGATTCGTAAGCGGGCCGAGCATGTTGAACAGGGTACGCAGCCCCAGCTCCTTGCGCGGAGCGGCGGCGTGCTTCATGGCGCTGTGGTGGGTCTGGGCGAACATGAAACCGATACCGACGTTATCGATGCAGCGCGCCACTTGTACCGGAGTCAGGTTCAGATAGATGCCGGCCGCTTCCAGCAGGTCGGCACTGCCGCTCTTGCCGGAAACCGCACGGTTACCGTGCTTTGCCACGGTGCAACCGGCCGCCGAAACCACGAAGGCGGAGGCGGTCGACACGTTGAAGATATTGGCACCGTCACCGCCGGTGCCTACCACATCGACCACGCCGTCGAGGGTCTTGAGTTCGACTTTGTCCGCCAGCTCGCGCATGACCGACACGGCGCCGACGATTTCGTCGATGCTTTCGCTCTTCATGCGCATGGCCATCATGAACGCGCCAATCTGCGCGTCCGTGCACTGCCCGGTCATGATTTCGCGCATCACGGAGCGCATTTCTTCGGTGCTGAGGTCGAGGTGATCGACGATACGGCTCAAGGCTGTCTTGATATTCATGAAAGGTCCTTAGCGCGTGCCGCCGGTTTGTTTGAGGAAGTTGGCGAAGAGTTCGTGGCCCTGTTCGGTCAGGATAGACTCAGGGTGGAACTGCACACCTTCGATGTTCAATGTCTTGTGACGCAGGCCCATGATCTCGTCGACCGACCCGTCTTCGAGCTGGGTCCAGGCGGTCAGCTCCAGGCAATCGGGCAGAGTTTCGCGCTTGACGATCAACGAGTGGTAGCGGGTAACCGTCAGCGGATGATTCAGGCCTTCGAATACGCCCTTGTCTTCGTGGAACACCGGGCTGGTCTTGCCGTGCATCACCTGACGGGCACGGACCACATCGCCGCCAAAGGCCTGGCCGATGGATTGATGGCCGAGGCAGACGCCCAGAATCGGCAGTTTGCCACCGAAGTGCTTGATCACATCAATCGAGACGCCCGCCTCGGTCGGCGTGCAAGGGCCGGGAGAAACCACGATACGTTCAGGGTTGAGCGCTTCGATTTCGGCGATGGTGAGTTCATCGTTGCGCACGACTTTGACCTCGGCGCCGAGCTCGCCCAAGTATTGCACAACGTTGTAAGTAAAAGAGTCGTAGTTATCGATCATCAGCAACATGGCGTTAAGAACCTCTTGAATTCACTGACTACTAATACGGCCTTCGGGTGAGTGGCCCGCAGCGTCCAGCGCTTGA
The DNA here is from genome assembly GCF_013359595.1 of Pseudomonas sp. C1C7. Lineage (GTDB taxonomy): Bacteria > Pseudomonadota > Gammaproteobacteria > Pseudomonadales > Pseudomonadaceae > Aquipseudomonas. The sequence goes on along the minus strand of NZ_JABFMP010000024.1, from coordinate 95,992 downwards.
TCGCTCAAGGCGGCCTGCGTGCGGGCAACGCTCATCGGTCAGCCTTGTGGAGTTTGTTCAGCCAGAGCCACCGCACGGAACATCGCGCGGCGCTTGTTCAGGGTTTCTTCCCATTCCAGCGCCGGCACCGAGTCGGCGACGATGCCGCCGCCGGCCTGCACGTGCAGTTCGCCGTTCTTGATCACCGCCGTGCGGATCGCGATGGCGGTGTCCATGTTGCCGTTCCAGGCGAAGTAGCCGACGGCGCCGCCGTAGACACCACGCTTGACCGGTTCCAGTTCATCGATGATTTCCATGGCGCGGATTTTCGGTGCGCCGGACAAGGTGCCCGCCGGCAGAATCGCCCGCAATGAGTCCATCGCCGTCAGGCCTTCCTTCAATTGGCCGGTGACGTTGGAAACGATGTGCATCACGTTGGAATAACGCTCGATGACCATCTTCTCGGTGAGTTTCACCGAACCGATTTCCGATACACGACCGGTGTCGTTGCGACCCAGGTCGATCAGCATCAGGTGCTCGGCGATTTCCTTGGCGTCCGACAGCAGGTCTTTTTCCAGCGCCAGATCAGCCTCTTCGTTCGCGCCACGCGGGCGGGTGCCGGCAATCGGGCGTACGGTAATCAGATTATCTTCGACCCGCACCAGCACTTCCGGCGAACTGCCGACGACGTGGAAATCGCCGAAGTTGAAGAAGTACATGTACGGCGTCGGGTTGAAGCAACGCAGTGCGCGGTACAGATCGATGGGCGCCGCCTTGAAGTCGATCGACATGCGCTGGGACGGCACGACCTGCATGCAGTCGCCAGCCAGGATGTATTCCTTGATGGTGTCGACGGCTTTTTCGTAATCGCCCTGGGTGAAACTTGAGCGGAACACCGGATCAGCCGCTTGCTGCTTGCTGAAATCCAGGCCACGGCGCGGGGTGATTGGCTGGCGAAGTTTTTCCAGCAGCTCTTCCAGACGGGCGCGGCCCTGTTCGAAAGCGTCTTGCTGCGACGGGTCGGCCAGGACGATCGCGTGCATCTTGCCGGCCAGGTTGTCGAACACCACGACCGCATCGGACACCATCAGCAGAATGTCCGGCACGCCCAGCGGATCCGGGTTCGGGCACTTGCCCAGACGCTTTTCCACATAACGCACGCAGTCATAGCCGAAGTACCCCACCAGACCGCCGTTGAAGCGCGGCAGGCCGGCGATGGTCGGCACGTTGTAGCGGGCCTTGAAGGTTTCGACGAAGGCCAGCGGGTCTTCCACATCATGGCTTTCGGTCTCGACGCCATCGACGGTCACGCTGACGTGATGATCGTGAACACGCACGACGGTGCGGCACGGCAGGCCGATGATCGAGTAACGGCCCCATTTTTCGCCGCCCTGCACCGATTCGAGCAGGTAGGAATTGGGCTGGTCGGCCAGTTTCAGGTAGATCGACAGGGGCGTGTCGAAGTCGGCCAGGGTTTCGCAGGCAAGCGGAATGCGGTTATAGCCGGCAGCGGCCAAACGCAGGAATTCTTCGCGGATCATGATATGCCTCGTGGCTTGAGGGTCTAACAGTCAGGTATGCAAACGCGCCGGATGACCGGCCAGGAAAAAGTCAGGCGCGCCAACGCCAACGGGCCAGGGCCTTGATAACTTTCATCCAGAGTTTGCGAGTGACCACCACGATGGCGTTTCCAGAAGGGGGTTGAACAACGTCGGCCAACGTTATCTCAGCGGCAAGGTCCAGGCAACCGGGAATTAGCTTGCGCAGATCGTCGATGACCAGCGCCGGCGACTCTTCGGCAATCGGTCGACCGTGGTTGTAGCCGTAACTCAACGCCACACACTTGACCCCGGCCGCCTTCGCCGCCTGCACATCGCTGCGCGAATCGCCGACAAACAAGGATTGTGAGGCCGGAATGTTGGTCATTTTCATCACGAAAAACAGCGCGGCCGGGTCCGGTTTTTTCTGTGGCAGGGTGTCACCGCCGATGATCAGCCGGAAATATCGGCCGATTTTCATCTGATCCAGCAGCGGGGCGACGAAGCGCTCCGGCTTGTTGGTGATCAGCGCCATCTCGACGCCCTGCTTGTGCAGCCATTTCAGGGTGTCGCGCACACCGGGATAGACCACGGTCAGCTCATGGCTTTCGCCGTAGGCCTGCATGAAGATTTCCAGTGCGCGCTCGGCCTCGGCATCGTCCACCGCCGAATGGTCCAGAGCACCGGCCAGCGCCCGACGCACCAGCACCGGCGCGCCGTTGCCAACCCACTCGCGCACCGCTTCGATGCCGGCAGGTTGGCGACCGAGCTTGAGCAGCATGTTATCCACAGCCGCCGCGAGATCCGGGACTGAATCGATCAGCGTGCCATCCAGATCGAACATCACCAGCTTTGGCAGGCTTCCCGGGAACAGCTGCTCGAAACCGCTCATGGACGAGCCAGCGCCAGTTCGGAGCGCATCTTGTCGATGACTTCCTGGTAGTTCGGCGCATTGAAGATCGCCGAACCGGCGACGAAGGTGTCGGCGCCCGCCGCGGCGATTTCACGGATGTTGTTCACATTCACGCCACCGTCGATTTCCAGGCGGATGTCGCGACCGGAAGCGTCGATCAGCGCCCGTGCTTCACGCAGTTTGTCGAGGGTGCCGGGGATGAACTTCTGCCCGCCGAAGCCCGGGTTGACGCTCATCAGCAGGATCATGTCGACCTTGTCCATCACGTACTTGAGCACGTCCAGCGGGGTCGCCGGGTTGAACACCAGGCCCGACTTGCAGCCGCCTTCGCGGATCAGTTGCAGGGAACGGTCGATGTGCTGGGTGGCTTCCGGGTGGAAGGTGATATAGGTCGCGCCGGCTTCGATGAAGTCACCGACGATGCGGTCTACCGGGCTGACCATCAGGTGCGCGTCGATCGGCGCGGTCACGCCGTACTTGCGCAGCGCCGCACAGACCATCGGGCCGATGGTCAGGTTGGGCACGTAATGGTTGTCCATGACATCGAAGTGCACGAAGTCGGCGCCGGCGGCCAGGACATTGTCCACTTCCTCACCCAGGCGGGCGAAGTCGGCGGAGAGAATCGACGGAGCAATTACGAAGGGCTGCATGACGCACCTTTTCTGAGCCAAATCACGATGGCGCGCATTGTATACCTCATGCTTTGGCGCGCGCACCGTAACCGCGATGATCAGTAGGCCACTCGGTAATTTTTCTCGATATCGACAGGGCTGTTCATTTTTCCTGTAGGAGCGAGCTTGCTCGCTCCTACAGGGAGGGTTGCGTCAGGGTTGGGCAGTGCGCATTTTCTCGCTGCGTCCGCGCAGCCATTCCAGGGTCAGCAGCAGGATCACCGAGAAGGCGATCAGCAGCGTCGCGGCGGCGGCGATGGTCGGGCTCAGGTTTTCGCGGATACCGCTGAACATCTGCCGTGGCAGGGTCGCCTGCTCGGGGCCGGCGAGGAACAGCGTCACCACCACCTCGTCGAAGGATGTGGCAAAGGCGAACAACGCACCGGAGATCACGCCCGGAGCAATCAGCGGCAAAGTCACACGGCGGAACGTCACCAGCGGCGAAGCGCCGAGGCTTGCAGCCGCCCGTACCAGGTTGTGGTTGAACCCCTGCAAGGTCGCCGACACGGTAATGATGACGAACGGCACACCCAATACCGCGTGCACGATAATCAGCGAGAAGAAGCTGTTACCCAGGCCCAGGGGCGCAAAGAACAGGTAGCTGGCCACGCCGATGATCACCACCGGCACCACCATCGGCGAGATCACCAGCGCCATGACCAGTGGCTTGCCCGGGAAATCGCCGCGGGTCAGGCCGATCGCCGCCAACGTACCGAAGATCATCGCCAGCACCGTGGCCGCCGGGGCGACGATGATGCTGTTCTTCAGTGCCCGCATCCACTCCGCCGAGGCGAAGAAGTCGTGGTACCACTGCAGCGAAAAGCCTTGCAGCGGGTACACCAGGAAGCTGCCGGAGTTGAACGACAACGGAACGATCACCAGTACCGGCAGGATCAGGAACAACAGAATCAGGCCGCAGAGAATCCGCAAGCTGTAGAACCACGCCCGCTCGATGGGCGACATATAAGGACTCAGCATTTCATTACTCCCCTTAGCCCAGACGCAGGCGGCTCGCGCCCACCAGCCAGCTGTAGATCAGATAAAGCACCACGGTCGCCAGGAGCAGCAGGCCGCCGAGGGCGGTCGCCATGCCCCAGTTGATGCTGGTGTTGGTGTAGAAGGCGACGAAGTAGCTGACCATCTGATCGTTCGGGCTGCCCAGCAACGCCGGGGTGATGTAGTAGCCGATGGCGAGGATGAACACCAACAGGCAACCGGCGCCGACACCGGCATAGGTCTGCGGGAAGTACACCCGCCAGAAGCTGGCGAACGGGTGGCAGCCCAGGGAAATCGCCGCACGCATGTAGGTCGGCGAGATGCCTTTCATCACGCTGTAGATCGGCAGGATCATGAACGGCAGCAGGATGTGCACCATGGAGATGTAGACGCCGATGCGGTTGAACACCAATTCCACCGGCTTGTCGATGATGCCCAGGGCCATCAGGCCGCTGTTGATCAGGCCACCGGATTGCAACAGCACGATCCACGCTGCGACCCGCACCAGGATCGAGGTCCAGAACGGCAACAGCACCAGAATCATCAACAGGTTGCTTTGCCGCGACGGCAGGTTCGCCAGCAGGTAAGCCAATGGATAGGCCAACACCAGGCAGACCACGGTAATGATCAGGCCCATCCAGAAAGTGCGGGCGAAGATATCCAGGTAAATCGCCTGATCCGGGGTGGCTGGAGCCAGTTCGCCCAAGTCGTCGATGCGATGATCGACCGCAGCCAGCAGGTAATACGGGGTGATGCTGCTGGTGTTGCGACGTACCGCTTGCCAGTAGGCCGGATCGCCCCAGCGCTCGTCGAGACCTTCCAGCGCTTCTTTATAAGAGGCAGGCTCCGTGGCCAGCGGCAGGGCGCGGGCGGTTTTGGTCAGCAGGCTGCGGTAGCCGGCCAGTTCCATGTTCAGGCGTTTGGACAAATCGCCCAGGGTCTGATTCTTGCGCGCTTCGGCGAGGTCTTCGGCGGCCGCCTTGTAAACCGGTTCAGCGGGCAGGCCGCGGCCGTCCCAACTGGCGATGGCCGACACGGTGCGCGGCATGCCGCCGACCACTTCCGGGTTACCAACGCTTTTGTAGAGCAGCGCCACGATTGGCACCAGAAACACCAGCAACAGAAACAGCACCAGCGGCGCAATCAACGCCTGGGCCTTCCAGCGGTTGACCCGCTCGGCGTGCTTGAGCCGCTGCTTCAAGGTGGGGTCAGTGCCCGCGTTCACGGGAACGGCGATAGCCATGGCGTACTCCGGAAATCTTTGATCGTTGCAGAGGCGGAATGCCACCTCGATCGTTTAATACACACTGTTCAAATGTGGGGGCGGGCTTGCTCGCGAACGCGGAGTGTCAGTCATCAACGATGTTGAATGTGCTGACATCTCGCGAGCAAGCTCGCTCCTACAGCGTAAGTCCGCGCTGCGGTCTTACTTGGCAGCCCAGGCGTTGAAGCGCTGTTCCAGTTGCTCGCCGTTGTCAGCCCAGAAGGTGACGTCGATCTGAACCTGGTTGGCGATGTTTTCCGGGGTGGTCGGCATGTCTTTCAGGACATCCTTGGCCAGCAGCGGCACAGCCTGGGTGTTGGCCGGACCGTAGGCGATGTTTTCCGAGTAGGTCTTCTGCTGCTGTGGCTGCACCGAGAAGGCGATGAATTTCTTCGCAGCCTCGGCACGCGCCTTGTCCAGACCCTTCGGAATGGCCCATGCGTCGAAGTCGTAGATGCCGCCGTTCCACACCACTTTCAGGTTGCTTTCTTTCTGCACGGCAGCGATGCGGCCGTTGTAGGCCGAGCTCATGACCACGTCACCGGAGGCCAGGTATTGCGGCGGTTGTGCGCCGGCTTCCCACCACTGGATGTTTGGCTTGAGTTCATCGAGTTTCTTGAAGGCGCGGTCCTGACCGTCCTTGCCGGCCAGCACTTTGTAGACGTCTTTTGGCGCAACACCGTCGGCCATCAGGGCGAATTCCAGAGTGTACTTGGCGCCTTTGCGCAGGCCACGCTTACCCGGGAATTGCTTGGTGTCCCAGAAATCCGCCCAGCTGGTCGGTGCCGTTTTCAGCTTGTCGGCGTTGTAGGCCAGCACGGTCGACCACACGAAGAAGCCCACGCCGCATGGCTGGATGGCGCCCTTGACGTAATCTTCGGTTTTGCCGAACAGCGCAGGGTCCAGTTGCTCGAACATGTCTTCATCGCAGCCACGGGACAGTTCTGGCGACTCAACTTCCACCAGGTCCCAGGACACGCTCTTGGTGTCGACCATGGCTTTGACCTTGGCCATTTCGCCGTTGTATTCACCCGCGACGATCTTGCCGTTGCCTGCCGCTTCCCACGGTGCATAGAAGGCCTTGACCTGAGCGGCCTTGTTCGCCCCGCCAAAGGACACCACGGTCAGGTCCGGGCCTGCGGCCATTGCGCTCGCAGCCCCCATCATGCCCAGTGCCAAAGCGGTGAATTTCAGGGATCTCAACATTTATTGTTCTCTCCACGTGCAGGGTTGGTGTTGTTGCAGCCGGGGCGATCAGTTCGCCTCTAGAATCGGGTCGAGCGCACGAACGTGTTCGACCTGCCAGCCAAGCGGAACCACGTCGCCGACCGCGAGCGCAGGATCGAGCTCGGCAATCGGTTGCTTCACGAAGAAGTCGGTCTTGCCACAGACTTCCAGGCGAACCCGGACGTGGTCGCCCAGATAGATGAATTCCGCCACCCGTCCCGAGAAGCGGTTGATGCACGACTCGCTGGAGCCATTGAGGCTCACGCGCTCCGGGCGAATGGACAACGTCACCGGCTCGCCGGTCTGGCCGACGTTCACCGCCAGGGCTTCAACTTTTTCACCACGCCCCAGTTCCACCACGCAGCGGTCGCCGGTCTGGCTGTGCAGACGGCCGTTGAGACGGTTGTTTTCGCCAATGAAGTTGGCAACGAAGGTGTTTTTCGGTTCTTCATACAGCGTACGCGGAGGCGCGATCTGCTGAATCTCGCCCTGATGGAACACTGCCACCCGGTCGGACATGGTCAGGGCTTCGCCCTGGTCGTGGGTCACGTAGACCACGGTCACGCCCAGACGCTGGTGCAGGTGCTTGATTTCCATCTGCATGTGTTCACGCAGCTGCTTGTCGAGGGCACCGAGCGGTTCGTCCATCAGCACCAGTTGCGGTTCGAACACCAGCGCGCGGGCCAGTGCGACACGCTGCTGCTGGCCACCGGACAGTTGCCCCGGATAGCGCTGGGCGAAGCTGTTGAGTTGCACCATATTCAGCACGCGCTTGACCTTCTCGCCGACTTCGCTCTTGCTCAAGCCGCGCACGGTCAGGGGAAACGCCAGGTTCTCGGCGACGGTCATGTGCGGGAACAGTGCGTAGTTCTGGAACACCATGCCGATGTCACGCTTGTGCGGCGGCACGTTGTTGATGGAGCGCCCGGCCAACAGGATTTCACCCGCGGTCGGAGTTTCGAAACCGGCGAGCATCATCAGGCTGGTGGTCTTGCCCGAGCCCGACGGACCGAGCAGGGTGAGGAATTCGCCTTTGCGAATATCCAGGTTGAGGTCTTTGACGATCAGGTTCTCGCCGTCGTAGCTCTTCTGCACTCCACGAAAGCTGACCAGAACATCATTGGCCCCTGCACTTGAATCGACCTGGCTCATACCCACACCTTTGTTGTGATGACTGCTGTGGACTAAGCCTAGTGGAGCCTTGGGACCACGCAAATCGGGCCGCAGGAGAGAATCGCCTCAGCAGGATGGAAGGTTGGGGGTAGGGATTGCCCTACAAGGATGGCGCGATTGGACAACAGCAGTGGGCAGCTACGAGCTGCAAGCGGCAAGTAAAGGCAAAAGCAGCATCGAGGCGTGTCGTAAATGGATAAGCCCCTGTGGGGCTTGCTCCCAATCGCGATATTGATGTGTAGGCCACACAACCTCTGTAGGAGCGAGCTTGGTGATCGTCAGAGGAGTTTGTGTTCCATGGCGTACTTCACCAGTTCGGCCAGGGAGGTGATGTTGAGCTTCTGCATCAATCGCGCCTTGTGGGTGCTGATGGTCTTGCTGCTCAACGCCAGTTGCTGGGCGATGTCGTTGACGTTGGCGCCCTGGGCCAGGCGCTCGAACACGGAAAATTCGCGTTCGGAAAGCAATGAATGCAAGGGTCGCGAATCGGTCAGGCCGACTTCGAAGACCATGCGGTCGGCCAGTTCGGGATCGATGTATCGCCCGCCCGCCGCGACCCGACGGATGGCCGTCAGCAGCAGAGACGGATCGCTGTCCTTGGTCGCATAGCCAGCAGCGCCGACCTTCAACGCCCGGGCGGCCATCTGCGCTTCGTCGTGCATCGACAGCACCAGGATCACCGGCGGATTGTTCAGCGCACGAATCCGCGGAATCGCCTCCAGGCCATTCACTCCCGGCATCGAGATATCGAGCAACACCACCTCGCAGGGCACATGCCGCAAGGTCTCCAGCAACTGCTCACCATTGCTCGCCTCCCCCACCACCAACAAGTCCTTGGCCAGGCCGATCAGTTGCTTGATGCCTTCGCGGACGATGGTGTGGTCTTCGGCTACCAGTACACGGATCACGTTCTTCTCCAGATTCAGGATCTATCGCGAGCAGGCTCGCTCCCACAAATGCCTCACAGAATTGCTCCCTCCTGTGTGCGAGCCTGCTCGCGATAGCGTCAGCGCAAACAACACCGTCTCAGGCCACATCCAACGGCACCCGCACAATCAGGGTCGTGCCCTCCCCCGGCTCGCTCTCAAGCAACAACTGCCCGCCCAGGATCAGCACCCGCTCGCGCATCCCCACCAGGCCAAAGGAGGCCGGCCGCTCATCCGACACAACAAATCCTACGCCATCATCGCTGACGGCCAGACACAGTTCGTCGCCCTCGATGGACAGTGTCAGTTCGACAGTATGCGCCTGAGCGTGCCGCATGACATTGGTCAGCGCCTCCTGAAGGATGCGAAACAGGCCGACAGCCCTGGCATCGCTGAGCACCGGCAGACTCTCCGGCACCTGCACCAGACACGGAATCTGCGTGCGCGCCTCGAAGCGCCGGGCCTGCCACTCGATGGCCGAGGCGATGCCCGCATCGAGAATCGGCGGACGCAAGGCCGTCGCCACATCGCGCACCAACTGGAACAGCTGGGCAATCAGACGCTTCATGCTGTTCAAGCGCTCGTGCAGGCCCGGATCGAGTTGCGCGTAGGCCAGTTCGCACATGGAGGTTTCCAGTTTCAACACGGTCAACATCTGCCCCAGTTCGTCGTGAACCTCTCGGGCAATGCGCGCCTTTTCCTCCTCGCGCACGCTCTCCAGATGCGCGGAGAGTTCCCGCAATTGTTCCCGGGAGCTGGCCAGTTCCAGCTCGATGCGCTTGCTTTCGCTGATGTCCCAGACAATGCCGTCCCAGACATAGGCACCGTCCTCCAGCTGCCGGGTGATCGCCTTGATCTCCGCCCAGCGCTGCTCGCCCTGACGCGTAAGGATCCGGCCCTGCCACGACCAGTCGCTGTCAGTGTCCAGCGCATGGTCCTGGGTCTGGTGATAGCTGGCCTTGTCGTCCGGGTGCACGAGACTGCGCAGACCTTTGTCGCGATGAGCCAGGGTGGCCGGCGAGTAACCCACCAGGCTTTCGCTGCCTTCGCTGATGTAGGCAAAGTCGATCTGCCCTGACACCGGCGCCCGTTCCAGGCGAAAGACCAGACCCGGCACGTTCGCCGCGATCCCTTGCAGCCGCGCTTCACTTTCCTGCAGCGCAGCCAGGGCTCGGCGGCGCTCGGTGACGTCGGTGAGATACACCACCAGATACTCGCCATCACGAAAACGCAGGAAACTCAGCGAAACATCCGCCGGCAGGATGCTGCCATCGGCGCGCAGGCAGTTGGTTTCGAAGCTCTGAGGCGACTCGTCGCTGGCCCGCGCGCGCTTCCACAGGTTCAGCCAGCGGTCCATGTGCAGACCGGGCTCGAAGTCGATCAGCGGCCGGTCGATGGTTCCGCCCGGTGCATACCCCAGCATGGTTTCGGCGGCACGGTTGGCGTAGCGCACGTGGCTGTCCCAGTTGACCCATAGGATGCCGACGGTGCTCTGATCGATGGAAAACTGGGTGAGTCGCAGCGCCTCCTCGCTGGCGGCGCGCAGGGCAATGTCTTCCTGCGCCACGGCCAGTCGATGCTCCAGGCTGCGTTGCTGACGGCGTTGCCAATACACGATGGCCATGCTGCTCAATGCCAGCACGAGGAATAGCAGGCTGAGGTTTTGCCAGAAGCCCGGCGACTCGGTGAGCCGTGGATACTTGGGTTGCAGCCATTGATCGTGGAGCTTTTCCAGATCCTTGGCCGGGATTGCCCGCAGCGCGGTTTCGACGATCCCGGCCAGCTCCGGCTCATCGCGCCGGGTGGCCACCCGCAACAGTTGCGGCAGGCCGATATCTCCCACGACCACTAAACCTGCGAACTCCGGCTCGCTGGAAAGACGGCCCAATTGCGCCTCATCCACCACGGCATAACCGGCTTGCTGGTTCAACAACAGTTGCAGCGCCTGACGCTCGATCGGAACGCCCTGCAGGTTCAGGTGCGGATAGTTGCTGCGCAGGTAGTCGGCGGTGGCGCTGGGCATGCGAACGGCGACGCGGGTCTGGCTGTCGAGTTTTTCCAGCTCCACCGCGCCGGTGCTTTTCTGGTCACTGACCACCAGTTGCGGCACACGCATGTACGGATCGGAGAACTGCCACAGGCGCAGACCTCCGGGAGTCTGGGTCAAGCCTGGGGCGATATCGATTTCACCGGCGCGCGCTGCGGCTTCCAGATGCTCGAGATCAGGAAAATTGCGCCAGCTCAACTCGACCTTGAGCGACCGGGCCAGCCATTTCATCAGTTCGACGTTGACCCCGGACAGTCGCTGCAAGCGGCGATCGTATTGCGCATAGGGCGCCTGCAGAACCAGCCCGACGCGCAGCTCGCTCTGCTGCGCCAGCCATTGCTGTTGCTTGGGCGACAACGCCGCGACGTGCGCCGGGGGCACCACGGTGGCCCAGCCCATCAAGGGAAACCACAACCAGCCGATAACCCATAGGCAGCGAAAACGCATCATCGAACTCTCACACCCTGACAAATACTGACCAACCCATTAGGCTGCCGGAATCACTTCTGGCCTGGAATATCCGATGCCCCCTGTCTACCGCCTGGCACTGCCAGCATTGTGCCTGTCGCTGATCCTGCCATGGGCTTTTTCCGTCGAGGCTGCCGATCCGGCACCCGCCACCCAGCCTGACGCTGCCGCGGAAAAGCCCGCCGAAGAAAAACCGGCAGAGCGTCAGCCTCTGCCCGAGCGTAGTCAGGAAGAAGCCGCGGCGCTGGAGCGAAAAATCCCTGCGCAGGAACAGCAACAACTGCAAGCGGGCAGCGACACTTTCCTGGCCTTGTGGAAACCGGCCAACACGCCAGAGCCCAAAGGGGCGGTGATTATCGTCCCGGGCGCCGGCGAAACCGCTGACTGGCCTCAAGCAATCGGTCCGTTGCGGCGCAATTTGCCCAACGCACAATGGAGCAGCCTGAGTATCACCTTGCCGGACCTGCAAAGCGATGCCATTGCGCCACGCGTTGCCGAAACGCCGCCAGCGCCCAAGGTTCCAGATACCGCCAGCAAGGACTCGACAACCGCCGCGCCCATCGAGCAGGCGGCCGGTGGTGAAGCCGGGGAAGCCGACGTCGCTGACAAACCGGTTGCCGAAACCAGCGAAGAACAGTCCAAGGCGGATGCCGAACGAATCTTCACCCGCATCGACGCGGCCATCGCCTTCGCCGAACAGCAAAGCGCTCGCAGCATCGTCGTATTGGGGCATGGCACTGGCGCCTACTGGGCCGCGCGCTATTTGAGCGAAAAGCAACCCTCGCAAGTCGAGCGGTTCGTCATGATCGCCGCACAGACGCCTGTCCAGGCCAAGCCGGAACTGGACGAGCTTGCGCCCAACCTGAAGCTGCCCACCGCAGACATTTTCTATATGGATAAACCGCTGGATCGCAATACGGCGCTGGCCCGCTTGCAGGCGAGCAAACGCTTGAAGGATTCGACATTCAGCCAGGTGTCGCTCAAGGCGTTGCCGGGGGATAGCAAGGCGCAGCAGGAGCAGTTGGTGCGCCGGGTGCGGGGTTGGTTGAATCCGCAGAATGCGGCGGATTGATAGATCGGGTTGAACCTTTCGCGGGCAAGCCTCGCTGCTACAGGCAAACAACTCAAAGCCTGTAGCAGCGAGGCTTGCCCGCGAAGGCGTCCTTTCAAACAACACATCGCTATCAGCGAAAATCCCGCCGCTGACGAATCAACGTATAGGCGTTATGCAATTCGCGGGTCTTCTCGGTCGCCTCACGTACCTGCGACGCAGTCGCCCCGCTGCCAGCGATCTTGTCCGGATGATGACGGCTGAGCAGCCGCCGATAGGCCCGCTTGATCTGCGCAGGCTCAGTGGTGGCGGATACCCCCAGCAGTCGCAAGGCGTCCTGATAAGACACGGTACTGCTGACTGGCGGACGTCTGTTGGGCTCATAGTCAATCGCCAGCGCCTGCACCTGATGCGTTGTCCAGCCCAACCACTTGCCCCATTGAGCAATCAACTCGCGCTCACTGCTGCCCGCGCGGCCATCGGCCCAGATCATTCGCCAGCAAGCGCGCAACACGCCTTCGGCCGCATGAGGCTGAGCACTCAGCCGACGCAGGTATCCGCGCAACCGGTCGTTGCCTGACTTGCCGCGATTGAACGCGGCAATCGCCCGACGCTGAGCCGGTTCATTCATCTCCAGCGAGCGCATTTCCTGGCGCGCCTGCTGGATATGGCCGTCCACGACCCGCCCATCGCACTTGGCCAGCCTTCCCAGCAGCACGAAAAGCAGTTCGTCGTTGCGCAGGACGGGGCGCCCACCGAGCTTCTCCAGCAGATGCCCCCAACTCTGCAAATGCAGGCGTCGATCCAGCGCCTGGCCCAACAAGGCGCCGAGCATGGCCCCCGGAATGCTGGCAATGGCAAAGCCTGCTCCGGCTCCAATCAGAGTCCCTGGCCACAGCATGTCAGCGGCTCGCTTCAATCAGTGCTTCAGCCTCGGCCAGACGCTCGTGGGTACCGACATCGACCCACAGCCCGTTCAGGCGCTCGCCCGACACCTGCCCGTTCGCCATCGCGTCACGCAGCAGCGGCGCCAGTTTGAACGCACCGGCCGAACAGCCTTCGAACAGTTGCGGGTGCAGCACGGCGATACCGCTGTAGGTCAGGTTGGCAGTGCCCGGCTGGCCATCGTGGACTTGCCCGTCGATCAACTGGAAATCCCCGGACGGGTGATGGGCCGGGTTCTCGGCCAGCACCAGATGCGCCAGGCCGACGATGGGCTGGTGCAGCACGCTGAAGTCGTAATCGGTCCAGATATCACCATTGACCACAACAAACGCGTCATCGCCCAGCAACGGCAACGCTCGGAAAATCCCGCCACCGGTTTCCAGCGGTTCGCCCTCCGCGGAATACTGGATGCTCACGCCAAAACGCGAGCCATCGCCCAGGTAATCTTCGATCTGCTGGCCGAGCCAGGCATGGTTGATCACGATCTCGGTAAACCCGGCGGCGGCCAGCGCCTGCAGGTGATACTCAATCAGCGGCACCCCGCCGGCGCGAACCAGGGGTTTTGGCGTGGTCAGGGTCAACGGGCGCATGCGCTCGCCTTTGCCTGCCGCCAGAATCATTGCCTTCATGCTTTGACTCCGGCGCGCAGACTGGCCAGCAACACATCCAGCTCGGCCAGCTCAGGGCGACGGGCGATCACTGCTTCTATATAGGCAAAGAAACGCGGCACATCGGTCAGGTATCGCGGCTTGCCGTCGCGGTGGCAGATGCGGGCGAAAATGCCGATTACCTTCAGGTGGCGCTGCACGCCCATCAGGTCACTGGCGCGCAGGAAGTCTTCGAAATCGGCCTGTACCGGAATATTCAGGGCGGCAGCTTGCTGCCAGTAGCGCTCCAGCCAGCCGCGCACGCGTTCTTCGGGCCAGCTGAGGAACGCGTCCTTGAACAGGCAGGTGACGTCATAGGTCACAGGACCGTAGACCGCGTCCTGGAAATCCAGCACGCCAGGATTCGGCTCGCTGAGCATCAGGTTGCGCGGCATGTAGTCACGGTGCACCAGGACCTTGGGCTGCGCCAGGGCGCTGTCGATCAGCAGATCGCTGACCTGTTGCCAGAGCACTTGCTGGGCGGCGTCGAACTCGATGCCCAGCTCGCGTTTGACGTACCACTCCGGGAACAGCTCCAGCTCGCGACGCAGCAGTGCGACGTCATAGCTGGGCAGCGGCGCAACCATTGGCAACTGCTGAAATGCCAGCAGCGCTTGCAGGGCGTCGTCGAACAAAGGGTCGGCGTTTTCGCCGTCGATCACGTCCAGATAGGTCTTGTTGCCCAGGTCATTGAGCAAAAGAAAACCGCGTTCGAGGTCTTCGGCATAAATTTTCGGCACATTTATTCCGGATTTCGCCAGCAAAAAAGCGATATCCACGAAGGGTTTGCAGTTTTCCTGGGGCGGTGGCGCGTCCATCACGATGAAACTTCTATCGGCGCCCTCCCAACGGAAATAACGCCGGAAACTCGCGTCGCTGCTGGCCGCGGTCAATGTGGCCGGGGGTACGGCACCCCAACCCTGCTCTGCAAAAAGGATCGTCAATTGTTCATCGAGCCAAACTTTCAGGTGTTGCAAACGTACATCTTGGTCAGGCATTGCAAGGGTCTCCGACGGCCCTAGCCGTCAAGCGGGTCATGCTTTATTATCCAGCATCTTTTTCAGACCATCGAGAGGCGTGCGGCCCACACCGCGGGCAGATGGCACGCAGGAAGCCCGGACTAATAAGATGGCATTGAAATCCCCCGCGTTTCGTAAAAAATTTCCGTTGTTGGTAACCGGCAGTCTGCTGGCCTTGCAACCTCTAGCTACTTCCTATGTAGTCGCCGGCGAACAGTATGACTGCTCAGTCTCTGCTTCGGGTGCCTGGGATTGCTCGCCCAAGACGCCTGCGGCTGCATTGCCTCCGCGTCCCGTGCATGACGGCAGCGCCGTTTCCGCATCCGGCGAAACTGCGGCCGAAAGCGGCTCCAGCGAAGACTCTGGCGCCAAGCCCGTACTCGTTACCGAGTCCAAGGGTCGCGGCCTGAAGTCCCGTAGCGAAGACTACAGCCACCTCGACTGGGTTCCCCGCGAACAACTTACGGCAGCCCAATTGGCCGAAACCGGCCCTTACTGCTCTGGTTCCTATATCGAACCGATTCGTCCTGGCATGAATGACAAGACGAATAAAAGTGACGCGCCAACCTTTATCGGCGCGAAAGCCTCGCGCTACAAGCAGGATGAGCAAGTCGCCACCCTGGCCGGTGACGTGGTCATGCGCCAGGGCAGCATGCAGGTCGAAGCCGACGAAGCCAACCTGTACCAGGCCGAGAGCCGTGGTGAGCTGGCCGGCAACGTCCGCATCCGCGACAACGGTGCCCTGATCGTTGGCGACCACGCCGATGTGCAACTCGACACCGGTGAAGCCAAGGTCGACAACGCCGAATACGTGATGCACAAGTCGCGTATCCGCG
Source organism: Pseudomonas sp. C1C7 (assembly GCF_013359595.1). Lineage (GTDB taxonomy): Bacteria > Pseudomonadota > Gammaproteobacteria > Pseudomonadales > Pseudomonadaceae > Aquipseudomonas. The sequence goes on along the minus strand of NZ_JABFMP010000024.1, from coordinate 80,292 downwards.
GTAACGCGCTGTACGCCAAGCGTGCCGAGAACGCGATCATCCGCCTCAAGGACGGTACGTACACCACGTGTGAACCGAACAGCAACGCCTGGCAGCTCAAGGGCAACAACATTACCTTGAACCCCGCCACCGGTTTCGGTACTGCGACCAACGTGACCCTGCGCGTGAAGGACATTCCTGTCCTGTACACGCCGTACATCTATTTCCCGATCGACGACCGTCGCCAGTCCGGCTTCCTGCCGCCGACCATCGGCACCGGCAGCGATACCGGCTTCATGCTGGTCACGCCGTACTACTTCAACCTGGCACCGAACTACGATGCCACGTTGTATCCGCGCTACATGGCCAAGCGTGGCCTGTTGATGGAAGGCGAATTCCGTTACCTGACCAAATCCAGCGAAGGTCAGTTCGGTGCCGCGTATCTCAACGACGAAGACGACGACCGCAAGCTGCAGACGGACTACGAAAAAACCCGCTACATGTACAACTGGCAGCACAAGGGTGGTCTGGACTCGCGCGTACTCACGCAAGTCGACTACACCAAAATCAGCGATCCTTATTACTTCCAGGATCTGCAGACTGACCAGATCGGCGTGAAGAGCGCCGATTACGTGAACCAGCAGGGCTCGGTCACCTACCGTGGCGACAGCTATACCGCGCGTGTGAATGCCCAGGCGTATCAACTGGCGACCGTGTCGAACATCACGCCGTATGACCGTTTGCCGCAGATCACCTTCAATGGTCAGCTGCCTTATCACCCGAACGGCCTGAAATTCGATTATCAATCTGAAATCGTCCGTTTCGACCGGGACCTGAAAACCGGCAACTTCGTCAACGAAGACGGCACGACCGAACCACGTCTGGACACCAACGTTCAGGGTCTGGCGCGCGCCAACGGCGATCGTCTGAACCTTGCACCCTCTGTCAGCCTGCCGATGCAAGCGACCTATGGTTTCCTGACGCCGAAGCTCAAGTATCAGTACACCCAATACCAACTGGATCTGGACAGCATCGGCAAGAGCCAGGTTGCTGCGCAGACGGCCGAACAGGACCGCCTAAACGGCACTTTCGACTCCAGTCAGAACCGTGGCGTGCCAATTGCCAGTATCGACAGCGGCCTGTACTTCGATCGCAACACATCCTGGTTCGGCAAGAACTATCGTCAGACGCTCGAACCACGCCTGTTCTATCTCTACGTACCAGAGAAGGACCAGGAAGACATTCCAGTGTTCGATACCAGCGAATACACCTTCAACTACGCGTCCCTGTTCCGCGACAACCGCTTCTCCGGCTCCGACCGCGTCGGCGACGAGAACAAGCTGTCGCTGGGCGTGACCAGCCGCTGGATCGAAGACAACGGCTTCGAACGTCAACGCATCAGCGTCGGCCAGGCGTTGTACTTCAAGGATCGTGAAGTCCAGTTGCCGGGTATCGATGCGAAAACCCGCGAAGACGCACACTCAAGCGTGTCTCCATACGCACTGGAATACGAGTATCGCTGGAACCGCGACTGGCGCACCACCGCCGACTACAACTGGGACCCGGACAGCCGCAGCCCTCGCTCGGGCAGCGCGATGTTCCACTACCAGCCTGAAGACAACCCGAACAAGGTCGTCAACGTCGGTTACCGCTATCGCAACGACCAGATCCGCTACGACCAGAACACCGGTCAATGGCAGGTCGGCGGCGGCGACTACGGCGTTCCGGGCCAGCCTGGCTACGTGAAGGACTACTACAAGATCGAACAGCACGATTTCTCGGTGATCTGGCCGATCGTGCCGCAGTGGAACGCCATCAGCCGCTGGCAGTATGACTACAACCGCAACCGTACCCTGGAAGCCTTCGGTGGTTTCGAGTACGACAGCTGCTGCTGGAAACTGCGCCTGATCAACCGTTACTGGGTCGATTATGAAGAGTTCAGCCAGGAAGCACCGCAAAACGAAAAAGGCGACCATGGCGTCTTCCTCCAAATTGTTCTGAAGGGACTCGGCGGCCTCACCGGCGCCAAGGTAGAGAGCTTCCTCGACAAAGGCATTCAAGGTTATCGTGAACGTGAAGACCAAGCTTTCTGATTGTCTGCGCCCGCTGATGCTGGGCGCGTTGTTCCTGACTACTGCGGCCAGCGCCGCAGTAGAGTCCATTGATAAAGTGGTGGCCATCGTCGACAACGACGTGGTCATGCAGAGTCAACTGGATCAACGGGTACATGAAGTCCAGCAAACCATCGCCAAGCGTGGTTCGGCCGTACCGCCAGCCAGCGTACTGGAGCAGCAGGTACTGGAACGCCTGATCGTCGAGAACCTGCAACTGCAGATCGGCGAACGTTCCGGCATTCGCATCACCGATGAAGAACTGAACCAGGCGGTCGGCACCATTGCCCAGCGCAACAACATGTCGGTCGAGCAGTTCCGCGCCGCCCTGACTCGCGACGGCCTGTCCTACGACGACGCCCGTGAGCAGATTCGTCGCGAAATGGTCATCAGCCGTGTGCGCCAGCGCCGTGTGGCAGAACGCATCCAGGTCACCGAGCAGGAAGTGAAGAACTTTCTGGCTTCCGACCTGGGCAAAATGCAGCTGTCCGAAGAGTTCCGCCTCTCCAACATCCTGATTCCTACGCCGGAAAGCGCCAACTCCGACGCGATTCAGGCTGCCGCCAAACAGGCTGATGCGGTTTACCAGCAGCTCAAGCAAGGCGCTGACTTCGGTCAACTGGCCATTGCCAAATCCGCCAGTGAATCGGCACTTGAAGGCGGCGACATGGGCTGGCGTAAAGCCGCTCAGTTGCCACCACCCTTCGATCGCCTGTTGAGCACCATGACCGTTGGCGACATCACCCAGCCAATGCGCACGCCCGGCGGCTTCATCATCCTGAAGATCACCGACAAGCGTGGCGGTGAATCGCAGGTGCGTGACGAAGTGCATGTGCGGCACATTCTGGTCAAACCAAGCCCGATCCGTGACGAAGCCAAGACCAAGGCCCTGGCCGAGTCGCTTTACGCCCGCATCCAGTCGGGCGAAGATTTCGGCGAACTGGCCAAGAGCTTCTCTGAAGACCCGGGTTCGGCGCTCAACGGCGGCGACCTGAACTGGATCGACCCGAACGCCTTGGTTCCGGAGTTCCGCGAAGTGATGGCCAAGACCCCGCAAGGTCAGCTGTCCAAGCCGTTCCAGACTCAATATGGCTGGCATGTACTGGAAGTCCTTGGCCGTCGCGCCACCGACAGCACCACCCAGGCTCGCGAACAGCAGGCAATGACCGTACTGCGTAACCGCAAATACGACGAAGAGCTGCAAACCTGGCTGCGTCAGATCCGTGACGAAGCGTACGTTGAAATCAAACTCCCTGGCGCCGACCAGGCCGCGCAGTGAAGCCCAAACGCTTTGCGCTGACACCCGGCGAACCAGCGGGCATAGGTCCTGACCTGTGCCTGCTGCTCGCCTCGCAAGCCCAGCCACACCCCCTGATTGCCATTACCAGTCGCGACCTGCTTATCGAGCGGGCCGCGCAACTGGGGGTGGCCGTCGACTTGCTGCCGGTGACACCGGACAACTGGCCAGACACACCTGCTCCAGCCAACAGCCTGTATGTCTGGGATACCCCGTTGAACGCCAAGGTCGCCGCCGGGCAACTGGACAAGGCCAACGCCGCCTTCGTTCTGGAAACCCTGACCCGCGCAGGCAAAGGCTGCCTGGACGGACATTTCGCCGGGATGATCACCGCGCCCGTGCACAAGGGCGTGATCAACGAGTCCGGGATTGCCTTTTCCGGGCACACGGAGTTCCTCGCCGATCTGACCCACACCGCGCAAGTGGTCATGATGCTCGCCACCCGCGGCTTGCGCGTGGCGCTGGTCACCACTCACCTGCCGCTGCGCGAGATTGCCGATGCAATCACACCGGAGCGCCTGGAGCGGGTCACGCGAATCCTCCATACCGATCTGCAGGAAAAATTCGGCATCGCCCAGCCACGCATCCTGGTGTGTGGGCTCAACCCCCACGCCGGTGAAGGCGGACACCTGGGCCATGAAGAAATCGATATCATCGAACCCACACTGGAGCGTCTGCGCGGCGAAGGCATGGACCTGCGCGGTCCCCTGCCCGCCGACACGCTGTTTACCCCCAAATATCTGGAGCACTGCGACGCAGTGCTGGCGATGTACCACGACCAGGGCCTGCCTGTGCTGAAATACAAAGGCTTCGGCGCTGCGGTCAACGTGACCCTCGGCCTGCCGATCATCCGCACATCGGTCGACCATGGCACCGCCCTGGACCTGGCCGGCAGCGGCAAGATCGACACCGGCAGCCTGCAAGTGGCCCTGGAAACCGCCTACCAGATGGCCGAGACCCGTTTATGACCGAGCAATACCAACACAAGGCGCGCAAACGCTTTGGCCAGAACTTTCTGCACGATGCCGGGGTTATCGACCGCATCCTGCGTTCCATTCACGCCAAACCCGATGACCGGATGCTGGAAATCGGCCCGGGCCAGGGCGCGTTGACCGCCGGCCTGCTTGGCAGCGGTGCCCAGCTGGACGTGGTGGAACTGGACAAGGATCTGATCCCGATCCTGAACCAGCAGTTCGCCGGCAAGAGCAACTTCAATCTGCATCAGGGCGACGCGCTGAAGTTCGACTTCAATACCCTGAACGCTGCACCCCGCAGTCTGCGGGTGGTTGGCAATCTGCCCTACAACATCTCCACGCCGCTGATCTTTCACCTGCTGCACAACTCGCACCTGATTCGCGACATGCACTTCATGTTGCAGAAGGAAGTGGTCGAGCGCCTTGCCGCGGGGCCGGGTGGTGGCGACTGGGGCCGTTTGTCAATCATGGTTCAGTACCACTGCCGGGTCGAGCACCTGTTCAACGTCGGCCCGGGCGCGTTCAACCCGCCACCGAAAGTCGATTCGGCCATCGTGCGCCTGGTGCCCCACACCGTGCTGCCGCACCCGGCCAAAGACCATCGGCTGCTGGAGCGCGTGGTGCGCGAAGCGTTCAACCAGCGTCGCAAGACCCTGCGTAACACCCTCAAGTTGTTGCTCAGCAACGCCGAAATCGAAGCCGCTGGCGTCGATGGCGGTTTGCGCCCCGAGCAGCTGGATCTGGCAGCCTTCGTGCGCCTGGCTGACAAACTCAGCGAACAGTCACAACAGAAGACCCCTGACGCCTGACAGCGCTTGAACGTTATCGGGTAGGACACCAGCCCCCATGTCTGGTTTACTACCCGATTCTTGTCCTAGACTGATCTCTATCAGCTACGCCCCGCGTCCCGCTTCGAATTTAAGGCCTCTCGCATGTCCGATCCTCGTTATCAGGTCGACGTCAGCGTCGTCACCCGCTATCTGGCAGAACAATCGCAACCCGAACAAGACCGCTTTGCCTTCGCCTACACCATCACCGTGCAAAACAATGGCTTGATTCCAGCCAAATTGCTCTCACGGCACTGGGTCATCACCGATGGCGACGGGCATGTCGAAGAGGTTCGCGGTGCGGGCGTGGTCGGCCAGCAGCCGTTGATCGAGGCGGGCAAGAGCCACACCTACAGCAGCGGCACGGTCATGACCACCAAAGTCGGTACCATGCAAGGCAGCTATCAGATGATTGCCGACGACGGTAAGCACTTTGACGCCATCATCGCCCCGTTCCGCCTGGCGGTGCCCGGAGCCCTGCACTGATGGCGACGTATGCGGTCGGCGACCTGCAAGGCTGTCTTGAAGCACTGCAATGCCTGCTCAAACAAGTCGCCTTCGACCCGGCAAAGGATCGCCTGTGGCTGGTAGGAGACCTGGTCAACCGCGGCCCGCAATCGCTGGAAACCCTGCGTTTTCTCTATGACATCCGCGAATCGCTGGTGTGCGTGCTCGGCAACCACGACCTTCATCTATTGGCAGCCGGGCGCAACATCGAGCGCCTGAAGAAGGCCGACACCCTGCGCGAGATCATCGACGCCCCCGACAGCGCCGAGCTGCTTGATTGGCTGCGCCAGCAGAAACTCCTGCATTACGACGAGCAGCGCAACGTCGCCCTGGTCCATGCCGGCATCCCTCCGCAATGGTCGCTGCGCAAGGCCTTGAAGTACGCCGCCGAAGTCGAGACCGCCCTGCGCGACGACAATCTGTTCCCGGCCTACCTGGACGGCATGTACGGCAACGATCCGGCGAAATGGGACAACGACCTCAAAGGCGTGACGCGCCTGCGGGTGATCACCAACTATTTCACCCGGATGCGCTTCTGCACGGCCGAAGGCAAGCTCGACCTCAAGAGCAAGGAAGGCCTGGACAGCGCGCCGCCCGGCTACAAGCCCTGGTTCCAGCACAAGGACCGCAAGACCAAAGAGGTGAAGATCATTTTTGGTCATTGGGCCGCGCTGGAAGGCAAGGTCCTGGATCCGGGCATCTCGGCCCTCGACACCGGTTGCGTCTGGGGCGGCGCCCTGACCCTGATGAATGTCGACACGGGCGAGCGCCTGTCCTGCAAATGCGATGAGCACGGCCATGCCGCCAAGCCACCAGTCGCCCCGATCACTCCCGAACCATCGCCAGCCAGCGCCCCGCGCTAGACTGCGCTTTCAGCCGAGCCACAGGAGCCCGCCATGAGCGAATTCAAACGTATTCCCCCGGAACAGGCCCACGCCCTGCGCGAACAGGGCGCAGTCGTGGTCGACATCCGCGACCCGGCCACCTATGCCGCGCTGCACATCAGCGGCTCGAAGCACCTGGATAACCACTCGGTCTCCGACTTCATTCGCAACGCCGACCTCGACGCGCCGACCGTGGTGGTCTGCTATCACGGCAACTCCAGCCAGAGCGCGGCGGCCTACCTGATCAGCCAGGGTTTCTCCGACGTCTACAGCATGGATGGCGGCTTTGAACTGTGGCGTACGACTTTTCCTTCGGAAACTGCGCAAGGCATCTCCGAATAATATTTTTGTAACGCGCAAGCCCCCGGCTTGCGCGGGCTGGCGCGGTGGCAGACGAACGGTCAGCCACAACTAATTACGTATCTCGCCTTTACCTCCCGAATTCCCAACTATCCTTAAGCGCAGGCCATCCAAAACAGGGGAGAGCCGGTACACCGGCGCACGGATCATCGGGAGTAGCTTTCGGAGTCGTCAGCTTCGGAAGGTTTCTGGGGGGTAAACAGCGACTGCCTGTTCGGTCGCTGCCAGCATCGACTGAGTGATCCGGCGTCGGCTCCACGTATCGAGCGAGGTGACGTCATGAGTATCTTTAGCCACTTCCAACAACGTTTCGAGTCCACACGCCAGGAAGAACTCTCGCTGCAAGAGTACCTGGAGCTGTGCAAAAAGGACCGTAGCGCCTACGTTTCCGCCGCCGAGCGTCTGCTCCTTGCCATCGGTGAACCGGAGCTGCTGGACACCTCGACCAACTCGAGGCTGTCGCGAATTTTCTCCAACAAGGTGATCCGCCGCTATCCGGCCTTTGAAGACTTCCACGGGATGGAAGAATGCATCGACCAGATCGTGTCGTATTTCCGCCATGCCGCTCAGGGCCTGGAAGAGAAGAAACAGATCCTCTATCTGCTCGGCCCAGTCGGTGGCGGTAAATCGTCCCTGGCCGAGAAGCTCAAGCAACTGATGGAGCGCGTGCCCTTCTACGCGATCAAGGGCTCGCCGGTATTCGAATCGCCACTGGGTCTGTTCAACGCCACTGAAGACGGCGCGATTCTCGAGGAAGATTTCGGCATTCCACGTCGATACCTGAACACCATCATGTCGCCTTGGGCCACCAAGCGCCTCGCCGAATTCGGTGGCGACATCAGCCAGTTCCGCGTGGTCAAACTCTACCCGTCGATCCTCAACCAGATCGCCGTGGCCAAAACCGAGCCGGGAGATGAAAACAACCAGGACATCTCGGCACTGGTGGGCAAGGTCGATATCCGCAAACTGGAAGAATTCCCGCAAAACGACGCCGACGCCTACAGCTACTCGGGCGCACTGTGCCGGGCCAACCAAGGCCTGATGGAATTCGTCGAAATGTTCAAGGCGCCGATCAAGGTGCTGCACCCACTGCTGACTGCCACTCAGGAAGGCAACTACAACAGTACCGAAGGCCTGGGCGCGATTCCGTTTACCGGGATCCTGCTGGCCCACTCCAACGAATCGGAATGGCATACCTTCCGCAACAACAAGAACAACGAAGCGTTCATCGACCGGATCTACATCGTCAAAGTGCCGTACTGCCTGCGCGTCAGCGACGAAGTGAAGATCTACGACAAACTGCTGTTCAACAGCTCGCTGGCCAAGGCCCACTGCGCGCCCGACACCCTGAAGATGCTCGCCCAGTTCACCGTGCTCTCTCGCCTGAAGGAGCCGGAAAACTCGAACATCTATTCCAAGATGCGCGTGTATGACGGCGAGAACCTCAAGGACACCGATCCGAAGGCCAAGTCGATCCAGGAGTACCGCGACAACGCCGGCGTCGACGAAGGCATGAACGGACTGTCGACCCGTTTCGCGTTCAAGATCCTGTCCAAGGTGTTCAACTTCGACCCGCACGAAATCGCCGCCAACCCGGTGCACCTGCTCTACGTGCTGGAACAACAGATCGAACAGGAACAATTCCAGGCCGAGACCCGCGAGCGCTACCTGCGATATTTGAAGGAATACCTGGCACCGCGTTATATCGAATTCATCGGCAAGGAGATCCAGACCGCCTACCTCGAGTCTTACAGCGAGTACGGCCAGAACATCTTCGATCGTTACGTGCTGTACGCCGACTTCTGGATCCAGGACCAGGAATACCGCGATCCGGAAACCGGCGAAATCCTCAACCGCGTGGCACTCAACGAGGAACTGGAAAAAATCGAGAAACCGGCCGGCATCAGCAATCCGAAGGATTTCCGCAACGAAATCGTCAACTTCGTCTTGCGCGCCCGGGCCAACAACAACGGCAAGAACCCGACCTGGCTCAGCTACGAAAAACTGCGGGTGGTCATCGAGAAGAAAATGTTCTCCAACACCGAGGACCTGCTGCCGGTCATCAGCTTCAATGCCAAGGCCAGCAAAGAAGACCAGCAGAAACACAACGACTTCGTCACACGGATGGTCGAGCGGGGCTACACCGACAAACAGGTACGGCTTCTTTCCGAATGGTACCTACGGGTCCGGAAGTCGCAGTGAAGCAGCGGCAAGCTTCCAGCTACAAGCTGCAAGTGAAAAGCGGTTGAGTCCCGGTCTCCGGGACCCGATGGCGCTTTCACTTGTCGCTTGAAGCTTACGACTTGAAGCTCCCCGGAGGGGCCTATGAGCTATGTGATCGACCGACGTCTCAATGGCAAGAACAAGAGCACGGTAAACCGTCAGCGGTTTCTGCGGCGCTACCGTGACCACATCAAAAAGGCCGTCGAAGAGGCAGTCAGCCGGCGTTCCATCACGGATATGGAACATGGCGAGCAAATCAGCATTCCCGGCCGCGACATCGATGAGCCCGTGCTTCACCATGGTCGCGGTGGCAAACAGACCGTCGTACATCCCGGCAACAAGGAATTCACCAGCGGCGAGCACATTGCACGCCCGCCGGGAGGTGGTGGCGGCAGAGGGCCTGGCAAGGCCGGTAATTCGGGTGAAGGGATGGACGAGTTCGTCTTCCAGATCACCCAGGAGGAATTCCTCGAATTCATGTTCGAGGACCTCGAGCTGCCCAACCTGGTCAAGCGCAACCTGACCGGCACCGACACTTTCAAGACGGTACGCGCCGGGATCAGTAACGAAGGCAATCCATCGCGGATCAACATCATCCGCACCCTGCGTTCGGCCCATGCGCGGCGAATCGCCCTGTCCGGCAGCAGCCGCGCGAAACTGCGCGAGGCCAAGGAAGAACTTCTGCGACTTCGGCAGGAAGAGCCGGATAACTTCGGCGATATTCAGGAACTGGAAGCGGAAATCGAAAAACTCAGCGCACGCATTCACCGCGTGCCGTTCCTCGATACCTTCGACCTCAAATACAATCTGCTCATCAAGCAACCCAACCCCAGCTCCAAGGCGGTGATGTTCTGCCTGATGGACGTGTCCGGCTCCATGACCCAGGCGACCAAGGACATCGCCAAACGCTTCTTCATCCTGTTGTATCTGTTTCTCAAGCGTAACTACGACAAGATCGATGTGGTGTTCATCCGCCACCACACCAGCGCCCGCGAAGTGGACGAAGAGGAGTTTTTCTATTCCCGGGAAACTGGCGGCACCATCGTATCCAGCGCCCTGAAACTGATGCAGGAGATCATGGCCGAGCGCTATCCGGCCAATGAATGGAACATCTACGCGGCCCAGGCTTCCGACGGCGACAACTGGAACGATGATTCGCCGATCTGCCGGGACATCCTGATCAACCAGATCATGCCGTTCGTGCAGTACTACACTTACGTCGAGATCACCCCGCGCGAACATCAGGCCTTGTGGTTCGAGTACGAGCGCATTGCCGAAGCCTTTTCCGACACTTTTGCCCAGCAACAACTGGTCTCGGCCGGAGATATCTACCCGGTCTTCCGTGAACTCTTCCAGCGCAGGTTAGTGACATGACCGCCAAAGAGCAGAAGCGCCAACCCATTTCCACCGGTTCCGAGTGGACATTCGAGCTGATCCAGGCCTACGACCGTGAAATCAGTCGTATCGCGGCTCGCTATGCCCTCGATACCTACCCTAACCAGATCGAAGTGATCACCGCCGAACAGATGATGGACGCCTATGCCTCTGTCGGCATGCCGCTGGGTTATCACCACTGGTCCTACGGCAAGCATTTCCTCAGCACCGAAAAATCCTACACCCGCGGCCAGATGGGGCTGGCTTACGAGATCGTGATCAACTCCGACCCGTGCATTGCCTATCTGATGGAGGAAAACACCATCTGCATGCAGGCGCTCGTAGTGGCCCACGCCTGCTACGGGCACAACAGTTTCTTCAAGGGTAACTACCTGTTCCGCACCTGGACCGATGCCAGTTCGATCATCGATTACCTGGTGTTCGCCAAGCAGTACATCATGCAGTGCGAAGAGCGTCACGGTATCGATGCGGTCGAGGACCTGCTCGATTCCTGCCACGCCCTGATGAACTATGGCGTCGATCGCTACAAACGCCCTTATCCGATTTCCGCCGAAGAAGAGCGCCGCCGGCAAAAGGACCGGGAAGAACACCTGCAGAAACAGATCAATGACCTGTGGCGCACCATTCCCAAAGGCGCGGACAAGTACAGCGAAAAGGACAACGCCCGATTCCCTGCCGAACCGCAGGAAAACATTCTCTATTTCATTGAAAAACACGCTCCGCTGCTGGAGCCGTGGCAACGGGAAATCGTGCGTATCGTGCGCAAGATCGCTCAGTATTTTTATCCACAACGCCAGACCCAGGTGATGAACGAAGGCTGGGCCACCTTCTGGCACTACACCCTGATGAATGACCTGTACGACGAAGGCCTGGTCACCGACGGCTTCATGATGGAGTTCCTGACATCCCACACCAGCGTGGTGTTCCAGCCTGGCTTTGACAGCCCTTACTACAGCGGTATCAACCCCTACGCCCTGGGCTTTGCCATGTACCGCGACATCCGGCGCATGTGCGAGGAGCCGACGGACGAGGATCGCCGCTGGTTCCCGGAAATTGCCGGCAGCGACTGGCTCTCGACCATCAAGTTCGCCATGAGCAGCTTCAAGGACGAGAGTTTCATCCTGCAGTACCTTTCACCCAAAGTGATCCGCGACCTGAAGCTGTTCAGCATCCTCGACGATGATCAAAAGGACGATCTGCTGGTCCCGGCGATTCATGACGAGGGCGGTTACCGGATCATCCGTGAAACCCTGGCCGCCCAGTACAACCTGGGCAATCGCGAACCCAACGTGCAGATCTACAGCATCGACCGCCGCGGCGATCGCTCGCTGACCCTGCGCCACCAGCAACACGACCGCAAACCGCTGGGAGAGTCCACCGAGGAAGTGCTCAAGCACCTGCATCGACTCTGGGGCTTCGACATCCACCTGGAAACCCTGCAAGGGGAACAGGTGATGAAAACCCACCACGTCCCTCCCAGAAGTGAACATGCCGAGGGGGATTACGGCCGCCTGGACCTGGCTGTCATCCATCTCTGATCCTGTTCGAACCTCCGCAAGTTCGACGTAAAGGTTATCCTGTCGAGCTAACGGAGGTTTTTTATGCGGATCTATAAAGTTGGCGGTGCGGTACGCGATCGCCTGCTGGGACTACCGGTTACCGACATTGACCGCGTCGTGGTTGGCGCCACGACCGAAGAAATGCTTGCCCAGGGCTATCGCCCGGTCGGTGCGGATTTTCCGGTGTTTCTCCACCCCAAGTCCGGTGAGGAATACGCCCTCGCCCGAACCGAACGCAAAAGCGGCCGAGGTTATGGCGGCTTCACGTTTCACGCCAGCCCCGAAGTCACCCTCGAAGAAGACCTGATCCGTCGGGACCTGACGATCAATGCCATGGCCGAGGACGATCAGCAGAATCTGACCGACCCCTACCACGGCCAACGCGACCTCCAAGCGCGGGTTTTGCGTCACGTTTCCCCAGCGTTTGCCGAAGATCCCCTCAGGGTTCTGCGCGTTGCCCGCTTTGCCGCACGCTATGCCGGACTGGGCTTCACGGTCGCCCCTGAAACGCTGGAACTGATGCGGCAACTCAGCGAATCCGGCGAGCTGCAAGCCCTGACAGCGGAACGGAGCTGGAAAGAAATATCCCGCGCACTGATGGAAAACCAGCCACAGGTATTCATCGAAGTGCTGCGATCCTGCGGGGCACTCAAGGTGCTGATGCCGGAAGTCGATGCGCTGTTCGGCGTACCGCAACCGGAGGCGCACCACCCGGAAATCGACACAGGGGTGCATACCCTCAGCGTGCTGCAGCAAGCCGCTGCGCACAAACAACCGTTGACCGTACGCTGGGCCTGCCTGCTGCATGACCTGGGCAAAGGGCTGACGCCGGAGGAGGAATGGCCACGGCACATTGCCCATGAGTTCAAGGGCCTCAAGCTGATCAAGGCGGTCAACGAGCGCTTCAAGGCGCCAAGGGACTGCCAGGAACTGGCGCTGCTGGTGGGCGAGTATCACACCCATGGTCATCGTGCCCTGGAGTTGAAACCCTCCACCCTGCTGGAGTTGCTGCAGAGCTTCGACGTCTACCGTCGGCCGCAACGCTTCGAGGAGTTCATCGCAGCGTGCGAGATGGATGCCCGCGGGCGCAAAGGTCTGGAGGAACGAAGTTATCCACAGGCGGATTATTTGCGCGGCGCAGCGAACGCCGCACGAAGCGTGGCGGTTCAGCCGTTGCTGGAGAAGGGATTCAAAGGGCCGGAGTTGGGTGAGGCGATCAAGCGTGAACGGCTCAAGGCGTTGAAGGCCTACAAAGAAAACGCCTGAGCAAAAATCAAAAGATCGCAGCCTTCGGCAGCTCCTACAGGAATTCGTGTAGAAGCTGCCGAAGGCTGCGATCTTTTTGCATCACAACAAATCAGCAGTCGTCAGCTGCTCACCACGCCACTCGAACGCCACCGGCGCCAACACCTGATCGATCTTCGCTTCACTCCAAAGAGTCGCAAAGCTTTTTCCTACGCCAGGATGCACCCGATCCGGCGCAATCAGCGACAGCGGCCACAACACAAAGGCGTTTTTCAGAATCTCGGCCCGCGGCAGAACCAGACCATCGAAGTTGCCCACCAGATCGCCAAACAGCAGCACATCGATGTCCAGCGGCAGACCCTTGCGGTCCGGCGCATAGCGGCCGTTGTCGGCCTCGATGAATTTCAGCCGGCGATCCAGTTCCATCAGCGGCAGATCGGTGTAAGCCGACACCACGAAATTGAAGAACGGTCCGCTCTTGATTCCCACCGGCTGGCTTTCAAAAACCGGCGAACAGCGGATATCCACCAGAAATCCCGTCAGGGCGTCCAGACCGGCCTGTAAATGGGTTTCGCGCTCGATATTGCTACCGAGCCCGAGATACACCTGAGTCAGCGACATCCGCGCTCGATCTCCACGCCCACGCCACCGGTAGCGGCAGGAACAGCGCCGGGCTTGGTCAGCTTCAGGCGCATCCAGGTGATCTTGAACTCGCTCATCAGCACTTCGGTCAGGCGCTCGGCGAACGTCTCCACCAACTGGAACTGCGCCTGCTCGGCAAAGGCCTGGATGCGCGACGAAACGCTCGCGTAATCGAGCGCCAGGGTCAGGTCATCACCGGCCGCGGCCGGGCGATTATCCCAAGCGAAACTCAGATCAAGACGCAAGCACTGTCGGATGCCTCGCTCCCAGTCGTAGGCACCGATCACGGTGTCGACTTCCAGGCCCTCGATAAACACTCTGTCCAAGCACTTTTCTCCGCTACACGACAAGGGCGCATTGCGCCGTTAGAATCAGGGCGTCCTCGCCCGGAATGGTTAGCATGTTTTGGTTACTGGCGATCCTCGCCTACCTGCTCGGCTCTCTGTCCTTCGCCATTTTGCTCAGCCGCCTGACCGGTAATCCCGATCCGCGAATGAGTGGTTCGGGCAATGCCGGAGCCACCAACATGTTGCGTCTGGCCGGCAAGAAACTCGCCATCCTGACGTTGCTGGGCGATCTGTGCAAAGGCCTGCTACCCGTGCTGATCGCCGGCATTGCAGGCCTTTCGCTGCAGGATCAGGCCTGGATCGGCGTTTGTGCCGTCATCGGTCACCTGTTCCCGCTGTATTTCCGGTTTCGCGGCGGCAAAGGTGTCGCCACCGCCGCCGGGATGTTGCTGGGTCTGTATCCACCCGCCGCATTGCTGGCCGTCTGCACCTGGATGCTGACGTTCTACCTGACCCGCACCAGCTCGCTGGCCGCCCTGATCGCCACGCCGTTGACCCTGCCATTGCTGGCCTGGCAGGAACCGGCGGCATTGCTGCCCATGACGATCCTTACGGGATTGATCGTCTGGCGCCATCGCGGCAATTTACGCGACCTGTTCGCGGGGCGCGAACGGCATTTTTAAATGCCGCCTTTCAGATGCCACCGCTGAGCGCCACTGATCACAACGCCGACAACTGCTCCATCGGCCAACGCGCCTGAACGCTGATCGCCAGGCTTTCCTGCTGACCGGCCTGCAAGCGCTGGCAGCCGGCGAACGCGATCATCGCGCCGTTATCGGTGCAGAACTGCGGGCGAGCGTAGAAAACACTGCCTTTCATATCGCCGAGCATCTTTTCCAGGGACGTGCGCAATGCCTTGTTGGCACTCACGCCGCCGGCGATCACCAGGCTCTTCATGCCAGCGGCCTTGAGGGCACGCTTGCACTTGATGGTCAAAGTCTCCACCACGGCCTGCTGGAACGCCAGCGCGATGTCGCAACGGGCTTGCTCGCTGTCGTCCCCGGCGCTCACGCACTGCTGCCAGGTGTTCAAGGCGAAGGTTTTCAGACCGCTGAAGCTGAAATCCAGACCCGGGCGATCGCACATCGGACGCGGGAAGGTGAAACGACCCGAAACGCCCTGCTCGGCCAGGCGCGCGATTTCCGGGCCACCCGGATAGTTGAGGCCCATCATTTTTGCGGTCTTGTCGAAAGCTTCGCCCGCGGCGTCGTCCAGCGTCTCGCCCAATAGGGTGTACTGACCGATGCCGTCGACCTGAACCAGCTGCGTATGACCGCCGGACACCAACAAAGCGACGAACGGGAACTGCGGCGGTTGCGACTCCAGCATCGGTGCCAGAAGATGGCCTTCCATGTGATGCACGCCCAGCGCCGGAATACCCCAGGCAAAGGCCAGCGCCTGGGCGCAGGACGCGCCCACCAGCAAGGCGCCCACCAGGCCGGGACCCGCGGTGTAGGCAATGGCATCGATCTCGGTCGGAACGCAGCCGGCTTCGGCCAACACCTGACGGATCAAGGGCAGCATGCGTTTTACGTGATCGCGCGATGCCAGCTCCGGCACGACGCCGCCGTAGGCGCGGTGCAGGTCGATCTGACTGAACAGCGCGTCGGCCAGCAGGCCGCGTTCGCTGTCGTAAAGTGCGACGCCGGTTTCGTCGCAGGAAGTTTCTAATCCCAGTACTAGCATGGGTTTGCGCCTTGTATAGGCTGAATTCGAAGGCGCGCATAATAGTCGCCGCGTGATGCCCCGACCAGCGGTTTTCGATCAGAGGCTTTGCATTCCGAGCCATGAGGGGTTAACATCCGCAACCCTTAAAAACCGACGTCTTCAAGTGCTCTTTTGCCGCGAGGATGTTGACCCCGGTAATGAATGAAGGTAGCTCTGGATGCCAGCCGTCAAAGTAAAAGAGAACGAACCCTTCGACGTAGCTCTGCGTCGTTTCAAGCGCTCCTGCGAAAAAGCCGGTGTACTGGCTGAAGTTCGTAGCCGCGAATTTTACGAGAAGCCAACTTCTGAGCGTAAGCGCAAAGCAGCTGCTGCTGTTAAGCGTCACGCCAAGAAAGTTCAGCGCGAACAGCGCCGCGCCGTTCGTCTGTACTAATACACAGACGTTCGTAGCAAGCTTCTGCCAAGCCCGGCCCTGCGCCGGGTTTATGGCATTTGCGTAAAACGCTTGATGCTTCACCGTCGAAGCCGCAGACGCGACCGAGACGAATCTGCTTCACCGCGTCAGACCTGGCTCTTTTGCCAGCGGTGCACGTCTTTTCTGACGGGCCTTTCAAGGCTGCTGACGAGCACACCCACTGATTCCTCTCACGACGATCAGCCCAAGGCACCGCTTGCGTGCCAAAAGATGAGCTATCCGAGACCGATGACCGGTCGCAGCCGGATTCAGCGAAACACTTTCAAATAGTCGAATACCGCCCCAACACTGATAGTTAACTAATGTCAGTGGATTTTCGGCAGATACACTTCCCGACAGCGATTACGCAGACGACACTGGTCGAGCCGCATACCTTGCGCGCCTCAAACAACGACCCGCGTTCGACCGCCCATCGTCAAGGGCACCCTTGAGCGCAGACGACGAGAACGCCATGGCCGGGCTTATTCCCCAGAGCTTCATTGACGACCTTCTGAACCGCACCGACATCGTCGATGTGGTCAGCTCGCGCCTGCAATTGAAGAAAGCCGGCAAGAACCACACCGCCTGCTGCCCGTTTCACAAAGAGAAAACGCCGTCCTTCAGTGTCAGCCCTGACAAGCAGTTCTACTACTGCTTCGGCTGCGGCGCTGGCGGCAATGCCCTCGGCTTCATCATGGACCACGACAACCTGGACTTTCCCCAGGCTGTCGAGGAACTGGCCAAAGCCGCCGGCATGGAGATCCCCCGCGAAGAAAGCGGCCGCCGGCAAAAACCGCGGCAGCCGACTGATTCGCCGCTGTACCCGCTGCTGACGGCCGCCGCCGACTTCTACCGCCAGGCCCTGAAAAGCCATCCGGCGCGCAAGGCTGCCGTCGATTACTTGAAAGGTCGTGGCCTGACCGGCGAAATAGCCCGGGACTTCGGTCTCGGCTTCGCCCCGCCAGGCTGGGACAACCTGTTCAAACACTTGAGCAGCGACACCCTGCAGCAAAAAGCCATGATCGACGCCGGTTTGCTGATCGAGAACGCCGAAACCGGCAAACGCTATGACCGCTTCCGCGATCGCGTGATGTTCCCGATCCGCGACAGCCGTGGCCGCATCATCGCTTTCGGCGGCCGGGTGCTGGGTGACGACAAGCCCAAATACCTCAACTCTCCGGAAACCCCGGTCTTCCATAAAGGCCAGGAACTCTACGGACTGTTCGAGGCGCGCAAGAACAACCGCAACCTCGACGAAATCATCGTCGTCGAAGGCTACATGGACGTCATCGCCCTGGCCCAGCAAGGCCTGCGCAACGCCGTCGCCACCCTGGGCACCGCCACCAGCGAAGAGCACTTGAAGCGACTGTTCCGCGTCGTACCCAACGTGCTGTTTTGCTTCGACGGCGACCAGGCCGGCCGCAATGCCGCCTGGCGAGCACTGGAAGCGACGCTGTCGAGCCTGCAGGACGGTCGTCGCGCGCGCTTCCTGTTCCTGCCCGAAGGCGAAGATCCGGATACCCTGATCCGCGCAGAAGGCACCGACGCCTTCCGCGCGCGGATCAATCAGCATGCGCAGCCGCTGGCCGATTACTTCTTCCAGCAACTGACCGAAGAAGCCGATCCACGCTCCCTCGAAGGCAAGGCCCACATGGCCACCCTCGCCGCACCGCTGATCGACAAGGTGCCGGGGGCCAACCTGCGCGCCCTGATGCGTCAACGCCTGCTGGAAATCACCGGATTGAGTGGCGAGGCCGTCAGCCAGTTGGTGCACAGCGCACCTCAGGACGCACCGCCAGCCTACGATCCGGGCATGGATTACGACGCCATGCCGGATTACTCCGACTTCCACCAGCCTCAGGAGGCGTACGCGCCCCAGCAGGAATGGACACCCAAGAAACAGGGTGGTGGCGGCAAGAAATGGGAAAAGAAACCCTGGAGCAAAAACGGCAAGCGCGGGGATCGGGATGAATCCTATGCCCCGCGCACGCCCGTGGCAGTAGAGGCTCCGACGCTGATCGCCCTGCGCACGTTGATCCACCACCCGCAATTGGCCAGGAAGGTCGAGAGCGCCGATCACTTTGCCAACGAGAGCAACACCTATGCTCAGGTACTGATCGCCCTGATCGAGGCGGTGCAGAAAAATCCTAAGCTAAACTCAATTCAGTTGATGGCTCGCTGGCATGGCACAGAGCAAGGACGCCTGCTCAGAGCACTCGCGGAAAAGGAGTGGTTAATTGACGGCGACAACCTTGAACAGCAGTTTTTAGACACCATTACAAGGTTATCCGCGGGTCAGCACACGCAGACCCTCGACGAACTCATCAAGAAAGCCAGGCAGCCGGGCTTATCGGCTGAAGAGCAAACCCAGATAGCAAAACAGATGCGCGACCTTCTAAAGCAGAACGTTTATGCATCAAACCCGACCTCAACTGGCGCGTGAGGTCATAGCTCAGGTATAATCCTCGGCTTGTTTTTTGCCCGCCAAGACCTTCAGTGGATAGGGTGTTATGTCCGGAAAAGCGCAACAGCAGTCTCGTATTATCGATTTGATCAAACTGGGTCGTGAGCAGGGTTACCTGACTTACGCCGAGGTCAATGACCACCTGCCCGAGGATATTTCAGATCCGGAGCAGGTGGAAGACATCATCCGCATGATTAACGACATGGGGATCCCCGTACACGAGGTTGCTCCGGATGCGGACGCCCTTATGCTGGCCGACGCCGATACCGACGAGGCCGCTGCGGAAGAAGCAGCTGCTGCGTTGGCGGCAGTGGAGACCGATATCGGTCGCACCACGGACCCTGTGCGCATGTACATGCGCGAAATGGGTACGGTCGAGCTTCTGACTCGTGAAGGCGAAATCGAAATCGCCAAGCGTATCGAAGAAGGCATCCGTGAAGTGATGAGCGCGATCGCGCACTTCCCTGGCACGGTTGAGCACATTCTCTCCGAGTACACCCGCGTCACCACCGAAGGCGGCCGCCTGTCCGACGTTCTGAGCGGTTACATCGACCCGGACGACGGCATTGCGCCACCTCCTGCCGAAGTCCCTCCTCCTATCGACGAGAAAGCCGCAAAAGCGGACGACTCCGACGATGATGAGGAAAGCGAAGGCTCGGATGACGAGGAAGAAGCCGAAAGCGGTCCGGATCCAGTCATCGCTGCACAGCGCTTTGGCGCTGTTGCCGATCAGATGGAAATCACCCGCAAGGCCCTGAAAAAGCACGGTCGCCACAACAAGGCGGCAATCGCCGAACTGCTGGCCCTGGCCGAGCTGTTCATGCCGATCAAACTGGTGCCAAAGCAGTACGAAGGCCTGGTCGAGCGTGTCCGCAGTGCCCTGGATCGGCTGCGTCAGCAAGAGCGTGCAATCATGCAGCTCTGCGTTCGTGATGCGCGCATGCCGCGTGCCGATTTCCTGCGCCAGTTCCCGGGCAATGAAATCGACGAAGGCTGGACCGATGCACTGGCCAAAGGCAAGACCAAGTACGCTGAAGCCATCGCTCGCCTGCAACCGGACATCGTTCGTTGCCAGCAGAAGCTGACCGCGCTGGAAGCCGAAACCGGCTTGACCATCATCGAGATCAAGGACATCAACCGTCGCATGTCGATCGGCGAGGCCAAGGCCCGTCGCGCGAAGAAAGAGATGGTCGAAGCGAACTTGCGTCTGGTGATCTCCATCGCCAAGAAGTACACCAACCGTGGCCTGCAATTCCTCGACCTGATCCAGGAAGGCAACATCGGTCTGATGAAAGCGGTAGACAAGTTCGAATACCGTCGCGGCTACAAGTTCTCGACTTATGCCACCTGGTGGATCCGTCAGGCGATCACTCGCTCGATCGCCGACCAGGCCCGCACCATCCGTATTCCGGTGCACATGATCGAGACGATCAACAAGCTCAACCGTATTTCCCGCCAGATGCTGCAGGAAATGGGTCGCGAACCGACGCCGGAAGAGCTGGGCGAACGCATGGAAATGCCTGAGGACAAGATCCGCAAGGTATTGAAGATCGCCAAAGAGCCGATCTCCATGGAAACCCCGATCGGTGATGACGAAGACTCCCATCTGGGCGACTTCATCGAAGACTCGACCATGCAGTCGCCAATCGATGTTGCGACCGTTGAGAGCCTCAAGGAAGCGACTCGCGAAGTACTCTCCGGACTCACTGCCCGTGAAGCCAAGGTACTGCGCATGCGCTTCGGCATCGACATGAACACTGACCACACGCTTGAAGAGGTGGGTAAGCAGTTCGACGTGACCCGTGAGCGGATTCGTCAGATCGAAGCCAAGGCACTGCGCAAGCTGCGCCACCCGACGCGAAGCGAGCATCTGCGCTCCTTCCTCGACGAGTGATCACAAAACCCCCGGCCCGCGCCGGGGGTTTTGTTTTGTGAAGATTAAATCCTCCCGCCCTACCCTCCCCGCGATTTGCCCGTCTACACTCGAAGCATTCCCCGTGCCGTAACGAGACCGTTATGCCCAGACTGTCGACAATGCTTTTTTTACTGTCGCTGATGACCTGGACCGCAACGGCTGGCGCGCTGACTCTAACCGACGAAGAACGTAGCTGGCTGGCGGCCCACCCGGACTTGCGCCTGGGTGTCGATGCGTCCTGGCCTCCTTTTGAGTTTCGCGACGATCAGGGGCGTTACCAGGGTCTTGCAGCAGACTATATCGACCTGATTCGCCAGCGCCTGGCGGTCAAACTCACGCCCATAGAACCCGTGAGCTGGACCGTCGTGCTGGATCAGGCCAAAAACGGCAAGCTGGACCTCTTGCCGGGCATCATGTCGACCCCGGAACGCCAGTCGTTCCTGTCGTTCACCCGACCCTACCTGGATTTCCCGATCGTTATCCTGGCCCACGTCGGCGGCCCTCAACCGCGCAAAATCGAAGAGCTGTACGGCCTGAAAATAGCCGTAGTGGAAAACTACGCACCCCACGAACTGCTGCGCACCCACAATCCCGACCTGAACCTGGTGGCCATGCCCAACGTTGCCTCGGCATTGCAAGCGCTGGCCACCGACGAAGTGGATGCGGTCGTGGGCGATCTGGCGTCCAGCGTCTGGAGCCTGCGTCAGCTCAAGCTCGACGGCCTGTACGTCAGCGGCGAAACGCCTTATCGCTATCAGCTGGCCATGGGCGTGCCACGGGACAACAAGATCCTGGTCGGCATTCTGGATAAAGTCCTCGCGGACATGACCCCGGCAGAAATCAGCTCCATTCAGGAACATTGGGTCGGCAACGTCCTCGATCACCGGACTTTCTGGTCCGATCTGGTGATTTATGGACTTCCGGGTCTTCTGTTGTTGGTCGCCGTGCTGGCCGCCGTTATCCGGGTAAACCGCCGATTGAGCTCGGAAATCGCCCGCCGGGTGGATCTGGAGCAGGAACTGCGCAGCAGCGAGTATCACTACCGAGGACTGGTGGAGAGCCTGTCAGCCATCGCCTGGGAAGCGCGGATGAGCGACTTCACCTACAGCTATGTGTCGCCCCACGCCGAGGATCTGCTCGGCTATCCCCTCTCTCACTGGCTGATTCCGGGCTTCTGGCGCAACATCATTCACCCCGCCGACCTCACCCGCGCGCAGAGTTTTTGCGACCACGAAGTGCTGGCCGGCCGCGACCACAGCCTCGATTACCGGGTCATCACTGCTGACGGTCGTTGCCTGTGGGTGCGCGATATCGTCAGCCTGATCGAACACGGCCACGAGCCGGTGATGCGCGGGCTGATGATCGACATCAGCGAGGCCAAGCGCACCGAAGAAGCGCTGCGTCTGTCGGAGCAGAAATTTGCCTCGGTGTTCCAGCAATGCCCGGACATCCTGGTTATCGCCCGGCTATCCGACGGCTGTCTGCTGGAGGTCAACGAAGCGTTCGAAGAGCAGATCGGCCTCAAAGCCGAAGACGTCATCGGCCTGACCGCCACCGACCTCAACATCTGGGGCATTCCGGGCGTGGGTCCGGGTCTGTTGCAGCGCCTGCAGGCCGGCAGCATTCGAAACCTGGAGATGCCTTTCCGCCGCAGCAACGGGCAGGTGTTCACCGGCCTGATCTCCGCCGAACCTTTCGATCTCGATACCACGCCGGCGCTGGTGGTCGTGGTGCGCGACATCACTCAGCTCAAGGAAACCCAGCAACAACTGCAAACCTCCGAAGAAAAATTCGCCAAGGCCTTCCATGCCTCGCCGGATGGCTTGCTGCTGTCGCGGCAGAGTGATGGCCTGCTGCTGGAAGTGAACGAAGGCTTCAGCCGCATCACCGGGTTCAACAGTGCGATGTCGGTGGATCGCTCGGCCCTGGACCTGGGGATCTGGGTCAATCTCAACGAACGCAAGCAGATGCTTGACCTGCTGCACCGCGACGGCTTCGTCCGCGACTTCAGCTGCCATATCCGTCGCAGCGACGGGCAGATCCGCCTTTGCGAGGTGTCCAGCCGTCCTCTGCCGATCGGCGATGAAGACTGCATGCTGACCATCGCCCGGGACATCACCGAGCGCCACCTGATGCAGGAAAAACTGCAACAGGCTGCCACGGTATTCGAGAGCACCGCCGAAGGCGTGTTGATCACCGATACCCAGCAGCATATCAGCGCGGTCAACCGCGCCTTCACCGAGATCACCGGCTACAGCGAGAGCGAAGCGCTGGGGCATACGCCGCGGTTGCTGGCCTCGGGTCTGCATGACAGCGCGTTCTACGCCGCGATGTGGCATCAATTGACCGCCGAGGGGCACTGGCAGGGCGAGATTTCCAACCGGCGCAAGAACGGCGAGCTCTACCCGAGCTGGCTGACCATCAGCGCCGTGCGCAACCGGGACAAGTTCATCACCCACTTTGTGGCCGTGTTCGCCGACATTTCCAGCCTCAAGCACGCCCAGGCCAAGCTCGACTACCAGGCTCACCACGACCCGCTCACCGGCCTGCCCAACCGCACACTGTTCGAAAGCCGCTTGCTGACCGCGCTCAATACCCAACGAGAAATCGGCGGCCAGGGCGCGGTGCTGTTCCTCGACCTCGACCGTTTCAAACACATCAACGACAGCCTCGGGCACCCGGTCGGCGACCTGCTGCTCAAGGGCATCGCCGTACGCCTCAAGGAACAGCTGCGCGACATCGACACCGTGGCGCGCCTGGGCGGCGACGAATTCATCATCCTGCTGCCCGGCCTGCAACAGCCCAGCGACGCCGACAACATCGCCAACAAGCTGCTCAACTGTTTCACAGCGCCGTTCCAGGCCGGTGAACACGAGTTCTTCATCAGCTCCAGCATCGGCACCAGCCTGTATCCTCAGGACGGCAGCGATGTGGCCACGCTGATCAAGAACGCCGACGCGGCGATGTACCGCTCCAAGGCCAAGGGCCGCAACCGGGTCGAAAGCTATACCTGCGATCTCACCGCCCAGGCCAGCGAGCGCGTGGCGCTGGAACACGAATTGCGCCGCGCCATCGAGCGCAACGAACTGCACCTGTACTACCAACCGAAGATCAGCCTCGACGACTACC
Source organism: Pseudomonas sp. C1C7 (assembly GCF_013359595.1). GTDB lineage: Bacteria > Pseudomonadota > Gammaproteobacteria > Pseudomonadales > Pseudomonadaceae > Aquipseudomonas. The sequence goes on along the minus strand of NZ_JABFMP010000024.1, from coordinate 56,312 downwards.
GCCTGGTCGGCGCCGAAGCGCTGATCCGCTGGCGTCATCCGACCTTTGGCGATGTACCGCCGGAACACTTCATTTCCCTGGCCGAAGAAAACGGCATGATCCTGCAGATCGGCGACTGGGTACTGGAAAACGCCTGCCGGCAACTCAGCGACTGGAACAAATCCTACTCGGGCCTGGGACCGCTGTCGGTCAACCTCGCCGGCGCGCAACTGCGCCAACCGAACCTGCTCGGCCGGATCGAACAATTGCTCAAGGACTACCGCCTCAAACCCGGCCTGCTGCAATTGGAAATCACCGAAAACTTCATCATGAGCCAGGCCGAAGAAGCACTGGCGGTGCTGCACCAACTCAAGCACCTGGGCGTGCAACTGGCGATCGACGACTTCGGTACCGGCTACTCGTCGCTGAGCTATCTCAAGCGCCTGCCACTGGACATCCTGAAGATCGATCAGTCATTCGTACGCGGCCTGCCGGACGACCCCCACGACGTCGCCATCGTGCGTGCCATCATCGCCCTCGGTCGCAGCATGCAATTCACCGTGATCGCCGAAGGCGTCGAAACCCAGGCGCAGCAACAATTCCTGGCCTACGAGGGCTGCGAGCAGATCCAGGGCTACATCGTCAGCCTGCCCCTGCCCCCCGACGAATTCGCCGCGACATTTCTTCGTACAACCGTAATGGATTATTCGGATGGCACAGCCGCCAAACGGTCGTTATAATCCGCGACCTACTGGGGCCTATAGCTCAGTTGGTTAGAGCAGAGGACTCATAATCCTTTGGTCCACGGTTCAAGTCCGTGTGGGCCCACCAATAGAATCAACAAGTTAGGCCAACCATTGCGGTTGGCCTTTTTTGTTTTCGGTCTCTTTGTAAGCACTTTGTAAGCACCTGGCGAAAAAATCGTCCCAAAAACAGGTTGTAGCGGCCTGAGTTTACTGATCGCCAGCGAGAACAGCGGCTGCGTCGGGCACAGCCTCTCCCGCCAACTCGGTGGGTATCTCAGCGATTTTCTGATGCTCCAGACCACTGCCTGGCATGGTTACTTTGGCGATACGATCAGAGAAGTACTTGTCGAATGGCTCCCACTCTGAATATTCGTCAGGCGCAAGCAACAAAGCTGTCAGGCGCCCAATAATGCCGCAGATCCAGTCGGCGCACTGGATGGTTTGGAACAGGTGGCTTTCAGCCTGAATTGGCGGTTCGATAAGTGTCCTGCACTTTTCTGAGGCATCCTCAAACATTGCCAATGTGCAGACCTCCACGTTGGTCTCCCGCCATTCGTTACCAGCGCGATGTTCATCCAGCATTAGCATGAATGTCGAGCCGCTTTGCGCGCAGAACCGGTCGATCTTGCGTACAGATTGCAGGAGCTGCCGCTTGAACGTCTCGGTCGAGTCGTGGGCATCCGGGTCAGTGGTCTTGTGCTCACCCGTGAAGAACACATGGCCGCCGATTTTTTCGATGTGGTTTAAGAGGCGGAACGTGGAGCGACGGAGCTGCTCATACTTGGTGACGTTCCGGAGTGCGTATAGCTGAGAACCCTTTTTTTCCCACTGATACGCCGGTAGATTTCTAGGATTGTCGTTGGCTAGGTCATACGCCAGAAGCTGGCATTTGGCCTTGTAGAAATAGATCGCGAACTCACGGATTTCGGTAGACGGCAGGATCAGACCAGCAAACCCAAAAGCTGGGTGTGTTTTGTACTTAGGGTGGTTGCGTGAGACGTATTGGCCGACGTGCCCGAATTCGTCCAGGTACGCGACGTAGTGCGTCATAGTTACCGGATTCCTTGCCCCAGAAACACGAAAACCCGCTGCTTTCGCTAGGCGGGTCTCGGAAGGTAGGCACGAGAGCAAGCTCTCATGCGTTAAGTGCAATCATACGCAAGGTGACACTTGTGTCAACGATTTTAATGACATGCCGTGAACTTCAGTGATGCAGGATGAGTAAGCGTGTTCTCAAGACTGCTCTTGCAAGCTCCGGCCTACTCGCGTAGCACGACGTGCGCCATGGCGCAGAGAAAAGTCAGGCCAGAACGCCTTGCATCAGTGACCACCAAACAGCCAGTTACCAACCGAAGGGCCAAGCACCGCGACCGCAGCCGACATTCCGCCCTGCTCACCGACCGGCAACGGATGTTCACCCTAGAAACCATCAAGCGCGTAAAAGGGCAGACCCGATAACGACAAAGCCCCCGCAGATGCGGGGCTTGTTGTGCGACAGACTGGCCGCTATGGAACCTTAGGTTCGCAGGGTTCACCCCTCGATCGCTTACGCTTTCCAGTCAGGCCAAGGCCGATCAGCAGCAACATCAGGCCGGGCAGCAGGAACACTAGAGACTGCCCGAACACCGCAGGCACCGGGCGCACCGCCAACAGCGCATCAGTGCGTTTAGCGGCGCCTTGCTGATCCTGCCACTTACCCACCTCTAGCAGTAGCGCCACACCGACTACCTCGAAGGTGCTGGCATGTTCCATTTCGTCGCTGAACTTCTCAGTCACCTTGTCGGCTTTGACCTTGCCCATAAACTGCCCGAGAGCCTGAAGCGCCGCCGTAGTCTTGGCTTTCTCAACCCGGCCCATACCATCCAGCACCACCACGCCCGCCATCACCAGTAGCAGCGCCGCACACACCAGTAGCAACCTTTTCATGCTTCAACCTCAATCCGGTTCCAATGCCGTTTGATGGTGGCAATGCCCTTGGCCAGCGCCGTTGCCACTTCAACTTGGGTCAGACCCGTGGCCTTGAGTCGCTGCACAGCCTTGGTCGTGCCCGTCGCCTCTGGCCGTCCGGGGCGCTTACCCTCAGCACGGGCGCGGGCCACCCCGGCTTGGGTCCGCTCGATCAACAAATCCCGCTCAAACTCAGCGACAGCGCCCAGCACTTGCATAGTCATCTTGCCCGCCGCACTGGTCAGGTCCACGCCGCCCAGTGCCAGGCAATGCACCCGCACGCCTTGCGACTCCAGATGTTCAACGGTCTTGCGCACATCCATGGCATTACGGCCCAAGCGGTCCAGTTTCGTGACCAACAGCACGTCGCCTGTCTCCAGCTTCTCCAGCAGGCGCTTGAACCCGTGGCGCTCCATGGCTGGCACGCTGCCTGAAGATACACCCCAAACAAGAAAGCCGCGCAATGCGCGGCTTTTTCGTGTCTGGCGTTTAGTCTGTTTATTTCAGGTGTCGGAAAATCAGATGACGCCGTAGGACCTTGTAGGCAAACTCCGAATCTTGCTTTTGGGCACTTTGATGCCTTGTTGCGCTTTTCTTTGACGGGCTAGTCTCCAGCCGTCGCTGATCATTCAGCGATCGGGCTTGGAAACCCGTCGGATCAAAACGCGACAGCCCCTCCTGCCACTATTCCAATTGATTTACGATTGCGAACTCAGTGTTATGGCGGCTGTGTGCGGGACGCCTTTGGGCGTGCCGGTTCTTTGGTCCCCGGTTTCCAACCCACACACGGCCGCCACCCATTCGCTTGGAAACGAATGTGGCGACTCCTTTGACCATGGAGTAAGACAATGACCAAAACAGAATCATTCACGCAGCCAGAACTGAAAACCCCCGGCTTCACTCCTTTCATGTACATCTCGGAACAACCCTTGTTCCACGTCGCCCGCGACGTTCCCATCGTCGACGCCTTGAACCAGGCCTCGAACCTTCTGTTCCTGGCCAAATCCTTCGCCGTGGACGCTGCCTACGCCAAAGGCTGCGACCGTCACGCATGGGCGGCGCATTACCTCGCCGCCATGGGCAAAGCAGTGGTTGATGATGTTGTGAAGGTTTTGGAACGGCACCTCGTTCAGGCCTCGGCGAAAACCAAGGGCTAACGACGGTTCATCCCGCGGTAAAGCGCCCCGAATTTTCGGGGCGCTTTACCGACGTAATTGCCTGCACGCCCGGCAATAGCTCCAGCATCTCCCCCTCCATCACCACCTCATAGGTATCCGCCGGCCTGCCCCACTGTTCCACCAACACCATGCGATCCACCAGCATCGCGCCTGACTCGGTGATGGTTTCGGCGAAGGTTTCGACCATGTCCAGGGTCCGCTGCCACAGTCGATCATTGATCGCCTTCAGCTCGGCTGCGATGCGGTCGGTGGATTCAGGGTCGGTCTCGGGATGGAGCAGGTTGCGCAGCAAGTGTCGCAACTCGCGGATTTTTGCGTCGTCCCGTTCAGCCCCGAACGCGCCATTGAGGATGGCGGTGGCCTTTGATTTGTCGATGCGTTGTTTGGGAGCGCAGCTTGGGGAGAGGCTCTGCGCCATTGCGCCGGCAAGGAGGACCATGATTCGGGCTTCGAGGTAGGCCGTCATGGTTTGCAGCGAGGAGATGGGCTGCACCAGGTTGATGGAGGCGCCGCCTTTGTGGCGCAGGTCGCGGGTGACGGTCAGCGTCACGCCTCCCGTGGCAAAACCCAACGCGCGGGCCACGAGGTAGTGGCCCATTTCGTGACGCGCGATCTGCAATGCGTGATCGCGAACGGCGGGGGGCATTTTGCTCGACATGTCGTTGCCTCGAAGTCTTCGTTCTTGCATTCGACTACGAGGGAACAGGCTACGTCAAAGCCCTGTAGGAGCGAGCATGCTCGCGATGGTCGTCAACGATGACGTTGGCGGCCTGACACCCAGCGGTGTTCTGGCGTTCATCGCGAGCAAGCTCGCTCCTACAGGGGTTGTAGCTTATTCAGGCAAGGCGTAGGCGATCACGTAGTCCCCACGATCCGTCGACTGACGTGCACCGCCTACGGTCAGCAGGATGTACTGCTTGCCGGTTTTCGGCGACACGTAGGTCATCGGGCCGGACTGGCTACCTACTGGCAAACGGGATTTCCAGATCTCGTTGCCGTTGCCGGTATCGAAGGCGCGCAGGTAGAAGTCCTGGGTGCCGGCGAAGAACAGCAGGCCCGACTGGGTGGCCAGGGACGCGCCGAGGGTCGGCATGCCAATGGGGATCGGCAGGTGCATGCGGATGCCCAGCGGACCGGTATCCTGCACGGTGCCGACCGGGACTTGCCACATCAGTTTGTGGGTCTTGAGGTCGATGGCCGACATGGTGCCGAACGGTGGTTTCTGGCACGGAATGCCGACCGCCGAGAGGAAGCGCTCGCGCATGGCGCCGAACGGCGTGCCTTCCTGGGGTACCACGCCCATTTCGATACCACTGGCCCCGGCGCCGATCTTGTTGCGCGGGATCATGTAGTTGGCCAGGCCCAGGCGCATGTCGTTGACGAACATGTAGTTGCTGTTCGGATCAACCGAGACGCTGCCCCAGTTCATGCCGCCCAGAGAGCCCGGGAATTGCAGGGCGCGGTCCATGCCCGGCGGGGTGTAGACGCCTTCGTGGCGCATGCCCTTGAACTGGATGCGGCACATCAGTTGGTCGAACGGCGTGGCGCCCCACATGTCGGACTCGGTCAGGGTCTTGTTGCCAATGGACGGCATGTCCACCGAGAACGGCTGGGTCGGCGAGTAGCGCTCGCCCGGCACGCTGCCTTGTGGAACCGGACGCTCTTCGACGCGGGCGATCGGTACGCCGGTCTCGCGGTTGAGCAGGAAGATCTCGCCCTGTTTGGTCACTTGCGCCAGGGCTGGCTGCATGCCGCCCTTGTCGTCCGGCACGTCGTACAGCAGCGGTTGTGCCGGCAGGTCGAAGTCCCACAGGTCGTGGTGAGTGGTCTGGAAGTGCCAGCGCACCTGACCGGTTTTCACATCGAGAGCGACGATGGACGAGCTCCACTTGTCATCGAACTCGGTGCGCTGACCGCCGAAGAAGTCCGGGGTGGCGTTGCCGGTCGGCAGGTAAACCAGACCGAGCTTGGCGTCGTAGGACATGGCCGACCACACGTTCGGCGTACCGCGGGTATAGGTCTCGCCCGCCGGTGGACGCTTGGTAGTGTTCGGGTTGCCTGAATCCCACGCCCAGACCAGCTCGCCGCTGCGCACATCATAGGCACGCACCACACCCGGCGGCTCACCGGTGGAGTAGTTATCGGCCACGCGGCCGCCAACAATCACTACATCGCCAGCGACCAGTGGCGTCGAGGTTTGCTGGTAGTAACCGGGCTTCACTTCGCCCATGTCGGTGGTCAGATCGACGGTGCCTTTGTTGCCGAATTCTTCGCAAGGCTTGCCGGTTTCGGCGTTGATGGCGATCAGACGCGCATCGCCTGTCGGCAGAAACAGACGTTTCGTACAGGCTGTTGGCTGATTGTCCGAAGCTACCGGCGTTTCGGAGTAACCCAGGCCACGGCAGCGCTGCCAGTTCGGCGCGGTGCCTTGCGGGTCGAACTTCCAGCGCTGGGCACCGGTGTCGGCGTCGAGGGCGAAGACTTTGCCGTAGGCGGTGCAGGTGTAGACCGTGTCGCCGATCTGCAGCGGGGTGTTCTGGTCTTCGGCGCCGGCACCGGTGCTTTGCGGGATGTCACCGGTGCGGAAGGTCCAGGCGACCTGCAATTTATCGATGTTGCCCTTGTTGATCTGATCCAGCGCGGCAAAGCGATTGCCGGCGGTGGTATTGCCCCAGTGGGCCCAGTCCTTCTGCTCGGTACCCGGTGTCACCGGCGTGACCGCAGGCTCAGTGGTGGCCTTGACCACGTGGGTCGGGACGAACATGTAGGCCGTCGTCGCGACGACACCCACGCCCAGAATGCCCGCCAGACCGTAGGCGCCACGACCTGCCGCCGCGCCCGAAGCGCGGACCAGGGTCGGGTAGATCAGGGCGACGACCAAACCGATCACGGCGAAGGTCAGTATCCGCGATACCAGCGGCCAATATTCGAAACCGGCATCCAGCACCGCCCAGATGGCGGTCAGGATCAGCGCCAGGCCATACAGCCAAGCGCCCGCAGGGTTGCGGCGAGCGATCAGCAGCCCGGAAGCGAGCATGGCCAGGCCCATCAACAGGAAATACCAGCTGCCACCCAGGGTGATCAGATAACCACCACCGCCGGCAAGGCCCAGCCCGATCAATGCGATCAGGACACCCAGCCCCGCCAGCAACCATTTGCTACCGGCGGCAGCCCCAGAATTGTTCATGTCGGAATTTATCCCCATTTGTGACAAGCAAGGAATAATGTACTACCTAGTTACTTATGGCAAATTGTCGCAGGTAAAAATGGCATGAACGGTCATGAATTCAGATGAAACATCCACTGCGGGAGATGTGCCTGTAACATGCTCCCCACCTATCTGTGCCGCTGGAGCCGCCCCTTTGCCTGACACTCGCCCACCCGTTCTCGACGAAATCGACCGCCAGCTGATCGCCGCCTTGCAGATCAATGCCCGCGAGAGCGTGGCCATGCTCGCCCGGCAATTGGGCATTGCGCGCACGACCGTGACCTCGCGCCTGGCGCGTCTGGAAAAAGCCAAAGTGATCACCGGCTACGGCGTGCGCCTGGGTCAACGGGTAGTGGATGGCGGGTTGCAGGCGTACGTGGGAATCACCGTGCAGCCGCGCTCGGGCAAGGAAGTGTTGCGACGCCTGAGCGCCATGGCCCAGGTGCAACAGTTGTGTGCGGTGAGTGGCGAATTTGATTATGTGGCGTGGCTGCGCACGGACTCGCCGGAGCAACTGGATCAGTTGCTGGATCAGATTGGCAGTGTGGATGGGGTGGAGAAGACCACGACTTCGATCATCCTCAGTAGCAAGATTGATCGCGGGCAGCCGGTTTAAACACAATCGAATGTGTGCGGGCTTGCTCGCGAATGCAGCGTTTCATTCAGCACAACTGTCGACTGATACATCGCATTCGCGAGCAAGCCCGCTCCCAACTTTGTCGGTATGCACATCGATATCGTCATATTGAACAAACAATCATCAAAACGACGACACTTTGCGTCTTATTAACGTATTCCCCGCTCTCTAGAATGGCTCGCATCTTTTCCTATACTCAGACGCGCCCCCCGCGTCCGGACGCCAGTAAGGTCAGCCATGAACAAGAACAATCGCCACCCTGCAGACGGTAAGAAACCAGTCACCATTTTCGGTCCGGACTTTCCTTTCGCCTTCGACGACTGGATCGAACACCCGGCCGGCTTGGGCAGCATTCCCGAGCACAATCACGGTGCCGAAGTGGCGATTGTCGGCGCCGGTATCGCCGGTCTTGTGGCGGCTTATGAGCTGATGAAGCTCGGCCTCAAGCCCGTCGTTTACGAAGCCTCGAAACTCGGCGGCCGCCTGCGTTCCCAGACGTTCAACGGCACCGATGGCATCGTCGCCGAGCTGGGTGGCATGCGTTTTCCGGTGTCGTCCACCGCGTTCTATCACTACGTCGACAAGCTGGGCCTGGAAACCAAGCCTTTCCCCAACCCGCTGACCCCTGCCTCCGGCAGCACCGTCATCGATCTGGAAGGCAAGACCCATTACGCACAGAAGCTGGCGGATCTTCCTCCATTGTTCCAGGAAGTGGCTGACGCCTGGGCGGATGCGCTGGAAGACGGCTCGCGCTTCGGTGAGATTCAGCAGGCGATTCGCGATCGCGATGTACCGCGCCTGAAAGCGTTGTGGAACACCCTGGTGCCACTGTGGGACGACCGCACCTTCTACGACTTCGTCGCCACCTCCAAAGCCTTCGCCAAACTGTCGTTCCATCACCGCGAAGTGTTCGGTCAGGTCGGCTTCGGCACCGGCGGCTGGGACTCGGACTTCCCCAACTCGATGCTGGAAATCTTCCGCGTGGTGATGACCAACTGCGACGATCACCAGCATCTGGTGGTCGGCGGCGTCGAACAAGTGCCGCAAGGTATCTGGCGCCATGTTCCCGAGCGTTGCGTGCACTGGCCGGAAGGCACCAGCCTCAAGTCGTTGCACCGCGGCGCGCCACGTTCCGGCGTGAAGAAAATCGCCCACGCGCCGGGCGGCCGTTTTGCCGTCACCGACAACAACGGTGACACCCGCGAATACGCCGCCGTGCTGACCACCTGCCAGAGCTGGCTGCTGACCACCCAGATCGAATGCGAAGAAACCCTGTTCTCGCAAAAAATGTGGATGGCCCTGGACCGCACCCGCTACATGCAGTCGTCGAAAACCTTCGTGATGGTCGATCGCCCGTTCTGGAAGGACAAGGATCCGCAGACCGGCCGCGACCTGATGAGCATGACCCTCACCGATCGTCTGACCCGCGGCACATATCTGTTCGACAACGGTGACGACAAGCCGGGCGTGATCTGCCTTTCATACTCGTGGATGAGTGACGCGTTGAAGATGTTGCCGCATCCTGTGGAAAAACGCGTGAAGCTGGCGTTGGACGCGTTGAAAAAGATCTACCCGAAAGTCGACATCGCCTCGCGCATCATCGGCGACCCGATCACTGTTTCGTGGGAAGCCGACCCGCACTTCCTCGGTGCCTTCAAAGGCGCTCTGCCGGGCCATTACCGCTATAACCAACGCATGTACGCCCACTTCATGCAGGACGACATGCCGGCCGAGCAGCGCGGGATCTTCATCGCCGGCGACGACGTGTCCTGGACACCGGCCTGGGTCGAAGGCGCGGTGCAGACGTCGCTCAACGCGGTGTGGGGCATCATGAAACACTTCGGCGGTGCCACACATAAAGAGAACCCGGGCCCGGGTGATGTGTTCAAAGATATCGGCCCTATCGCCCTACCCGAGTAAGAGGAGTTCCCGATGCGCGTAGCCCTTTACCAATGTCCACCGCTGCCGCTGGACGTCGCCGGCAATCTGCAACGTCTGCATCAACTGGCGCTGGAAGCCAAAGGCGCCGATCTGTTGGTGCTGCCGGAGATGTTCCTGACCGGTTACAACATCGGCGCGGATGCCGTCAGCGTGCTGGCGGAGGTTTACAACGGTGAATCGGCGCAGCAGGTCGCGCGCATTGCCCGCGCGGCCGGCATTGCCATTTTGTATGGCTACGCCGAGCGCGCCGAGGACGGGCAGATCTACAACGCCGTGCAGTTGATCGACGCCCGGGGCGAGCGCGTCTGCAACTATCGCAAGACGCACCTGTTCGGCGATCTGGACCGCGCCATGTTCAGCCCCGGCACCAACGAGTTCCCCGTCGTGGAACTCAACGGCTGGAAGCTCGGTTTCCTGATCTGCTACGACCTGGAGTTCCCGGAAAACGCCCGGCGCCTGGCCATCGAAGGCGCCGAGCTGATTCTGGTGCCGACGGCGAACATGCTCCCCTTCGATTTCGTCGCCGACGTCACCGTGCGTTCCCGCGCGTTCGAAAACCAGTGTTACGTGGCCTATGCCAACTACTGCGGGCACGAAGGCGATATCCAGTATTGCGGCCAGAGCAGCATCGCCGCGCCGGATGGCAGCCGCATCGCCCAGGCCGGCCTCGATGAAGCCCTGATTGTCGGTGAACTGGATCGTCAGTTGATGGACAAATCCCGCAGCGCCAATCGCTACCTCGCCGATCGACGCCCCGAGCTTTACGCCGCGCTGAACAAGCGCTAATCCGCTAGCATGGGCACTTCTCTGTTCTGGAAGTGCCCATGCCCGCGCCAAATTCCCCTCGCCCCCACACTGAAATCCTGGCCAACGGTCTGCGGGTGATGCTGCGTCACGCGCCCGATCTGAAGCGTGCCGCGGCGGTATTGCGCGTCGCCGTCGGTAGCCATGATGTGCCGCTGGCGTGGCCGGGCCTGGCGCATTTTCTTGAGCATTTGCTGTTTCTGGGGACCGAGCGTTTTCCTGCAAGCCAGGGGCTGATGGCCTACGTCCAGGGTCATGGCGGCCTGCTGAATGCGCGCACCAGTGAGCGCACCACCGACTATTTTTTCGAATTGCCGACTCAGGCGCTCAACGGCGCTCTGGAGCGTCTGTCAGACATGCTCGCCCATCCCCGTATGAATCCGGACGATCAGTTGCGGGAACGGGAAGTGCTGCACGCGGAGTTTCTTGCCTGGTCGCAGGATGCGGCCGCGCAACAGCAGCAGGCGCTGTTCAATGGCCTTGCGCACGCCCATCCGTTGAGAGGCTTTCATGCTGGAAACCGAGACAGCCTGCTCGTGCAACAGGATGAGTTTCAGCAGGCATTGAAGGGTTTCCATCAGCGGTTTTATCACGCAGGGCAAATGACCCTGAACCTGGTTGGCCCACAGTCGCCGGAAGAATTGAAGGCCCTCGCAATGGCATTCGCCGACGCGCTTCCCACAGGCAATTCCATCGTGCAACAAATGCCTTCCGCGTTGATGGATACCGCACAGAACAGTTATCAACAGCTGAACGAACGCCGCCTGGACCTGCTGTTCGCGCTCGAAGCATTGCCCGAATCAGCCCCTGAAGCACTGGCGTTCCTCTGTCATTGGCTGAACAACACAAAGCCCGGCGGCCTGCTGTCCGATTTACGCAGCAAGGGTCTGGCCGAAAGCTTGAAAGCAGCGGTGTTGCATCAGTTCGGCGGGCAGGCTTTGCTGCACATCGAGCTCAAGCTCAACGCCAACGAGCAACCCGCCTCGATTCGTGAGCAACTTCTGGACTGGCTGAGCTTCTTCGCCCAACAAGACCTGAGCGGATTGCGCGACGAATATGCCGCCCTGTTCCAGCGACAGCAGCAAGTCAGCGGCGCGTTGCAACTCGCACGCCTGGACAGCGAACAACGCGGCACCGGGCTATCGGAACAGGGTGTGACCGCCCTCAAGATCATCCTGCAACAATTGGGCGCTGTGGATAACTTCAGCGGTCAATGGCAGTTGCCGACGCCCAATCCGTTTTTGCGCTGCGAAGCGCCAGCGGCCAACGCCGGTTTGATTCGCGGCCAGACCAGCGCTCACCGTGGCCTGCGTACGTTTGCCCAGGATCGCTCGCGCACCCGTCGCGAACGTTCGCCAATGCAATTCAGCCAGGCCTTGCCGGATAACCGTCCCGAAGGTGCGCTGTATGTGCGCTGGCGTCTGGACTCGACACCTGCGAACAGCCTCCAGTCGCAACTGGAAAACAGCCTGCAGCCTTTGTGTGAAGAAGCCCGGCAGGCGGGAGTGGAAGTGTCGTTCAGTGCATCGGCCAACGAATGGTTGCTGAAGGTGACCGGGCTCCAGGAATCCATGCCCGGTGTGCTGGAACATGCGCTGAAAACCCTGACAAACCCCGAAGCCCAATTCCCACAGGATTCGCTGGCGCTGATACCGATCCGGCAATTGCTCAAGGCGCTGCCGAGCCAGCTTCTGCCATTGACCGTCGAGTCGGACGACCTTGAGCAACTCTGGGCGAACGCGCGCTGGGATGGTCTGGGCATCGGTCTGTCGTCCCAGACTCAGGCAGCACTGGGCCTGGCATTGAGCCGCATCCCCGGCACAGCGGACAGCCAAACGACGCCAGCGCCTTCCATCAAAGGGCAACGGCTCTGGAGCACACTGGAAACCGGCTCCAGCGAACACGCGCTGCTGTTGTTCTGTCCGACAGCCACCAGCGACATTGCCGACGAAGCCGCGTGGCGCTTGCTGGCACACCTGTGTCAGACGCCGTTCTACCAACGCCTACGCGTGGAATTGCAGTTGGGTTATGCCGTATTCAGCAACCTGCGACAGATGCACGGGCAAACCGGGCTACTGTTCGGCGTGCAATCGCCAAACATCACGCCACAGGATCTGCTGCAACACATCGAACAATTTTTGAGCAGCCTCCCAAATCTGGTCGCTGAGATGGATGACACGCAATTCATCGCTCAACGCCAGGCCCTGGCCGATCAAATCGACACCCGCACCCTGCCCTTCTCCCAAGCCGCCGAGCTGCTGTGGCAGGGCAAGCTGGCGGGCCGTTCGTCGGATTATCTGCTGCAACTGCCTCAGGCTTTATCCGCTGTGGATCGCCCAACGCTCATCGCCGCCGCACGACGTCTCGCGCAAGCCAAAGGTGGTTGGCGCTGCCTGTCCAATGGGGCGTGCCCGGATTCATCCTGGCAACTGGCAACCTGAACCGCTCGTTAACCATTTAGAACATTTTCATCCCGCTGCCTGAAATTTTGAGTAACATAGCTGCCTAACTATCTGAACATCTCCTTCCGGAGGTGGACTATATGTATAGGTCTCAACTGTCTCATCACCTCAAGGAGCGCTCCCATGGCCTGGACCAAACCTGCTTACACCGACCTGCGTATCGGCTTTGAAGTCACCATGTACTTCGCCAGCCGCTAATCTCTGCTTTGGCAGACGTGCAGTTCAGCGCCTCGGTAATCCCGAGGCGTTTTGTTTTAAGCATTGAAATGATGGAGCCTCCATGTTCGTCCAGATTCTAGGTTCCGCCGCCGGCGGCGGTTTCCCCCAGTGGAACTGCAACTGCGTGAACTGCGCCGGTTTTCGCAGCGGCAGTCTGAAGGCCAAGGCACGGACCCAGTCGTCCATCGCGATTTCCGATGACGGCGTGAATTGGGTGCTGTGCAACACCTCTCCGGACATCCGCGCGCAATTGCAGAGCTTCGCCCCGATGCAGCCGGGCCGCGCCCTGCGTGATAGCGGGATCGGCGCGATCATTCTGATGGACAGCCAGATCGACCACACCACCGGCCTGCTGATGTTGCGCGAAGGCTGCCCGCATCAGGTCTGGTGCACCGACATGGTCCACGAGGATCTGAGCACGGGTTTTCCGTTGTTCAACATGCTGAATCACTGGAACGGCGGCCTGATCTGGAAGCGCATCGAGCTGGACCAGAGCTTCAGCATTGCCGCCTGCCCCAACCTGCGCTTCACCCCGCTGCCCTTGCGCAGCGCCGCGCCGCCTTACTCGCCGCATCGCTTCGACCCACATCCGGGCGACAACATCGGTTTGATCGTCGAAGACCTCAATACCGGCGGCAAGTTGTTCTACGCGCCGGGGCTGGGCAAGGTCGATGCGCCGTTGCTGGAAATGATGGCCGGCAGCGACTGCCTGCTGGTGGACGGCACCCTGTGGGACGACGATGAAATGCAACGCCGCGGCGTCGGCACCCGCACTGGCCGGGAGATGGGCCACCTGGCCCAGAACGGCCCCGGCGGCATGCTCGAAGTGCTGGAAAAACTGCCGCGCCAGCGCAAGGTGCTTATCCACATCAACAACACCAACCCGATTCTCGATGAGGACTCGCCGCAGCGGGCGGAGCTGGAGCGGCGGCACGTTGAAGTGGCTTATGACGGCATGAGCATCGTGCTGTAGCGGATGGCCTCTTCGCGGGCAAGCCCGCTCCCACAGGAGTTTCGGGTGCCTGCAAATTCCATGTACACCCACGAACCTTGTGGGAGCGGGCTTGCCCGCGATGAGGCCCGAGCAGACACCCAGGAATCCACCGGATGTACCCGGAGAAAAGCAATGACCGACACCCCAATGTCCGCCGCCGAATTCGAAGCCGCCCTGCGCGCCAAGGGCGCCTACTACCACATCCACCACCCCTACCACGTGGCGATGTACGAAGGCCGGGCCACCCGCGAGCAGATCCAGGGCTGGGTCGCCAACCGCTTCTACTATCAGGTGAACATCCCGCTCAAGGACGCCGCAATCCTGGCCAACTGCCCCGACCGCGAAATCCGTCGCGAGTGGATTCAGCGCCTGCTCGATCACGACGGCGCGCCGGGCGAAGACGGCGGCATCGAAGCCTGGCTGCGCCTGGGTCAGGCGGTCGGTCTCGACCCAGATCAACTGCGCTCCCAGGAACTGGTGCTGCCCGGCGTGCGCTTCGCCGTCGACGCCTACGTCAACTTCGCGCGCCGCGCCAGTTGGCAGGAAGCCGCCAGCAGCTCGCTGACCGAACTGTTCGCGCCGCAGATCCACCAGTCGCGCCTGGACAGCTGGCCGCAGCATTACCCGTGGATCGACCCGGCCGGCTACGAGTATTTCCGCACCCGTCTGGGCCAGGCCCGGCGCGATGTCGAGCACGGTCTTTCGATCACCCTTGAACACTACAAGACACGCGAAGGTCAGGAGCGCATGCTGGAGATCCTCCAGTTCAAACTCGACATTCTCTGGAGCATGCTCGACGCCATGAGCATGGCCTACGAACTGAATCGCCCGCCCTATCACAGCGTCACCGGGCAACGGGTCTGGCACAAAGGAATCAGCCTATGAGCTTCGATCGCAGCATGACCCCAAGCTGGCGTCCCGGCTACCGCTTCCAGTACGAACCGGCCCAGAAAGGCCATGTGCTGCTGTACCCGGAAGGCATGATCAAACTCAATGAAAGCGCCGCGCTGATCGGCGGCCTGATCGACGGCGAACGCGATGTCGCCGCGATCATCAAAGCGCTCGACCAACAGTTCCCCGGCGTGCCGGAACTGGGTGACGACATCGAGCAATTCATGGAGGTCGCCCGTGCACAGCACTGGATCGAACTTGCCTGATTGCGTGTCGGACAAGTTACCGCCCAAGCCGGACATTGGCCTGCCGCTGTGGCTGCTCGCCGAGTTGACCTACCGTTGCCCGCTGCAATGCCCGTACTGTTCCAACCCGCTGGATTTCGCCGGGCAAGGCAAGGAGTTGAGCACCGAACAATGGATCAGGGTGTTCCGTGAGGCGCGGGAAATGGGCGCCGCGCAACTGGGATTCTCCGGTGGCGAGCCGCTGGTGCGCCAGGACCTCGCCGAGCTGATTGCCGAGGCGCGCAGGCTGGGCTTCTACACCAACCTGATCACCTCCGGCATTGGCCTGACCGAGCAGAAAATCAGCGATTTCAAGAAGGCAGGTCTGGACCATATCCAGATCAGTTTCCAGGCCAGCGATGAGCAGGTGAACAACCTGCTGGCCGGTTCGAAAAAGGCCTTCGCGCAGAAGCTGGAAATGGCCCGCGCGGTGAAAGCCCACGGCTATCCGATGGTGCTGAACTTCGTCACCCATCGGCACAACATCGACAAAATCGACCGCATCATCGAATTGTGCATCGCCCTCGAAGCGGACTTCGTCGAACTCGCCACCTGCCAGTTCTACGGCTGGGCCCAGCTCAACCGCGTGGGGCTGCTACCGACCCGGGAGCAACTGGTGCGCGCCGAACGCATCACCAACGAATACCGCGCCAAGCTCGAAGCCCAGGGTCATCCGTGCAAACTGATCTTCGTCACGCCGGACTACTATGAAGAACGTCCGAAAGCCTGCATGAACGGCTGGGGCAGTATTTTTCTGACAGTGACACCGGACGGAACCGCACTGCCCTGTCACGGCGCCCGACAGTTGCCGGTGCAGTTTCCCAACGTGCGCGACCACAGCATGCAACACATCTGGTACGACTCGTTCGGCTTCAACCGCTTCCGTGGTTACGACTGGATGCCCGAGCCCTGCCGTTCCTGCGACGAGAAGGAAAAAGACTTCGGTGGCTGTCGCTGCCAGGCCTTCATGCTCACCGGCGATGCCAGCAATGCCGACCCTGTGTGCAGCAAATCGCACCATCACGACGTGATCCTCCAGGCCCGCGAAGAGGCCGAGCACGCCACTCAGTCCATCGAACAACTGGCCTTTCGCAATGAACGAAATTCACGCCTCATCGCCAAAAGCTGAACCCTTGACTGCCGCCAGGGCCGTGGCTGCCGGCATCGATTTCGCCGAGTTGCAGGCAAGTCCCCTGGGCCTGTTCTGGAACGAATACCGACCGGAGGACGCGGCCTGTCGTATCTGGCATTGGCGCGACGGTGTAGCGAAATGTCTGACACCGCTGGGCTTCAGCGTGCGCAGTCGGGTGTACGAATATGGCGGTGGGGCGTTTTGTCTGACGGACGACGGGGTGGTTTTCGTCAACGAGGCCGACCAGCAGCTGTATCGGCAATCGCTGAACGGCGAGACGCCCCAGGTGCTGACCAGCGGCGTGTGTCGCTACGGTGATTTGCAGTTCGCCAATGGTCAGGTGCTGGCGGTTGAGGAAAACCGCGACCGGCATCGCCTGGCGGCGATCGATCTGGCGGACGGCAAGCGTCATCTGCTGGTCGAAGGCGCCGACTTCTACGCCGCGCCGACCCTCAGCCCTGATGCGCGGCGCCTGGCGTGGATCGAGTGGAGTCGCCCGGACCAACCGTGGACCGCGACCCGCCTGATGGTTGCCGAAAGTCTAGATGACGGCGGCTTTGGACCCGCCCGCTGCGTGGCCGGCGATGACGGGCAAGAATCCCTGCAACAGCCTCGGTTTGATGCCAATGGCCGGTTGTTCTGCCTGACTGATCGTGGTGGCTACTGGCAGCCCTGGATGGAATCGGAAAACGGTCTGGTCCCGTTACCCGGCCCGACTGCCGATCATGGCCCCGCGCCCTGGCAACTCGGTGGCTGCACCTGGTTACCGCTGAGTGAAGAGCGCTATTTGGCGAGCTGGACCGAAGGCGGTTTTGGAAGGCTGGGATTGTGTGGCGCCACGCGTGAAGAATTTGCCAGCGACTACAGCCGCTTTCGCAGCCTCGCCCTGGATGAGCATTTCATTTACTGCATTGCCGCATCACCCATCAGCTCTCCCGCGGTGATTGCCATTGATCGCCGGAGCCGGCAGATCAAAGTGCTGGCCGGTGGTATCGCGCCACTGCCCGCCGAACAGATCAGCCGCCCGCAAACCCTGCACTACCCCAGCGGCTCGGGCGAGGCCCACGGTTTCTTCTACCCGGCGATGACCGGCGACGCGAAACCGCCGCTGGTGGTGTTCATCCACGGCGGCCCGACCTCGGCGTGCTATCCGATGTTCGATCCGCGCATCCAGTTCTGGGCGCAGCGGGGATTCTCCGTGGCCGATCTGAACTACCGTGGCAGCAGCGGCTATGGCCGCGACTATCGTCAGGCCTTGCATCTGAGTTGGGGTGAAGTCGATGTCGAAGACGCTTGCGCAGTGGTCCGGCACCTGGCCGAACGGGGCCTGATCGACGGCGACAAGGCCTTCATCCGCGGTGGCAGCGCCGGGGGTTACACCACACTGTGCGCGCTGGCCTTCCACAATGTTTTCCGCGCCGGCGCCAGCCTCTATGGCGTCAGCGACCCTGTGGCGCTGGGTCGGGCCACCCACAAATTCGAGAGCGATTACCTGGACTGGCTGATCGGCGATCCCGTGGAAGACGCAGAGCGCTACGCCGCACGAACACCGCTGCTGCACGCGGGCAATATCCGCGTGCCGATGATTTTCTTTCAAGGAGAACTGGACGCTGTGGTCGTACCGCAGCAAACACGCGACATGGTCGAGGCGCTTCAGAACAACGGGATTCTGGTCGAGGCGCATTACTACGCAGAGGAACGCCATGGCTTGCGCCAGGCCGGCAATCAGGCCCATGCGCTGGAGCAGGAGTGGTTGTTTTATCGGCGGGTGATAGAGCAGGGGGACTGAGTATTGCGCTGAGTGCCAAATGCGTGTCGCCTCATTCGCGAGCAAGCCCGCTCCCACATTTGACCGCGTTCTCATGAAGGTGCGCGGTCAAATGTGTGGGGCTTGCTCACGAATGCAATCTGTCAGGCTCCACCAACCTCAACGCTTGGCGATGATGTAAACCGCATGCACGATCCCCGGAATGTAACCGCACAGCGTCAAAAGAATATTCAGCCAGAACGCCCCGCCAAATCCCACTTGCAGAAACACACCCAGCGGCGGCAACAGAATGGCGATGATGATACGAATGAAATCCATGGGCTCAGCTCCTGATTGAAATCGGCTCGTGCAAGCCATACATGCAATCGACCTGCGCGGTGGGTGAGGGTTCAGCCAAATGAGTCAGGCCAGAATTTCCAGGCCATGTTTCTGAACGATGCTCAACAACTTCAACGCCATGCCGCTGGGGTGTTCATCCCCTGCTTCCCATTGTTTGACGGTGGAGGGGCTGGTGTTCAGGTAGCGGGCGAAGGCCATCTGACTGAGATTGTTTTTTTCAAGCAATGCTTTGATTTGTTTTGGGCAAAACCCGGCCAAAAAAACGCCCCACGCCAAAAGAATCAGGCATGGGGCGTGCGTTATACCGCGAGACGGTTCTGGTGTTGGGGTGGGGTGTCAGCTCAGACAGCAATGCCTTTTCGACATTGCACTTGCGCGGTGCGCATGCGGGAGAAGGCGCGGGCCAGGCGCAGGAACATTTCGTCGATGTTGGCCTTGCTGACGGTCAGTGCCGGGGTGAAGCGCAGGCAGTCGGGTTGCGGGGCGTTGAGCAGCAGGCCTTCGTAGAGTGCGGCCTTGACCACGGCGTCGGCGCAATCGTCGGACAGGGTCAGGCCCCAGAGCAGGCCTTGGCCGCGCAATTCTCCGTGGCCGTAGCGATAGGACAGGCGCTGCAGACCTTCGCGCAGGTGCTGGCCGGTCTCGGCGACATGCTGCACAAACGCCTTGTCCTGCACGCTGTCGAGCACGGCAAGGCCGGCAGCGGTCATCAAGGCGTTGCCATGATGGGTGCCGCTCATTTCACCCAGGTCGAAACAGCAGGCCTCGCCCCGCGCCAGCAATGCCGCCACCGGCACTCCACCACCCAGCCCTTTGCCAAGCACGAGGATATCGGCGCGGATACCGTAGGACTGTTCCGCGAGCAAGGTGCCGCAGCGACCGATGCCGGTTTGCACTTCGTCGAGGATCAGCAGGATGCCCAGTTCGCGGCACAGGCGTTCGACACCCTTGAGGTAGTGCGCCGTGGCCGGGATCACCCCGGCTTCGCTCTGGATCGGCTCGAGCAGGATCGCCACCGTCCGCTCATCCACCGCCGCATGCAGCGCCGGCAGATCGTTGAACGGTACATGGCTGAAACCCGGAAGCTGCGGCTCGAACCGGTTGATCTGCGCCGAACTGTCGGACGCTGAAATCGTCGCGATACTGCGCCCATGACAGGCATTGCTGGCGACGATGATCCGCGATGCGCCACCGCGATGCTGTTGACCCCATTTACGCGCCAGCTTGATCGCCGCCTCGCAGGCCTCGCTGCCGGTGTTGAGCAGATACGCCTGATCACTGCCGGTGCTGCTGCACAGCCGCTCGGCGAGGTTGAGCATGCCGCGGTTATGCAGGCCGAAGCCCGGATTGATCAGCGCCTGGGCCTGCGCGGTGATCGCATCGACCATGGCCTTGGGACTGTGACCGAGGCTGTTGGCCCCGCCACCTTGAGAGAAATCCAGATAAGCGCGGTCTTCGCTGTCCCACAACCATGAACCCTGGCCACGGACAAACACCTGTTGCGGCCGCTCGACACTGGGCATCAGGCATTCGCTGGAAAGGTTGTCGTGCCCGGATGGATAGGAGGTATCCGCCACCAGATCATCCAGACTCGGCGAATAACGACGCAGGCTGAACAGGTTCATTGGCTCAGCCCTCGTTGCCGATTTGTTGTCCTTCCTATGTAAACACCTTCGAAACAAACGGTATTCATCGCGCTCTGTGGCCCTGTAAGCCTTGTGAATACGGTTAGACTAGGCTCAGTCAAGGCGCTGAGCCATTTCGATTTACGAGCATTTTCGATAAGTATCTCTTATGGATTTCAAGCAACTCCGCTATTTCGTCGCGGTGTATGAAGAAGGCCACGTCGGCCGCGCCGCCGAACGCCTGTCCATCTCCCAGCCGGCTTTGTCCCAGCAGATCCGCCATCTGGAACAGACCCTGGATGTCAGCCTCTTCGAGCGCAGCAGCAAACGCCTGTTGCCGACCCTCGCTGCCCATACCCTCTACAACCACGCCCTGCCCTTGCTCGACGGTCTGCAACGGGCGCGCGAAGCACTGGGCAACTTCAAGGGCCAGGCACTGCGCACCCTGGCCATCGGCGTCCTGCAGACCGTGCACACCAGCCTGGTGCCGCAAATGCTTGAACGCCTGCGCCAGGAACAACCGCATCTGGTGGTGCAGATTTATGAATTGTCCGGCCTGGATATCGAGCGCCGGCTGCTCAATGGCTCGCTGGATATCGGCATCAGCTACCTGCCGCCGCGGCAACCGGGACTGCATGGCGTGATGCTGTACGAAGATGAACTGACCCTCGTCATCCCGGCGGATCATCCGTTGCGGGAATTCAAGAAAGTCTCCATGAGCCAGGCCGCCGAGCTGCCGATGCTGTTGTTGGGCGAAGAGTTTCAGGTGCGGCAGATCTGGCAGGCGCAACTGACGAACCTGGGCCGACGACCGCAGGTACAAGCCGAGTTGAACAACATGGCCGGGATTCTCGGCAGCCTGCCGCACACGCGATTGGCCACCGTACTGCCCGGGCGCTCACAGAAGGCTCACGGCAACAAGGAACTGCTGTGGAAACCTTTGACCGAGCCACGGGTGCCACTGAAAGTCGGTTTGGTGTGTCGGGACGTGCAACGACAACAGGCATCGATGACCTTGCTGCGTAACTTGCTCGAGGAAGTGATGAATCGGCCGGATGACCGCCTTGAATAGCGCGCCTGACGCTGAAGACTTTTTCGCAGGCATAAGAAAACCCCGCCGAAGCGGGGCTTTGCAGACTGTTTCCCTGACATCCATTTCACTCCGCCGTCCTGGCAGAATCCTACGTGTCCGTGTTGTTGCTTTGCGCTTCCTGCGCTACGTCCATGTGAAGTAGATTAGCCGTGGATCCAATTGGCTACTATGGGAGAAAAGCATTACGTCATGTAAGAGAATGCTTACATGACGTTACATCCTCAGAATTGCGCCGCATCCAGCAGGAACAGCGACTCGCTGCCAGCTTTCACCGACGCGCTCAGCGAGTGGATACGCGGCAGCAGGCGGGCGAAGTAGAACCGCGCCGTGCCCAGTTTGCTCGCGTAGAAATCGTCCTGCGCCTCTTTGCCCAAGGCGGCCTTGGCCATCAACGCCCACATGTAAGCGTAGGCGGTATAGCCGAACACTTGCAGGTACTCCACCGACGCCGCGCCGATTTCGTTCGGGTTGGCTTTCGCACGGTCCAGCAACCAGGCGGTCAGTTCGTCGAGAGTAGTCACGGCATCGTTCAGCGGTTTGGTGAACTCGGCCAGATCAGCGCTGGCGGTTGCGGTGAAGTGACGGATCTCGTCGGCGAACAGCTTGTAGAACGCCCCGCCGCTGCCCACCACCTTGCGCCCCACCAGATCCAGCGCCTGAATGCCGTTGGTGCCTTCGTAGATCTGGGTGATACGCACGTCGCGCACCAGTTGCTCCTGGCCCCATTCACGGATGTAGCCGTGACCGCCGAACACTTGCTGACCGTGAACCGTGGTTTCCAGGCCCAGATCGGTCAGGAACGCCTTGGCCACCGGGGTCAACAGGGCGACCAGGTCCTCCGCGCGCTTGCGCGTTGCGGCGTCTTCGCTGAACTTGGCGGTGTCCAGTTGCATGGCCACGTAGGTGGAGAACGCACGGCCGCCTTCGTTCGAGGCCTTCATGGTCAACAGCATGCGACGCACGTCCGGGTGGACGATGATCGGGTCGGCCACCTTGTCCTTATTCTGCGCGCCGGTCGGGGAACGGCTCTGCAGGCGGTCGCGGGCGTATTCGATGGCGTTCTGATACGAACGCTCGCCGCTCGCCAGGCCCTGGATACCGACACCCAGACGCTCGTAGTTCATCATGGTGAACATCGCCGCCAGGCCCTTGTTCGGCTCGCCGACCAGGTAACCCACGGCTTCGTCGAAGTTCATCACGCAGGTCGCGGACGCCTGGATGCCCATCTTGTGTTCGATCGAACCGCAGTTGGCCGGGTTGCGCGCGCCCAGGCTGCCATCGGCATTGACCAGGAACTTGGGCACCAGGAACAGCGAAATGCCCTTCGGCCCCGCCGGTGCGTCCGGCAGTTTGGCCAGTACCAGGTGGATGATGTTTTCGGTCAGGTCGTGCTCACCGCCGGTGATGAAGATCTTGGTGCCGCTGACCTTGTAGGAACCATTGGCCTGAGGCTCGGCCTTGGTGCGGATGATCCCCAGGTCAGTGCCGGCGTGCGGCTCGGTCAGGCACATGGAACCGGCCCAGATACCAGCGTACATGTTCGGCAGGTACGCCGCTTTCAGCTCTTCGCTGGCGTGGGCGTTGATCGACAGGCAGGCACCGGCGGTGAGCATCGGGTACAGGCCGAACGACAGGCTCGCGGAGTTGACCATCTCTTCGACCTGGGCCGACACCGCCTTGGGCATGCCCATGCCGCCGTAGGCCGGATCGCCACCGACACCGACCCAGCCGCCTTCGGCATAAGTCTGATAGGCCTGTGGGAAACCGGCCGGCGTGGTGACGGCACCTTCGGCCCAGTGACAACCTTCTTCATCCGCCGCACGGCTCAGAGGCGCGATGCTTTTGCTGGTGACCTTGCCGGCCTCTTCGAGAATGGCTTCGACGGTTTCGGCGTCGACGGTATCGACCAATGCCGGCAACTCGGCCCAGAGTCTGGCGACCTCGAAGACTTCATTGAGGACGAAGCGCATATCGCGCAGGGGCGCTTTGTAGTCAGCCATGGCAAACCTCGCAAGATCTAATACAGGTATTCACAGGATGGGTTTTTACGATTTTCACTATGCCATCGAGTGTACCCCAACAACTTTTGCGACACATAGGGTCGGTACATGACTGTTTTGTTATTTTTAGTCATCAGAAAAAATCGCAGCCCACGACAGCGATCCGTGTAGGCGCTGCCGCAGGCTGCGATCTTTTAAAACACACCGGCTTTAAAGGGAGAACAACTGCGCGGGCAACTGCATCAGGCAATCACTGCCCGCCTCGATGGCCGCCCGATGCGCTGCGGTACGCGGCAACAGTCGCTTGAAATAGAACTCGCTGGTCGCCAGTTTGCCCCGGCAGAAATCGGCGTCACCGCTGCCGTCGTCCAGCTGCGCCTGCGCCACCAGCGCCATCCTCAACCACAGGTAGCCGAGAATGATGTAGCCGCTGAACATCAGGTAATCCACCGACGCTGCCCCCACTTCGTCCGGATTTTTCATCGCAGCCATGCCGATCCCGGTGGTCACCTCACCCCATTGCCGATTCAACTCGTTGAGCTGCGCCACATACGGAGCCAGTTGCGGGTGGCCGGCGTGGCTCAGGCAGAACTTGTGGACAATTTTGGTGAAGCCGCGCAGCAACTTGCCCTGGCTGCCCAGCACTTTGCGCCCCAGCAGGTCCAGCGCCTGAATGCCGTTGGTGCCTTCATAGATCGGCGCGATACGGCAATCACGTACCAGCTGCTCCATGCCCCATTCACGAATGAAGCCGTGGCCGCCGAACACCTGCATGCCGTGGTTGGTCACCTCCAGGCCGGTTTCGGTCATGAAGGCCTTGCAGATCGGCGTGAGGAACGCCAGCAGGTCTTCGGCCTCCTGACGCGCCGTTTCGTCCGTACTCAAATGCGCAACGTCCAGCAATTGCGCGGTGAAATAGGTCAATGCGCGGTTGCCTTCGTTGAAGGCCTTCATGGTCAGCAGCATCCGCCGCACATCGGGATGGACGATGATCGGGTCGGCGGCTTTTTCCGGGGCTTTCGGGCCAGTCAGCGCACGCATCTGCAAGCGCTCGTTGGCGTACTTGATCGCCCCTTGGAAGCTCGCCTCGCCCAGGCACAAGCCCTGCATGCCGGTGCCCAGCCGCGCGTGGTTCATCATGGTGAACATGCAGTTCAGGCCCTTGTTCGCTTCACCGATCAGAAAGCCCCTGGCCCCGTCGAAGTTCAGCACGCAGGTGGCCGACGCCTTGATGCCCATCTTGTGTTCGATGGAACCGCAGGACACGCCATTGCGCTCACCGGCATCCCCTGCGGCATCGGGCAGGAACTTGGGCACGATGAACAGCGAAATGCCCTTGGTGCCGGCCGGTGCATCCGGCAGTTTGGCCAGCACCAGGTGAATGATGTTGTCGCTCATGTCGTGCTCGCCGGCGGAGATGAAGATCTTGCTGCCGGTGATCGCATAACTGCCGTCGGCCTGGGGCACGGCGCGGGTCTTGATGATGCCCAGATCGGTGCCGCAATGGGCTTCGGTCAGGCACATGGTGCCGGTCCACTGGCCGGCGGTGAGTTTGCTCAGGTAAGTCAGTTTCTGTTCTTCGGTGCCGTGGGCGTGGATGGCCGACATGGCGCCGTGGGTCAGGCCGGGGTACATGCCCCAGGAAGTGTTGCTGGAAGCGACCATCTCGCTGATCACCAGCCCCAGCGAGCTCGGTAGCCCCTGGCCGCCATACGCCGGATCGGCCGCCAGCCCGTGCCAGCCGCCCTCCACATATTGCGCGAAAGCCTGTTTGAAACCGGCTGGCGTGGTCACCACGCCATTGTCGAAATGGCAGCCTTCTTCATCACCGCTGCGGTTGAGGGGCGCCAGCACGTTTTCGCAGAACTTCGCGCCTTCCTCGAGGATCGCGCCGATCATGTCCGGGCTGGCGTCATTGGCCCCCAGCGCGGCGTAGTTGCTGTGAAAGTCGAAGACGTGGTCGATCAGAAAGCGCATGTCGCGCAGGGGAGCTTTGTACTCGGGCATGGTCGTTTCTCCGTCGGCAGATTTTTCCAACCTACTGCCGGCAACCACGCCCCACAATCACAGTCCAGACGCTGAATGCGCCATCATCACTCAGCCGTAGCGGCATCCGTGCGCACGGCGCCGCGGCGCGTCTGCCCGAACGCCATCACGCAGTTACGCCCCGCGCCCTTGGCGCTGTAGAGCGCCTGGTCGGCGGACTTGAGCACTTCTTCCGGCGTGCGCTGCTCGATCCGTTCGGCAACGCCGATGCTGACCGTGACCGACACGCTGGAAGCCGCGGACCCGGTGCGCCGCTGACGCCCCTGGTTGTCATCCTGCGGACGGCTCTCCTGATTACGCAGGTGAATCAGGTAAGTGGCGATGGACTCGCGGATCACTTCCAGATGCGGCATGCATTCTTCCAGCGTCTTGCCGGCAAACACCATGGCGAACTCTTCGCCGCCATAGCGATACGCCTTGCCGCCGCCACCGATTTTCGACAGCTTGCTGGCCACCAGGCGCAGCACCTGATCACCGACATCGTGGCCGTGGGTATCGTTGAATTTCTTGAAGTGATCGACGTCGCTCATGGCCAGCACATAGGTGCGACCCAAGCGCTGCATGCGCTCGTTCAAGGCACGACGACCGGGGATGCCCGTGAGCTCGTCGCGAAACGCCATCTGATAGGCCTCATGGGCAACGGCCGCGGCGATCATCAGCATCACCTGGCTGCACATGATGTTCAGGGTGAACGGCAGGATGAAGGTCTTGGGCAACATCCAGAACAGCCCCAGCAAACCCACCAACTGCGCGGCGTGCAGTGGCCGGGGATTGCGCCAGTACTGCCAGGCCAGCAGCAGGAAAGCTGCGATGAACACCGGATAAGACAGCTGAATCAGGCTCATCCACGCGCCATGCAAGGCCGGCCAGCGGATCTCCGACAACCACATCAGCAATGCCTGCGGGTAACTCTGCTCCAGCCCCAGCGCCACGCTGCCCACCGCCAGCAACACCGCGAAACGCGCCACCATGTCCTGGAACAGGTGCGTTCGCTCCTGCCAGGCCGCGAACACGCCGAACAGCAGCGGCAACAGCAGGCAACACAAATGGAAAACCACCGCGGCGTCTTCGCGCACCTTGCCGTTGTCGCGGTAGAAGTCGGTCTGGGTGTCGAGCAGGAAATAGGCGGTGTACACCGTGACCATCAGAAACAGTTCGCGCTGACGGCGGTAAACCGCGCAATAAGCACCGCCGAGCAGCAGCACCAGGGTCGGCAGCACGTTGAACAGCGAGGTGAAGAAGACGTTGAGATCCTTGACGTAGGCGGCGGCAAGCCCCGCCAGCAACAGCAGCAGAGACGGCAGGAAATGACTGAAACGTACAGCGGAAGGACGCGGCAAGGGTAAAACTCCTACCCATCAGATCAATAGATGGCAATGTGCCAACTACTGTAACGGCAGCGGTCCGCAATTGCTGAGTGAATTAGTGAGGCAATTGTGAAAAAAAGCGTCACTGGCGACCATCGACCGCCAGTGACGTAAAGGGAAACTTATTGCGGCAAGTCGTTATTGAACGGTTGCAGCGGCCCCTCCAGCGCTGGCCGACCTTCGGCGCCGATGGGTTTGAGCTGGAACTCGGCATCCTGCGCCTGGCGGGTGGTGATCTTCGGACTGGCCGGTTTTTGCCCGACAGAGTTCTCGTCACCCTTTGCACCCTGTGCCAGCACCAGCGACGGATGATCGAACGGTGCCCGTTCCCACGCCACCCGCGGATCGGTCAGGCCGACCTCCATGAATTTCACCAGCGCATCGATCTCCTCCTGGGTCAGGTTCAGCGGCGACATGTCCGCATCGAGGTTGGAGCCGTTGTGCTGATTGACCGCCGGGTGCTCGAAGCCACTGGTGTTGCTGGCATCTTCGCCACGCCGGTCACCGCCGCGGTTGTAGAACTCCATGACCTGTTGCAGCGTGGCGCGGCTGCCGTTGTGGAAGTAGGGACCGGTCAGCGCGATGTTGCGCAGGGTCGGGGTCTTGAACGCGCCATCGACCGAGTCACGGAAGTTGACGTTAGGCTTGAGCGTCGCATCGCAGGGGATCGCTGCGCTCAACGGTGCCTCGAAGGTGCAGACATCGATGTCCAGCGAGTCCGGAATATTCCCGCCCTGCAGTTGAGTGTTGTACTCACGAGTGAAGGACAGCGGGTTGCCCCAGGCATCCGTCCCGCCGACCGCCAGGTCTTCGGAGGTCGGACGCACGCCGGTGTTGTAGAAGCCGTTGTCGTAGAGGGTGGTCAGGCCGTCCGCCATGACCATCCGTTCGATGCGTTCGCGAGGATGAAACTGCAAGCGACTGGCGGCGTTGGTCAACTCTGCACCGCCGTGGCAATTGACGCACTTGCCCTTGCCCAGGAACAGATTCATGCCCTGCACCTGTTGCGCGTTCATGGCCGTCTGATCGCCGTTCAGATAGGCATCCAGCGGCGCCTGATCGGACACCAGCGTGGCTTCATACATCTGGATCGCCAGGCCGAAGAACAGCGGGAAGTTGGCCTCCATCTGGGTGTACGGCGCGCCGCCCACCAGCACCTGCTGGGTGGCGTTCCACAGCCGTGGCTGGAACGCGTTCTTGATCAGTTCGCGATAGGTTGGCCGACGGGCACCGGACACCGGGCCGAGCACCGAGTCGGTGGACGAGATCCGTTGCTGCTTGAGCATCAGCGTGTCGAGCATGCGCCGGCCGATGTCGGCAAAGGTGCGCCCGCCACAGGACATTTCCACCGCGCTGCCGGGAGGCCCGACCGCTTGCGAAGCGGCGGAAGCATCGTTGAGCGCCAGGCGTACTTTCTGGGCCACGCCGCTGCTGTCCTTGGTCACATAGATCCCGGCATCCGGGTCACGGTTGCCGAAAGGCGAGAAGCCATTGAACACGTTGTTGGCCCGGCCATCCCAGAAGTTGCGCACGTTGAACGCCGCGTTGATCACCGACGGCGCGTTACGCCCGGTGCTGCGCCGCACATTGATGCCGCCGACCTGGAAGATCCCATCCGGCTGCTGGGTGCACTTGTCGAAACGCGGCTGGTTGGGTTTGACGAAGTTGGCGTCGAACACCCCTTGGGAGCCGATCACGTCATCGGTGGAATAGACGATGGGCGAGTTGCGATCCAGCGGGTTGGACAGCACGTGAGTCGGGAAGTCGGCTCTTTTGAGCAGATAGTTCGGCCCGCCCTTGCCCCCGGATTTGGTGGTGTAGGACGGCACGTCGCCTGGAATGTCGGAGGCCGTGAACGGCTTGTTGAAAATCGACGCGACGTTGGCGTTGGTATTGGCCTGGCCCGGGTTGATCTGGTTGGTGGTGCGGTGATCGACCCCGGCGTGATAGTGGCAGGACGCGCACGCGGTGGAGCCGTCACTGCCCACTTCCATGTCCCAGAACAGCGCCTTGCCGAGCAGGATCGCCGCCGAGCGATTGAGCACGTAGTCGGTCATCAGGTCGACCTTGCGCCCGCCTTCGGTGCCCGAGGGGTCAGGAGGCGTCATGCCGCGCAACGAATTGAGCATCGGTACATCCAATGCCGGGGGATCAATCGCTCCAGGCGGGTCAGCAGCGAGCGCGATGTTCAGCGAAAGCCCGCTCATCAGCGCGCAAGCCAGGGGGATGATGCGCAGGACTCGCAAGTGTTTGACCATGATGTCTCTCCCGGTTCGAGGCGGAGTTGCCAGGCTCCGGTTAACTATCGCGAGATGGATTCATGACCAGACATCTTGCTGCACGTGCTCGCGACAACTTCAAACGAAATTATCGGGTGCAAGGCACGGCGACACTGGCGAAGTGCTCGCTAATCGTTGGCTATAAGTATTGGCTCGTCGCTCTGCGGCGACGCTTGATTGCACTGTAGTCGTTACAAAAGATTTCAGCAGCATATTTTTACAAATTTTACTTTGATGATTTATCTTCTCGTTAATTACCGCAACTTCGGGGATTGAACACCCCCAAAGTTGGGTAAAAAACCCCACAAAAGCCCATAGATTAGGGGGCACAGGCCGCGCGCAACGCTCGAAGTGGAGTTGGCAAAATAATTGCTAACCTCAAGAAAACTGCTTGGTTAATTAGAGAAATAACTTCCTACGGAAAATCATTAAGTGGAGTGCTTATTCACACTTCAATAATTAACCCTGCGCACCATTTATATAAAAAACGAAAAACCTGTAGGAGCGAGCTTGCTCGCGATGAACTAACAGGCAACGCTTTTTATCAGGACGCCCGTGTTATCGTTGACGACCATCGCGAGCAAGCTCGCTCCTACAGAAAAGCAAAAAAAAACGCCGCTCTTGAGAGAGCGGCGTTTTTTTGTTGAAGAGTTGCGCCAAGGCTTAGTAGCCCAGCGCGAAGTCTTCTTCTTTCATATCCATCAGGTTGTTGGCGCCCGACAGCATGGTTGCAACGTGAGTGCGGGTACGCGGCAGGATGCGCTGGAAGTAGAAGCGCGCGGTCTGCAGCTTGGCGGTGTAGAACGCCTCGTCGCTGGTGCCGGCAGCCAGTTTCTCGGCAGCCAGGCGCGCCATGTCGGCCCAGAAGTAGGCCAGGCAGGCGTAACCAGAGTACATCAGGTAATCCACGGACGCCGCGCCGACTTCTTCGCGATCCTTCATGGCAGCCATGCCGACCTTCATGGTCAACTCGCCCCATTCCTTGTTCAGTGCAGCCAGCGGTGCGACGAATTCCTTCACGGCTTCGTTGCCTTCGTTGTTCTGGCAGAACTTGTGGACGATCTTGGTGAAGCCCTTGAGCGCCTCGCCTTGAGTCATCAGCACTTTACGGCCCAGCAGGTCCAGCGCCTGGATGCCGGTGGTGCCTTCGTACAGCATCGAAATGCGGCTGTCGCGAACGTTCTGCTCCATGCCCCACTCGGCGATGAAGCCGTGGCCGCCGTAGATCTGCACGCCGTGGTTGGCCGATTCGAAACCGACTTCGGTCATGAAGGCCTTGGCGATCGGAGTCATGAACGCCAGCAGTGCGTCGGCTTTCTTCTTCTCTTCTTCGTCCACGCCGTACTTGACGATGTCGACCTGCTTGGCGGTGAAGTACACCATCGCACGGTTGCCTTCGGCGAACGCCTTCATGGTCAACAGCATGCGGCGCACGTCCGGGTGCACGATGATCGGGTCAGCGGCTTTGTCCGGCGCTTTCGGGCCAGTCAGCGAGCGCATTTGCAGGCGATCGCGAGCGTATTTCAGGCCGCCCTGGAAGCCGATTTCGGCGTGGGCCAGACCCTGCAGTGCGGTACCCAGACGTGCGGTGTTCATGAAGGTGAACATGCAGTTCAGGCCTTTGTTCGCCGGGCCGATCAGGAAACCGGTGGCCTCGTCGAAGTTCATCACGCAGGTGGCGTTGCCGTGGATGCCCATCTTGTGTTCGATCGAACCGCAGTTCACGGCGTTGCGTGCACCGACGGTGCCGTCTGCGTTCGGCAGGAATTTCGGCACGATGAACAGCGAGATGCCTTTGGTGCCAGCCGGTGCATCCGGCAGGCGGGCCAGCACGATGTGGACGATGTTGTCGGCCATGTCGTGTTCACCGGCCGAGATGAAGATCTTGGTGCCGGACACCTTGTAGGAGCCATCGGCCTGAGGTTCGGCCTTGGTGCGCAGCATACCAAGGTCGGTGCCGCAGTGCGGTTCGGTCAGGCACATGGTGCCGGTCCACTCACCCGAGACCAGCTTGGTCAGGTAAGCCTCTTGCTGCTCGGGGGTGCCGTGCTCGGAGATGGTGTTCATCGCACCGTGGGACAGGCCAGGGTACATGCCCCACGACCAGTTGGACTCGCCCACCATTTCGCTGATGGCCAGACCCAGAGATTCCGGCAAGCCCTGACCGCCGTGCTCGACGTCGTGGGCCAGGCTTGGCCAGCCGCCTTCGACGAATTGCTTGTACGCTTCCTTGAAACCGGCCGGGGTCTTAACGCCGGACTCGCTCCAGGTGCAGCCTTCAAGGTCGCCCACGCGGTTCAGCGGAGCCAGTACCTGCTCACAGAACTTGGCGCCTTCTTCGAGAATGGCGTCAACCATGTCCGGAGTTGCCTCCGCGCAAGCTGGAAGGCTCTGATAATGCGCTTCATAGCCAAGCAGTTCGTCACGAACGAAGCGAATATCACGCAAGGGGGCCTTGTAGTCAGGCATAGCGATAAACCTCTGCTGATGTAACCGGGAATGAGCGACCGCGTTGGATTGTTATGACGGTCAAACAGTTGTTTGAAACATACGTTTACGCCTAACCCTTGTCAAGCGTCGATCTTTTGCCGCTCGTCATCGCCTGCGCCCCAAACAAGGCGCACGGGCACGCAACGTCGTTGCCCGAGCAGCACGTCATTAAACAAAGAGTAGTTTGCAAATAAGGACTTACGATGAAAAACGCCGCGAAGGTTCGCGGCGTCAGTGGTGCGGTTCAGCGAATGAATCAGGCGAAGGTATCGATCAGCGTACCGAGCACTTCATCGGAAGCCTTGGCGACTTTGGCCCCCAATTCCACCTGAAACTTGCCCTGGGCCATTTCCACCATGTTGCTGGTCACGTCCGATTGCTGGCTACGATCGACAGAACGCAGGCGCTCGGCCTGAACCTCGGAGGACTGGCTGGTGACCGAACGTTCGATGGTGTTGTTGGCGATCTGGCCGGCGGCTTGATCAACGCGGTTCTGCCCTGTCTGAATGGTGCTCAGACCGGCATAAAAAGCGGTGCTTCCTGAGATTTCCATGGGAGAACTCGTCCTTGTGGAGGATCAACAGCGCCCATTGAACCAGACCTGCGGCCGAAAGGCCCGTCAAAAACACTAATGGCACAGTGCCTTGCCATAGGCAAAATTCAATCAAGCAGGTCCAGCTGCAGATGCTCGGCCACCGCTTCGGCCGTGACACCCTTGAGTTTCGGCACTCTTCCCAGGCACGGCGCCGGCAGGCGTTCGGCCAGGGTGGCGAGGTTTTCCTCCAGGCGCGAAGTCTTCGGATCGATGATGTTGGCCACCCAGCCCGCCAGCTGCAAACCGTCCCGGGCAATCGCCTCGGCGGTCAACAACGCATGGCTGATGCAGCCCAGGCGCACGCCGACCACCAGAATCACCGGCAGCCCCAGCGCCATCGCCAGGTCCGACAGATTGTCCTGATCGGCCAGGGGCACGCGCCAGCCACCGGCGCCTTCGATCAGGGTGAAATCGGCCTGCATGTCGAGAATCTGCCGCATCGGGGTCAACAACGACTGCACCGTCAACGCCACGCCCGCCTCCCGCGCCGCCAGATGCGGGGCGATGGCCGGCTCGAAGGCCACCGGGTTGACCTGTGCATAACTCAGCGGCAACGAACACTCCGCCAGCAACGCCAGTGCGTCCGAGTTGCGCAGGCCCTTGGGCGTCACGTCGCAACCGGAAGCCACCGGTTTGCCCGCCGCCGTGCTCAGGCCCGCCAACCGCGCGGCATGCAGCAATCCGGCGGCGACCGTGGTCTTGCCGACATCGGTATCGGTGCCGGTGATGAAATAGGCTGCGCTCATAAGGGTTTCTCCATAACGGCGTACACAACCTGATAAGTCGCCGGCAGGCCCGGGGCCTGACGAAACTGCTCGTAAGCCTCGATCAACCCCAGAATCCGCGCCCGGCCAGTCAGTCCGCCCGGCCGACCAGGATTAATGTTGTGCGCCCCCAGCGCCTTGAGTTCATGGGTCAGGCTGCGCACATCCGGGTAATGCAGCACGTGGGGCCGGGTCTGCAGACTGATCGCCTGCAAGCCGCTGGCCGCGCACAACTGTTGATACATCGCGAACTCGCGGAAGCGGTTGACGTGCACCATGCCGTCCACCTGACGCCAGCTGTCACGCAGTTCAAACAAGGTGCCCACGCACAGACTAGCAAACGCAAAGATTCCGCCAGGCTTGAGCACGCGATGGGCTTCGCTGAGCACGCTGGCGAAGTCCGCGCACCACTGCACGGCGAGGCTGGAGAAGATCAGATCGCAGGTCGCATCGCGCAGCGGCAAACGCTCGGCATCGCCGGCGATGAAGTGCGTGGCGCCACCCAGTGGCCGGGCGTGATTGAGCATGCCTTCGGCGATGTCCAGCGCCAGCCCCTGACCTTCGGGGAAGCGCTCAGCCAGCGCACGGCTGAAATGCCCGGTGCCGCAGCCAAGGTCCAGCCAGCGCCCGGGTACGAAATCTTCCGGCAAGCGGCTCAGCAACTGGCTGCCCACGTCACGCTGCAACTCGGCCACGCTGTCGTAGCTCGATGCCGCGCGAGAAAAGGATGCCGCTACCTGACGCTTGTCGGGCAGGCCGCCTGGAAGCTTGGGATTGGATAAATCAGTCATCGCCGGACTCATGCAAGAAAGCGTGGATCGCCCCCGCCACACCGTGGGGGTCTTCCAGCAGGAACGCGTGGCTGGCCTGTTCAATCAGACCGATTTCTACATCCGGCAGCAGCGCCAACAGGTCGCCAGCCGCTTCGGCCGGCACCAGGCCATCGAGGCCGGCAAACAGATGCAACTGCGGACCGCGAAAGGCCTGCAAGGCCTGACGGGTATCCAGCTGGGCGAGCACATGCAATCCGCTCACCAAGGACTGGGCCGGACTGTTGGGCGCACCGCCGAGCATCAGCCGCGACAACCCGCGCGAGTCCTCGGCGCCTTGTGCGCACAGCAGCGAAAAGCGTTTGAGGGTCGTGCGCGGGTCGGCAGCGCAGCCGGCCAGAAAGGCATCGAAGGTTTCGCCGGGCATCGCGCTCGGCCACTGCTCGTGGCTGACGAAGGACGCATTGCTTGCCAGGGTCAGCAAGCCGCAGCAACGATCGCCACGACGGGCCGCCAGTTGCGAGGCGAGCATGCCGCCCAGGGACCAGCCGCCGAGCCAGGCGTCCTGAGAGATCGTCGAATCGAGTTCATCGAGCCACTCTTCAGGATCGCTCGACTCCAGCTCCGGCAATGGCTCGATTTCCACCCGCAGGTGTTCGTCCAGGCCTTGCAGGGCCGCCGCCAGTGGCTCCAGCGGGGAAATTCCGAGGCCCCAGCCGGGCAACAGAATCAGTCGATCACGCATCGTTCGGCTCCGGTCCAAGTTGTTTAAAACAATCGGCCAGTCCTTCTAACAATAGCTGCACCTGCGCTTCGCTGTGGGCGGCGGTCAGGGTCACGCGCAAGCGGGCGCTGCCGGCCGGTACGGTCGGCGGGCGGATCGCGGTCACCATCAGGCCGCGCTCGCGCAGCATCTGCGACAGGCGCACCGCGCGCCCGGCGTCACCGATCATGATCGGCTGGATCGGCGTGAAGCTGTCCATCAGTTGCAGACCGATCTGCTCGGCGCCGTGGCGGAACTGGCGGATCAGCGTCTGCAAATGCTCGCGACGCCAGTGCTCGCTGCGCAGCAGTTCCAGGCTTTTCAGCGTGGCGCAGGCCAGGGCCGGCGGCTGGCTGGTGGTGTAGATGTAAGGGCGGGCGAACTGGATCAACGTTTCGATCAGCTCCTCGCTACCGGCAACGAAAGCGCCTGCGGTACCGAACGCCTTGCCGAGGGTGCCGACCAGTACCGGCACATCGTCCATGCCCAGGCCGAAGTGCTCGACGCAACCGCCACCGTTGGCGCCCAGTGGACCAAAGCCGTGGGCATCGTCGACCATCAGCCACGCACCCTTGGCCTTGGTTTCCCGAGCCAGCGCCGGCAGATCGGCGATGTCGCCGTCCATGCTGAACACGCCGTCGGTGACCACCAGGGTATTGCCAGTGGCTTTCTCCAGACGCGAGGCCAGGCTTGCCGCATCGTTGTGCAGATAGCGACTGAAACGCGCGCCGGACAACAGGCCGGCATCGAGCAACGAGGCATGGTTGAGGCGGTCTTCGAGCACCGTATCGCCCTGCCCGACCAGCGCGGTGACGGCGCCGAGGTTGGCCATGTAACCGGTGGTGAACAGCAGCACCCGCGGGCGACCGGTGAGGTCGGCCAGCGCTTCTTCCAGCGCGTGATGAGGGGTGCTGTGGCCGATCACCAGATGCGAAGCACCACCGCCGACACCCCATTTTTCAGCACCTGCGCGCCAGGCTTCAATCACCTGCGGATGATTGGCCAGGCCCAGGTAATCGTTGTTGCAGAACGCCAGCAACGGCTGGCCATCGACCACCACCTCGGGGCCTTGCGGGCTTTCCAGCAGGGGGCGTTGGCGGTAGAGATTTTCGGCACGACGGGCAGCCAGGCGTGCGGCGAGATCGAAAGACATGCAGGCCTCGGACAGTCAGATCACACAAACCAAGATGGGCACAGACCCTGTGGGAGCAAGCCCGCTCCCACAATGGTTTTGCATTTCAATCAGAACAATTGGCGGCTTGATCAAACCGCAGCGTTATAAAACTGCTCGCTGCTCTTGTGCTCCACCAACGCCTGCTCGATCGCCGCCTGATGCACCTCATCGGCGTGCTCTTCCCGCGCTTCAGGCTGGATGCCCAGGCGCGAGAACAGTTGCATGTCCTTGTCGGCCTGCGGGTTGGCGGTGGTCAGCAGTTTTTCGCCGTAGAAAATCGAGTTGGCACCGGCGAAGAACGCCAGGGCCTGCATCTGCTCGTTCATGGCTTCGCGGCCAGCGGACAGGCGCACGTGGGATTTGGGCATGAGGATCCGGGCAACGGCGAGCATGCGGATGAAATCGAACGGATCGACGTCTTCGGCATTCTCCAGCGGGGTGCCGGCCACTTTCACCAGCATGTTGATCGGCACCGACTCCGGATGCTCCGGCAGGTTGGCCAACTGGATCAGCAGGTTGGCGCGGTCGTCCAGGGACTCGCCCATGCCAAGAATGCCGCCGGAGCAGATCTTCATCCCCGAATCACGCACGTAGGCCAGAGTCTGCAGACGCTCGCTGTAGGTGCGGGTGGTGATGATGCTGCCGTAGAACTCAGGCGAGGTATCGAGGTTGTGGTTGTAATAGTCCAAGCCGGCCTTGGCCAGCGCTTCGGTCTGCTCCTGGTCCAGGCGGCCCAGGGTCATGCAGGTTTCCAGGCCCAGGGCCTTCACACCTTCGACCATCTTCAACACATACGGCATGTCCTTGGCGGATGGGTGTTTCCACGCCGCGCCCATGCAGAAACGGGTCGAACCGATGGCCTTGGCGCGAGCGGCCTCTTCGAGGACCTTCTGCACTTCCATCAGCTTTTCTTTTTCAAGGCCGGTGTTGTAGTGACCGGACTGCGGGCAGTACTTGCAGTCTTCCGGGCAGGCGCCGGTCTTGATCGACAGCAGGGTGGACACCTGGACGCGGTTGGCGTCGAAATGCGCGCGGTGCACGGTCTGCGCCTGGAACAACAGGTCGTTGAATGGCTGAACGAAGAGTGCTTTGACTTCGGCCAAAGACCAGTCATGACGCAGGGTTGCAGAGGTGCTGGCGCTCATGGGCATTACCTTTCTTTTATGCAGGGCACGGTTCTATGCTGGGCTGGCGGCTGAGGCAGGGAATAACCACAGCCGCGACACGGATGTTCGGCATATTTAAGGAAGAGTCATGCGCTGTCAACCACGATACAAAGGGCAGGTTTACATCTGGTTAAAAAACGAACAGAGCTGTTTGCTGTGCGATGAAGCCGCAGACGGTGCCACGCCCCTGTGCATGGCCTGTGAAACGGAGCTGCCCTGGCTGGGGGATCACTGCCAGACGTGTGCCCTGCCGCTGCCCGCTTCGGGCCTGACGTGCGGCCAATGCCTGAAACAACCGCCGGCCTTCGAGCAGGTGATCGCGCCCTGGACCTACAGTTTTCCGATAGACAGCCTGATTACCCGCTTCAAACACAGTGCGAAGTGGCCGTTTGGCCACCTGCTCGGTGAATTGCTCGCCCAGGCGCTGCAACATCGTTTCGACGACGACCTGCCCCAGCCCGATCTGCTGCTGCCGGTGCCGCTGGCCACCCGGCGCTTGCGACAACGGGGGTTCAATCAGGCCGCGATGCTGGCGCGCTGGCTGGGCAAACACCTCGATCTGCCTTGCGATGAACGGTTGCTGCTCAGGACTCAGGACACCGGCGCGCAGCAAACGCTGAACGCCAACGAGCGACGGAAAAACCTGCGCAATGCGTTTGCGCTGGCGCCCGATGCCTCAGTCAAGGGACGCCACCTGGCACTGGTGGACGACGTATTGACCACCGGCGCCACGGCCCAGGCATTGGCTGAATTGCTGATGGACGCAGGCGCCGCACGCGTCGACGTCTACTGCCTGGCGCGAACCCCAAAACCGGGTGACGCCCCTTAACCCGAAACCACAAATCCCTGTGGGAGCCGCAGTACCTGTGGGAGCGAGCGGTGCGACGATTCGACTTGCCCGCGAAGAGGCCAGCACAGTCAACAACAGTGTCGCCAGACCTGACGCCTTCGCGGGCAAGTCGAATCGTCGCACCGCTCGCTCCTACAGAGGGGTCGTGTGCATGCCACGTCTTGACTCCCGAGCCATCACCCGCCAACGTCCCACCATCGTCACCACCAAAGCGCCCCGTCATGTCCCTGCCCACGCTGCTGTCCCAGCATATCGTCCGCCGCCCGCAACGCATCGCCCTGTTGCAGCACATTGCCGAACAAGGCTCGATCACCCGTGCCGCCAAGAGCGCCGGGCTGAGCTACAAGGCCGCCTGGGACGCCATCGACGAGCTGAACAACCTCGCGCAAAAACCCTTGGTCGAGCGCAGCGTCGGCGGCAAGGGTGGCGGCGGCGCGAAACTGTCCAGCGAGGGCGAACGGGTGTTGCGCCTGTATCAAAAGCTGCAAGCCTTGCAGGCCCAGGTGCTGGAAGCGGCTGAAGACGCCAGCGACCTCGACCTGCTCGGACGCCTGATGCTGCGCACCAGCGCACGCAATCAACTGCACGGCACCATCGCCGCCATCGATACCCTGGGCCACAACGACAGGATCCGCCTGGAACTGGCTGAGGGCCTGAGCATCGATGCGCAAATCACCCACGACAGCACCCTGCGTCTGGAGCTGCAACCGGGCGTGGAAGTGGTGGCCCTGATCAAGGCCGGATGGCTCGAAGTGTTGGCTGCGGAAGACAACGCAACACCGGGATACAGTTTTCTCAAAGGCACGATCGAAGAAATCCTCGACGCCGAGAACGGCCCCAGCGAAGTACGCATCAGCCTGCCCAACGGCCAGACCCTGTGCGCCCTGGCCGAACCCGATCACCTGCGATCTCGCGGCCTGAGCGCCGGCAAACCGGTAGGCGTACAGTTCTCGCCATCCAACGTATTGCTCGGTACACCGCTCTAACCCAGGCATCACACAACCCGGTGCAGCAGCTGCCGAAGGCTGCTACAAGACCCTCGTCAACCAACTGCAACAAAACCTTCATCGAGCACCATTAAGGTGACTGCAAAAATTTGCAGGGAGCCTGATATGAGCCTTTTGGAAGAACACCAACCCACCGACCTCGAACAAATGGTCGGCCTCAGCCGTCGCGGATTCATCAGCGCCGGTGCCCTGTGCGGCGCCGCGATGTTTCTGGGCGGTAATCTGTTGAGCCGCAGCGTGATGGCCGCCAGTGTCAGCGCCGGCAACAGCACCTTGCTGGGTTTCCCCAGCATTCCCGCCGCCACCACCGACAGCATCAGCCTGCCGCCGGGCTACAAGTCGCAGGTGCTGATCAGCTGGGGCCAGCCCCTGCACAAGAACGGCCCGGCCTTCGATCCGAGCGGCAACGGCAGCGCCGAGCACCAGGAAGTGCAGTTCGGCGACCACAACGACGGCATGAGTCTGTTCGCCTTCCCCGGTGACAAAAACCGCGCGTTGATGGCGATCAACAACGAATACACCAACTACCGCTACCTTTACCCCCACGGCGGCATGCCGCAGTCGGCCGAGGAAGTGCGCAAGGCGCTGGCAGCGGAAGGCGTTACGGTGCTGGAAGTGCAGCGCAAAGGCGGTCACTGGCAGTTCGTCCAGGGCTCGACCTACAACCGGCGCATCCACGGCAACTCGCCGATCGCCTTCAGCGGTCCGGCCGCCGGTCACGCGTTGTTGAAAACCAGCGCCGACCCCCAAGGCAAGAAAGTGCTGGGCACCTTCCAGAACTGCGCCAACGGCAAGACGCCGTGGGGCACCTATCTGACCTGCGAAGAGAACTTCACCGACTGCTTCGGCAGCACCAACGCCGAGCAGAAGTTCGACGCCGCACAAAAGCGCTACGGCGCCGTGGCGACCAGCAAAGAGATCAACTGGCATCAACACGATGCGCGCTTCGACCTGGCGAGCAACCCCAACGAATTCAACCGCCACGGCTGGGTGGTCGAGATCGATCCGTTCGATCCGCAATCGACTCCGGTCAAGCGCACCGCGCTGGGTCGCTTCAAGCATGAAAACGCTGCCCTGGCCGAAACCCGCGACGGCCATGCCGTGGTGTACATGGGCGACGACGAGCGCGGCGAGTTCATCTACAAGTTCGTCAGCCGCGACAGGATCAACCACCAGAACCCCAAGGCCAACCGCGACCTGCTGGACCACGGCACCCTGTACGTGGCGCGCTTCGACGCCGGTGACGGCAATGCCGACCATCCGCGAGGCCAGGGTGAATGGGTCGAGCTGACCCACGGCAAAAACGGCATCGACGCCAGCAGCGGTTTCGCCGATCAGGCCCAGGTGCTGATTCACGCGCGCCTGGCCGCCACCGTGGTCAAGGCCACGCGCATGGATCGCCCGGAATGGATCGTGGTCAGCCCCAAGGACGGCCAGGTCTATTGCACCCTGACCAACAACGCCAAGCGCGGCGAAGAAGGGCAGCCGGTGGGCGGGCCGAACCCGCGGGAGAAGAACGTCTACGGTCAGATCCTGCGCTGGCGCACCGACCGCGACGACCACGCCTCCCACACCTTCGCCTGGGACCTGTTCGTGGTCGCCGGCAACCCGCACGTGCATGCCGGCACGCCCAAGGGCGGCTCGTCGAACATCACCCCGCAGAACATGTTCAACAGCCCCGACGGCCTGGCGTTCGATGACGCCGGCCGGCTGTGGATCCAGACCGACGGCGACATGAGCAACACCGGTGATTTCGCCGGCATGGGCAACAACCAGATGCTCTGCGCCGACCCGGTCAGCGGTGAAATCCGCCGTTTCATGGTCGGGCCGATCGGCTGCGAGGTGACGGGCATCAGCTTCTCGCCGGACCAGAAAACCCTGTTC
Source organism: Pseudomonas sp. C1C7 (assembly GCF_013359595.1). Classification (GTDB taxonomy): domain Bacteria; phylum Pseudomonadota; class Gammaproteobacteria; order Pseudomonadales; family Pseudomonadaceae; genus Aquipseudomonas. Next base: position 15,910 of record NZ_JABFMP010000024.1, on the reverse strand, counting down.
GTCGGCATCCAGCACCCGGGCGAAACCGGCGGCTCGACCTTCCCCGAGCACCTGCCCAACGGCAAGCCGCGCTCTTCGGTGATTGTCATTACCCGCGAGGATGGCGGGATCGTCGGCGCCTGATCCGGCCTCATCGCGGGCAAGCCCGCTCCCACAGGGTTCTCGGTTGTTCGCAATGTTGCGTTCACGAAGGTCCACTGTGGGAGCGGGCCTGTCGAATCGTCGCACCGCCGCGATGGCGTCCAAACAAACACTACACATCCCAAGCCGAACCACTACAAACCAGCCTTCTGCGCTACCATGCCTGGCCGGACGCAGCAGCCTGCTGCGCGCAGGAGTCAGCATGGCCCACCCGTTCGATACCCTCACCCCAGACCTCGTCCTCGATGCCGTCGAAAGCATCGGCTTCCTGAGCGACGCCCGCATCCTGGCCCTCAACAGCTACGAAAACCGCGTTTACCAGGTCGGCATCGAAGACTGCGAACCGCTGATCGCCAAGTTCTACCGCCCTCAACGCTGGACCAACGAAGCGATCCTGGAAGAGCACCAATTCACCTTCGAACTTGCCGCCGTCGAAGTGCCGGTGGTGGCGCCGCTGATCCACAACGGCGAAACCCTGCACGAACACAACGGTTTCCGTTTCACCCTGTTTCCTCGTCGCGGCGGTCGTGCGCCGGAGCCGGGCAACCTCGATCAACTGTATCGCCTGGGGCAATTGCTCGGTCGCCTGCACGCGGTTGGTTCGACCAAGCCGTTCGAGCACCGCGAAGCCCTGGCGGTGAAGAACTTCGGCCACGATTCACTGGCGACTTTGCTCGAAGGCGATTTCATCCCCCGCAGCCTGCTGCCGGCCTACGAGTCCGTGGCCCGGGATCTGCTCAAGCGCGTGGAAGATGCCTACAACGACACGCCCCACCAGAACATCCGCATGCACGGCGATTGCCACCCCGGCAACATGATGTGCCGCGACGAGGTCTTCCACATCGTCGACCTCGACGACTGCCGCATGGGCCCGGCGGTGCAGGACATCTGGATGATGCTGGCCGGCAGTCGCCAGGACTGTCTGGGGCAGTTATCTGAACTGATGGACGGCTACAACGAATTCCACGACTTCGACCCGCGGGAACTGGCGCTGATCGAACCCCTGCGTGCCCTGCGCCTGATGCACTACAGCGCCTGGCTCGCCCGCCGCTGGGACGACCCGGCCTTCCCGCGCAGCTTTCCGTGGTTCGGCACCGAGCGCTATTGGGGGGATCAGGTGCTGGCATTGCGCGAGCAACTGGCGGCGCTGAACGAAGAACCGCTGAAGCTTTTTTAAGATCAAAAGATCGCAGCCTTCGCCAGCTTCTACGGGAGGCTTGTGTAGGAGCTGGCGGAGGCTGCGATCTTTTGCTTTTTCCCACATGAATCATTCTCACAATTACCCAACTTATTTGCGCGGGACAGGCGCCGGCAAATCTCCCTACAATCGCTCCTTTGTTAGCTGCCTAAGCAAGGACTCTGCATGCAAGCTGCCAACCCGCGTCTGGGTTACATACTGGGCTTGACCGCCTACATCATCTGGGGACTTTTCCCGCTTTATTTCAAAGCCATTGCCAGCGTGCCGGCGGTGGAAATCATCATCCATCGCGTGCTGTGGTCGGCGCTGTTCGGCGCCTTGTTGCTCTTGGTCTGGAAGCACCCGGGCTGGTGGCGCGAACTACGCGAGAACCCGAAGCGCCTGGCGATCCTGGCCGTGAGCGGCACCCTGATCGCGGCCAACTGGCTGACCTACGTGTGGTCGGTGAACAACGGACGCATGCTCGAAGCCAGCCTTGGCTACTACATCAACCCGTTGATCAACGTCTTGCTGGGCATGCTGATCCTTGGCGAGCGGCTGCGGCGCATGCAGTGGATTGCGGTGGGGCTGGCGACCATCGGCGTGGCGCAGCAGGTGTGGCAGGTGGGCAGTCTGCCGTGGGTGTCGCTGATGCTGGCGCTGAGCTTCGGCTTCTATGGACTGATCCGCAAGCAAGCACCGGTCAAGGCCCTGCCGGGGCTGGTGGTGGAAACCTGGATGCTGGTGCCGATCGCCATTGCATGGCTGCTGTTCAACCCAACGGCGCATAGCGCTCAGGCCGAATTCTGGACCACCTCCGAAGCCTGGTGGCTGGTGGCGGCAGGCCCGGTCACGCTGGTACCGCTGGTGTGCTTCAACGCGGCCGCGCGGCATCTGCCCTACACCACCTTGGGCTTCCTTCAGTACCTGGCGCCAACGCTGGTGTTGTTGCAGGCCGTGCTGCTGTTTGGTGAGCACCTGTCTTCCGCCACGCTGGTGGCGTTCATGTTCATCTGGGCAGGTCTGGCGGTCTACAGCATCGATGCGTGGATAAGTCTGCGCAGTCGCAGCTGATCAAAAAACGCACAACTCTCTACAGGCCACGGTCTACGTGGCCTGCACCGTTCCTTCCCAAGGTTATCCACAGCGTGATCCCCGCCGTTTGTGCGCAAGTCACTGAATATTGGCGGTTTTTTGATCAACTCTCGCCAGGCCACGGATAACGTGGCCTGGCGGGCAGTCTCTACAGGTTATCCACAGGCGGGTGCACGTTTAAACTGGATAACCCGATCAGGGTTCACTGCGCAGTTCCAACTCCACCATCAGGTCGTCGGCCAGGGTTTCCAGGCGCGATTGCAGCACATCCAGTGACAGCGTCAGCGGCACCGCGAGAATCGCTTCGGCGTGAAACAGCGGCTCGCTGCTCATTGGCGCCGGCCGCACTTCGGTCACCAGACGCTCCAGGTTGACCCCCTGCTCGCTCAGCAAGCGCGTGATATCGCGCACGATCCCCGGCCGGTCATTGCCCACCAGTTCCATTTCAATCGGTTTCCAGGTGCAGGATTGCTCGATGCTGCTTTCGGCAATCAGCACGCGAATGCCATGGGCCGATAAAGCCTGCAGGGCATCGACCAGCGAATCGTAGGCTTCGGCCGGAACCCCCACCCGAAGAATCCCGGCAAATTGCCCGGCCATGCGCGACATCCGGCTTTCCAGCCAGTTGCCGCCCTGCTCGGCAATGCATTGGGCAATGCGCTCAACCTGCCCGGGCTTGTCCGGGGCGAAAACAGTGAGAACGAGGTGATCCATGGCGCAGCCCTCTGGTCAGGTCTTTTGTTATGGAAAAACAAGTATAGGCAAGGGTTAAGCCGGCGCTGACAGGTCTGACGCCTTCGCGGGCAAGCCTCGCTCCTACAAACTGCGCAAAACCGGTAGGAGCGAGGCTTGCCCGCGAACGGCACACCGCCGATCACCCGAAAAGCACAAATCGTGTACAACTTTGATATTTAACTGGAACAATCCACCAGTTTTTTGAGAACATCCAGCACCGCGCTGTGACCGCAATGCGTCACAGGGTCGCAGAACGACGTAATTAGTCTAATTTTCACAACCGCAACACATCATGTAGTATGCCTCGGCGTTCACTACATAACGTTGGATCGATGTCTGCCGCAGGCACGTTCGCAACCCTGAAAGCCCTGTCAGCAAGGCCCCAAGCCGTTGATTGGTCCCAACCCAGCCGCCCGAAAATGGCATGTACTGGTAGACGGGTTTGTGGTTTAAATGGCCGAAGGCTTCATTGTTAAATTGAAGAGCTGAAAAGCGAAATAGCTGAGCAGAGTGAGGCAAGCAATGACTGAACACGTTCAAGTCGGTGGCCTGCAGGTCGCCAAAGTCCTGTTCGACTTCGTGAACAACGAAGCCATTCCCGGAACCGGCCTCACCGCCGACAAGTTCTGGGCCGGTGCCGACAAGGTCATTCACGACCTGGCGCCGAAGAACAAAGCCCTACTCGCCAAACGCGATGATTTCCAGGCTCGTATCGACGCCTGGCACCAGGAACGTGCAGGCCAGGCGCACGACGCCGTGGCCTACAAGGCTTTCCTGCAAGACATCGGTTATCTGCTGCCAGAAGCGGCCGATTTCCAGGCAACGACGCAAAACGTCGATGAAGAAATCGCCCGCATGGCCGGCCCACAATTGGTGGTCCCGGTTATGAACGCCCGCTTCGCTCTCAATGCTTCGAACGCCCGTTGGGGTTCGCTGTACGACGCGCTCTACGGCACCGACGCCATCAGCGAAGCCGATGGCGCGGAAAAGGGCAAAGGCTACAACAAGGTTCGCGGCGACAAGGTCATCGCCTTCGCCCGCGCCTTCCTCGACGAAGCCGCGCCATTGGCCGCCGGCTCCCACGTCGACTCCACCCGTTACAGCATCGTTGACGGCAAGCTGGTCGTCGCCCTCAAAGGCGGCAGCAACACGGGCCTGCGCAACGACGCACAGCTGATCGGCTTCCAGGGCGATACTTCGGCACCCATCGCCATCCTGCTGAAAAACAACGGCCTGCATTTCGAAATCCAAATCGATGCCAGCACCCCGGTCGGCCAGACCGACGCCGCCGGCGTCAAAGACATCCTGATGGAAGCCGCGCTGACCACCATCATGGACTGCGAGGACTCCGTGGCCGCCGTCGATGCCGACGACAAAGTGGTGATCTACCGCAACTGGCTCGGCCTGATGAAGGGCGACCTGTCCGAAGAAGTCGCCAAGGGCGGCAAGACCTTCACCCGCACCATGAACGCCGACCGCACCTACACCGGTGTCAATGGCCAAGCGCTGAGCCTGCACGGGCGCTCGCTGCTGTTCGTGCGTAACGTCGGTCACCTGATGACAATCGACGCGATCCTCGACAAGGACGGCAACGAAGTGCCGGAAGGCATCCTCGACGGTCTGGTCACCGTGCTGGCGGCGATGCACAACCTCAACGGCAACACCTCGCGTAAAAACACCCGCACCGGTTCGGTCTACATCGTGAAGCCGAAGATGCACGGTCCTGAAGAAGCGGCGTTCACCAACGAGCTGTTCGGGCGCATCGAAGACGTGCTGGGCCTGGCCCGCAACACCCTCAAGGTCGGGATCATGGACGAGGAGCGCCGTACCACGGTCAACCTCAAGGCCTGCATCAAGGCGGCGAGCGAGCGCGTGGTGTTCATCAACACCGGTTTCCTCGACCGCACGGGCGACGAAATTCACACCTCCATGGAAGCCGGCCCGGTGGTGCGCAAGGCCGACATGAAGGCGGAAAAATGGATCGGCGCCTACGAGAACTCCAACGTCGATATCGGCTTGAGCACCGGCCTGCAAGGTCGCGCGCAGATCGGTAAAGGCATGTGGGCGATGCCCGACCTGATGGCGGCGATGCTCGAACAGAAAATCGCTCACCCGATGGCCGGCGCCAACACCGCCTGGGTTCCATCGCCGACCGCCGCCGCGCTGCACGCGCTGCACTATCACAAGGTCGACGTGTACGCCCGCCAGGCCGAACTGGCCAAGCGTGCCCCGGCTTCGGTGGACGACATCCTGACCCTCCCGCTGGCGGTCAACCCGCAGTGGACTGCCGAGCAGATCAAGAACGAACTGGACAACAATTCCCAGGGCATTCTCGGTTACGTGGTGCGCTGGATCGACCAAGGCGTTGGCTGCTCGAAAGTGCCGGACATCAACGACGTCGGCCTGATGGAAGACCGTGCAACGCTGCGTATCTCCAGCCAGCACATCGCCAACTGGCTGCGCCACGGCATCGTCACCGAAGAGCAAGTGATGGAAAGCCTCAAGCGCATGGCGCCGGTGGTCGACCGTCAGAACGCGGGCGACGCGCTGTACCGTCCGCTGGCACCGAACTTCGACAGCAACATCGCCTTCCAGGCGGCGGTCGAACTGGTGATCGAAGGCACCAAGCAGCCCAACGGCTACACCGAGCCGGTTCTGCACCGCCGTCGCCGCCAGTTCAAGGCTGCCAATGGCCTGTAACTGAGCGCTGATGCCGGACACGAAAAAGCCCTGATCGAAAGATCAGGGCTTTTTTACGAGCGAATATCAAAGGATCGCAGCCTTCGGCAGCTCCTACAGAATGATCGCATTCCCTTGTAGGAGCTGCCGAAGGCTGCGATCTTTTCGGCTATTCACAAATCCATCCCCAACTCATGCTTGACCAACCCCAGCAACTTGCCGGTATCGATCGGCTTGAGCAGAAAATCCACCACGCTCAAATGCATCGCCGCGATGGCGTCCTTAACGTCGGCATCGCCGGAAACGATGATGAACGGCATCGCCGCTCGCACCGACTCGCGCACCTCGCGGATCAACGCCAAACCGTCGACGTTGCCCATGCGCAGGTCGGTGATCACCAAACCTATCGACGGTCGTTCCTCAAGCAGCTTGAGCGCAGACTCGCCGCTGGAGGCGGTCATGCAACGTATGCCATCCAGGGCAAGAATCTCTGACAGTAATTCTCGGGCATCCTTGTCGTCGTCTACGATCAGCACCCGCTGCGGTGGCAAGTCGGGTTCCTGCATGACGGCACTGAGCGCTGCGCGCTCGGCGTCACTCAAAATATCGTGGTCGGACATGGCGTTCTCTACATGATCAGTACAGTTCCCTAGCACAGTGGTGAGACATCGCTAAGTACAGCTTAAATGTGCACTTCGTCGGATTATTTTCCAAGCGTAGTTTGGAGAGGTTTTTCCTTCAATCTCGTAAGGATTTTCCGACAATTTGCAGTACAGATTGCCTACCTAGACTTACGTCCAATGGGCACCCCGGCCGCAGGGGTCGACCATGGGAGAGTTATCCCCGACAACAACTCCAAAAAAGACTGCGGTAATGGTTATGAGTAAAGCGGACGCCTTCACACAGGCAGGGAAAACCGCGGTGTTGCAAAACATCCAGGGCACTTTGCAATTCCTTCAGCGCTTCCCGCCCTTCAACCAGATGGAACACGCCCACCTGGCGTACCTGGTCGAGCAGTGTCAGCTGCGTTTTTATGCCCCGGGCGAGAGCATCATCAAGCCCGCCGACGGCCCGGTTGAGCACTTCTACATCGTCAAGCAGGGCCGGGTAGTGGGCGAGCGCCCGCACTCGGCCAAGGGCGGCACCGAAACCACCTTCGAAATCACCACCGGCGAGTGCTTCCCCCTCGCCGCGCTGCTGGGCGAGCGGGCGACTCGCACTGAACACCTGGCTGCCGAAGACACCTTTTGCCTGCAGCTGAACAAGCTCGCGTTCATCAAGCTCTTCGCGATTTCCCACACCTTCCGCGATTTCGCCCTACGGGGTGTCAGCAGCCTGCTGGACCAGGTCAACCAGCAAGTCCAGCAGAAGGCCGTGGAAACCCTTGGCACCCAGTATTCGCTCAACACCCGCCTGGGCGATTTGGCCATGCGCCACCCAGTCACCTGCAACCCCGCCACGCCCCTGCGCGAAGCCGTGACCCTGATGCACGAGCAGCAGGTAGGCAGCATCGTCGTCGTCAACGAACACAAGTCGCCGCTGGGGATCTTCACCCTGCGCGACCTGCGTCAGGTGGTGGCCAACGGCACCGGCGATTTCAGCGAGGCCATCGAGCGCCACATGACCCAGGCGCCGTTCTATCTGAGCCCGGATCACAGCGCCTTCGATGCAGCGATTGCCATGACCGAGCGGCACATCGCCCACGTCTGTCTGGTCAAGGATCAGCGCCTGTGCGGCGTGGTCTCCGAGCGCGATCTGTTTTCCCTGCAACGGGTCGATCTGGTGCACCTGGCCCGCACCATCCGCAGCGCCCAGCGCGTGGAAAACCTGGTGGCGATCCGTGGCGAAATCGGCCAACTGGTGGAGCGCATGCTCGCCCACGGCGCCTCTTCGACCCAGATCACCCACATCATCACCCTGCTCAACGACCACACCGTATGCCGGGTGATCGAACTGACCCTGGCGGAAAAAGGCGACCCCGGCGTGCCATTCAGCTGGCTGTGCTTCGGCAGCGAAGGGCGCCGCGAGCAGACACTGCACACCGACCAGGACAACGGCATTCTGTTCGAGGCCCGGGACGCGGCCCATGCGGCGGAGATTCGCGGCAAGCTGCTGCCGATCGCCCACCAGATCAATCTGAGTCTGGCGCAGTGTGGCTTCACGCTGTGCAAGGGCAACATCATGGCCGGCAACCCCGAGCTGTGCCTGTCACGGGTCGAATGGGCCCGGCGCTTTGCCGCGTTCATCCGCGAGGCAACGCCGGAGAACCTGTTGGGCTCAAGCATCTATTTCGATTTGCGCGTGGTCTGGGGCAACGAGCAAGGCTGTGAACAGTTGCGTCGCGGGATTCTCGACCAGGTCGGCGACAATCGCCTGTTCCAGCGCATGATGGCCGAGAACGCGCTGCGCAATCGCCCGCCCGTAGGACGTTTCCGCGAGTTCGTGCTGACGCGCAAAAATGGCGACAAAGCCACCCTCGACCTGAAGATCCAGGGCCTGGCCCCCTTCGTCGATGGTGCCCGATTGCTGGCCCTGGCCCACGGCATCGAGGCCAACAACACGCTGGAGCGTTTCCGCCGGCTGGTGGATAAAGAAGTCATAGAACCGCTCGATGGCGCCGCGTACGAAGAGGCCTATCACTTCATCCAGCAAACCCGCATGCAGCAGCACCAACTGCAGACCCGCGAGAATCTGCCTTACTCCAACCGGGTCGACCCGGACAGCCTCAATCACCTGGACCGGCGCATCCTGCGCGAATCCCTGCGCCAGGCCCAGCGCCTGCAAAGCAGTCTGGCTCTGCGGTATCAGTTATGAGCCTGTTTTCCTGGCTACGCCCCGCCGGCCCGAGCCTGTCCGGCGAGCTGCAACAACGCCTGCAACGCTTACCGGCGCTCACCACGCTGAGCGAGTGCAGCCTGCGCGAACAGCGCTGGGTGGTGCTCGATCTGGAAACCACAGGGCTGAACCTGAACAAGGACCGGGTGCTGTCCATCGGCGCGGTGGTGATCGAGGACGGCGCCATCGATTTCAGCCAGCAGTTCGAACGCACCCTGCAATGCGCCGAACTCAAGCTCAGCCCCAGCGTGCTGATTCACGGCCTGGGGCCCAGTGCGATTGCCAACGGCAGTGATCCGGCGCACGCATTGCTCGAGTTCATGGAGTTCGTCGGCGACAGCCCGCTGCTGGCTTTTCATGCGCCTTTCGACCAGCACATGCTCGGCCGCGCCCTGAAAGATCACCTGGGCTACAAGTTGCAGCATGCCTTTTTGGATGTGGCGGACATCGCCCCGCTGCTGTGCCCGCAGGCCAACATCCGCGAAGCGGGGCTGGACGAGTGGATCGACTGGTTCAAGCTGCAAGTGTTCGAACGCCACAACGCCAGCGCCGACGCCCTGGCCACCGCCGAACTGGCGCTGATCCTGTTCAGCCGGGCGCGGCAACAGCAAATTCATAGCCCGTTGAATTTGCAGCAGCGGTTGAGTCAGTGGCGCCGGCGGCAGCAAACGCCGTCCTTCTGAATCTTCATTGACCGTTTTGGCCTCATCGCGGGCAAGCCACGCTCCCACAGGGTAAGCGTCGTACACAAAATCAATGCACGACACAAAACCTGTGGGAGCGTGGCTTGCCCGCGATGAACGATAACGCGGTCCTACATGTAACTCTCCTGAATCCTACCCGACCAACGCCAATTGCTTTACCTCCCCCGCCTCTGACACAATCGCGAACAATTCTCGTTAGTTAACCTTTCCCAATCGGTGATGCGGCGTGTCGTCAATCCCAAGCCCTCAAAGTGAGCTCGTCGGTGCGTTATATCGCGACCATCGCGGTTGGCTATTGGCCTGGCTTCGGCGCAATGTCGCCTGTCCGCAACGGGCCGAGGACCTGAGCCAGGACACCTTCGTGCGCTTGCTGGGTCGTGAGGATCTGAAAGAACCGCGCGAACCCCGGGCGTTTCTGGTGGCGATCGCCAAGGGCCTACTGTTCGATTACTTCCGCCGCGCCGCGCTGGAACAGGCCTACCTGGCCGAGCTGATGCTGATTCCCGAAGCCGAACAACCGTCGGCCGAAGAACAGCAAATGATCCTCGAAGACCTGAAGAACATCGATCGCCTGCTCGGCAAGCTGTCGAGCAAGGCCCGGGCGGCCTTCCTCTATAACCGCCTGGACGGCCTCAGCCATGGGGAAATCGCCGAGCGCCTGGGCGTTTCCGTGCCGCGGGTGCGCCAGTACCTGGCCCAAGGCATCCGTCAGTGCTACATCGCGCTGTACGGGGAGCCGACATGAGCCCGGCCAGTTCCCAACCGGTGTCGGCGCGGGTGCTCGATGCCGCCATCGCCTGGCAATTGTCCCTGGACTCGGCTAACCCGGTGGAACGCGAAGAATTCGCCAAATGGCACGCCGCCCACGAGGAACACGCCCGTGCATGGCGTCAGCTGGGCATGCTCGACCAACGTTTCAGCGTGGCCAGCGGCCCGGCCCGCACCGCCCTGTTGCAATCGCGTGAAGGCATTCGCCGTCGGGTGCGCAAACTCGGCAGCGGCATGGCCAGCGTGGTCGCGGTGATTGGCCTGGCATTGTTTGCCGGTGAGCGCTATCTGCCGGTGGATTACTGGCTGGCCGACCAGCGCACCGCCACCGGCGAGCAGCGTACCATTCGCCTGACCGATGGCACGCTGATCAACCTCAATACCCACAGCGCCCTGGACGTACGCTTCGACGAGAAGCAACGGCTGATCGTGCTGCAGGAAGGGGAAATCCTCGTCGAGACCGGTCACGGCGATGCCCGGCCGTTTATCGTCGAAACCCGCGAAGGCAGCATGCGGGCGCTGGGTACGCGGTTTCTGGTCAAACGCGAAACCGAAGGCACCCGCCTGAGCGTGCTGCAATCGGCGGTGGCCGCCCACCCTGAGTCGAACCAGCAAGAACAGATTCTGCGCGAAGGCCAGCAGGTGCTGATCCGCAATGACGGCCTTGGGCCGATTCAGGCAGTGAACCTCGGTGCCGACGCCTGGACCCGCGGCATGCTGGTAGTGGACAACACCCGCCTGGAAGACCTCGTCCACGAACTCGCCCGCTACCGCCGCGGCCACCTGGGCGTCACCCCCGAAGTGGCCGACCTGCGCATCACCGGCAGCTTCCCCCTTAAAGACACCAACCTGGCCCTGAACGCCCTGCTGCCGACCTTGCCGGTGCAGATCGAACAGCACACGCAGTGGTGGGTGACGGTGGCGGCGAAGACCGAGGCCAAGCCTTAAGCGGTGTGAGAGGCCCTCAGCCTCTCTAAAATTTGCTGAATCGAAATTATTTTCATCCAGCCCTATCACTTTTCGAATCTCGTTCGGCACCTAGGCAATTGAGAAGTATTCACTTTCAGGAGCCGCTGTATGTCCCGTTCGCTAGACACCTTGTTGCGCCCCAGTTTGCTGGCGGTCGCCATTGCCTTTTGCACCCCTATGGCCAGCAGCCAACTGATCGCCGCCGAGCAGTCCTCCAGCGTGCGTGCCTACAACCTGCCGGCCGCGCCTCTGGCCAGCACCCTGAACCAGATCGCCAGCCAGGCCGGTATCGCCTTGTCGCTGAACCCATCGCTGGCCGCGGGCAAGACTTCCGCGCCGGTCAATGGCCAGTTCGATGCTGCGGGCGCCATGCGTGAAGCACTGCGCGGGACCGGGCTGCAACTGGAGCAGAGCGGCGGCAGCTACACCCTGGTGGCCGTGCCCGAGGGCTCGCTGGCCCTGCCGGCGACCAACGTAATTGGTGTCGAAAACACTGAAAGCGCCTGGGGTCCGGTGGACGGTTACGTGGCCAAGCGCACCGCTGCCGGCACCAAGACTGACACCGAACTGGTTGAAGTCCCTCGCTCGATTTCCGTCGTGACCCGCGAGCAGATGGACGATCGCAACGTGCACACCCTGGACGCCGCCGTGCGCTACCTGCCGGGCACCACCGGCGCCAGCTTCGGCAGCGACACCCGTGCCGACTGGCTGCGCGTGCGTGGTTTCGAGCCGACCCAATTCCTCGACGGCCTGCCGCTGCCCAAGGGCGTGTATGCCAACCCGAAGCAGGAAACCTGGAACCTCGACCGCCTGGCCGTACTCCGTGGCCCGGCCTCGTCCGTCTACGGCCAGACCCCGCCGGGCGGCTTGCTGGACATGGTCAGCCGTCGTCCGAGCGCCGAATCCAGCAATGAAATCCAGCTGCAATACGGCAGTGACAATCATCGCCAGATCAACTTCGCCAGCACCGGCAAGATCGATGACGAAGGCCAGTTCCTCTACGGCCTCAGCGGCGTAGTACGTGACGGCGGCACGCCGATCGATCACATCGACGACAAGCGCTACAACATCGCGCCGAGCCTGACCTGGAACATCGACGACGACACCCGTCTGACCCTGCTCACCCAGTTCACCCGTGACGATACCGGCATCACCAGCCAGTTCCGTCCGATCCAGGGCACCAAGATCCACTCGCCGCTGGGTGATATTTCCCATCACAAGAACCTGGGCGATCCGGACTGGGAATACTACGACCGCACCTACTACGCGCTGGGCTACGCCTTCGAACATCGTTTGAATGACACCTGGCAGTTCCGTCAGAACCTGCGCTACACCAAGTCGGACCTGTCCTTCCAGGCCCTGACCCCAGGCGCCTACCCGTTCACCCAGGTCGATGCCGACGGCAACGTGGGCCGCACCAGCACCACCACCGACGAGGACATCAGTCAGTTCGCCGTGGACAACAACCTGCAGGCTGACTTCGCCACCGGCGACATCCGCCACACCCTGCTGATCGGCCTCGATCACCAGCGCACCAACACCAACTACACCTCGATCTTCGGCGACGGCCTGACCACCAACGTCAACAACCCGGTCTATGGCCTGCCCATCGTGCGTCCACCACGCTCGTCGGCCTTCTACGACTACGACCAGAAGACCTACCAGACCGGCCTGTACGTGCAGGACCAGATGGCCCTGGATCAATGGCGCCTGACCCTGGGTGGTCGTGAGGACTGGGTTCACACCAGCACCAAGTTCTTCAACAAGAACGATGCCACCAACACCGACCGCAACAAGAACTTCAGCGGCAACGCGGCGATCAGCTACGTATTCGACAACGGCTTCGTGCCGTACCTGTCCTACGCCGAATCGTTCCAGCCGGCGAGCAACGCCGATACCTCCACCACCGAATCGTTCAAGCCGACCGAAGGCGAGCAGTGGGAATTGGGTATCAAGTACCAGCCGCCGGGCAGCAACACCCTGCTGACCGCCGCGGTGTATGACCTGACCCAGAAAAACGTCTCGGTCACCACCAACGTCGGTGGCATCCCGGTCACCAGCCAGACCGGCGAAGTGAAGGTCAAGGGTCTGGAACTGGAAGCGGTGTCCGACGTGACTGAAAACCTCAAGCTCACCGCCGCGTACACCCTGGCCAAGTCCGAAGTGCAGGACGGCACCTTCAAGGGCAACCGCCTGCAACTGATGCCGAACCAGACCGCTTCCGCGTGGGCCGATTACACCTGGCACAACGGCGTGCTGGACGGCTTCGGCATCGGCGGTGGTGTGCGCTACACCGGCAACACTTATGGCGACCAGGCCAACACCGAACTGGGCAAGGCCGATGCCTATACCGTGTTCGACGCGGCGGTTCATTACGACCTGGGTCGCCTGGACAACAGCCTTAAAGGCGCGTCGCTGGCCGTCAACGCCACCAACATTTTCGACAAGGACTACCTGTCCACCTGCGACAGTTTCTACTGCTACTACGGTGATGAGCGCAGCGTCGTCGCCAGTGCCACCTACAAGTGGTAACGGCTTGAGCTGACACACCCAGTACCCGGGCCGTCCTTCGTGGACGGCTTTGGTATTTCTGAGGGTAATGAAATGAAAAGTAAAACAATTCGCCGCTGGTCCTTCATCCACACCTGGACCAGCCTGATCTGCACGGTGTTTTTGCTGCTGCTGGCGCTGACCGGCCTGCCGTTGATCTTCCATCACGAGATCGACCATCTGCTGGGCGACGCCCCGCAATTGCGCGAAATGCCGGCGGACACCCCGCAGCTGAATTTGCAGCAGTTGGTGCAGGCCGCGGAAAAACATCGTCCCGGCGAAGTCATGCAGTATTTCGGTTTCGAGGAAGACGAGCCCAACGCGGCGATTGCAATCATGGCCGCCACCGCCGGCACCGAACCGAACTCGTCCCACACCTTCATGCTCGACGCCCGCACCGGCCAAGCGCTGGAAATGCCATCGGCCAATGGCGGCTTCATGATGCTCATGCTGCGCCTGCACGTGGACATGTTCGCCGGGCTGCCGGGCAAACTGCTGCTGGCCTTCATGGGCCTGTTGTTTGTCGTCGCGATTGTCTCCGGCACGGTGCTGTACCTGCCGTTCATGCGCCGCCTGAAATTCGCCACCGTGCGCCAGGACAAATCCACCCGCCTGCGCTGGCTCGACCTGCATAACCTGATCGGCGTGGTGACGTTGACCTGGGCGCTGGTGGTCGGCGTGACCGGTGTGATCAGCGCCTGCGCCGACCTGTTGATCGCTGCCTGGCGCAATGACAGCCTGAGCGCGATGGTCGCGCCCTACCGCGATGCACCGCCACTGACGCAAATGGCGCCGGCCACGCGCCTGCTGGATATCGCCAGGGAGGCCGCGCCCGGCATGCAGCCAGACTTCATCGCCTTCCCCGGCACGCGGTTTTCCAGCGAGCACCATTACGCGGTGTTCATGAAAGGCAGCACGCACCTGACCTCGCACCTGCTGACGCCCGTACTGATCGACGCCAGCACCCTGCAAGTCACCGCCGTGGCCGAGCGCCCGTGGTACATGGACGCCATGGGCATGTCCCAGCCGCTGCACTTCGGTGACTACGGCGGCATGCCGATGCAGATCCTCTGGGCGACCCTGGATGTGCTGACCATCATCGTCCTGGGCAGCGGGGTTTACCTGTGGGTGGTGCGGCGCAAGGCGGCCAGGCCCGTGCTGGAACAAGCGGAGAGCGTGGCATGAAACCCAGGCAGTCGAACTTCTGGAAGGTCTTCCGCACACCGACGGTGATCGCCCTGTTCACCGCCGCCGGGCTGTTCTCCGCGCTGCTGGGCGACGGCATCTGGGACGCCCTGAGCTGGCTCGGCCTGGGCATCCCCACCGCCCTCGCCCTGCGCGGCCTCTTGCAACGCCGCTGACCTTCCGTGGAAACACGCCCCATGTAGCAACTGGCGAAGCCTGCATCCGGCTGCGAAGCAGCCGTAAAATCAGACCGCGCGGTGTATCAGGCAAACCTCGCACTCAGGTTTTGCGACTGCTGCGCAGCCGGACGCAGGCTTCGCCAGCTGCTACACCGATCGCGTTACGCCACCAACCCACTGCAGGAGCGAGCCTGCTCGCGATAGCGGTGTATCAGCCACCATCATCGCCAACTGATCCACCGCCTTCGCGAGCAAGCTTCGCTCCTACAGGGTTCGGTTTGAGCCCATGGCCCAACGCGCTATGCTGCCCCTCTCCGCCACCGTCCGAGACGCAGCCATGTCCGCCCCAAGCATGACCCTGTACCACAACCCCCTCTCCCCCTTCGTTCGCAAAGTCATGGTGCTGCTGCACGAAACCGGTCAACAGGACCGCGTGGCCCTGCAAAACTGCGTCCTCACCCCGGTCGACCCCGACCAGGCCCTGATCGAGGACAACCCCCTGAGCAAGATCCCCGCCCTGCGCCTGGCCGACGGCAACGTCATCCACGACAGCCGGGTGATCCTCGACTACCTCGACCACCAGCACGTCGGCAACCCGCTGATCCCCCGCGAAGGCTCCGCCCGCTGGCGCCGCCTGACCCTGGCCTCCATGGCCGACGGCATCATGGACGCCGCCGTACTGGTGCGCTACGAAGTCGCCCTGCGCGCCCCGGAAAAACACTGGGATAAATGGCTGGACGGCCAACGCGACAAAATCCGCCGCGCCCTGGCGCTGCTGGAGAAAGATGCGATTGCCGAACTGACCAGTCATTTCGACGTGGCGGCGATCAGCGTGGCGTGTGCGTTGGGTTATGTAGATTTGCGCCATCCGGATCTGGACTGGCGCGCGGCGA
>NZ_JABFMP010000023.1 GCF_013359595.1 Pseudomonas sp. C1C7 | reverse complement strand
CTCCGGCGTTTGCCAAAGGGAGTCGGCCGCCAGGCCGAAACAAAGAAAGCGGCCGCGCCCGCAGCAATGGATATGTACACAACCCAAAAAGCATCGCGGGCAAGCCCGCTCCCACAGGTACCGAGTCGTACTCAAACGCGGTGCACGACGCGAAACACTGCGGGAGCAAAATCACTCGCCGATACGCGCCAGGTAAACCCGCGTCACCCGCCGCTCCTCAACCGACATGACCGTCAACCGCCACCCTTCCCACTCATGGCTGTCACCAATCATCGGCAACCGATCCAGCAGGCTCACCACCAGCCCGGCCAGGGTCTGGTAATCGTCAGTCGGCTGCGCCGCAAAGCCGGTGCGCTGACGGACCCTCGCCAGGTTCAGGGCACCGCTGACCACAAACCCGCCCTTGTCCTCGACCACATCCGGGCCCTCGATCTCGCTGGCGTCCGGCAGTTCGCCGGCGATCGACTCGAGAATGTCGGTCATGGTCAGCACGCCGACAAAATCGCCGAACTCGTTGACCACAAACGCAATGTGCGTGGACGCCTTGCGCATCTGCTCCAGGGCATTGAGGATCGAGTAACTGTCCAGCAGGTTAATCGTCTGACGCGCCAGATGGGCAAGATCAGGCTGGTTACCGGCCAGGAACTCCTTGAGCAACTCCTTCTTGTGCACGAACCCCAGCGGCTCATCCACCGCGCCATTGCGAATCAGCGGCAAGCGCGAGTAGGACGAATGCATCAGGCGCGTACGAATGGTCTCGGCGTCATCGGCCAGATCAATGTGGTCGACATCCGCGCGCACGGTCATCAGGGTGCGGATCGGCCGCTCGGCCAGTTGCAGCACGCCACTGATCATCACCCGTTCGCGACGGTCGAACAGCTCTTCACTCGGCGCCTCACCGTCATCGAGCATGTCGGCAATCTCTTCACCGACCTCTTCCACCGCCAGCTTGCGCCCGCCGAGCAAACGCATCACCGCGTGGGCAGTGCGCTCACGCATCGGGCGCAGGCCCTGCATCGAACGCTTGCGACGTGCGCGGGCGATCTGGTTGAACACCTCGATCAGGATCGAGAAACCGATGGCCGCATACAGATAACCCTTCGGAATATGGAAGCCCAGGCCTTCGGCAGTCAGTGCAAAGCCGATCATCATCAAGAAGCCCAGACACAGCATGATCACCGTCGGATGCGCGTTTACGAAGCGGGTCAGCGGCTTGCTGGCGACGATCATCAGGCCAATGGAAATGATCACCGCGATCATCATCACCGCCAGTTCGTCGACCATGCCCACGGCGGTAATCACCGCATCGAGGGAGAACACCGCATCCAGCACCACGATCTGCGCCACGATGGGCCAGAACAGCGCGTAAGTGGTGTTGGCCGTACGCTGGCCGACGTGGCCTTCAAGACGTTCATGCAATTCCATGGTGGCCTTGAACAGCAGGAACACACCACCGAACAGCATGATCAGGTCACGACCGGAGAAGCTCTTGCCGAACACTTCGAACAGCGGCTGGGTCAGGGTCACCAGCCAGGAAATACTCGCCAGCAGGCCCAGGCGCATGATCAACGCCAGGGACAGACCGATGATGCGCGCACGGTCGCGCTGATGCGGCGGCAACTTGTCCGCGAGGATCGCGATAAACACCAGGTTGTCGATACCCAGTACCAGCTCCAGCACAATCAGTGTCAACAAGCCCAACCAGGCGGTGGGGTCGGCTAACCATTCCATATAGATATCTCGATCTCTTCAGTGAATTCAGAATGCCGGGCACGGCAAAGCGCGGCACAGAGGCCACAGGGTTGCGATGTTCGGGGTGTTCGAAGGCCGAAAGACCGGGTGTTTCGCGTGCGTCAGCAGCGCGCGTGGGCGCAGGGAGGAAGGAGAACTGGGGGGCTCCGTGAGGGTGTTCATGCGGGTCCTGAAAAGGGAAAAGGACTTGAATCGTACAGGCGAGAAGGACATTTCCCACAGCGGGAAATCATTTCAAGATCTGTAGATGAGCGAAAGATCGCAGCCTGCCCTGCAGGATTGAGCCAGCTCCTGCAGGGATCAGGCGCAGTGGCGGACTCTTTCGATGTAGCGCAATACCGCGGGAGACTTTTCGAAGCGGCGATGGATCAGGGCCAGCCATGACGTGGCGTCGCAATCTTCGATCGGCTTGTAGACCACGTTAGGCAGACTGACATGACCGACCACTGATTCGGGCACCACAGCCACCCCTTGTCCCAGAGATACCAGAGCGATGACCGCGACCAGTCCCCCGGGTTGCGCCCCCAGCTTTGGCGAGAAATTGCCCTTGGCGGCGACCTGCAGGGTGCCAATGACCTGTTCGGGAAGGATGAAGTTTTCATTCTGCAGGTGCACCGAGTTGATCGATGGCAGGCGGTTGAGCCAGGAATTCACCGGCAACGCCAGCACGAAGCCCTCGGCCATCAGCCGCACCGACTCGATGCCCTCGGGCATGGTTAGCGGAAATCGGACATACCCCAGATCGAAACGCCCCTCCAGGATCATATTGCCCAGGCTGGCCATCGGGCTTTCGCGCACGTTGAGGCTCACATCCGGATATTCGCCGGCAAAGCCCTGCACCTGCTTTTGCAGCAGCCCGGAATACACCGCCGACGCCACGTAACCCAGCTCGATATGGCCGATTTCGCCACGCCCGGCGCGTTGCGCGTTGCGCTGCGCCGACTCGAACTGGCGCACCGTGGCGTCGGCCTCGATCATCAGCGCCGCGCCGGCTTCGGTCAGGCTGACATCCCGCGCCTGGCGAATGAACAACCGCGCGCCCAGCTCCGCTTCCATGTCCTGGATCTGCCGGGTCAGGGTCGGCGGCGCGATGCCCAGTTGCTCGGCGGCGCGGGTGAAATTGCGATGCCGGGCGACGGCGAGGAAGTAGCGGAAATGGCGGATGTCCATTCGGTGCATTAGCTCAAAGGTAATGAAGTGATGATGCATGCCTAACGAAGGCACCAGCAATCGGCGATAAGCTGCAGGCAACCTCACAGTAGAGAATGCCCGCCATGTCCGTCAAACCCCGGGTGAGCCCGCGCCTGACCCTGCTCACCGCCTCCGCGGTGTGTTCGTTGATCGTGCTCGACACCAATATCGTCGCCGTTACCTTGCCGAGCATCGCCCGGGATCTGGGCGCGAATTTCGCCGATATCGAGTGGGTGGTCAGTGCCTACATGCTGGCCTTCGCCGCCTTGCTGCTGCCCGCAGGAAGCCTGGCCGACCGCTTCGGTCGGCAGAAAATGCTGATGTGGGGACTGGGGATTTTCATTCTCGCCTCCCTCGGTTGCGGTGCCGCGCCCACGGCTCTGTTCCTCGATATCGCCCGGGCGATCAAGGGCGTCGGTGCCGCATTGCTGTTGACCTCGGCGCTGGCCTCCATCGGCCACACCTTTCACGATGAAGTGGAACGGGCCAAGGCCTGGGCCTTCTGGGGCATCTGCATGGGCGTGGCGACCACCGCATCGCCGACCCTGGGCGGCTTGATCACCGAATACGTCGGCTGGCGCTGGATTTTCTACCTCAACCTGCCGGTGGGCCTGTTCCTGATGTACATGGTCCGGCGCGCCGTGCCGGAATCCCGCGATACCCAGTCTGCAAGGCTCGATCCGTGGGGCAGCCTGGCATTCAGCGCCAGCCTGTTGTGCCTGATCTGGGGCCTGATCGAAGCCAACCGCATTGGCTGGAACAACTCCGTGACCTGGATGCGCCTGCTGGGTGGCGCGGCGCTGCTGGGGCTGTTCGTGCTGATCGAGCGCGTGCAGCAGCGGCCGATGATCGACCTGCAGCTGTTCCGTCACCCGCGCTTTATCGGCGCCCTGCTCGGCATGTTCTTCTATGCCGCCTGCGCCCAGGTGATGATGACCATGCTGCCGTTCTACCTGCAGAACGGCCTGGGTTTCAGCGCCATTGCCGCCGGTCTGGGCATGCTGCCGTTTGCCGTGACCATGCTGATCTTTCCGCGGATCGGTGCGCGACTGGCCGGGCGGGTGAGCCCGGCGAACATGATGGCGGCCGGACTGGCGCTGGTGGGCAGCGGCAATCTGCTCAGCGCCTGGGCGGCATCCAGCGGTGGCTACCTGCCCTTCGCCCTGGCGATTGCCGTGACCGGCGCCGGTGCCGGCCTGCTCAATGGCGATACGCAGAAAAACATCATGGCGTGCGTGCCTCGGGAACGCACCGGCATGGCTTCGGGCATGAGCACCACCATGCGTTTCAGCGCGATCATGCTGGGGATCGGAATTTATGGCGCGCTGCTGGCCGGCCACAGCGAACAGTTGCTGCATGACAGCCTGGCGGCGCAGGGCGGGCAGTGGCTGGAGCAGGCCCACGCAATTGCCTCGCGGGTGGTGGCCGGGGATATGACGGCGGCGATGAACCTGTTGCCGCCAGCCGCGCAACCGCTGATCGAGCCCTTGGCCCGTCAGGCATTCGTCGGCGGTTTCAGTTTGTTGTTGTGGGTGGCGGGGCTGGCGGGACTGCTGGCGGCGCTGCTGGTCGGCACACTGATGCGTAATCCGATTCCCGTCTCGTCGCAGAGCCGGCCATTGGCAGCCGTCACAAGCGCTGGTGCTTGAGTGACGTCGGTACCCGCAGTGAGGGTGACGGGTCTGGCGCCTTCGCGGGCAAGCCCGCTCCCACAGGGTTTTGCGTCGTACACAAATGTTGTGCTCATCGCGATAACTGTGGGAGCGGGCTTGCCCGCGAAGAGGCCGGCTAGGGCAATACAAGATTCAACCAGGCAACAGCTCATCGATATGCCGATACTCGGCCTGCAACTGCTCGGCCAACACCCGACTGCGCCCAAGGCGAATCGGCCCGCGCTCGATATCGATCACCAACCCCGGACACTCAAGGGCCGCAAGCGTCGACCACTCCTTCAATCGGCCATCGGTCACCACCAGCAACCGTTGTTGCTCCGCCGCAAAGCGCTTGCGCCGCGAAGCCAGCCAGTGCCCTGCCTCGCCCAGCGCCGCCAGCAACGGCGTGCCACCACCGGCGCCAAGCCCATCGAGCCAATGGCGCAAACCGCTGGACGCCTTCAGCCCTTGCACCTGCCACTTCGGCACCGCGCCACTGGCAGTCAACAAGGCCAGTCGCGCGCGCCGGCGGTAAGCGTCATCGAACAGTTGCGCCAACAACCCCTTGGCATCGCTCAACGCCTGATGCCGACGGGTCGAAGCCGAGGCATCGACGATCACCAGCCACAGCTCATGGGGTGAGCGGGTGCGCAGTTGGAACAACAGATCCGAACGATGCCGTGGCCGGCCATTGAGCAAGGTGCCGGGCCAGTTCACCGAGCCGTTGCGGGCGCTGTGTCGCTTGCCCTGCTTGCCATGATCGAGGCGTCCGGCGCGGGGTCTGGCATTCGCCCCCGCGTCGGACCGGGGGCGAATGCCTAGGGCTTTTTTGGCCAGCTCGGCACTTCGCGGCGGGCGCCGGTTGGCAGCGCTTGGGCCGGCATTTCGCCCCACTGGCCCTGGCCTTCGCCGGGGTTGGTGTTCTGATCGGAGGGCGACTGGCCGGACTGCGGCGCAGGCGGTGTGTGCTCGCGACGACGATGGCGCAAAGCGAACCCCGCCACGGCGTCGATATCCTCTTCGGCAATGGCCTCGGCTCCGCGCCAGGCAGCGTGGGCCCGGGCTGCGCGGAGCCAGACCAGATCGGCGCGCAAGCCATCGACGCCGGCGGCGAAACAACGCTCGGTGATCTGCGCCAGCGCGTCGTCATCCAGGGGAATGCTTGCCAATGCGCTGCGCGCCTTCTGGCAACGTTCACGCAGATCGTATTGCTGGCTTTCCCATTCGGCGCAAAAGGTCTGGGGATCGCTGTCGAAATCCAGGCGGCGACGGATGATCTGCCCGCGCTCGGCCGGCGCGGTATGACCACTGAGGGCGACGTTCAAACCAAAACGGTCGAGCAATTGCGGGCGCAACTCGCCCTCTTCCGGGTTCATGGTGCCGATGAGCACGAACTTCGCCGAGTGCCGGTGGGAAATGCCATCGCGTTCGACCAGATTGGTGCCGCTGGCGGCCACGTCCAGCAACAGGTCGACGAGGTGATCGGGCAGCAGATTGACTTCATCGACGTAGAGCACACCGCCGTCGGCCTTGGCCAGCACGCCCGGGGAAAACTGCGCGCGACCTTCGCTCAGGGCGGCGTCCAGGTCGAGGGTGCCGACCAGTCGTTCCTCGGTGGCGCCCAGGGGCAAGGTGATGAATTGGCCGCTGGCCAGCAGATCGGCCAGGCCCCGGGCCAGGGTCGATTTGGCCATGCCCCGCGGGCCTTCGATCAGTACGCCGCCGATTTTCGGGTCGATGGCGGTGAGGTACAGGGCCAGTTTCAAGTCATCGGCGCCGACCACGGCGGAGAGGGGGAAATGGGGAGTGTCGGTCATTGCGCTTTTCTCTGTCGTGGTCGTTGTTTTATCAATAAATATCACAGCCACCTTGGTACCTGTGGTGATCAGCCATCTTCTTCTATATCCAGCAACAGATTTTCCAGCGCCTCGCGATACTCCCCCGGCTCCTTCCACATCCCCCGCTGCTGTGCTTCGAGCATACGTTCGGTCATGTCGCGCAGGGCATGCGGATTGTGTTCGCGAACGAAATCACGGGTTGCCGGGTCGAGCAGATAGGCATCGGCCAGCAACGCGTATTGGTGATCGTCGATCAACTGCGTGGTGGCGTCGAAGGCGAACAGATTGTCCACGGTGGCGGCCATTTCGAACGCGCCTTTATAGCCGTGGCGTTTGACGCCTTCGAGCCACTTCGGATTGGCCGCGCGGGAGCGGATCACCCGGTTCAGTTCTTCCTTGAGTGTGCGAATCCGAGGCAAGTCCGGCTGGCTGTGGTCGCCGTGATAACTGGCCGCCACCTCGCCACTGAGGCTCTCCACGGCAGCGAGCATGCCGCCCTGGAACTGGTAATAGTCGTTGGAATCGAGCAGATCGTGCTCGCGGTTGTCCTGGTTTTGCAGCACCGCCTGCACCTGACTCAGACGCTGGGCGAAGTGCTCGCGGGCGGCGGTGCCTTCGTCGGAGCCACCATAGGCGTAACCGCCCCAGTTCAGGTAAACCTCGGCCAGATCCTCGCGGCTCTGCCACAGGCGCCCATCGATGGCGCCCTGCACGCCCGCGCCATAGGCACCGGGCTTGGCGCCGAAAATGCGCCAGCCGGCCTGACGTCGCGCGGTGTCTTCATCGAGGCCGGATTGCAGCAGGGCCTCGCGTTCAGCCCGCACTTTCGCCGCCAGCGGATTCAGATCGTCCGGTTCATCCAGCGCGGCAACCGCCTGCACGGCGGCGTCAAACAGGCGGATCAGGTTGGCAAAGGCATCGCGGAAGAATCCCGACACCCGCAGCGTGACGTCCACTCGCGGTCGGTCGAGCAGGCTCAAGGGCAGGATCTCGAAATCATCGACCCGCTGGCTGCCGGTGGCCCACACCGGACGCACGCCCATCAACGCCATGGCCTGGGCGATGTCGTCGCCACCGGTGCGCATGGTCGCCGTGCCCCACACCGACAGGCCGAGCTGGCGCAGGTGATCGCCATGGTCCTGCAGGTGACGTTCGAGGATCAGGTTGGCCGACTGGAAACCGATGCGCCACGCCGTGGTGGTGGGCAGGTTGCGCACGTCCACCGAATAGAAGTTGCGCCCGGTGGGCAGTACGTCCAGGCGGCCACGGCTCGGTGCGCCGCTGGGGCCTGCCGGGACGAAGCGGCCGCCGAGGGCGTCGAGCAGGCCGCGCATTTCCGCCGGGCCGCAGGCGTCCAGCGTTGGTGCGATCACTTCGCGCAGGTTGTCGAGGATGGCGTTCACTTCCATCCAGCACGACCCCTGTGGGAGCGGGCTTGCCCGCGATAGCGGTGGGTCAGGAAGATTATTGTTTGCTGACACTCCGCTATCGCGGGCAAGCCCGCTCCCACAGGGTTTGGGGATGGCAGTTAAAACTTGCGAGATCAGTTGTGCGGCAAACAGTTCGAGGCGTTCGCGGGTATCGCCGGTGGTGCGCCACGGCTCATCACTGATCGACAACAAGGGCTCTGGCCGTGGCCCGTTCCACGGCTCGGCCAACGCGCAATCGAGCGGATCGAACCCCAACTCGAACGCCCTGGCCAACGCCCGCAACAGACTCGACTGCGCCCCGCGCCCATCCCCTCGCGGAATGCGCAACAGCGCCAGCAACGTATCAATGCGCAACCGCCCCACCGGCGACTCGCCAAACACATGCAGTCCGTCGCGGATCTGCGACTCCTTCAAATCGCACAGATAGGTGTCGAGCCGTGGCAGCCAGATCGCCGCATCGGCGTCGCTGTCCAGCTGCTCGTCCAGTTGCAGTTCGCGGTCGATGTGGGTGTCGCGCACCAGTTGCAGGATGTCGCGCTGCAACTCCCGGGCGCGGCGTGGGTCGAGCAGTTGCGCTTCGTAGTATTCGTCGGCCAGCAGTTCCAGGTTGCGCAGCGGGCCGTAGGTTTCGGCGCGGGTCAGCGGTGGCATCAAGTGGTCGATGATCACCGCCTGGGTGCGCCGCTTGGCCTGGGCGCCCTCGCCCGGATCGTTGACGATGAACGGGTAGATGTTCGGCAGCGGGCCGAGCAACGCGTCGGGCCAGCAGCTGTCGGACAGCCCGACACCCTTGCCCGGCAGCCATTCCAGGTTGCCATGCTTGCCGACGTGGATCACGCCGTGGGCGCCATAGGTGTTGCGCAGCCAGAAGTAAAACGCCAGGTAGCCGTGGGGCGGCACCAGGTCCGGGTCGTGGTACACCGCGCTCGGGTCGACCTGATAACCCCGGGCCGGCTGAATGCCGACAAAGGTCAGGCCGAAACGCAGGCCGGCGATCATCATCCGCCCGCCCCGACACATCGGATCGCTGTCCGGCGTGCCCCAACGTTCCAGCACGGCGGTGCGATTGGCTTCGGGCAGTGCGTTGAACATCCGCAGGTAATCGTCCATGGCCAGGCTTTGCTGGCACGGACGCTGGTCGAGGCTATCGAGGTCGTTGCTCACCCCGCCGAGCAACTGCTGGATCAGCGCGGTGCCGCTGTCGGGCAATTCGGCCGGCAGCGGATAACCTTCCCGCTGCAGCGCCCGCAGAATGTTCAGCGCCGCCGCGGGGGTGTCGAGCCCCACGCCATTGCCGATACGGCCATCGCGGGTCGGGTAGTTGGCGAGGATCAGCGCCACGCGTTTCTCGGCGTTGGGCAGGCGCGCCAGATCGGTGTAGCGCCGCGCCAGTTCGGCGACGAAGTCCATGCGTTCGGCGGCGGGCCGGTAGCAGACCACGTCGGACTGGCTGCGCTCGCTGCGCCAGGCCAGATCCTTGAAGCTGATGGGCCGGCTGATGATCCGCCCGTCCAGCTCGGGCAGCGCGATGTGCATCGCCAGATCCCGCGGGCCGAGGCCCTGCTCACTGGCGCGCCAGCCCGGTTCGTTGTCCTGGGCGCAGATCGCCTGAATCACCGGGATATTGCGGCGAAACGGGCGCAAATGCGGCGCTTCGGGGCTGGACTGGGCGAAGCCGGTGGTGTTCAGAATCACCCCCGCCTCGACTTCATCCAGCCAGTCCTCGACCACCGACAGGCAGCCGGGCTCTTTCAAACTGGCCAGCGCGATCGGCAACGGGTTAAGCCCCGCCGCCTGCAAACGCTGGCAGAAAATATCAATGAAAGCGGTGTTCGCCGCCTGCAAATGCGAGCGGTAGAACAGCACCGCCGCCACGGGCTGACCGGCCTGCCAGTCGGCCTGCCAATCCTGCAACGTCGCGGGGCTTTTTATCGGGTGGTAGATCGCCGTGCGTGGCAGGGTCTGCGGCTCGACCCAAGGGTAATCGCGGCCCAGCCAGCGATTGGCCAGACAGCGAAACAGGTTCAGCGCATTGGCCATGCCGCCCTGGCGCAGAAAGTGCCAGAGCCGGTCGCGATCTTCGGCGATGACTGTGCTCAGGTCGCTGAGTTCCGGGTCAGGGCGATCATCGCCCGGCACCAGGATCAATTGCACGCCCCGCTGCGACAGCTCCACCAGCCGCTCGACGCCGTAGCGCCAATAGGCGATGCCGCCGTGCAGCGAAATCAGAATCACCTTGGCGTGACGCAGCACCTCATCGACGTACAGGTCGACCGATGCGTGGTTCTGCACCTGCATCGGGTTGGCCAGGCGCATGCTGGGGTAATCCTCGGGCAACTGCTGCGCCGCTTCGGCGAGCAGCGCAAGGCTGGAGTCGCCGCTGCACAGGATCACCAGCTCGGCGGGGGTTTGTCCAAGGTCGGCGATGTTGTCATCCGACACGAAACCGCCGGGCTGGGTCCTGAGCAGGTGCATGGCTTACACGCTGAGCGCGGCGCGCAACTGCGCTTCGATCGCGGCGGCGTCCAGCTCCTGGCCGATCAGCACCAGACGGGTGATGCGCGCTTCATCGGCGTTCCACTTGCGGTCGAAGTGCTTGTCGAAACGGGTGCCCACGCCCTGGATCAGCAGGCGCATCGGCTTGCTCGGGATCGCCGCGAAGCCCTTGACCCGCAGGATGCCGTGCTTGACCACCAGTTGGGTCAGGGCGTCCAGCAGCAGGCTTTCGTCGGCTTGCGGCAGCTCGATGGAAATCGAATCGAAGGCGTCGTGGTCGTGATCGTCCTCGCCTTCGTGGTGATGATCGTGATGGCTGTGACGGCCGTCGATGTGTTCTTCGGAGCCGGCGCCCAGGCCGATCAGCACGTCCAGCGGCAGGCGACCGTTGCTGGCTTCGATGACTTTCACCGCCGGCGGCAGCTCTTCGGCCACTTCCAGGCGCACGCGGGCCAGGTCTGCAGGGTTGATCAGGTCGGCCTTGTTGAGGATCACCAGGTCCGCGCTCGACAGCTGGTCGGCGAACAATTCGTGCAACGGCGACTCGTGGTCCAGGTTCGGATCGAGTTTGCGCTGGGCATCGACCTGGTCGGGGAACGCGGCGAAGGTGCCGGCGGCAACGGCCGGGCTGTCGACCACGGTGATCACCGCGTCGACGGTGCAGGCGCTGCGGATTTCCGGCCACTGGAAGGCCTGGACCAGGGGCTTTGGCAGCGCCAGGCCGGAGGTTTCGATGAGGATG
This sequence comes from Pseudomonas sp. C1C7, assembly GCF_013359595.1. Classification (GTDB taxonomy): domain Bacteria; phylum Pseudomonadota; class Gammaproteobacteria; order Pseudomonadales; family Pseudomonadaceae; genus Aquipseudomonas. Next base: position 101,596 of record NZ_JABFMP010000023.1, on the reverse strand, counting down.
TGATCAAGATCGCCGCGACGGGCCACCAGTTCGCGCATCACCGGGAAGAATTCTTCCTGGACGGTGCAGCACAGGCAGCCGTTGGCCAGTTCATAGACGCGGCCGCTGGCCTCTTCTTCGGTGCAGCCGATGGAGCACTGCTTGAGAATTTCGCCGTCGATGCCCAACTCGCCGAACTCGTTGACGATCACCGCGATACGGCGACCCTGGGCGTTGTCCAGCATGTGCCGCAGCAAGGTGGTTTTGCCCGAGCCCAGAAAGCCGGTAACGATGGTGACGGGGAGTTTGGCCAGTGTTTTCATCGGATGCCCTTTGGCAAGGTGGCGGGCATACGGGACGAGAAGCGGCCACGCGCACGCGCGCCGCCAGTGTTCGCCACCGGATCACCCCGCCCGGTTGTAGTGAGAATCTGTATCGAGGCAGGTCTCCTGGCTGACGGTGTGCCGGTCGGTCGACTGGCGTTGGCTGCGCCTTCCCGCGGGCTCAAGCGCTGAGCGTGCAGTGGCGTGGCAGCGAACATCACCGTTCACAGTTGCGGGGGCAGCCGCGGCATCGACCGCGTTCCCTTCTTAGCTTCGGCAAAAATGCCGAAGAACCTCGAAAGCGCAAGGCTACGCATCGCGTCCGGACCGGTCAATCACTGTAGGCGCTGCCGAAGGCTGCGATCTTTTGATTTTGCTCTTAAAAACAAGATCAAAAGATCGCAGCCTTCGGCAGCGCCTACATTAACCACATGAGAACGCTTGCCAATTGACGCCCCACCCCCGCCCATGCTCTCCTACACAACTTGTTACGGGTGCCCTTCACAGGGTGAAACGGGAAACCGGTGAATCGTGTGCTTTACTCAAAGCCACGTCAGTCCGGTGCTGCCCCCGCAACGGTAAGCGAGCGAAGCGTCAGATCCACTGTGCCGATACGGCATGGGAAGGTGATGCTTTTCGGTATGAGCCACAGGCTACTACCCCTCGCGAGCCCGGAGACCGGCCCGCAACACGAAGTAATCAGACTTCAACTGAATGACAAACCCGCGGTGGGCGGGCGCTGTTCGAATCCCTGCGCGCTCGGTCGTGCGGGGCCTCTGCATGCGCTTTTGATTGCCCGCTGACAGACCAGAGGGAAACGCCATGTCGATCATCAGCAGCACCGGCCACAGCCAATCCGCCAGCAGCACCACGACCCTGACCCAACGCCTGACCGCCGCCTTCTGCGCGTCGATCCTGGGTGCGTGTCTGGTTTATTTCGCCGGCTTCTCGCACATCGAAGCGGTGCACAACGCTGCCCACGATACCCGCCACAGCGCTGCGTTCCCGTGCCATTGAGACCTGCCGACATGATCAAGCGTATTGCCCAGACCGCAGGTTTCACCGGCCTGCTGGCCGCCCTGCTGCTGACCCTTTTGCAAAGCTTCTGGGTCTCGCCGCTGATTCTGCAGGCCGAGACCTACGAAAAAGCCGAACCTGCCGCGGTTGAAGTCCACGAACACACCCACGAAGGCGCCGTTGCTGCGCACACCCACGATGCCGAAGCCTGGGAGCCGGAAGACGGCTGGCAGCGCGTGCTGTCGACCACGGGCGGCAATCTGGTAGTCGCCGTTGGCTTCGCCCTGATGCTGGCCGGTCTCTACACCCTGCGCGCACCGACCAAAACCTCCCAGGGCCTGCTCTGGGGCCTGGCCGGTTACGCCACCTTCGTGCTGGCGCCGACCCTCGGTCTGCCACCTGAGTTGCCAGGCACCGCCGCGGCGGATCTGGCGCAACGCCAACTGTGGTGGATCGGCACCGCCGCCTCTACCGCCGCAGGCATTGCGCTGATCGCTTTCGGTCGCCACTGGCTGCTGAAAGTGCTGGGCGCGGCGATCATTGCCGTTCCCCATGTGATCGGCGCTCCGCAGCCGGAAGTGCATTCGATGCTCGCGCCTGAAGCGTTGGAAGCCCAGTTCAAAATCGCTTCGCAGCTGACCAACGTCGCGTTCTGGCTGGCCCTGGGCCTGATCAGCGCCTGGCTGTTCCGCCGCAAAGGCGACGGTCAATACCACGCATGACCGATACCAACGCAGCGCCGACCCTGGTGGTCGGCCTGGGTTGCCAGCGCGGCTGCCCCGTCAGCACGCTGCGGGCCCTGCTGGATCAGGCGCTGCAGGCTCACCAGATTCCGCTGCAGCAGGTCAAAGGCCTGGCCAGCATCGACCTCAAGCGCGATGAACCGGCGCTGATCGAACTGGCCGCGCAGCTTGGCCTGCCGATGGTGTTCTTCAGCAGCGAGCAATTGACGCCTTACGAACCGTTGCTCAGCCACCATTCGCAGATCGCCTTCGAACGCACCGGCTGTTACGGTGTGGCGGAAAGCGCGGCCCTCGCCTTGGCCGAGCAATTGGCCAAGGCGCCGGTGAAACTGCTGATCCGGCGACAAAAATATGCCCAGGCAACTCTGGCATTGGCCGGCGCGGCCTGAAATCCCCGATAATCCCCGCCTTCGATCATGAGCAATCTTCATCTGAAGCGTTGCGCGCCTCTCTTTTACAGGCTCTCTATCAATAGGAACCGACGATGACCGTCTACTTCATCGGCGCCGGCCCCGGCGACCCGGAACTGATCACCGTCAAGGGCCAGCGCCTGATCCGCAGCTGCCCGGTCATCATCTACGCAGGATCCCTGGTGCCCACCGCCGTGCTGGAAGGACACAGCGCCGAGTTAGTGGTCAACAGCGCCGAGTTGCACCTGGAACAGATCATCGATCTGATCAAGGCCGCCCATGCCAACGGCCAGGACGTGGCCCGCGTGCATTCCGGCGATCCGAGCCTGTATGGCGCCATCGGCGAGCAGATTCGCCATTTGCGTGAGCTTGGCATCCCGTTCGAAATCATTCCCGGAGTGACAGCGACTGCTGCGTGCGCAGCATTGCTGGGTGCGGAGCTGACGTTGCCGGACATCTCCCAGAGCGTAATCCTGACCCGCTATGCCGATAAAACCGCAATGCCCGCCGGCGAAGACCTGGGCAGCCTGGCGCAGCACGGGGCGACCATGGCGATTCACCTTGGGGTCAATCATCTGGAGAAAATCCTCGCCGAGCTGTTGCCGCATTACGGCGAGGATTGTCCGATCGCCGTGATTCACCGCGCGACCTGGCCAGATCAGGATTGGGTGGTGGGGACGATTGGCGATATTGCCGGGAAGGTGGCCGAGAAGGGATTTCGGCGTACGGCGTTGATACTGGTGGGCCGGGTGTTGGGGAGCGATCAGTTCAGTGAGTCTTCGCTGTACCGTGCCGGGCATGCGCACCTGTATCGGCCTTGAAGGCGCCACAGGTATATGAATCAGTCAGGCAAAAAAAACGGCGCTCACGGTGCGCCGTTTTTTTCATTTCGCAGCGAACACCTTAGTAGTAGGCGTTTTCTTTCTGCGTGTGGTCGGTCACGTCGCGAACGCCCTTGAGCTCCGGAATGCGCTCGAGCAGGGTGCGCTCGATGCCTTCCTTCAAGGTCACGTCGGCCTGGCCGCAGCCCTGGCAGCCGCCGCCGAACTGCAGAACGGCGATGCCGTCCTCGACCACATCGATCAGGCTGACCTGACCGCCGTGGCTGGCCAGACCCGGGTTGATCTCGGTCTGCAGGTAATAGTTGATGCGCTCGTTGATCGGGCTGTCGGCGTTGACCATCGGCACCTTGGCGTTTGGCGCCTTGATGGTCAGCTGGCCGCCCATGCGGTCGGTGGCGTAGTCGACGACGGCGTCATCGAGGAACGCTTCACTGAAGCCGTCGATGTAGGCGGTGAAGCTTTTGAGCCCCAGCGCCGTGTCTTCGGGCTTTTCTTCGCCCGGCTTGCAGTAGGCAATGCAGGTTTCGGCGTATTGGGTACCAGGCTGGGTGATGAAGATGCGGATGCCGATGCCCGGGGTGTTCTGCTTGGAGAGCAGATCAGCCAGATAATCGTGGGCGGCGTCGGTGATGGTAATAGCGGTCATGGAAACTCCTCGCAGGCTTGGGCGCAGTTTACGCCAATCATCGCGCCGGACAAAGTCCCAGTATTTTTGTCGGGAAAGATTCTGACAAACCCGTCCGTGCAGGAGCTGCCGCAGGCTGCGATCTTTTGATTTTGTTTTTGAAGATCAAAAGATCGCAGCTTGCGGCAGCGCCTACAGGGGATCGTGGGAGATCAGAGGTTTTCGTAGCGGTTCATGTCCAATACGCCCTCTTCCACCGGATCGGTTTCGTGGATGTAGCGGCTCAAGTCATGGAAGTACTGCCAGAACTGCGGATGGCTGCGGCGAATGCCCCAGCGTTCGACGATTTTCTCGAAGCGGTTGGCGTCCTTGGCATTTTCCATGGCATCGACAAACTCCGGAACCTCGGCGGCCGGGATGTTGAACATGAAATTGGGATAACTGCTCAGAACCCCCGGGAAAATGGTCACGGTGTCCAGTTCCGGCTGATAGCGCAACGACTCGCCCAAAAGAAACGCCACATTGCTATGGGCCCGATTGCGCAAAAGGCTGTAGACCACCCGCTTGCCGCTGGCCGTCTCGACCCGCAGCATGGTCGCTTCCGGCAATTGATCGATCACCTTGAGCCCGGCGGCCGGGCGTGAAGTCAGGCGGCTCAGGGCCTGCTCGGCGTTTTGCAGGTCCGGGTCGATGTTGGGCCGTGAGCAATAGGCACCGTCGCAGCGGTTGATCGGGTCCGGCTTGGCGTTGAGTTCGCCGTAGCGCGCCAGCAGCTGCATCGCGAAATCGTATTTCGGGTCTTTTTCATCGAGCTTCAACGCAGTCGGCTTGTCGTCATCGATGTCTTCGTAATCCAGCCACATCTTGATTTTGCCGCTGCTCTGATACCAATCGTCGAGGTAACCCTCCCGTGAGTCCGCCGGCATCAGACGCAGAAAATTCTGCTCGGCACCGTTGCGGATCAGGTCGAAATAAAGTCGTGTCTGGGCTTGATGGGAGACATTGCCGAACACATCGAAATTCACCGCCAACTGGTAATAGGTGCGCTCCAGCAACGGGTAGTCGAACAGCCACATCGTCTGCGGAACTTCGCCAATCAGCCCCTTGGTCACGGCAGCGCTGTCGAAATGGCGAAAGATGCTCAACAAGGCATTGTCATTGCCGGCCCAAAGGGTCGACCAACTGGGCGCCGGTAGATCGGCGTAGCTGTCACGCCGCAGCGCCTCGTACTCGTTACGCTTGTTGCGGTAGTTGTGCCACAGGCTCAGCACGCTGCCGACGTCGTCGTTTTGCCCCGGCATCGCCAGTAAAGGCGTCGCCTGACCGCGGTAATTCGGGTCGGTGATATAGAGGTCGTGTTCCGGTGCCTGGAACAGGGCCCAGAAGTTATCGCGGATCACGTCCGTGGCGATCTGCCCCCGACACACCGGGCCGCGAATGAAGGTGCGCACGAAATATTCGGCGTTATCGAGCATGAACTGATAGCGCGCCTGGGCCGGGATCGCCTCGAAGGTCGCGAAAGGATTGGCCCGGCTTTGCGGTCCGTAGCCCGGCAACGCCGTGACCTGCCAGTTGCCGTTGTAGAACAGGCTTTTGACCCGGGCCATCTTCGCCGCGCTCAGCGGATAGGTGATGTGAGTCTTGTGCACGATCACACCCTGCACCGGCCACAGGCGGTAATAGAACTCGGTGCCGGGGTCGTCGTTCGGGCGACGGGTGCTGATAAGGTCGATCGGCTGGCCGGTGGGCGTGCGCGAGCGCACCCACTGGAAGAAATGCCCCGGCTCGCCGTCCTTGAAATAGATGTGCGCCAGAAACCAGTGTTCGAACAGCCAGCGTCCAACCAGGCTCTGCCGGGCGCCCGGCGCGTTGAGCAAGTTTTCCCACTGAACGACCTGCAGCGCTTCCTTCGCGCTCGGCACCAGGCCCTGCTCGTCGATGGGCGCGCCCGACGCCAGCCAGCGTTGCAGGGTCTGGTATTGCTGATCGGTCAAGCCGGTCACGGCCAGGGGCATGCCCTGCTGTGGATGGGTACTGGCGTAGCCGTCGAATTCCGCCGGCATCGCGCAGACGTTGTCGCGGTCAAGACCCAGGATGATGTCTTCCGGCAGCTTGGCATTGGGTTGCAGCGGCGTGCGGTGGCCCAGTTCAAGCATCCGCGCCATCAATGCCGCTTGGCTGCCCTGGGCGTCGAGCACCGAGTAAAAACCCTTCTGCTGCCAGGCCCGCTTGCCGAACGCGTCATAGAACAGCCGGGTCGGTGCGGCGGCCTGGCCCCGATCACCGTCGTAGACCGGGGTCTTGCTCGCGCCCCGCGCCGCGCCTTCGCCGCTGCCCAGGTTGAGCTGACAGGCCGAGTCGTAGCAGGCGTGGCAGGCCACGCACTTCTCGGTGAAGATCGGCTGGATGTCGCGGGTATAGGAAATGGCAGGAGTAGCCGCCGGTGTCTGCGCCATGGCGCCCCAGCTCAAACACAGCAACAGACTGCTGATGACGACGCGATACGACATGTCCTGATCCCGATCCTTGAAAACGCCGCGATTCTACCGGCCCGCGGGCCGTGCCAACATGAGCGATATTCATGCAAAAGCCTGACATGCTCCAAAAGCGCACAGGTTTGCTATTATCCCGGCCTTTCGTCATGGCCTTTCCGAGTAGTCCAAATGTCCGATCGCAGCGTTCGCCTTCAAGCTCTCAAGCACGCCCTCAAAGAGCGCATCCTGATTCTCGATGGCGGCATGGGCACGATGATCCAGAGCTACAAGCTTGAAGAGCAGGATTACCGTGGCAAACGCTTCGCCGACTGGCCCAGCGACGTCAAGGGCAACAACGACCTGCTGGTCCTGACCCGTCCGGACGTCATCGCGGGCATCGAGAAAGCCTACCTGGATGCCGGCGCCGACATTCTGGAAACCAACACCTTCAATGCCACCCGGATTTCCATGGCCGACTACGGCATGGAAGAACTGGTCTACGAACTGAACGTAGAAGGCGCGCGCCTGGCGCGCAAGGTCGCCGACGCGAAAACCCTCGAGACCCCGGACAAGCCGCGCTTCGTCGCCGGCGTGCTCGGCCCGACCAGCCGTACCTGCTCGCTGTCCCCGGACGTGAACAACCCCGGCTACCGCAACGTGACCTTCGATGAATTGGTGGAGAACTACACCGAGGCCACCAAGGGCTTGATCGAAGGCGGCGCCGACCTGATCCTGATCGAAACCATCTTCGACACCCTCAACGCCAAGGCTGCGATCTTCGCCGTGCAGGGCGTGTTCGAAGAGCTGGGCATCGAGTTGCCGATCATGATTTCCGGCACCATCACCGATGCCTCCGGCCGTACCCTGTCCGGCCAGACCACCGAAGCGTTCTGGAACTCCGTGGCCCACGCCAAGCCGATCTCGGTGGGCCTGAACTGCGCCTTGGGCGCCCGCGAACTGCGTCCGTACCTGGAAGAGCTGTCGGACAAGGCCAGCACCCACGTTTCGGCGCACCCGAACGCCGGCCTGCCGAACGAATTCGGCGAGTACGACGAGCTGCCGGCCGAGACCGCCAAGGTCATCGAAGAATTTGCCCAGAGCGGCTTCCTGAACATCGTCGGCGGTTGCTGCGGCACCACCCCGGGCCACATCGAAGCCATCGCCAAGGCCGTGGCCGGTTACGCGCCGCGCCAGATCCCGGACATTCCCAAGGCCTGCCGTCTCTCGGGCCTGGAGCCGTTCACCATCGATCGCAACTCGCTGTTCGTCAACGTCGGCGAGCGCACCAACATCACCGGTTCCGCCAAGTTCGCCCGCCTGATCCGTGAAGACAACTACACCGAAGCCCTGGAAGTCGCCCTGCAGCAGGTCGAAGCCGGCGCCCAGGTGATCGACATCAACATGGACGAAGGCATGCTCGATTCGAAGAAGGCCATGGTGACCTTCCTCAATCTGATCGCCGGCGAACCGGACATCTCCCGCGTACCGATCATGATCGACTCCTCGAAATGGGAAGTGATCGAAGCCGGCCTCAAGTGCATCCAGGGCAAGGGCATCGTCAACTCGATCAGCATGAAGGAAGGCGTCGAGCAGTTCATTCATCACGCCAAACTGTGCAAGCGCTATGGCGCCGCCGTGGTGGTGATGGCGTTCGACGAAGTCGGGCAGGCCGACACCGAAGCGCGCAAGAAGGAAATCTGCAAACGCTCCTACGACATCCTGGTCAACGAAGTCGGCTTCCCGCCGGAAGACATCATCTTCGACCCGAACATCTTCGCCGTGGCCACCGGTATCGAAGAACACAACAACTACGCTGTGGACTTCATCAACGCCTGTGCCTACATCCGCGACGAGCTGCCCTACGCCCTGAGCTCCGGCGGCGTGTCCAACGTGTCGTTCTCGTTCCGTGGCAACAACCCGGTGCGCGAGGCGATCCACTCGGTGTTCCTGCTGTATGCGATCCGCAACGGCCTGACCATGGGTATCGTCAACGCCGGCCAGCTGGAGATCTACGACCAGATCCCTGTGGAGCTGCGCGACGCCGTCGAGGACGTGATTCTCAACCGCACCCCGGAAGGCACCGACGCCCTGCTCGCCATCGCCGACAAGTACAAGGGCGACGGCAGCACCAAGGAAGCCGAGACCGAAGAATGGCGCAGCTGGGACGTCAACAAGCGTCTGGAGCACGCACTGGTCAAGGGCATCACCACCCACATCGTCGAAGACACCGAAGAATCGCGCCTGTCGTTCGCCCGTCCGATCGAAGTGATCGAAGGCCCGCTGATGGCCGGCATGAACATCGTGGGCGACCTGTTCGGCGCCGGCAAAATGTTCCTGCCCCAGGTGGTGAAATCCGCCCGCGTGATGAAACAGGCCGTAGCCCACCTGATTCCGTTCATCGAACTGGAAAAAGGCGACAAGCCGCAAGCCAAGGGCAAGATCCTGATGGCCACGGTAAAAGGCGACGTGCACGACATCGGCAAGAACATCGTCGGCGTGGTGCTGGGCTGTAACGGCTACGACATCGTCGACCTGGGCGTGATGGTGCCGGCGGAGAAGATCCTGCAGGTGGCCAAGGACGAGAAATGCGACATCATCGGCCTGTCCGGCCTGATCACTCCGTCGCTGGATGAGATGGTCCACGTGGCGCGCGAGATGCAGCGCCAGGATTTCCATCTGCCGCTGATGATCGGTGGCGCCACCACCTCCAAGGCGCACACCGCGGTGAAGATCGAACCCAAGTACAGCAACGATGCGGTGGTCTATGTCACCGACGCCTCCCGTGCGGTGGGCGTGGCCACGCAATTGCTGTCCAAGGAGCTCAAGGCCGGTTTCGTCGAGAAGACCCGCGAGGAGTACATCGACGTCCGCGAGCGCACCGCCAACCGCAGCGCCCGCACCGAGCGCCTGAGCTACGCCGCCTCGATCGCGAAAAAGCCGCAGTTCGACTGGGGCAGCTACACCCCGGTCAAACCGACGTTCACCGGCAGCAAAGTGCTGGATAACATCGACTTGAAGGTGCTGGCCGAGTACATCGACTGGACGCCGTTCTTCATTTCCTGGGACCTGGCCGGCAAGTTCCCGCGCATCCTTCAGGATGAAGTGGTCGGCGAAGCCGCCACCGCGCTGTACGCCGATGCCCAGGCCATGCTCGCCAAGCTGATCGACGAGAAGCTGATCAGCGCCCGCGCGGTGTTCGGCTTCTGGCCGGCCAATCAGGTGCGTGATGATGACATCGAACTCTATGGCGATGACGGCAAGGCGATTGCCAAGCTGCATCACCTGCGCCAGCAGATCATCAAGACCGACGGCAAGCCGAACTTCTCCCTGGCCGACTTCGTCGCGCCGAAAGACAGCGAGTTGACCGACTACGTGGGTGGCTTCATCACCACCGCCGGCATCGGCGCCGAGGAAGTCGCCAAGGCCTATCAGGACGCGGGCGACGACTACAACTCGATCATGGTCAAGGCCCTGGCAGACCGTCTGGCCGAGGCCTGTGCCGAGTGGCTGCACCAGCAGGTGCGTAAAGAGCACTGGGGTTACGCCAAGGACGAGGTTCTGGACAACGAAGCGCTGATCAAGGAGCAATACAGCGGCATCCGCCCTGCCCCGGGCTACCCGGCCTGCCCGGATCACACCGAGAAGGCCACGCTGTTCGCCCTGCTTGACCCTGAATCCAGCGAGATGCGTGCCGGCCGCAGCGGCGTGTTCCTCACCGAACACTACGCGATGTTCCCGGCGGCAGCGGTCAGCGGCTGGTACTTCGCTCACCCTCAGGCGCAGTACTTTGCCGTGGGCAAGATCGACAAGGACCAGGTGCAGAGCTACACCTCGCGCAAGGGCCAGGAACTGAGCGTGACCGAACGCTGGCTGGCGCCGAACCTGGGTTACGACGAGTAAACCAGACAACTCGGTCAAAATGTGGGAGCGGGCTTGCTCGCGAAAGCGGAGTGTCAGACAACATCATTGTTGACTGTACCCACGCATTCGCGAGCAAGCCCGCTCCCACATGGGGTTCGTGCATGCCTTGAATTGTCTATGCTTACCTCTCACACATCCGTGACGAGGGGTTTATGGACGATCCAGTCGACAACAAGCCGCCGACCTTCTGGCAGATGCTGCACAGCGTCATGGCCGCCGCATTCGGGGTACAAAGCGGAAAGAATCGCGCCCGGGACTTCACCCACGGCAAACCCAGCCACTTCATCGTGCTGGGGATTCTGTTTACGGTGGTGTTTGCCCTGACGTTGTTCGGCATCGTCAAGCTGGTGCTGATGCTGGCCCTGTGATCACATTCCCCTGCAGGAGCGAGGCTTGCCCGCGAAAGCGGTGTGTCAGGCCAAATTGATGCTGGATGCACCGACCTCTTCGCGGGCAAGCCTCGCTCCTACAGAGGTCGTGTCAATGCATCAGGGTCTGCAGGCTGAACGGATAGCGATACGACGTCGGCCGCCCCTTGGCCGAAAGCTTGTGAAAATCCACACCGAAACCCTGCGCATTCCCCATCGCCAGCAACTGCCTGGCCTGCGCCCGGTCAATCAGCTGCAACAACGGAATCTGCCGGTCCCGGCCGCCGTATTGGCTGACGTCGACCCCTTCGTCGTAATCGTGGATCTGCACCAGCGCCCAGCCGCCCAGGCTGAAGTGCCCGCCCAGCAATACGCTCAACCGGTTATCCAGCAACGCATGCAACGCTGCGGGCGAGTTGTTGATGGTGCCGAACAGTGCATCCTTGCCGGGTCTGCCGCCTGACTCTTCAAAAGCGCGCATTACGCCAAAACCCATCTCGTCATTGGCCGACCAGACCAGCGCGGTCTGCGGATAACGCTTGAACAACAGCTTGGCCTGCTCGTAAGCCCGCTCATGATTCCAGCCGCCATAGACCAACTGACGCAAGCGCACCTCGGGATGCTCGGCCAGCGCCCGGCGCATGCCCTTTTCGCGCAACTGCGCCGACGGGGTGATTTTCAGTCCGGAGAAAGCCAGCAGATCGATGTACTCACCCGCAGGCACCGGCCCGCGCAGGCGGATCAGTTCCTTGAGCATCAGGTAGCCGCCCTCCTCGTCGTTGGGCACCAGGCTGCCGATCCAGTCGGGGTATTTATCGGGCCGGGTGCCCAGCAGCTGCATCTGGTCCTGGGTCAGGGCGTTGTTGACGATGAACAGCTTCACCCCGCTGCCCTTGGCAAGGCGCAGGATTTCCGGGGCAATGTATTGCTCGTTGACGAAGACCAGATAGTCCGGGCGCTTGGGCCCCTGCAGTACTTCCCGAGCCTTGCTGACCATGAGGCCAGGATCGCGATCGCAATATTCAATGTGCAGATCCATGCCCAGGTCCTTGGCGGCCGCCTGCATGAATTGCGAATAACTGACCCAGAACACTTCCCTGGTGTTGCCCGGATTGAGAAACAGCACCGATGCGGCCTGCGCGCAAGGTCCGAGGACCGTGGCCAGCGCCAGCAGCACGCCACACAGAAACTTCAACATTTATCGCCCGAGCCCCCGGAAATTCGCCGCGCATTATAGCCAGCGAACACCCGCAAAACGGCGTTTGTTGCAGTTTTTGTCCGACAATCGTCGGAACAGAGCCCGGGCGGGTCGTTTATTGATGACTCACCCAGAAAATCGCTGTGCCGACCACCAGAATGATCAGGAACAGAATCGCCCAGGCATCGACCGTGCTATCGCTTTTCCTTGCTTTGGTTGGGTTGCTCATTGCATCGCCTCTTGTCGGTTTTATCGGTGATTGCAGAAAGACTCGACCAGAGTTAAGACGATGATTGCCCGCACGACAAATGTGGGTTAGCTGACAACCATTCTCGTTAGGCGATTTGGTTCTTTACATATATTGAAACATCACTTTTGCGCATAACTGCAAACTGGTATCTTGCCCCGGCTCCGAAGGGAGTGCGCGGCCGTGCGCGCAGAATTGCAGTGGCTCTTGGACTGCGGCAAGCACAAAAACGCAGCTGTATCCGAGCGACCCAGCCTGAGAACAGGACTTATATGTACGTATACGACGAGTACGATCAGCGGATCATCGAGGACCGCGTAAAGCAGTTCCGTGATCAGACCCGACGCTATCTGGCAGGGGAGCTGAGCGAAGAAGAATTCCGTCCCCTGCGCCTGCAGAACGGGCTTTACATCCAGCGCTTCGCGCCGATGCTGCGGGTTGCGGTGCCTTACGGCCAACTGACTTCGCGCCAGATGCGAATGATGGCCAAGATCGCCCGCGACTACGACAAGGGCTATGCCCACATCAGTACCCGGCAGAACGTGCAGTTCAACTGGCCGGCGGTGGAAGACATCCCGGACATCCTGGCTGAACTGGCCACCGTGCAGATGCACGCGATCCAGACCAGCGGCAACTGCCTGCGCAACGTCACCACCGACCAGTTCGCCGGTGTCGCCGCGGACGAGCTGATCGACCCGCGTCCATGGTGCGAAATCGTCCGTCAGTGGACCACTTTCCACCCGGAATTCGCCTACCTGCCGCGCAAGTTCAAGATCGCCGTCAACGGTTCGACCTCCGACCGCGCCGCCATCGAAGTCCACGACATTGGCCTGGAGCCGGTGCACAACGCCGCTGGCGAACTGGGCTTCCGTGTGCTGGTCGGTGGCGGCCTGGGCCGTACGCCGGTGGTGGGGGCATTCATCAATGAGTTCCTGCCGTGGCAAGACCTGTTGAGCTACCTCGACGCCATCCTGCGTGTCTACAACCGCTATGGCCGTCGCGACAACAAGTACAAGGCCCGGATCAAGATCCTGGTCAAGGCGCTGACCCCTGAAGTCTTCGCGCAGAAAGTCGATGCGGAAATGGAGCACCTGCGCGGTGGTCAGACCACGCTGACCGAAGCCGAAGTGCATCGCGTCGCCAAACACTTCGTCGATCCGGACTACAAGGCCCTGGACGACCAGACCGCCGCCCTGGCCGGTCTCGACAAGGAACACCCGGGCTTCGCCCGCTGGCGCAGCCGCAACACCGTGGCGCACAAGAAGCCCGGTTATGTTGCCGTGACCCTGTCCCTGAAGCCGACCGGCGTTGCCCCGGGCGACATCACCGACAAGCAGCTGGACGCCGTGGCCGATCTGGCCGACCGCTACAGCTACGGTCAACTGCGTACTTCCCACGAGCAGAACATCATCCTGGCCGACGTCGAGCAGGACAAACTGTTCACCCTGTGGGGCGAGTTGCGCGAGAAAGGTTTCGCCACGCCGAACATCGGCCTGCTGACCGACATCATCTGCTGCCCTGGCGGTGATTTCTGCTCCCTGGCCAACGCCAAGTCGATCCCGATCGCCGAATCGATCCAGCGTCGCTTCGACGACCTGGACTACTTGTTCGACATCGGCGAACTGGACCTGAACATCTCCGGTTGCATGAACGCCTGCGGTCACCACCACGTCGGCCACATCGGCATTCTGGGCGTGGACAAGAAAGGCGAAGAGTTCTACCAGGTGTCCCTCGGCGGCAGCGCCAGTCGCGACGCCAGCCTGGGCAAGATTCTTGGGCCGTCCTTCGCCCAGGACGACATGCCTGACGTGATCTCCAAGCTGATCGACGTGTACATCGAACAACGGACCGAAGACGAGCGATTCATCGACACCTATCAGCGTATCGGTATCGACCTCTTCAAGGAGCGCGTCTATGCAGCGAATCATTAAGAACAACGAAGTCGTCGACGAAACCTGGCACCTGCTGCCCAAGGACTTCAGCATCGACGAGATCACCAACTGCGACGACTACATCGTTCCGTTGCAGTTGTGGCGCGAACACAGCCGTATGCTCCTGGCCCGCGATGGCGGTCTGGGCGTGTGGCTGGACGCCGATGAAGAAGCCGAAGAGATCGGTGAAGACGCTAACCAGTTCCAGGTCATCGCCCTGAACTTCCCGGCGTTCACCGACGGGCGCAACTACTCCAACGCTCGCCTGCTGCGTGACCGCTATGGTTTCAAAGGCGAATTGCGGGCGATTGGCGACGTGCTGCGCGACCAACTGTTCTACCTGCACCGCTGCGGTTTCGATGCGTTTGCCATTCGCGCCGATAAGGATCCGTACGAAGCCCTTGAAGGTCTCAAGGACTTCTCGGTGACCTATCAGGCCGCTACCGACGAACCGCTGCCGCTGTTCCGTCGTCGTTAACAAATAAAGCCCTGGCTCCATACGGAGCCAGGGCTTTGTTTTTTGTGAAGCTGATCGCTCGGAACTCCACGTTGGTACCAGGTTGTTTCAACTTGATATGACGGTCAGGGTTGATCAAGCGGAAACGGACGCCCCAGCGCCACCCAGTCGTTATAAAGCCTCACACGATTTTCCAGCGCCGTGAAAACCGCCACAGGATTGTCAAACGCGCTTGATGGCAACGGCACGTCCTGTGTCAAACGTGCCGCCAACTCTGGCGACGCATCAGCCTCAATCAGCAGCCTCCAGACCCGCGCCTGAAGATCCAGGTAGTTGACGCGAAAATCCGCAGTCAAAGTCAGCGTACTCATGGTCCCTAAAAACCGTCGCCCTCCTGGCTTCAACGCAAACCGTTGCCAGACTTGCGCCCTTGCATCCCGCTGTCCTTGTTCGATACCGCGCAACCAGGGTGACGGCCCCAGGTAGTCGTTACCCGGAGCGTCCAGCCATAAGTTCAAACCCGTTGATTCGCGATGTGCCACCAGCCTTTGCAAGGTGTCCTCATCGGTCAAGGGGTTGCGCCACAACAGCACTCGATCCCGGGTGATGGCCTGATTCAACACGGCCTGTGGCACCTTTTGAATCTGATTATCTTGCAGGTCCAGGGTTGTCAGGTACGGCTGATCCGCAATTCCTACCGGGCAAACCTTGATGCCCGTATTTTGCAGTTTCAGTGAGCGCAATTGATTCATCCCCGTGACGACAGGGGGAACGACCAATGGGTTATCGCTGAGGTCCAATGCTTGCAGGTTCTTCAATGAATTTAACGCTCCCGCAGTGTTGGCCGGGACAGCCAGTGCGTGCACATCATCCAGCGCAATTGGCTGCATCGCAGATTCCGTCTGGAGGCACAACCGGGTAGAGCGCAGATTCAAAGAAGTAAGGTGCTGCAACAGGGGGATCGTCGGCGGCAACTTGCTTTCCAACTCTCCTTCAAGATTGGGCAATCGCAAGTCCGTGCTTTCCAGATTCAAGGTGCGCAAACGAGGAAAGCTTGCGAGAAAATCATTGAGGGTTCCCCGCTCGAACAAGTGGACGTTACTCATGTTCAGTTCCACCACGTCATTGAAGCGGGCATTGAGTTCCGGCAGCCGATGATACTCCTCATGACTCATGTTCATTCTGAAGCCATCGACATGGTTACCCGAGTAGAGACTATTGTTCTGCGGACGCCTCTTGCGCCAGATCGCAATCAGCTCATCGGCCAATTCAGCGCGAGTTTCGGCCTCATACTCCAGCACTTGCAGTATCCGCTCGGCGTTTATCTGTTCAATTTGCACGGCGGTCAGTCTTTCAGTCCCGGGATCCCCCATATGCAGGAACTCGACGTCCATATGGTCGATGTCGACCGCAACGCTTTCAATCCAGGCGTCCAGATCCGAAGACAGTTGATGCAACTGCTGTCTTGAACGGTTGATAAAATCCTGGGCCCCGGTTCCCAGTGGATGCAAGATCGCATCCGCTTCGGTACTGGACAGGTCGGGATAGATCTCCTTGAGTTGCAACCTCATCGTTTCATGGGTCAGTGCCGCCGCTTGAGGTGTATTCGGATAGGCGCCGCCTCTCAATCCCAGGGGATCGAACGACAACCTTGAGTCCATCCTGTCCAGCCCGAGCATCAGTTCTGAGCGAGACAACGTTCGCTCGCTGATTCTCAGCTTCAATTCGGTGCCGGGGTCGCTCGATAACAAGCCCAACGCCGAACGCTCCTCTTTGGATAGAACAGCGGCGACAGCCTGGGAAAAAGTCGTCGCGCCAGCGGTGTGAGCCAACGAATGACTGGGCAGATAGTGCTTGCCTGATTTGATCAGGATCCGACCATCAGGCGACTCGAGCGGACCGGTGCGATCGAGAAGCCGACCTGCGCTCGAACTGTCGCGCACTTCGATGCGTAACCCCTTGGGCCACCCCGGCAGGTTTTTGAGGGAGTGCAGCATCAGCGTGTCCGATTCGGCGCTGGCTACAGATCGAAGGTAAAGGCCTTCATACGCACGATTGAGGCGTACATGTTGCTGATATTGGCGCGCCTTGCCGTCCAGTTGTTTGAACAGTGCTCGGGCCTGGACCGGTTCGGGTGACGCCCTGAAATCGACACCATAGCGATCCAGCATTTGCTCCACGGCGGCTTTGGGCAGTTCAGGGTATGTCCGTTGGAACAGCCGGACCCATGGGTGCTCGGATTGCTGGAGCGCTTGATATCGACGGTCGAACTCAGCCTGCGCGGTCTGCGGACTCCCCAGTGCCGTCACTTCCTGATCGATCCTGAAACGATCGACCGTATCGGCCAGCAGTGGCGTCGGCGCCCGCCCCGCCTGCATCAGTCGCAGCATGTCATCGTCGACGGCGCTAACCCTGCCAATCTGTGCCAGCACTTCATCGCTGAACGTACCTGCCGGGGCACCGACTCCACGCAAGAGATCGGTACGCGTCGGCAGGGGCAAGGTCGGCGCAGTGTGGGTGCCTGATCCGGCAATCGGTCCCGCCTCGAGTGGCTTCGAGGATTCGCCATGGCCTTGCTCTGTTTTAGCCAAGGCCACATCCCCTGCCCCTTCACCCATCGACGCAGCTTCTGTGACCAGCGGCAACGCGTTGAGTAAACCGAACACCGTGCGGGTGACACCCTGTGAACGTTTGTCGGCTGTTTCCCCATTGATGGCCTGATCCAGGCCATAACCGGCGTCGATTAGCCCGGCAAGTGCCAGCAATCCCTCGCCACCCGGCACAAACAACGCCAACGGACCAAACTGGTTGACCCACTCAACAACCGGTTCGATCACGGCACTCAGGTTGTCGCGGTTGACCTGGGCATCGTCGCGGATGGTTGCGACACTCGCCTGCGCGGCCTGCTTCATGGTCAACACCAGCTGGGCAAAGGGATCGGTTTGCGAGCTTTGAACATCCAACTCGATGTAGTCGGCAGGTTTCCAGTAACCATCATCGTTGAAGAAGCCTGCTTCTCGGGTCAGATGATGCTGGGCCGGGTATTGCGCCATACCGTCCAGCGCCGTCAGTACGCCAGCGTGAAACGTGCCGTCGCCGCGATCTTCATCGTTGAAGTGCATCGCCAGTGCTTGTCGGGTTTCGGGTGACCGCCCTTGGGCGACCAGCCAACCGCGCAGTTGGTTTTGACTGACAAATTCGTGAATCGCAGAGGAGTTGCCGGGGATATACATGAGCACCCTGTCACTGGATCGCTCACGGAAACACCAGATGTCTGTCGCGGTGTATCGATAGATCTTCAGACGACTCGCCTCGAGATCCGCGGGCATGCGCGTGGGCGCTTGCAATTGCTGCAATGTCAGCGTTGCCCACGCCTGATCCGGCGACAATTGCGCAGCACGCATGGCCAGCTCCAGGCCTTCTGCAGACAGGCAGTTTTCACGCCGCTGCAACCAGGCCGACATAACGAACGCAGCCTTGGTCGAGGTTCTCAGGGTGTAGGATTGGGCCGCTAGAATAGCCTCGTCAGATGGCCATGCCTTATCGACGTAAGCCTGATAGAGCGCCTTGAAATCCAACTGCCAGACCCATTTCCTGAAATCCGCGGGGCTGAGGTGGATTTGAGTCTGCGGCCCATACATCTGGGGCGTTGTACGTCGGTATATGCCCTCGTACACGCGGTGGCCATCACTCGGCTCGACGGTTTGTGCGATGTGAATGGTGGGCCCTGTATCGGGAGGTGTGTACAAGCCAAATGCGGTTTCGCCAAAGCGGCCATCGCCAACGGTCTGCTCGTTGCAAAGCAGTGCTTGCACAAGCGATAGCGAACGCGCGACTTGCCCCTCGTGCCTGACAGCCCGACTGGAGCTCGACCAGAAGTCGTAATGCAACGTGACCAGTTGGGCCGTCTGCGGGTCGATGTCCGGGCCCCACTTTTCCCGAATCAAATGTTCGCCCAATTGCGCCGGGGTTTGAGGTAACGCGTTGTCGACCGCGGCGCTCAGTTCATCGCGCATGCGAGGAGCCGGGGGTAAATCCTGCTCGGAAAGGTTAACCGGTGGCAGATTGTTCATTGTGCATTCCCTTGCGTTTTGGAACTCATGGATACGTCCGACACCGGCAGGCCAGGATGTCTGGCGAGTGCTTCAGTGGTCAGACGCATGAGCAGTAGTCGGTTCTGGTTTTTATCGTTATCAATGATCGCCTTCATGCGTTGGCTGGCGGTCGCACGGGGCAAATCGACTTGAGCCTCAAGCTCAATAAATGCTTGTGCCGTGCGCTCGGAAATAGCGGTGAACTGATCCTGATAGGTCGCCAGCAGATATTCGTACCAGAACCCTTTGGTGTTGACCGACGCCAGCAGTGCCTCAGTCGTTTCAGCCTTGACGACGGCCTGGTAGGCGTTTTCGAGTTGTTGCGGGGTCACCTCGACATCCAGCCGAACATTTATTTGTCTGGTCTGGCCGGGCAAGTCCAGGCGTCGGGCCAGTCCGACGCGATAAGCAAGGCTAAGCGCGTGTGCCTGCCCGCCAGTGAAGGTTCCGGCGTTGATGCGGCTGGCGATTTCGATTAATGCTTGCTGTTCAACTTGCTCCAGACGAAACAACCCTCTCATCAAACGCACCAGCTCTCCTTCAAGGGAGCTGTCGCCAGTACGGGCAACCGCCATCGCTCTAAAACACAACACGCGCACCTCCAGTGCGCTGAAGATCCTGGCGGGATCGTCGGCACTGATCCGACCGATCCGGCTGGTTCGAAACAATGCGCGGCGTAGTGCATCGTCCTCACCCGCTGCCTCGAGCACTTCCCATACCCTTCGAGACATTTCTGTCGGCAGCCAGATGAAATCGGCGGTATTGGCCAGTTGGCCGAGCAGGTAAAAGAAATCGCCGGCGTTGGGATAAACCGCCAATGCCTTCCAGAGTGCCTGACGCTGAATAACTTTGGCGGTGATGGGTCCAGACAACCAGTTGGCGACTCGGGTATCCACTACCGGTCGCGCGGCGGATGCAGGCTGGTAGTCGGCGGTAATCACGCCCAGATTGATCCCGTTTGCCTGGTGATAAGCGGCGATCGACCGCAGGCTCGAGGAGGACAGCGGATTGCCATCGACATTGGTGCCGCGGTTCAACTCGGCTCGTGCCGCAAACACCGATTGCGGGATCTGCTCGATGGCGTTGTCGCGCAAATCCAGGGTTTGCAGATCGGGCAGTTCGCTCGTCCCCACCGGCCATTCGAGTGTCCCGGTACCGCGCAATGCAAGGTGGCGCAATTTGCGCAGCGTGGTCACGGTGAGTCGCTGACCCAGGGTTGGATTGAAACTCAGGTTAAGGGTTCGCAGGTGGGACTTGCTGCTCAGCGACAGGATCGATTCGGCGGTCAGGTATATCCGGTTATCGCTCAGATCCAGGTGTGTCAGGTTCGGCATATCCGCCACCGCCTGAGGGATGCGCGTCAATTGATTCCCGACCAGGCTCAAGGAATGCAGTTGGGTGAAGTTACGCAGAAACGTATTCAACCCCGCACTACTTCCCACCCTGTTCATCTCCAATGTGCTGATGTGGTCGAAATGGCCGACAATCACCGGCAGATCACCCAATGGGTTCGCATCGAAGGTCAAGTGATAGTGCACTGACGACGCTTGCAGGGTGACATCGGTTTCCTTGCGCCAGGCGCGCAGAATGGCCTGCGCCGCCCTAATCTTGCTTTGACGGGGCACTTTGTGCCTGGGCCCGTCACCCTCTTGATAATGGCTTTCGCGGTGAATCCAGTGCTCCAGCGCAAGGCGGATGTTCTGATATTCGTGCCTGAGACTTTCCAGCGTTCTCAGGGCCAGCACTTCATCCGAACCCAGGGTTATCAGAAAACGTTCGATCTGAGCCTTTGTATGCGATGGGTACAGCTCCCGTGCTCGCTGCACCAGCGCGGGGGATCGTTGCACGTTGGCCTCCAGGTTGGACACTGCTCGCAAGGTCGAACGCTGGATCGGTCGATCCGCCAGCCCCATTGGCGAGCGATAACCTGAATGCGCGGGCGCTATACCGATCGCCCGAGAGATGACTGGCCTTCGTTGCAGGGCCAGATTCGTGATTTTTTGACGCAGCCCAGCACCGGCATCATCCGCTTCGACCCCAAGGCCTTTACGAGCGTGTTCGGGCAAGCTCTCCCAAAGCGTCTGGAAGAGATGTTCGCAGGTACGATTCGCATGTGTGTAAAGAACGCTGTTCTCGGGATCCGTCGCGTCATAACGGTCTGCGTAGGCTTCGATGAGCACGTTGTGGGTCGCGTTATCCGGGCCGATGGTGGGCTTGCCTTCGGAGCTCACTGCCCAGTCCATAATCTGCACGCGGACATCGCTCGGCCAGCCCGGCAGACTCTCGAGGGCATCGAGCAACAATATAGGCGTGCCACGATCACTGGCCGCATCCAGATAAAGCCCTTCATAGGCCCGGTTCATGCGCAACACCTGCATGTACCGTCGTGCTTCTTCGGCCAACCGCAACGGCACGCGGTCGGCGCTCAGCTCCTCCCACTCCCCGGCATCGGCATGATCCACCAACTCGTCGGCGACACAGCCCGGCAGCTCAACAAAAGCTTCCCGAATGGGGGCAGACAGTTCCAGTTTGGCAACATCGGCACGGCGGACCAGTCGGTCAAAAAGCGAGACGCGCAGGCGCTGCACTTGCCCGGCTATCAGCTTTGTAACCAACGTCGGCCAGGTGGAGGCGTCGGCACTGCCCGTGCCCAGCAGGGCCAAGCGCTCTTGATTTCCCAGGCTTGCCAACAGGGGTGAGTGATACTTTGCATTGCGCAACAATTCATCACGCAGTTTTATTGTCCTGGTCGCCGAGTCTCGACCGTAGCGCGTGACTTCATTCCCGAGAACGTCGGTAATGCTCACGGCCACCTCACGAGGCCATTTTCCCTGCGAAGTCAGTACAAACATCTGCAAATCGGGATCGGCATAGGGTGCGGATGTCGCAGAGTTCATTTGCTCGATAAAGCGACCGGCGTCTGCATCGGCGCGAAAGCGGGCGACCGTATCGATCAAGGTCGCCATGGGTTTGCGGCGGTTAACGAAGAGCTGACGCAAAGGTGCTTCGTCGACGCCAATAATGGACAGGATTTGCAGGGCCTGGGCGTCGGACACCTCCTCCTGGCGATAACCGAGACGCCGAAACAAAGTCAAAAGGTTCCAGTCCTGGGGCAACTCCGAGGCGTGTCGCCATGCACCGGCGCCGTTGGTTTCAAGCACGGGCGAGTAGCGAGCGGTCGATTGCGCCGGCTGAATTTCCCACAACTCCGTGTCCGGCTTCGCACGCACAGCCAAGGCATCCGCGCCAATGCGTAGATAGCGATTGCCTTGCCTCAAGAGCAGCCCTTGCTCATTGAATCGCGCGCCGGACCGTATCGGGATTAACCGTCGATAGGCGGCCAGATCGGACTTCCACAAACGCATGGAACCGGATGCAACATCCACAGCCCTCAAGCCCTGAACAAAATCCGAAGCCCTGACGGCCTTGTAGGTTTTGCCGGCGGCCGAGGCACCGGCGCTGACTGCTGCCAGCAAGACCAGATTCTCGAGGGTATCGAAAAAATGATCGGTGGCTTGTTCCTGCTCCCCCTTGGCCCAACTGTCGAAACCTTCGTATACCCCTTGCAATAATTGGAAACCGGCCACGACAAACATGACCTCACCAACGACAGGCACAAACGAGGCAAACAACAGCGCGATATTGAGGCCGGCCGCCTTGTAAGACTCCAGCCGTGCCAAACGGGTTTTCTCATCTTCGTCACCGGTTGGTACGACCAACAACCTGGAATCAGCCATGACTTGTGCTGCGCGCTGGCGATACATCGCCATGAACAAATCGGTTTTCACCTCTGCCGGGAGATCAAACCCGGAGACTTTTGTGTAATGGCTTGATGGAGGGAAAGGTGCTTTGGGTGGCTCAAGAAGCTGCTGACCCAAAGCTTTCATGAAGTTTTCGCGATCTTTCAATGCGATAAAACGAAGGAAGTAATCGCGAAATTCAGGTGTTTTCAGGCGATTGCTCAATTCCACTTCGTAGCGGGTAAAGGATAGGTATTCCTTCAACGGGTGCAAGGGATCATCCGGCATGTAAACCACACAGCGGTAATCATCGTCGGCGTGTTCGCCGACAGGACCGATGAACATCGGCCCATTCATTTTTACCCCGAGAACTTCCATGCGCTGCAAGCCCAGCGTGTTGTTTCCCAACGTGATAGTCGAATGAGAGTCCGCCACCGACTTCAGCATCTGATAAACATCAGGGCTGATTTGTTTTTTCATTAGAGCGATATGTCTGGCGACCTCGAATTGATCTTTCGCAAGTGCCACATACTTGTCGTGCAAACTCCCCGCCTGCGTTCCGTCACCGAACAGTGCTTTAACGTGAACTTGATATTGCTTGCCCAAATCCAGCGTACGACACAGTTGCGCAAACTCATGGGGTTTTATCGAAAGCACTTTATTGGGACTGCCGGTGACTCGCTCCGGCACATAAATCAGGGAATCTTCGTGATAGTTTCCTGCCTGGGTCTCCGGCAGTTCGAAGTTTTCACAGGCCGCGGCCAGCAGATCTCGGTCAATGGGCAGGACCAGCTTTTTGCGCAGGCCAAACAGGCTGGAAGTCGACCGCACATGTTGGAAAATCACGCCCGCCACCTCGAAGGGCTCGCCCAACTTATCCGACATCGCCTTGGCCAATAAGGGCGCGCAAAATGATTGGGGAGACTTGAAGGCCTTTAGAACGTCCAGCGCATCATGCCGTGTTTGAAAACTGGCTTTCAGACTTTTATGAAGTGCATCACGCAGTTCAGTCGAAGACTCAAGCAGCCAAGCGGGTGTCTGCTTTTTAATCAAGTCAAAAAAAACGCCTTGTTGAGCAGGCGTCATGGCGGGAGGGTTGGTACTGCTCGTTTTTACATCCATGTTGAACGACCTTGAAACTGAAAAGAGCGTTCAGCTTAAAGTCGAGTCTTTTGCGTAAAAAGCTCAAATGTCGGATGAAAAATGCCTTCAACACAGCAGGATTACGGGTCTTTGATATAGATATTTACCTCTGTTTGGCGTAATGCCAATCAGGTAGGCAGACTGCTGTCGCAGTGCCCGTTTTACAGAAGCTGGCGAAGCCTGTGCCAAACACAGGCTTCGCCGGTTGCGGCGGTGCGCTTTAGTTTCCAATTGACTGCGCTTTGCCTGGTCTTACCAGAAACGCTGCTGGGTCAAACGGCTCCACCAGTTCAACAGCACACGGTCCACCGAACCACTGGCGGCCATACCGATGCGTTCCTGCAGGCTTTTGCGTTCGGCGTAGTGAAGGTGATAAAGCTCGAACTGTTTGGCGCGTTCGGCCAGGTATTCATCGCTGGTCTGGAGCTCGTCAACCAGTTGTTTGTCCAGCGCCGCGACACCCAGCCAGATCTCGCCGGTGGCCACTTCGTCGATGGCCAGTTGCGGGCGATAGCGGGACACGAAGTTCTTGAACAGCTGATGGGTGATGTCCAGGTCCTGCTGGAACTTCTCGCGCCCCTTCTCGGTGTTTTCGCCAAACACCGTC
This sequence comes from Pseudomonas sp. C1C7, assembly GCF_013359595.1. Taxonomy (GTDB): domain Bacteria; phylum Pseudomonadota; class Gammaproteobacteria; order Pseudomonadales; family Pseudomonadaceae; genus Aquipseudomonas. The sequence continues at coordinate 77,477 of NZ_JABFMP010000023.1, read as the reverse complement.
AGAGTGCGCTTGTACTCACCAGCGGTCAGCACTTCAAAGTCGATATCGTGCTTTTTCAGCAGGCGATTGACGTTGGGCAACTGGGCGACCACACCGATGGAGCCAAGGATCGCGAACGGGGCGCTGATGATCTTCTCGCCGATGCACGCCATCATGTAGCCGCCGCTGGCCGCCACCTTATCGATGCACACGGTCAACGGTATGCCGGCCTGACGGATACGCGCCAGTTGCGAAGAGGCCAGGCCATAGCTGTGCACCATGCCGCCGCCGCTTTCCAGACGCAGCACCACTTCGTCCTTGGGCGTGGCGAGGGTCAGCAGCGCGGTGATTTCATGACGCAGGCTTTCGGTAGCCGAAGCCTTGATGTCACCGTCGAAATCCAGCACGAACACCCGAGGTTTGGCCTCGGTTTTTTTCTTCTGCTTTTTCTCGGTTTTAGCCTTGGTCTTGCGCAAGGCCTTGAGCTGATCCTTGTCGAGCAGCGTTTGTTCCAGGCGCTCGCGCAGTCCTTTGTAGAAATCATTGAGTTTGCTGACTTGCAACTGGCCGGCGGTCTTGCGTCGACCTTTACTGCGCAAGGCCGCAAAGCTGGCCAGGACCACCAGAATGGCGATCACCAGGGTGACGGTCTTGGCCAGAAAAACAGCGTATTCGGACAAAAAATCCACACAGGACTCCTCAAGCGGTGCGCGGCATGTAGCGCGCGGGACACCTCCAGCATACCCATGCGTCGTCGTTGCGACCAGTCGTGAAACCGCTGGCGATGGGCCTGTAACGGGCATTTCAAACAAGCGTATGTTTTTTCATTGACAGCTCACCGCCATCCTCATAACCTCGCCGAACCTTCAACGTACCGGGACGACGCGGACGTGGGCAGCATCTATTTGATTCGACATGGCCAGGCCTCCTTCGGTGCAGACGACTACGATGTCCTCTCGCCCATCGGTATTCGCCAGGCAGAAATCCTCGGCCAGCATCTGGCTGCACTCGATATCAGCTTCGACCGCTGCCTGGCAGGCGACCTGCGCCGCCAGCAACACACCGCCAACAGTGCCCTGGAGCAATTCGCTGCCGCGGGCCTGCCGGTGCCGATCCTGGAAACCGACTCCGCCTTCAATGAATTCGACGCCGACGCGGTGATCCGCGCTCTGCTGCCGGCGATGCTGCCCGAAGAACCCCATGCCCTGGACATCCTGCGTAACGCCGCGCAAAACCGTGGCGAGTTCCAGCGCATCTTCGCCCTGATCATCGAACGCTGGCTGGCCGGCACCTACGACACCCCCGGGCTGGAAAGCTGGCTGGGCTTTGTCGAACGGGTTCGCGGCGGGCTGAACAGAATTCTCGAGCAAGCCGACAACACCCGGAAAATCGCAGTGTTCACCTCCGGCGGCACCATCACCGCCCTGCTCCACCTGATTACGCAAATGCCTGCAAAACAGGCCTTCGAGCTGAACTGGCAAATCGTCAACACCTCGCTCAACCACCTGAAATTCAGAGGCCGCGAGGTGGCCCTGGCTTCTTTCAACGGTCATGCGCACCTGCAACTGTTGAAAGCCCCGGAACTCATCACCTTCCGTTGAGTCCGGACTATTGTGACCCTGGCTGTAACCATCCAGCTCTATTACTCAAGAAAGGATCGAACCATGACCTCAGTAGCAGATGCCGTACAAGCAATGAAAGCCAAGTTCAACCCATCCGCCGCTGCCGGTCTGGATCTGGTCTTCGGTTTCCGCATCGACGACACCAAGCACTTCTCCCTGATCGTCAAGGACAGCACTTGCGAACTGCAGGAAGGCGAGAACCCGGACGCCCAGGTGACCCTGGTGATGGACGGCGAAACCCTGCAAGGCATCGTCAGCGGCGAAACCGACGGCATGCAGGCCTTCATGGGCGGCAAACTGCGCGCCGAAGGCGACATGATGCTGGCGATGAAACTGTCCGAGCTGTTCCCGGCGTAACGCTGCCGCGAAAGCACACGAAACCCGCCCCTGTGGCGGGTTTTGTCGTTCAGGGCGTATACGCCCTCCCCCGTGTGCGAGCCTGCTCGCGATGGCCGTCAACGATAACGCGCAAAACCTGACACGCCGAGGAGTGCAATTCTCCATCGCGAGCAGGCTCGCTCCCACAGGGGGGATGGTCTTACAATGCCACCACCTCCCGATCCGGCCCGCCCATGGACATCGACCTCGCCCGCACCTTCCTGGAAATCGTCCGTCACGGCAGCCTCGCCGCCGCGGCCGACAAGCTCCACGTCACCCAGACCGCCATCACCGCGCGAGTCCAGAAACTCGAGAGCCAGCTGGGCAGCACGCTGTTCGTGCGCAATCGCGCCGGTGCCCGCCTGACGCCCAATGGCGAAGCCTTCGTGGTGTATGCCAACCAGCTGGTGGAAACCTGGGAAGCCGCGCGCCGGGACCTGCCGTTGCCCGAGGGTTACCACGACGTGCTGCACATCGGCGGCGAAGTCAGCCTGTGCAACCCGTTGATGCTCAGTTGGGCCGCCGAACTGCGGGAGAAAATCCCCAGCCACGCCTTGCGCATGGAAATCCGCGACGGCGAAAACCTGCTGCGGCAACTGGAGCTGGGCGTACTGGACGCCGCCCTGGTCTATCAACCCGAATACTGGCCACGCCTGCAAGTCGAGCAGGTACTGGAAGAAAAGCTGGTCCTCGTGCGCCTGCCCGGGCGTGCCGATCCTTACGTGTACATCGACTGGGGCCAGGACTTCCGGCGGCAACACGACGCAGCCCTGCCGGAAAAGGCCAAGGCGCCGGTGAGCTTCAACCTCGGCCCGCTGGGCTTGCAATACATTCTGGAGAACGGCGGCAGCGGTTATTTCCGCACCCGCGTCGTGCAGAGCTACCTGCAAAGCGGCGCGCTGGAACAAGTGCCCAAGGCCCCGGAATTCAATTACCCGACCTATCTGGTCTACTCCCGCGATCGCGACTCGCCCATCCTGCAACAGGCCTTCGATCTGCTGCGCGAAGTCATCCGTACCGATGACGACTGGTCGCAACGCTGGGACCCGCTGATGTGAATCCGGTTTACACCGGATGATGGCGTTTGTGTCCTCAATGTTCGAACTTCGCACGCGTCGGGATCGACTAATCTGCTGGGAATAACAAAAACGACAGGTGATTGCAGTGAGGCAGACCACCGAAGCATTCCGCAGCCGTTATCGCGCAGGCATCCATCCCCTCTACAACCCATGGCTGCACGGCACCTTCGTGCTGCTGTTCGGCCTTCTGGCCATCGCCGGCTTCTGGAGCACCGTCCACCACATCCAACCGCTGCAATGGCTGGCGGTGCCGCTGACCCTGCTGCTGTTCAACCTCGGCGTGTACGTGGTGCACCGCCACCTGGGCCATCACAAAAAATCCTTCGCGCGGATGTTCTATGCCCGGCACGCGGGGGATCATCACAGTTTCTTCGCTCCCGGCAACATGACCTACGACAACGCCCGCGACTGGCGGGTCATCCTGTTTCCGGCCTGGCTGATCGTGTTGCATACGCTGGTCATCAGCGTGCCGATCTGGTGGCTGCTCAAGCAGTTCGATCCTGACATCGCCGGGCTGGCGGGCGGTTGTCTGGTCCTGGGTTATCTGGCCTACGAGGTGTTTCACGCCTGCGAGCATCTGCCCCCGCACAACCCGCTGACGCGTCTGCCGTGGATTCGTCAGATGCGTCGCCTGCATGAACTGCATCACCGTCGCGAAATGATGCAGGAGCGCAATTTCAACATCGTTTTTCCGTTGATGGATTACCTGTTCGGCACCCTCTACTGGGAGCCGGAACAGGCCACCCCGTACCTGACGAGAACGCCCATGACCCGCATGCAGCACGAGATCGAGATCGCCGCAAATCCCATCGATGTACTCGCCTACGCCAGCACCGTGACCCGCTGGCCGGAGTGGCATCCATCGTCGCTCAAGATCAACGGGCAAAAAGGCCCGCTGCATGCCGGCGCGCGGTTCGATGAGGACATTCGCGCCGGTGGGCGTGACGGGCATCTGAACTGGATGGTCGACGAGTATCTGCCGGGACGGCGCTGGGTCGCTCAGGCTCAGGGCGATCATGGCCTGTCGCTGGTGCTCACCTACGAGTGCGAGGCCCAGGGCGAAGGCACGCGGTTTGTCCGCACCCTCGAGTATCGGTTCAGCGGCCCGGGAATGCGCCTGGCCAACCTGTTGCTGCTCAGGCGCCGGATCGATCGCGAGTCGGCGGCGTCGATGCTGGCCCTGCGCGAGATGGCGGAAAAATATCTGACGCAGGCGGGAGTCAAGGCGTGAGTCGATCAATCCGGTTCCGCCATTGGCTGTTGCTGTTGATTGTGGTGATTGGCGGATTTCTGCTGCTGATGCCAACCAAGGTGCGGCCGGTGGCCTGGACGCCGCCGCCCGCGCCCTCCCTCACCGGCGGCGTATATGCCGAGAATCAGCGCTTGAAGGGCGTGAAACCGGTCGGCGCCGTCGACATCGACGGCCCGGAGGCGCTGCTGCTGGAGGACGACATGCTGCTCACCGGCCTGCATGACGGTCGAGTGCTGCGCACCAGCCTCGACGGCAAGACCCGCACGGTCCTGGCCGATACCGGTGGCCGCCCTTTGGGTCTGGCCCGTCATCCCAATGGATTGCTGGTGATCGCCGATGCGGTCAAGGGCTTGCTGTCGCTGGATGCCCAGGGTCGACTGGTGGCAATGACCACGGCAGCCGGTGGCGTGCCCTTCGGTTTTACCGACGATGTAGTGATCGACAAACCCGGGCACTACGCCTACTTCACCGATGCCTCAAGCCGTTTCGGCTATGGCAGTGACAGCGATGCGATCATCGAGCATGGCGGCGACGGACGTCTGCTGCGTTACGACTTCCAGACCGGCAAGACCGCGGTGCTGCTCGAAAAATTGGAGTTCGCCAACGGCGTCGCCCTGGGGCCGGACGACGCCTTCGTGCTGGTCAACGAAACCGGCGCCTATCGCATCACCCGTTACTGGCTGAACGGGCCGAAGGCCGGGACGCAGGATGTGTTCATCGACAATCTGCCGGGCTTGCCGGACAACCTGTCCTTCAATGGTCGCGACCGTTTCTGGGTCGCCCTGTATGCGCCGCGCAGTGCCTTGCTCGATGCCACGGCTGAGCATCCGTTCGTACGCAAGATGCTGGTGCGGGCCATGACCGTATTGCCCAAGCCCGTGGAAAAGCGCGCCTTTGCCCTGGGTCTGGACCTGGACGGCAAGGTCATCGCCAATCTGCAGGACGGCAGCACCGGCAACTACTCGCCGATCACCACGGTGCGTGAGTATGGGGATTGGTTGTATTTCGGGTCGTTGAAGGCGAAGAACATGGTGCGATTGCCGTTGAGCGCGGCCCTGCAATAACACACTTCACGTTTTAATGAATGACACCCGCTTTGTTTTTTGTAGGGGTATTCATGGGGCACCTCGCATGGAGCCGTGTCGTCGGACTCTGAACATTCGAGGTGCCGGGTTTTTGCGCCGTTCCAACTTTCGATCACCGGTCGTCGGTGACCTTCTTATCGAGTCAGGACGACATCTGGAGTTGTTTGACGATCTGATCCTTGACCTCCAGGCGTTTCGCCTTGAGTTTGGTCACCGTGTCATCGCTGGATTTGGCTTGCTCGGCCTTCACCACCTCGGCATCTGTCTGGGAATACTTGTTGATCAGAGAATCCAGTTTCGGATCCTTGGTGCGTCTGTGCTGGATTTCTTCCTTTGAGTAACTCAGATCCTGAAAAAGGTCATGGGACACCGGCATGGAACACCTCCGTTTGTTGATCGGTAGCAAACGCGACTGATTGCGTTCGCCAACTATCAGAATGGCCTCGGTTGGCCGGTTCTGTCGACCATCGGTCCGACTGGCGGTGTCCGTTCGTCGCCCTTTCGCAAATGTGATCAAACCTTTGCCCGCGTACCAGCCTCCACACAGTAACGATCACATCGATCATCAGCGTGGAGAAGCACCAATGGACGGATTTAACCTGCGCCACCTCGTTCTCGCCGTAGCCCTGAGCACCAGCATGGGCGCGGCTTTCGCAGCGACTTCCAACGATTTCGTCGACAAGGCCGCCGCCGGTGGCATCGCCGAGATCGAAACCAGCCGGCTGGCACTGGAAAAAAGCCAATCGGCCGACATCAAGGAATTCGCCAATATGATGATCACCGACCATGGCAAGGCCAACGATGAGCTGGCCAGCATCGCGAAAAAGAACGACATCGAAGTGCCGGACAGCACGACGCTGGTGAAACAGGCCAAGGAAAAGATCCTCGACATGCGTGACGAATCCTTCGACGCCGCCTACGCCAACAATCAGGTCAAGGCCCACGAAGAAGCCATCGAGCTGTTCACCAAGGAAGCCAACACCGTCACCGACGACAAGGCCAAGGGCGCCACCGAGCTCAAGGGCTTTGCCCAGAAAATGCTCCCCGGCCTGCAAAAGCACCTGGACATGGCGAAAAAACTGCAAGCCGCGCATCCCAGCAAATAACCTCGCTGCACGCCAAAAAAACCGCATCCACGATGCGGTTTTTTCGTTTATGTGCCCGCCTGGCAACGAAAAACCACTACCGGGCCCGCCGCCGACTACAGTCCATAGGCAGCGATTGAAAAAATGATGGCAAAACGAAACAACTATTTCATTGGTGAAATGTCACTGCTTTTACGCCGATCGTTTTTTGGGGAATCGGCGCCTACATTCAGGAGTCAAGGCACATGGCGACACTGCAATCCGGCACCATCGAAGCGATCAAGAAAAATCAGGCGCCACTGCTTGCCCAGTGGACCGCCAACCTCGAGGCCAGCGGCGCTACGCGCAATCTCAAGGATCAGGACCTGAAGCAACAGACCACCGATTTTCTGCAACTGATCGTCTCCGGCCTCAACGACGGCAACGGCCTGAATGTCGCGTCCGCCGGCTGGGACGATATCCGCCTGTTCCTGGAAAAGCTCTCGCGCAGCCGTGCGCTCTTGGGCCATGACTCGTCCCAGACCGCCAACTTCATCTTATCGCTCAAGGGCCCGCTGTTCGCCCTGCTGCAGAACCATTACCAGGACAGCCCAGCACAGCTGGCCGAGCAGGTCTGGGAGATTTCCGAGCTGCTCGACACCCTGGGCATGCACACCATCCGCACCTTCCAGAAGTCCCGCGAGGAAGTGATCAAGCGCCAGCAGGAAGAGTTGCTGGAGCTTTCGACCCCGGTGGTCAAGCTCTGGGACGGCGTGCTGGCCCTGCCGATGATCGGCACCCTTGACTCACAGCGCACCCAGGTGGTCATGGAATCGCTGTTGCAGCGCATCGTCGAGACCGGCTCGGAGATCGCCATCATCGACATCACCGGCGTACCGACCGTCGACACCCTGGTGGCGCAGCACCTGCTCAAGACCGTCACCGCGATCCGCCTGATGGGCGCCGACTGCATCATCAGCGGCGTGCGTCCGCAGATCGCCCAGACCATCGTGCACCTGGGGCTGGACCTGCAAGGCGTGGTGACCAAGGCCAACCTGGCCGATGCCCTGAAACTGGCCCTGACCCGGCTGGGAATGACCATCAGCAAGGCGAACTGAGCCCATGGAGCGCATTCCGATTCTGCAAATGGGCGACTTCCTGCTGGTGACCATCCAGGTCGACATGCATGACCAGTTGGCCCTGACCCTTCAGGACGATCTGTCCGAGCGCATCAGCAGGACCTCCGCCCGAGGCGTGCTGATCGATATTTCCGCGCTGGACATGGTCGACTCCTTCATCGGCCGAATGATCGGCACCATCTCGGGCCTGTCGAAAATCATGGACGCCGAGACCGTGCTGGTGGGCATGCAGCCGGCGGTGGCCATCACCCTGGTCGAGCTCGGCCTGACCCTGCCTGGCGTCAGCACCGCGCTGAACGTCGAGCGCGGCATGAAACTGTTGCAGGAAAGAGTACTCGAGCAATGACCGTGCGCAGCAGCGGTACTCACCCGATTCATATCGAACAGGACGTGGTCCTGGCCAGGCAACTGGCGCGCAAGCTGGCGACCGAGTGCGGCATGCGTCTGATCGACCTGACCAAACTGGTGACCGCCGTCAGCGAGCTGGCGCGCAACACCATGGTCTACGGCGGTGGCGGCGACATGGACTGGCAGATCATCGACGAAAACCCGCGCACCGGTCTGCGCCTGACGTTTCGCGACGAAGGCCCCGGCATCCCCGACGTCAAACTGGCGATGACCGACGGCTGGACGTCCGGCTCGGGCCTGGGCCTGGGACTGACCGGAGCAAAACGGCTGGTGGACGACTTCGAACTCGATACCGCGCCAGGCAAGGGCACCCGCGTGACGATTACCCGATGGACATGAATATCAGCAGTTCAATGACTCAGGTGTTGGCCATCGAAGACAGCAGCCAGATCGGTCACGCACGGCGCACCGCACAGCAATTGGCAGAGAAAAACGGCTTCGACGCAACCGATGCCGGGCGCGTGGCGCTGGTGGCGACGGAGCTTGCCAGTAACATTCTCAAGCACGCCAGCTGTGGCGAGTTGCACCTGCGGGTGCTACCCCGTACGACGGGCGCCGGCATCGAAATGCTCGCCGTTGACCGCGCCAACGGCTTTGATTTGCAGGCCTGCCTGACCGACGGCTTTTCCACGGGCGGTACCCAGGGCATCGGCCTGGGCGCGGTGTCGCGCCAGACCGAAGTGTTCGATGCCTACGCCGATTCGCGGGGCGCGGTGCTGCTCACGCGCCTCTATTCGCGCCAGCACAAGACCCGGGACCTGCGCATCGGCATCAGCCAGCATTCGCTGCACAACCACCCGGCCTGCGGCGATGTCTGGCACCTGGCCTTTGACGGACCTCGCATCAGCGTTCTGGTGATCGACGGCCTGGGCCACGGCGAAGAAGCCGAGCGGGCCGCCCTCGCCGGCGAAAAAGCCTTTGCCCTCGCGCCATTCGCCGCGCCGGTGCGGGCCATGGAGGATATGCATCTGGCCATGATCGGTACCCGTGGCGGTGCGGTCGCCATCGCACAGGTCGATACGGCGGGCGACACCCTGAAATTCATCGGTATCGGCAACATCGGCGCCAGCATCGTCGCACCGGACAAATCCCGCGGCCTGGCCTCCCATCCGGGGATCGTCGGCGGTCAGTACCGAAAAGCCCAACCCTTTGACTATGCTCAAATCAATGGACAACTCTTGATCATGTACAGCGACGGCCTGCAATCACGCTGGAACCTGCAGGACTACCCAGGTCTCGCGCATCGCCATCCCGCCGTGATCGCCGCCATTCTGCACCGTGATTTCTGCCGGGGACGGGACGATGTCACGGTGCTGGTCATCGCTCTGGAGACCGCTCATGTCTGAAACACCCATCAGCCGGATCGACGAGCAAGCGGCCCTGATCGAACAATTGAAAGGTGAAGCCGACGCCCTGCGCGCCGAACTGGACGAGACCAATCAGGGGGTTCTGGCGCTGTATGCCGAACTCGACATCCAGGCCGAACAACTGCGCCAGGCCTCGGACCTGAAAAGCCGCTTCCTGTCGTACATGAGCCATGAATTTCGCACGCCGCTGGGCTCGATCCTGAGCATCGCCAGCCTGCTGAGCGACGAACTGGACGGGCCATTGAGCCCCGAGCAGCACAAACAGGTGACGTTCGTCAGCAACTCGGCGCGGGAGCTGAGCGACATGGTCGACGACCTGCTGGACTTGGCGAAGATCGAGGCCGGGCGCATCACCATTTCGCCGGCCTGGTTCGACATGTTCGACCTGTTCGCGGCCCTGCGCGGCATGTTCCGCCCGATCGTCGATGCCAGCGCCGTGGACCTGATTTTCGAGGAGCCGGTGGGCCTGCCGCGGTTGTACACCGACGACAAGAAGCTGGCGCAGATCCTGCGCAACTTCATTTCCAACTCGCTGAAATTCACCACCCGTGGGGAAGTGCGTGTGTCTGCACAGCTGGAAGATGGCGACAAGGTACGCTTTGCCGTCAGCGACACCGGCATCGGTATCGCTCCCGAGTTGCATGGCGCACTATTCGAAGACTTCTCTCAGGTCGACTCCCCTTTGCAGAAACGCCTGCGCGGTACCGGACTGGGACTGTCGCTGTGCAAACGCTTCGCCCAACTGCTGGGTGGTGACGTCGGGGTGCAGAGCTCGCCGGGCAACGGCTCGACCTTTTTCGTGATCATCCCGTTGGCCATCGCCATGGAGCCCGCCGATGAAACGTGATCTGCGCCTGCTGATTGTCGATGACAACATCGCCACCCGCTACGCCCTGCGTCGGCGCCTGGAGCGACACGGCTATGAAGTGCTCGAAGCGGGCACCGGCAGCGAAGGCCTGGAGCTGATCGACAGCGTCACCCTCGATGCGCTGATTCTCGACGTCAATCTGCCGGACATGAGCGGCTTCGACATCGTGCGCAAACTGCGCTCGGACCCGGCCACCGCATTGCTGCCGGTGGTGCATGTCTCGGCGGCCTCGATCCAGACCGGCGACATCATCACGGGCCTGGATGCCGGGGCCGATGCCTACCTGATCCATCCGGTGGACCCGGATGTGCTGCTGGCGACCCTGCGCACCTTGCTGCGGGTACGGGAAACCGAGAATGCCCTGCGCGAGAGCGAGGCGCGTTTTCGCGAGATTTTCTTCAACGTGTCGGCGCCCATTGCGGTACTCGATGCCGATTTGAAAGTGCACGAGTGCAACCACGCCTTCGCCCGGCTGATCCAGGACAACCTCGCCACCGAGACCCTGCGCGAATGCTTTGCCGACGATCAGGCGTCGGTCATCGAAGAGCTGCGCCTGCGCCTGGCCTATGGCGAACGCTGGAAAGGCACCCTGAGCATGCGGGTGCTGGGTGAAATTCGCGAAACCGAATGGCAGATTTCGCCCTATCGCACCCCTCAGTTGAGCCTGGTGTTCGTCGAGGATGTCAGCGAACACCGCCATCGCGAGCGCTCGCACCTGGCCCGGCTGGATGACGCCACCACCCAGCTGGCCAAAGAGGTCGCCGAACGGGTACGTACCGAGGCCCAGCTGTTGCAGGTGCAGAAGATGGATGCGCTGGGCAAGCTGACCGGCGGCATCGCCCACGACTTCAACAACCTGCTCACCGGCATCATCACCAGCCTGGAACTGATCCAGAAACGCGCTGCCGATAACCGCACCGACAAGGTCCAGTTCTACGCCGAGGCAGCCCTGAGCTCGGCCATGAGCGCCGCCGCCCTGACCCACCGCCTGCTGGCCTTCGCCCGTCTGCAACCTCTCGATACCCGCCCGGTGGACATCAACGAGCACATCCGTTCGCTCGAAGAATTGCTCGTGCGCACGATTGGCGAACGCATCAGCCTGAAGCTGGAACTGACCTCCAAGGCCGCCATTGCCCTGGTCGACCCGATCCAGCTGGAAAGCGCGGTGCTCAATCTGGTGATCAATGCCCGGGATGCCCTGCCCGAAGGTGGCAATGTCTGGGTCAATACCTATGCCGCCTACTCCCATGGCGATCCGAATCTGGCCGACGGCGCCTACGTTGCGCTGTCGGTGCGCGATGACGGCAGCGGAATCGACCATACCGTGATCGACAAGGTGTTCGATCCGTTCTTCACCACCAAACCCCTGGGCCAGGGCACCGGGCTGGGCCTGTCGACCATCTACGGTTTCGCCCGGCAATCAGGGGGCAATGCGCATATCCGCAGCGTGGCCCGACGCGGTACCGAAGTGACCATCATGCTGCCGGCCAGCTCCGATCCGACCGCCGTCGAAACCACGCCGGCCAGCGTCAACCCGCAGGGCGCCGGCGAGCATGTATTGATCGTCGAAGACACGGCGTCGGTGCGGATGTTCGTCGCCGAGGTGCTGGTGGACGCCGGTTACCGTTGCACTCAGGCCGCCGACATTGAAACGGCACTTGAACGCCTGCAGAACGACCCAAGCATCGACTTGCTGCTGACCGACGTCGGCCTGCCGCGCATGACCGGCCGCGAGCTGGCGGATGTCGCGAGGGGCTGGCGGGAGAAGTTGCCGATCCTGTTCATGACCGGGTATGCGGAAACCGCGATCAATCGGCAGGTGTTTCTGGGGGATGGGATGGAGATGCTGATCAAGCCGTTTCAGATCAGTGAGTTGCTGGACAAGGTTAGGCGCACCATTGATGGCGCCTGTTAGATCCATTCGCGAGCAAGCCCGCTCCCACAGTTGACCGCGTTGTTCAGTAGAACTCGGTCCAATGTGGGAGCGGGCTTGCTCGCCAAGAGGCCAGTCAACTCACTACTCATTCAAGCTTGGTCCAACACCCGGGCCAAAAACGGCCCAGTCCTGCTCTTCTTGCTCCTGGCGACCCTCTGCGGCCCCCCCGCCACCACAATCTTTCCACCCTGATCCCCCGCCCCCGGTCCGATATCGATCACCCAGTCACTCTGCGCCACCACCCGCATCTCATGCTCCACCACAATCACCGTATGTCCCGCCGTCACCAGAGTGTTCAACTGCTCCAGAAGCCGGTCGACATCCCGCGGATGCAGGCCGGTGGTTGGCTCGTCGAGCACATACAAGGTCGCGCCGCGCTGGTTGCGCTGCAGCTCCGTGGCCAGCTTGATGCGCTGCGCCTCGCCGCCGGACAGCTCGGTCGCCGGCTGACCGAGGCGCAGATAGCCCAGGCCGATATCGCGCAGCACCTCCAGCGAGCGGCGCACGCTGGCCTGTTCGGCGAATACCTCTACCGCCTGATCCACGGTCAATTGCAGCACTTGGGCGATGTTGCGGCCCCGCCAGGTGATCGCCAGGGTCTGCGGGTTGTAGCGTGCGCCATGGCAGGTCGGGCATGGCGCATAGACGCTGGGCATGAACAGCAACTCGACGCTGACAAAGCCTTCGCCCTCGCAGGTGGCGCAGCGCCCCTTGGCGACGTTGAAGGAGAACTGCCCGGCGTCGTAGCCCGCGGCCTGGGCTTCGGGGGTGGCGGCGTAGAGCTTGCGCACGTTGTCGAACAACCCGGTGTAGGTCGCAAGGTTGGAGCGCGGGGTGCGACCGATGGGTTTCTGATCGACCTGCACCAGACGCTTGATCGACTCCAGCCCCGCCGTGACCTGGCCGCCGCTGGTCTGCGGTGCATCGTCTTCCAGGCTCGGCTCTTCGGATTCATTGTCGGCGGCCGGGCGCCCGAGGTGCGCGCCAACCAGTTCCAACAAGGCCTGGCTGACCAGACTCGACTTGCCGGAGCCGGAGACGCCGGTCACCGCGGTAAAGCAGCCCAGCGGGAACTCGACATCGAGGTTGTTGAGGTTATTGCGGGTGATGCCTTCCAGGCGCAGCCAGTCCTTGGGCGTGCGCGGGGCGCGAACCGGGCGGTCGTGTTCGGCGAACAGATAGGCGCGAGTTTGCGAGTCGCTGACATCAGCCAATCCGGCCGGCGCACCGCTGTACAGCACCCGGCCGCCGTGCTCGCCCGCTGCCGGGCCGACGTCGATCAGCCAATCGGCGCGGCGCATGGTTTCCAGGTCGTGCTCGACCACAAACAGGGTGTTGCCGGCGGACTTCAGGCGCTGCAAGGCTTCGAACAGCGCCTCGCCATCCGCCGGATGCAGGCCCGCCGAAGGTTCGTCCAGCACATAGATCACCCCGAACAGCTGCGAACCCAATTGCGTGGCCAGGCGCAGGCGCTGCAATTCGCCGCAAGACAGTGTCGGCGTGCTGCGTTCCAGCGCCAGATAGCCCAGGCCCAGATCAGTCAGGGTGCTGACCCTCTCCAGCAGATCCTGGGCGATGCGTTGCGCGGCCAGGCGTTTTTCCACGGACAGGTTCGGCGTATGACGCACGTCCGGAGCGTTGGCGTGTCCGCTGGCACCGTGGGCGACGCGCGCTTTGCGGGCCTCGCGGGTCTGGGTGTGGCTCAGCACTTCACCCGCCTCTTCGCCTTCGTGCAGGTACTGCTCGGACGCCACCGGCCTCAGCACTTGGGCGAGTTGCAGCAACGGCATCTGCGCCAGTTCGCCGATGTCGTAACCGGCGAAGGTCACCGACAGCGCTTCGCGCTTGAGGCGCTTACCGTCGCACAGCGGGCACGGGCTGCCGAGCATGAATTGCGAGACGCGCTTCTTCATTAGCGCGCTTTGCGAATGGGTGAAGGTGTGCAGGATGTAGCGCCGGGCGCCGGTGAAAGTACCCTGGTAGCTGGGCTCCATCTTGCGTTTGAGCGCAACGCGGGTTTCTTCCGGGGTGAGCCCGGCGTACACCGGCACCGTCGGGGTTTCTTCGGTGAAGAGAATCCAGTCGCGCTGTTTTTTCGGCAGGTCGCGCCAGGGGATGTCGACGTCATAACCCATGGTCACCAGGATGTCCCGCAGGTTCTGGCCCTGCCAGGCCAGGGGCCAGGACGCCACGGCGCGCTGGCGGATGGTCAGGCTCGGGTCCGGCACCATCAGCGCCTCGGTGACCTCGTACACCCGGCCCAGGCCATGGCATTGCGGGCAGGCGCCCTGGGGCGTATTGGGGGAAAAGTCTTCGGCATAGAGCATCGGCTGCCCCGCCGGGTAACTGCCGGCGCGGGAGTAGAGCATGCGGATCAGGCTCGACAGGGTGGTGACGCTGCCCACCGACGAGCGCGTGCTCGGCGTGCCCCGTTGCTGCTGCAAGGCCACCGCCGGCGGCAGACCCTCGATGGAGTCCACATCCGGCACCCCGACCTGATCGATCAGCCGCCGCGCATAGGGCGCCACCGATTCGAAATAACGACGCTGGGCCTCGGCGTAGAGCGTGGAAAACGCCAGGGACGACTTGCCCGACCCGGACACCCCGGTGAACACCACCAGCGCATCGCGGGGAATATCGACGTCGATGTTCTTGAGATTGTGCTCCCGGGCGCCACGCACCCTGACCATGCCTGAAGGAGGGTTCGCGCTGCGGTTGGAGGTCATCGGGTGGCCTTGTTCAAAGTGGGTCGGATAAACGCAATTCCAATGCAGGAGCTGCCGAAGGTTGCGATCTTTTGATTTTGGTTTTTAGACGCAAGATCAAAAGATCGCAGCCTTCGGCAGCTCCTGCATAGAGCAGTGGTGGTCAGCCGTTGAGCACCGCGCGAATCATCTGCGTCAGCGCCTGTGGGCTGTAGGGTTTGCTCAGCAAATGCGTGTCGGGGCTGAGTTGGTGGTTGCGCGAGATAATGTCACGGGTGTGGCCGGAGGTGAACAGCACCACCACCGGCGGGTTCTGGACCTTGGCCCAGGCACCGAGGTCCGAGCTCTTGATCAGGCCGGGCATGACCACGTCGGTAAAGATCAGGTCCACCACCGCGCCATCGAGCAACATCTGCATGGCGAAGTCGGCGTTGGCGGCGGTCAGCACCTGGTAGCCCTCTTCCTGCAACATCTCCACGGTGGACACCCGCACCGCGTCGTTGTCCTCCACCACCAGAATGCGCTCTCGCCCGCCTCGCGGCGGCACATCAGTGACCGAAGTTTCCCGGGGCGCCGAGCGCAGGCTGCGGGGGAAATACAGCTGCACCCGCGTGCCCTCCCCGACCACACTGGACATCTCCACGTGCCCACCGCTCTGTTTGACGAAACCGAACACCATGCTCAGGCCCAGCCCGGTGCCCTGGCCGTCGGGTTTGGTGGTGAAAAAAGGCTCGAAGGCCTGGGCCAGTACCTGGGGCGGCATGCCCGAGCCCGAGTCGGCCACCGTCACGCGCACGTAGTCGCCGACGGAAATGTCCTTGCCTGCGCAGAACGTCTGATCGAGGCTGATGTTGTCAGCGCAGAGTTCGATGATCCCCTCGCCCAGCATCGCATCACGGGCGTTGATCGCCAGGTTGAGGATGGTGTTTTCCAGTTGGTTGCGATCGACGAACACCGGCCAGGGATCGGCGGCAGCGGTCATCCGGATCTCAATGGTTTCCCCCAGCGCGCGCTGCAGCAACTCGCCCAGTCCGTCGAAAATCTGCTGCGGCGTGCAAATCGCCGGGGACAGCGGTTGGCGGCGGGCGAACGCAAGCAGCTGCGAAGACAGCTTGGCACCTCGCTCGACGGCGGCAATCGACGCGCTCACCCGGCGTTGCACGTTGGCATTGTCCGTCTCGTGACGGGCCAACAGGTGCAGGTTGCCGGCGATCACCTGCAGCAGGTTATTGAAGTCGTGGGCCACGCCGCCGGTCAGCCCGCCAATCGCTTCGAGTTTCTGTGACTGGCGCAACTGCTCTTCCGCCAACAGCCGCCCTTCCACTTCATCAGCGACCCGCTGCTCGAGATTGCGGGTGAACTTGAGCAACGACTCTTCGGCGATCTTGCGCTCATGGATGTCGATCAGCACCCCGGGGAAGCGTAAAGGCTGACCCTGATCATCGAACTCGCAGCAACCGCTGGCCTGCACCCACAGATAGCTGCCGTGGGGGCGCAGCACCCGGTATTCGGCGTTGAAGGGGGCGCCGGTCTGCACCGAACGCATGACCTGCTCCTGTACCCAGCTGCGGTCGTCGGGGTGGATCTGCGCTTCGGCGACGTCCCGGGGCAGGTTGTCCAGCGACTGGCCGGGGGGAAAGGAAAAGGTCCGGGCAAAGCGTTCATCGCCGCTGAGCACATTGGCCTTGATGTCCCAGACGAACGAACCGAGCAAGGCCCCGGCATTCAGGGCCAGGCGTACCCGTTCGTTATCGGCGCGATAGGCATTTTCGGCGGCCTGGCGCAGGCGCTCGGAAATCACCCGTTCGGTGGTTTCCACCACCATGGCCATGACCCCGGCGGGCATTCCTTCGTCGTTGGCTACCGGGCTGTAATAGAGGTCCATCCAGACGTCTTCGGGAACGCCGTCGCGCAGCAGTACCAGCTCTTTATTGCGATAGGACAAGGTGCCGCCGGCCAGGCAGGTATCGACCACATTGCGATTGAAGTCGGCCACTTCCGGCCAGCCCAGCTCCACCGGGGAGCCCAGCAGGTACGGATGGCGGCCGCCGGCGAAGATCGAATAGGCATCGTTGTAGATCATGTAGCCGGGGCGGGCCCAGAGCATCACCATCGGCAGCGGTGAGGCGAGCATCAGCTGCACCGTGCTGATCAGGCTTTTGGGCCAGCTTTCGATGCAACCAAGCTCGGTGCGGCTCCAGTCGAACGCACGAATGCGCCCGGCCATTTCACCGCTCCAACCTGCACACCCGTGGCTATCGTCTAGAAACTGCATTGGCTGGCTCTGAGTTCCGGTGATTGCACCCGTTTGTTTCGAGCGTGGTGGATGCCAATCGTTCCTGGAGGTATAGCTGATTGTCCAGTCTTGTATTTTTACCCTGTGGCGAATACGAAATCCTTGATCCACACCGAACCAATGCAGGAGCTGCCGAAGGCTGCGATCTTTTGATTTTGAAGATCAAAAGATCGCAGCCTTCGGCAGCTCCTGCACGGACCAATCCCCAAATCCCCCAGGTCAAACCTCGATCAGATGCTTGAGCGGGTTATACCCCGACTTCAACGTAGCAGCCACATCAAGAATCGCCTTCTCAATCCCATTCAAATGCATACAGGTCAACTCAATCGCAGCACTCTGATTCCCCGCCTCGATGTACTCGATCAACCGCAAATGCTCATTGTCACGACAGGCCTCATGACTGTCGTCATCCAGCGCCGCCGCATACAGCGACGCCCGGGAAATCAGCTTCTGAAACCAATCCAGCAGCACCGGGTTATTCAGGCTGCGAGCCAGCTTGATGTGGAATTCGCCGAGCAAATGAATCAGCCGCTCATGGTCCCCGCTCCGGTGCGCCTCATCCTCCAGCAATAAATGATCACGCAGGTCCTGGGTCACCGCGGTATCCCGGCGGCGGCACAGTTCGCTGACGATGCCGATCTCCACCAGACGCCGGGTTTCGAACAGCGAACGGATCTCCTCATCGCTGGGCAATGACACCGATGCACCTTTATTGGGCTCGGTGGTCACCAGGCCATCGGCCTCCAATTGCTTGAGCGCGGCGCGAACCGACGTGCGGCTGACATTGAAAAGTTCGGCCAAAGACGCCTCCCCCAGCTTCATTCCAGGCCGCAACGAGCGCTTGCTGATGGCCTCGTAAACCCCTTGGTAGACGCGGTCGACCGTGGTTTCCAGTTTCTTCTCGCTCATTCGATGACTCCTTCAGCGCTATGCAATCGCCCCCTTGGCGCCAGTACAGCCATGAAAAAGGGGGTTGCATGAGCAGGTTAATCCGGGTATTTCTAAATTGCATCCAGATTTTGCATACAATAAATAGAGGAATGCACCATTATGGGTCATCCAGTTGCAATTGAAGTGCGTAACGTCTCCAAGCGCTATTCCGACGATCCAGGCCTGGCGCCAGCCCTGGACAACGTCTCGGTCAACATTGCCGACAACGAGTTCTTCACCCTGCTCGGCCCCTCCGGCTGCGGCAAGACCACCCTGTTGCGCACCATCGCCGGCTTCGAGCACGTCAGCGACGGCGAAATCCGCCTGGCGGGCGAGCCGGTCAACGACCTGCCGCCGTTCAAGCGTCGGGTCAACACGGTGTTCCAGAGCTACGCACTGTTTCCACATATGAGTGTTGCGCAGAATATCGCCTTCGGCCTCGAGATGCAGGGTCTTGAACGCAAGCTGATCCCCCAGCGCGTCGACGAAATGCTGGCGCTGGTGCAAATGCAGCACCTGGCCAAGCGCAAGCCGGCGGAACTGTCCGGTGGCCAGCAGCAACGGGTGGCTCTGGCGCGGGCCCTGGCGCCGAAACCGAAAGTGCTGTTGCTCGATGAACCGCTTTCAGCACTGGACCTCAAGCTGCGCAAGGAAATGCAGGTCGAACTCAAGCGCGTGCAGAAAGAAGCCGGGATCACCTTCATTTTCGTCACCCACGATCAGGAAGAAGCCCTGACCCTGTCCGATCGCATTGCCGTGATGTCCGCCGGCAAGATCCTGCAGATCGGCACCCCCAACGAGATTTACGAGCGGCCGCAGCATCAGTTCGTCGCCCAGTTCATCGGCGATATCAACTTCCTGCCCGGTCACCTCAAGCGTGGCGAGCACAACGAAAACCTGTTCGTGCCCAGCGGCATGCCGGTGGAAATCCCCTGCCCGCCCCAGGGCATCGACGGCAAGGTGCAACTGGCCTTCCGCCCGGAGCGCTCGCAACTGGTGGACCCGACCCAGCCGCATCACCTGCGCGGGGTGATCGAGGCTGTGCTGTACGTCGGCACCGCGACCCTCTATCAGTGCCGCCTGAACAACGACATCAAGGTCACGCTGCGGGAAAACAACGAAGGCCTGAACCGCAATCGCGGCGTCGGCGATCGCGTGGCGGTCAACCTGCCGCCCCACGCCTGCCTGCTGATGGAGGCCTGACATGAGCGTCAGTAGCACTTCTGCGGCCCTCAACCGGGCGCTGTTGCTCAGCCCGGTGGTTCTGACCCTGTTGGCCCTGATCGCCATTCCGCTGGGCATCATGGGCTACATCAGCCTGCTGCCGCGCAACGTCTATGGCGGCGTCGACTGGCAGGCCAACTGGCAATTGCAAAGCTACGTGCAACTGTTTTACCAGGAAGGTTTCGACGGTGAACTGGAACTGAACTGGGTCTACGCCCAGGCGCTGATCCGCTCGGTGTTCCAGGCCGGCGGCACCACGGTGCTGTGCTTCCTGTTCGGTTTTCCGGTGGCGCTATGGATGTCGAGCCTTACACCGCACCGGCGCAATCTGATGGTGCTGCTGATCACCATTCCGTTCTGGACCAACCTGCTGATCCGCAACTACGCCTGGCTGATCATCCTGCGCGAGCAGGGCTGGGTCGCCCAGAGCCTCAACGCGCTGTTCCCGTCCGCCGGTGGCATCACCCTGCTCTACAACGACTTCGCGGTCAGCGTCGGGCTGGTCTACAGCTTCCTACCGTTCATGATCCTGCCGATCTACTCGACCCTGGAAAAACTCGACTGGCGCCTGGTGGAAGCCGCCTACGACCTGGGCGCCAACCGTTGGCACGCCCTGCGGCGGATCATCCTGCCGCTGTCGATGCCGGGGGTGATCGCAGGCTCCCTGCTGGTGTTCGTGCCGAGCCTGGGTGCGTTCATCACCCCGGCGATTCTCGGCGGTGGCAAGACCCTGATGATCGGCAACCTGATCCAGCAGCAGTTCGGCACCGCCCGCAACTGGCCGCTGGGCAGTTCGCTGTCGTTCCTGTTGCTGGGAATTCTGCTGCTGTCCCTGGTGCTCTACGCCCTCTATAGCCGCAGCGCCGCCAAAACTCTTCGTCGGGGAGCCACCGCATGATCGCCCTGCACCTGAAAAAACTGCCGATGACCCGGGAAGTCAGCCTGCTGATCCTGGCCTACCTGTACCTGCCGATCTTCGTGCTGATCGCCTACAGCTTCAACGCCAACCGTTCGGCGACGGTCTGGACCGAGTTCTCCCTGGACTGGTACGGACGCATCCTGGCCAACCCGTCGATCCAGACGGCGGCGCTGAACTCGATCATCGTCGCCGGCATCGCCACGGTCTGCGCCACGGCCATTGCGCTGCTCGCGGCACTGGCGACCTATCGGCCGTTCTACGGGCAGAAGATGGTCGAAGGCGGGATCAACCTGCCGCTGATCCTGCCGGAGATTGTCACGGCAGTGGCCACCCTGCTGCTGTTCATGTCGCTGGGGATCAAGCTCGGCCTGCTGACGGTGATCGTCGCTCACATCGGCTTCTGCATTCCGTTCGCCTACCTGCCGATCCGCGCGCGGCTCAACGATCTGGACAAGAGCCTTCTGGAAGCGGCGAACGATCTGTACGCCAACCCCTGGCAGGTATTTCGCCGGGTGACGCTGCCGCTGCTGTGGCCGGCGGTGCTGTCCGGGTCGGTGCTGGCATTCGTGGTCAGCCTCGACGATTTCATCATGACCTTCTTCGTTGCCGGCCCCGGTTCCACGACCCTGCCGGTGTACATCTTCTCGGCCATCAAGGCCGGCGTGACACCCGAGATCAACGCGATCTCGACCCTGATGCTGGTGATTTCCATCGTGCTGGTCGTGCTGGCCTTCTGGCTGGGACAGCGCGGCAAACAACAATGAGCCCGGAGACTTGTTTGATGAGCAAAAAAGTGAAAAGCCCCCGTTTCGCCGCTGCACGTTTCGCCGTTGCCAGTCTGGCCTTGAGTTGCTTCACCGCGTTCAGCGCCCAGGCCGCCGAGCCCAAGGAGCTGTTCTTCTACAACTGGACCGACTACTACCCGGTCGACCTGCTGGCCAAGTTCGAAAAGGAGACCGGGATCAAGGTCACCATGGACGGCTACGACAGCAACGAGACCCTGCTGGCCAAGTTGCAGGCCGGGGGGGCGGCCTATGACGTGATCGTGCCGTCGCAGTCGATCATGCGCACCCTGATCAACCAGAACCTGCTGCTGGAAATCGACACGCCGACCCTGCCCAACTTCCAGTACGTGAAGCCTGCGTTCCGCGACCCGGCCTTCGACCCGGGCCGCAAGTTCTCGGCGCCGTACCTGTGGGGCACCACCGGCTTCTCCTATGACAGCGCCCGGGTGCCTGGCGGCAAGCTGGACGATTCCTGGAAAGAGTTCTTCGAACCGCGCAAGGAACTGCAAGGCCAGCTCGCCGCCCTGGATACCTCCAGCAGCGTGATCAATGCCGCCAGCCATTACCTGAACGTCGACGAGTGCACGGAAAACCCGCAGGACGCCAAGCGCATCCTGGAGCTGCTGCAAAAACAGAAACCCTTCCTGAAGATGTACAGCTCGGACAACACCGTCGACCGCATGGCCTCCGGTGAAGTGATCATGATGCAGAACTGGAACGGTTCCACGGCGCGGGCGACCTTGCAGAAAAACACCATCAAGTATGTGTATCCGAAGGAAGGCCTGGCGATGTTCCAGGACAACTTCGCCGTCCCGAAAAGCGCCCCGCACCCAGGCAACGCCAAGGTCTTCATCGACTGGATGATGAAGCCGGAAAACGCCGCCGCCGTGTCCAACGCCATCGCCTACGCCAACGGCGTGCAGAGCGACAAGCTGATCGATGCCAAATGGCAGGTGATGGACGCCATCAACATGCCCGACGAATTCGCCTCGCGCCTGCGCCCCGAGAAAGAGTGCAGCAACAAGGCGCGGGAACTGCAGGATCGGATCTGGGCGAAGCTCAAGGGCTAAGTAGTCGGCTATAGACCGAGTCGAGGCCTTCGCGAGCAAGCCCGCTCCCACAGGGATTGGTGCTGATCACAAAACTTGTGAACTCCCCGCCCCCCTGTGTGCGGGATTGCTCGCGAAGAGGCCCGCCCAGGCGCTACAAAATTCAAAGACCTGAATGAGGTATGTATGACCCACCCCCGCTGGCTACGCAACGTGCGCCCCTACGGCGCCCCCGCCGAAGACCTGCTGATTGAAAAAGGCCGCTTCACCCAACGTCGTCCGGCCTCGAGCAGCGACCTGCTGCCCACCGACATCGACGGCCAGAACCAGCTGCTCACCGGCAGTCTGGTGGAAAGCCACGTTCACCTGGACAAGACCCTGTGGGGCCAACCCTGGCGCCCGAACAGCGCCGGCCCGACCCTCAAGGACTACATCGCCAACGAGCGGCGCATCCTGCGCCAGGTCACCACGCCGATTGCCGACCGCGCCGGCGCCCTGCTGGAAAACTGCATCGCCCGCGGCTCGCTGACCATGCGCTGCCATGTCGACATCGACCCCGAGTTCGGCCTGCGCCACGTCGAGGCCATGCAACAACTGCAGGAACGCTACCGCGACCTGATCGACCTGCAACTGGTGGTGTTCCCGCAAACCGGCCTGATCAGCCGCCCCGGCACCGCCGAACTGATGCGCCAGGCCATGGCCATGGGCGTGGAGAACGTCGGCGGCCTCGACCCTTGCGGCATCGACAACGACCCCATCGCGCAACTGGACTTCGTCTTCGAACTGGCCAGCGAATTCGACCGCGGCGTGGACATCCACCTGCACGACAAGGGCGAGTTGGGCCTGTGGCAGATTAAGCTGATCGCCGACTACACCGAACGTTTCGGGCTGCAGAACCGCGTAATGATCAGCCACGCCTATTGCCTCGGCATGCTGCCGTGGAGCCAGGTCAAACCGGTGGCCGAGCGTCTGGCGGCGCTGGGCATTTCGCTGATGAGTTCGGCGCCGGCCGATACCGCCGTGCCGCCCTTCCTCGCCCTGCGCGAAACCGGGGTCAACGTCTGCCTGGGCTCCGACGGCATTCGCGATGCCTGGTCGCCCATGGGCAACGGCGACATGCTCGAACGAGCGATGCTGCTGGCCTTGCGTTTCGATCTGAACAAGGACGAGGAACTGGCGGCGGTGTTCGATGCAGCCTCGGTCAACGGCGCCAAGGCACTGGGTCGTGAAGGCCGCACCGTGGAGATCGGCCAGCCGGCGGACTTCCTGCTGATGCCGGTTCACACCCTGGGTGAAGCCGTGGTCGCGCGGCCTGTGCGCCAGGTGTATCGCGGCGGGCAACTGATCGCGTCCGGCGGCCGTTTGCTGGAAAGCCGTCTGTGAAGCGCATCGGCCTCAAGGCCAGTTGCGTGGTCGGCTACGACGGCACGCAACATGTGCTGTGGCGCGATGGCGAGGTGGTGTTCGAAGGCTCGCGGATCGTCTTCGTCGGCCGCGATTATGCGGGGCCGGTGGATCAATGGATCGACCATGGCAACGCGCTGATCGGCCCCGGCTTCATCGATCTGGATGCCCTGGGCGATCTCGATTCCACGGTGCTGACCCTGGACAACGGCGACGAGCGCCAGATGGGCCGGATGTGGTCCGCCGAGTACCTGGCCCGCGGGCCCCGTGAGAGCTACAACTTCGATGAAGAAGTGTTCAAATACCGCTACGCCTTCACGCAACTGATCCGCAACGGTATCACCACGGCGATGCCGATCACCTCGATGTACTACCGCGAGTGGGCGGAAAACTACGACGAATTTTCCGCGGTGGCGGGCATCGCTTCCGAGCTGGGGCTGCGGACCTACCTCGGCCCCTGCTACATGAGCGGCATGAGTTACTGGCAGGCCGACGGCACCCTCGCCCATCACTGGGATGAAGATCGGGGCCTGGCGGGGCTCGAGGCGGCCGAGCGGTTTTTCAAGGATTTCGATGGCGCCAGCGGCGGCCTGATTCGCGGCGCGCTGCTGCCCGACCGGATCCAGACCTGCACCCCGACGCTGCTGCAACGCACCGCCGCACTGAGCCGCGAACTCGACGCGCCGATGCGCCTGCATTGTTGCCAGGGTCTGGGTGAAGTGGCGATGGTCGAGCAGTTGCGCGGCGCCTCGCCCCTGGCCTGGTTGCAGCAACTGGAGCTGCTGACGCCGCGCAGCCTGCTGCCCCACGGCATCTACACCCGTGGCGAAGACGACTTGCAGCGAGTGGTGGACGGCGGCACCAGCCTGGTGCATTGCCCGGTGGTGTTCGCCCGCGATGGCGAGGCCCTGAATTCCTTCGGCCGTTATCGGGCCAAGGGCATCAATTTCGCCCTGGGCACCGACACCTGGCCGGCGGACTTGCTCGACAACATGCGCCAGGGCCTGAACATCGCCCGTTTGATGGAAGGCGGCAATTCGCTGACCAGCGCACTCGACCTGTACAACGCCGCCACCCTCGGCGGTGCCAGGGCACTGGGGCGTGACGACCTCGGCCGCCTGGCGCCCGGCTGCAAGGCCGACATCACCGTCTTCAGCCTGCGCGGCATGCACCTGGGGCCGTTGTTCGACCCCCTGAAAAACCTGGTGCTGGCCGGACGTGGCGACGACTGCATCGCCAGCTACATCGATGGCCGCTGCGTGATGCAGGACGGTCAGGTCAACGGCATCGACTACGCCAGCCTGCAGCGCCAGGCACAACAGCAATTCGAAACCCTGATGCGCAGTCACAGCGACCGGGCCTTCGGCCGACCGGACTGGAAAACCCTGTTCCAGCCGGCCATCCCGTTCGCCGACGACTACAGCGCACAGGCGCCCTTGAGCGCCATCGATCCACTTCTTTAGAGACTTCTGCCATGCAAAGCTTCGACTTCAGTCAACTGAAACCGCGGGAAAAATACAAAATCCTGATCGGCAGCGTGGTGCCCCGGCCGATTGCCCTGGTCACCACCGTCGATGGCGAAGGCCGGGTCAACGCTGCGCCCTTCAGCTTTTTCAACGCGCTGTCGGCAGACCCGCCCATTCTCGCCCTGGGCGTGGAGAACTACGGCGACCACAGCCCCAAGGACACCACGCGCAACATCCAGCTCAACCAGGAATTCACCGTCAACATTGTCAGCGATGCGCTGGTGGAGGCCATGAACGTCTGCGCCGTACCCTTCGCCCCCGGTTTCGACGAACTGACCGCCGCCGGCCTCACCGCCATCGCCGGCACCACGGTCAGATGCCCACGCATCGGCGAAGCCCCGGTGGCGCTGGAATGCCGACGGATGATGGCGCTGAACATCGGCCAGTCCCGGGAGATCATTTTCGGTGAAGTGCTGATGGCCCACGTGCGGGACGAACTGATCGACCCGCAAACCCTGTACATCGATCAACTGGGCCTGGACGCGATCGGCCGCATGGGCGGCCATGGCTATGCGCGTACGCGCGACTACTTCGACCTGCCGACCCGCTCATTACAAGCATGGACGGATGCGCCCGGAGGTGGTGAGCGGTTCTGGCCCAAATGACCTGCACCCATGACCTGTAGGAGCGAGGCTTGCTCGCTCCTACAGGGATTTCATCCAGCCAAGGGGCTTGTAGGAGCGAGGCTTGCCCGCGAAGGCGGTGTGCCAGGCAATTGAATGTTCCGGCTTCTTCGGGCAAGCCTTGCGCCTACAGGGCGTCCGGTCCGGGGTGATGATCAGTGGAAGTCACGACTACGCACGGTAATGCCGTCCAGCAGTGAACTCAGGTCACTCAAGCGTCCGGCGATCAGGTGGCGGACTTCGCCTTCCTTTTCCCAGCGCCCGTCGACCTTGAGCAGTTGCGAGCCCACCAGCACCCGGCGCTGGCGGTCGGCGAGGTCGCGCCAGACCACTACGTTGACGTTGCCGAACTCGTCTTCCAGGGTGACGAAGGTTACGCCGCTGGCGGTGCCCGGTCGTTGTCGGCCGGTCACCAGTCCGGCGATGCTCACCGGGCGACCGTGTTCGACCTCCAGCAATTCCCTGGAACTGCGGCAACGCCGGGCCTTCAATTCACCGCGCAACAAGGCCAGCGGATGCGGGCCGAGGGTGGTGCCGACGCTGGCGTAATCGGCGCGCAGGTCCTCGCCGACCGTGGGCTTTGGCAGCACGATGGCTTCCTCTTCGTGCCGGGGCAGGCCGGCGAACAGACCGAGTTGTTTCTCCACCCCCGCCACTTCCCAGCGCGCCCGATGGCGATCACCGGCCATGCCGCGCAACGCCCCGGCATCGGCCAGCAGCTCCCGGGCACGGGCATCCAGTTGCGCCCGCTCGCCAAGGTCGGCGATGTCGGCAAACGCGCCCTTGCCTCGCGCGGTCTCGATACGCCGCGCATCCTCTTCGCGAAAGCCCTTGATCATGCGCAGGCCCATGCGGATCGCCGGTTGCGCACCGGCCACCGGTTCCAGGCTGCAATCCCAGTCACTGGCGCGCACGTCCACCGGACGAATCTGCAAACGATGGCGGCGCGCGTCCTGCAGGATCTGGTCCGGGCTGTAGAAGCCCATCGGCCAGCTGTTGATCAGCGCACAGGCGAACGCCGCCGGCTCATGGCACTTGAGCCAGCAGCTGGCGTAGGTCAGCAAGGCGAAACTGGCGGCGTGGGACTCGGGAAAACCGTAGCTGCCGAAGCCTTTGATCTGCTCGAAGATCTGCGCGGCGAACTCGGCGCTGTAGCCGTTTTTCTTCATGCCGGCAGCCAGGCGTTCCTTGTGAGGTTCAAGCCCGCCGTGGCGTTTCCAGGCCGCCATGGAGCGCCGCAACTGATCCGCCTCGCCGGGGCTGTAGTCGGCGGCGACAATGGCGATCTGCATTACCTGCTCCTGGAACAGCGGCACGCCAAGGGTCCTTTCCAGCACCACCTTGAGCTCCGGTGACGGATAGGTCTCGGGCTCCTCCTTGTTCCGCCGTCGCAGGTACGGATGCACCATCCCGCCCTGAATCGGCCCCGGCCGCACGATGGCCACCTCGATCACCAGATCGTAGAAGGTCCTGGGCCTGAGGCGCGGCAGCATCGACATCTGCGCCCGGGACTCGATCTGGAATACGCCGATGGTGTCGGCGCGACTGATCATGTCGTAGGTCGGCCGGTCTTCGGACGGAATCGTCGCCAGGCTCAGATCCAGATTGCGGTGCCGACGCAGCAGGTCGAAACAGCGGCGGATCGCGCTGAGCATGCCCAACGCGAGGATATCGACCTTGAGCAGGCCGACCGCGTCGAGGTCGTCCTTGTCCCATTGAATGATCGTACGGTCGGCCATGGCGGCGTTTTCCACCGGCACCAGGGTGTCCAGCGGCTGTTCGGAAATCACGAAGCCGCCGGGGTGCTGCGACAGGTGCCGGGGAAAGCCGATCAGTTGCCCGGTCAGGCTCAGGACCCGGCGCAACACCGGGCTTTCGGGGTCGAAACCGCCCTCGAGCAGGCGCTCCACGGGCGGGGTTTCATCGCTCCAGTGACCGCAGCAGTCGGCCAGCGCGTTGATCTGGTCCGGCGGCAGGCCCAGGGCCTTGGCCACATCGCGCACGGCACCGGCGGCGTGATAAGTGCTGACCACCGCGGTCAAGGCCGCGCGGCCCCGGCCATAACGACGGAAAACGTATTGCAGGACTTCTTCACGCCGTTCGTGCTCGAAATCCACATCGATGTCCGGCGGCTCGTTGCGCTCCTTGGACATGAAGCGCTCGAACAGCAGCGTGGTTTTGTCCGGGTCGATCTCGGTAATGCCCAGGGCGTAGCAAACCGCCGAGTTGGCCGCCGAACCACGCCCCTGGCAGAGAATGTGCTGGTCACGGGCGAAGCGCACCACGTCATGCACGGTGAGGAAGTAGCTCTCGTAGCCAAGCTCGGCGATCAGTTCCAGTTCCTTGTCGATCTGCTCCAGCACCTTGGCGGACGCACCGTTTTTCCAGCGCCAGGCGATGCCTTCCTCGGTCAGTTTGCGCAGCCAGGCACTGGCGTTATATCCGTCGGGCACCAGCTCCTTAGGGTATTGATAACGCAACTGCTTCAGATCGAAGGTGCAGCGCCGGGCCACGTTCAGGGACTCCTCCAGCAGCGCCGGCGGATACAGCTCGCGCAAGACCTCGAGACTGCGCAAGTGGCGCTCGCCGTTGGGGTGCAGGCGCAGCCCGGCGTCGGCCACCGGCAGGTGATGGCGGATCGCGGTCATGGTGTCCTGCAAGGCGCGTCGACCACGGGCGTGCATGTGCACATCGCCGCTGGCCACGGCCGGGATGTCCAGCGCCCGGGCCAGCGCCAGCAAATCGTGCAGGCGCCGGGTGTCGTCCTGGCCGCAATGCAGTTGCACCGCCAGCCACAGGCGTCCGGCGAACACCTCTTTCAGCCAGCGCCCCTGCTCGACGTCATCCACCGCGTCCGGCACCCACAGCGCCAGCAACCCCGGTAACGACTCGCTGAAGTCGTCCTTGAGGATCTGGTACTGGCCTTTTTGCGTCCGCCGACGAGCCTGGGTGATCAGCCGACACAGGTTCTGGTAGCCCTCGAGGTTCTCCACCAGCAGCACCAGTTTTGGGCCGTTTTCGATGCGGATTTCGCTGCCGATGATCAGCGGCAACTCCACGGACTTTGCCGCCTGCCAGGCGCGGACGATGCCGGCCAGGGTGCATTCGTCGGTGATCGCCAGGGCCTGATAACCCTGCTTTTTTGCCCGTTGAAACAGCTCCAGGGCGCTGGAGGCACCGCGCTGGAAACTGAAGTTCGACAGGCAGTGCAGTTCGGCATAGTCGGCGCTCATGCGAACCAGCCCTGCAGCCACAACGGGCCGTCCTCGCCGACCGCGCGCCAGGCCCAGCCCTGCTGGCCGGTGCGGGTTTCGATCAGGTAGTAATCGCGGCGCACGTCGTCGCCATCCCACCAGCCGGTCTCGATCCGCTCCGGGCCCATCAGGATGCGCGTCGAGTGTTCGTGCAGCGCCTGCGGTTCGGTCAGCAGCCAGCCCGGGCGCTTTACGCTCGGCAGCGGCACACATGGCTGACTGTCGACACGGGCCTGCCAGGCGCATTCGGGGCGGTGATCGGCCTGAAAGCGCAGGCCGTGCACCGCGTCATCCCCCAGCCGCGCGCGCAGGCGTTCACGCAGTTGCTCCCAGGGCAAAGACTGCTGCGGACGGTCATCGAACAGTTCCTGACGTTGGGGCACGAAGGCCGGCAGGTCTTCGGCGCGCAGGCGAAAGCCGCGCACCGGAGCCTCGACCTGGACTTGCTCCAGCCGCCCGCGGGCCAGTTCGAATAGCATCGCCGCATCGCGTTCGGCGCTGAGCAGGCCGACCTTGATCACGCTGTCGGGCAATCCGGCGTGCTCCAGGTGCAGGTCGAAGCGCTGCACCCCGCTGTCGCGGCCGCAGAGGAACGCCGACAGATCGCCGGTCAGTCGACGTAATGGAAACAGCAGGGCCTGATGGGATTGCACATCGAAGTTGAGCTCGATGCGCACATCGAAACGATCCGGCGGCAGGTAGAACGCCAACGCCAGCCGCCGAGTGCCGAGCAAGGTGTCCAGATGCTTGAGTACCTGGGCCTCGAAACGCCGGGCCAGACTCTGCCGCGGCAACGCCTGCATCTGGTTCAAGGTACGCAGCCCCATGCGCGACAGGGCCGTGGCGACATTGACCTCCAACCCGATGCGGTCGACGGGCAATTGCCCCAGGTGATACTGCAGGGCCTGATCGTCGGGGACCACCAGGCCGTCATAGGCGTTGGCCAGGACCCGCGCGGCCACCGGGTTGGGCGCGGCGACGATGCGATGGCGAAAGCCCAGCTCGCCGAGCTCGGTGCGCAGCCGGGTTTCGAATTGAGCCCAGTCGCCGAACAGGCCCAGGCTGGATTCGATCTCGAACACCACCGCACGGGGGTAATGCACGCTGACCTGGGAGCTGAAGCGATAGGCCCAGGCCGCCAGAAACTGCTGCCAGTGTTCGATCTCGGCGGCGTCGTATTCGGCGGTGGCGAAACCTTTGCTCAGTGCCTGGGCGGCGGTCATCGACTGGCCGGGACGCAACCCCAGCTCCCGTGCCGAGGCATTGACCGCCTGCAAGACACGACGCTGCGCCGGGCCGGTCAGCAGCGCCAGCGGTTCGTCGGGGTCGCTGCGCTGACGCAGGACCGCGTCCAGCGCCAATTGCGGGAACAGAATGCACACCCAGCGCATGGCAACCTCAATGCCCCACGGGGAAGGCAATCGGCGCCGAACGGGCCAACCCGCCCCGGCACTTGAGCACGCGCAACTGCGCGGGCCTGGCATCGATGGCGATGCGCAGGGCCGCGGGCGACGGGTTGATCGCTTCATGGATCGAGCGGTAGGCAAAAGCCAGGGTCGAGCCGGTTTCCGCCGCCACCTGCAAGCGCCGCAACGCCCGGTCATCGGCCTTGTGCGGCCAGCACAGCACCGCGCCGCAGCTGCCTGAACGCAGGCATTGCTCCGCCGCCCACAGGGCATCGCGCTCGCTGGCTTCTATGATCGACAACTGGCGCAGATCGACCCCGGCGCTCTGCCAGGCCTGGGGATACGGCACGAACGGCGGCGCCACCAGCACGATGCGCTCGCCCGCCGCCGACAGCCGCGCCAGCGTCGGCCACACCAGTTGCAGCTCGCCCACGCCCTGCCCGGCCAGGAGGATTTCGCTCAGTGCCGCTTCCGGCCAGCCTCCGGTCGGCAGCGCCGCATCCAGCGCGGCATGCCCGGTGGGCTGCGGACTGGCGCTCGGCGGCGCAGGCCGGCCCTTCCAGACCTGACCGCCATTGAACAGCGTGTCCAACGCAACGACGGCACCCATCAGCCTTGCCTCACCAGGCCACAGAACACCCCTTCGATCGCGAGGTCCTGACCGGGCACGACGACGATCGGCTCATAGGCCGGGTTGCGTGGCAACAGCCGAACCGTGTCGCCTGTCCGTTCGAAGCGCTTGATGGTCACTTCACCGTCCAGGCGCGCCACGACGATCTGGCCGTTGACCGCCTCGGGGCTGCGGTGCACGCCCACCAGATCGCCATCGAGAATGCCGTCCTCGATCATCGAGTCGCCGCGAACCCGCAGCATGTAGTCCGGCGTTCGGGAGAAAATCGCGGGGTCGAGCAGCAGGCGGCTATGAACCTCGGCGTCGGCGCCAATCGGCGCACCCGCTGCTACCCGCCCCAGCACCGGGATGTCCAGCAGTTCGGGGCGCGCAGGTTGACCGAGCAGACGGATGCCTCGGGCCTGATGCGGATTGACCTCGATGAAACCGGCTTCGGTCAGCGCCAGCACATGCTTGCGCGCCACGCTGCGGGAGGCAAAACCAAAAGCCTCACTGATTTCAGCGAGGCTCGGGGACTGACCATGCTCGGCGATTCGCTCGCGGATGAAGGTCAGGATGGCGGTACGGCGGGGAGTTAGAGTCGTCATGGAGTACATTTGTACTCTTTTGCGATTTCTCTGACAAGATTTTGTGGACGACCTGTAGGCGCGAGCTCGCGATGGAGATTCAGACAGCGCGGGGTGTCAGGCAGCCAGCGTTATCGTTGACGACCATCGCGAGCGTGCTCGCTCCTACAGGGTTTGTGGCTGTACGCAAATTCTGTGAACAACCCAAAAACCTGTGGGAGCGGGCTTGCCCGCGAAGGGGCCGGCACATTCAGCATTGATGCGGCCTGACACACCGCCTTCGCGGGCAAGCCTCGCTCCTACAGGGGGCGGGGGTCGTCGGTCAAGCCGCGGGAGGCGAGGAACCGGGCGATGTAGTCGATGAACGCCAGGACCTTGGCCGTCGCCCGGCGGTGGCTGGGGTACACCGCGAGGATGTGCGCGCCGAAGCTGTCGGGGTCGATGTCGTAGTCGGCCATCACTCGTACCAGTCGCCCGTCGGCGATGTAGGGGGCGGCGCTCCACAGGGGCGTGTGCAGCAGGCCGCGGCCGGCCAGGGCGTTGGCCAGCAGCAGGTCGTAGTTGTCGCTGCGCAGGCGCGGCGATGAGGGTTGCGGCAGGCTCAGGCGCTGGCCGTCGCGCTCGACCCACCAGAATTCGCGGCTGAGCAGCGGGTGGCGGTATAACAGCCATTGGTGCTCGTCGAGGGTTTGCGGGGTGACCGGCAGCGCCTTGCGCGCCAGGTATTCAGGACTGGCGCACAGGGCCAGGCGATTGCTGCCGACGATGCGGGCGATCAGCCCCGGCAGATCGTCATGGCCTTCACGCAGGGCCAGGTCATAGCCGCTTTCCACCAAATTCACGAACTCATCGCACAGGTCCACCTGCAGATCGATTTGCGGGTACTGCTCCAGAAAACCGCCGCAGACCTGATCGAGAAACGCCTGGCCGTAAGCCAGCGGCGCGGTGATCTTCAGGGTGCCGCGCAAGCCATGCTGCAACTGCTCGATCTCCTCGCCCGCCTCGTCCAGCCGTTGCAACACCTGGCGCGCGGTTTCCAGATAAAGCCGCCCGGACTCCGTCAGCGAGATCCGTCGGGTGCTGCGCTCGAACAGCCGGGCACCGAGTTCGGTTTCCAGGTGATTGACCGCCTTGGTCAGGGCCGACGGGGTCTTGCCCATCTGCTCGGCGGCACGGCTGAAACTGCCCAGTTGCGCCGTCACCACGAACATTTTCAACGCACCCAACTTGTCCATATTTTTTCCATTCCGGCAAAAACGTTTTTCGTGAGCGAAGCGTTCTGCTGCGCCCTGACAGTCACTAATCTGGCCATCAGACGCAATAACAAGGAAACATTCAATGAAAAGATTCATCCCGAATCTACTGATGGCCGCTGTGAGTTTTGCCTCGTTGGAAGCCATGGCCGCCACGGATCTGGTCCTGCTCAATGGCAAGATTTTCACCGCCGACCGCGCCAATCCCAAGGTGCAGGCCCTGGCGGTGCAGGACGGCAAGGTGCAGCAAGTCGGCAGCGATGCGCAGATCAAGGCCTTGATCACGCCCAATACCAAAGTGGTGGACCTGGGCGGCAAGGCCCTGATGCCCGGCCTGATCGACACCCATTCCCACTCGATTTTCGGCGGCCTGGAAATGGTCTCGGCGAACATGGAAGACGAAGTCGTCGATGTCGACGAACTGGAAAAACGCCTGCGCGGTTGGCGCGACGACGGCAAGGCCAAACATGGCGATGTGCTGAGCGTGGCCGGCATGAGTTCGGCCTACTGGTCCCAGGCCGAAGCCCTGGGCAAGAAGTTCAACAACGGCGAATGGGCCAAGGTGCCGGTGGTGTTCACCGGCAGCGACCACCACACCGCCTGGGCCAACAGCGTCATGCTCGAACGCGCCGGCATCGATGCCGCGTTGCTGAAGAACCTGCCGGATGCCGAGAAAGGCACCATCGGCCAACTCGCCGACGGCAGCCCCAACGGTTTCGTGGTGGATGCCGGCTGGGATCGCGTGGCGACGAAGATGCCGGTGCCGACCGCCGCCGACATGCTCACAGCGGCGCAATCTGCCCTTCGCTACAACAACAGCCTGGGCATCACGGCCTGGATGGACCCCGCTGCCAACGCCGCCCCCGGCGAGCCGGTGTACGCGCTCAAGCCCACGGAGAAAACCGTCGGCGTGCTGCCGGCCTACAAGGCGCTGGCCGAAACCGGCGGCATGAGCGCCCACGTTGCCGCGCTGCTGGTGGCCAATCCGAAAAGCGTGCCGGCCGATCTCGATGTGCTGGACAAGGTCCGCCAGCAATTTCAGGGTGTTCCCAACCTGACCCTGCCTGGCATCAAGATCTTCGCCGACGGCGTGATCGAATACCCGGCGCAGAGCGCGGCGATGATCGATCCTTACAGCAACTCGCATAAACAAGGCGAACTGCTGATCGATCCGCAGCACTTCGGCGAGCTGGTCAGCGCCATCGATCAACGCGGCTGGCTGGTGCACATTCATGCCATCGGCGACCGCGCGGTGCGCGAGTCCCTGAACGGGATCGCCCAGGCGCGCAAGGATCGCCAGAGCGGCGTGACGCACTCGGTCACTCACCTGCAGATGGTCAATCCGAAGGAGTTCGCCCGCTTCAAACCGCTGAACGTGATCGCCTCGATGCAGTTGCTGTGGGCCTCGGCGGACGACTACACCACGGACATGATCAAGCCTTACGTCAGTGCTGCGGCCTTCCGTTATCAGTACCCGGCGCATTCGCTGCTCAAACAGGGTGCGACCATCGCCGGCGCCAGCGACTGGCCGGTGTCTTCGCCCAACCCGTTCAACGCCATGGCCCAGGCCATGACCCGCACCGGCCCGATGGGCGTGCTCAACGCCGACGAGCGCCTGGACCGCGAAACCATGTTCTACGCCTACACCCTCAACGCCGCGCGCACCATTGGCCTTGAGAAGCAGATCGGCTCGCTGAGTCCCGGCAAGCAAGCCGACTTCATCGTGCTGGACCGCGATGTGTTCAGCGTCGACGACAAGGCCCTGCACGACACCCAAGTGCTGCAAACCTGGTTCGCCGGGCGCGAAATCTACACCGCCACTCCTTGACCACCGCAAACCTGTAGCAACTGGCGCAGCCTGCGTCCGGCTGCGAAGCCGTCGTTAAACCTGAGTACCGGATCTTTCTGGCACACCCCGCCGCCTGGAATTGCGACTGCTTCGCAGCCGGACGCAGGCTGCGCCAGCTGCTACAGGGATCGTGGTCGCCATTGAGCCTTGCCCCGAAAAACTGCCCATAACAATCACAATAGCGGGACGCAACCCATGAAAGCCTTGACCCTGTTCGCCCTCGGATCCCTGAGCGTGCTGCCGCTGTGCAGCCAGGCGATACCCTTGAATGACGACTTCGCCGTACTGGTGGACCTGACCCTGGCCAGCGATTACCGCACCCGCGGCATCTCGCAAACCCAGAACGACCCGGCGATCCAGGCCGGCACCACCCTGACCCACAGCAGCGGCCTGTACCTGGGGGCCTGGAGTTCCAATGTCGATTTTGGTGGTGGTTTGAAGACCCGCCAGGAAATCGATTACTACGGCGGCTGGCTGTGGGAGGCGACTGAAGAGGTCAGCCTGGATCTGGGATATCTGAAGTATTCCTACCCGAAGGAAAGCCAGTTCAATCAGAGTGAGGTCTACGGGATTCTCAGTGTCTACGGGGTGAAACTCGGGGCCTACTACTCCGACGATGCACCGGGCGTCGACAGCAAGCAGAACTCGCTTTACAGCTATGTGGGCTACGAAACCCAACTGCCCTACGACACCGGTTTGAAGCTGCGATACGGCAACATGGACTTCAAGGACCCGCACCTGTACTCGGCCTCCGGCCACGCCGAGGATTCGTACCGCGAATGGGAGGTCAAGCTGAGCCATGAACTGGCGGGTGTGATGCTAGGGTTGAGCTACATCGACACCGATTTGTCGAAGAGCCAGTGCGCCAGTAACTGGGGGTTCGATGATGTGTGCAGCGCCACGGTGGTGGCGAGCGTCAGCAAAGTCTTCTGATACACATGGACCCATTGTGGGAACGAGCAGGCTCGCTCCCACGGTGTTTTGTGTCGAACACGCGATCCGTTGACGACTCAAATCCTGTGGGAGCGAGGCTTGCCCGCGAAAGCGTTGGGTCAGTCACTATTGATGTCGATTGACCTGACGCCTTCGCGGGCAAGCCTCGCTCCTACAAGGGCATTGCCCATCTCTGTTTTACGGCTTCCACTGGCATCCGTTCGACCAACCCACCCGCCAACTCCGCCACCCGCTGCGCCGCCGGCACGACGCTGTGGATCTTGCCCACCCCCTGCCCCGCATACAGCGACAACTTTTCGGCCATGCGCGGTTTGTCGATGGCTCGGGCGCCGCCGCCGATCAGGCGCAGCAAATTCCATTTGTCCCGATTCGGGATCACCCGATGCGGCGTGCCGTAGGTCCAGCCGAACGAATAACCGGTGCGGTACTCGGTGTCATCGGTGGTCGCTTCGACGATCTTCTGTTTGTACAGCGGATGCGCGTTCGACTCTTCGGTGGCGATGAACGCCGTGCCCACCACCACCCCGGACGCGCCGAGGGACATCAGCGCCCGCACATCGTCGCCGTTGGTCACGCCGCCGGCCGCCAGCACCGGCCGGCCTTCGGAGATGGCGAGGATCGAGGTCAGCAGCGGCATGATGCCGATGGTGCCGCGATTGAGGTGTCCGCCGCTTTCACTGCCCTGGGCGATGATGATATCTGCGCCTTGGGCCAAGGCGATGTGCGCCAGCTCCACCGAGCCTGCCTGGACCATCACCAGCAGCCCGGCGTCCTTGGCCCGGGGAATCATGTCGGCGGAGTACTTTTCGGCGTAAAACAGCGACAGCAGTTTGGGCTTTTCCTTGAGGATCACCTGGAACTGCGCCTCGAACACATCCGGGCCACCGAACTGCGGCACCAGGTTCACGCCAAATGGCCGGTCGGTCAGCTCGCGGGTCTCCTGGATCCAGCGGCGCAAGGCCAGCGGCGGCAGGCGCAGACCGCCGATCACCCCCATGCCTCCGGCATTGGCCACGGCAGCCACCAGTTGCGGACCGGAAATGGCCGCCATGCCGCCGAGGAAAATCGGATACTTCACACCGCACAATCGGGTGATGGCGTTCCCGGCAAAATCGAATCTGTCCTGGTTCATGCTCACAGCTCCACGTGTTTGCCCAGCATGCGCTTGAGCGTGTTGTTCTTCAGGAGAAAGTGATTCTTGACCGCGCCGAAAATATGCAGCCCAAGCCCGGCAAGGAACGCCGAGGCGCCGATGTTGAACAGCACATCGACCACGTGCTTGAGCGTCGCATTGACCGGCAGCAGGCTCGGGATCCACCCGCCGCCGGGCAGCTCCACCACTTCGCCGCCCGCGCAGCGCGAAGCCCAGACCGCGACGGGCAGCAGCACCATGGCCAGCGCCAGCGACACCGCCACCGAGCGGCTGATGATCACTTCGATGGGGTTGGGCGTGCCCACGGGCAGCGGATGGTAAGCCGTGACCCGCGCCCAGAAGCGGTAGATCGAGACGAGAAACAGCACCAGGCCGACCAGGTTCTGCACCCTTACCAGCTCGCTTCGCAGTGCCTCGACGGAGGCCTGGCCGATCATCAGTTGCAGGCCGAAAATCGCCAGCAGGGAAAACGCCACGACCCAATGCAGGGCGATGGTGATGGGGGAAAATCTCAAGCCATTGTCTTTGAGTTGCATGGCTGACTCCTTTTGCAGCGAATGCCAATCAGGAAAAGGAACACGCGATCAGTGATTGACCGCCTGCGCGGCGCCAAGCCCGGTCTGGGCGCGAATCAACTGGTCGTCAAAGCGCTCGCGTTCCAGCCCCGCGGAGCGACTTCTGTCAGTGACCGAGCCCAGCCAGGTGAAGAGGAACGCCACGTTCATCGAAATGATCGCCGGGTAGTCGTAGGGGAAGATCGCCTCGGCATTGCCCAGCACCTTGACCCAGACCGCCGGCGACAGGATCACCAGGCCCACCGCGCTGATCAGGCCGGCGACGCCGCCGATCAAGGCGCCGCGGGTGGTCAGGCCCTTCCAGTACATCGAGAGCACCAGGATCGGGAAATTCACCGACGCGGCCACACCAAAGGTCAGCGCCACGAGGAACGCGATGTTCTGGTCCTTGAACAGGATCCCCAGCACCACCGCGACGATGCCGATGCCCACCGAAGCGATACGGGAAACGCGGCGCTCGTCCTTTGCATCGGCCTTGCCCTTGCGCACCACCATCACGTACAGGTCATGGGAAATCGCCGAGGTGCCGGCCATGGTCAACCCGGACACCACCGCCAGAATCGTCGCGAACGCCACGGCGGAAATGAAACCGAGCAACAGGTCACCGCCCACGGCTTTCGCCAGGTGCATCACCGGCATGTTGCCGCCGCCGATCAACTTGCCGGCCAGATTGCCGGATTCGTAGAAGGCCGGGTCCTGCCCGACGATCACGATGGCGGCCAGCCCCAGCACCGCGACGATCAGGTAGAAAAAGCCGATGAAGCCGGTGGCGACGAACACCGATTTGCGCGCTTGCCTGGCGTCGGGCACGGTGAAGAAACGCATGAGGATGTGCGGCAATCCGGCGGTGCCGAACACCAGGCCCAGGGACAGCGAGATCAGCGACAGCGGATCGGCCACCAGTTTGCTCGGCAGCAGAATCCGCTCGCCATCGTGGTGCGCGGCCACGGCTTTTTCGAACATCAGATCGAAAGAGAATCCGAACTTGCTCAGCGCCAGAAACGCCAGCAGGGTTCCGCCCAGCAACAGCAGCCCGGCCTTGATGATCTGCACCCAGGTGGTTGCGACCATGCCGCCGAACGTCACGTAGACCGCCATCAGCAAGCCCACGGCAATCACCGCGTAGTTGTACGGCAGGCCGAACAGCAACTGGATCAACTGCCCGGCGCCGACCATCTGCACCACCAGGTAAAAGCACACCACCGTCAGCGAGCCGAAGGCGGTCATGGTGCGGATACGGTTCTGGTCGAGGCGGAACGAAGCGATGTCCGAGAGGGTGATGCGCCCCAGGTTGCGAATGCGTTCGGCAAACAGGAACAGCAGCAGCGGCCAGGCGACGAAGAAGCTGATGGAGTACAGCACGCCGTCGAAACCGTTGAAGAAGATCATGCTGGTGACACCCAGCAGCGCCGCCGCCGACATGTAGTCGCCGGCCAGCGCCAGGCCGTTCTGAAAACCGGTGATACCGCCGCCGGCGTTGTAGAAATCGTCCATGGAACGGGTCTTCGAAGCCGCCCAATAGGTGATGCCGAGGGTGGTCACGACGAAGACCAGGAACATGCTGATCGCAGTGAAGTTGATCGGCTGCTTTTCGACGGTCTGCAGCACGTCGCCGGCCAAGGCACGCGCCGCGGAGGCACTCAGCGCAAGCGCAAGGATGAGGTTTCGCGGGAGGCGCTTCATACGATCACCCCCGCGCGGATTTGCGCGGTCAGGGTGTCGAACTCACCGTTGGCCCGCAGGATGTAGAGCCCGGTGAACAACCAGGCGCCGACGATGAACACCAGGCCCAGGGGCCAGCCGATGTTGATGATGCTGGTGGCGGAAAGCTTCGTCGCTAGCAGCTGGGGCGCGAAGGCGGCGACGAGGATGAACGTGAAGTACGGAACAAGGGTGGCTGCGGTAAGCCCGGCGACGAATCTTCGTTGCCGTGAAACCAGTTCCCTGTAACGCGGATGATTGCGAATTCTGGCCGATTCAGTTGCATGGTTCACGTTGACTCCGTGTAGCAGTGGTTGCGTTATTGTTGTTCCACAGCCTCAGATTCAGACTCGATCCGCCACTGGCTGCGGTATCTGTGCCCCTTCAACCTATGCCCGCCAAACCATCAAGTAAAATGATCATTTGTGATTCAGTTGATCTGTTTTGGTGAAACTGAAATTTGCCGAACGGCCCTTTCGCTCATCTGCCAGAAGCATTAGATTCGCCAGCAGTTATGACTTTTGCAGATAGGTGATGGCGATGGAAGTTGCGGATCTGAAGGTGGTGGATGCAGTGGCGCGCCACGGCAGCATGAACAAGGCCGCCAATGAGCTGAACACCGTGCAATCCAACGTGTCGGCGAGGATTCGCGCGCTGGAGAGCGAGCTGGGGGTGGCGCTGTTTCAACGCAGCGCCAAGG
This sequence comes from Pseudomonas sp. C1C7, assembly GCF_013359595.1. GTDB lineage: Bacteria > Pseudomonadota > Gammaproteobacteria > Pseudomonadales > Pseudomonadaceae > Aquipseudomonas. The sequence continues at coordinate 37,797 of NZ_JABFMP010000023.1, read as the reverse complement.
GGGTTCAGGTGACGCCTGCGGGGCGGCGCATCCTGCCCTTCGCGGCCCGGCTGTCGAAGCTTTTGCTGGATGCTTCCAGCGCCGCGCGGGATGACGGTCAGCCCAGGGGCGTGCTGGAAATCGGTACCCTGGAAACCACCCTGGCCATGCGCCTGCCGCGCCTGATCGCGCAGTTCGCCAAGGCTTATCCCGATGTCCGCCCGGTGGTGCGCACCGGCACCACCTGCAGCCTGATCCAGGGCGTTATCGACTGCAAGCTGGAGGGCGCGTTCGTCGCCGGCCCCGTCCACCATCCGGAGCTGCACAGCGAAGAAGCCTTCCGCGAAGAGCTGGTGCTGGTGACGTCCCCTGCCCTGCACAGCCTGCAAGCGATCGCCGAGGTCGAGAACCTGAAGACCGTGGTGTTTCGCATCGGCTGCTCCTATCGCCAGCGCCTGGACACGCTGCTGACCAGCCTCGGCATCGTCGCCCCGGAGCCGCTGGAATTCGGCTCCATCGAAGCCATCATCGCCTGCGTCTCGGCCGGTGTCGGCATCAGCCTCTTGCCCCGAGGTGTCGCGGCCAATGCGGCCCGCGAAGGCCTGGTTGCGGTGCACGATCTGCCGGCGGACATGGCGCAGGTCGAGACCGTCTTCGTGCGCCGCATCGACGGCTACTTCTCCAGTGCCCTGGCGACTTTTCTGCAAAGCGTGCGCGAGGACGAAGTCCCTAGCGTGGCGCTGTAGACTGATCAAGACCTGCGGGCGCACCATCGAAACGGCTCTTTATCCAGCCATTGATACCGGCACACAGCACCAGCAGTGCGCCGGTCACCAGAAACACGTGATGCAGTCCTGAATGCGCGCCGATCTGGCCGCCGATCAAGGGCCCGATCACCTGCCCGGAGAACTGCGCCGATTGCAGGTAGCCCAGGATCTTGCCGGTGTTGTGCGCTTGCACGGCACCGCGAATCAGCTTGGCGATCGCCGGCAGCAGTCCCGCCAGGGTCATGCCCATCAGCCCGCGCAGCACCGCCAGTTGCCACCACTGCGTGACGTACGCCTGGGGCAGCATGAGGATGCCGGTCAGTACCAGACAACCGATGATCACGTTCCAGCCGCCGATACGATCGGCCAGTGCGCCCAGTCGCGCGGCGGTCAGGATGCTGCCCAGGGCCGAAGCGGCCATCACCACGCCGGCCACTCGCGCCTGATCATCGAAGGCCACACCCAGATGACCGATGTAGACGGTGATGATCGGTTCGATCGACATGTTCGCCAGCAGCACCATCATGGCGGTCACCAGCAGCGCGGCGATGATTGGCCAGCGGGTGCTGTCTTGTTTGTCCGCGCTGTTTTTTGTGCGTTGCGAGCCGTCCACGCCACGCTGAAAATCCTCGCGGACCAACAGGATGGTGGCCAGCGCCGCCACGGCGATCACCGCTGCGCCAACGAAAAAGGTCCCGCGAATGCCGACCCACTGCGGCAGGAAACCGCCGACCAGCGGCCCGATCAGGTTGCCGGACAAGGCGCCGGTCGACAGCACGCCCAGCGCCCATCCGGCTTTTTCTCGGGGCACTTGCGAGCCGATCATCACAATCGATGCCGAGGCATAGCCACCGATCAGACCGGCAATGAGGCGTAGCACCACCAAGTCAGTGACATCGCGGGCCAGCCCGATCAACGACATCACAATGGCCATACCGATGGCGGCGCGGATCAGCATCGGCTTGCGCCCGAATCGATCCGCCAGCCGGCCCCAGAGCGGCGCGGTGATCGCCGTGCCGAAGAACGTCGCGCCAAAGGCCACGGCGGACCACTGCACCACATCGGCCTGGGCCGTGAAGCCCAGTTGTTGCACATACAGCGGCAGGAACGGCAGCAGCATGGTCAGGCTCACCAGCGTGGTGAACGAGCCGAACACACAAACCGCCAGGTTGCGGCGCCAGTAAGGGAGATTGCGGTCTGCATAATTCACGTTGGAGTGTGCTCCGTAGATTCGGCGCTGCGGATTGCTGCCAATACATCGATGACAAAGGCGATCAACATGGCCACCGTGCCGATGCCGAACAGCAGACGATAGTGACCGCCGCTGTAGGAAAACAGGAACGACAGGCCATAGGCGGCGACAGCCTGGAACAGCGCGAAGCCCACGGTTGCGGTTTGCCACGCGGCGGCTTGTTGCGCGGGATGCCGGGCGAGCACTTCCTGCAGACGTCCCAGCACCAGCGGCACGGTGCCGGTGACGAAGGCGCCGACGATGACGCTGGAAGCCATGAGCCAGACCGTGCCCAATCCCAGGGCCGGTGCGGCGACGCTGATCGCCTCGATGATGAACGCGGCCCGCAGCGCCCGACCGAAGCCAATCCGGTCAGCCAGCGCTCCAGCCAGCAACGGGCCGACGGTGGCGCCAAGGCCGAACAGCACCCAGTATTGCGCGCCGGTTTGCAGGCCCTGGCCGAGGCCCCGGGCGACGAAGTCCACCAGGAAAATCATGTGCGGCACCCAGCCTGCGGCGTTGAGTGCGTATTCGACATACAGCGCCTTGAGGGTGCCGCTGGAGGGTGCGCGGCGGTGGTGGACCGTGTTGGCTGCGCTGGTGTTTTCACTCGGCCAGCCATGCCAGGCGATGGCGGTGAGCAACAGCGCGATCAGGCCCAAGCCGAGCCAGGTCTGCGCCAGGCCTTGTTGCAATAAGAGCGGCACCAACGTGCCGGACGCCGCGATCCCGACTCCGACGCCCATGAAAATCACCCCGCCGGCCAGGCCTCGACGGGAGGCTGGCACATGAGCCAGAACGGTTGGCGCGGCCAGCACCATCAGCGCCCCGCCGGCGACACCGGAGAGCAGGCGCCAGGCGAAAAACCAGGCGAAGGACACGGGATAGGCACAGGCGAAAAACGCGATGCTCGCCAGCAGCATCATTGCCCTGAGGGTGAAGCGGGTTGAGGTTTTCGCCGCCAGCGAACGCCCGAACAGCGCCCCGGCCAGATACCCCGCCAGATTCGCCGCCCCCAGGTAAGCCGCCCTGGACGCATCGAACCAGTGAGCACCGACAATCGCCGGCAGCAACGGCGTATAGGCAAACCGCGCCAGCCCGATCCCCACAAGACTCGCCGAAAACCCCGCCACCGTGCCTCGCCATGGGCTGGCCGGTTGCTGGGCCGTTGTTGCTTTCACGCTGTTCATCATCTGCCCTTCCTTACTTCAGTCGGGCCGACTCTACGCGCAAAGGCGATATCTCAAATAACGATTTAATCAGGCAGCAGCTATCTTCGATTTAGATACCACACCATTTCCCCTGTGGGAGCGAGCCTGCTCGCACAATGATTTTGCATATACCCGCAAAGCCTGTGGGGGTTGATTACATGATGTATCAACAGTAATTACCCGGCAGTGCTATATCTTCCCCCGTGCGCTTTTTACAGTGGCCGATCCACAGCTCTCTTCCCTCCAAGAAGGCGATCCTTCATGCCCCACGACTTGAGTCATCTTGATGCCGCGCTGGCCACCTACCCACGGGTGGCGTTGCTCGAAGGCCCGACACCGATTCAGAAACTGCACCGTCTGAGCCGTCTGCCTGAGTTGAACGGCTGCAACCTCTACGTCAAACGCGACGACCTGACCGGCCTCGGCGGTGGTGGCAACAAGCTGCGCAAACTGGAGTTTCTGCTGGGCGAAGCACTGGCTGCCGGTGCCGACACCCTGGTGACCTGGGGCGGTTTTCAATCCAACCATGCCCGCCTGACCGCGGCGGTCGCCGCCCAGCAAGGGCTGGCCTGCGAGCTGATACTGACCCCGTCGGCGGTGCGCAGCGACGACGATTTCTGCCACAACGGCAACGTCATTCTCGACGCGCTGTTCGGCGCAAAAATCCATCGCCTGCCCCGGGGTGTCGTGCCCGACACCTTCGCTGCCGAACGGGTCGACAGGCTCAAACAGCAAGGCCGCAATCCCTTCGTCATGCCCCTGGGCGGTTCCAGCCCGAGAGGCAGCCTGGGTTACGCCGCCTGCGCCGCCGAAATCCTGCGTCAGGCCGATGCGCTGGGCATCCACTTCGAACAAATCACCGTGCCCAACGGCAGCGCCGGCACCCAGTCTGGATTGCTGGCCGGCGTCACCCTGGCCCGTTCCTCCAGCAAAGTTCTCGGTTACTCGGTGCTGGCCACCGAAGAACAGGCAGCGGCGCTGGCCCTGGAAAAAACCACGCAAGTCCTGCAACTGCTCTCCCCGTCCACTTCGTTGGCTGAAACGTCGGTCCACGTCGATGGCAGCCAGCGCGGCGAAGCCTATGGCGCACCGACCGAAGCCATGCTCGAAGCCGTACGCCTGCTCGCCTCCCACGAAGGCCTGCTCACCGATCCGGTCTACGGCGGCAAAGCCTTCGCCGGTCTGCTGGCTGCGGTACGCCGGGGCGACTATCCGGCGGGCAGTAATCTGCTGTTCGTCATGACCGGCGGATTGCCGGGAATCTTTGCCTATCGCAACGCCTTCGACTGACACAGGTCGTCAGGTCAACGCAAACTCTGTAGCAGCTGGCGAAGCCTGCGTCCGGCTGCGAAGCAGTCGTAAATTCAGGCGCTGCGGCAGCTAGATCCGGTGCACAGGTTTTACGACTGCTGCGCAGCCGGACGCAGGCTTCGCCAGCTGCTACAAGGAGCGCGGTCTGCATTCACTACCGCCTTGCAACAAAAAAACCTCCCCGGCCACAACACCGGGGAGGTTTTTTATCGCCGCATCAAACCATCAGTTCTGCGCTTTGCTCATCTTGGTGTACAGCTCGGTCGGGACTTTCTTGCCGTTGGAGGTGAATTGGTTGGTGCGGAATTTGTACACCTCGGCTTCGGACAGGTAACCGTCGCCATTGGTGTCCATGGCCTTGAATTCCTCACCGCCCTGTGGCGCCACGGCCAGCAGTTCCTTCAGGGAAACTCGGCCGTCGTGGTCGGTGTCGGTGCGGGCGAAGGAGGCGTCGCCGCATTTGCCTTCACCGCATTTGCCTTCACCAGCCTTGGTCGCTTTGGCACCGGCTTCGCTGGCGCCGCACTTGCCTTCGCCACATTTGCCTTCGCTGGTTTTTTCCGCCGAGGCCAGTTGGTAGCCCTGTGGCAGTGCGTCGGCGGCGAAGGCGGTCGAAGCCAGGTTCAAGCTGCCGGCCAGTGCAACTGCGATCAGGCCAATGCGGGATTTGTTCGACATACGGGACATGGTTGTTTCTCCGGTTCAGTGTGCGGTCAGTCCGCTTGGGTCAGGCGTTAAGCCGTGGTGCGAGTGCGTTTGCTTTCTCGCTGAGGCAGGGCTATTTGACTGCATGCGTGTATCCCGGATGTATCGAGATCGAGGGGCATTTGTATGCCAGTCTACGAAGCGTGGGGTTGGATACATGGCGATACACAGACACCGAACTTTCACTCCCTGTGGCGAGGGGGCTCGCCACAGGTGTGCTCGGCTTAGCTGGCTGGAATTGGAGCCTTCGCCGCAGGCTGCGATCTTTTAAGAACCGCCACCATCAAACCGAAGCGATCCCTCCATCGATCAAGTAAATCGCCGCCGAGAACGTCACGATCGACAACACGGTACTGACCAGAATCGAAGTCGCCGCTTCGCTCTGATAGGCGCCGGTCTGGTTGGCGAACATGGCGGGAATCGTCGCCGACGGCAGCGCACAGAGCAGGATCATCTGCTGCGCGTAGATCCCGTGGGTGCCCAGCAAAATAGTCGCGGCGAACATCAGCACCGGATGAATGAACAGCTTGAGCCCGAGGTTGGTCCAGACCTCGCCCGACATCTGCAACTTCTCCGACGACATGATCAAGCCCAGGCACAACAGGGAGACGCCTGGCGTGGCCTTGCCGAGCAGATTGAACGACTCCGCGGCCAGCGGCGGCAGCTTGACCTGCAGCAGCGAGAGCAGAATGCCCAGGGCCGGCGCCCACATCAGCGGACGGCGTACCGCACCCGAGAGGCTGGAGACGAAAGCCTCCCGGCCACTGCCCTTGCCATCGGCGATGGTCAGCAACATGGTGGTCAGCGGAATCATCACCAGGCTCGCCACCAGGTTGAGCACCAGCACCGAATAGATACTGCCCGCTCCGTACATCGCGCCAAGGATCGGAATGCCCATGAAGGCGGCATCCGGGTAACCGTTGACGAACCCCTTGAGGGTCGCCACTTTCAGATCGCGAGTGCTGTACCAGCCGATCGCCAGTGCGATCAGGTACATGCCCATGATGCCGATGAAGGTGGCAACGACGAATTTGAAGTCGAACAGCTGCTCACGGGGTGTGCTCGCCATCCCGACAAACAGCAGCGCCGGGAAGATCCAGCCGAGCACCAACCGGCTGATCAGCAGGCTGTCGGAGTGGCTGAGTCGCCCGCGTTTGCCGGCGATGTAGCCAAGCGCAATCACAAAGGCGACGGGCAGGATGGGTCCTACGATTCTGTCTAGCATTTGCTCAATCCTCGTATTTGTTTTTATCAAGAATGCGGCCATGACTGATCGAGGCCGACGCCCTGGTTGTGGCGTCGGCTGCAATCGAAGGGGTCAGGGTTTGAAGCGGTAATCGCGGATGACGTCCTGGTTCGGCTCGATGCCGAGCCCCGGCCCTTGCGGCACGTCGATGCGACCGTTGCGCGGAATGATCGCGTCGCCATACAGCTGTGCTTCGAGGTCGAAGTAGCGCCATTCCACCAGGGACTTCGCGCCGCCAAGCGCCGCACTGCCATGGACCGCGGCCAGCAGGCCGGGACCGTCGTAGAAGGCGTGGACCATCACGGTGACGCCATGGGCGTTGGCCAGCGCATAGACCTTTTGCAGCTCGGTGATGCCACCCATTTTTGCCGGGCTTGGCTGCACGAAATCCACCGCACCGGCTTGCAGCAGGTGTTGGAAATCCATCAGGGTCGAGGCGTTCTCGCCAGCCGCGACGGGAATCCCGCCCTGCTGCCGAACCCGCGCCAGCCCCGCATAGTCTTCCGGCGGCCATACCGGTTCTTCGATCCAGCGCAGGTTCAGTGGACGCAGCTTGTCAGTCATGTCCAGGGCTTCGCGCACTGACCACGGCGCATTCACGTCGAGGGTGATTTCCACGCCCGGACCTGCGGCTTCGCACGCAGCGCGAATCACGTCGGGATCGACTTCATGCAGCTTGAGATGGCGGAAACCGTCGTTGACCGCGCGCTGCACATTGACGCGGATGAGTTCCGGGTCGGCATAACGAATGAGGCTGGCATAGGCCGCGAGCGACGTCGCCTCACTGCCACCGAGCAATTGATAGACCGGTTGCCCGGCCGCCTTGCCGGCGATATCCCACAGTGCGATATCGATGGCCGACAGCCCGTAGATGAACGCGCCGCTGCGACCGAACACGTGGAATTTCCTTTGCAGATCGCCCTGCAGTTTCTGCCGGCGCGTGACGTCACTGCCGAGCAATTCAGGCGCGAGAATCGTGTCGATCACAATCTTCACCGCTGGAATCGCGGTGAAACCAAAGGTTTCGCCATAACCGACGATGCCGTCATCGGTGGTGATCTTGACCACCAGGGAGTCGACCATCTGCAGGTCTTTCGGTCCCCAGACCCCGCCGGCTGACTTGCCTCCCGTGGTGAAGGGAATGCGGAGCGGAATGGTTTCAATGCTGGCAATTTTCATAAGGCCGGGCCTCGGGCAGGTTGCGAAAACGGCGCGGTGATTTGGATTTTTTGCCGCGCCGGGTTGAGAACAACCTACCTGACGTCCTGTTGTCCTTCAACTGAACAACTTGTACTTTTTTGCTCATCTTGCGATGAAAACTCATAACTGTTTGTTTTTACTGGTTTTATTTTCTATGACTGCGGTGAACTTTAGTTTTGACTGTCTGGAACAAGTCTTCTGATGTAGATTAAGTAGACAAGTGAGAGGGATGAACATGAGTGAAATGAACCTGCAACCCGTGGCGCGCCGACCGCATCTGGCGGAGCACATCGCCCGTTCGTTGAGTGAAGAGATTGCCTCCGGCCGGCTACGGCCAGGCGACCGTTTGCCGACCGAACAATTTCTCTCGCAGAACTTCGGTGTCAGCAGGAACGTTGTCCGGGAAGGGATCGCAACGCTTCGGGCGCAGGGGCTGATCCAGTCGCGCCAGGGTGTGGGCGTATTCGTCGCCGCCCCTTCTCCCTCCGCGCAACCGGTATCGGCATCGCCGCGTGCCAGCGAGCCGATGCTCGACGGCGACAACACGGTGCGCAACATGTTCGAAGTACGAGCCGTGCTGGAAAGCCAGGCCGCTGCCCTCGCGGCCTCGCACATGACGCCGCGCAAACTGAAAATGATTCAGGCGGCGGTCCTGCGCATGCAGTACGAAGGCGAGCCGACACTGGAAACGGTGAATGCCGACCTCGACTTTCACCGGGCCGTGGCCGCCGCATCAGGCAATGATTATCTGGAGACGATGATTCGCACGGTGCTCGAACCGATGCGTGCCCTGATCACCATGAACTTCGCCCGGCGTGGCCCGATGTTCAGCAATATTCCGCACGCGGCGCGTGGCGAACATGAAGAACTGGTGCAAGCACTGGTTGATCGCAATGCCACGGCGGCACGGCAAATCATGGGACAACACATCGTTGCCGCGGCCTCTCGATTCGGTTACGAGATCAATTTCTACTGACACCGCCTGCCGACGGCGGTTGTCTCATTGTTGAACAAGCGGATCACCAGACTCCGCTTATTCCCTGTCCTTCGTCGAGCGAATCAGATTGGTGCGCAGTTTCACGATCGCCTTCTGCATTTGCTCGAAGTCATCGGGATCCAGCCCGGTTTGCGGGAAGCCGTCTTCCGATATTTCTTCACGCAATTTGCGCCCTTCGGTTGTCAGGCTGATGCGGACCTGGCGTTCGTCTTCCGGGTCGCGCTGGCGCAGCAGATAGCCCATCCCTTCCAGTTTCTTCAGGATCGGCGTGAGGGTGTTGGATTCCAGAAACAGCTTTTCGCCAAGGCTGCCGACGGTCTGGTTGTCTTGCTCCCAGAGCGCGACGAGGGTGATGTATTGCGTGTAGGTCAGGCCGAGCCGTTCGAGCATGGGCTTGTATGCTTTGCCGAAGGCCAGGTTGGAGGAATAGACCGCAAAGCAGAGGAATTCAGAGAGCTTGAGGTCGAGGGCGGCGGGCTTCTTGGTCGATTTCATGAGCGTTCTCTGGGGCATGAGACGAAGGGTTGCGAGGGCCGACTATACATCGCATGCGATGGTATCGGTAGTGCGCGCTGTCCTGCGTTCGTGAAAGAAAAGCTGCCGGTTCACCAGGGATGCCCTGTTGAACCGGCAGTGTGTCGCGTCAAGCGGTGATGACGTTGATCGCGACGTCGATGTTGCCGCGGGTGGCCTTGGAGTACGGGCAGATCGCATCAGCCGTGTGGGCCAGTTCAGTGGCGACCTCGTGGGTCAGGCCCGGTACACGCAGGGTCAGTCGGGCCTGGAGGAAGTACTCCGCACCGGTCTGGCCCAGGTCCACTTCGATGTCGACCGCAGTATCCGCCGGCAGTGTCACTTTCGCCTGTTGGGCGGCCAGCCCCACTGCGGCGATGTAGCAGGCCGACCAGGCCCCTGCGAACAGTTGCTCGGCTTGAGGGTGCGGCTGGACGCCGGTGAAGACGTGCGCCGCAGTGGCGCTGCCGGGCGACGACAGTTCGATGTCGAGGCTGCCATTGTGGCCGCGCGAGGTGTTGCCTGTGCTGCTGCGGGTGGTGTGGGTTTTGCCGCTGGCCAGTACTTTTTCGATCTTGCTCATGATGGTTTCCTCAGGTTTACAGGGCTGTTATTCGCATACGCTTGTATCGCATGCGTTATATTTGTCAGGCGGTGAGTACGTTCAGGGCCACGTCGATGTTGCCGCGTGTGGCTTTGGAGTAAGGGCAGATGGAATCGGCGATGTGTGCCAGTTCAGTCGCCACGTCATGTGCCAGCCCCGGTACGCTCAGGGTCAATCGAGCCTGAAGGAAGTAGTCCGGCCCCGTCTGACCCAGGTCCACCTCGATGTCGACGGCCATGTTCGCCGGCAACACGATGTTGCGCTCTTGAGCGACCAGCCCTACCGCTGCGGTGTAGCAGGCCGACCAGGCCCCGGCGAACAGTTGCTCGGCTTTCGGGTGTGGCTGGGTGGCGGCGAACACGTGGGCTGGCTGGGCAGCACCGGGCGAAGACAGCGCGATGTCGAGGTTGCCGTTGTGGCCGCGCGAGGGGGTGCCGGTAGCGCTGTGGGTGGTGTGGGTTTTGCCGGTGGCCAGGACTTTTTCGATCTTGCTCATGGGGGCTTCCTCTCGGGTCAGTTTCTTATGCGATTTGATCGCATGCGATGATCGTGGTGTTGAAACCTGCTTATCAGGCGGCGTAGATCCAGTTGTTGCCGTTGTGGCCATCGAAAGCGTGATGGGTGGAACGGGACATGTTGCGGCTGCTTTCGGTTTTCATGGCTGGATCTCCAAACGGCATAGGTTGAGTTTTATTTATCGCTTTCGATTAGATCGCATGCGATGTACAGATAGTCATCCAAACACCTGGTGGTGTCAAAGGAAATTTTTCGAGAGGACGACGAACGGTAGATGAGCGCCTACAAAACCCCGTAGGAGCGAGGCTTGCCCGCGAAGGCATCAGGTCAGTCGACACCGATTGGCCTGATACACCGCCTTCGCGGGCAAGCCTGGCTCCTACAAGGGTTAGTTGCGTGCCTCGACTACGTCCATATCCGGCGCATCTGGAGCGTCCGGATCCCTGGCTACGTTGGCCTGTGCCTTGGCTGCGTCCCGGGTGGCGTCCGCAGCAGCCCTGGCTGCATCGCGGGTCGCATCCGCATCGCGTCGGGCCGCGTCACGGGTTGCATCCGCTGCGGCCCTGGCAGCATCGCGAGTAGCGTCGGCGTTTGGATCGCCAGCCCTTCTTGCAGCGTCACGGGCTGCGTCCGCGTTGGCCCTGGCCGTGTCTCTCGCCCTGTCTGCCGCAGCCTTGGCGGCATCACGAGCAGCGTCTGCATCGGCGCGGGCTGCGTCTCGGGCTGCATCGGCATCGTTGCGGGCAGCATTGTTGTCGTTACGAGCCGCATCCCGGGCGCGATCGTTGTCGTCGTTGGCGTCGTGGTTGCGGGCATTGTCCCGGCCTCTGTTGCCCGTGTTGCCAGCGACGCCGCCATGACCGTTGCCGTCATGGCCTGAAGCGCCATGACCACCCCCGTCTCCATGGCCGCCATTGCCAGCGCCACCGCCGCCGTTACCGCCGCCACCGTTACCGGATCCGCCGTGACCACCGCCATTGCCACCACCGCCGTTACCGGACCCGCCGCCACCGCCGTGGCCACTACCGCCACCACCACCGCTGCCGCCGTGTCCGCCTCCACCACCGCCTCCTCCGCCGCTACCACCATCCCGGGCGTATGCGCTGGAGAAACCACTGATGTAATCCGGTACCAGAACAGTCGAAGCCGACAGAACTCCGCCTATGGCCAGGGCCAATAAACATTTGTTGATATGCATGTTGCACCTCCGCCTGGAGCTGCGTAGTCATGTCCTTATCGAACGCAATCCCGTGAGTTTCCAGCCGCCAGAAAGCGACCAGCCAACCGGCACGGACATAAATCTGCAGCATCGACAGCCACTGCGCTTTCCGCGCGATCCTTCAACGCCAGTTAGCACCTTTGCGTGGGAAATTTTCCCACATTTTCTTTAGAGAGATACCTTCAACCCAAGCTCAACGGACAAACGGCACAACCCGCCCATCAGCAGAAAACCCAAAAATCGCCTCCTGCCCTTCTCCCGCCTTTCGCAACTGTGCGGCCTCTACTACGGTGGTTACATCACTTTCCAACCCCCAGGGGCACAGAGCATGTTCAGACTCCTCGTTTTGCTGTTCTCCGGCCTGATTCTGTGCGCCGGACAGGCTGCGGCGGACAGCCTCAAGATCAGCGTGATCGGCGCCGGCAAGGTCGGCGGTACGCTCGGCACGCTTTGGGTCAAGGCCGGGCATTCGGTGATGTTCTCCTCGCGCCATCCCGAGGAGCTGAGTGAACTGGTCAAGACCGCCGGCGCCAACGCCCAGGCAGGCTCGGTCGACGATGCCGCGAAATGGGGCGACGTGATCGTGTTGAGCGTTCCCTACGGCGCCATGCCGGTGGTGGCGGAACAGCTCAAGGGCCACCTGAACGGCAAGGTGGTGTTCAGTACCAGCAACCCATTCAGCGGGCGTGACGGCGATACCGGGCGCAAGGCGCTGGAAACCGGCGTTTCAGTGGCCGACCAGCAATACCTGCCCGGCGCCCATCTGGTGCGAGGGTTCAATGCCATCGGCTACATGGCGATGAAAGATCAGTCCGGAGACGGCAAGGCGATTCCGGTCTTCGCCGACGATGCCAAGGCCAGGGAAATGGGAGAACGGCTGGTACGCGACGCCGGCTTCGTGCCGGTGCCCTTCCCACTGGCCCGAGCCGCTGAAGGCTTGCCGGGAGGCCCGCTCGCCGGCGTCTGGACCGAGGCGGATCTCAAGCAAAAACAGAACAGCAAGTGAGTATCACTGGAGCGCAAAAATGGAGCTTGCAGCATGACCGAAGAGGCAAAAGTAAAAGGACCTGCGTCGTACTTTCCTTCGATTGAAAAAAAGTATGGGCAACCGGTCTCTCACTGGCTGGACGTTCTCAAGACCCTGGATGGCAAGAAGCACATGGAAATGGTGGCCGTGCTCAAGAACGATCACGGCATGGGCCACGGACATGCCAATGCTTTGGTTGCGTACCACCTGGCCTCTGCCAGGGGCGGCTGACGTTCGGGAACTCAGCGCATTCACAACCAACGGTTGAAGCTGTAACAAAGGCACGGGGGGTACAGACCGTGGATGGCGCGGACTACATTAGCGCCATTCATCCCTTTCCCTCCGGGAGCATCCCATGAAAAAAATCGGCTTTCTCTCCTTCGGGCACTGGACCCCGTCCCCGCATTCGCAAACCCGTTCGGCCTCCGACGTGCTGCTGCAATCGATCGATCTGGCCGTGGCGGCAGAGGAGCTGGGCGCGGACGGCGCGTATTTCCGCGTCCATCATTTCGCCCGGCAACTGGCGTCCCCCTTCCCTCTGCTGGCGGCTGTCGGCGCCAAAACCAGCCGGATCGAAATCGGCACCGGCGTCATCGACATGCGCTACGAGAATCCGTACTACATGGTCGAAGACGCCAGCGCCGCGGACCTGATTGCCGACGGTCGCCTGCAACTGGGCATCAGCCGTGGCTCGGGCGAGCAGGTCATGGATGGCTGGCGGCACTTCGGCTACGAGCCCCGTGAAGGCGAGACCCATGCCGACCTGGCGCGGCGCCACACCGAGGTGTTTTACGAACTGCTGCGCGGCAAGGGCTTCGCCGAGCCGAATCCGCGACCCATGTTTGCCAATCCACCGGGATTGCTGCGCCTCGAACCTCACTCCGAAGGCCTTCGTGACAGGATCTGGTGGGGTTCGGGCTCCGAGGCGACCGCGGTGTGGGCGGCGAAGATGGGCATGAACCTGCAGACCTCCACCCTGAAAAACGACGAGAACGGACAGCCCCTGCACATCCAGCAGGCCGAACAGATCCGCCTCTACCACGAAGCCTGGAAACAGGCCGGGCACAGCCGCCAGCCGCGCACGTCGGTGAGCCGCAGCATTTTTGCGATCACCAACGACATGGACCGCATGTACTTTGGCCGCAATGACCAGACCGAGGACACCATCGGTTTTCTCGAGGACGACACCCAAAGGATCTTCGGTCGCAATTACGCCGCCGAGCCGGATGTATTGATCGAAGAGCTTGCCAAGGACGAGGCCATCGCAGCGGCGGACACCCTGCTGCTGACCATCCCCAATCAACTGGGCGTGGACTATTGCGCGCATGTCATCGAGAACATCCTCAAGCACGTCGCCCCTGCCCTCGGCTGGCGTTGAAGTGTTCCCTTACTGCACAGGAGACTGAACATGAGCACACTGGATGAAGTCGGCTTTCTGGGCTTCGATGTCTTTGGCACCGTGGTCGACTGGCGAACCAGCGTCGCTCGGGAATCCGCGCGGTATTTGCAGCGTCTCGGCATGCAGATCGACCCGCTGGCCTTCGCCGATCAATGGCGGTCGTTGTACCAGCCGTCGATGCAACGCGTGCGCTCGGGTGAGCGGGCCTTTGTCACGCTGGACGTTTTGAACCGCGAGAATCTGCAGACGTTGATGGCCCGGCATGGCGTCGAAACCGGACGCCTCGAAGAAGCCGATTTCGCGGCCTGGAACACAGCGTGGCAGAAACTCGACCCATGGCCGGACTCCGTCGAAGGCCTCACGCGCCTGAAGCGACGTTTCGCCATCGGCCCGATCTCCAACGGCCATATTGCCGGAATGATGAACCTCGCCCGCTACGGCGGCCTGCCCTGGGACGTCATCACCGGCGCCGAACTCGCCCGCGCCTACAAACCTCAGCCGGAAGTTTATTTCAGGTCGGCAGAAGCCGTGGGTCTGCCACCCAATCGCGTGGCCATGGTGGCGGCGCACAACAGCGATCTTGTCGCGGCACGGGCTTGCGGGTTTCGCACGGTGTTCGTCACACGGCCCGTGGAGCATGGGCCTGGGCAGACAATCGATTTGCAGCCGGAACAGGAGTGGGATGTAGTCGCGGAGTCGATGACCGAGCTTGCTGCGCTACTCGACTGCTGAAGCAGCAGGGTAAGTCGCTGGAGGAAATTGTCGCGGCGAAGCCTTCGGCGGCGTTTGACGGGAAATGGGGGCATTTCGTGATCAAGCCGGATTTCTTTGTGAAGCTGGTGTATGCCGGTTTGAAGTGATTCCAGCGATCTCAGCCGAACACGCTCTTTGTAGCAGCTGGCGCAGCCTGCGTCCGGCTGCGCCAGCTGCTACAGGGTCAGTGGTGTGTTCAGTTCATCGCTGTAACCTGTTTGCCACCGGCATCCCACCCGCCGCCCAGCGCCTTGTAAATCGCGACGATCCCCCGGTACTGATCGATCTCGCCCTGGGCCTGGGCATCTTCGGCGTTCAGGCGCTCACGCTCGGCGTCGAGCAGCACCAGATAATCCACCGAACCTTCCTTGTACTGGATGCCCGCCAGGTCCGCCGCCTTGCGGCTCGACTCGCTTTGCCTGATCAGCGACAACAACCGTTGCTGACGCTTGCCGTAATCGCTAAAGGCGTTTTCCGATTCTTCCAGCGCCAGCAACACCTGTTGTTCATAGGTGGCCAAGGCGCCCTCGGCATCGGCGTTGGCACCACGGATGCGCGCTCGCACGCTGCCCAGATCGAAAGCTGCCCAGGTGATGCTCGGGCCCAGGCTCCAGGCTCGGGCGGCGCTGGAGCCGATCTGCGAACCGCGCCCGGCGGTGAAGCCCAGGAAACCGCTCAGGCTGACCCGTGGAAACAGGTCGGCGGTGGCCACGCCGACATCCGCCGTTGCCGACGCCAGGCGACGTTCCGCCGCCATCACATCCGGACGACGGCGCAGCAGCTCGGCGGGATCACCGATCGGCAGTGCCTTGGCGATCGCCGGAATATCTTTGGGGCTCAGCAAGACACTCATCTGCTCCGGCCGCTCACCGAGCAAGGTGGCGATGCGGTTTTTCTGCCGCACCTGCTCCGCCTGCAATTGCGGCACGCTGGCTTCGACAGCCGCCAAACGCGCGTCGGCGCGCACCACATCCAGCTCGTTGCCGACACCGGCATCGCGCAGGCTGACCGTGACGCTGCGCGAGTCGTTCTGGTTCTTCAGGTTGGCCAGGGCGATTTTCTCGCGCAGTTGCGCACCGCGCAGTTGTCCGTAGGCATCCACCAGCTCGGCAATCATCGTCACCCGCAGCTGATACAGATCCGCCGCCGCGGCATCTTCCAGGGCATCGCTCGACTCGAGCTGACGCTGGATGCGCCCGAACAAGTCGATCTCCCAGGCCATGTCCAGACCCAGGTCGTAGCGTTCGGTGTTCACCCGGCTCTCGGTCTGCCCCGGCACCTGCGAGCGACCCTGCACGCTGCTCACGCGGCTGGTGACCACCGGCAGATTGTCGTTGCTGATGTCGTCGCGAATCGCCCGGGCCGCTTTCCAGCGGGCGAAGGCCACGCGCAGGTCGCGGTTGCCTTGCACGGATTGGCTCACCAGCTGGTTGAGCGTCGGATCGTCGAACTGCTGCCACCACACCGATTCGAATCGCGACTGATCGTAGTTGGCCGCTTTCGCATAAGTGCTCAAAGCCGGTGGCGTGTCGGGGGTCTTGTAATCCGGGCCGACCGTGCACGCTGCCAGGGCGCTCACCAGAAGGCTGGGCAAAAACAACTTCAGAGCTTTCATGGTTGTACCTCCAGGTTCAGCGCGCGGGCTTGTTTACGTGCTTGTTTGCGTTCGATGTAGCGACGGATGAGGACGAAGAACACCGGTGTCAGCAGCAGGCCGAAGAAGGTCACGCCGAGCATTCCGGAGAACACCGCAACGCCCATGGCCCGACGCATTTCCGAGCCTGCGCCACTGGAAGTCACCAGCGGGACCACGCCCATCACGAAAGCGAACGAGGTCATCAGGATCGGCCGCAGACGCATGCGGCAGGCCTCCAGCACGGCGTCCAGCGGCGACAGGCCCTGGTCCTGTCGGTCCTTGGCGAACTCGACGATCAGGATCGCGTTCTTGCAGGCCAGGCCCACCAGTACGATCAGGCCGATCTGGGTGAAGATGTTGTTGTCGCCCTTGGAGATGATCACCCCGGCAATCGCCGACAGCAGCGTCATGGGCACGATCAGGATCACCGCCAGCGGCAGGCTCCAGCTTTCGTACAACGCCGCCAGCACCAGGAACGCCAGCAACACGCAGAGCGGGAACACCAGCAGCGCGGTGTTGCCGGAGAGGATCTGCTGGTAGGTCAGGTCGGTCCATTCGTAGGTCATGCCGTTGGGCAATTGCTCCTTGAGCAGCTTCTCGATGGCGGCCTGGGCCTGGCCGGAGCTGTAGCCAGGGGCGGCGGCACCGTTGATTTCCGCGGTGAGAAAACCGTTGTAGTGCGAAACCCGGTCCGGCCCCGACGTCGGGCTGACCTTGACGAAGGTGGCCAGCGGAATCATCTCGCCGCGATCGTTGCGCACCTTCAACTGGCCGATCTGCTCCGGCTCCTGGCGGAACTGCTGCTCGGCCTGCACGTTGACCTGATAGGTGCGGCCAAAGCGGTTGAAGTCGTTGGCGTACAGCGAACCGAGGTAGACCTGCAGAGTGTCGAAAATATCGTTGATCTTCACCCCGTGGTTCTTGGCCTTTTCCCGGTCGATGGCGGCTTCGACTTGCGGCACGTTGACGGTGTAGCTGGTGAACACCCGGGCCAGTTCCGGCACGTTGCGGCTCTTGGCAATGATGTTCATGGTCTCCTTGTAAAGCTCGTCGTAACCCAGGTTGCCACGGTCCTCGATCTGCAGGCGGAAGCCGCCGATGGTGCCCAGGCCCTGGACCGGCGGTGGCGGGAACACGGCGGTGTAAGCGTCCTGGATCTCGCCGAACTTGGCGTTGAGCGAGGCGGAAATCGCCCCGGCGGACAGGCTCGGGTCCTTGCGCTCATCGAACGGACGCAGGCCGATGAAGGCGATGCCGGCGTTCGGGCTGTTGGTGAAGCCGTTGATCGACAGCCCCGGGAATGCCACGGCACTGTCAAAGCCCGGCTCGTTCATAGCGATGGTGCTCATGCGCCGGATCACCGACTCGGTGCGATCCAGGCTCGCGGCATCCGGCAGCTGCGCGAAGGTCACCAGGTACTTCTTGTCCTGGGTCGGCACGAAACCGGTCGGCGTGGTGCTGAAGCCCATGTAGGTCAAGGCGATCAGCCCGGCGTAGAGCAACAGGGCAATGCCGCTGCCGCGGATGATCTTGCCCACCCCGACCACGTAGCCATGGCTGGCCTTCTCAAAAACCCGGTTGAACGGCTTGAACAGCCAGCCGCCGAGCATCCGGTCCAGCACCTTGGAGAAACGGTCTTTCGGCGCGTCATGGGCCTTGAGCAACACTGCTGCCAACGCTGGCGACAGGGTCAGGGAGTTGAAGGCCGAGATCACCGTCGAGATGGCGATGGTCAAAGCGAACTGCTTGTAGAACTGCCCGGTGAGCCCGGAGATGAACGCCGCCGGCACGAACACGGCGCAGAGCACCAGCGCGGTGGCGATGATCGGCCCGGTCACTTCGCCCATGGCTTTCTGGGTCGCCTGCGCCGGCTCCAGTCCCGCCTCGATGTTTCGCTCGACGTTCTCCACCACCACGATGGCGTCGTCGACCACGATGCCGATGGCCAGCACCAGGCCGAACAGCGACAGCGCGTTGAGCGAAAACCCGAGCAGATGCATCACCGCAAAGGTACCGATCAGCGAGACCGGCACCGCCACCAGCGGAATGATCGAAGCACGCCAGGTTTGCAGGAACAGGATCACCACCAGCACCACGAGGATCAGCGCCTCGAACAGCGTGTGCACCACCGCTTCAATGGAACTGCGCACGAAGATGGTCGGGTCGTAGACGATTTCGTAGTCCATGCCTTCGGGGAAGCTTTTCTTCAGCTGCGCCATCTTCGCCCGCACCTGATCGGACACGTCGATGGCATTGGCGCCGGGGCGCTGGAAGATCGGCATGGCCACCGCTTCCTGGTTGTTGAGCATGGCGCGCAAGGCGTATTGGTTGGAACCCAGTTCGATCCGGGCAATGTCCTTCAGGCGGGTGATTTCGCCGTTCGGGCCACTGCGGATGATCACGTTTTCAAACTCTTCCTCGGTGACCAAACGGCCCTGGGAGTTGATCGACATCTGGAAGCTGGTGGCATTCGGCGCCGGCGGCGAGCCCAGCTGGCCCGCGGCAACCTGACGGTTCTGTTCACGCACCGCGTTGACCACATCGGTGGCGGTCAGGTTGCGCGAGGCGGTTTTGTCCGGGTCGAGCCAGATGCGCAGCGAGTAGTCGCCGATACCGAACATCTTCACGGTGCCGATGCCTTCCAGACGCGCCAGCTCATCCTTCACATTGAGGATCGCGTAGTTGGACAGGTAGAGCATGTCGTAGCGCTTGTCCGGCGAGATCAGGTGCACCAGCAACGTCAGTTCCGGCGAAGCCTTGTCGACGGTGATGCCGATGCGCGTCACCTCCTCCGGCAGCTTCGGTTCGGTGCGGGTCACGCGGTTCTGCACCTGGACCTGGGCGTTATCCAGATCGGTGCCCAGGGCGAAGGTCACGGTGAGGGTCAGGCGGCCATCGGCGGTCGACTGCGAGGACATGTAGAGCATGTTCTCGACGCCGGTGATCGCCTGCTCCAAAGGCGCGGCCACGGTTTCGCCGATGACCTTGGGGTTGGCCCCCGGATAGCTGGCCTGGACCACCACGGTCGGTGGCACGACTTCCGGGTATTCGCTGATCGGCAGCTGGAACAGCGAGATGGCGCCGGCGATCAGGATCAGGAGCGAAAGCACCGCGGCGAAGATCGGCCGGGTGATAAAGAACTGGGAAAATTTCATGTCGGTGGGCCCTTATCCGCGAGGTGTCAGAGCCGCATCCGTCTTCACCAGGGCGGGTGATTTGACGGCTGCGGACGATGGGCTTGCAGGCTGGTTGCTCGCTTCGACGGCCTGACGCTGACGGGTCAGGGCCGCGACGGTTTCCGGATCGGCCATCGGCGCATCCTGCGGCGCGACCGCGGCGCCCGGGCGGACCCGTTGCAGGCCGTTGATGACGATGCGGTCTTCTTTCTGCAGGCCGCTGCGCACGATGCGCAGGCCTTCAAGCTTTGGCCCCAGTTCGACGTTGCGGTACAGGGTCTTGTTGTCCTGATCGACCACCAGCACGAACTTCTTGCCAAGGTCGGTGCCCACCGCTTCGTCCTTGATCAACAGGCCTGCGTAGGCAGCGCTGCCCACCAGTTTCAGGCGTGCATAGAGGCCTGGGGTGTACTGGCCGTCGGCGTTATCGAACACCGCGCGACCGCGGATGGTGCCGGTCTTGGGATTGACCTGGTTGTCGACGAAGTTCATCTGCCCCAGGTGCGTGTTGCCCTCCTCGTTCGACAGGCCCATATACACGGGGGTGGTCTGGCTGCGCTGGCCCTGGCGGGCGAGTTGGCCGTACTTGAGAAACAGGCGCTCGTCGGCGTCGAAATAGGCGTAGACCTTGTCGGTGGAGACCACGCTGGTCAGCGCCGTGGTGTCGGCGGTGACGATGTTGCCGGCGGTGATTTGCGCGCGGCTGACGCGACCGCTGATCGGCGCGGTGACGCGGGTGAAGCTCAGGTTCAGGCGCGCCAGATCGAGCTGGGCCTGGATCGCATCGACGCCGGCCTTGGCCTCCTGGGCGGTGGTGTTGCGGGTGTCGGCCAGCTCCGCGGAAATCGCGTTGCTGCCCAGCAGGCGCTGCCCACGCTGGGCTTCGTTGGCGGTGCGCACCAGGGTGGCCCGGGCTTGTTGCAGCTGGGCTTCGAAGCGATGCACTTCGTGTTCGAACGGCCGTGGATCGATCTGGAACAGCAGGTCACCCTTCTTCACCAGCTCGCCATCGGTGAAGGCCACCCGTTCAATCTGGCCCGATACCCGTGGGCGGATCTCGACGGTTTCCGGCGCCTCCAGGCGAGCGGTGACTTCATCCCACTCGGTGATGGGCTGCTCGATCACCTTGGCGACCGTGACATGGGGCGCCCCAGGTGCGTTGGCGGCCACCGGTGCGCGATCGCAGGCGCTGAGCAGAGTGAGCGCCAATGCGGCAAACGGGTATCGAAGAGCTTTGAGTGATTGATCCATGGGGGTGTCCGCCAGAGGTTGTGAAGGTTCACCGGCATTTTTATTGATGATGAACGTCATTTATAAGGTCAAAAAAAAACCAAAGGGTTTCACTCAGTCTCGCCCAGAGGCTTTGGCCTCTGGGTTTGACATGTGCGCTGACAATATATTATGAGCATAATCAATACAAGCCCGAAGCCGACGACATGCACCCCATCGCCGCCCAACACCACGCTCCTACAGGTGCACGCGATGTCCGCCCCGTCGGAAGGCCGAGCCCAATGAGAAAGCCTTCGCAGGCGGTCAGGCCGGCGATTGCGCCGCCACCGGTTGCCGTCCCTTGAACGCCAGGGAGAAGCAAAAAAAGATCGCCAGGGCAAAACCCGCCGGGAACAGCCAGATGCTCTTCCAGTCATGCCCGCCCGCGGTCGCGGCGTAGTGATCGGTCACCTGCCCCGCCACCCAGAAACCGATCAGCATGCCCAGGCCGTAAGTCGCCAACGTAATCAAACCCTGCGCGGAACTTCTGAAACGCTCCGAGGCTTTGGCGTCGGTATAAATTTGTCCGCAAACGAAGAAGAAGTCATAGCAGATGCCATGCAAGGCGATGCCGGTGAACAGCATGAAGGCCAGCTCGCCATTGTTGCCGTAGGCGAACAGCAGGTAGCGCAGCGCCCATGCCAGCATGCCCACCAACAGCGCCAGCTTGATCCCGAAACGGTGAATGAACAGCGGCAACAGCAGCATGAACAGCACTTCGGAAACCTGCCCTATGGCCATTTTTGCCGTAGGGTTGGTCACGCCGATTTCCGCCAGGAACGGGTTGGCATTCTGGTAGTAGAACGCCAAGGGAATGCAGATCAGGATCGAGGCGATGAAGAACACCAGGTAGCTGCGATCCTTGAGCAGGCCCAGCGCGTCCAGGCCGAGCATCTGCTTGAGGCCGCCGTTTCCCGATTCGTTTTTCAGCGCAGCGGTAGACGGCAAGGTGAAGCTGTAGAGGCCCAACAACAGCGAAGCCACGGCGGACATCAGGAAGGTGTTGCGCAAGGCACCGGTGGCGATCGAACCCTGGGAGTCCCAGGCGAACACGAAACTGATCACCAGTCCGGCGACGATCCAGCCCACCGTGCCCCAGACGCGGATGCGGGAAAACTCCAGCGCCGGGTCGCGCATCTGCCGGAAAGCCACGGAATTGACCAGCGCCAGAGTCGGCATGTAGATCATCATGTAGGCCAGCACGAACGGATAGAAGGTGCTGAAATCCGGCGCCCGATACAACTGGAACAGCAACACCGCGCCCAGCAGGTGCAAGACCGCAAGAATGCGCTCGGCATTGAAGAAACGGTCGGCGATCAGGCCAATCACGAAGGGCGCGATGATCGCGCCCCAGGACTGCGTCGAGAAAGCCATGCCGATCTGCCCGCCACTGGCCCCCAGATTGCTGGTCAGAAAGGTCCCGAGGGTGACGAACCAGCCACCCCAGATGAAGAACTGCAAAAACATCATTGCGCTCAGCCGCGCGGTCATCATCGTCATATCAGTCACCGTCTTATTGTTGTTGTGTTCTGCATCGAATCGGCAAACAGGTTCAGGCGTCGGGCAGGCCCAGCAATCGTCGATTGAAGGTGGCGTCG
Source organism: Pseudomonas sp. C1C7 (assembly GCF_013359595.1). Lineage (GTDB taxonomy): Bacteria > Pseudomonadota > Gammaproteobacteria > Pseudomonadales > Pseudomonadaceae > Aquipseudomonas. The sequence goes on along the minus strand of NZ_JABFMP010000023.1, from coordinate 15,440 downwards.
GACGACACGCTGGCGAAATCGTCGAAAGCCTTGCCAGTCTTTTCGATCATGTGCCGCTCGATGAACGCCGCACCTTCGGCCGCGCCCTGCGCCGAATCCTTCAGGCAGCATTCCCATTCCAGCACCGCCCAGCCCTGGAAGTCGTACTGGGTCAATTTGCTGAAAATCGATTTGAAATCGATCTGGCCATCGCCCAGGGAACGGAAACGCCCCGGCCGCTCGACCCAGCCCTGATAACCGCCGTAGACACCCGAACGGGCATCGGGCCGGAATTCGGCGTCCTTGACGTGGAACATGCGGATTCGTGCGTGATAGCGATCAATGAAGCCCAGGTAATCCATTTGCTGCAGCAGCAGGTGGCTGGGGTCGTAGAGAATCGCCGCGCGCGGATGGTGATCGACCGCTTCGAGAAAACGCTCGAACGAGGCACCGTCGTGCAGGTCTTCGCCGGGGTGGATTTCGTAGCACAGATCGACACCGGCTTGTTCGAAGCAGTCCAGAATCGGCAGCCAGCGCCGGGCGAGTTCCTCGAAACCCTGCTCGACCAGTCCACTCGGGCGCTGCGGCCAAGGGTAGACGTAGGGCCAGAGCAAGGCCCCGGAAAAGGTCGCATGCGCCTTCAGGCCCAGACGCTGGCTGGCCCGGGCGGCGAGTTTCAATTGCTCGATGGCCCAGGCGGTGCGTGCTTCAGGCTGTCCGCGCAGGTGAGCGGGTGCGAAGTCGTCGAACAGCGCGTCGAACGCCGGATGCACGGCCACCAGTTGCCCTTGCAGGTGAGTCGACAGTTCGCTGATCTGCACGCCGGCTTCGGCGCAGACGGCCTTCAACTCGTCGCAGTAACTCTGGCTTTCGGCGGCACGCGCAAGGTCGATGAACTGCGTGCCCAGGGTCGGCAGCTGAATGGCTTTGTAGCCTTGGGAGGCCGCCCAGCGGGCGATGTTGGCCAGGGTGTCGAACGGCGCCTGGTCGGACATGAACTGCGCGAGAAAAATGCCCGGGCCGCGCAGGCCCGTGGGTGGTGTCGGGGAATCGGTCACGGAAGTCTCCAGGTTCATGGGTTGCACGCCAGTTCGGTCCACTTGGCGTCGCCGCGATGGTTGGCGATGGCCGCCTCGATGAACGCCATGCCCCGCAGGCCGATCTCGATGCCGGGCACACCGGGAGCGTCCGGCCCCGCCACTTCGCCACGAATGGCCGTGGCGAAATCGCCGTACAGATTGGTCATGGCTTCGAGGTAGCCTTCCGGATGCCCGGCGGGCAGACGCATGCGTCGGCTCGCGGCGTCGCACAACCACGGCTGGCCGACACCGGAACGCAGGATGCGCAGGGGTTGATCGAGGGCGCGGTGGATCAGGCTGGCGGGTTCTTCCTGGCGCCATTCAAGGCCGCCCTTGTCGCCATAGACGCGAATCTTCAGCGGGTTCTCTTCACCGGCGCAGACCTGGCTGGCAATCAGCACGCCGCTGACACCATCGGCCATCTTGAACAGCATCGAGGCATCATCATCCAGTTGCCGGCCTTCGATGTGGACGTTCAGCATCGCGCAGATCTGCTTGATCGGCTGATCGGCAACGAACTCGGCCAGCGAGAAGGCGTGGGTGCCGATATCGCCGATGCAACCGCCCAGCCCGGACTGCTCCGGCAGATCGCGCCAGGCTGCCTGCTTGTTGCCCTGCCCGGCCACGTCCTGGCTGAGCCAGCCTTGGGGGTATTCGACGATCACCTTGCGCACGCTGCCGATCACGCCGTTGCGCACCATGTCCCGGGCCTGCCAGACCATCGGATAACCCAGATAGGTGTGAGCCAGACCGTAGAGGCGGTTGCTGCGCTCGACCACGTCTTTGAGTGCGAGCAATTCGCCGAGATTCAGCGCCGCCGGTTTTTCGCTGAACACATGGAAACCCGCGCTCAGCGCCTCACTGGCCACCGGTGCGTGCAGATGATTGGGGGTGACGATGATCAGCAATTCCATGCGTTGTTCGGCGGGCAACGCGCGCTCGGCTTCGAGCATGTGGCGCCAGTCGCTGTAGCAACGGGAATCCGGCAAGCCCAGGGCAACGCCGGTTCGCTGGTTGTTAAGGGGATCGCGGCTGAACGCACCGCACACCAGTTCGAAGCGTCCGTCGAGCCCGGCAGCCTGGCGGTGGGCCGTGGCAATGAACGCGCCCTCGCCGCCCCCGACAAAACCCATTCTGATTTTTGGTACAGCGTTCATCGCAAGGACTCTCTTGTTTTGGGTAACCGGCGAATGATGTAACCGGTTACATCGTGGCGGAAATGTAGGCTCAGTCAGCAGAGGTGTCAAACCCCGAATGCAACCTGTGAGCATTTCAGCCAATAGCCATCCTGCGGTAAGCTCCCCGGCCGCGCGGTTCGAAAGTGAGGTGATTTTGTCCAATATCCGTGAAGTGGCCCGCCTGGCCGGTGTCTCGGTGGCCACAGTGTCCCGGACCCTGAAGTCACCGGAGCGCGTGCTCCCCGAGACTCGCGACAAGGTCAACGCTGCCGTGGAACAGGCCGGTTACAGGCCGAACCTGATGGCGGTGCAGTTTCGTTCGCGGCGCACCGGCAACCTGGTGATTCTGGTGCCGACCATCGCCAATACCTTCTTCGCCCGGGTCATCAGCGGCGCCCAGCAGGCGGCGCAGGCTGCCCGCTATCGGCTGTTGCTGTGCGACACCCAGGGCCGCGAGGACATCGAACGGGAATTCGCCGAGCTGGTGCATAACCACCAGGCCGATGGCGTGATCCAGTTGCGGGCCTTCGACCCGTTTGCCGAGCCCTGCCACAACCTGGAACCTGCACCGATCGTCAATGCGTGCGAGGTTATCCAGGGCGGTCGGCATCCGACCATCAGCCTCGATAATCGCGCCGCGGCCAGGGCCATGACCGAACATTTGATCGGCTTGGGGCACCGTCGCATCGGCTTGATCAAAGGCCCGAAAAGCAGTCCGCTGACCCGCGACCGAGTGGCCGGTTATCAGGATGCCCTGCAGGCGGCGGGCATCACCAGTGACCCGGCCCTGATCTGCCACGGCGACTTCACCCTGCAAGCCGGCCACGACGGTGCCGCCGCGCTGCTGGCGCTTTCGGAACGCCCGACGGCGCTGTTTTGCGAGAACGATGAAATGGCCATCGGTGCGTTGAAACGCATCAGGCAGCAAGGTTTGCGAGTGCCGCAGGACATTTCCCTGGTGGGCTTCGACGACATCCCCTTCGCCGCCTACTGCGACCCGCCACTGACCACCATCGCCCAGCCGGCTGAAGTGTTCGGACACAAAGCGGTGGAAATGCTGATCGCGCTGATCGAGAAAAAACCGCTGGCCGAGCGGCATGTGGTGCTGCCGTTTGAACTGGCATTGCGCGGGAGTACGGCGGCGGTGAAACATGAGAAATAGTGGCGCCCGACACACCGATCCACCGTAGGAGCGAGGCTTGCCCGCGAAGGCGTCGGGTCAGCCAATATCATCGTTTGATGTCCCGGCCTCTTCGCGGGCAAGCCCGCTCCCACACTGGTCATGTGTGAACCACGAATTCGGGACATACCCCAATCCCTGTAGGAGCGAGGCTTGCCCGCGAAGGCGTCGGGTCAGCCAACATCATTGTTGGATGTGCCGGCCTCTTCGCGGGCAAGCCCGCTCCCACACTGGTCATGTGTGAACCACGAATTCGGGACATACCCCAATCCCTGTAGGAGCGAGGCTTGCCCGCGAAGGCGTCGGGTCAGCCAACATCATTGTTGGATGTGCCGGCCTCTTCGCGGGCAAGCCTTGCTCCTACGGGGTTAATCGCGGAATTGGGTCAACTGCTGGCTGAGCGAGCCGGCCTGATCGCGCAGTTTTACCGACTGGTCGAGCAGGCTGCGGATTGCCTGGTCGTTCTGTTCGGAGATTCGGCTGACGCCCTGGATCGCCACCGACAGTTGCTCGCCGGTCGCGGCCTGGCTCTGGGTCTGGCGTGCGACTTCGCTGATGCGCGTGAGGATGTCCTGGGCATGCTGGCGGATCTGATCCACGCCTTGGGACGAAGTGGTCAGTTGCACCACGCCCTGGCGCACCGCTTCGCCAACCTGCTGCACGTTAGCCACAGTGTTGCGCACATCCGAGCCGATGGCGCCGATCATCTCGCCGATTTCACCGGTAGAACGGCTGGTGCGCTCCGCCAGTTGTCGCACTTCATCGGCCACCACGGCAAAACCACGGCCCTGCTCCCCTGCCCGCGCGGCTTCGATCGCCGCGTTGAGGGCCAGCAGGTTTGTCTGGTCGGCGATGCTGCGAATGACCGCGATGATCCCGGCGATCTGCTGCGAACGCTTCTCCAGATCCCCCACCGCACCGGCCACCACGTCCATGGTCTGGTCGATGTGGGTGATGCCGGCCAGGGTCTGGCTCATGTCGCTGGAGATATTGGTGGTCAGCGCCTCGGTGTTGCGCGCCAGTTGTTCTACGTCTTCGGCTTGCTGTGACATCTCGGTCACCGAGTGCGCCAGGGCCGTGACGCCGCTGGCCATTTCCTCGGTGGCGGTGTGTTGCGAGGTAGCGCGTTCGGCCACAGCCTGGGTGGTGTCGCCCAGGTGATTGGAGATCTGCATCAGCGTGGTGCTGCTCTGGCGAATCGAGCCGACGAGGTTGCCAAGACGCTGGATGAACTGGTTGAACGCCCCGGCCAATTTGCCGGTTTCATCACCACTGCGCTGTTCGAAACGCAGCCCCAGCTCGCCTTCCCAGGCCTGGATACCCACGGTCAGGCCCGACAACGGACGAATCTGCCACGCCAGCAAATGCCACAGCACGACAGCCAATACCAGCAATGCCACCAGGCCGATGATCACCGCGGTGTAGAGGAAATGATTGATGCCCGCCATGGCCTCGGCCAGCGGATAGGCAACCATCAATGCCCAATTGTTCGGTGCCTTGCCGATGCGCACCGGCTGCAGTACATAACCCCAACCATCGAGTTCGAAACTGTAGGCCTTGCCCGCCTTGATCGCGTCCTTGGCGGCAGCCGGCAACTCGTCGGCCGGTTTGCTCAGGCGCTTGGTGTCCGGATGGCTGGCGTACAGTCCGTCACTGGAAACCAGCGCGCCGTAGCCCTTGTAGGCATCGATTTTCGCCAGTTGGCGGTTGATGTTTTCCAGCGGAATATCCACCCCCGCCACACCCACGGCTTTGCCACCCTGCAGCAGCGGCAACATGATCGACACCAGCATCGCCTGCTGACCGTTGCCGAGGCTGTAGGCATAGGGTTCGGACGCCCATGGCTGGCGCGTATGCAGCGGACGGTAGTAATACTGGTTGTCGGCGTTTTCCGGGGCGTAGCCGCTCAGTGCTTCGGATTTCACCGAGCCGCCGGCGCGGTTCCACCAGGTCAGGTAACGACCCGTGGCGTCGTGGTTGGGCTGGTTGACGAACTCACTGTCCTTGCCATCGAAAGCGTTGGGCTCCCAGTACTGACCCAGGCCGAGGAAATTCGGATTGGCTTCGAACAACTGGCGGGTCAGCGCGTCGGCGGTCTTGCGGTCGACCTGCTGTTGCTGCATCGCCGTGGCGACACTGGCCAGGGATTGGGCCACGGTGTAACCGGCGCCGAGTTCGACTTCCACTTCCTTGGCGTTGGCCTTGACGATGCTGTCGACCAAGGCAAAGGTTTCTTTGACGGAATTGCCATAGGCAATGTAAGCGATGGAGCCCAGCAACAGCGCCATGACGACGACGGTGCCAATCAGCGCCGTCCAGAACAGCTTGAAGTGCAGTGAGCGATTAGGCATGAACATTCTCGAATGGTCGATATGTCAGCCAGCACAGCCCGCGCAAAAGTGTGAGTGCAGCAGCCCTGCTGGCAAGTTATTTATAATTGATATTATTAAGCCACTATCCCAGACGCCCTTCCTCGATGCAACTTAATTGAAGGCTTGTTCAATCAAAAAAATGACAGGAAAAAACGCCTCGCGAACACGCCTGATTCAAGCGTGTTCGCGAGGGTGGGAAAGGGATCTTTCAGTGCGGATTTACAGGCATTCCTGAGCTGCACGCTCAAGTCGCGACGGCCCGAAAGTCGAGGCCAGCAGCGCGCGTTCGTAGAGGAACACCTTGCCGCCGTTCGATGCCTTGTAGGCTTCAAGCACGTCGTTGGCGGCGACTTTGCTCGACACCGTGATGCGGTAGCTGCGCTGAGTTTCCGAGACGGTCGCGTGCAGTGAATCTTCCTGCAGTTTTGGCAGCACGCAATGTGCGTAGTCGGCCGGTGCCTTGCTGGTTTGCAGGGTCAGCGTCGGGTCGTTGGGCGTCGAGGCGCAACCGGACAAGAGCAGTGAGGCGGCAATCGTCAGCCGGGTGTAGAAGTTCATCGCGCCGATTCCTGGGTAAGCGTTCTGGATGGGCGCGATTTTCCTTGTTTGGTGCAGGCAACAGAACTTGTGATCAGTGATTGTGACTATTACGTGAAGCAATAGTAGGAGCTGGCGCAGGCTGCGATCTTTTGATTTTGTTTTTGAAAGCAAGATCAAAGGATCGCAGCCTGCGGCAGCTCCTACAGGGGGCGATGGTTCATGGTTTGGATTTGAAGGCTTCGCGCCGTGCGGTCCGCTCTTCGACGTAGGCCTCGGTGGGTTCGCTGATCAGCGCCTCTCGACGCAACACTTCCCCGCAGTGATCACACAGCGGCCCAAGTCCGGCCTGGTGCCCACAAGTCCGATGGGTATAGCTCACCGCCAGACCCTCCCCCTCCTCCTTGCACCAGGTCTCTCCCCACGCGCGCAGCGCCAGCACCACCGAGTAGAACGCCTCGCCCTTGGCGGTGAGGTGGTACTCGTAGCGCGTCGGGCGCTCCTGATAGGCGCGGCGTTCGACCATGCCATCCGCCTCCAGGCTTTTCAGACGCGCCGCGACCATCTGCGGCGTGCCGCCGGTCTGCGCCTGAATCTCGTCATAGCGATGGTTGCGCATGAACAATTCGCGCAAGACCAACACCGTCCATCGGTCCCCGACGACGTCCTCGGCCCGTGCAATCGGGCACAGGGTTTGAGGACTAATCTTTTTTACGGCCATGCAGGCTTGCCTCTTTCACTGTAACTATGATTATCATATCTACACCATGCCGGGGCAAGCCCATGGCACAGGTCAGCCATCCATACTGGAGAATTCGTCATGTCCAACGCTACCTACCCGCTGGATCGCACCGCCTACCTGCTGGTCGATCCCTACAACGATTTTCTCTCCGAGGGCGGCCGGGTCTTCCCGCTGATCAAGCCGATCGCCGAACAAGTCGGCCTGCTCGACAACCTGCGCGCACTGGATCGCGCCGTGCGCGCCGCAGACATTCAGGTGGTCATCGTACCGCACCGTCGTTGGGAACAAGGCGATTACGAAAACTGGGATCACCCGAGCCCTTCGCAATGCAAGATTCAGCACATGCACCACTTCGCCCGCGGCGAATGGGGTGGCGAATGGCATCCCGATTTCGCACCGCAGGAAGGCGACATCATTGCCTCCGAGCACTGGGGTTCGAGCGGTTTTGCCAACACCGACCTGGATTTCCGTCTCAAGCAGAAAGGCATCACCCACGTGATCATCACCGGGCTGTTGGCCAATACCTGCATCGAGGCCACCGCCCGTTACGCCCAGGAATTGGGCTACCACGTGACCCTGGTGCGCGATGCCACCGCCGCCTTCAAGCCGGAAATGATGCACTCCGCCCATGAACTGAACGGCCCGACCTACGCCCATTCGATCGTGACGACCGAACAACTCATCGCCACCCTGAAGCAGTGATCAAGCCCATGAAACTGACTGGAAATATCCTGATCGGCGCCCACGAAGCGCCCGCCTCCGCGGGCACGATGAAAGCGCTCAACCCCGCGACCAACCAGGCCATCGAGCCGGACTTCGCCTTGGGCGGCGCGGTCGAAGTGGATCGGGCGGCGAATCTTGCCGATGAAGCTTTCGACACCTACAGCCATACCTCACTGGCCGAGCGCTCGGCGTTCCTGGAGCGCATTGCCGACAACCTCGACGCCGTCGCCCCGGAACTCGCCGCCCGCGCCGCGCTGGAAACCGGCTTGCCCGAAGCCCAACTGCTGGGTGAAGCGGCCAAGGCTGCGACCCAGTTCCGTCAGTTCGCCGATGTGGTGCGCAAGGGGCGCTTCCTGCATCTGGCCATCGACCCGGCACAACCCGATCGTCAGCCTCGACCGCGCATGGATCATCGCCTGCAGAAAATCGCCATCGGCCCGGTGGCGGTGTTCGGTGCGAGCAATTTCCCGATCAGCTATTCCGTGGCCGGTGGCGACACCGCTTCGGCGCTGGCGGCGGGCGCTACGGTCATCGTCAAGGCCCACAACGCCCACCCTGGTGCTTCGGAAATCCAGGCGCGGGCGATCCTCAAGGCGGTGCAGGACAGCGGCTTGCCCGAAGGTGTGTTCTCGATGGTGCGCGGTGCCGGCAATGCCATCGGCGAAGCGCTGGTCGATCATCCGCTGATCAAGGCCGTGACCTTCACCGGTTCCGAACAGGGCGGCATGGCCCTGTATCGCCGCGCGCAATTGCGCCCCGATCCGATCCCGGTATTCACCGAAATGACCAGCGTCAACCCCACCTTCATCCTGCCTCAGGCGTTGGCCGTGCGGGGCGCGCAGATCGGTGACGGCTTCGTCGAGCGGATGCTGGTCAACGTCGGCCAGGCATGTTTGAAGCCGGCGATTTTGATTGCGGTCGAAGGGGACGGTTTTGCGGCATTGCGCGCGGCCATGGTCAAGCGCGTGACCGACGCACCGGCGCGACCGATGCTGACGCCGGGGATTCATGGTGCGTACCTGAACAACCTTGATCACCTGCAAAGCGCCGGTGCGGGCCTGGTGGCTGTGGGCGCGGTGGCCCATGCCGAGCTGGATGGTCGTTCGGCGTTGCTGGAAGTTGATGGCGAGCGTTTCTTGAGCGAGCAGGCACTGGCCGATGAGGTTTTCGGTCCGGCGGCATTGCTGGTGAAGGTCAGGGATGAGGCAGAGATGCTGGCGATTGCCCGCGCGTTTCGTGGTCAGCTCAGTGCAACTCTGCACCTGGAAGACACAGACCTGGATCTGGCCCGGCGTTTGTTGCCGATACTGGAGCGGCGGACCGGGCGTATCGTGGTCAACGCCTTCGCCCACCCGCAGGAAGTGTCTTTCGCGACCATCCACGGCGGCCCGTTCCCGGCCTCTTCGGATAGCCGCTTCACCTCGGTGGGCATGACCTCCATCGAACGCTTCCTGCGTCCGATTACCTACCAGGGTTTTCCGGATGGGTTGTTGCCTGAGGCGTTGCGCGAGCTGAACCCGCTCGGGTTGCCGCGTAGCGTGGACGGTCAATAAAGGCAACCCCGCCCCACGGGTGAATGCGATCAACTGTGGGAACGAGCCTGCTCGCGATGAGTCCAGGAACACCGCGGGGCATCAGGTGCCGCGCGTTATCGTTGACGACCATCGCGAGCAGGCTCGCTCCCACAGGTTTCAGGCTTCAAGCGCCTGGGCTTTCTGCAATGCAAACACCCGATTGCGCCCATTGCGCTTGGCTTCGTACAGCCCGTCATCGGCGCGGGTCAGCAGGGTTTCCAGGTTGTCGCCCGGCTCGACGAAGGCGACACCGAAGGATGCGGTGATGGTGTCCAGCACGGTGTCCGTCCCCCGTGCCTTGATCCGCAACGACTGCACCGTAAGCCGCAGTTGCTCGGCAAAGGCACAGGCCCCTTCCAGACCCGCGCAGTTTTCCAGCACCACACAGAACTCTTCACCACCATATCGCCCGGCGAACGCTTCGCCCGCCAGCGCACCGCGCAAGACCTGGGCGACATGTTGCAACACCCGATCCCCCAAGGGATGACCGTACTGATCGTTGAATTGCTTGAAGTGATCGATATCCAGCATCAACAGTGCGACCTGGCCGGTGTCCTTGGCCAGCGTTTTCTCCAGCTGCCGGGTGAATGCCGTGCGGTTGAGCAGCTCGGTCAGGCCATCCAGAGTCGCCGCCTGCTGGGCGCGCTCCAGCTTGTCGCGCAGGGTCTTGATTTCGCTTTGCGCCGATTGCAGCTGGGCCAGGAAGTGTTCCTGCTGACTCTGCATCAACCGGGTGCTTTGCTGAAGCTCGCTCAAGATGCCCGGCAGACGGTCGCTGGACGGTTCCTCCAGCATTTCCAGGCACTGCCCGAGGCGGTTCTGGAAATTGACACTGCCCTTCACGCTGCGCGAAACATCCCGTTCCATGCCGTCGACCAGGCTGATCACCTGCTGCTGTTCCGCACGGGCGCCCTCCAGTTCGTCACGGATGATGAATTCGCGAAACAGCCGGGTCGCGGACTCCGGCGGGCAGCCGTCGAAGTCCCGGACCACGCAGTCCAGACGGCGATTGAGTTCAGGTTCCTGGCCTTTGCTGTAGGTGTACCACAGCGCGTAATGCACCGGATTTGGCGGGATATTGTGGCGAACCATCAGGGGAACGGCTTGCTTGAGTAACGCCGCCGCCTCGCGGGAGTCTTCAGGATAAAGCGCTAGAACATTCGCACGCGTGTCTGATGGGCTCATGGAATCACTGTGGTTGTTAATCATTGGCGTTTGGCAGTGCGCTGAGCATACCGATACGCCCGACAAACGGCTATCCCGGTTTGATTGGCATCGCAATTTAATCCCGGCGTGAACAGTGAAAATACGGTTCGATAAACCACTCCAACACCGCTTGCCAGCATCGGTGGATGTCGCCGCAGCTGGCAAAAGCGCTCTGGCATTGGGCAAAGCGAAGCGTCTGCTCGGTGTGGTTCAGGTAACGATGGATTTGCGGCGGCGACCACGGATGCAACGCTTCTTCGAGCATGCCCCGGGCCGTTTGCACCAGTACCTGCATCGACGGCATATCGATCATGCGCAGAATTTCGCCAGCATAAATACGCTGATGAAACCGCCGCGCGTCACCTGATCCTTGCAATGAGCTATACATCAACAGACGCTCCCTGAAGCCAAGCCCCTGACTCTAGAAGCGGGCCCTTGCCCGCGCAAAGGGTCAGATGCGGGAAAAAACAGCGAATCACAACAATTTCAGGGAGGGCGACGACAAACGGCGGCACAGTGCCACTAATGCATGGCATAATGATGCCATATTGCCGTCGAACTGTTTTCCGGCGCTCGTGAAGAAATATTCCTGCCTGAGGAAATGCCATGCTCCTGAATGTCCTGATCTGCTGGTTCGCACTCGCCATCGCCCTGGCAACGATCCTGTGCCGACAGATTCACAAGGCGAAGATCGCTGATCAGGCCATGGGCATCCAGCATCCGGAAGATCATTCGGGCATCTATCTGGCGTAAAACCCCGGCGTCTCCCCGCTTGTCCCACCCGTAGCATTCTGCTGCCGAGTCCCCTCTTCCCTATTTATTGCTCCCGCCACCGCAAACACGGTGCGCGGGTGTGCCTTCATGCGCCTCATGCTGAGCATTCGAGTGAACCGGTCGAACCACTGGTCAGACCGGTAAAGCCAATTTATTGATTTCCCCTTGTAACAATGAAAAAAACCAGCCTAAACTGAGCCTGCACTGGACATACCGGTAAGACCACAATAATTAAGTCCGAGGCCTGATGTGCGCCATGCACACGACAGCCGGGACACCGACCAGGATTCCTCCCATGCTCAGATGGTGCTCGCGTTCAATTTTCCTCCAAGTGGTTCTCGGACTGATGCTCGGCATCATCTGCGGGCTGACCCTTCCCGAATATTCCTCCCAGCTCAAACCGCTGGGCGACGGTTTCATCAAACTGATCAAGATGCTCATCGGCCTGATCGTGTTCTGCGTTGTCGTCAGCGGCATCAGCGGCGCGGGCGATCTGAAGAAAGTCGGCCGCATCGGGCTCAAATCGGTGATCTACTTCGAAGTGCTGACCACCATCGCCCTCGTCATAGGCCTGGTGTTCGCCTTCAGCACCGGCATCGGCAGCGGTGCCAACATTCATCTGGAGCAGCTGTCCGCCGCCGACATGGGCGATATCGCCCAGCGTGGCCAGCACATGCACACCACCACGCAGTTCCTGATGGACCTGATTCCCACCTCGGTCATCGGTGCATTCGCCGACAACAACATCCTGCAAGTGCTGCTGTTCTCGGTGCTGTTCGGCAGCGCCCTGAATCTGGTGGGCGAAGCGGCGTCGGGGATTTCCCGGCTGATCAATGAGCTGAGCCATGTGATCTTCCGCATCATGGGCATGATCGTGCGCCTGGCGCCGATCGGTGTCTTTGGCGCGATTGCCTTCACCACCAGCAAATATGGCCTGGACTCGCTGCAGCACCTGGGCAGCCTGGTCGGCCTGTTCTACCTGACCTGCGTGGCCTTCGTGGCGTTGATTCTCGGCCTGGTGATGCGCCTGTCCGGCTTGCGGATGTGGCCCTTGCTCAAATACCTGCGCGAAGAATTGCTGATCGTGCTGGGCACCGCCTCCTCCGACGCCGTGTTGCCGCAGATCATGCGCAAGCTCGAACACCTGGGCATCGGCAGTTCGACGGTAGGCCTGGTGATTCCGACCGGTTACTCATTCAACCTCGATGGCTTTTCGATCTACCTGACACTGGCCATCGTCTTCATCGCCAATGCCACCGGCACGCCGCTGGCCATGACCGATCTGCTGACCATTCTGCTGGTGTCGCTGATTACCTCCAAAGGCGCCCACGGTATTCCCGGTTCCGCCTTGGTGATCCTGGCCGCGACGCTGACAGCCATCCCGGCGATTCCGGTGGTCGGCCTGGTGCTGGTGCTGGCGGTGGACTGGTTCATGGGCATCGGTCGGGCGCTGACGAATCTGATCGGCAACTGCGTCGCCACCGTGGCCATCGCGCGCTGGGAAAGAGACATCGATATCCAGCGCGCCAATAAAGTGCTTTCCGGCCAGTTGGGGTATACCTTCCAGCCGAGAAAGCCGACTGCCGCGGCGCATCAGCAAGAATTCTGAACAACCTGTGCCCACTGTAACGGTGGGCACTTTATCGCTTGGAGCGAACAGTGATTACCTCCTCAACCGTCGTCAATTCAGTGGTAGAAAAACTTCGGGCCGCGCTGGCCCGTGGTCAGTGGCGCTCCGGCGATATGTTGCCGGGCCAGCGCGAACTGGCCGAACAACTGGGCATCAGCCGGCCGAGTCTGCGCGAAGCGGTGACCGTGCTGGAAACCCTCGGGCTGGTGCGCTCGATGCCCGGCAAAGGCGTGGTGGTACTGGACGCCAGTGCGATCGACCTGGACGACTCGCGCCAGGACAGCGCGGTGGCCGGGGCGAGTCTCGAGGACGTGCTGCAACTGCGCTACACCCTCGAGCCTTTCATTGTCGGGCTGGTGGCGCAATCGATCAGCAGCAAGGAAGTCGGGCAACTGCGCCTGACCCTGATGGACATGCGCGAAGCCCTGGAAGCCAACGACAGCGAAGCCGGCGTCAACGCCTACATCGCGTTCCACGAAGAGCTGTTCACCCTGACCTCGAATCCGATATTCCAGAGCGTGGTGCAACAGACCAGCAACGCCCTCAAGCAAAGCGCCGAAGTGTTGCGCAATTCGCCTGAACACCTGGCCGAACGCCTGGAAGAAAACGAAGCCGTGGTCCGTGCGATCCGCAGCAAGAACAGCGCCCAGGCCAGTGCCGAAATGCGTCGGCACATCCTTCGCGAAGGCCAGCGCATGGGCATCGAACTGAACATTCCGGAAGACAACCTCAGCGTTTGATTCCTTCTACTCTGGAGACAGGCCATGAACAGCGTCGCCTCACCGCAAACTCTTGTTGACCTGCCCTTGCACCTGGCGGCGGACGATCTCTATTCGCAGGTGTTCGACGCCATTCTCGACCTGCGTCTTCTGCCCGGCAGCCGCTTCACCGAGGACAGCCTGGGCCAGATGTTCGGCGTTCGCCGCAGTGAAATCCGCAGCGTCCTGACGCGCCTGTCCCATCAGCACATCATCATCCTGCGCGCCAACCACCGTCCGCGCGTGGCGGCACCTGATGCCGAACAGACCCGGCAGGCGCTGCATGCCCGGCGATTGACCGAGACCACGTTGCTGCGGCTGGTGTGTCAGCAGCCGTTGTCGCAGGACTTGAGTCGCCTGCGCGCGATCATCGAGGGCGAACGCCTCTGCACCGAGCGCGGCCAGGCCCTTCGTCTGTCGGGAGAGTTTCATCTGGAGCTGGCGGCGCTGGCGGGGAATGCACCGTTGGCGCATTTTCTCGACAGTCTGGTGCCGCTGATGTCATTGGCGATTGCGCAGTTCGAGGCGCGAATCGATGGCTATTGCGATTGGCGGGCGCATGAAGGGATTTTGAAAGCGGTTGAAGGCGGGGATGCGGCGAGCGCGGCTTGCCTGCTCAACCGGCATCTGGATCATCTTGAGGGGTTGCTGCTCAGCCCACGCCGGCAGCGCGTGGCCTGCTGATCATCAAATCCTGAAAACCTCAAAACTGCAGGAGCCGAGCTTGCTCGCGATGGAGGCCCAGACACCACGGGGCGTCTGGCACCCAGCGTCATCGTTGACGACCATCGCGAGCAAGCTCGGCTCCTACAGGGATTCGATGATTACGGGATATCGCGGGCAGTCAGACAGCCCGCGTCATCGTTACATGATCCAGGTCAGCAGCACTTCGGCCCGGCCTTGCCCCCATAACGGGCTTCCTGGCGTTCCCGGAAGAACGCCTCGTAGTCCATCACCGGCTGGTCCGGATGCTTGTTCTGCATGTGCTCGACGTAGTTGTCGTAGTCGGGCATCCCCACCATCAGGCGCGCGGCCTGACCGAGGTATTTTCCGAGGCGACTCAGGTCATTGAACATGCGGCAGATCCTCAATCAAACTTCCGGCAGTGCCTGGTATGGCGCTTCTTTATCCGTACGTTCCTTGCTGCCCCAGGCGGCGACGCCGACCTTGAGCGCGAAGAACAGGATGCTGAAGACCACGAACAGGAACAGCGCCGTCAGCGTGGCGTTGGTGTAGGCGTTGAAGATTACGTGCTGCATCTGGTCGATGTTCTTGGCCGGAGCCAGCACCTGACCGTTGGCCAGTGCATCGCTGTATTTCTTCGCCAGGGACAGGAAGCCGATCGCCGGGTTGGCATCGAACAGTTTGATGAAGCCGGCCGTGGTGGTGCAGATCAGCAGCCAGACCGCTGGCAGCAGGGTCACCCACACGTATTTCTGGCGCTTCATTTTGATCAGCACCACGGTGCCGAGCATCAGCGCGATACCGGCCAGCATCTGGTTGGAGATGCCGAACAGCGGCCACAGGGTGTTGATGCCACCCAGTGGATCGATCACGCCCTGGTACAGCAGATAACCCCACATGGCCACACAACCGGCGGTGGCGATCAGGTTGGCGGTCCAGGATTCGGTACGGCGCAGCGCCGGCACGAAAGAGCCCAGCAGGTCCTGCAGCATGAAACGACCGGCACGGGTACCGGCGTCGACCG